>JBGSYG010000069.1:0-80328 GCA_041750995.1 Pyrinomonadaceae bacterium | reverse complement strand
GTCCATTCCGGCAGTCAGCATCTCGTCGAGGGTGAAACGGCTTTGACCCGACGACAGGGTTAGGCCGGTCAACTCATAGGTCGTGTTCTCATAGGGTAGTGGCGTTCGGTAATCGTCTATGGCTTCAATTGAGTTGGTGACGCCGTTCTCTGTGTAAGTAATGAGCGTCTGTGCCTGTATGGCCCGATCTACTGGTGAGAGGGTCATGTCCGGCTCGCGTCGACCGTAACCGATGGAGGCTGATTTCAACACATTGCCAAATCTGTCAACTTCGAGCGTCAGCGCGTGGGCCATGCGGGGATCCGCGGGATTTCGCTCGTAGTTGTAGTTGATTGATTCGCGCGCATGCGTGAAGAAGACCGCGTGCCGATTCCCTTTCTTCGGCTGTAACCTCCGGAGGGTGAAGTTCTGCTCAGTAACTGTGTAGGGATGTTGCTCTTTGTCTGAACCATCCAGAGCGTAGACTTCCTGGCGCAGCATGGAGCCTTTCAGCGCGCGACACGCCTCGCGCTCCTCCTCGATCGTCAACCCCGAAGGCAGCACTGTGTCATCAAGGAGATGTTCCCTCGCTTGTTCGTCATTCAGCCCCGGCGCACGGTAATACTCTCCAGCGTCGCCTTCCAAGAGCCCGGCAAAGAAGTTGGAAACATGATCGCGGCCAAGGTATGCGCCGGTATGAAACCACGTGCGGGTGAGGACCGGCGGCACATGGGAAGATTCCTCTACATTCGACCCCGGAGGAAACTGTTGACCTGCATTGAGCGCGGCGAACTCCTCTGTATCCCATTGCTCCACCATGCCGAAGCCGCGGAACTCTCGTTCAACTCCATCGAAGTAACCGTGATGGTAAGCAGAGCGAGTAACGAAGCGGTTACCGCTGATGCGGTCGTACGTTTCGGTGCGCTCTACCACATGGACGGGAAACGGGACCTTCGTGAACCACGGTTTCCCGGCAAGTTTGTCGGCGAGGTAGAACTCTGTCGAAGCCGCGTACTGGACATGTGTTTCGGCGCCGAGGTTGTTGACCGACTTAATCAGCAGATGAGGCTTCTGTCCGCCCATCAGGTCGATGTAACGCAACGGCCGGCCAACGTCAGCCGGGAGCGGCGATGACCAAACTAAACAAGCAGTGCCGTTGCCGAGCAGGTCAGCAGCCATCACCGCGGAAAGGTTGTCGACGCGCGGAAATTGGCGGAGGTGACGCGGCTCGCTCCAGCGGTTGCCGGACTGATTGAAGTAAAGCCGCACGCCGTCGCGGTCCAGGTAAATGATATCGTTGGTGCCCGAACCGTCGATATCGGCCAGGCGAATCCGCTGATGTTCGAACTGGTCAGGGTTGTCGAACCACGGCGCGTTGTCCATCGAGACTTTGGCGCCGAAACGGCCATGACCCAGGTTGGGCCAGTAACACACCTCGCCGTTTCGAATGCGCAACAGGTCGGTCAAGCCATCGCCGCACATGTCGGCAAGGTAGATGGATTGGGTGTCACCCGTCAGCACGAGGCGCGGACCTTTCTCCTCATCAAAAGACTTGCGGACAGATCGCGCTGTATCAAACCCTTCCTCCGCCAGCGAGGGGTACCAGGTAAACACTTCATTCTCTGTGATCAGAATATCTGCGTGCCCATCGCCGTTTAAGTCCACGAACCGCAGATTCGGTTCCTCCCACGGAATACTGGGCAGCTTCGAGAACGCCCCGAACTGTTTCCAATCTTCACCTTCAGTTCGCTCGTAGAAACCTGGACTCGGGCCGGAAAACACTACCAGATCCATTTGTCCGTCCCCTGCCAGGTCGAGCAGCTGTTGTCGTCCGCCGTTCAGATCAGCAAGCGACGGTTTCGGAACGACGACTTCAATCGGCCCGAATCTGCCCTCGCCGAGGTTGGGTTTGTAGAACCAGGCGTCGGCCTGCTCGGTCAATATCCCCGTTACGCCCTCGCCATCGAGATCCACCCACTGGTACGAAGTGCCGTCCAAACCAACAGGCAGATTTTCCACGCTACTGGCGTCCAGTTCCCGGATCTCGTCCTGAATCTTGCCCTTGCTGTATTCGAACTCGAGAGTCGGCAATGATTTCTTAAGGTAGGTGACGAAGTTGACGCCATTGATTGCCAGAACCGGCCGGGCGGCGTCGCGAACAAATCCGAATTGGGTAACCCCCTGAATGAAAGAAGCGAACCGCGTGCTGCCCTGGTGCGCGAGCTCCTGCTCGATGGTTGTAGGAAGCGAGTAATCGAGGTCTGAATACTCGAACTCCGTGGCCCGAACCAGACACGCCTCTGCGCCGAGTTCCGCAAAGCGATGGAACATCAGAACGCGGTGACAGCGGCGGTAGGTACGAACTTCAAATCCCGAGCGGTGCGCTGAAAACGGATCGGGACGCCGTGGCCACGGGGTTATCGGCGTCAACGAGGCCCGGACAAGGCGATGTTGTTCGGCTGCTGACAGCGCGGGGTTCAATGGAAGTTCTTCGTACCGGCCCTCGTTGTAGTCAAATACTACCTCGAACATCCACTCTGCGAGGTTAAGATCCGGCTGGACCAGGCGAGAAACCCGGTTGCCATATTTGATGCTCCTCAGATAGTGGTTAGCGGTGCGTGCGCGGTTGCGTTCGTTAACCTCGCCGCGATCGATGTTCTGGTCATTCTCCAAAACGTATTCATAGACGACAGCGTTGCCTTTGTCGTCATAACTCTGGCAGATGAGCCAACTGAATATGCGTTTCGGTTGTCCGGTGTTCGCATCGGCTGGAGCGAAGATTCTGGAATTGTCGTCCTTGCCGTAGAGTGTGGTTATGTTATCGCGACTAGTTGCGCGCCAGTGGATTTCATCGGTTTGCAGACTGGTCCAACGTTCGATGCGAGAAAAAAGCCCTTCAATGCGCGGACGGTAGCGACGAATCTGGTAGTCTTGGCCATCGATATTACGGGTGGGCAAAGTTTCCCGTTCCCAACCGGCAGATGTTTCAACGAGCAAAGGCACCAAGTCTTCTGCGCCCGACAGCATGAAAACATCTGACTCATCGGCATCGAGGTATTGCGGTAGGCCCTTATCTGTTTTGCGGGTAATTGCCGGCAGCGAAAGGCTCCAGCCGAAGCCGAAAACGCCGTTGCCTGATCCGGAATCGTAAGAGAGGCTCAGCTGAGGACCAAAGCCATTTCGCCCTGGGCTGGTTGCCAGGGGAATGGTCATCGTGCCGGTTCCAGTTACGGGGTTCGCAGCGAACTTCTCGCCAATCCCCCTTATTGCACCGCCGCCTTTAGGGAGCGAGATCGAAGGACTCAATCCCCCTTCGCTCCTGCCGGTTTTCGCATCGGGTTCAGCCTCCCGGCCGTTTGGGCCAGACGCTTTGGATGATGCGTAAAGGCGGTCGCGATCTTTCAACACGAGCGCTTCTCAACACCTAATACGTGTTGCAGTTTAGCCATGCCATCTGTCTGGATCGTTGGATCGTTTGACATTAGATCCTAGAGCGCGGGGTTAGTTAGTTCCGAAAGATGCCCTTGCTGATCCGTGCGCCCGGCGAGGTTGGCGACAACAGCGACCAACTCGCTCGGGCTAATCGGCTTCGGCACATGTATCTGGAAACCGGACCGAAGCACCCGGATACGATCTTCTTCGCCCGCGTAAGCTGTCAGTGCAGCCGCGGCCGGAACCTTGCCGCCTCGCTCCTTGCCAAGAGCGCGCACTTTAGCAATCAGGGAATACCCATCTTCCTCCGGCATCCCGATGTCGCAGATTAAGACGTCGAACGTTTCGTCCGCTACCGCTGCCAGTGCGGCGGCTGCGGTATTTGCCGTTTTCACCTGCGCTCCGCAGCCTTCGAGTATGACTTGCAGCAACTCGCAGGTGTCCGCTTCGTCGTCAACTACAAGCACACGTAAACCATGAAGTTCTGGGGGGCAATCGAGCTCCGGCAGAATAAACTCCGGCGGTTGTGCGCCTTGCGTGTCACTTCCTGCACTCCGCGCCGCCATCAACGGCAGACTCACGGTGAAGGTCGAGCCACGACCCTCACCCTCGCTGTTAACTCGCACGGTCCCACCATGCAATTCGACTAATTGTCGGACAATCGATAAACCTAAACCTAGCCCGCCGTACGCTCGGGTGGTCGTCCCATCGCTTTGCCGGAAACGGTCGAAGACGTGCGGCAGAAATCCCGGGGCGATGCCGAGGCCTGTGTCACTGACTGTAACTTCAACGAATGATTCTACGCGCTCCAGCCGAATAATCACGGTTCCGCCTTTCGGCGTGAACTTGATGGCGTTCGAGATGAGATTCCACGCCACCTGTTGCAGCCGGTCGGGATCGCCCGAGATCTGCCATGCCGGAGAATCGAGTTGCAGCTGTAAGCGTATCTCCTTGGCCGCTGCCGCCGGACGCAAGCCCTCAACCGACGCGATGATAATGGCCCCGAGGTCAATGAGTTCCACACTCAGGCGCAACTTTCCGGTGATGATGCGTGAGACATCGAGCAGATCGTCAACCATCTGCACTTGAACCCGTGCATTACGACGGATGACTTCAATGGCGCGTAAGGAAGTCACCGGGTCGAGTTTGGAGTTCCCTAACATCTGCGACCAGCCGACTATCGCTGTTAACGGGGTGCGTAGTTCATGCGAGAGCGTCGCGAGAAATTCATCTTTGATCTGATTTGCTTTCTCCGCGGTTTCCGTGAGTTCATGTTGCCGGGTTCCAGACAGCAGGAGCTGTTCGTTCATAGTCATCACTTGTCTTCGGAAGGTCGCCACCTCTGTCGCATCGGTCACCTGGAGTATGACCCCCACCGGGCGTTCGTTTGCACCGAGTATGGCCCACACCGAGTAGGACCAGTAAAGAGGTGGCGTACGGGAGTGCTCTTGCTCGACCAGGATCTCTGGTGTTCCCGTGCGATACACACGATCGCAGAGCGAAATGCAGCCATTCTGCTCCCCTTCCGGCACGGCCTCGGCGAAGGGACGACCAATCAGTTCTGATGCCTCCTTGCCAACCAGGCGCGAGAACGCGGCATTCAGGTGGCGCACGACGTGCGTCGCGCCCTCAGCCACGACCATGGGCTGCGGTGAGAGTTCGGAAAAGTACCGGCTGAGGTTCACAGGATCGAAAGCCTGCTCTTCTGTGACCGAACTCGAATTCTCACGCATAAGACACCTGCTAATCGCTTTCCGCGTCCTGCGCGAGATCATGGATATCTGCCGGCTCAGCGTTCCAAGGCCCGGGAACGCCGGTGGTCAGGCCGCGATAGCCCCTTAGTCGATTGCCGACGACAAAGCCTTCTGAGGTGATCTCGAATTCGCGCATGTCAATGCTGTGGGCGCTTCGACGCATCTTGATGACTACTGCCAGCTTGCGGAGCTGGCCGTCGATCGATACGAACCGCAGGCGAAGGATGTCGTCGCTGAGGAACGAGATCGCGTAGGCGCTGAGGGTGAACCCGGTAAAAGTCTCCTGAACTTCAACGCTCTGCTCCACCAATAACACTCATCCCTCGACCCAGTTACAAACACAACTCTAACGAGCCACTTTTTCCAAGTGGCCCACTACTGACAGACAACCTCTAAGCCGTAATCTCTAGTTTCGTAGTTGTAAAAACGGAACAGTGCAGCCTGGTATTTGTTGCGGATTTTATCGTATCTGCATAATCCTGGGTCGCGCTCTGTTACCGAGTTGGCTCCAATCCAGGATTGTTTGAAGCATCAAAGACCATCACGCGCTTGGCGAGGCCGACAGGGATCGTGCCGGTCAGCCGATTGTAATCAAGGCGCAGGACTTGGAGTGACTCAGCGCCCAAGAGACTGGCGGGTATCGTTCCAGTGAGTTGGTTTCCGTTCAAACGGAGGTCTGTCAGCTTCTTGAGTTGGCCGAATTCTTCCGGCACGGGCCCCGTTAGTTTGTTCTTGGCCAATAGCACGGCCCGGAGAGATGGACCGAGCGGAGTCGGAATCGTTCCACTAAGTTCGTTGTTGTGAATGAAGATTTCTTCAAGGATTGGTTGGCGGAACATCTGCGCGGGCAACGCGCCCGAGATGCGGTTATCTTCGGCCCTGACTATCTTCAGCTTCGGCGTGTTCCAGACCGTGGGCAACGGCCCCGACATATCGTTGGCGTGCAGATCGAGGTACTCAAGCTCGGGAAGTACGGCGATCGAGTCGGGAAGTCGTCCGGTGATCTTGTTACCTTTCACCCATAAGTTTTTGAGCGCGCGGCATTCGCCAAGTTTATCCGGCAGCGCGCCGGAGATTTTGTTGAATGACAGGTGCAATGTATGTAGGCGCTCTAACCGGCAAATCGCGGCTGACACCGGCCCGGTCAAGTTGTTGTCATAAATCGTTAATTGGACGACGTAGCCATCTGCGTCAGTTGTCACGCCGTGCCACTCGCCAACCGGCCGGTCGCTCCCCCAGAAGTCACGCTCAATCCAGTCATGCCCGCCGAGCGCCCCGTAGAACTCAATCAACGCCTTTCGCTCGCGGTCACGCACCGCGGCATCTGTCGGCTCTGGAAGTGACTTGGCAGTATCGGTTTTTTGGGCCAGGCAGATATAAGTTTCCGCGGATGAATGGCAAATGCCCAGCAACAGTCCGACCATGAGCAGCTTGACCGCTGAGCCTTTCGGAAACCAAAAGCAGCGCGCGAGGGTGTTCGGCACGAAACGTCTCACGGGGGTAATTTTGTCTGCGGACGATTTGCTATTCGAATTGATTTGACGCCGTTTCATAGTTTTTCTTGGTCCAGTATTCTGCATTAGCGTCAATGCTTCGGACATATTGAACCGAGATTTAACTGGACCACGGCATTAGGCCCAAAAGGTGCGCGTACCTTCGGGGTGCCCGCGTTTGATCAAACGAACTTGAGTCCCTCATGCTTCTCACTTAAATCCCCAGCGTCTTAACTTACGATCACTGCGACAAGCCGACAGTGGACGAGCGCGAGCACTCTCGATCTTTATCACTTCATGAGATTCGTGGTTGACCCGGACCCGCATGCAAGCGCATCCGTAGCCGTAGTTTACGTTCGTCTTAATCCACTGCCCGCGCCCGAAGGACGGCCACTCGCCTTCAGCCTGATACCCGCCCTGCACGCCGATGATCCACTCGTCGTCACTGTCGTAAAGCGAGGCGTTCGCGGGAGTAGGATTGCTAAACCAACCGCATCGCATCTCGACTTGGCTAACCTCCGGCGCGGTCGATGCTCTCGGCTGCACAGTAACGACGGCTATTGCCACTAACAAAATGCAGCCAATGCTCACCATCCTGGATTTTACAGGCAATTTTCTTGCGAACTCTTTGTTGCTCATATGAGGATCTCCTACTGATTGCAAGGGAATTTAGTTGTTCGTGTTTGCTAACACTAAAAGAGCAATTAACGCTGCTCTGTAGCGGCTCGCCAAAAAAATGGAAACATAAACTTGTTCATTAATAGTCGCTTATCACCTGAACGAAGCCGCAACTCTTTTAGTCACATTATCGAAAACGTCCGCGCGCGACTTGTCGTACTCTATCCTGAAGGTCTTGAATACCCCGCCGCTGAAAATCGTCTTTGGTAGTAGACTCGATCGCCTTCGTAACCGGAAACGACGAACCAGTTGCCACGCAATACCTTGTACGTTACCTGCCTTTTTGACTGAGCATTGCCTTCGCCTCGCAACTGGCTGTTGTAGAGGTCACGCAAACTTTGTTCGGAAGCGTTCTCGCTACCATATACGATCATCTCTACCTGTCCGTCCCTTGAAAGGAACTTCTGCCCATCACCGTTATCAGATTCACCCTGCGGGGTTAGGAGACCGGCCGGATAAGAGATGACATAGGAAAACCGTGCGTTACTATACGTAGAATATTTCTCCTGCGTGACCCTTGCGTCAGCAACCAGGCAGACTCCTAAAACCAGACAGATAATGAAGATGCCGCCGAGTAGGGCTCTCGAGGAATCTTTCATTTAGATTATCTCCAATTTTGCGAATCAGAACCCAAGGCCCGATCCGAGTTAGAACTCGGACCCGAGTTACGCTGTCTGCTCACTCTTCTTCACTTCATCTTTATCTGTTAACGACTCGATCAGACTCTTTTCTTTATCGAGCAGAGTGCGTAACGACTTGCGAAAGATCCGCTGCGACAGCGAGACATCCTTGACGAGCAGTCCGCGAAACTCTGAGGCCGGCCATTGAAGCACAATCGAATCTTCGATTACTTGCACTGAAGCCGAGCGCGGTATGCCGCAAAGGACAGATAGTTCACCGAGGATCGTGCTTGGCCCTGCATCGGTTAGTACCATATTTTTGCCGTGACGCTCGACGTAGACCTGCAAAGTGCCTTTCAGGACCAGGAGTACAAACTCGGGTGGGTCGCCTTCTATAAAAAGCACTTCTCCCTTTGCGACTGCGTTGATTTTGCCTGCTCTTACTATTCTTTGGGCACCATCTATTGTGTAACCCTTGAATAGAGGTAGAGCCGCGACAATGGCAGCGTATTCTTCACTCATGTTTGAGCTCCTGACAGCACGTACTGAGTATTGCCTTCTCCTCAGAAGGCGGCAAAGCGTACCAGCTAAATTGACCGGGCGACAAGGTTCGTTTGTATCTGTGAGTTACTGAGATTGATCCAAGACGATTTCATCAAACATCACCATTTTAGCGCTGACAGGCGACACTCGCGGCATCGTTGACCCCCCGCGCCGCACAAGCCAGAGCCAGTTTCCAATTCTCAAGCGGAGTCTGCTCAATCGAGAGGTGGCTAGTTATATATGCAAGCCGTTTTGTTTCCGGTCCCTTGCCGATCGCAAAGCGTTCTTTGAGGTAGTAAGGCGGAATCGACTGGTAGTAAAGGACCGCGATCACGGCAACTGCATCTCGGGTCTCTTCATTTAATGCGATGCGATAGGTAATCGTATCGGCGCCACTGGAGCCCGCCTTGTTGATATATTCCGCATCCTTTTCAGCCCCGCCATGCGGACCGGTGACGTTTGCAAATGGTCCATCGACTCGCCATCCCTTTGGTAACAGCCGGTTGTTTTTGACTGGGTGATCAAGGCCCACAAAACTAGTAGTAATCTTGCCTTCAGTATTGACTATGAGTTCTTCGTAGATTTGAACTTGAGTCTCGTCGGTTATCACTGAGTGATGTGGCTGGAAGACTTGTTTGCGCGTTACCGGATCAAAAAAGAATTCGGTGGCCAGCACCTCATCGCTTAACCCTTTAACAATTGCTCCCGAGCTGTTTGTGCGTCCCGAGGCCCAGAGTACCTTTCCATTCGCATCGACAGCCTCCAGAGCTAAGAACGCGCGGCGAAAAGCCACGCCTGAAGGCAGACTGTGTCCCGCAAGGTTCTCGACGCGGACTGAAGCCTCAAGATAATCATTAGTTCGTTTGACAGAAGCTACTTCTACCTTGGCGGTCTCGTTGCGCGCCAGATCATCGCTCGACTTCAGGGCCGTTAGCAGCCCGGGAATAGCTTTGTCGTACATGTAATCAGCCGTGCGGATGCCGAGTATGTTTGGGAATTGTTGGAACATCATGATGCCAAACTGGTTGATGCCAACTAACGAATGTCTCGCATACTCGTCGCGTACTTTTACCGTGATGTCTTTATCGCGTGCGCGTCCTTCGGTGTAGGGATAGTTGTTATCTTCGATGTTCGCGATCCGAAACGTAAGCTTCTTGTCGAGAAACGTTTTCGGCATGTGACAGTCCTGGCAGGTCTTCGCTGTTCTTCGATCAAAGGGCTCGCGCTCGTTTTGGTAGATACTGTTTTGCCATTCGGGATATGTCGTCTGTTCGTAAAACTCCTTAGGCTTACCATTTCGATCGCGTACGGGAATTCCCTTAGTGTCGAAAACTGGCAGTAACACAGTGTGACAACTACCGCAGACCGCGGATGACTTTATCTGTTCGCCGTAACGCGGAGTAACGTTCAGCGCGTGCTTCATTGGTAGGGTGATTACGTCTTCATACGGTCCGTTCACTACGTCAGCAGGATCGAGTTTGAACCTCCCGGTGAAAGTCTCAGCCGTTCCCAATCCTTCTTTCGCGATTCGATGACACGCAGCACATGAGACACCATCGCGAGAGAGCGCGCCATACTTGGCATCAGGTTCATCCGGTTTGGCGTAGACCATGGAATGCTTGAACGGCTGATTTTTGTCCAATTCGATCTGACGCTGGCCCATTACGCCGTGACACCGGTAGCAGGTGTTATCAAGAAAACCCGCTTGCGAAGGGTACAGCGTTTTTTCCGACTCAAGCTGCGCGTGAAAGATGGGATCGCGCCCCGCCAATCCCATCATCGACGCCCGCCATTCTGTGTAAGGAGAAAGGTTGACCGGTTTCACCTTGTCATCTTCGAAAAGGAAAGCCATGTTTTCCCTTGACGCCGAGTGACACCCGATACACTGACTGGACGTAACGAATCCTTCAGTTCCGCGTGGACCCGGGAACACGTGATCCAGCGACTCGCCTGGAAATCGTTTTACTTCTGACTCTTTAACTTCCGGTCCTTCCAACAATTTTAGGAAATTCAAATCGGGCGTTTTTCGCGCCAGCGGAAACGGACCGCCAATGATTTGTCGCGTGGTAGAAACCCTCTCATGAAAATCCTGGTTCGGTAGGGGTTGAGGGAGAATAGTCGGCGCCAGAATGTAAAAGGAGATTGGATCGCCTTCGACGTTCTTCAGGCTGAGGAAAGTCGATTCCTTCTCGGCTGACGCGTGACATCTGAGGCAATAAAGAGCAAAGCCTGAATCCGGATAGTCAATGTCAGTGTTAGGAGCCCCCGGCTTCAAGCTTTGATAAGACCAGTACCAACCATCGAATGATCCTTTCTGGTCCTTAACCATGATGGTCCAACTGGTAAGCTTCGCATCCTGTTGTGCCGGCGAAGGAAACATCTCCTTGACGATCATCGCGCCATCTGGCATGTCTCCTTCGCGATTGCGAGCTTTGAGCCAGTTCCAGCTTTCAGGTGAATAGTAGATCTTTACTGAGTTGTGAGTACCCCACGATTTGCCATTGATAAAAGGACCGCTATTACGAATCTGCGAGTCAGCTACCCAGCCCTTGTAGCAGCCTTGTAGCAAAAAATCGCGCAAAAGCGTGTCGTACTTTGCGACCCCCATATCGCTTGGATTCGGGAGCGGGAAAGAGATGCGGCAGACGCCGGTTTGGCTCGACGCATGACTTGACTTCGCTTCGTGACGGGCAGCGGGAAGATTTGCTGCGACACCAATGACGAGTGTCACGAAAAGGAGTTGGAGGAAAAGTCGAGGTCCCATCAGGTCGTGTGCGCGCGCGCGGCTAGATTGATTCTCTTTCTTTTACGTCGTTGGCTGAATCTGATTTCGCTTCTTCGTCGGCTGTCTCTGTGATTGCATCATCTTGTCCCGGTGGATTCTGATAAGCGAAAACGACGTCTTCTTCCGCGACCGGCAGCACGCGGGCTGCGAGGCCCTCAAGTATTGAGCGCAGTCGACCAGGCTCGGCTTCGGCTTCTTCCAATGGTGCATTGTATTCGGAGTTGATCTGAGAATCGAGACGAGTGGCTTGAGCTGTAATTCGCCGACACGATCCGCAAGCGATCAAATGCGAAACCATCTGTGACGATCCTGCCTCCGCGAGCCGACCCTCAATAAACGCGCAAATCGTATCCTCATCAGGATGATCCTCGAGGCCTTTCAGTTGTGTGGTGGTTTTCAGTCGCTGATGGATCATTAACCGAATGGCCTCTGTCTCCTGTTTTGTGCTTTGTCGCTTCACTGTTTTGTCTACAAAGCTGCTTCAGCTTGATCGAAGCCCTTGCTCGGTCTTATCGAGATTAAGGTTTACTTCATATCCACAATCTTCGGCGGCGATTTCCAGACAGATTTCGATTTCTGCCGGGCTCAGACCATACTTGCTCTTCAACTCGGCTCGAAAACGTTCCGAGACGTTTTTATATACTTTCTCCAACCAACGCATCACCGTCGATTCGTGTACCCGCGCGCTTGAATTACCTTGCCGGTTCGCCCTTCGCTGGAACCAGCTACGAATTGAAGAGGATGGCACATCAGCCATCCGCGCGATCTCACGGAGTTTTAAACCCTCTACATGATAATAAAGGAGCAATAACGTCTCGTGACCATCAAGCGTTGCCAGGGACTGATCCAGAGCAGCTACGGTCATCGAGAGATATCGTTCACGCGTAACATTCTCCAACATCACAATCTCAGCTCCGTCCGTTCTCGTCTGGCTGGCTCTCCCCTCCGGCATTTCGTCACCACTATTCGACCACTCTTCTAGAGGGACTTCATTATGTCGTCCGCGATAAAGATCCACCGCTGTATTGCATATGACTGTCCGCAACCATCCACGTAAACTGCCCCGCCCAGTGTAGCTCCTGAACTTTGATTGACGAACGCCCGCGACAGTCTTGGTTCCATAGAGATCCACGTAGACTGAGTCAATAACTTCGTTGACATCCATCCCACGACCGACAAGTTGACGAGCCAGACGTTCAATAAACGAGCGATATGTTCTGTCAAAGTGCCACCAGGCTTGTTCGCAACCACGTTTGCACGCCAGGGTGAGGAACAAATCAAGATCCTTAAGCTCGCTGGTGAAGTGCCGGATCTCATCAGCCGACGGCAGCTCGCATCCTTTAGCGAAACCAACCAAATATTTTTCAACCGCTTTGACGACGGCTTCCTTAAAATCGCACCGAGGCAAATCGAACCCTGGATACGACGCTGCGCAACGATCATAAACCTCGTCCAGGTCAACAGCCTGGATCGTTAGGTTGTGGAGGGACTTCGATTCAGACGAAGTGTTCACGAGACGAGTGCGATTATCGGTCAAAGTTGGCCTATTATATTGACAAAGATCAGTTTCCGGCCATTTATTTAAAAAGGACTCGGATCCTAACAATCATTGAGGCTCCAACGACAATCGATTCTCGATCACAATGATTACTCGCTGAAATCGCAGTTGCGTGCGCGAGTAACTGATTTCGTGACGCTCTTCGCAACCTGGTTTTGCCTATAATTTGAAAAAAGGAGCTCGCTGGGCGGCATAAAACATCTGGGTTATCGGGTGTAATCCCAAGCTACTCAACGATGTATTTGAGTCGAGGCCCCACAAATGAGTTATGGATAAAGTCTATTTCGCGACCCACCTCGCATCGGTTCTGACGCTTCTCGCTTACCTGGTCAAGGATATTCTCTGGTTGCGAGCTCTTACGATTCTTGCATGCATAGCTGGAATCATCTTCAACTACTTTGTTGCGTCCACGCCACTTTGGGCAGTCATCAATTGGAATCTAATATTTATCGCCATTAATGTGGTGCAAATCGCCCTCATTCTTAGAGAACGGAGAGGCGTGAATTTCACAGAAGAAGAGCGCGAACTGTACCAAACACTCTTCAAGAACTTTGCTCCGTTCGAATTCATGAAACTGTTGCGAGTGGGTGAATGGAAGGACGCAACGAAGGGACAACTCTTAGCCGTTGAAAAACAGCGTCTCGACAACATTCTTCTCATTTATAACGGCTTGTTAGCTGTAGAAGCCGCAGGGCAGCAGATCGCGCAACTGACAGACGGGAACCTTATCGGGGAAATGAGCTTTGTTAACGAAGGCGTCGCCAGTGCAACAGTACGCGTCATCCGACCGACCCGTTACCTATCCTGGCCGAAAGCCGAACTACGTCACCTGCTTAAGCGCAATCCCAACATGAGATACTCCATGGAGCAAGTTTTTACCGGCGACCTTGTTAGGAAACTGACACCACCTCGTCGGGCCGACACGTGGCAAAGCGATTAGATTCCACCGGGCATCACTCCTCCGGGCATGCCGGGCATGCCGCCTCCGGGCATTCCCATGCCAGCTACGGGACCGCCCGGGAGACCCTTTTTATTGTCTCCGTCTCCTCCGCGGGTTCGCAATAATGAGGGATCAACGTTCTTCAATTGGTAGAGGGTTTTGTAGAGACCTTCTCGCTCGATCAACTCGGCATGCGTTCCCTCATCTGCAATAAGGCCTTTATCCACCACGATAATCCGATCGGAAACCGCCGCGACGAAGTTGAGATCGTGACTGATAACCAGGCAGGTCCTGTCTTTCGCGTACTCACGAATCACCTGGATCAAACGATTGCGCTGATCGGCGTCAAGATTCTCAGTCGGTTCGTCAAGCAGCAGAACTTCGGGCTTTCGCAATAGACAACGCGCGAGCGCTATCAATCGCTTTTGACCACCGGATGGAACTTGAACGTCAACTACCGTGTCGTAGCCTTTGGGCATTCTTTGCGGATCCACGATGACGTCGTGAATGTGAGCGAGCTTGCAAGCCTCTTCAATTTCCGTGTTCGTCGCATGGCTCTTACCCAAGCGGATGTTCTCGCTAATCGTGTCTTTTAGGAAAAATGGAAACTGCGATAGTTTGGAAACCTGTTCGCGCAGGGAATTAAGAGTTACGGCTGAGATGTCTTTGTTCTCGAGCAGAATGCGTCCTCCCTGTGGGTCAAGGAAACGCAGGATCAAATTCATGATAGTTGACTTGCCGCAACCAATCGGTCCGACGAACGCGACAGTCTCACCTTCTTTGATATCAAACGACACGCCATTCAAAACTCTTTGTGTTGGCGAGTAGCCGAAGACAACGTTCTCAAAACGGATATCACCATGAACCTCACCTAAAGCTATGGCCCCAGGCTGCTCAATAACAGTCGGTTTTGTATCGAACAATTCATAGGTCGAGACGATACCCGGAACCAACGACTGGTACATTGTGTAGGAACTGATCAGTCTCTGTACGGGCGTAAACAGATTGGGCGCCATCTGCATAAACACCAATGCGCTCGCAAACGTCAGTCCCCATTTTTGACCAAGTAGAATGGCAAACAGAAGAATTGCCGCAGTTGTGAGTGAAATGAATATCTGGGCGCCACTGTTACTCAGACTCATCCAGGCCGTGGTTGCCGCGGAACTCTTGGCCGCTTTCTTTGACGCTTCCCAAAATCGAGCGTTGCGTTTTGGCTGCGCATTAAAGACCTGAATATCTGAAATGCCGTTGATGGTCTCTTCCAGCTCCGACCCCAGTTCGCGAGCGCTCAAGTTCATACCAAGAGCACCCTCTTGCAGTTTTGCGCTTGTAAATTTGAACATGAGCACAGTGAGCGGGGCAGTGATGAATAAAACTAGTGTCATCTGCCAACTCAGTGTCAACAAGTAGGCAACAACGATTACCAGAACAACCGCATCAACCAACGGAGTCAATATCACTTCGGTCAACAGTCTTTGCACTGAACTGGTTTCTGAAAGCACTCTCTGCATCAACGCACCGGTCTGTCCCCCACTAAAAAAATCAAGCGAAAGAGACTGAATGTGTTCGTAGAGTCTCTGTCGGAATCCAACCAGTAGTCGTTGCTGCAGATTTGCATCTATCCAGGCGCGCACAATATCAAGAACGTTTCGAAAGACGATGGCGAAAGTCCAGATTATGAAAATTGTCGTGAACGTCAACGGAGTGGCCAGCCAGTCGCCAATAAATGGAATTGAGAATGAGCTCCCTTGTTCATTCGCTGGCTTATCAACAAAGGAGGTTGTCATCGTCCAAGCGTTATTCCAGTCACCGGTGGCTGCCGCGTCGCCAAACAGCTTGATCAGAGGACCGAAGGCCGCCGCTGCAAGAAACGGAAGCAGAAACATAACAAGCGAAAACAAGAGCGACAGCGCGACATACGATTTGTGTTCACCGAGAAGTTTGAGGGCGCGTTTGAGATAAGGCTTCGCATCCATCTGAGGAATTTCTTTCATACGGATCTTGCCACCACCCGGAAACTTACCTGGCAGACCTTCTGGTCCGAGCGGAATTGCTCCGGGAAGGTCGGCGCCAGGAGGAAGTTGACCTTCTGGTATTCGGACAGGCTCACCGGGAGCTTTCTCGACCGGCATTCCCGGGAGGGGTGTGCCGGAAGCGGGAGGCTTGGACATGGGTTGTTTCCTTCCGATCGGAGGGTGGAGAAGCCAGGGTTTGAGATGTTAGTGTGAACGACGACACAGCAGCACGAGTGAGAAACTGATTTCTTACCCGTTGCTGCTGTGAAGTGCGTTTAGAAAGTCCGAGTCCACTTTAGCTGTTGATTTAGGGATTTCCTGCTTGCAAGTGTTTTGACTCGGTGCGTGTCGTCTGCTTTTAGCAGTAGCAATAGTAGTAATGCCACCAGCATCCGTAGGCATTACAAAGAAGTTGACGACAAACGCAGACATCGTTGTAGGCTTGAACTTCAGCGAGGCTCCCCGCATTGTCCACTCGAGTTGGACTCATGGCAGCGCCACTCTTCGGAATTTCGTCGCCCGAGGCCTTTTTGCTTTCCGGAAACATCCCGGCTGCTTTTTCGCCAGTAATCGCATACTTCGCGAGCACGTCGTCTGGGACATCGTAAATGCTAACTTTATTGCCCTCTCCGGGCTCTGAGGTCAAAATTGCCATTGCTGTTCTCCTTAAGTGAAAGTTGAAGATCTAAGAGGAGCTTTGATTCCTCGGTTTACAGTCAAGTAGGTTGTCACAATGAGGCTTGTGCACTGCTGCTGGGCCTGCATAATTGATAGCTACTCGCGAAGTCTTCCGGCAGGCGGGAGACACTACTTGCTTCAATCGACGAAGCTTCGAACCCATTGAATTGGGGTCCAAAAAATCATCGCAGAAATGCGAGAAGAGAATTGAACGCTGGAAAACGTTGAGTTCCAGTCGCCTCAGGAGTCCATCTTCGCCCCAGGTAAGACATCCCTCAGAATAGGAAAAGGAGCGAGGGACACCCGTCATCACCCATGTCATCGACTCTGGGGTAACTTTTACGGGTTCCTTGTATTGAAGCGAGCGCATCCTACCAGCGTTGACGATATGCGACAAGCCTTTTTGCGGAAGTTGGACAAGAGTTTAATACTAAACTGTCAGAGACTGTTGTAACTCTTTGTTAAAAACCGGACCGTTTTCTCCAGGTCCTGCATACCTCACTATTCCATTACGATCTACGAGCACTATCGTTGGTAATCCGTTGGCGCCAAACACAGCTTGCAGCCTTTCGTCGTCGGCGATTCCGACACGAAAACTAACTTGATGTTGGTTAACCATTCCCAACATCAGTCCTCGTTCTTCGGTCTTGGATTCGTCTGTTCCGCCATACGCCATGTAATGCCGCGTAAGTGCGATAACCTCGAGTCCTCGCGGACCCTCGATCTGGTGGAGCTCATTGAGTTTCGGAAACATCTCCTGACAAGGTTTACACCACGTCGCCCAAAACTCTAAAAGCACAACCCGACCACGCAATTCAGCGAGGGATGTCGGTTCGCCAATTAGCCATTCCTTAACCGAAATCTCGGGGGCTTCATTACCCAGAACGCTAAATTGGATCGAACGATCGCGAATTTGCAGAAAACCGGCCGTTGCTGCACGCTTCTGCGGCGGAGTTCCTGTAGCCTGCATCACTTGCGAAATCTTCTGTGCGAATGCTGCTTCGGCGATCAGCATTTCCCGAGCTTTCTCAATTTCGCCGATGCTTTGATAGGCGTCCGCAAGGGTCATTGCCAGTTGAATCCGCGTTTGAAACTCTATCTCGAACGGTGTCTTCCGCGCCTCTGCCAGGGCCTGCTCCAAACTTTCCACCGCCTGGTTCGGTTCTCCAGTTTGCCTAAACTCGAATGCGCGACCCATCAGTTCATTAACAAGAACCTGAGGCTTGACCGGTTCAACCGACGATCCTGCGTCAACATTCATAATCTCTATCTCCCAAATGTATTTGCACCAAATCAGCTGGAGCTGAAAGGCTGACTACTAGACGGTGCACTTTCAAATTATTGCGCAATTGATCCTCGACTGTATAATGCCGCTTCAAAATTTGTAGGGGCGTCCCTCCATGGGTACGCCACTTTATCAAATTGAGACTGCGTCGAGGGGCACCCTCGGAGGGACGCTCCAACAATCACGTAAAATCTCCTTTGTACCAATTCAGCGGCACCTCGCGTCGTTTGTAGTAGATCAGAAGTTTGTGAGGCGCCCGCGCAAACGGTTCCAGGTTAACGACGCCCCTTATGGCTTATGGATAGACACTCGACTGTCACCAATCTGCTTCGTCGCTGGTATTGGCTCCTTGCCACGATTCTGACGCTTTGCGTCTGGGTTGGCGTAACACTCGCGATGCGTCCGTTAACTGACGCTGACGGATCTCATGCGTCATATCCTTACGGTTTGATTACCGACCTGGACAACAAAGCTCTAGATCTGCTCTTTCAGCTTCGTGACGCACGGCAACCGAATCTTGCCTCACGTGGGATGCGCGAACCGATCACAATTATTGAGATTGATGAGGAATCTATCCGCGCTTCGAAAGTGCGCCTGCAAAAGTGGCCTCGCGATTGGTATGCGCGTCTGATCGACCGCGCAAGTGAAGGCGGCGCGGCTGTGATTGGCCTCGACACCTTCCTTAGCGAGGAAGGCGGAGTTACGAACGAGGATAAAGCAGGAGATCAAAAACTCTCTGAGTCGATCACGAACGCAGGCAACGTGGTAGTTGCAATGAAGACAGAATCAGGCGGCACTCCAGAGATCACTCCCTTGCCGATGTTCACAGCAGGAGCATACGCGATCGGGTTTGTTGATTTGCCGCTTGATAAAGATGGGTTTGTTCGAAGCTCCCAACTGTTTCTTGTTAAACCCCGTCAAGACCCACAACTAAGTTTTGCAACTCGCGTTGTCGAAGGTTACCTGGCTTCCAAAGCAACCGAAGGATCTAGTCCGGCATTGCAGCTTGCGTCGGCTGGAGTGGCACGCCTGGGTGATCAAATTCTTCCATTGCGTAATGACCTGAATCTCCAATTGGATTACCGAACACGTTCGCCAGCATTTAGGCGAATCTCCGCGGCCGACATCTTATTCAAAGCTCAGCCGGATATTCCGCCGGACTTCTTTCGCGATCAGATAGTCTTCATCGGAGCGTCGAACATTGACGCCCCAGACTTACTGCCAACTCCTTTCTACGAGCTGATTGGTCTGGCTCGTCTCGCCGGCAGCGACTTACCAACAGCGCCTAAAAGGACTCCAGGTGTCGAACTGCATGCAACAGCAGCTGCGACAATGGTGTTTGGTAATTTGCTGACGCGCCCTCGATTTGGGTGGCAGGCGATCTGGGTTTTGTTATTGTTGGCGCTTACTGGATTGGCTGTCTTTCGGCTGCGCGCTTTGTGGGGGTTGCTAGCAATTATCTCGATAGCTATCGGCGCGCTAGTAGTTTCGTCATGGGCATTTAACTCCCGCGGCTTGATCTTGCCACTGAGTGGTTCCTGGTTGGCAATGGCGGTACTGGCGCCCGTTGGTCTGGCCTTGCGTTATGCTCACGAGAGGATCCTACGTTTAGACTCCGATGCCGAGCGGGCCCAAGTGATGGACATCTTTTCTCGCTTTGTTTCGAAAGAAGTGGCGGTCCAGATGTGGGAGCGGCGAGGTCAACTGTCGCTATCAGGCGAGCGTCGGATTGTTACCGTTATCTTCACCGACATTCGCAACTTCACTACTCTGTCTGAACCGGTTTCGTCTGGGATTGTCGTCGAGTGGCTGAACGACTACTTTGGTCGCATGCATACTGTCGTGGAGTCGTATGGTGGTCACATCAACAAGTTTATTGGCGACGGCTTAATGATAGTTTTTGGCGCGCCAGTGGATCGCGGTGATGCTGAAGAAGCGCGCGCCGCCGTTGATTGTGGTCTTGCGATGCTGGCGGCGGTCGAAACAATGAACAAAGACTGGGCTAACTCTGGGCGACCAGTGGTTAAGATCGGAGTTGGAATACACACGGGAGAAGCTACCTGCGGCGTGGTTGGCGCAGAGAGGCGACTCGAGTACACACTGATAGGCGACACTGTAAACCTGAGTGCCAGACTCGAGTCAACGACCAAGGAATTGGGAGCATCAATTCTCATAAGCGAGAGTACGGCGGGTCTTCTAAATGAGGACTATGAAGTGCTTCCGTTGGGTGAAGTGAAGGTTAAGGGGAAGACTGTCAATACAACTGTATTTACCGTCTCCAGGAAAGATGGTCAAGCAGTCTCCTGATTAGTACACCTAATTTGGAGTGCGGTGAACCTGACACCGCTTTGGCCTGTCTTAAGTCACGAAAGTAAAAGCGCCGGCAAGTCGGCGCACTCCAAATCAGCAAGGAGTCGGGTGTGCTTCAAACTCTAAGTTTAGGTTGTCGTTTGCTATTGCTTTCTGTTTTCCTGCTGGGTACCGGTGCGACCGCAGCCGACGTCGCGCAGGTTCCTTCGCAGAAACCTTCGCCAGCTCCCACTCCGCGGCGACCGCTACCAAAACCCACAACCGGCTCTCGCGGATTCGAGCAAGCTGGCAAGGATGCTTCATCAAGATTAATTGCTGCGGGCGCGACCCGTGGACCACTAAAACCCTCCGCCCCCTATGAAGGCTTGGCGTACAGTGCTCAACCACTTTTTGCGTGGACGCCTGCTCCCGGCGCGGCTTCGTATCACTTCACTCTACGTGACGGGTCAGAGTCTTCGGGGCCGGTTATTTACGAAGCTGATGTTAACGAGGCGCAATTTATTTATCCTGGAAAAGCACCCAAGCTAGTTTCCGGTAAGCTGTACAGCTGGCGCATTTCGATTGCGGGGGTGATGGAGCGAAAGCTTGGTCCGCCAGTGACCTTCTTCGTGCTTGCTGGTCAAGATGCCGAACAAGTTAAGAAGGCCCTGGCCCAGGCAAAGCTAAACGCGCCGAAGACTGCGGTCGATCGGCTGCGTCAGGCCCGTATCTTCGAAGAGTACGGTGTTTGGTACGACGCGCTGCGAGTTGCCAGCGAACTAATTAAGGAGAATCCCGGCGACGCTGACGCGAAGGCTTTTTACGACTCCCTAATTCAGCGTCTACAAGATCAAACCGCCAGTGCCGCTTCGCAGTCCCATTCGTTGGCACTCGCATTGTGGCTAGAGGTTAGGCCGCTCGTAGAGTTGTCGAATGATAACGCCGCCAGTGCTGCGATCAGACGCAATGCGGCAGGCGCATGGCTACTGTATCGCAATCTACTCTTCGAGGCCGTTACCTCAAGGCTCCACGGAAATCCAACGCTTCCGTTTTCTGACCGGGTGCGGAAGTTGTTGGTTGAGAATGACCCTGAAAACCAAAGGTTAGAAACAAAACTTGACGAGTGGTCCAAAGAAAAGAAACCAGGAGTCGGCTTTACGAATACTGGTGAGGAAATTGAGCAGCTTCTTTACCTGGCCCAGGTCGCTAACATGCGGAACTCCGATAACGATCCGGGTAAAGAAGCGCCCCAGGGAAGCCCACGAGAACTGATCCAACTCGCCCTGGAATTGGCTGAAGCAAATGGAATTGAACTGGCGGTTGGCAGCTTTTCAGGCACACTCTCTTATTACGCGCTACGTGAAGCTCGAATGAATGAGCTCGAGGCGCCACTCGATCGCGCTGAAGAGATCTGGAAAAGATGGGTGCATTCAATCGGGCTAACACAGGTTTCATTCATCAGAGGCTACGCGGCCTTCAACACGGGAAACTGGAAAGATGCAGCGGAGTTCTTTGTTCAAGCCGCGGAACGCGCGAAGGTTGTTCCTGAGCTTCGCGGGTTCAAGGTCAACGCACTCTCGTCGTTGGCTACAGCCTCTCGAAACCTCGGCGACGACGCAGGCGTTGCCAACGCTCTACTTCTCGCACTGAACGAACAGCACCAAGTGGTAAAGGAGACAACCGATGTCGACCTTCACCTCATACAGTCGAAGCTACTAGCTGATTTCGAAACACAGTATGGTGGTGCGCTGGCGAGCATGGGACGTCACGTTGAAGCTGGCGAGTGGTATGCGCGTGCAGAGCAGTTGCGGGATGAAAACTATCGGGTCGAGAGAGCTACAATCGAAAAGAACATTGCCGAAACGACCGCAACATTTCAAGCCAAAATTGACGCAACCAAGGACGCTGAGCTTCGAAAAATTCTTGCTCAAACACTCGCCACATACATAGACGGCAAGCTCTCCTACCTTGATAGTCTCGCAACGGCAAGAGATGACCTCGCAGAAAACGCTCGTATAGCGAACGAACGTCTCGCGTTGGCCCGAGGCGGCGGCGAACCCGAGAAAATTGCGAATGGCTTGCAACAGGTCGCGAACGCATTTCGAAAAGCCGGCGAACTCACGAAAGCAAAGGCGGCAGCGGAAGAAGCACTCACTCTGCGTACAAACGATCCGAGACGTCGATGGCTTTATGAAACTCTCTACCTCCTCGCTCAAATTGCCGATGACGCTGACGATTGGGACGAGGCATTCATTCGGTATCGTCAAGTCGTTGAACAGACAAGGCCGGGAGTACTTCCCTCAATTCACGATCTCGACGGTGAACATGACGCGGATCTCCGAATAGGCAAGTCTCACATGAATAGCATCGATCTCGTTTGGCGAGCTAACAAAGCACTCGAAGCGAGAACCGCAATCGCCAAACTTCTATCGAAGCAGGGAAACTACCGCGAGGCTGATAAACAGTATCAAGGGGTGCTCAACGACGTGACATTACTTTTTGCCTATGGAGCGCCTGATGAAGCTGAGTTACTTAGCTGGCTACGCGCGCAGCGCGACGCCCAAATCAAAAGCAGTGACGTTGTGACGCACCGCCGGCAAACGGGCTTTCAACCAGATTCGGGAGAACAGCTACGTTTTCGTTATGCCGGACTAGCGATCGATTCTCATCGCGCTGTCGTCACCGGCTATCGCGGAAGTCTTTATGAAAACCAAAACGATTTGGATAACGCAGTAAAGGCTTATCGTCTTGCCAATACACTGCACACCAATCTTATAGGCGGCAGTTTTGCACTATCCGGCACCTATGTCGCGCTCGCGCGAATCGAGCGTGAGCGCGGTAACTACGCAGCCGCAGAGCTTCCAATCGAAACGGCGCTTGCCGAGGCCATTCGCAAGAACGAAGCCTGGGGTATTGCGAACATGCTGATCTTCAAGAGCGCCTTGAGACGAGATCAGGGACGGCTCGTCGAGTCAAAGCAACTGGCAGAAGACGCTTTAAAGATATCTCGGCCGCTGGGGTTGCGCTCTCAAGTCGCAGGCATACTGCGAACTCTGGGGCGTACTGAGACTGAGCTTGGCGGCGAAAACCTCTCCGCTTCTGAACAACATTTACGCGAGGCACTCGCTATCTGGCGGGATATGGGTTTACGCGCGCACACGGCTTACACTCTCGATAGCTTAGGTTTGACGTTAGAACGACTGGGTCGTAACGATCAGGCGCTCGCGGCATATGTGGAAGCCGTCGGAATTGTTGAGACACTGGTCGGTTCTTTGTCAAAGGATGTGAGTTCGGAAACGTTTAATGCCAGTCGAGGAAACCGCGACCTCTACGATCATCTGATCAAGTTGCTCATTAGGCAGGGACGCGTGGCTGAAGCGCTCCAGTATTTGGAACGCGCAAAATCGAAATCTCTTGTCGACGCGCTGGCTGGGTCGAACGTGAATACGAGAGATCCTGCGCTTCAAGCTTTGATCGATCGCGTTCGGACATTAGCGGATTCGTTGCGCGAAGCCGATACAGCTTTAGCGACCGAGATGCAAAAGCCACTCGAACAACGCAATCCGGCCGTTGTGACTGCGGCTCAGGCACGAGCCGAAGCTTCTCAGAGACAATACCTCGACGCGGTCAAGCAGATTCAACGGACGAATTCCTCTTACGCGAGCCTCGTTGCGGTGAACCCGGTCGACCTGGTCGAAGCGCGCAAGCGACTCGACCCTAAGACTCTGCTGCTCGAGTACTTTCCCACTGACGATGAACTCTACATTTTTGTCGTGACTCGAACCACTGGTCCAGTTATTCGCACGGTCCCGATCAAACGTGCAGACCTGGCCAAGCTAGTGATGCAGTTCCGCCAAGGGCTGAGTAGTGCTACCGAGCAAAGTGTGTTGAGTCGTTCAGCGCGCGGCGAACTTTGGCAGGATGATGGCAAACCGGATTTCAAAATTGATATCGCGCCAACGAAAGAAGCGATTCTTCGGATGTATGACGTGTTGATTGCGCCGGTTCAGGCCGAGGTGGATTCGTCGAATACGATATTGATCGTTCCAGCCGGCGAACTTTATTACCTTCCCTTCAATGCTCTCGGTAATGCAAATCCAGATGGAACGCTAAGTTTCCTAATCGAGAAAAAGTCGTTCGCTTACCTGGCGTCCGCAGATTTGCTCAATGCGATTTCAGTGTCCACGGGTGTCCGCAAAAGTGCTCACAGCAACTCCACATCGACACTACTTGCACTTGGCAATCCGGACGGAACCCTTCCGGCTGCGAGCACTGAGGTATCTCAATTAGGCGGGCTTTTCATTGGGTCGAGTGTTTTTACCGGGAAAGATGCGACTGTGGAGCGCGTCACGACTGCCGGAGCGAAAGCCTCGTATCTGCATTTTGCCACTCATGGCTTTATTAATAGTCTTGAGCCGAAAGAGAGCTATCTCATGATGGCCGGTCAGCCTGATCGCCTGACTGTCAAAGATCTCATCGAAGACAACTACAAACTGGCGTTCTCAGGAACGCGTCTCGTTACACTCTCGGCGTGCGAAACGAACATTGGAGGCTACGATCCGAGTGCTGTTTACAGTAGCCTTTCGAGGGCGTTCTCAAAAGCTGGTGCGCCATCCGTAGTTGCATCTTTGTGGAGCGTTAACGATGTCTCAACTCGAGAGACGATGACTATGTTCTACAAACAACTCGCGGCGGGACAACCAATAGCCGAAGCGATGCGGCGAGCCCAACTAAAAACGATGCGCGATCCACGGTTTGTACATCCATACTATTGGTCGGCGTTCGTTGTTTTGGGTGATTGGAGATAGAGCGAGTTCGCTTGACGAGGCTAAATTTTCAAAACGTTTTCATCTTTGCACTAATTTTCGGAGACCATTTTTATGAGTGACGAAGTTTTTGACGACGATTACAGCGACTTCTCGCGCGCCACAGATTCAGCGGATAGTTCAGGGTTGTTTGCGGCGCCGCTGCGTGAAGTGATGGACAAAATCGACGTTTCCAATTCCTTGACCACACCTATAAAGACTGCCATCGATCAAATTCTACAACTTGCTGCTGACGCTGTTGGGTCGGAAGTCGCTTCAGTGTTAGTCAGAGATGGGAATCAAGGCGGCTTGAAATTCCTAACTGCCATCAGCGACGTCAAGGAAAAATTACTAAAGCTTCGCATTCCACCAGGAAAAGGTATCGCCGGCCTGGTTTTCGGAAGCGGCCAGCCGATGGCGGTCTCCGACGTTTCTAATGAAGGTTCATTCTGGTCTGAAGCTGATAAGGAAACAGGATTCAAGACGATCACTCTGCTCGCGACGCCTTTGCGATCCGACACTGACGTGGTAGGCGTCCTGGAGTTCGTTAACAGAAAAGGCGACCCACCCTACCCAGCTTTCGCTCCGGAGGAAATGGATCACGCGGCTTATTTTGCGGACACTCTTGCGCGACTGGTCGATGCTCACGACATCGCAGAACTTGTCGAGTCGATTTTCGATCGTTCTATGAAGTCGATTATTTCTGGAGTCGAAGGCACTCAGGAGTCGGCTGACGATCTGCGTGAATGGGTAAATACTCTGGTCACAGCTCCTGAGCATCGAGACATGGGTATGGTTTGGATCTCGTTAAGGGAAGTCTTCAGGAAGAGTGATGCAGAACGTGAACTCTGTCTCGAACTGTTAGAGACGCTGGCCCGCTTCGCCAAAAAACGTTCGACTGAGAACCCGGGCTACGTTGGATTCTAATGCGCGGTGCGAAAGTGAGATTCGTAGATGTCGCTCCCTGAAACTGCCTCAAATCCCGGTACTGTACTCCCGGACCTGTGGACTGCTATTCGAGAAGACACGAGTTGGGAGCGATGCACTGGGCGCGGTGTTCGCGTTGCCATTGTCGACAGCGGGATAGACACCAAGCACCCTGACTTGACGGGAAAGGTTCGTGAGTCAGTTGAAGCCGTCACGGAGGATGGCAAAATCGTTTTCAAACCGTCCACCACTGGCGATCAAGCAGGGCATGGAACAGCTTGCGCAGGAATCATCAGCAGCGTTGCTCCCGACGCTGAGCTTTACAGCGTCAAAGTGTTGGGCCCAAACGCTTCGGGTTCTGGTGACATGTTTCTGGTTGGCCTTGACTATGCCATCAAGCAGAAGTTTCACGTTATTAATCTCTCCTTAGGTACCACGAAACGAGACTACTTTGGACCGCTGCATGATTTGCTCGATCGGGCGTATCACGCAGGCTGCATTGGAGTGGCTGCTGCAAACAATCTGCCCTACCCAAGTTATCCTTCCATCTTTTCTTCATCCATTGTCTCGGTAATTAAAAGGGCCGGTGGGGATCCGTTCAATTTTGGTTACCGCTACGGCAAAGTCATCGAACTCGTCGCGCCTGGAGTCGAGGTAAAAACGACGTGGCCAGGCGGCGGTTATCGGCAGCTAACAGGAAATAGTTTTGCCTGCCCTTACGTAGTTGGGATCATCTCGTTGTTGCTGGAAGCCTATCCGAACCTGACACCGTTCCAGGTAAAGACGATTTTGTATGCGATCGCGAGGCGGAATCAGGAAAGGAATGCAGCGGCAGCGGCTGCGAGGGAGACTGACGCGCACACGAGCAAGGATCAAGAATGAGGAATGAACAGACTTAGGTGCTTACTGCGCAAATCCGTAATCAACTTTTAACGGCCCGCTGCCAGCGACAAGTTGGCAGCGGGCTTTCTTTCCTGAGTGATCTTGAGCCCATCTCACTTTAGGAGTTCGAGCACGAAGCGGAACGTGGCAACGTGGTCCCCGTAGTCAGGCATTGTGGCTGACTCGGTGCCAGAGTCAGAATATGAAGAGACAGTCAAAAAGGTTAAGGCCATGTTCGAGCGATAGAGATAGCCGAAAAGGAAACTGAGCGAAAATATCATTCGAACATGATGCTCATCATCGACAACTACGATTCCTTTACTTACAACCTTGTTCAATATCTGGGCGAGCTTGGCGAAGATACCGTTGTGCGCCGGAACAATCAGGTGACCGTGAAAGAGGTAGAAGCGCTGTCCCCCGACAGAATTCTGATTTCACCAGGGCCGGGCACTCCTAATCAGGCGGGGATAACGCTTGAGTTGATCTCCCTTGTTGCGGGACGTGTTCCGATCCTCGGCGTGTGTTTGGGTCATCAGGCGATCGCGCAGGCCTTTGGGGGTTGCGTCGGGCGCGCGCCGGAACTCGTGCACGGCAAAGCTTCGGAGATCTGTCATGACGGGAAGACCATCTTTGCAGGCCTCGAACCCCGCTTCGAAGCCGGTCGTTATCATTCGCTCATCGTCGAGCGCGAATCTTTGCCTGCCTGTCTTGAAATCTCTGCGACCACAACGGAGGGATTGATCATGGGTCTGCGGCACCGAGTTTTGAAAGTGGAAGGCGTGCAATTTCACCCGGAATCAATCTTAACCACTGAAGGAAAAAAGTTGCTCGCTAACTTTCTCAAACTATGAGCGACGAGACGGCAACACGCGACAAAAGGCCGGCGGCTAAAACCCATTGCGAAAGCACGCAGGCACTCAACACTCAAACAGTATGAGCAACCGGTGAACGAGGTTGAAGCGCTTCACGAAACCATGATGAAGATGACGGCGGTGGCTTGAACATGACAAAGCAAGAGCGAGGCAACCTACTGCGCGACCACGGCGATATGCGAATGGTGGCGACAGACCGGCATGATTCAGCAGTCGAGCGGAATACAATTGTGCAACTCGATCCTGACCATCCCGGATTTCGCGATCAGGAATACCGCTCGCGGCGCAACGCGATCGCGCGGATTGCGACCGAGTACAAGCCGGGAATGCCTATCCCCGTCGCGCCATACACGCCCGAAGAGCATCTGCTTTGGAGAACTATCCGCGATGCGCTTGAGTTTGCGCACGAACAATATGCCTGCGACGAATATCTCGCGTGCGTGAATAAATTGGAGTTGCCTCGCGATCGCATTCCGCAACTCTGCGAAGTGTCAGAGAAGGTGCAGGCCCTCAGTGGATTTCGTTTGGAGCCCATTTCGGGCTTGGTAGAACCGCGCGTCTTTCTCGAATCTCTGGCTGACGGCGTTTTCCTTTGCACGCAGTACATCAGGCATCACTCGACACCGAACTACACGCCGGAGCCCGATGTCGTTCATGAGATCACAGGCCACGCTGTAACGCTGGCTAGTGAGCGTCTTGCTGAACTGAATCGTCTGGTCGGCGAAGCAGTCAAACGCACCACATCAACGGATGCGCTGGAAAGGCTGTCGCGTGTCTACTGGTTCACGATCGAGTTTGGCGTCGTTCGTGAGAATGGTGAAATCAAAGCATACGGCACTGGATTGTTGTCGTCGGCTGGTGAGTTGGAGGCGATGCATTACGCCGAGCTGCGTCCACTCGATTTGGAAGCGGCATCACGTCAGCAGTACGATCCAACCAAATATCAGCCGATTCTTTTTTGCGCCGACTCGTTTGAAGAACTGTATCAAGCCTTGCGCCAATTCCTCACGCATTTGAAATGAGTCAAGGACTCATTTACTTTCCCTGTGACCAGGTCCGAAGGACCGATAGTTAATATTTACGTCCGTCAGCACGTGAGTGCACGATACCGACTAACAGCTGTAGGGGCGGCACTCTGTGGCCGCCTCTCTTTCGCAACAAGGACGCCTACAGCGATTCAGGTCCAGGGCTAACACAACTAACCTCCATTGTCTTTTTCGCTTTCCTCATTTTTCTCTTTCTCTGGCTCACAGGGCGATTCGACTCCCAGCGTCCAGGGCGGCGGATCGCTGGCGGGGAAACTCTCGACTAGCGCCTCGTCAATCTCGGCCTCGCTGAAAGGGTCGCAGGGAGGAGATTTCTCTTCAGAGTTATCAAGCGGATTCATAACTTTTTTAGATCGAAATCGGATCGCGGGCGTCTCGCCCGCTTCGGCACCGGAGGTGCGAAATTATACGCGAAACTACGACTCTTTAAGGGCAGCCACTCTGTGGCCGCCCCTCTTTCGAACCCAGTACTTAGAGCTTAGTGCTTTGCTTCGGCTTACATTATCGAACAAAGTTCCAAGCACCAAGTTCAAAGCTCGGTGTTTTTGGCGGTTTCCCTTTCCAATGAAAAACAACAAGGCGTAGAATTGCCGCCACCGAAGGGAGATGAAGCATGACCGATGAGAAGCAGTCAGAGTTACTAACTCAAATACTCGAACCCGCAACAGCAAAGACTGCGCAACTGCCTCGTCTTCCGCCGAGCGCGAATGTTGATGATTTTTGTGCAGGCCAGGGTCAGATTCTCGGCATGATTGCCGCTAACGCGCCGCTCGGCGAAATCCTCAAACGTCTGGTGCTCCTAATCGAGGCGCAGTCACCGGGCATGCTCTGTTCGGTACTCCTTCTTAGCGAAGACGGCGATCATGTAAAACACGGAGCCGCGCCGAGTCTTCCTGAAGATTATGTTAAGGCGGTGGACGGCGCTCCCATTGGGCCGAAGCATGGTTCGTGTGGGACTGCGATGTACCGAGGCGAGCCGGTGGTTGTCACCGATATTTTTACAAATCCTCTCTGGGAGGATTACCGCGAGCTGGCAGCCGGGAGTGACCTGCGCGCTTGCTGGTCCACTCCGATACTTTCAGGCCGGGGCAAGGTGCTCGGTTCGTTCGCGATGTATTACCACGAACCGCGCACGCCCACCGGCGATGAAGCTGGCTTGACCGACGTCGCTACGCGCATTGCCGGTCTCGCAATTGAACATCAGCTAGCCCGAGAAATACTCGCCCGTACTCAAGCTCAACTGGCTCAGTCTACTTACGCTGCTAATACAAATAAGGCCGTTGCCTCCGCCGCTCAAGAACTTCGACAACAGCTGGAGGCAATCGTCAATAACGCTGGCGAGTGCCTTGAATTACTTAATGAAGATCCGCCCGACATTGTGCGCCTGCGGGAAACACTCAAGCAGATTTCCGGGGATGGACGCCGGGCCCACGAAGCCATCACTCCGCTTCAACCTTCCAAATAACAAGGTCCAAGGTCCAACGTCCAATGTCGTCTCCGATTGCTTTTTGGTGTGTGAACAGGTCACTGATTGACACCGGACCTTGGCCATTGGACCTTGGACTTTGGACTTTCGAATTGGCAATCGCCAATCGCCAATCGGCAATCCCTTGACGTTTGCAGCTTGGACTTTGAACTTTGAATCCAATCCGCCACTGTTTCTTGATATCCTCCAATTACACTCCATTTAAATGACTACCCCGATCGCCATTGTCCTCGTGTTGTTGTTGGTCGCGCTCGTCCTCTTCGCCCTCGAGCGTATTCCCATCGAAATCGTTTCTATCGTCCTGGTGATGGCTCTAATCGTCACCCGCACCCTCACAGTGACCGAAGCGTTTGCTGGTTTCGGGAATGACATTGTCATCACAATCGCGGGCCTCTTTATTCTGACCGGAGGGTTGGCCAAGACCGGTGTAGTCGATGTGGTGGGTAGGCGTTTGCACCGTTTCGCCGGTGAAGGAGAATTTACGATTACCGCGTTGATCATGGTGGCTGCCGCGCTATCCGCCGCCGTCATGAAAAACACGACTACCACTGCCATGTTTCTCCCGGTGGTGCTGGGCATCGGTCTGCGGCGAAATATAAGTCCTTCGAAACTGCTGATCCCGCTCGCCTTCGGCGCCATTCTCGGCGGCACCTGCACCTTAATTGGAACATCCACCAATCTCGCAGTCAGCGGCGCGCTCCCACGTTATGGCATGGAGCCGTTTACGATGTTTGAGCTGACGAAAGTTGGCGTGCCGATTGTCGCCGTGGGCATGCTTTACATGTTGCTGCTTGGCATTCGACTTTTGCCGCGACGTGAATCCGCAAATTCCCTTACCGAGCAGTACCACGTGCGGCAATACATGACCGAGGTGATCGTTCTGGACGATTCGCCGCTGATTGGTAAGACGCTTGCCGAAGCTCGCATCGGTGAAGATCTGGATCTGACTGTCCTCGGGATTCTGCGAGGTGACAAGCAGTACCGGATTGCGCCACACCCTCACGAAAAAATTCAAGCTGACGATCTACTGTTGGTTCAGGGCCGAGTGGAAGACATTCTCAGAGTGAAGAGCGAAGCGGGCATCGAAATCAAGGCGGACTTCACTTTAAGTGATGCGGTTCTTGAGGGAAGCGATGTTGAACTATTCGAGGCGATGGTGCCGAAGGGCTCCGATTTCATCGGCCGTTCTTTGAAGCGTTTACAGTTTCGGCGGCGCTACCAACTGGTGGTCCTCGCGATCAATCGCCACGGAGTCAATCTGCTTTCGAAGTTAAGCAAAGTAAAAATAAGGTTTGGTGACGTCCTCTTGATCCAGGGCAACCGTGAGCACATTGAAAACCTCGCCGCTGACGATCAGATATTGTTGCTCGAAGAGATCTCAGAACGTCAGTCGCGGCCGACAAAGAGGCGTTGGGCCCTCGTAGCTTTTGGCGTCTTTCTCTTTTTCTCGGTTACCCACCTGGTTCCGTTGCCCGTGGCGGTGCTCACCGGTGTCTTGATTCTGCTGGCTACGCGATCGGTGCGCACCTCGGAGATGTACGAGATGATCGATTGGCGACTCATTATTCTGATCGCCTGCATGATCAGTTTTGGTCTCGCGATGGAAAAGACAGGCGCCGATCAATACGTCGCAGGCTTCATCATCAGGGCCACCGCACATTACGGAGCCACCGCAGTCCTCGCTGGTTTCTTCATCATGACGGTTGCCCTCACGCAACCAATGTCAAACCAGGCAGCCGCGCTCGTCATGCTTCCCATTGCTGCGAAGTCCGCGCTCGCCCTTGGACTGAACCCCAGGACATTTGCAGTGGCGGTAACTTACGCAGCCTCGTGTTCTTTTCTTACTCCACTCGAACCTGCGTGCGTGCTTGTCTACACACCCGGACGATACCGCTTTTTTGATTTTGTGAAGGTAGGCTCGATCCTGACGATCGTTGTGTTTGCGATCGTGATGTGGCTGGTTCCGATTTTCTGGCCACTAAAACCCTAAGTCCAGGTTTCAGGTTTCAAGTTTCAAGTCCCATGTCTCAAGGCCCAGGACCCAAGTATGAAGGCAACCGGTGACAAGCTCACAACCCAACTTGGAAAATCTCTAAGTCTGGGACGGCACGCAACGAGTCGGCGGGAGCCGACGGCAGAATTTAGCCCAGGGCGAAGCGAGTCCCGATGTTATCGGACGAGCGGAACCCTGGGATCAGTGCCAGTCAATATTCACAGCCCGCTTTAGCGGGCGACAGATGAAAGCGACGTACGACGAATTAGCCACTGATGAACGCGGAAACACGCAGATCAGAACCAAGACTAATTTTGATCTGTGTCATCCGCGAGAATCTGTGGCTTGGTATTCTTTTCGTTTTGAATGCAACAGGCGGCAATCAGTAATCCTCGCCAATTGCTGTGTGGGAGCGGCGGCAACCGGTGCAGCGAGTCAAATCGGCAATCGCCAATCGGCAATCGGCAATGTTGTTATTTCACCACCAACACCGAATTCGTAAATCCTCGCTCATCATCCTCTGTATTCGCATTATCCGGATCGAGAATCCAATCACCGTCAATAACGAATTTGTATGTGTACTTGCCGGGCGCTAGATCCATGCGACAAACCCATCCCTCGCCTTCTTTTCCGCAAAGCACTTGCGACTGGTTGAACTCATTAAAGGAGCCGGCCACCGCCACCACTCTCGCGTTCGGGTAGCCTTTCAAACGAAAGGTCGTGTTTCCTTTCAAGCTTGCTGACGGCAAAACCAGCTTCTTCGCAGTTACCGATTGCCCGTTGTGCGCCGCGGCTCCCTCAATCGTCAGACTCTGAACCAATCCCTTCGCGTCGCGATTGAACTTATGCGGAATCTCCATTTCAGTGATCACGAAAGTGTCACCTGACTTCGCAATTAGTTTTCTTTTTGGCGAGTGCGAGGGTTTGATCCAGAGTTCGTCCTTCTCAAGAAAGACGTCAAGGATAAAGTTTTCCACCGCGCTCGGGTCCGCTTCATACCGGCCAACATAATCCTGTAGGTTAACGGCCGATTTCTTTTCCTGGCTGGTCGGCTTTTCCTGACTCGCTTGCGCGCTTGCCTGCCAAACCGCTGGCGAAACCCATGAGAAGCAAGCCAGTAAACAAATCGGGATGAACAGAACGCGTAACGATTTCTTCATGACAGATCTCCCTAGGTTTTTTGCATTACCTGTATCATCGCCATCATTGAACATGAGTTAATGGTGACAACGCGTCTGCGTCCAACTCAATATCGCAATTCAATTCTACTAAGTTTTGTCTGATTCACACCGCGGCTTGAGTCCGGTGTCTTAGGGGTCCGGAGAATTGTGAACGGGAGTACGAACAATTTGTGAACACCGGGCTAAAGCCGCGGTGTGAATGAGACGATTCTGTAAATTTGAAAGTTGCACTTCGAAGTTTTGTCCGTTCAACACTAGCTAATTGCACTCACGATTTTTCAGTATTCAACCATGAATGTCTCAAGGTAGGAAGGCTGGCTGATCTGCCCCCGCTGTTATAGCAGTCAGGAAGGCAAGCTATCAGCAAGGATTAATCTACCCAACGGCTAGCGCTGGCTTTTGGAGTGCGCTGACTTGCCAGCTTTCGAAAGCGGCGACCAGTCCGCCCCAACTCCAAAGGAGGTAACCTTCAACGAGTCGGCGGAGCCGACGGCAGAGTTTAGCCTAGGGTGAAGCGAGTCCCGATGTATCGGGACGAGCGCAACCCTAGGATCAGGTGCAATAAGACATTTAAGCCCGCTTTAGCGGGCGACAGATATTAATTCAAAATCTACTATTGGAAGTAACGCAGAATCTCAGAACCAATCCATTCTCCCACCGGAACGGAGACACCATTACCAATCATTCGATAAGCATCGTTATAGCTTCCTGCAAAAGTGAATGTGTCAGGAACTCCTTGGAGCCGGGCGTATTCTCGAACCGTATATGGTCTCACTCCGCGCGGAAACCGCTCGTCCGCAACCAGTCTCGTACTCACGTCTTTCGCGTAATGGGCAACGCAGGTGGGCGCAATCTCTCCACGCTTCGGATCGCTGACAATCGGGCGATCACGATACTTGCCGGCTAAGCGGCGACCTACATAGTCAGGGATATGCGGAGTCGGATTAGGCTCAAGAATCTCTGCTAGTGTTATAGCCCGCTTAGCCTTAGGCTCGCGCCAAGCAAAGCTTCGTCGGCTGCCGATAATTATCAGCCGATCTCTCTTTTGGGGTAACCATGTTGACGATTTGACCGGACACGCAACATGCACGTAGTAGTCCGGTAGTTTCGTCATCGCTTCCATGACGACAGGAAATTTCTTCATCCCTGGGACATTCTCGACCACGTAAAGCTCGGGCCTGCGGATAGCAACGTGCCTAAAGAAATGCAGGAACAAATCATCTCCAGTGCGCACGCCGTGTATGTCACCGATCGGTGAGTACTTTGTGCAGGGATAAGTCGCCACCATCACATGGCATTCCTTCTCAGACTGCACCAGCTTTTTTGTGATGTCGCACTGGACGACTTCGTGAGAGAAGTTTCGACGCAGCGTTTCACAACAGAGTCGCTCGATCTCAAAACTTTGCTGCAATGTCAGCCCGCCCAACCGAAGGCCGATGTCCATGAGCCCCGCGCCAGAGAAATATGAGTTAGTGAGTATCGAGTTCATCGGAGAGTCTCTCAGCTCGAACATTCTTTCCTGTAGGCATTGGTCGGTGAGGTTATCCAGGTAACGCTGGCGCGAGCAACTTTAGTCGCGCGTTTACAATCCGGACTTACTAACAAGCGTTTTTGCATTAACGCTCTCTTGAGACAAACATCAGTGAGTGGAGATCAGAAGAGCGAGGTGGATAGTTCAGATAATTCTGAAACCGATTTCTTTAAGGTAGTTAAAAGTCGGATCATAAAACTCAGGTTTGCGCGTACGATCGTCTGAATCGCCCGGAGGAACGACGATTACCATTCCTTGCCGAGCCCGCGTCAGCAGAACGCGGTAAGCATTCTTGAGATAAGTCTGGCGTTCTGGCTTAAGAACATGATTCCACCGGTCTCCAGTAAAAGACCAGTGCTCCCAACCTTGGGCCGTATGCCGAAAGTCCGCATCCCAAGTGACACAGCCCCAATCCAGTTCTAGGCCTTGAATCTGAAATTCAGTTGCGACATCTTCGAGGTAATAGGACGAACGCACATCTTCTTTGCCATCAAGAAACCAATGTATTGGATCAGTTGGCGATCGCACGTCGATAGCAAGGGGTTTTAGGCGTTGTGCTTGTGACGACACCACAATTCCATAACGTTCAGACCCACGAGCGTGTTTTCTTAGCCAACGCTTCGCCTTCATCAGATCGCGAGTGATGACGATTGGATACTTCTCGCGAAGTTCCGCAAGGGTATCCAATGCCCGAGCTTCGAGATCTAGCAGCTCTTTCACCAGACGTGAAAGATTCTCCGCTCGGAAGGAACGCATGGAGACTGAAAGATGCAATTCTTCTTTCTCGACTACATTCGGACGAGTGCGAATTTGCTCCAAGACCGTTCCAGCTCCATATTCAGTATCTGTAAGCTTTGAGGAAATATAAACGTGCCAATCGGGAAATGATCGATTCAATGACTCTATCCATTCACTAATTCCGGCCTCTCCTGTGTGAATTTCCTGGCCGCCTCCAACAAGGCACACGATGACGGCCCAATTCTGGTGCCGATTCATACAAGAGATTAGAAACTCCGGTTCTGATTGAACAAAGTCGAGAATGCCCTTCCGTCGTTTGAGAAAGTCTGCAGTTTTCACCTGATTCCACGCGCGTTGCGCCTCGTCAAAAAGAGCTACGTGTTCAATTGGCGGTTTGGGATCTCTAATACCTTCGTCACGAAATTCGTGCACTGGCTGGATAAATGCTCGGACCTTACTCCTTGCTTTGCCTATTTTGACGACCCGGTCTTGCTGCAATTCGTTCTCAACGTGATCGCGCGCTAAGGCTTCGCGCAAGACTGCGACGAGAGGGCCATTTCCTGACAGGAATACACTGTACAGCCTGTCTTGTTGGTCTCGGTGTTTGGTAGCGGCGTTTAGACCTACCAATGTCTTACCGGCACCAGGAACGCCTGTTACAAAACAAATCGATTTATAGTTGCAATTTCGGGACGTCCGGATGATACCGTCCAAGACATCTGACGTTCGAGTGATATCCGGCTTATCCGCTTCATGACGAGTTAGGTCTTCAACCGAATGTCCCTTATAGAGCGCAAGAGCAGCCTCGATGATCGTTGGCGTGGGACAATAACTTCCAGCTTCCCAAACCGTAGGATCGATGCTTGGGCTGTCATGGGTGAATCTCAATACATCTTCTAAGACTTGGTTGAGCGATGTTACGTTGCAACGGATCGGCAAAAGAAGCTTGTCGTTTAAGGGCGTCACGCAAACAACCGGCGGTGAGTGTTGCGCCTCGGAGGCGATTAGAACTGGGGCGATAAACTGATCGTGGCTCGTTTCGTGAAAGTTCTTTAGGTCCAGTGCGTAGTCGTGAACCTGATCAATCGCATGAGACGTGAACCAACTCTCGCCAATCTTAAATTCTAAAATGAAGAGTACGGGGCCTATTAGTAAAACGACATCGATACGTTTTCCCATACGCGGAATCGCGTATTCGAAATAAATTCGGCCCTCACGATTAGTTAGAAGCTGTTTGAGGATCTCGATCTCCTCAAGCCAGGCACCCTTTTGAGTCGGGTCAGACGCAAGAGAGTGGGCTACATTAATCTGGCCGAATATCTCACTCTGGGAGGCAGCTAGAAAATTTGCAATTGAGTCCGAGTAGTAGGCGCGTTCCATTTAGGATGTGATGCGGGGCGTGGGAGGCGACTCGGTCTAAGAACGAACCTTCAGGCCCGCCAGGAGTTAATCGAGCTCGAATCATCGAGAGTAATTTGGTAATTTTCGTGACACGGTTGGATACTATCTAGTAGGGCAACATTGGGCAAGTTCCAGAGAACGAAACTCAATCAATTTCGCGCGTCGCTGACATGCGGGCGACGCCCGCGATCCATATTCGCAGTCCTGAAACCTACCGCGGCAATTCGAACAGGCTCGCCTCAACAGCAACGTTGTGGCGGAGGTCGGTGACGGTGAAGCCCAAGGTTATGTTTGCGGCGCTTTGGCTGATGCGGAAGGGGTACTTGATCCCGTCAATTGTGCGCCAATCATCCAGGTAAATTTCAACCGGTACCGCAACCTGTACGGTACGCCCGCCCGCTCCAGTCCCATGTCCACTTGGCACGGCGACCATCCGCACCGTGTTCATCCGTACTGGAAGGTAAGTCTCCGCGTTAAGGAACAGTTTCTCCGGATTGCCTACTCGAGGTTGTAACTCGAGCACGTAGACTTTTCGATAACCAATCCGGCTCTTGCCGAGCAGAGTGACTTTTTTAAAATTCTGCTTGAGATTGAGTTGGTAGTAGAAGTCTCCATCACGCTGCAAAGCTTCCAGCTCGCTCCCCTTAATTAATCGCACCCCGCGTTCCGCCACTTCCCAGGCTGACCGTCCGTTGTAACCAACCTTGACGGTACCGAGGGGATGAGCCTGCAGCACACTGAACATTTTGTTGGGAGCTTGGGCGTGAATCTCGAAGCTGCCTCCCCGACTGACACCGGCAACATCAAGCCTCCCTTTCATCACGCGAGTGGTCGGAGCCTTGATCGCCTCGGCGCCACCCAGCGCCTGGACATAACGCGCGAGAACCTCATCCACGGCCGGCAAATTTTCAGAAGGTTCAATCGTCTGGCCATCTCTAAGACTCGTCAAACCCGCTGACCCATCGCTGCCACCGACTACCATCCGCGATGATCCCGGCTGCTCCGGTTCGGCGTTGAGTGCACTTCCCACGGCGCTGCGAGAGGCCGCAGACTCACGGGAGGAGGTTGCCCCGGAGCGGCTTAGAGAATCCAGCAGGCTTTGTGCTTCAGTGCGCACTTCTGCATCACTGTTGCGCGTTAGCGGTTCGAGGATGGTACTGGCTTCTCCCGAATTTCCCCGGCGTGCATAAATGTGGGCCAGCATCAGTGCATAACTCGGCTTGGATGGTTCAAGTTGAGTTGCCTTGCGCGCCATTGCCACCGCCTCGTCCAGGTTTTCATCAGCGACCAGATCGACGAGCGCAAGCAAGTGATACGCGGGAGCAAACATTGGCGCGAGCTTGATCGCTCGCAACAGCTGCTCGCGCATCACCGCGACCTTCTCACGCGAGTACTCGCTGATGTGACCGGTCGCAGACATGCCTTCGCGACTAAGGGCATAGGCGTACAGGTAATGCACGTTGTAGTTCTGCGGCGTTTGAGTGGCCCGCTCCAAATACTTTTTGGCCTCTGCATAACGTCTCTGATATGCATAGAGCTGACCGAGTGAAGCGTAGGTGGCAAGGAAATTCGGTTCAGCGGCAATCGCCTGTTTGAAATAGACCTCAGCCTCGATTGGGCGACCAATGTGCAGCAGCAAATCTCCGAGGTAGAAGTTCGCCTCGCCCTCCGAAAGTGCTGAACGCTGCATCGCTGTGGAGGCGAACGCTTCCGGGTTGTCGGCACTGGCGACCCGTTGCGCGGGAAATTCCCCACGTTGCACGTAGTCTTCAAACTCCTCCTCAATCACCTCGACAGTCTTTCCAAAGGCTCGCTCGATCGCTTTCTCCGAAGTTTCCCCGCGCGCGATGTTTTGCAGAAGCTGGCTGAATCGCTGTTGCCGCCCGCCGTCTAAACCCAACATCAGATAGTGGACGAGCGCCCAAGATTGCCCGTAAAAAATGCCGACCTTTTCCTGTTCGTTGTAATGCGGTGACGAGTGGTCGATCTGAAACAAGGTCGTTAAGGGCAGCAACTCTTGGCTGCGCAACCGGCTGACATGACGAAATAGCGGAGCCCCCAGCAATGCCTCGCCGCGCGAAAACTGCAACGCGCCATAAAGCTCCGCCAATCCTTCGTTGAGCCAGAGGGGTGCTCCGGGCAAATTATCTTTTAGATGGAGGTGCACATACTCATGGAAGGCCGTGCTGAAAGGTAACCGCTGACCCTCGTCGAGCGAGATAACAATGTAGTTGACGTCCTCTCCCGACTGAAAGTAACCCGCTACATTCTGAGGCCGGCCCTGGTAGAGCGGTTTGAACGGAATGAATGAGGCTTCGTCACGAAAAACGATTACCGTGGTGGGCACCGAGGCGTCGAAAACGGATCGCGAGACGAGTCGTCTGAAAGCCGCGTGAAAAAATTCGAGCCAGACAGCGACTTGCCGCAAAGTCTCTGCCTCAGCATTGCCGATCACGGTCAGGTTGTTGGTGCGAACGCTGCGCCAGGTGCCTTTGGCTTGTGGGGACGCGGGTAGCGAACGCGCGGGGAAAATGAGGAGGAGAGTTAAAAGAAAAGAAACCAAAAACTTCATAAAGACTTTCCCGGTGGGCGGCATCTAGCGGGAACTGGATGACCTAGTAAATATAGAGGGTTGAGGGAGAAAGGCGCAATCAGGTTTTTGCAAAGTTGAGTCTCATGACACCGTGGCGCCTGGCCCGATCCTCTCATTCTCACCGGGCTTCAGCCCGGTGGGCAGCGTCAAGGCGAATCCGAACCGTTTCAACGGTTTTCTTCCTGCAAGAGATTCTTCAAAGATTGGTAGAAGAGCGGATCCATCATTTCATAGCATCGGTCATCGATGATCGCGATAATGCTCTGATAGTAAATCCTATAGCTTCGAGGACATCTTCACCATGTCAACTCACTCTTACTCGCGACTGTGGATCCATCTGATCTGGGAAACGCTCAGCAGAGAACCCATGCTAAACAAGCGGGCAGCAGCGTTGGCCTCAACTCATCTCACCAATTACGCGCGCGAGAAAGACATCTACATGAAGATCAATTTCTTCAATGCTGATCATACTCATGCCTTAATCGATCTTCCAACAAATAAGTCCATTGAACAGGTCGTGCAGTTGCTAAAAGGAAGTTCGTCACACTGGATTAACGAACAAAAGTTGCTCAAATGCAGGTTTGCTTGGGGTCGAGGATACGGAGCTTTTTCAATTTCTCATTCGGATGTGGAGCGCGTTGCGGCTTACATCGCGTATCAAGAAGAACATCATCGTAAATGGACCTATCGAGAAGAGTATCGTTGTTTGTGAAGCGCTACGGACTGGAATGGCAAGATCAGGAAAACCGTTAAAACGGTTCTCGACTAGGTGTTAGCCTGATCACCGGGCCGAAGCCCGGTGAGAATGAGATTCCTCTCCTTCAAACAGGTTCACCGAATCCCTACCAAACCCTGGACCGATTGGATCAGTTTTTCCGAATCGTAACCAATACCATCTTTGAAAACGATCTCGACGTTTTCGATGTCGGTAATCTTCGCGGCGGGGTTTCCCTTGACGATCATCAGGTCGGCTTGTTTGCCCACTGCGATGGAGCCAATGCGGGCGTCTTCACCGAGAAACTTTGCGCCATTGAAGCTGGCGATCTTAATGGCTTCAACTGGGCTGAAGCCCGCTTCGACTAACAACTCAACTTCACGCAGATCCCCGAAGCCCGCGACTACACCGCCATTGCCAGTGGGATCGAGACCGGCGATTAGCAAACCTCCGGCAGCGACAAAGGCGCGTTCAAACTCCATCGACTTACGCACGAGTGCGGGCGCTGGTGAATCAGCCGCGATGCGCGAGCGCGCGGTCAGGTAGCGCACACGCGCGTCGGCATTCATTACACTAAGGACACGCGGATTCAGGACCGCGGCAGCCGCCCCGATTCCAGTTTGAGGCGATATTAAAAGGGGAGCACTAGCTTCGAAGACTGGGAGGGTGGAAGTCACAGCCACATTTTTCGCAACGAGTGTGCGAATGGTCTCTTTTGCCGCGTCGCTGTTGATGTCTAGCTGGCGAAGACTCGCGGCGACTCCAGACGGAGGACACTTATCCGGCTCCTTGTTGGCAACGAATTCCGAATTGGCGAGGAGGCCGTGCTCGAGGTTATCGATGCCGATCTCCGCAGCCTCGCGATAACCAACTGAGCAAAGATGTCCCGTAACCTTCAGCCCGCGCTTGTGCGCTTCTTCCACCACCGCGCGTAACTCAGCGCGCGTAATGTTCATGTACGCCTTGAAAGAAGTAGCACCTTGATCCGCCCAGAAGTTCACGAAGCGGCGTGCGTCGTCGGGCCCGGTCAGCTCATGCATCACGGGGGTGAAGGCACCGGCGCCTTCGAGATACGGCGCCGTGACATGCATCTTCGGGCCAATCATTCTCCCGCTGTCGATGAGTCTCTTGATTTCCAGGTCAGTGTAGGGAGCAACGCTGCCCGTAGTGCGAATCGTGGTCACGCCGAGCGCGAGATAGAGGCGCGGAAAACTTGTCCCCATGTTCGAATACATCGGTGGCGAGCCGCCCATAGGAAAGAACAAATGGTTGTGCATGCCGACCAGACCGGGAAGAACTGTGTAACCTTTCAGATCCAAAACTTGAGCTTTATCGGGAATGGTTGGGCCGATCGATTGGATCTTACCGCCGGCGATTACGATAGTCTGATCCTCGATGGGAGCCGCGCCCGTGCCGTCAATGATGCGGACATGCGTGAGAGCGATCAGCGGTGCGTCGGTGCGGATGAACTGAGCGCGATCTGATTGGGCGAGAGTGCTTCCGAAAGCTGCAAAGATTAAGACGAGTGTGGTCGTGATTTTCATGGAAGGGTTCTCCGATTAATTGATTTCAGTTAAGCCCACCCGGTAGCTACCGCTCCCGGTACTGACCTCACTTGGAGTCAATGACCTGGGACTTTGGACTTTGGACTTTGGACTTTGGACCTCTTTTAAAGAGAACATCCTGCGCACCTGCAGCCTATGGGTTTAATAATGTCCTCGAAATATTCCCGACCGTAGTTATAAGTAATTTCTTCACCAGGTTGAATCTTTCGCTTCGCATAAATCCACACTCGGCGGTTTTCAATTATTGCCTCGGCATTGGGGCGACAGGAATGGTTCGCATAGCGCGCGATATTGTCGCGGCCGCTGCCGTCAATCGACCACCGGGAGTTTATGCCGAAGAAATATTTGCCGTTGCTCTGGTCGACGATCTTATTGGGAAGGTACGGACCGGTGTATTCAACAATTCGGGTTCCCTTGGGAATTGGATGTTGCGCAAATAAACCCAGTCCAGTGCGAGAGCGTTTCACTACATAAAGACTCAGAAGCATGGGAGTCAGGAGTCAGATTCAGATCAGATGTCAGATGTCAGATAACAATTTGCCACAGATTTATTCGCGGATATCACAGATCAGATCACAACTACTTGGTTTACTTTGGTTTTTATCTGCGTGTTTCCGCGTCTATCTGTGGCTAATTTTGTGTCCGTGTTTGGGGGCAGGCCACCTTCCCAGCAATTCAAGGCGTCCTCCGGCTATTTACTTCCATTTTGAGAGACTCGGTCGCTATCCGCTCCCAGTACTGACCTCACTCCCAGACATGACTTTGGACTTTGGACATTGGACATTGGACCTTGCTAGCAGTTTCAATCATCCATCGCGACATCAGCGGGTAACGTTTGCGGACTGCGCGCAGCTGCAACTGGCTGCTTCTGCGAACGGCGGGAGCGGAAGAAGGTCGAGCGATCCAAAACATTTTCCTGAAACTGTTCGAGGTAAAGATAAATTACCGGAGTGATGTAGAGCGTGATGAACTGCGAAACAATCAAGCCGCCAACAACGACCAACCCGAGGGGACGTCGCGATGAGCCATCAGCACCATAACCGAGCGCAATCGGAACTGCGCCGAATACCGCCGCAAGTGTTGTCATCAGAATCGGGCGAAAACGATCCATGCTGGCATCGTGAATTGCCTGCTCCGCCGCTTCCCCTGCTTCAACCCTTTGGCGCGCAAAGTCGACGATCATGATTCCATTCTTCTTCACAATTCCCATCAACATAAACATGCCGACAAATGCATAGAGCGAGGCTTCCTGACTAAACACAAGCAACGTCAATAATCCTCCGACTAGCGCCGTAGGAAGTGTCGACAAAACTGTGAGCGGGTGCACGTAGCTCTCGTACAGGATCGCCAAAATCACGTACATCACGAACACTGCAAGCCCCATCAACATTGTCAGACTTGTGACTGTGTCGCTGAAGGTTTGCGCCTCCCCTTGCAACTCAGCGCGCACCGTAGGCGGCACGATCTCGCGCGCCGCATTAGTGATGAAGTCGGTGGCGTCGCCGAGGGCAACACCCGGCTTGAGGTTAAAGAAGAGCGACATGCTGGTGAACTGGTTGAGGTGATTTACCGTCTGCGGCCCGAGCGTTTGTTTCCAGGTCACTAATTCTTTAAGCGGCACCAGCCGTTGCCCGTCATCGGTTTTGATATAGAGCAAGGAAAGATCCTCAGGGTTCTCGCGCGCGGCATCTTCCATCTCCAGAATAACCTGGTATTGATCATCCGGCTTCTTAATCAAGTAGAGATAGTTTTGCGAGTAAGCGTTGCGCAACAGGGTGAGAATTCTCGCCTCAGACACACCATAAGCCTTCGCTTCATCGCGACGAATCTCGATGTTGAGGTTGGGCGTGTTGTTGTAAAAGTCTGACGAGACAGTAAGAAACCCTGGGTACTCCATCAGCTTACCCATCAGCTTCTGACCCACCTCGTAAACCTGATCGGGATTCGCGCCGGAAACAGTGAACGCATACTGACCCTGGTTCTGACTTGTAACTCCTGTGCTGATTTCCAAAACTGGAAAAGGACGCAGGAAGGTCATGACGCCGGGAATCGTATTCAGTTTTCCCATCATCTCCGCTGTAACTTCAGCGATAGGTCGGCGTTCCTCTGGCGGTTTAATAAATGTGAAAGTGATTCCCTGATTTGCAGCGAGGAACCCGGTGGCTCCAGTCATCGTGAACTCGGTGATTACATGAGGATCGTTCTGTAGCACTTCGTCAACGCGGGTCTGATACTCGCGCATTTGTTTAGGCGAGGACCCCTCGCGCGCGATGAACGCGCCGAAAATCACACTGCTGTCTCCCGGAGGCAAAAACGATTTTGGCACCAGCATGAAGAGGACAATCGTGCCGGCCAGGCATAGCACCCAGATGACCGGCGAGATCCAGCGGTGACGCAAGAACCACCAGAGCGACGCGCCATACATCGCGAGGACGCGTTTCTCGATGCCACCGATCACGCGTTCCATCCAGGTTTTTTTGGAACCTTCACCGCGTTCTTTCAACAAACGCGCGCACATGAGGGGCGTGAGCGTTAACGAAACTAATCCAGAAGCGAGAATCGCGATCACGATCGTGATCGCAAACTCGCGGAAGATGCGCCCGACCAGGCCAGTCATAAACACTAGCGGGATAAACACCGCCGCCAGCGAAATCGTCATCGAGAGAATCGTAAAGCTAATCTCTCTCGCGCTGTTGATGGCTGCCGTAAACGGTTGTTCGCCGCGCTCCATCCGGCGCACGGTGTTTTCCAGAAAGACGATGGCATCGTCGACCAGAAACCCAATCGCAAGCGTCAAAGCCATCAGAGATAAGTTGTCGAGACTGTAACCGAGCGCGCGCATCGCTATAAAAGTGATGAGCAACGAAAGAGGGAGTGCGACTACCGGGATCAGCGTATCCGTGACGCGACCGAGAAAAGCGAAGATCACGATGCAGACCAGGACGAACGCGATGACCAAAGTCATCTGCACGTCGGCGACAGAATGAACAATGTTCTGAGAGCGATCATAGATTGGTGTAACGCGTATTGAACCCGGCAGCTCCGCGGAGACCATGGGTAAAACCCCGTGAATAGATCTTGAGACTTCGACTGCATTCGCGCCAGCCCGGCGATTGACCGCGACGATCACGGTTGCTGCCGGCACAGAATAGCCACGCACCCAGAAACGCATGCTCGCTCGCTCGTCCTGCACCGACTCCTTGATGGTGGCGACGTCACGCAAATAGATTGGTGCGTTGCTAGTACCACCGATGACCAGGTTGCCGTACTGCTCAGGAGTTTCCAGTTGTCCCTTGGGGCTGAGAATTGCCGTGCTCGTCGGACTATCAAGTTGGCCGGCGCCGGTGTAGCTGGTGCCACTTTTGATTGCCGCGTTCAAATCATCGATCGAAATGCCGCGCGCCCACATTGCCGACGGATTGGCCTTAATGCGAATCGCCGATTTACTGCCGAACACATTCACCTGGGAAACGCCAGGAAGAATGCTGAGACGCTGACCGACCTGGGTACTCGCATAGTCGTACAGCTGGCCCGGCGTAACCGAGTCGCTCGTCATCGCGATGTACATAATCGGCTGGTCGTTGGGATTGCTCTTGGAATAAGTCGGCGGCGAAGGAAGATCCGCGGGCAGGTTGCCGATAGCCTGAGAGATGGCCGTCTGCACGTCAGTTGCAGCCGCATCGATATCTTTTTCAAGCGCGAACTGAAGAGTGAGCGACGCAACACCCTGCGTACTTTGAGAAGTTACAACTTCCAGTCCATTGATTTGCATGAACTGGCGTTCGAGCGGGGTAGCGATGTTGTTGGCAATCGTGTCCGGACTGGCGCCCGGATAGCCGACCTGCACCTGAATCACAGGATAGTCGACGGCGGGAAGATCATTAACCGGCAGTTGGAAGTAACTCAGGACCCCAAAGAGGATTACTGAGAGCGTCAGCACCGCGGTCATCACAGGCCGCCGAATGAAGGGCTCAGAAAGATTCATCTCGAACCGCCACTATTACCGGCCGCTGCGCCCGCCTCACGCGGCTGCTCGATCAGAACCTTTCCACCAGGTGTCACGCCGAGCTGGCCATTTACTACAACCTGTTCACCCGCTGCGACGCCAGATTCGACAACGATCAAGTCGCCCTGACGCTGGCCCAGTGAAACCGCACGTTGTTCGGCAGTCGAGTCTTGCTTCACTACATAAACAAACGATCCCTTTGCCGACATTTGCGGTGCGGCAGCAGGGACTAAGACCGCGCTGTGAATTGTATTTAAGACTAAACGAATGTTTACAAAGCGGCCCGGCCAGAAGCGGTGGCTGCTATTGGGAACCGTCGCGCGCAGCGTTACCTGGCCGGTATTAGTCTGGACCGCATTGTCGAGAAATGTTAGTTGGCCGGCGACCATCTCATCCGCCAGATCGGGAAGATGAACTTCAACCTTGAGAACTCCCGACTGCATCTGTTGTTGCACTGCGGTGAGACTCGATTGCGAAATAGTAAAGTCAGCGTAGATCGGGTCGAGACGTTCGATCACGAGCATCGCATTGCTGTTCCCGGAGTTGCCCTCGTTGCCGTTATTGCTCGAGCCGCCCGGATTGACCACGTTGCCCAAATCGACCAGCCGTTGTCCGGCGCGGCCGTCAATCGGTGAACGGATATAGCAATAGCTGAGGTTGACCTTGGCATTCTCGACGGCGGCCGCGTCCACTTTGATTTCTTCATTCGCACTGCCCACCGCAGCACGAGCTGCTTCGACATTGGCTCGAAGGGAATCGTAGTTAGCTCGCAGCTCTTCGTATTGCTCGCGGGCCACGACGCCTTGCTGCACTAACGTGCGATACCTTTCGACTTGCGCGAGTCCCCACTTTGCCTGGGCAATCTCTTTCGCCAAATTGGCCTCAGCCTGTTTTTTGAGCGCACCATCTTTGGAAAGCCTGGCCTGGGCTTGTCTGAGACTTGCTTCCAACGGTCGCGTGTCGATCGTGAACAGCAGGTCACCTTTCCTAACATTGGCGCCGTCCGTGAAATGAATCCTGGTGATGCGACCGGAGACTTGCGGCTGGATTGAAACCACTTCCCGGGCGACTGTTTTACCAATCGCGTCAAGATAGGTGGGCACGTCCTGGCTAACGGCAGCCGTTACCTGAACGGGAGATGGCGGCCGATCAAAACTCTGTTGCGCCTTATTGGCGCATCCAGCGAGAGCTAGAAGACACAGGGGAATCGCGAAATAGGGAACTTTCGGGAGATAAAACATGGGTCAATTGTATTTCATCTTGCTGTTTTGGCTTAGTCGGGAAGGGGAAACTACCTTTAAGGAGTCTTACGCAGGTGGCCAGCCCAAGGTTCTATTTTGATGAGTGCCACTTAAATCATTTCATTCATAATGGTTCTGGTCGAATGCTGGTGCTTGATGCTCATCGGGCCATTAGAAGGTCCCCGAAGGGGACAGAGTTAATAGCCGTGGGCAACGCCCACGGAACTAAGCGCGTAATTTATCCGACCCTGTAAGGGTCGCACCTCAATTCCACAGATACCTCTCGTCGTACTCAATCTCATACTCCTTTAAGAACCGAAGCAGCTCTTCCTGAAATGTCACTTTCCGGTGGTGCTCCTTGTGATTGCCGATGTATCGCTTCAGACGGGGAACCTCGGCAGCGCCCACAGAGAAACCTCCGTATCCATCTTGCCAATGGAAGTTCCTAAGAGTTCGATCCTGTGTCTTAAGCCACGAGGAACTGTCCTTCTTCACATCCATCACTAACTCACTTAATGCAATATTCTTTGATTGAGAGACCAATAGATGTGCATGGTCCGCTGTGCCTCCCGCAGTGAGCAGACGAGAGTTGTTGTTTCTCATGATGCCGCCCATGTAAGCGAATAAATCCGGTTCGATTTCCGGAGTGATAAGTCGTTGCCGATGTTTGGTGGAGAAGACGAGATGAACCAGCAGGCTGGTGAGGGTTTGCGCCATCTTATTAACCTTTCGTGAGGTTCGACCCTTACAGGGTCGGAACGGTTATTTGTCGTGAACCGTGGGCGTTGCCCACGGCTATTAACTTTGTCCCCTGCGGGGACAATTACTGACCAACAAGAAAGTTGGTGTGTGGAACAACAGCATTATCCTCCCTGCAGCGACCGAATGGTCATCGAGTGGAAAAGATCCTGTTCCCAACTTTTTGAAGAAGTCTTGCTAGGCAAGAAACCGTTGGAACGGTTCCGCCTTTTTTTCCTGCCTGATCACCGGGCTGAAGCCGGGAGTGAATGAGATGGAGGCATCAGCACCTGGCTAAGCCCCGGTTGTGAAGAGAGTTTCCGCTGAGGCGATATGTTTATCTCGCTTTCATGCCGTAATGAATCTTTTGAAGTAATCCCGAATTCCTTCAACTGAGATCTCCGGGGAAAGGAATGCGATGTGATTGTCCGGCCGTAGCAATACGACAAAAGGCTTATCAGTGCCAAAGACTTCACGTACTCGCTCATCGAGAGTGAAAACCTGCAGGTCAGCGATATCCTGATAATCGCTTTCAAAAGTTTGCCGCAGGCTCTCAGGTAAATCCTTTCCCGCAGCAAAGATCAGCAAATGAAATTTGGGCTGATGCAAGTAGCTATGGCTGCTGCGACCCGCAATCAGGAAATACGGCATTCGATCTCCGGCTTTGACCTTAAAGGTCGCATCGCTTGAATGGTCGCTGAGATGCGCGCGGCGATACGTAATTCCGGTTTGCGAAATGATCGGGAAGAACCTCTTTCGAATCGGTCCAAAATTCGTCACAAACCCGGCGATAGGCGGAAATATTGTCGTGCGCATCAGACTGAGCAGCCAGTCTGAGCCGGCCGCGAGTTCAAACATGCGATCGGTGGTTTCGAGCAAGCGTTGCGCGTTCGCCAGTCGTTCCTCGTTATATGTCTCCAGCAGTTTCGCGCCAGCGCGCCCTTTGATTACAAGGGCAAGCTTCCATGACAGGTTGTAAACATCCTGGATTCCGGTGTTCATCCCCTGCGCGCCTGCGGGACTATGAATGTGTGCAGCGTCGCCGGCTACAAAACCTCTGCCTTCGGAAAACTTGTTAACGCGCCGCGAATGGACTTTATAGAGCGAGAACCATCTAACATCGGAAATTTCCAGCTGCAGCTGAGCTTCGCTTTTTATCTGCGCTTCAATTTCTTCAAATAAGACTTCGTCGTTTTCGTGCGCGCCTTCCGGGAAGGGTCCGACGATGCGATAGCGGTGATCCCCTTTCATCGGGAAGAATGCAGCAAACACTTCGCGAGCGAGAGAAACCTGCACTGCGTCGTGCGGCAATTCCCAATCGATGCGAGCGTCGGCGACATAGAACAAGCGCTCGAAAGTGCTGCCCGCGAATGTAAGTCCCAGGTCATGTCTGACCTTGCTCTTCGCTCCATCGCAGCCAACCAGGTATTGCGCTTCAATGGTTTGTGCTTCCCCTCCCGCCCTGCGCACCGTCGCTGTTACGCGCGCGTCATCTTGAGAAGAACTCTCCAGCTCGGTTTGCCACATCGCCTCTTTGCCGTTAGCTCTCAGGTAGTCGTATAGCAACTCCTCATTTTTGCTCTGTTCAAACATCAACATGTATGGATAGTCGCTAAAGTCTCTGCCGTAATCTCCGAACAGAATTTCGCCTCGCACCTTGCCACGAGCCAGCAGCCGGAACTTTTCAGCAATCGCGCCCCCCGCAATCGCCTGCTGAGACAAACCGAGCTGTTCGTAAATTTCCAACGTGCGTGCCTGAACGCCTATCGCTTTGGAGAACTTTGTGACCCCCGCGTTTTTCTCGACAATTAGAAAATCGATTCCGAAACGTTGCAGCTGACAGGCAAGCGACAAACCGGTCGGGCCAGCACCGACGATGATGACTTCAGTCTTGATAGTTGTCATAAAGCCTCCTCATAGGGCGGTCCCTCGTGCGCCAGATAATATCAATAGGGCGCACGCGGAGGGATCGCGGGCGTCCCCCCGCAACGCTCCGCAGCCGCGAACTTTGCATGCGTAGTCGTTATCCGTTTTTCGCGCCTCGCGCTCATTGCGGGCGAGACGCCCGCGATCCGACTGCCTTACAATCACAATCATGCCGGAATTGCCTGACATCGTCGTCTACCTGGAGGCGCTCGACCAGCGCATTCTTGGGAGCACTCTCAATCGCGTCACATTAGGTTCTCCGTTTTTGTTGCGTACTGCCGAGCCGCCTCTGGCGAGCGTGCACGGTCAAAAAGTTGTTACGCTGCGACGTCTCGGGAAACGCATTTGCGTTGGTTTCGAAAACGACCTCTGGCTGGTGCTCCATCTAATGATCGCTGGTCGGCTGCACTGGAAAGACAACCCCAGCAAGCCAACTAAGAAAGGCGCGGCAGCGAAGCTACCTAACAAACGAAATCTCGCCACCTTTGAATTTGATAACGGGACGCTTTCACTGACCGAAGCGGGAACCCAGCGGCGCGCTTCCCTTCACTTACTTAGCGACAGCGAGGATCTCGAACGTCTTAATCCCGGTGGGCTGGAAGTGCTCGAATCTGACTTGCCTCAATTCGCGGCCAGGCTTCAGTCCGCCAGCCACACCTTGAAACGCGCGCTCACCGATCCGCGATTGTTCAGTGGTATCGGCAACGCTTACTCCGATGAAATCCTTTGGCACGCACAGCTCTCGCCCATCGCCTTAACGCAGAAACTCCAACCGGAAGAGGTCGAGCGCTTGTTCAACTCAACGCGCGCAATGCTAACGGAATGGGTCGAGCTGTTGCGCGCGGACGCCCACGGAAAGTTCCCGGAAAAGGTCACTGCCTTTCGACCGGAGATGGCGGTGCACGGAAAGTATCAGGAGCCGTGTCCGCGCTGTGGCAGCAAAGTGCGTCGCATCAGGTACGCGGCTAACGAAACGAATTACTGCCCAAGTTGTCAGACTGGAGGAAAGCTGTTGGCAGATCGGGCACTCTCACGTCTGTTGCGCGCGGACTGGCCGCGAAGCGAAGAAGAACTAGAGAAATTGAGTCATTGAATCATTGAATCATCGGGTCATTGAATCATTGGTTCATTGGATCATTGGATCTTGGATCATGGATCAGTCGGATCAAGGCGTCATGGAATCGATTCATTAATCAGTGAACTCAACCACAATGACTCAATGATTCAATGATTCAATGACTCAATTACCTATGGCCATCTGTTCGATTCGTTGTCGCAGAAGGGTCACCTTCCCGCGCACATGATTCTTTTGAATCGGACCAAACCCAAAGTTAGTGCCGCCGATCGTGATGCGGCTCATGCCCGGATCGCCATGGTCAATGATGACGCTCATCGTCACCGGCCATGAGAAACCAAACTGAAAAGTCTCGGCGCATGAGTAGCCATACCCCACGTCGGAGTAGGGCAAATTTAAAGAAGCGATCGCGTGGCCGCAAACGGCTTTCGCTTGTTCTGGCGGCAGGGGAATTTGAAAAGTTTCTTCGTGTTTTGACATTGATTCATTCCCTCAAGGGTTTTAAATTTGGTGTGTTTTGTGTTTTTGTACTTTGTTCTTTGTACTTTGTTCTTAGTCGGTCTCGTAGCTCGAGCGCTTGGATTTATAAGTGCCATGAACAAAGTTCGAAGTACAAAGTTCTAAGTTCGTTTTAATTACGGAAATTTTGCGTGACCATTAAGCCGCGCATGCCGCCGTCGAGAATGCCAATGCCGACTCGACCGAAATCCTTTCCTAAGATATTAGCGCGGTGACCAGGCGAGTTCATCAGACCGTTGTGCGCGACCTGGAGCGACGGCGCGAGCGCCAGGTTTTCTCCCGCCGTCACAAATGAAACTCCGCCGTCCTGCATGCGGTCGAACGGGCTGCGGCCTTCGGGCGTGTCGTGAGCAAAGTATCCACGCGCGAACATGTCTCCAGAATGTTTTCGGGCTACCACAGTCAACTCCGGATCCGGAGCAAGGGGGCGCAATCCATTCGCGGCTCTTTCCTTGTTGACGAGCTCCAGCATGCGCGCCTCCAGATCGGAGCGCGGGCGTGCGCTCGTAACCTTGTAGGGCAACGAGACGCGCTCATGAGAATTCGGTTGGACTGTGAGCAGGTTGAGAGTTTCCGCAACGGCTTCCGCGAAAACAGGATGTAGTTGCGCCTCAAGCTCCTGCGCATAAACTGCAAAGCGGTTGGCAATTGAGCTTTCGCGCGCGCGTTCGTGCAGCGTTTCGTTGAAAGGAACGGCGAGCAACAACGCCGCGACTAAGGCCGCAGTGATGACTCCGCTTGCAACCCCGGGAAGCAAGCCGAAAATTCGATTCACAGTTCGCTCGTGAGCGTCTTTGGATAAACGACGGAGCATGGTATGAGCAGCGATTTGCACTATCACGCCGACAGTTATTGCGATTAGGATGAAGGCTAAGGGTCGATTCCAAATCTCGGACCACAAACTCAGTCGTGCTTCAAGAAACTTTGAGAGCGGCTGATAGAAACGCAGTGCGGCGATCAAAACCAGGGCCCAACCAAGTAGATCAAGAACACCCAGAATGAATCCGCGCCGCCAACCGTAAATTATGCTCAGCAGAATTATGACAAGGAGTAGCAGGTCGATGATGTTCACCCCTACAGGGTAGCAAGTGATCCCCGAAGCGTGAATGGCAGTGCGTGGAAGATGCCGGGAATTGCGGAACACGAGGACAGCGGAGGCGTGAGAGACTCTGCATACAGCTTTGCACAAAAGTACCCCGTTTCTCTTAGTCATACCTGACTCCAGTCAGGTGATTTAGTGCTGAGCGCAAAGTATGGAAACCGTTTGAACGGTTTCCAAGGAATTCTGCTCAGATTTCTACCTGGCTAAAGCCCAGGTGAGAATGAGACGGGCAGTGGATCGTTGTAATCTATCATTCGACTTTGCATGATGGAGGGCGTGCTTTTAAGTAATTTTAGATTGTTCAAGGAGCTGTTTATGACCTATACCCGATTGATGTTCTGTGCGGTTCTGCTTTTCTTTATTGCCGCATCGAGCGCTTCGAGCTTCGCACAACGGCCCGGGCCCCAGTTCTGGCGACGGCTAAGCTGCGAGCCTGTTGAGCCGCGCACCAAACTCGAAGGCTTCGATGAGCGTTACGGAACAGTCGTAGTAAAAGGGTTCACTCAGGTGAACTCCATTGACGTCAGGGGCATCCGCGTGGATGCGGTTGAGTTGCGCGATATGGCGCGGTCGACGCGTGTAACCGGGATCGTCATTGCTTTGGGCAGCGGTGGTGAAAGGCCACAGGAGAATCGGGCTTTCATTGATTACGAGGAGATCGATGGTTTGCTCGCGGGCATCGACGCCGTGTCGCGCGTTAATGAAACGATGACCAAACTGGTCGGTTTCGAAGGAAAATACCGCACCCTTGGTGATTTTGAAGTCGGCGTTTTCCGGCAAACGCGCAGTGGCAATGCAGTCAGCCTTACGACGGGAGTGTGTGAACAATCGCGAGTGACGATGACACTCGACGAGCTAACCAAGGTGAGAGCGATAATCGCTGAGGCCAAGGCTAAGCTCGATGAGGCGAGGTGAGTTAGGAGACCTTGCGCGCCTCGTCTCCGGTACACACTGTGCCGGATTGAATGACTTTCGCGTTCAGACCGCGCAGCCGAAGTTCTCTGCCTAATTCAGAATTAATAAATTTCATGGCTTCGACGCCAAAGCGCGAAACGAACTTTTGACAACCAGTGTGAGGCGGTGGCGTCACCTCAATGACTGCCGAACCGATTTCCAGGCGCGCGCCCACCGGTAAGTTCTCGGCGCTGAGATCCAAGTCAAGATAGAGTTGGTCGCCGGCGAGGGACCAGTTCTCTTTTGCCTGGGCGATCAAACTAATCACGCGGACGTTCATAACGTTGATCTGCATGTCAGGATGCGCGGAGCCGTCCCCCGTTCGGCGACTGCCACGAGTCTTCCAGTTATCACCGATCAGTCCGTTCACAAGATCGAGGCTGGCCTCTTCAAGGACTTCTCTCTTATCAGTCTCTGGCCGGCGCACAATCAGCTGCACCGTGCCGCGGTCTTTCGGCGCGTCGCGAATATCGTCTAGCCCCGCTTCCAGTTCGAGTTTGGTCAAGTGTCGCATCGCAATTATTGTTTTGTCGTCAATCATAGTTAGTCGAACCGGCTATAAAGTTCGAAGGGAAAGAATAGCCGCGGATTTTCGCAGATGACGCAGATAATTAAAAGAACATCGTGCATTGCCGATTGCCGAGTGGCGATTGCCGATTGCGATTGCGATCAGTTGCAGACAGTACCACGGCTACCGCCTGGTGGTGCTGAACCTCATTTCACATCGGACCAATCGGCAATTGCCAACCGCCAATCGAATTACTCATAAGCATTTGACACACGCCCCCGCAAGGCGAACAATCTCAGCCATAAGCTTCAATTGAATCAACCGCATCAGGAGATATCATGACAACCAAAAAATTTCTGTTTGTGGCGACCGCATTGCTTCTGGCGCATTTCAGTTTTGCCTCGACAGGTTTGGCGCAATCCCGACTTAACGAGCTTTCATCCCGGCTGGCAACCGAAGCTAACCAATTTGCCGACGCCAGCTACCGACCGTCGTTGGGCGCTTTTCGCGAAAGTCGCAATGCCCAGGCGGCAATGCTGGCGCACCATTTTAGTGGTGGCGCGCGGCTCTTCAACCGCATGGTTACTGACCGTGTGCGGCGCAATGATCTTCGCGATGCGTTCAACGTTTTGCAGAGTCTGGCCACACCTATCGACGCCAACAACGTAGACCAGAATCGCTGGTCAAATATTCAGAGGCTGATGGCTGACATCTCCACGGAACTCGTCAATCGGAACGATCCGCGCGATGACCCGCGCGATGACCCGCGCGACGATGACAACCTCCCTTCACGCTCCGGACGGATGACGTGGAGAGGCCGCGTCGATGACGACGTCAGAATTGTTATACGTGGTGGAAGTGCAGAAGTGGAAACGCTTGGCGGCACGCCCTACTACGATGCCGCTACCAACTTCACTGCTTCTCTGCCACGCCGTCGCGTGGCGGTGACACTGCAAAAGCGAAGAGGGCGCGGCGAGATTTTCATTGAACAACAGCCGTCGCGCCAAAACGACTTTTCGGCAGTGATTCGCATCCGCGATTCTCGCGGGGGCGCTTCTGAATACGAATTCGACGTATCCTGGTAGCGTTCGGTTTGTAGGGGGCGTCCCTCCGGGGGGCGCCCTTGATCTGGTCCAAAAGACTAGCCTCGGATTTACACGAAGTCGGATTTGTAGGGGCGTCGATCGACGTTCTTTATCATGACCTTCGTTACAGATCGTTTCAGTCGTGGGTCGACAAAGTCAGAACCGGGAGCGATTAGCGACCGGGTAGTCTTATTGGCGATTGCCGATTGCCAACTGCCGATTTGTAATCGTTCGTTCGTTACCGACCAATCGACAATCAGAAATTGACAATCGGCAATCGAAAGGGCCCGGTCGCGATCGCTCCCGGTTCTCACTTTCTCGACCCGCGTTAACACGTGGGGTGCCCACGGAGGGGCACCCCTACAAAACTGCTACTCAACAATTATCTCGTCAACGAAGATCCACGCATCACCGCCACTCCCAGGATGCCACGACGGTAGCTTTCCGAATGTGCGAGCGCGGATGCGCACATAACGCGACTCAACGCCCTGCAACGATCCGGCAAAGTCTTCGATGATCACGCCGTAGTCTTTCTCTGGCACGTCGACTGGAATCGACAACGCGGGCCGGAATACCTGTCCATCGGTTGATACCTCGAAATCAACTTGGCGAGGCATCATGATCCATGAACCAACATCCTGGAGAAAGCCGGCGCCGACTCGCGACACCTTCTGCACCTTTCCAAGATCGATTGTCGCGATCAGATCTTGTCCCTGATAACCCTGCCAACCGCCGCCGCTCCAGTTGGTCGTACCTCTGATTCCATCAATCATTGCTAGATCACCGCCGCCATTGTATTGCGAGCTGTATTTTGAGCCGAGCACAAGCGACCACTTGTGCGGGATCTGGTGATATTTCGCCACAGCGACGAGGCTGGTTTGCCGCCGGCGGTCGATGGCAATCGCCTTAACCGTTGCCGACTTGTCGAGCAAGATCGGCCGTGTAAATCTTTGAGACCTGATCGTCGGCTCGGAGCCATCGGTCGTGAAATGAAATTCCAGGTCTTTGTTGATGCCTGAAATCGAGACCAACAGAAAATCTTTGAAGGTTTTTCCGAAAGCCTTAATAACTGGAACTGGAACAATTTCGGGAGCCTTAATCTCTGACACCGGCACATTGAGATCGCTGGAACCCCAGTTCAGATTCGGCCGCGGTCCCATTTCAAAAATCAACTCCCCGCCGCTCATCAGGTCCTTGTGTGTGATGAAAGATTTTAAGTAAGGACGTCCATTCAAGGTTGCCGATTGAATGTAGAGGTTGTTCTTCGAAACTCGGCGCGCCCTAATCAAGAACGACTTGCCGTTCTCAAGATTGATGCGCACTTGGGGAAACAAGGGACTGCCAATCGCATAGATTGGCGCGCCCGGCGTAACCGGATAAAACCCGGCAGCACTCAATACGAACCAGGCTGACATTTGTCCGCAGTCTTCATTTCCAATTAGGCCATCAGGCGCCGGCTGGTAAAAGTTGTCCATGATTTGCCGCACGCGCGCCTGCGTCTTCCAGGGTTGGTTCGCATAGTTGTAAAGATAGGCCATGTGATGGCTCGGTTCGTTGCCGTGGGCATACTGGCCGATCAGTCCCGTGATGTCCGCTTGCTCGCGACCGGTGGTTTTGCTGGATGCGGCAAAAAGCGCATCGAGTTTGGCGGCGAACGCCGGCTTCCCACCCATCAGCGTCATCAGCCCGCTAATGTCATGCGGTACAAAGAAGGTGTACTGCCAGGAGTTTGCTTCCGTAAAATTAAAATCAACTTCGCGAGGGTCGAACGGCGCCAGCCATTGCGCGTTTGTCCGCGGTCGCATGAAACCTGTCGCCGCATCGAAAACATTTTTATAGTACTGAGCGCGGCTGCTGAAGTGTTCGTAGTCGTCAGTATGTCCTTCGCGACGCGCGAACTCTGCTATGCACCAGTCGTCATAAGCGTACTCGAGCGTCTTTGAAACCGACTCTCGCTCTTCTTCCATCCCGAGGAAACCGTGATCTGTATACGCTTCGAGACCGAAGTGTTTAAGGCCAGCGCTGTGCTTCATCGCTTTCAAAGCGAGCGTGCGATCAAATCCTTCGATATCTTTAGCAGCAGCATCGGCGATCACAGACACCGCGTGATATCCGATCATCGTATCGGTTTCATTCGCGGCCAGCTCCCACACCGGAAGCCGCCCTCCCTGTTCGTACTGCGCCAGAAAAGTATTGATGAAATCGCGCGTGCGTCGTTGATCGATGATGGTGTAAAGCGGGTGTGCTGCCCTGAAGGTGTCCCACAAAGAAAAGACAGTGTAATTGTCGAACTCTTTTGCCCGATGAGTCTTGAAATCGCGACCGCGGTATTGACGGTCGACATCCATGAATAAGTTTGGCGCGAGCATCGAGTGGTAAAGCGCTGTGTAGAAGTTCTTTAAATGATTCTCATTCCCTCCGGTCACGATGATCTTCGCAAGTTCCGTGTTCCAGGTACGATCGGCATCTGCCCTCACTCGCTCAAAGTCCCAATGATTGATTTCTGCAATTAGATTTTCTCGAGCGCCTTCAATACTCACCGCTGAGAGTCCAACCTTTATCAAGATGGGCGTGTCGTCTTGGGTTGAAAAACGAAACGCAGCTTTGAGGTTTGTCCCCCGTGCCTCTTTGGCGGTTGAAACGCTGCCGTCTGAATTCAAGCTCGCTTCCATAAACGGCCGCGAAAATTCAAGAACGAAATATACGACCTGATCCTTTGCCCAGGCGTCGGAGCGGCGAAAACCTGCGACGTGGGTGTTGTCGATGATTTGCAGACGCGACTCGAGAACTCGATCGCGATGGGCGAGATCAAGAATTATGTTGGCTCGATCAGACTTCGGATAAGTGTAGCGGTGGAAGCCAACGCGCTTACTCGCCGTCAGCTCAGCGAAGATGTTGTCGTCGTCCAGTCGAACCGAGTAGTAGCCAGGTCGAGCAGTTTCGTTTTGATGACTGAAGCGCGATGCGTAGCCTTTGCTGGGAACCTCGGGGTTTGCGTCGAAGTGAATATCGCCAACTGTCGGCATCAGCAGGATGTCGCCGTAATCCGAAATGCCAGTGCCGCTCAGGTGCGTGTGGCTAAAACCGTAAATGATGTGATCGGAATAATGATAACCAGAACATCCGTCCCAACCGCTCAGCCGAGTATCGGGACTGAGTTGCACCATCCCGAAGGGCAGCGTGGCCCCGGGAAAAGTGTGACCGTGTCCGCCAGTTCCCACAAAAGGGTCGACAAGTCGAGTCAGGTTGCGTTCGCGCGTCTGCGCGAGAACAGATGATGGAAGGATCAGTAGCAGGAAGACAGCCAGAGTGAGTTTCATTGTTCTTTCAGTCACCAAACGATCTCATTCTCACCGGGCTTCAGCCCGGTGGCCAATGGATCATGATTAACGGAAACCGTTAAACGATTTCGGATTTTAGGACCGTACGCACACCGCGCTGAGGCGCGGTGAGAATGAGAGCAGGAGTCTCGATACTACTCATCAGCTTATATAGCCCGCAGAACGGCAGTTTCACAACCTTTTTTGCTGGTGACGCATCGCAACAGCCGTTACACACCTCTCCCGCTTGCAAAAGCATTCGAGTCTTGCTAAACCTCGTAATTGAAATGCCTGCTGGAGAAGAATAATGAAAAAGTTTTCCTGCGCCCTCTTTGCACTCCTCCTAACAGCCGCACTAGTTGCCCCGACGCTTGCCGATACTATTCGTCTGAAGGACGGAAGCATCATTCGGGGCCAGGTGATTGGCTTTCGCGATCAACAGTTCACTGTGCTGATCGGAGCTGGCTCTAAAGGTCGACGCGGGCGGACCACCGTCTACGTTGAGGACATCGAGTCGATCGAATTCGATTCGGCCACCACCGCCGCAGCGACAACCCTCGCTAACGATGACTCTACTGTGAACCGAGAGCCCGCTTCGCAGCCGACCAGAACGAACCTCCCTACAGACACTTCGAGCGCTCCTCGAGATACCGGGCAGCCCATCTCGAATACCCCGACTTTTTTCACCATCAAAGTTGCCGTGCGAGCTGATAGTGCAAACAACGGTTGGTCAAACAGTGGTCTAGTGGTGCGCAAAGGACAACGACTGCGGATTAGTTCCTCTGGTCGCGTCTCGCTTGGTCGCGGCCGGTTTGCAACGCCCCTCGGAAATTCGACCTACCCGGACAACGAGAAACTGATGCGCAGTGAGGCCACCGGCGCTCTAATCGCTGTGATAGGCGACGACAATGATGATTTCATTCTCATTGGCACACGGCGAGATTTCGTCGCCCAGCGCGATGGCGTTCTGTTTCTCGGCGTGAACGAAGGCGATTTGAGCGACAACACGGGAAGTTATGACGTCGCGATCGAGGCCGAAGCCGGCGGTTCACCGCGATAAAAGCAGCAACCTGCGGTTCGTGTCCGAGCATCAGACCTAATCAGACGACGCGTTTGAATCTGCAGCTGTCAGAGCGTAACCGAAGCAAACTGACAGTTTGCATTACTTTGCTGTTTTCAGGGCTAAGGTTATGAATCGCTTAAAGAATTACCATCATATCGTCGGCGTGGCGCTCGTCCTGAGTCTGCTAATCGGCGCTAACGTCAGTCTCGCGTTGGCACAGTCGCGGCGCCAACCCCCAGTTTCGAATCAAAAGAAAAATAAGCGTCCGGAACCTGGCAAAGAGGCTGAGAAGCAGGAAGAAGCTCCACCTCCAGATATTGTCGGAAAGCCTCAGGACGCCGACAAAGTTACGATCTCTACACAGATCGTCAATGTCGACACCGTCGTCTATCACAAGAAGACGAAACAGATTGTCACGGGTTTGAAGAAGGAAAATTTTGCCATCTTTTCCGACAACACTCAGCAGGTAATCACCAACTTCTCAACCCCGGAGGCGCCTATTACCGTGGTGATGGCGCTGGAGTACAGCAAGTGGTCGGAGTTATTCGGATCGGCCCAAAGTGGCGGTTGGGATCCGGGAAGCTATGAAGTGCTGCGGCCGACCGCGATGTTCCTGTCAAATTTTATCAAGCCACCCGACGACTATGTATCGGTTGTCGCTTACGACATCCGGCCCACCCCTTTGACAGATTTCACAAACGATCCCCGTCGCATCAATGAAGTGATCAGTCTCCTGCTTCGCAACCAGCCGGCGTTTCGCGAAAGCAATCTTTTTGACACGCTGAAATTTGTGCTCATGGGGGGACGCGGTGATTCGGTCGTGCTTGAAGATACAAAGGAAGAGAAGTCGGACTACGCCGGTTTGGTGACGGTCCAGGGACGAAGGCGCGCGGTAGTGCTGATTTCGTCAGGAATCGATACCTTCAGCAAGATCAATTACGGTGACACTCGCAAGGTACTGCAAAATGCTGGAATTCCAATTTATATAATTGGCACGGGCAATCTTTTCTACAAGAAGTATGAGCATCTCTTAGGCGCGACGGACAGCCTGACCGGCGTACCCGGCCGCTTGACCTTCCTTCAGGCCGACAACACATTGAAGACCTTTGCCAAGGAAACTGGTGGCGCTTACTTCCCTTACACTTTTGAAGGAGAGCTGCCCAACATCCTGCAGTCGATCAATAACATGTTGAGGAGTCAGTACAGTCTTGCGTTCAACCCCGGTGATGTGCGCGACGGCAAGCAACACAAGATCAAAGTGAGTGTGGATGTAAACGGCGACGGTGTGTATGACGATAAGGAGTACAGCATCCAGGCTCGATCGGTTTACAACGCACCGAAGGGATAGGGGCAGTAGGCAGTAGGCAGTAGGCAGTAGCAGGAAACGAAAGGCAGCGAATGTAAGTTTCGCTGCCTTGATTTTTTTCCGCAAACCAACGATTCTGCCAGCCTCTTTATCTGCCTACTGCCTTCTGCCTTCTGCCTTCTGCCTACTGCCTACTGCCTTCTGCCTACTTCCCTCAGCTTCCATACATCCGCAGCCGAAACTCATCATTAAAAGCGTAGATCTCGCTCTTCTTCCCCGAGAACAACCGCGACTCGCGGAGCAGCATTGGCAACCCACCCGTCGAGAGGGTCTGTCCATAGCCCGAGTTGGTGAACACCGCCGCCAGTTGCGGGTTCAGTCTTTCGGTCATGCCATAGCGAATCGCTTTAAGAGCCACCGGAGAGAATCCCGAGGTGCGACGAGGGTTGATCAATTCCAAAGAGTGTTCGAACAAGTGAAGCCTGGTGGCTGGTTCGCGCAGAGCGAGATCGCGATGAATGAGTGCATTTGCAAGCGCTTCGCGGACAGCGCCGCGATGGTAATTTGCCCGGGCGGCAATTGGACTCTCTCCCTGCTCGGCGTCAGGAAAACGGCGCGGCCGCGCGTCCCACAGATCACAATAACGCCCGACAAACTTGAGCATTGCTTCAGAGAGCGTGGCTACATTTCCCGTTAGTGTGACGCGCTCAACGATGGGAGATTGCGTTGTATTACCAGCGAAGCGTGTAGCTACAACTTCCGAGCGCGGTAGCAGCTCCGCGACGCGTTCGTCTAACCCGAACAACAGCAAGCCAGCAGTTGTCGGTACCACATCAATGCCGTTGTTTATTCCCAACAGTAGTTCGCGTTCGAGAACTTCCGCTGTCGGGTAACCCGTCGCATTTGCTTCATCGAAAGCATCTCCGGCAAAGCTACGCAGGAAGCTCCACAAATGCGCTTCATCGATGTCTTTTATGGAAGCACCCAGCACTGGAACATTTTCAAAACGTTGGGGACGCGTCTCGTCCAGCAGCGCTGAAAGCTCCTCGCGCGATGCTTCCCTTTTCTCGTCGCCGATTCGTAGATAAAAACGGCCCTCGCGCGTGCGATACGGCCGCCGTTTTCCGGCAACATCTAGCGCGACCACCCGTCTGCCGTTATCGAAAGCAATGCGATCGATGAACGGCACGAGCGGCGGCTGAATTTCTTCGCGACAAATCCTGACTAGTTGTTCCTGAACACTCTCCGGATCATCGACGCCTTCCACTCGCAATTGATCGTTAACGCCGAAGACGATCAATCCGCCGCCCGTATTTGCGAGCGCGACAATCTCCTGGGCAATCTTCTCGCTATTGGAAAGTTTAACTTTGAGCTCGAGGTAGGTATCTTCGCCGCCGCGTATTAGTCGCAGCAGTTCAAGTCTGGAAGTTTGCGGCGCAGAGGTAGAAAGGATGTACTCCTGAAAGGAGCGCTCGGTAGTGGGTTCGTGGCGCTGATTGCTGCGAAATCTTCTGCGAGCCATTTGTGTAGGGACGGGGCCGCTTCTCATTGCCCGCCCGGATGCGCGCCGGCGCATCGCTGGAGTCATTTAAAAACGTTCTGCTTCAAATATCCGACGGTTCGCGAATGGCTTCCAGAATCTCCACTTCGCGTCGTTGTAATGCCTCTCCCTGTGAGCTTATCAACAGCAGATAGGCGCCAACTGCAAGCACCGCGAACAACGCCAGTGTAGCATATTCGACTAACCAACTCTGGGCGATGAACCCGGCCGCGGCAGCCGCCAGGGGAGGTAAGGCAAGCAGAATAATGATCGGTATTAGGAGCAAGCCGGTCGCGCCAGAAACATTCATGCGCTTGCCAAACTTCATGCGCTTGGGAAAGCGCACTGAGAGCGAGTTGCCGATCGTTGACATGAGCGCCGCAAAAACAATGAAGCTAAGCGCCGCAAACAGGAGCGCGCGAAGCGTCAGATCACCAAAGATAATTTCGTTCAGCACCAGCAGCGCTGCGGAAAAGATTGCTGCCATCACGGTCACGGCAATGTTCTTCCCAATCAGGATTTTGGCACGCGCGACTGGGGATAGTATCAAAGTTCGCATCCCGCTTTCTTCAAATGCAAAAAGATTGCAGGAGACTCCTGTCAAAATTAGAAAGACATAAAGCACGCCGCCAGTGGCAATCATTCCTTCGGCATAAGTCAGAATTTCGCTGCCCAACGATCCCGGCGCGGGCATCTCGGAGTCCAGGCGATTGGTGTTCACCATTCGCAGCACAATCAAGATCAGCGGCATCAGTACCATCAAGCGAGCTTGCGCGTTGCGCAAAACGTAACGGAGCTCTTTTTCGATGATCGCTGCCAGCTCACCCGACAGTCCGGGAAACTCCCAGCCTGTGTAAATTTCGTTTGCTGCTTTCACCTTCGGTTTGACATCGCGGCGAGCGCCGGCTTTGCCTAAAGCGGCTCGCTGAGCCACCCAATAACTTGCAACGATTAGAAGCGCCGAATAAACCGTAAGCGTGACGAGGGCAAGAAAGTAATCGAGCCCGCCACCTTCAGCTAAACCATCGGTTAAGGCAAAGGCAACAGCGCCTGGAGGCGTCCAACGCAAGCCTCGAAACGATTCTGCATGTTTGAAAAGCGCCGGGGCTACTTGCCCCAGAACCGCGCCACCGAGCCCGAGGACAATCCCGAAAAGCGCGAGCAAGCTTTCCGCACGCGCGCGCTTGCGGCGCATCATTGAACCAACCGAAATTGACAACCACTTTGCCAGGGCCAGACCGAAAAGCGCTGCCAGTAATGTTGCGGGCAACGCCCAGGCTACCGTTCCCTTCCCTAAACCGGCCCCGATACCAAGCGCAAGGATGGCTGGAATTGCGAAGATTGATTGCAGATTGACGGTTTCACTGATGAAGTCCAGGGCGAACAATTTGCGCAAACTAATCGGATACATCAGCAAGCGGCCCGGCTCAAATTGGCGGCCTGTACCGACGCTGAGCGGTAGAGTCGCCCACATCAGGTAGAAAAACGTCAGGATCGAGAAGAAGATGAATTGAGCCGAAGGAATTGATGCCGAGGCCCTGCGAGCTTCACGACTGGTGATCTGCGTCATAATCTCCGGCGAGGAGAGCACGTAAGCAGCTGCGCCTAATCCAAGTGCAATTACGAGCGCAAACGCGAGCGCCACCAACATCCCGAGAACGGTAGCGATGCGATTGACGACGGCCTTAGAGGAACGCAACGAATTGCGAAAGAGCGTCCACTTTAACCAAATTAACGTTCGGAGTTGAGACACGATTGCTTGACTCTCGCTTGAAGCATTGTACTTTGAACTTTGATCTTGGTTAAGAACGCAATTTGATAATACCAGACACGTTAGGTTACGAAAGCAAAGGACAAAGAACTAAGTACAAAGTTCAGATAAACTGAGTCCGCATGACAGATTCATCGAAAGCTTTAGCTTATGTCAGCCTTGGGTCTAACCTCGGCGATCGTGCCGGTAACTTGCTGTTAGGTATACGCGGCATGATGGAGGCTGGTTTGCCCGTCACGCGACTCTCGAGCATTTACGAAAGTGAACCGGTAGAAACGTTCGCGCAGCCTCACTTCCTTAATATGGTTACCGAGCTGGGTGGCAATCTGCCGAAGCCGGACCAAATGATGGCGCGACTCTTGAAAGTCGAATACTTACTCGGGCGCATTCGTACGGTGGCGCGAGGACCGCGCGTGATCGATCTCGATTTGCTCTTGTTCGCTGATCACACTTCCACCACGGAACTTCTGACGCTTCCCCATCCACGAATGCATCTCCGGCGCTTCGTGCTCCAGCCCTTAGCTGAGCTTGCGCCATCGCTGGTTCATCCGACGTTGCAACAAACAATCGCAACCTTACTCGAAAATCTGGATGATCAATCCCAAGTCAAGCGGTGGAGAGAGTAACGGCGAGGGTGACGCGGAGAAAGGGTGAAGCGGGGACGCGGAGACACAGAGACGGGGAGAAGGGGGGATGGGGAGACCCGGAGACTTGCGGATGGAAGTCTTAGCTCGGCACGCGTAACCCGCCCTCGGCGTCATCTTTCTCCTCGTCACCGCGTCCCCGCGTCCGCATACCCTTTCTCCGCATCCCCCGATCCCCCATCCCCGGGTCCCTTCCCGCCCAATCTCCACTTCTCGGCGATTTGCCGTATAATGCCTGCCTTGCTAGCAACTCTTAACATTCCCAACTGTAGTCTGGGTTTGCGGTCAACTTTCGCCCCAGGCCATTTTGATAGAGAGCTCAATCATGCCGTATCTCAAACCTGAGCGTCCGGAAAAAGTCAGTGCGCCTTCACTGCGCGCCAGTAAACAACGTGGCGAGCGTTTGGTTTGTCTCACCGCCTACGATTATCCCACCGCGCGAATCGTCGATGAGGCAGGGATCGATGTCGTGCTCGTGGGCGATAGCCTCGGCAACGTCGTGCTCGGATACGGCAACACGGTCCCAGTCACCCTCGATGAGATCATGATCCATTTGAAGGCGGTGCGACGCGCGGTTCAGCGTGCCTTGCTGGTAGCCGATATGCCGTACGGATCATTTCATACCGGCGCTGACGATGCCGTAAGAAATGCTTTGCGCCTGGTCAAAGAAGGTGGTGCTGAAGCGATCAAACTCGAAGGTGGTCGCAAACGTTTGCCTTTAATAAAGCGACTAGTCGATGAAGAGATCGCGGTGATGGGTCATATTGGCTTGACGCCGCAATCGATCAACAAGCTGGGCGCGTATCGAGTTCAGGGTAAGACTGCCGAGGCCGCTCGGGAACTGCTCGACGACGCGTTGGCGCTCGAAGAAGCAGGAGCGTTCGCAATTGTCCTCGAAGTTGTGCCGCGTGAGATCGCGCAAATGATCACAAAGAGCGTCAGTATTCCTACTATCGGCATTGGCGCTGGCGCCGGCTGCGACATTCAAGTCCTCGTGCTGCACGACATGCTGGGTCTCTCTTTCGGAAAACTGGCCCGCTTTGTCCGGCCCTATGCCAACCTGCACCAAACAATCACCGAGGCAGTTACGCGCTATGCCGACGATGTGCGCAACGGCACCTATCCTTCCGATGCCGAGTCGTATGCGCTGCCCGCCGAAGCTGCAGAAGAATTGCGCCTTGACCCTGCGGTGAAAGAGACAAAGCTCAAGAAGTCCTGAAGTTCCCCCAAAACTATGGAGATTATTAATCGTCGTCAGCGCATGAGTTCCGTCGCGCGCAAAATCCGGCGCGAACAGGATCGGACCATCGGGCTGGTACCGACGATGGGAGCGCTGCATGAAGGCCACTTAAGTCTGGTGCGCGAAGCACGGCGCATGTGTGATGTCGTTGTAGTTTCAGTGTTTGTTAATCCGACGCAGTTTGGGCCGGGAGAAGATTTCGAGCGCTACCCCCGCGATCTGACAAAAGATACGGCACTGTTAACTGACTACAACGTTGATTACATTTTCGCGCCACCCGTTGAAGAGATTTATCCGAAAGGTTTCACGACTTACGTAAATGTCAGCGGACTTTCGAAGTTGTTCGAAGGCGAATCGCGTCCCGGGCATTTTCGCGGTGTCGCTACGATAGTGACGATCTTACTCAACATCGTGAAGCCAGACTTTGCCTTTTTTGGCCAGAAGGATGCGCAACAAGCTGTCATTATTCGCAGGCTCGTAAGAGATCTAGCGTTGGACAGCGAGGTCCTGGTGATGCCGACCGTGCGAGAAGATTCCGGCCTGGCGATGTCCTCGCGCAATTCTTATCTCTCGGCTGAAGATCAGTCTGCCGCTACCGTGATTCATCGGGCCCTTGTGAAGGCCAAGGAGTCGTTTAAGGCAGGAGAACGACACGCAGGCAAACTCGCTGATCTGGTAAAGGCTACGATGGAAAGCGAACCCCGCGTGCGCTTGGATTACGTCGGCATTGTCGACGCGGAAACGCTGGAGCGTCTCGATAAACTTGATGATCGCCTAATCCTGATCGCGGTTGCCGCTTTTGTCGGCAAGATCCGTTTAATCGACAACATCACCTTGAATGGGGCGAAGAAGAAAGATATGTCGTCGCCGAGCCTTAAGTTCTAGTGCGCCGTTATAATTTCTGATGTCAACTGAGCTAAAGCAAAAGACTCACATTAGTTTTACCTTGAATGGCGAAGCTGCTGAAGTTGCATTTGCTCCACATAAAACTCTCCTGGAAGTCCTGCGCGAGGATTTAAATCTAACTGGAACAAAACACGGTTGCGAGCTCGGCGAGTGTGGCACGTGTGCGGTGCTTGTTGATGGACGCGCGATCCTTTCTTGTCTGATGCTCGGGCTCGATGCCGAAGGCCGCGACGTGAAGAGTATTGAGGGGATGGCTTACGGCGCCACGCTTCATCCGCTGCAGCAGACCTTCGCTGACCTCGGCGCCGCGCAATGTGGTTATTGTTCGCCCGGCTTCTTGTTGACGGCTGAGGAGCTTTTGAAGAAGAACCCAAACCCAAGCCGCGACGTGATCAGAGAAGCGCTGTCCGGAAACATTTGTCGCTGCACCGGCTACATCAAGATTTATGAAGCCGTGGAACTTGCGGCGTCGCGCATGCGCGGGGAAGAAATGGAATTGCCGCGCGAGAGTGTTTATGGCTATGAATGAATAGCCACAGATAAACACAGATAGAAGAGCATTGATTTGGTGTAAGTCTAAGCTTTTAGGTTTGAATCCGTGTCTATCCGTGTTAACTCCTGGCTCGTTTGAGATTTCATGTCGAACAATTTTAAGAACGGAAAGCCACTCAAGGTAGTCGGCAAGCCATTTCGCAAAGTTGATGCGCGCGCAAAGTGCACCGGCCAAACGAAGTTTGCCGACGACATCGTTCTGCCGCGCATGGTGTACGCAAAGATTCTTCGCAGCCACCATCCGCACGCCTTAATAAAGAGTATCGATACCACTAAAGCTGCTGCCCTCCCCGGCGTGTTTGCAGTTATCACCGGCAAAGAGTTGCCGATCTCCTACGGGATCCTGCCCGTAAGTCAGGACGAGCATGCGCTCTGCATCGACAAGGTGCGTTTCATCGGAGATCCGGTCGCGGCTGTCGCTGCTGTTGATGAAGATACTGCATTCGACGCGATGAATTTGATTGAAGTGGAATATGAAACGCTGCCGTCAATCTCTTCCATCGACGAGGCGTTGCTAATCGAAGAACCGCGCATTCATGAATACGGTGATGGGGGGAACGTTCATAAGAAGGTCTCGCTGGAGTTCGGCGACGTAGAAGAGGGTTTTGCCGAAGCAGATCTGGTTCGGGAAGATACTTTTTTCTATGAGGGCAATACCCACTTGCCGCTCGAGCAACACGCTGCGGTTGCTTACTTTGATACCGACAACAAGTTGACCCTTTGGAGCTCAACCCAAACGCCGCACTACGTTCACCGCGCCCTTGCAAAAGTTCTGCAACTGCCGGCTAGCCATATCCGGGTGATTGCCACGCCTAACGGCGGCGGCTTTGGTGGTAAGAGCGATCCCTTCAATCACGAACTCATTGTTTGCAAGCTTTCGATGATGACCGGCCGGCCGGTGAAAGTGACGCTGACACGCGAAGAAGTTTTCTATTGTCACCGCGGGCGTCATCCCGTCTTGATGCATGTCAAAACTGGCGTCAAAAAAGACGGCTCAATTACCGGGATGCATTTCCAATCGTTCCTCGACGGCGGCGCTTATGGCAGTTACGGCGTTGCGAGTACGTTCTACACCGGCGCTTTGCAAACGGTTACCTACGATGTGCCGCGGTACAAATTTCAGGGCGTGCGTGTCTTCACTAACAAGCCGCCGTGCGGACCCAAACGGGGACATGGAACGCCGCAGCCGCGTTATGCTGTTGAAGTGCAGTTAGACAAGATTGCCGAAGACTTAAAGCTTGATCCCGCCGAGATTCGTCGCCAGCACCTCGTCAAACCAAACTCCTTAACGGCGAACTACCTACGCATCAGCAGCATGGGTCTTGGGCAGTGCATAGACAAAGTTGTGGCGGGCTCGGATTGGAAGAACAAGTTTTCTGGATGGAATCAGAAGGACCGCAAACTGCCATACGGGAAAGGCATCGGCATCGCGTGCAGTTCCTATATCTGTGGCGCGGGTCTGCCAATTTACTGGAACAACATGCCGCAGTCCGGAGTTCAGCTCCGGCTGGATCGCCAGGGCGGCGTTTGCGTCATGTGTGGTTCGACCGACATTGGCCAGGGCTCGGATTCGATTCTTGCTTACATCGTTGCTGAAGTCCTTGGTATTGATCCTTTCGACATTCGGGTTGTCACTGCTGACACAGACTTAACACCAGTTGATCTCGGTAGCTACTCGAGTCGGGTCACGCTTATGACTGGCAACGCGGCGATTCAAGCTGCGGAGCGTGCGCGCGAGTTACTGGTGATGGCCGTAGCTGAGAAACTAGGCACGCCGATTGAGAACTTGTCGCTGGCGGAGCGGCGTGTATTCGATGTCGAGAATCCTGAGGTCGGTGTTTCTTTTGCCGAGGCAGTTGTCTTGGCGGAGTCCAAGTTTGGCACGATTGGCACTGTCGGTTCGTATTCGCCACCGCCCTCGCCGGGCAAATTCAAAGGTGCAGGCGTGGGACCGTCGCCCGCTTATAGCTACTCGGCGGCAATCGCGGAAGTCGACGTCGACCCCTCGACGGGCATCGTCGTTGTCGAGCGCGTCTGGATTGCGCATGACATCGGGCAATCGATTAATCCGATGCTCGTAATGGGTCAGGTTGAAGGCAGCGTCTACATGGGTCTCGGCGAAATATTGATGGAAGAGATGGCTTATCGCGGCAATCGCAACGTCGTGCATAAGTTTCCTTCGATGCTGGAATACAAGAGTCCAACCACGATGGAGATGTGCGACGTCAAAACCTATCTGATCGAAGACGCGGATCCGAATGGTCCTTTTGGGGCCAAGGAAGTGGGACAGGGACCGTTATTACCGGTGCCGCCTGCGGTAGCGAATGCTGTTTACGACGCGGTGGGTGTGCGTATCGATGAAGTGCCGATCATGCCTGAGAAAGTGTTGAAAGCGCTGCGCGAGAAAGAACGTGGTCGCAGCCATCGTTACGGTCCGACGAGCGTTCCGGAAATTGAGTGGCCCGATCCGTTGAAGGTGATGACACCGGCTGGAGGTGGTGACGGGAAAGAGATGCCGCGAGTTGCGGTGCATTCGTAGGAGCCGGGGGATGCAATTCGAATGGAACGCAACAAAGGCAAAGACCAATCATCGTAAACATCGAGTTTCTTTCGAAGAGCTGCCTCAGTTTTCAGCGATCCGCTTGCAACGATTTATGAAGATCCCGGCTGAAGGCCGATACCTGTTAATTGGTACTTCGGCTTCGAGACGTCTCCTGATCGTCGCTTTCGCGGAGCGACGAGATCGTATAAGAGTCATCAACGCGCGCAGAGTAACTAAACGCGAGCGAGAAATGTATGAAAAAGAAAACCGGTGAAGAACTGAATGAGCTCCGGCCTGAATATGATCTAACGAAGTTAAAATTTGTCGGCCGAGGCATTTACGCCAAGCGATATCGTGTCGGGAACAAATTTAGTGCTGTTAGAGCCGGACGTGAGGAAGGCATTTCCCGACGATGTTTCTGTCAATGAAGCGTTGCGAGTTGTGGCAAAGGCGGCGAAGAAGCAAACTTCACGAGTGCGCAAGGCACCTACTCGTAAGGGCCTACAAACGACTCGGGTTCGACGAACAGGCTGAAAGAAGTTTATCTGAACAACAAGAAAGATGAGAAATCCGAATCCGCAGCGGAAGAGGTCGAACTTGTAGTCACGCCGGAAGATTATGAGGCAGGCCTGAAGCGCGGGTGGGATGCATAAGTATGAAGTAATTATCTACTGGAGCAATGACGACAACGTTTTCGTTGACGAGGTACCTGAATTACCGGGATGCATTGCGCACGGCGAAACTAAAGCTGAAGCACTTGCCAATGCCGACGAAGCTGTTCAGCTTTGGCTGGATACAGCAAAGGAATTCGGTGATCCAATTCCCGAGCCGAAGGGACAGCGGCTGATGCTCGCCTAAGACCCATGATGCGACTTCCCAAATTTAGTTACCGTACTCCGCGAGCAATCGTGGAGGCGGTAAAGATCATGGGTGATACTGGGCCGGAGGGTCAGTTTGTCGCTGGGGGCACTGATCTCTACCCGAACATGAAGCGGCGGCAACAAACGCCCCGCACCGTAATTTCGGTGATGCGCCTGCCCGAGCTGAATCAGATTTCGGGCGACGGAAAGTCCGGCATCAGAATCGGCGCCTCTGTAACGCTCACCGACATCGTCGAACATCGCCTCATCAATCGCGATTATCCTGTCGTCGCCTATGCGGCTCGAACCATATCAACCCCACTGCTCCGCAATATGGGCACGATTGGCGGCAACCTACTCCTCGACACACGCTGCAACTACTACGATCAGAATTACGAATGGCGCAAAGGCATCAACTTTTGTTTGAAGAAGGATGGTGACATTTGCTGGGTCGCGCCTGGTAGTTCCAAGTGCTGGGCAGTGCAGTCGTCAGACCTCGTACCTGTCATGGTGGCAATTGGCGCGAAGCTGCGTTTCGCCTCCACACTTGGCGAACGCGTCGTTGATGCTGCCGGGCTATACAACGACGATGGTATCGATTACTTGCACAAACGACCCGACGAACTCTTGGTTGACATTCAACTTCCGCCGACGAATGGCTGGCGTGCTTCCTATCAGAAACTACGGCGACGCGGCGCCTTTGATTTTCCCGTGTTGGGCGTTGCCGCTTATGTCAAAACTGAGAACGGGAGCCACCGCATTGCGGACGCTCGCATCGTCCTGGGTGGTATCGCTCCTGCGCCCCTGCTCATCTCTGAAGCAGGGCAAGCTCTGATTGGTAATCCGCTCGACCAGGATCGCATCAATGAGGCCGCGGAGGCCGCTTATGTTCGCGCCCGCCCACTCGACAACACCGACTTCGTAATGAACTGGCGCAAGCAAATGACGCGGGAATACACGCTTCGCGCATTGAATCAACTAGCTGACACCAGGTAGTAGCTTTTTGGTCTTTGGACTTTGGTCTTTAATTTTTAGTTTTGCACTGGGTGCTTTTGCCAAAGTTGAGGCAGACTGGAATAAGCGAATGCCCAAGACCAAAGACCAAAAATCAAAGACCGGCGACGTAGTCGCTATCCTGCTCGCTGCCGGTCGTTCGCTGCGCATGGGCGCTTTCAAGCCTCTCCTTTCATTCGGCAAAACCACAGTCATTCACACTTGCATCAGCAATCTCCGCGCTGGAGGCGTTCAAGACATTGTGGTCGTGGCTGGTCACCGGGCAGCCGAATTAAAAGCGAGCCTGAATGAGGTCGAGTCAATTCACTTCGTCGTTAACCCAGATCCTAATAGCGAAATGAGCGCCTCGATCGCCTGCGGCGTACAGGTCCTGCCGGCAACAGCGAAAGCCGTCCTCATCGCCCTAACTGACCAGCCTGTGATTCCACCGGTAGTGATTCGCAGCATCCTAGAGGCATGGCGAGGAGGAGCGAAGCTAATCATTCCGCAATACAATGAGCGCGGCGGTCACCCGGTCTTAGTCGACTTAGAATTTCTCGAGCAGCTTCGGTCCCTTGATCCGCTCCGTGGATTAAAAGCTTTCTTCGACGAGCGCAAAGGCCAAGTGCAGCGCTTAAGAGTAGATTCCTCTTATATTGCACGCGATATGGATACATGGGATGATTACGCCGCTTTGCACGAGGAAATGTTTGGCGCGCCGCCAATCAGCTTGGACCCTGATCATATTTCGGCCCGTTGAGCCAACCAACTAAAGCTACCGGTTGGCCATCTAAGGTGAGTCGGCCCTACCCCCTGGCGAGGGTAAACAAGTGTTACTCGCCCCGTGGATTCCGACGAAGGAGACGAAATGACTTTTAACAAACCCAGGGGTTTCACGATCGCATTACTGCTGGTACTCGTTGGCTCAACTGTCGGGTTAGCCCAACGCAACGATGGCCCAGTGGATTTCTCGATGCGTTCAGTCGACGGTCAAACTGTGACCGCGGAAAGCCTGCGTGGCGAAGTTGTAGTACTGGCTTTTGGCGCCTCGTGGTTGCCGCTTTCCCGCGCGCAATTGCAAGGCGTCAGAAAACTGGCGGATGAATACAGCAACCGTGGTGTCGTGGTTTATTTCGTGAGCACCGAATCGGAAGACGAGAAGTCGAAAAACTTCGCGTCCGACGCGCAGCTACGGGCGTTTGCGACCAAATACGGTTTGAAAGTTACCGTTCTGCGCGATCCTGAAGGCGCAATTTCCAAGAGCATGGGCGTCGACCAACTTCCATCTATCATTATTCTTAACAAGCAGGGCAATGTTCAGGGCGAACCTATTCGCGGCCTCGATCCGAACGGTAAGCTCGCGGAACAGTTGGCGACACGACTCGATCAAATCCTGTAACCAGACTTTTTTTAATGACAAGTTTGTCAGAGGGGACCGCCTTAAGAGGCGGTCCTTTTTGTTTGTGCGTTTAGAAAAGCTCTTGCCCAGTCTCGCGGAATCTAATACCTTGCTGGCAACCCATGACGTTCAAATTCATTAACCCCGAGACGCTGGGACCTCCCAGCGGCTTCTCAAACGGCGTGCTAACGGAATCCGGCGCAAAGCTGCTTTTCATAGCTGGCCAAATCGCCTGGGACACCGAGCATAAAATCGTCAGCGATGATTTTGTCGAGCAATTCGATCGCGCGCTCGCAAACGTAATTGCCGTCGTCGAAGCCGCAGGTGGGTCTGCAGACCAGATTGCTCGTCTAACAATTTACGTAACGAGCAAAGCAGAATATCGCCGCCGCACGCGCGAGCTGGGCGAGCGGTACCGTGCCCGCCTGGGCAAGCACTTTGCGGCGATGGCCCTCGTGGAGGTTAGCGGTCTGCTTGACGATCGAGCAAAGGTAGAGATTGAAGGCGTCGCAGCGCTTTGATGACAATGATTAGTCCCAAGAGTTTCCTTTTCACTGTCGAAGGCGGCGTGGCGTCACTGACGTTGAATCGCCCGGACCGGCTCAACGCCCTAACATTTGAAGTCTATCGAGAGTTGACTGACACTTTCGCGGCGCTCCGCCATGAAACCGGAGTTCGCGTCGTAGTAATAACCGGCGCAGGCCGCGCGTTCTGTTCCGGCGGTGACGTGCACGACATCATCGGCGAACTCTTCGCACGCGACATGGAAGGGCTTCTCAAGTTTACGCGGATGACGTGCGAGTTGATCAAGAATATTCGCACTCTTCCGATCCCGGTGATTGCCAAGTTGAACGGCACTACTGCCGGCGCCGGCGCCTGTATCGCCCTGGCTGCTGACATTCGGATCGCCAGTGAGGCGGCAAAGATTGCGTTCCTGTTTGTAAAGGTCGGACTATCCGGCGCGGACATGGGTGCGGCTTATCTTTTGCCGCGAATGGTTGGCCTCGCGAAGGCGACAGAGTTGTTATTTACCGGCGACTTCATCTCAGCTCACGATGCGGAACGCATCGGCCTGTACAACCGGGTGGTGGCCTCAGATCAACTTGACAACGCCTGCAACGAGTTTGCTCAACGGTTAGCTGCCGGGCCGGCTTTCGCTTTAGCGAAAACAAAGGAGATGTTGAATCGCGAGCTTGATATGAATCTCGAGAAGGCGCTCGAGTGTGAAGCCCAGGCGCAGGCGATTTGTATGCAGCACCCGGATTACCGCGAAGCGTACGAAGCGTTTGTTGCGAAACGAGATCCTAAGTTTACATAGAACGTTCTTTGTACTTGGTTCTTTGTACTTTGTTCGCGTGACGCCGCGTGCAAAATTTTTGGGGACGCATCAAGTCTAAAGAACGAACTAAGAACAAAGTACAAAGATCGAAAGTTTAAGATGAACGATACCTTCATCAACCTTCCTTTCTTCAATAACGACCATCGCGACCTGGCGGCGCAAATGTCGACGTTCGTCGAACAGGAAATTGAAGAGCGCGCTATCGAGGAGCGCGATCTTGACGATCGTTCGCGTGACTTTGTGGCTGCGCTGGCCCGTGCGGGGTTGCTACGCTACGCAGTTGCATCGCACGGTTCCCAGCTTGATATCCGCTCGCTTTGCTTAATCCGTGAATCACTCTCCTACTCGTCGTCGCTGGCAGATTTGGCTTTCGTGATGCAGGGTCTGGGCACGCATGCGATTAGCCAGGCAGCGCCGGAACATGTGAGGGATTTTTGGTTAACTCGCGCCGCAGAAGGACGAGCGATTGCCGCCTTTGCCTTGACTGAGCCAGAAGCTGGATCGGATGTCGCTGCAGTGAAGACCACCGCGACGCGCGACGGCGACACCTGGATCATTAACGGTACCAAGCGATTTATTTCCAACGCCGGCATCGCTGACTTCTACACGGTATTCGCGCGCACCGGAACTCAAACGGGCGGTCGCGCGGAACTTTCGGCCTTCGTAGTTGGCGCACGAATGCCCGGCTTCCGCGTGGTTGAACGCACTTCCCTGATCTCACCGCATCCCATCGGCGAAATCGAATTTCGTGATTGCCGCGTGCCGGCCGAGGACATGGTGGGCGCGGAAGGTGATGGCTTCCTGCTCGCAATGCGCACGCTCGATTCCTTTCGCGCTAGCGTGGGGGCGGCTGCTTGCGGCATGGCGCGGCGCGCGCTGGATGAATCGGTTCGTCATGCAAGCTCACGCAAGCAGTTTGGCCGCCTGCTAGCGGAACATCAGCTGATTCAAGAGAAACTGGCAGACATGGTGACCGAGCTTGATGCCGCACGCTTACTGGTTTACCGCGCGGCTTATTTAAAGGATTCCGGCGCCGGCCGCGTCAGTCGCGAAGCAAGCGAGGCCAAACTGTATGCGACGGAAGCTGCAGGCCGCATTATTGATCAGGCAGTACAAATTCACGGCGGCTCAGGTTTAGTAAGCGGCAGCGTTGTGGAACGTCTCTATCGCGATGTTCGGGCGCTGCGCATTTACGAAGGAACTTCTGAGATTCAAAAATTAATCATCGCTAGCCAGTTACTAAGGGACTCGACAAACTAAGTCAACATTTAACCGCGAAGGCGCAAAGGCGCCAAGACGCCAACAGAACGGAAACAAGCAGAGAATTCGCCACGGCTTTCAAGCTCTGCGTCTTGGCGCCTGCGCGCCTCGGCGGTCGATCAACCCCTTCGGACACTTCATGAAGATCAATATTATCGGCGGCGGACCCGCGGGACTGTATTTCGCAATTCTGATGAAGCAGGCGGATCCGGCGCATGAGATTACAGTGTGGGAACGGAATGGTCCTGACGACACGTTTGGTTGGGGCGTAGTCTTCTCCGGCAAGACCCTCTCAAACCTGCGCGCCGCGGACGAAGTCTCACATGCAGAAATCACCCGTGATTTCGAAGCCTGGGACAATGTTGACGTACTGCATGGTGACGAAAAGATTTCAATTCATGGCAACAGCTTTTCCGGCATCGCGCGTCTGCACCTGCTGAAGATTCTGCAGCACCGCTGCGAACAACTCGACGTCAAACTTAACTTTCGCAGCGAAATCAGCGACATCTCAAACCTTGCTAAGAATTGTGATCTTGTAGTCGGAGCCGATGGCGTCAACAGCACCGTGCGGGATAACTACAAGCTCCAACTTCAACCCGAGCTTAGCACTCGTCCCAACAAATACATTTGGTATGGCACCCATCAGCTTTTCAATGGTTTGACGTTAACGTTCCGGGAAAATGAAGCGGGCGGTTTCGCTGCTCATTCTTATAAATTCAATTCCACTACCAGTACTTTTATCGTCGAGTGCGATTACGAAACGTGGGGCAAAGCTGAGTTTGCCGCGAAGGACGAGGCCAGTACGCAGACTTATCTCGAAGAGGTCTTTGCGCGGGATCTGGCTGGTAACAAACTACTCTCGAACAACTCCAAGTGGATCAATTTCCTGCTCGTAAAGAATAAGCATTGGCATCACCAGAATATCGTCCTCCTCGGCGATGCCTTGCACACAGCCCACTTTTCGATCGGCTCAGGAACAAAGCTGGCCCTCGAAGATGCAATCGCGTTGCGCGATTCCTGTGTTGTCTCATCCGACATCGAGGAAGCGCTAATTGATTTTGAGAGACGCCGGAAACCGGTAATCGAAGATTATCAGGCGGCGGCTGAGACCAGCATGACTTGGTTTGAGAATGCGCGCGACTACATGCATCTCAATGCGCTGGAGCTGGCCTATAGCTTAATGACTCGTAGTGGGCGCGTTGATAATTCAGAGTTGCGGAAGAGAGACCCAGTATTTATTGCGGCGTGGGAAAGAAGGAAAAGAACTTAGTACTTTGTGCTTTTGTACTTTGCTTCAGCAGCTTCAGCGAAATTTGCGGCGCATGTTCCTTAGCAACGAAGTTCAAAGCACCAAGTTCCAAGCTCGGTTGTTTTCCTCTTGGCGACTTGGCGGTTTCAGTTGTTCTCAATGGCAAATGAAAAATGGTTTTAATCATCTTCGCCACGGTGGCGGTATCATGCGCCGCCGTCCATCCTCCGCAAACACAATTTCCGGATCATCAAGCTCGGTACGATCCCAGAGCTTACAGGTCACTTGTTTGTGCGCCTGATCAAGCGCCTCGCAGTAGTTCGTGTAAGTACAGCGACGAACCGCGGCTCCCTGTCCCAGCCTGACTTTCTCAAACCAATCTGGATCCGCAAGTGCCTGGCGCGCGAATCCCACAATATCAGCTGCACCACGCTGCAGAATCTCCTCAGCTTGAGAGAAAGTTCCGATGCCGCCGGTAGCCACCACTGGCGTGCTAAAGCCAGCTGCGTTCACCGCCTTTTTAATTTCCGCTACTAACGGAACAGTACGACCGAAGGGGCCGGCTGCGTCAGACAGCGTTGTCGGCATGCACTCGTAGCCGCTCTTGCCGGTGTAGGGATAGACGGCTTGTCCCACCTTTGGCTGCTGCGCGTCTTCAAACTTCCCGCCTTTGGAAATAGAGAGAAAGTCCATTCCCGCACGCGCAAATTCGACGCCGAAATATGTCGCATCAGTGATTCGGTTTCCTCGCTCAATGACTTCATCAGCGAGGAAACGAACGCCGATCGTGTAATCGCTCCCGGCACGCTCACGCACCGCGCGATAAACCTCCAATGGCAAGCGCACGCGGTTTTCGCGCGGGCCTCCATAGCCATCGCTGCGAGTGTTGAGCGCGCTGAGGAACGAGGCCATCGTGTAAGCGTGCGCAAAGTGAAGCTCAACACCATCAAAGCCCGCCTCGCGCGCGCGGCCCGCCGCTTCCGCAAAGATTCCGGGCAAGACATGCGGGAGGTCGGCAATATGCTGCAGCTCGGTGTCAGTCACACGTTCGCGATAACCAAACTGAAGCGACTCGAGTTCCCGTTCATCCAGAATTTGCGGCCAGGTCTCCGGGGAACTATTAGTTAAGAACTCTCTAATTTCGGAGTCCGACGCCGTCGCCCAGTGTGGTTCTGCAGTAAGGCGGTGGATCGCCTCGCGATGGTGATCGGTGATCTCGAGAAAGCGTTCGAAGAACTTTCGCTCGTCTGGACGTCGGCGCACCGCCAGGAAGTCGATAATTTGAATTAGAAGTTTTGTTTCGCCCCCGCTGGCTTCGCGTACGACGTCGACGAGTTTGCGGAGGCCGGGGAGAAAACGATCGTGTCCGATTCGCAGGAGAGGGCCGCTGGGAATGTCGCGCACTCCGGTGGCCTCAACAACCAGCGCTCCCGGCTTGCCCTGGGCGAAGCGGCGATACCAGTCAAGATTTGCTTCTGTGACAAAGCCATCTTCCGTTGCCCGCCATGGCACCATCGCCGGCACCCAGGTGCGACTGTTGAGTTGTAATCGACCGACAGCAATGGGTTGGAACAACAAGGAACGCGCTGCCTCTGCTGCAGAAGGCCAGCGCGTTTCCGGAAGTTGGTGACGAATCGGATGGGCAAACTTCCACATGAAGTTGCCACTTTATCATGAGCGCCTCGCGTCACTGACGGCTTTAGCAAACATTCCCGCGGCCTATTCCTGCTTAACGATAAAACTGTAACGCTCTGACTCGCGCGCACCGGCTGCGGAAACACTTCCCAACTCGATCGAGTAGTCACCACTCTTTAAGTTGTGTCCCGGCAGATCAAGTACAACTTTCGGATGAGCTCCAGGTTGTATCTTCATGTCTGAAAAGGTTGCCACTTGCAGTCCGTCAGCAAATAGCAGCTTAGCTTCGTAAGTAGCGTTGGGATCCACATCGAGATTGATCAGCAATTCCAAGCGCACGCTGCCCACTCCAGCATTCGGAACCTGCACTGTTTGTTTGCTCTCCGACCTGCTCTCCGGTTGCAGCGTGATGGTCGCCACCTGCTGTTGCTTAGCGCCGCGATCATTCGCCGGATTGTCACGTGGATCCGGCGAAACAACCGGATGCGCGAACTGCTTTTCTGGACTCGGAGCGGGTTGTCGCTTGCTGATCGCGGGCAGACGCCCCGGTGGGGCTTTCAGTGAGAGCCAAAACAAAGTCCCAAATACAAGCAAGGCGAGTCCGGCCAGCATGGCGCTGCCGAAGGGACGATCAAACGCGAACAGGTTTAAGGAACTTAGGTTCCAATGTTGCGCGGCTTTCGTCTGCCCGGTGGATTGGCTTGAAATGACTTTGCGCAGAGCTTGCGACACAGCCAACTCGCGCAGTCGACCGGGGGTAACCAGAAAGCGACTTGTAAAAAGCTTCTGCTCTGCGGAGCTCAACTTTCCAAAACTAAAATCGTCAGCAAGCTCAAGTTCCAGGAGGTGCACACGACTCTCGAACCCATCATCCAGCATCAGCAGCGCTTCAAATTTCGCCTGCTCGACGGCGTCCGCACCACCAAGCAAGCTAAGGCGAATAGCAGAGTCAGTCACTGAACCTGCTTCAGTCTGATCCAAGTTTTTGTCTTCTTCACTCATTCCACGTTTCCTGCCAGACAGGCTACCCCTAACTCAGACAGCGTTCGATGCAGAATTGAAGTCCCTCGCGAATCCGTAACGCGCGCGCTCGCAGAGCGTTTTGATTAAGCCCGAGCTGATTAGCAAGTGCTTTGCGCAGCCCAATCTTCGCGCTCTTATCTTCCGCATAATATTGCCTGATCAAGTACTGCGATCTTTGGGTTAGCTTTTCCAGACACTCTTCCAGGCAAGCATGAGTTAGCTCCTGATCTGTGTCTGCGATTTGCAGCACGGGCACTGGCACTGGCGGCCGCTTCAAATACTCGTGATGGACATTGCTCGCTACGCCGAGAAAGTAGAGCGCCTTGTTCCCCTGATAATTCTGCTGAATATCGGCGACCCGGCGCGATACGCGATCAATGGTCTCATCTGCCAACTCCTCGGGAATGCGGCAACCGCGCGCGGAAAAAATTGTCGTTAGGCGCCGCCGAAGTTTTTCGTATTCCTCTCCTGCTCGTTCCCGATCGTCGTCAAGCCAGCTTAATAGCCGATCGAAGTCGTCTTGGCGTAGTGGATCAACTCTCTTCGGGAGCGGCATAGAGGATTTAACGGGGAGAAAACGGCGGGACCATTTTCTCCCTCTTCATCGTGACTTTCGGAATTCTTATTTAAGGATCGCTGCTCTTCATCTCAGTTGCCACAGCTATTGATGCAGTTGCACGCGGGAGACGGCGAGAATCAATTATCGTTGCCCTTCGCGCCCGGCTTTGCGGGCGACGCTGCCGGCGCC
>JBGSYG010000068.1:0-15972 GCA_041750995.1 Pyrinomonadaceae bacterium | reverse complement strand
CTCACTGCGTTCGCTTCACCCCGGGGCTAAATTCTGCCGCCGCTCCGCGGCTCGTTGAGTCGTCAATTCAATCGACTTTGAATAGGATCCTCCTGTCTATTTTTCTTGGCGTGCTCTGCGCTCCTTGGCGACTTGGCGGTGTGAGTTGATCACATACTCTGTCGCCCGCTCAAAGCGGGCTCTGGTTTCTGGGGGCCGTGATCCCGGGGTTGCGCTCACTGCGTTCGCTTCACCCCGGGGCTAAATTCTGCCGCCGCTCCGCGGCTCGTTGAGCTGTTAATTCAATCGACTTTGAATAGGTCTCCGCCTTTCTATTTTGCTTGGCGTGCTTTGCGCACCTTGACTCTACTATCAGTCTTCCGCTTCGCGGACTAAACTCCTGTGCCCGAAATCACTCCAACCACAGCACAACCAAGACAGCATGGTCGCTTGCTGCGGGTACTCGGACTCGGCTTTGGTCTCGCGGTCATCATCGGTAACACAATCGGCGCCGGGATATTTCGCACACCCGGAGAAATTGCCGAAGTACTTCCCAACAACTGGTTGTTCCTCGGAGTTTGGCTGATCGGCGGTCTCTACGCCTTGTTGGGCGCGATACAAATAGCCGAATTGGGAACAATGCTGCCGCGGTCCGGTGGCCAGTACGTTTTCGTACGCCATGCGCTTGGCGATTACGCCGGGTTTATCGTGGGCTGGTCGGATTGGATTTCGACGTGCGGCAGTGCCGCCTTAGTTTCTCTCGTAGTTGGGGAATTTGCAGGCGTCTTGGTTCCGGAACTTGCCGCAAAGAAAGTCTTAGTCGCTGCCCTGGTAGCGATTTTCTTCGCGTTGCTGCAATGGCGCGGTGTTATTTGGGGCAGCGGCGTACAAAACGTAACCAGCTTGCTGAAAGCCCTGGCGTTTCTAACCTTGGTAGCTGCGGCCTTTATTTGGGGTGGAAATTCAACTGCGGAATCACCACTGGTTCGACCGCAAGGCATCGCGCTCCTCGCAGCATTCTTATTGTCATTGCAAGCGGTCATCTACACTTACGACGGTTGGACCGGCGTGGTCTACTTTTCCGAAGAAGTGGAAACGCCTGCACAGAACATTCCCCGCTCACTCTTCGTCGGAGTGCTTTCGGTCATTGCTATCTATCTGCTGGTCAATCTCGCGTTGCTCTACGTTTTGCCAATCGAGAAAATTGCCGGACAGGACTTTGCAGCGGGCGTGGCAGCGTCAGTTGTGTTCGGCAAGCACGGTGACACTGTCTTCCGGATTTTAACGATCCTCTCCATGTTCAGCGCGATCAATGCCTACCACTTGATGTCAACACGTGTCCTTTTTGCGATGAGTCGTGATCATCTGTTTTTCAAGTCAGCTGCCGCGGTCAGCAAAGCAGGCACGCCACAGCTTGCCTTGCTACTCAGCGCTGCGGTGGCCGTGGTCATCATTCTGTTTGGAAAGAAGTTTGAAACCGTGATCACGATTCTGGCCTTCTTCTTCGTAGCGAACTACGCCCTCTCATTCAGTTCTGTATTTGTGTTGCGTAGGCGTGAGCCGGATCGAGAGAGACCGTATCGTGCGTGGGGATATCCAGTGACTACGGCAGTGGCCTTACTGGGATCGATACTATTTCTCATTGGCGCTATTGCGAGCGACCTTGCAAGCAACACGCCTAATAGCTTGTACGCCCTCCTGCTCCTGGCCGTAAGTTATCCCGTGTTTCGTTTATTGAGATACAGTCGCGCGCGCCAATGAAGGAAGGTTAAACCGGGATAGTCAACGCGTATTACTAGGCATTCGCTGAGCAAACTTTCTCCGAAAGCTGATGGAACTACTCAAAGTTATTACTATTCCTTTTCTATAGATCGCTGCGAAAGGCTTTGTTCTCCGGCCTTTCGCCGAGCTAGAGATTTTTCCTGCATAAGTGTTAAACATGTTTGCAAATGTGCAATTCTTTGCTAGAATGCCTCACCTCCAGACCAACCCCCGACTCTGGTGATTAACTAACAGCCACTGAGACTTACTGCTTAACTCGCGGAATACCTCTCGGCTTATCGCCCGGATATAGGAAAATCACACACCATTCGGTGGGGGAAATAAAATGAGGAAATCCTCGTGTAGACCGTTGATAGCGCTTTTAGTCGCGCTAACCATCTTCGCCGGCCTGCTTGTCAGTGATCATGCTCACGCAGAAACCACTCCCAAACCAAAGTCCCGAAAGATTGCCAGTGACGTACTTAAGAAAGTAAACGGCGGACAGGGAGACGACCGCATCCGCGTCATTGTTCAACCCCGAGAATCGTGGAACTCCGACCTGGACTCAGCCCTTCAAGGAGCCGGAGCAAGCAACCTCCGCCAGTTCCAAAAGTTAAATTTCCGCGTGGTCACCGTTTCAGCGGCGGCCGCCGCAGCGCTGGCCGCGCGGGACGACGTAGCATTCGTCTCCCTTAACAAAGAGGTGCGCACGTTAGGTCACGTGTCGTTGACGACCGGTGCTGATGCTGTGCGTCAGACGAGCGGCACGACGACCGGCGGGCTCGACGGCACGGGCATCGGGATAGCGGTACTGGATTCGGGGATTGACGCAAATCACAAAGCGTTTCTGGACCGGAGTAATGGCCTGCGGATAATCGTTGACCGGGACTTTACCGGTGAGGGGCGCTCGGACGATCCCTACGGTCACGGGACTCACGTGGCTTCGATGGCCGCGGGCAACGGCCGCATTTCGAACGCGCAGTACTCCGGCATCGCACCGAACGCGAATATCCTAAATCTTCGCGTGCTCAACTCGCAGGGAGCTGGAACGATTAGCGGTCTACTTCAGGCACTCGACTGGGTGCTGATCAACCGCGCCACATACAACATCAGAGTCGTCAACATGAGCCTCGGCACTCCGGCGGTGGAGTCTTATCGAACCGATCCACTCTGCCTCGCGGTACGTCGTTTGGTGGATGCTGGCATCGTGGTCGCCGCTGCGGCCGGCAACAATGGAAAAGACGGCGCCGGCAATAAACTCTACGGGCGCATCCATTCCCCCGGCAACGAGCCCTCCGCCATTACGGTGGGCGCTGCCAATACATTTGGGACCAATGGGCGCAATGACGACGGGGTGACATCCTACAGCTCTCGTGGCCCAACTCGCAGTTATTGGACCGGCGAAGATGGTGTCAAACACTACGACAATCTGGTTAAGCCCGACTTGATCGCTCCCGGCAATAAGATCGTTCAGGCGCAAGCGGTCGATAACGCACTAGTCGCTCATCACCCGGAGTTGGACGCGGGGGTTAGCCCCGTCGATAACCGTCGCATGATGTACCTGAACGGCACTTCGATGGCGACACCGGCTGTGGCGGGTGCGGCAGCTCTAATACTGCAGGCGAATCCCACACTTACGCCCAATCTGGTTAAGATGATTCTGCAGTACACGGCTCAGCCCCTCAGTGGCTTTAACAGTTTCGAACAAGGCACCGGCGCACTGAATGTCGAGGGCGCAATCAGGCTTGCCAAACTCGTCCGCCAGGATTTGGCGACCACCGCCGTCGGCGAGCCTCTACTCGGAACCAACTCGCTTCCACTGCAACAAACAACCATCGCGGGCCATACCTTCTCGTGGTCGCGGGGGATTCTCCGGAATTTCACGTGGACCACTGGTGATGCTCTGATTAGTCAGTATCAAAGCATTTACAGCATCGGCGTTTCTTTCGGTGGCGTGATCACTGAAGACGGTGTTATCACCGGAGACGGAGTGATTACTGGAGATGGCGTAATCACTGGCGACTGCATCATGACCAGTAACGGAGTGATTACCGGCGATGGCTTAGCTTTCCTACAAGTAAGCGCGTTGCTGAACAGCACCTTACTCGGCGGCATGGTTCTCGGTGATGGAGTTATTACAGGCGACGGTGTCATTACTGGTGACGGAGTGATCACCGGTGATCTAACTCTGCAGGCCCAATCCGCAACACTGGGCGGGGACGATACGGAATCGATGCTTGTTTTGATCGACGACGGCGTAGATTTCCTGGAGTATTAAAAAGCTTTCCCAATCTTAGTCGTGAGGGGTTCAAGCTGACGGTGATACCTCTTAATAGTCTCCCTAGACAGCTACCTATACAGGCCATAATTGATCAGGCCTCGCTCGCTCCGGTGGACGTCCGCCCTTTGAGTAATGGGCAGGAAGCACAAACGCTGGAATTCCTTGCCGCTCAGCCCGTGCATAACGTTTACATGGCGGGTTTCATCCGCGACAACGGACTGGTCAGCGCTCTTAACCGCGGTACGTTTTACGCCTGCCGTGACGGCGCAGGACTGATTGAAGGTGTTGCGCTGATTGGCCACGTAACACAGCTCGACGTACGGACCTCAAGAGCCCTGAAGGCTTTCGCCAGTGTCGCGCAAACTTGTCCCTCGGTTCACGTCGTGATGGGCGAACGGGCAACGGTGCACGACTTTTGGTGTCATTATTCAGGGGCAGGACAGAACATGCGGGTCGCCTGCCGTGAGTTGTTGCTGGAACAGAAATTACCTATCGAGGCCGGTGAAACAGCAGCCGGACTCCGTCTTGCCACAACCGCCGATCTTCCTCAGATCCTGCGCGTGCAAGCAGCCATGTCGGTAGCCGAATGCGGCGTTAATCCGCTGACAACAGATCCAGCCGGCTTTCGCGCACGTTGTGCTCGACGCATTGAGCGCGGCCGTATTTGGGTTTTGGTTGAGAACGGCAAGCTGCTCTTCAAGGCCGACATCATGGCCGAAACTTCTGAGGCAGTTTATCTTGAGGGTGTTTACGTAAACCGCCGGCACCGCCAACGCGGACACGGGCGCCGCTGCCTGCTGACACTCGGGCAAATCCTACTATCCAGCTCCAACACAGTTTGCCTTCTCGTCAATGAGCGCAATGTGATGGCACAATCCTTCTACTACAGCGTGGGCTATAAACTGCACAGCCTTTACGATACTGTTTACCTGTACAAAGCAGAGCAACTGAGCGAAGACGACTGATTCGTCGAAGGACAGTGGCTATGGGCAGAAAACGATTCGTCGCGCCGTTCATGTGGGGAGTCATTGCTATCGGCGCTGCGATCCTCCTGTTGTCGCTTTACCGCTTACCAGCGTCTCGCCTTGACCTGCCCTATGCGATCCTCGCCCTCCTAGTCGTCGCCGTCAGCTCGAGCGTCGTAATCAGAATTCCACTCGTCTCCGGCGGAATCACAGTCTCCGACACATTTATCTTTCTCACTATGCTGATGTACGGCGGCGAAGCTGCTGTTCTGTTGGCGGTGGGTGACGGACTTTTTGCATCACTGAGAGTTAGCCGGAGGCCGCGCACCATCCTCTTCAACTCAGCTGTGATGGCCTGCGCAACATTTCTCACCGTCTGGACATTGCGCACCTGCTTCGGTCCAATCGTCGCGTTGCCTCGCGCGGGCTACACCAGTGGTTTCATCGGCGCCATCTGGCTCATGGCGCTCACACAATACGCGGCAAATTCAGGCTTAGTTGCGGCCGAAAAGTCGTTAAAGACAGAACAACCCTTCTGGAAAACGTGGCGCGCTTTTTACCTATGGACCTCGGTGACTTATATCGCGGGGGCATCAGCGGCGGGCATCATTGCGAAACTGATCGGCGGCTTCGGCTTCTACGCTGTTACGCTCACCGCACCGATCATTGCTATCGTCTACCTCACCTATCGGGCGTATCTAAAAAATATCGAGGCTTCTCAAGCTCAAACCGCGCAAGCTGAACGGCACGTCGAGGAACTGAATCACTACTTAACTGAACTTAGGCGCGCTGAGGAAGAGCGTGACCGGCTCCTGGATCGCGAGCGACGAGCACGCGCCGAAGCGGAGGCCGCCAACCGGATAAAAGACGAGTTCCTAGCCACACTCTCGCACGAATTGCGTACGCCCCTGGCCTCGATTCTCGGCTGGGCCAACCTGTTGCGCGCTACGGAACCTGATACGCACATGAGTTCGCAGGGCCTGGAAGTGATCGAGCGCAACGCACAGAACCAGAGACAACTCATTGACGATTTGCTTGACGTGTCGCGCATCATCACGGGCCAGTTACGGCTTGACGTCAGCGAAGTCGACCTAACAAAAATTGTTTCTGACGCAGTTGAAGTTGTACGTCCGGCCGCTAACGCTAAGAGAATCCAGATCTCCTGCGCGTTTAATCCGGAGCTCTGCCAGGTGTCTGGAGATGCGGTGCGCTTGCAACAAGTAGTTTGGAATCTGCTTGTCAACGCAGTGAAGTTTACGCCGCAAGGCGGGCGTATTGAACTTACGCTCGAGCAAGTCGATTACCGCGTGAGGGTTTCGATTAGTGACAACGGTCTGGGTATCGATGCGGAATTTCTGCCGCATGTCTTCGAGCGATTCCGCCAGGCTGATGGCACCACTACGAGAGCTCACGGTGGACTCGGGTTAGGTCTGGCGATCGTGCGACACCTTGTGGAAGCCCATGGCGGCACAGTCGCGGCTGAGAGTCTGGGGGCAGGTCGGGGCTCAACCTTCACCTTCTCCTTGCCGCTGCCGGCCGTTCAAGCGGAGGTCCGTGAAGGAAACGCTGAAGACCTTGTGCTTGAATTGCGCCACCAAAAAACAGCCAAGACATCGCTTAGCGGAGTGCGTGTCCTCGTCGTCGACGATGACACGGACGCGCGCCAAATGATTAGCGCTGTTTTGAGAGGTTCAGGAGCCGAGGTGAAAGCCTGTTGCTCCGCAGGGGAAGCTCTGACAGAGCTGCCGCAATGGCGACCAGACGTTTTGATGAGCGACATCGGCATGCCCTATGAAGATGGTTACGACCTGATTCACAAGGTGCGAGCACTAAACGATGAAAGCGGAGGCCGCGTGCCCGCCGCCGCATTGACAGCTTATGCGCGGGATGAAGATTGCACACGCGCGATCGCGGAGGGCTACCAGATGCACGTTGCCAAACCTGCGAGCTCGGCAGAGTTAGTCGCGGCGGTAGCCACGCTTGCTAAAGCCATTCCTTGAGCGGGGCCATACGATTTTGATCGACAAAAGAGGCATCCCCGGTTTCACTGGAGATGCCTCAACTGTTTATACTCGCCCTTGCTTGGGATGAATGCGATTCATAAGATATATCTGAATTGATAAGTCAGCTTAAAAGCATGAGAGGTTAATGATGAACAGAACCAACCTTTTTGGTCTCGCGCGCAAAGTCCTGGCAACGTCGGCGCTAACTCTTCTTGTCCTAACGCCCTTGATTGCGATGCAGGTCGGAAGCAAAAAGGGCGAACGCGGGCTTGGGGTTCAGAGTTCCGGGGTGGTCAAAACTCTGCCCGGCAGTGCGAAGCGCTATGCAGTTATTGTTGGGGTGGATCAATATGCAGATACCCAGATCACAACTCTCGGGGGTGCCAGTAATGATGCAAAGACACTGGCCAACGCGCTCATCCGCTATGCCGGGTTCCCCAGTGAACAAGTCACACTCCTCGCCTCAGATCAACCTGCCGAGCGCCAACCGACTCGTGGCAATATTCTGCGGCGGTTATCCAACCTTGCTGCGATCGTACCTCCGGATGGTCTGCTGCTAATCTCCTTTGCAGGGCATGGAATCGAACGAGGCGGTCAAGCATTTCTCCTTCCTTCTGATTCACAGGTAAGCAATGATGTTGACCTGCTTGAACAAACCGCAATTAATGTTTCGCAAATCAGAGACCGAATCAAAAAGATCGGCGTCAAGCAGGTTCTGATGATTGTGGACGCCTGCCGCAACGACCCGGTGGGTCGCGCCAACGCTGACAACCCGTTGACCGCAGCTTACACACGTGGGTTCAATTTCGATCTACGAAACCGCGAGGTACAAGCCTTCGCCACGCTATATGCCACTGAGGTTGGGCACCGTGCTTATGAATACAAAGAAAAGAAACAAGGGTACTTCACCTGGGTCCTGGTCGAAGCTCTGCGAGGCGGGGCCGCAAATGAAAAAGGCGAAGTGACGCTCGCCAGCCTGGTGAAATTCTTGCAGGAGCGAGTGCCCAAGCGGGTGCTGCAAGACTTAGGGCCAGGAAAGAATCAGAAACCGTTTGCAGTTGTCGAAGGCTATCGCGCCGATGAGCTGATTATCTCAGTAAGAGACACAAAGGCTTCCGGCTCGCAACCCTATGTACCCGACATGAGCGCTCAAACTGGGGCCACTGGAAGAGATGCTTCGATCGAACTAAAGTCGCCGGATCCGAACGCCTCGCTCATTGGCACCGCCTGGAGCGGAACTCGAGCTGAGACGGGGGAATACACAATAGAGTTTCTTAAGGACGGTGTGCTTCACTACATCATCAACGTGCTTCAGAACGGTGTCACGTCGCCACGAACGGTGAAAGGTACGTGGAAAGCATCCGCCGACAACGTCCAAATAGTGATCGGCAACTCCTACTCAGTCATGCAGGGGAAGATTGAGGGCAACATCATGAAAGGCGAGGGCAACAATCAAGAAGGAGTATCTTGGAAGTGGACACTCTTCAAGAAAGATAAACCTTAGTTCGGTCACAACTTGAGACCTTGATCGCCAGCCTATGCCAAAACACGTCGCCCTTGGTTAATCCTGCTAATCTTCTGGGATTTCGGAACTGTAAGATGATTTTCGGGTTGGAACCTTCGAAGCACATGCGAGGAAGTGCTCAGCAGTTTAATGACCGGTGCCAACTCTGGCAGTCCGGCTTTGGCGTACCGGCGTCTTTTCCTCACTTGCGGATTCGCACTTGGCTGTTAACTGTTCTTTGAATAGTCGCGCTGAGGCATCGAGAAAATCATAAGAAGTAACAATCCCGACGAGACGTCCGTCATCAAGTACTGGAAGACAACCAACCCTGTTTCGTCGCATGATCTCCAGGGCTTCTAAAGTAGGAGTTGTGGAGGAGACGGTGAGCGGCGCTGGAGTCATGATCTCACCTACTGTAACTTTAGGTTCATTACCTGGCGCTCCGTGAGTCAACAGCTTGAGCAGCGCACGATGCGAGACGAGGCCAACCAAACGTCCTTCATTGTCTTCGACTGGCACGTGCCGGATGTGTCTCCAGGTCATTACGCTCGCTGCCAGATCCACTAAGTCATCGGGGCGGACCGTAAAGAGGTCAGTTGCCATGAACTGTCCCACCGTTTGATAGCTCTGGCTCCAGTCGTCCGATTCGCTCACTTCGAGAACCGGCCACAGATGAACGGGTTCCGCACTCTTCTGTCTCCTCAGCATTTCTCCCGCCAGTAATCGGTTGCGAACCTCGGATGGCCTGTCGTTAGCCACGCTTAGTGACTTCATGATCCATTGGCTCCCGGTTTGGCCACTGCTGACACGATCTTTGATAACACCGAGGTAGCGGTCAGCGTCTGCCGGATCGACACCCGCTTCTTTGAGCCCTTCATGCGCCAGGGGGAGTAGATGATCGAGAATAAGAGTTGAAGCTGAATGGGCCCTGCCATCCACCCAGTTAAATTGCGCGTTCAAACCATGGCGCGCGGCAGCGAAGAAGTTTGTCTTGGCATCGTCAAACGAAATGACCTTCGCTACTTCGCCATATTCGTGGGGCAATGAAAGCATGAGTCCGGCGAAGAAGGCTGTATTGGCAATCTCGTCGAGAACTGTTGGACCAGAAGGAAGCGCGCGGTTCTCAACTCTTAAATGCGCAATTCCGTTCTTTACTCCGTAGCATGCTCGATTCCACGGCCAGATTGTACCGTTGTGCATACACAGCGCAGTTAGCTGAGGGATCCCACCACGAGCGAGAACGGAAAGCGGGTTCTCGCTTATCTCCTTGATCATGATTAGCCGAAAGCGAGCTATCTGTTCCTGAAACAGCTCCAGGACTGACTTGTCGAGCCATCTATTGCCAAAACTTACGCGAGTTGGCTGACTCCGGGCCTGCTGCGTCGCGGACCGGGCGTCTGTCGAATGTTGAAATAGCGCAAGTCGGGTCTCTTGCCACAAACGATGACCGAATAGGAGAGGCGAATTAACCGCAGCGGCGAGCACCGGGGCCGTAATTGCCTGGGCCATGTTGTAAAGGGGTGCGAACTCCTTTCCGCCCACCTGAAAGTGAATCTGAAAACTGGTATTGCACGACTCCATCATGATGTTGTCATGCGTGATGTTAATCTCATCAAGACCCTTGATATGGATATTGAACGGTCCGCCACGAAGTTTAATTACCGAATCATTTAGCTGCTTGTAACGGGGACATGGCGTTAGGTTGTCGAGGGTAAGATCCGACTTTCTTAGCGTCGGCAGGATTCCTGCCAAAAGCACATCGGCTCCGAACTTGTTTGCGCTTTCTCGCGCTCTCCCCAGCACGTGGTTAAGCTCAGATTCCATTTCCGAGAAACATAAGGCGCTGAGGCTTAAAGGGGTGAGGTTCGCTTCGAGATTGAACTTGGCAATTTCAGTGGTCAGTCGCGGGTCTTTCGCATCCGCCAGAACTTCCACGGACACCGGCGCAGGTCTGAGATTCTTGTCAACCAGAAACATCTCCTGCTCTGCACCAATGCGACGCACACCACTTTCGATGAGATCGTTGTCGAGCATGTAATCAAGTGCGCGTAGATCATCGAGCATCGCTTTCATAAACGTCTGCACTCTTTCCTCGTCAAACTCTCGCTCTACGTTGTGCTCGCCCATAGTCGAATTTTTGGATTCCTTGATCCTCGTGGATGGCGTTCCCAGCAGCCGTTCACTTCAATAAAATATTCGGCAGTCTTGTCGTGTTAGCCGACTCAGACCGCATCTGACTTATCACATCACGCCGTTGCTAAGCGCATCGGACGCGAAGGTTTGAGAAAGACAAAGTAATTCACCGCCAGGCAAGACAACGCGAAGATCGCAAGGAAGATGAATCCCCACGTATAAGCTCCCGTCGCATCACGTAGCACCCCCAGGACCAGCGGCGGGAAAAACCCACCCAAGCCGCCGAATGCCCCCACAAGACCCGTAACGGTTGCCGTATCTTTCGGAAAATAGTGCGGTACAAGTTTGAAGACCGCGCCGTTTCCCAGTCCCAACGCCGTGGCCGCCCCCAGCGCACCGATAGTAAACGTCGGCATCCATGGGCAACCCATCAATGCGCCAAGGACAGCTACTGCGATGAAGACTGGAACCAGCAAACGAGCACCGCCCAGTCGATCTGCGAGCATGCCGCCGACGGGCCGCATCAACGTGGCCAGTAAGACAAAGCCTGCGGTGCGAAAGCCGGCGTCGGCAGCGCTCAATTTGAAAGTGTCCATGAGCAAACTGGGAAGATAAATCGCAAAAGCAACAAACCCACCGAATGTTAGGAAGTAGAAGAGCGACAGGACCCAGGCGGTCGGCTCGCGACGCAACACTGCGAGATTTTCCGACATTGTTTTTGGCTTTGCAGTGGAGGGGGCATCGTGCGCAAAAAGATAAAAGACTGCGGCCAGGATTAGCGACATAGCCGCGAACACGAAGAACACCGGGCGCCAGGATCCAAGTGCAATCGCCAACACGGGAGCGCCAAACACTGCTACGGACTGACCGATGTTGCCCATACCGTAAACGCCCAACGCTGTTCCCTGCTGATCGGGCGTAAACCATTTTGAAGTGAAGCCGACTCCGACCGGAAACGTCGATCCTGCAATTCCAAGAAACAATCCGAGGCCAATCAATTGCGCGTAACTGTTCGATACGCCAATGAGTACGGCTGGAATCGCGGACAGAAACAGTAGAGCGGAAAATACTTTCCGGCCACCGAAACGGTCGGCCAACATGCCAGCGGGAATTCTTCCCAGCGCGCCGAGCAAAACTGGAATCGCAATCATGAGGCTCTTTGCTTTGGCTGAAAGTCCGTAGGTTTGAGCAAAAGTGGGCGCCAGAGCTCCAATCAGTCCCCACACTGCAAAAGAAACAGCAAAGGCACTAGTCGAGAGAAAGAGCGCCCAGGCGGCGCCAGGCTTGAACGATTTCATAAGTTTCTTCGTCATGGTGAGTCAAATACTACCGTGCCAATTCGCAAACTGCTGCAGCTAACGAGGTAGACTGCAATGGCCGTACCGATGATTCCTTGTGAGTTTTTGAAGATCTGAGTGGAGAGCTGGGACAATTCCCGACAAGTCGGGGAATTCTGCGCAGTGTTGGTCAGGTCTTGTAACGCAAACTGTTAGTTTGCGTACGCCGTGAATACCATTCATTCAGGGCACTAACAGTCTGCGCAAACGCCTAACGATTCTTCGTCACAGCGTTTGCAGTCGAGTTCAAATCCAATTCGTGACTCTCGGCCAGCTTCGGTCAGCACCCACGACCGCGTCGTAAGAGGTGGCTCGTGACGCACATGTTGAAAGTGCCTGCAATCGAGCGCAGCGCGCCAATCGCCATGCTCATCGGTTTCAAAACTTATGATTCGACGTTTCAAGAGTGGCACCATAAGGCTGTTAAGCGCGGATCATGATGAGCAGCATTTTGAACCTGGTCGCTGCTTTTACTGCATGAGGTAGATTTGCGGGCAGCGTGATGGTCTCGCCCTGCTTCACCTTGAAACCAGCGCCCGCGATCTCGATGTCAGCCTCGCCGTCGGTGACCAGCACAAGCGCATCGAACGGCGCGGTGTGCTCGCTCAACCCTTCGCCCACATCAAACGCGAACAGCGTTACGGTACCGCCCTTGTTCTTCAGTAGCACACGGCTAACGATAGCGGCATCCTGGTATTGCAGAAGTTCGGAAAGGGTTTTGACTTCGCCAGGTATAGCTTTGGTAGCAACTTGGTTGTTCATTAGACACTCCTCTTCAAAAGTTAAGGACAAGGCCGCCGTTCAAAGTTTTTTCGCAAGGATAGCCACCGCGCCGAGTAGGTGCCGCTGACGCCGGAATACGGCCCGCATTTCCAACACCCGCTGTCGAGCCTCTGAATCTCGCATGAGATTCCATGCAAAGCGTAAAGCCCCCGCGACACCTTCATCGCGGATTAGCCGGCTGGGTTCCAGGAGACTCATCGGCGCGGTGTCCACTGATTGGACTGAAAACCCTTCCGACTGCAGAAGTAAACTCCACTCCGACACAGACAGTGGTCTAACACCATGATGGACGACGCCGGTGAGGGCTCGTTCTGTCTCTTTCTTTTTCGTCTCGTCCAGATTGTCAGACATGAGACACATCTCATGAATGCCATAGCGACCACCGCTCTTCAGTAGACGAAAAGCTTCGCGCACGATCTGCCGTTTCACTTCTTCCGTCTGCATCGTAAGCATGGCCTCGCCATAAACAACAGTTGCGCATTCATCGGGAAGACCAGTGTCAGAAGCGTTTCCAACTATGCAGCTTTGCCGTTCGCCCTGAAGGTAGGCGCAGACACTTCTTGCGGCTGCTTCATCGCGTTCAATTGCCGTATAGGAAGCAGGGCTTGACTCAAGTGTAAGCCGAGCCGTAATACCCATGCCGGGAGCGAACTCAACAACATCATCGCCGCGCTGAACATTGATCATCTTAAGCATGCGGCGAGTGAGCTGCATGCCACCCGGTCGCAGCACGCGCTTACCAAGACGTGCCAGCACCCAGTGACCTGGCATCTTCTCGGTTTTTAGTCCCTTTCCCATGGCAAGTTTCGTAGTGTTTTCCAATCCCGCCTCCTTATGCGAACAGAAGAGTCCCACAAGTGCTCGGCAATGATCGTGCCGGGTGTTCTTGCGAGGGTTTTTGGAGAGCTCGTCGGAGGAACTGGGTGAATTGACGTTAGTAATGGCGAAATCCTACGCACTCGCGGGCCGAGGTCAATCTCGTGGTCAACATAGCGGACCTGTGACACGCACTGTTCGTGGCTCGTGGGACTACCAGTTAGGAGGCAGTGGCATTCGTAAACCGTGGCGGCAGGTTTTCCAATTCGTGCTGCAGGCGATCACGAAGTGCGGTCCTGGCTTTCTCGTCGAAGAGTGATGAAGGCCAGGTGTAAACGTAGTCCTCTTCCAGGCGGTTGTGAGTTTCCAGGCGTTTCCTAATACCAGTCAGCCGCTGGCGCAATTCCTTAATTTCTTTGCGAGGCACCTCTTCACGCCCAGCTAGCACACGCGCCGCCTTTATCATCTCCGCAAGTTCTTTCATGAAAAAGTCGTGGTCTGAGCGGAGCTGCAAGAGAATGTTGTGCGCTTCTTCAGATGAGGACAAACTGCCTTTGCCGGTAAATAGCGACGGAGCGGCAGTGCTAATAGCGGGGAAGAGATGAAGATTTTCGGCGCGGATGTGAACGGCTAGACGTGCCCAAAAACGATCGAGCAACTCGAAAGCGCGAACGACGTTCGCTCCTGTTAACTCGGAGTCCAGTTCGGCAAGCAATTCGGACAACGACTCATGATCTTCTTCCAGTAAAGTCTCCACTGGATTCTTCATCGTTTTATGTAACCCGAACTGGTGAATCGGCGAGATGCCGGACGCCACCAAAAAATTAAAGTTAGTGTGACGACAAAGCAGAGGCCGGAAGCAATAACGAGCGGAAGTAATGCCGAGAAGCGATGCGCTAACGCGGCCTCAACCGTAGCCGCGAGAATCCAGAGCTGCGCGACGTTTACCATGACCAGCAGAATTAGTCGCGCCTGGGCGACCGCAGATCGTCCCTCGCCAGAAGATTTGTGAATTGGTTGCGCTTTGATTTGATTGCTTTGCATTTCTTTGCCTTAAGTCAGATGGGATCTTCACTGCTACCAGCCTCTCTGGCGACCGCCCACACCTCTCCCTCGGCACGTATCTCCAGCTTAATCGGATCGAGCGGTCGCGGGGGTGGGCCAAACAAAACATTCCCAGTCTTTGCATCAAATGCACCATCGTGGCAGGGACACTCGAGACGTTGATGCGCCCGTTCAAAATAAACCGGACAAGCGAGGTGAGTGCATTTTTGGCCGAAGGCATGAAGCTCGCCATCAAGCGTGCGGACCAGAATTGCGGAATCTTTCGCTGACGGATAATGGAAATTTAGCGAAGAGCCAGGCGCGAGAGTCTCGGCGCCTTCAATCCTTGCGGGGGCGAAAGTCTCGATCTGGCGCGCGTCAATCGCGGCCTTGCCGGCGAATCCTGCCGCGCCGATAAACAACGCGGCCGACGTAAGTCCGAGGAAGTTGCAGAACTCGCGGCGCGTCACCTGTGCTTCCTCTTCGCGATCATAAGGGAAGTCACGCTGATCTGGCGCCGTAGCCGCACGCACGTCGTTTTCGTCAGAGCGGTCGTCTGCCAGCACTTTTTCGATTGTGTTGTTGAGATTAGAACTCATTGCTCTTGTCTGTTTGCTCCACTTGTAAGTCGATCCACGATTCGCTCGCCGGTTGCTGCTCAGTTTTCACACGGCCCTGAAACACTCCGCAGCCATCAACCTCGACCTCGTTCGCCTCAGTGGGCAACATCAAGTAAACCTTCGTTTCGACTGTCTGATTTCCAAAGACGTGGGCGTTAACCGGTTTCGTCCGCCGCAGTGGAACGATGTCTTCATACTTTCCGAAGGCGATCGCGCTGGTTGGGCAAACGCTAGCGCACATTGGCTTCAAGCCTTCGCTAGTGCGATCGAAACACATGTCGCATTTCATCTGCAGGTGCATTTCCGTGTTGTACTTGGGAACGCCAAACGGACAGGCATTGACGCAATTGCGACAATCGAGGCAGCGCGGCTTCAATGCAGACAGGACGATGCCATCCTCCGTGCTCTTAATTGCATCCGCGGGACAAACCAGCGCACACGTTGGCTCCGCGCAGTGCATGCAGACGGTGGGCATGGTTGCGGTGGTTTCGGATCGATCAAGGTAATCAACGTAGATCATCGAATAGCCTTTGTGTGTTCCGCACTCCCGACACGCGGCCACACACGCGCGGCAGCCGATGCAACGCTGCGGATCGATGAACATTGTTTCGTCCATAAAAGCTTCGCTTTTGATCTTTGAACTTCGTTCTTTGAACTTTGTTACATCAACCAGATCTTGGAGGTGAAAACTCTCGTTCAAAGCACAAAGCTCAAAGTACAAAGTTCAGTCTTTACCTAAACTCACT
>JBGSYG010000067.1:0-34032 GCA_041750995.1 Pyrinomonadaceae bacterium | reverse complement strand
CGCGAAAGCTTTGCGGAGGGCTACACGCGGTTGAAAACGCTGGCGCAGCAGCAACTTGAACGACGCCGGCAAGCTTTGGCCGACGTCGCAGCACGCGGCGAGACACCGGACCTTTATACGGGCTCACCCTGTCTGTTCTGTTTGCAAAGTTTTGGGAAAATCCCCTGGCGCAGCGAGGGCGTTAACACTCAAGGGGTAAACGGACGCTCGCTGCCGGTAATTGTCGCGCCCGCAACTACCAGCGACTGAATCAAATTAGAAAGGATCACTTGAAGGCCTGCGCCACACCCCAGCCACATAGCCACGTTGTCTATACAGAGTTCGACGGCCGTGAAGCCGTGCTCGTCGATCTGAATACCAAGCGTTACTACACGCTGAACGAGACGGCGATGCTGGTTTGGCGCGGTCTGGAACGCGGTCAGACCACAGCCGATATTGCGCGCGAGATCACGGACCGCTACGACGTGACAGCGGAACACGCAACAGCATCAGTCGAACGCCTGGTGAATTCGCTCGCTGCGCATCGTTTGTTGACTGCAAACTCTTAAAGTGAATTTATCTGTGCGTGTCGAGAGCGGTTGGAAAAGAAAAGGCTTTAGTGCTTTAAGTCGTTTCCCACGAATTCATTGCAAAAGCTATTCACACCAGATACGGTGTGGTATAAGAAGGCGAAGCTGACCGTACGGCGCTTACCAAACGTCCCAGAGATTTGGTTTGGAGGTGTCAGAATCGTTTTACCCTTCTGGCTTAACTGAAATCTTCTGTCGATTACGAAACGAAGGGCAAGTTTCTCTCCTGCCTGCCCGCAAGATCTATTCAAGACATCTCGAAAGGAACCAACCCTGTGTTTACATCTCTCTTTGGCCGAGGACGTCGCTCTTCCTTACATAATCAACTCGTTGCCGTTATCACGGCTGCGTTTATTCTTCTGCAGCCCGCGCTTTTCGGCCCAGCGGCCGTCGCTCAGCGTTTAGTGAAGCGCACCAAGAACATTACAGCGAATATTGCGGGAAATTCGTCGACGATCTTCATCAACGAGATTTTGTACGACATTACGGGCACTGACGCCGGCGAGTTCGTCGAGGTTGCCGGGCCTGCGGGCACGGACCTGACGGGTTGGTCAATCGTGCTCTACAACGGAACCGGAGGCGCCACGTACGACACAGACTCGCTACCCACTCCCATACCTTCGCAACAGGGCGGGTACGGAACAGTTTCTATTTCCTACCCGTCGAACGGTATCCAGAATGGCGCGCCGGACGGACTCGCGCTCGTCAATAATCTTGGCGCTGTCGTGCAGTTCCTTTGTTACGAAGGCACGTTCGCGGCGACAAATGGCCCCGCCAGCGGGCAGACTTGCACCAGCATTGGCGTTTTGCAGGATGGTAATAACGCCATCGGGACATCGCTCCAGTTACAGGGCACGGGCGACAACTACGGCGACTTCACCTGGAACGCCACCTCGATTGCACATACGCAGAACTTGCCTAATACGGGGCAGACTTTTTCGGCCGGGCCGCCCGTTGACATCGCACCGACCGTTTCTAGTACCGTGCCAGCGGACAATGCGCTTAACGTGGCAGTCACCGCAAACATAAGCGTCACTTTCAGCGAGCCTGTCACTGCGACGGACAGTTCGTTCACCATTAGCTGCTCCGCGAGCTTAACTCATGCGTTCAGTCTGAGCGGCGGTACGACTACCTACACCCTCGATCCGACAGTTGACTTCACGCAAGGCGAAATCTGCACGGTCACAGTCGTCGCAGCCCAGGTCGCGGACCAGGACGGCACGCCCAACAACATGGCGCTGGATTACGTCTTCGACTTCACGGTGGTCAATAGCACGCCCTTCAAAATTAACCAGATACAGGGTAGCGGCGCGACGTCGCCTCTCGCCGGTCAGACTGTAACGACCACGGGCATCGTCACGTTGCTCAGGACAAGCACTAACAACGGCGGCGCGGCCAGCGGCTTCTTCTTGCAAGAGCCAACGGCCACCAACGACGCCGACCCGAACACGTCCGAAGGTATCTTCGTTTTCACCACTTCCGTCCCGACGGTCGCTGTCGGCGACAACGTGACCGTGACGGGTACTGCCGTCGAGTTCAACGGGTTGACGGAGATCAGTCCCGTTTCGAGTGTCATAGTCAACTCTACCGGAAACGGGCTACCGGATGCCATCGTGCTAACTGCGACCATCCTTGATCCAACTGCTCCACCCGCGCAGCCGCAACTCGAAAAGTATGAAGGCATGCGGATGAGTTCCGCTTCGCTCAAGACCGTAGCTCCGAACGACGAGTTTGGCGACGTTGATACAGTGCTCAGCAGTGTGCCACGCCCGCTCCGTGAGCCAGGCATTGAAATCTCGCAACCGGTGCCACCAGACCCGACTTCGGGCACGCCTGACTGTTGCATCCCCCGCTGGGACGAAAACCCCGAACGCTTGTCCGTGGATACGAACGGGCGAGCGGGCTCGGCGATCAATGCTTACACGTCGAACGTGACGTTCTCGAGCATTGCCGGGCCGCTCGATTTTGCTTTTGGTCGGTATCGGCTCATTCCCGAAACCAGCTTAATCGCTTCGGCTAACATGAGCGCCGTCCCGGTGCCGACCCCCACGTCGACGGAATTTACTGTCGCCGGTTTCAACATCGAAAACTTTAACAACAACGCAACGCAACGTCAGAAAGCTGCGCTCGCCATCCGCGACGTGATGAAACTGCCCGACATCATCGGGCATGCTGAAATCTTCGAACTTACCGGTCTGCAAGCCCTCGCCGCGGAAATCAACGCGATCGCGCCGGGTGTTTCTTACCAGGCTTTCCTCGTCGAAGCCGACAGCACTACTGGAGACGCCGATCAAGACGTGGCCTATCTCGTTAACACCGCGCGTGTGCAAGTTGATAGCGTGACGCAGATCGAACTCCCCGGATGCCTCGGTAACGCGGCCACCTGCAATACCTATATTGATCCGACCACCGGGCAGCCGGCCTATCTTAACGATCGTCCGCCGCTCGTACTGCGCGCGCACGTTCAGCCTCTAGGCGTGAACTTGCCCGTCATCGTCGTGGTCAACCACCTGCGCTCGTTCATCGACATTGAGTTGGTTGCCGGTGAAGGTCCGCGCGTCCGCGCCAAGCGCACGGCACAGGCCGAGTTTTTAGCCGACTTGCTGCAGGATCTGCAGTCGGATAACCCTGGGACAAGCGTGATCTCCGTCGGCGACTACAACGCTTACCAATTCAACGATGGCTACACCGACCCGCTCTCCGTTATCAAGGGCAACCCGACGCCCGACGATCAGATTGTCGTTGATCAGAGCCCCGATCTCGTAAACCCGAACTTCATTAACTTGATTGACGACCTGCCGGTCGACGAGCGTTACAGTTTCATCTTCGAGGGTACGCCTCAGGCGCTCGACCACGTGCTCGTCAATACGGTAGCCAACGCGCGCAAGACGCGCATCGCGATCGCGCGCAATAACGCCGATTTCCCGGAATTCCCCGCGGCTGCCTTCGTTTCTAACGCCGCGCGCCCTGAGCGAAATTCGGATCATGACATGCCCGTTGCTTACTTCTCACTACTTGGCGCTCAGCCGGTGGGCTCTGTTTTGATTAGCGAGTTTCGCCTTAGCGGCCCCGGACCAGTGGGTACTTCGCCCGAGCCGAACGGAACTGTTTCGCAAGCAGCAAACGATGAGTTTATTGAGATCTACAACAACACTAACTCAGCAATCGTGGTGTCCACGACAGACGGTTCCAGCGGCTGGTCACTTGTCGCTTCCGACGGCGTGGCCCGCTTTACGATTCCGAACGGAACAGTAATTCCCGCCCGCGGACATTACCTGGGCGTCAACTCGCTTGGTTATTCGCTAGGAGGTTATCCGGCGGGCAATGGCACGTCAGCGACTGGCGACGTCAGCTACACGAACGACATCCCGAATGACGCCGGTATTGCGTTATTCAATACTTCGAATGTCTCTAACTTTGTCCTGGCTAATCGCCTTGATGCGGTGGGCTCGGCCAGTGAAGCTAACACGCTTTACAAAGAAGGCACCGGTTATCCGGCGGTCAATCCCTCGAACGGTCCGGAACATAGCTGGGTACGCAATCTGTTATCAGGATTGCCCCAGGACACAAACGTCAACTCCGCGGACTTCGTCTTCGTTGACACTCAAGCTACGGATGCCGGGGCGGGCGCTCACCTGGGAGCGCCGGGACCGGAGAACCTCTCAAGTCCTATTCAACGCAACGCAACAATCAAGGCGTCGTTGGTTTTCCCCTGTGTTCAGAGTTCAGTTAGTCCAAATCGGGTACGCGACTTAACTCCGGTGTTCAACGGTTCACTGGGAACTCTCGACATCCGGCGCAAATTCACGAATAACACCGGCGCCAGTATCACGCGACTGCGGTTCCGGGTTGTGGACATCACCTCGGCGATTGCACCGCCGGGAACAGCTGACCTCCGTGTGATTACTTCGAGCGACCTGCCAGTTGCGTCAGGTGAGAACCCGTGTGGCACCGGCGCATTAACTCTCCGCGGCAGCACGCTGGAACAGCCGCCTGGGCAACCAATTGGCGGTGGACTGAACTCCTCGTTGTCGTCTGACATTGTGACGCTCGGGACGCCGATCAGCGCCGGCGCCTCAATCAATCTGAGATTGTTGCTTGGGGTACAACAGGGTGGCACGTTCCGCTTCTTCGTGAACGTAGAAGCGCTGCCGTAAAGAAGGTTTCGAGTTTCGAGTTTCGGGTTCCGAGTTTCGGGTTCCGAGTTTCGAGCTTTCGAATGTTCGCTCGACTCGGAACCCTAAACTCGAACTATTTTTTCCGGCTTCGATAGATCACATAGTCGCCAACTCTCTCTCCCACATCTCGCTCGTACCAGCGATCGAGATTTGTTAATGACGGTCCACTCGCCGCCGGCACTATTACGAATTCAAGTGTCGGCGTGGCTGCCTTCCGCGCATCGAAGTCGCGAACATACTCTGCGAAGTGCAAGGTCTCCTGCCGCACATCTTCACTCGTGATGCCGAGCGTATGAGGTTTTTGATTCATCCGTTCCCAACCAAACAGCGCCAGCTGCAAGAAGCTGGAGCTCGCAGCCAGGGCGGCGAACTGTTGCTCATCAGTTCCGGAATAATAAAGCTGTTGATATAGCCGTTCGCGATTCTCTTCCGCGGATGCACCCGAGAAAACAAAAAGATGTGGCGTCCACAGCACCGGCTGGGGCGCCACGTTCGGCAAAGAGTCACCTAACAAAATGTCGCTAGAGAAAATTACCGCCCCGTAGTTGCCGGCTGATGTTCGAGGCGGCCTGGAAAGCTCGCGTAGTCGCCAGGCAACGCGTTGGGCTTCATCGCGCGCGATGTTATGGCTCGAGAACCTTGCGCTTTTCACTCCGGTTTCCAACATTGCCCAGCCAAAAATCACGAGTGTTAACAACAAGAGCTTTCGCTTTGGAGCCCAGTAGCCGGTCCTGTGATTTCGATCCCAGATCAGCGCCAAAGCCAGGCAGACCGCGAGCACCCCTGCGTAATTAGCAACGTAACGACCGTAATGCACAGGTTGTAACAACAAGCCGGTGATTAACTGCTGGTTGTAAGTGACCACCGGCAAGAGGGCGAATGATGCAGTAAAGAGAACGGCTGGCGTGCTCCAACTCAGCCAGCGCCGTCTCACGGCTATCACCAAAAGGATTAAAACAAGCAAACCAATCACGACCGGAAGACTCACGATCGGCATCCGCGAATGGGTCAGCAGTTGTGCAGAGTCAACACTCGGCGCGCGATGCCCCAACAAGAGCGCGTAAGGCACGAGGGTAATCGCAGCGCAGCCGCCGATAATCCCAAAAACCAGGAGAGCATCTCGCTTAGCCTTGCGAGGTGAGCTTAACCAAAGCAATGCGATCACGAACAGCCAGGCGAGCGCCGCTGTCCAAAGGAAAAAGTAAGAGAAGATCAGAATGGCGAGGGCCACGCCGGCAATCGTTGCCCGCCGCACCGGAGCCCGATTCCGCAAAGCTTTCCAAACAAGGCCTAAAAGGACGAAAAAAAGCGGGAACACCAGCGCCGGAACATAGCCGCGCAGAAATGGCAAAGACTCTCCCGTACCGCGCAGGGTAATAATGCTCCAGGCGTTGTGAGGCTCACCCGCAATTCCCCCGAGACAAAGGACAACAACAGCGCCAGCCGCAGCGATGTGCTGATCGCGTGTCAGCAACAACAATAACCAGACGAGCGCAAGCGTCGAAGCAAACGCGGCTAGCGCGCGGATAATAATAAAAGTTGTGCCGGCGGACAGGCCAAGGGCGCGAGCGGGCAAGGCCGCGGCATATGCCGCGATGAATTGAATTGAGTGCAGTGATTCCGCGCGGGGTTGCTGAGGACTATCGTCTCGACCGGTATAGGGATCATTACGACGTGGTCGTCCGTCAATTAGCGCATTCAGGTACGAAGCGTACGCGACCTCGTCAAAATCAAACGAGACGAAGGTACCCTGCCAATCGTCCCCTCGGATCGCCCAAAGATGAAACTGTGGCCACAAAGCGAGGACAGTCACCGCCATAGCGGCAATGAGTCCGAAACGCCAATGAAGCTGCAGGCGCGGCGCGAAAGATCCACTCATCGTTCGTCACGCCGGCTTAAGCGATAGAGCAAGTGCCTACCAACACGCTCACCCATATCACGGGTGTACCAGCGATCCAGGTTACTCAAATCGAGATCGTGACTCTCATCGACGAGAAGATACGAGAGCGTGGGACGTGTCGCTCGTGTTGCGTCGAAGTTCGCAACGAAGGCGCCATAGTTCTTCTCCTCAACGACGATTTCTTCCTCGCTGATCGGTTTGTAGTTGGCTGCTAATTTCGCATTCGCTCGTTCCCACCCAAAAACGGCGTACTCCATAAAGCCGTACGTCTTGTAGTAACGAGTGAAGTCTTCCGCACGTACCCCTGAGTAATAGAGAAACTGAAACAATCGTTCCTTGTTTTCTGCAAGGGAAACGCCGGAGAAAACAAACATATGTGGCGCCCAAAGTAAGGCTTGCGGTGCGGTGGTTGGAAGGTTATCGCCGCGGGCGACAATGTTTGCAAACACAACTTCCCGCGGATCCGGTTGATTATTCAATGGTGGTTTTGCCAACGCCCGTAAACGCAGACTGGCAGCGTGAGCCTCATCGCGCCGGAAATTGACTGTGGCAAACCGGCGCGTGGCGATCCATGTCTCTCCTATGCCCCAAACATAGCCAAGTAAACCCACGGTAAGCAGCACGGCAACGCTGGGAAATCTATGCTTCGCTTTTTGGCGGCGCAACAGGAGGATTGTCAGCGCCAATGCGAGCAGGGCTGTATAAGGCGCGACGAATTGCTCGTAATGCATTGGCTGTAGCGAAAGCCCGGTAATTATTTGTTGGTTGTAAAACACGAACGGCAGTAATGCGAAAGCGAAAGTGAACAAGATTCGTGGATCACGCCCTGAAACTCTTCGACGAAAAATCGCAAAAACCAGGCCGAGAACAAGGATCAGCGCAATCCCTTCGGTCGCCCGCCAGGGGTCAGGCGCGTGCGTGCGAACTAGTGCCTGCGCTGCATCCATCGTAGGCGCGCGTCGAGAGAGAAGGATCGCATAGGGCACTGATGCAGGAAGAAGAATCGCAATCATGAGCGCGATGCGTCGCAGACCGTTTCGCCAATCATCAGGTCGTGCGATGAACCACAGAAAACCAACCAAGATGAGCCACGCAAGAGCGGCGGTCCAAAGATAGAAGTAGCTATAAACGCAGAATGTAAAGGCCGCGGCTGCTCCGATGATGTAAGCCGGATGCCACTTAGTCGAAGGGTGCATTAAAGCTTGCCAAACTAAGGAAAAGAAAAGCAGGAACCACGGAAATGCGACAGCGGGACTATAACGACGAAGGAAAGGCAGATACACAAGAGTCGCTTGGTGGCCGAGGAACGGACGGACCACACCGTTTCCGGAGGCCAGCAAAGCCAGACAAAGTATAAAAGGCACGAGTGCCGCTGCAGCGCGGTCTTCATTAGTGACCAACGCAAGTAACCAAAACAGAGCGAGCGCTGTTGTGGCGGCCACGAGCGGCGTTATGAGGATAAAAACCGTCGCTGTTGAAAGGCCAAGCGCGCGAGCAGGGAGCGCTACCAGATATGCGGGAATGAACTGAATAGAAAAAAGCGATTCGGGCAACGGCGAGTCCGGGGTGTCATCTCTTCCCGAGTAGGGATCGTTCCGCCTCGGCCGCCCGTCGATCAGAGCATTAACGTAAGCAGCATATGCGGATTCATCTGTATAAAAAAATGCCTGGCTGCCATTCCACTGGGATCCTCGCTCCCACCACAAGTGGAGTTGCGGGAACAGTGACAACAGCATCATGGCAAAGGCCGCAATCAGGCCCCAACGCCAACGTATCGTTTTGTTCATCGGCATGACGCGACGGCGAGTATAAAAGCGCAAACGGAAAAGGGAAAAGGGAAAAGGGGTTTCGAGTTTCGAGTCCGGAGTTCCGAGTTTCGAGTAGAGCGAACATTTGGAACTCGAAACTGGGAACTCGAAACTCGAAACTCGTTTCCTTTCCGTTGACAAGCTGTTTTACGCGGGTAAAGATGCGCCCTGTGCCTGACCCTGCTCCCGAGCAACTCACGACAGACAAGACTTCGCCAGGTGTTGACTCCGCTCGGAGGATTCATTCAACACGTTGCGAACGGCTCTTCTGGTTAACCGCGCTGCTCGCAGGTTTCCTTCAGGCTTGGGCCCGCCGTCACATAAGCGCCGATGGTCTCGCTTACATGGGTCCTGATGGCATCTCCTATCTCGACATCGGCGACGCTTATTTCCGCGGCGACTGGTACGTCGCTGTGAATGCGATGTGGAGCCCGATTTATTCCTGGTTGGCTGGCTTCTGGCTCAAGCTGTTTAAACCTTCGCCATTTTGGGAATTTACCCTCGTACGCCTCTTGAACTTCCTGATCTACGTCGCAGCATTGTTCAGCTTCGCCTATTTTTTCAGGGCGCTAAGAAGGGACCGGCAACTACAACTCAAAGATAGGTCACTACCGGAATGGAGCTGGTTGATTTTTGGTTACACAACTTTCATGTGGACGTCGCTGTTCATGAATCGTGTTTGGCGCACTAGTCCAGATCTACTTCTGGCAGCATTGATCTTCCTCGCCTGCGGACTTGTATTGAAAATCAAAACTGCCGCCTCGCGCCGAGACTTGTTTGTAGCATTGGGAGTTGTGTTGGGTCTTAGCTATCTGACGAAGACGATAATGTTCCCGCTGGCTCTGGTTTTTATTGTCGTTGCTTATTTGCTGGCGCGACAATCGATAGGATTCAAGCCCGCCCTCCTGCGCGCCGGCATCACGCTCGTAATTTTTCTGACGTTGGCGGCTCCGTTCGTCATCGTCATCTCGCGCGCGAAGCATCGCTTCACAATTGGGGACAGCGCGCGCCTGAACTACGCCTGGTACGTTAACGGAACGACGCGGTTCACGCACTGGCAAGGTCATCCCGCGGGCAGCGGCACGCCGTTGCATACGACTCGGAAGATTTTCGACGCCCCAGGTGTTTACGAATTTAACGGACCAGCGGGAATCAGCTATCCGCCCTGGTACGATCCTTCCTACTGGTACGAAGGCATCACACCGCAGTTTAATTTGCGCCAACAAGTTGCCGCCGTCTGGCGCAATCTCACCGGGCTATATGGCTTATTGTTTTATCGTTTCTTCCTCGTCGCGCTGGCGTTCGCGCTGTTTGTATTGCTTTACCAGAGCGGCAAGCGCCAGCTCGTCTTGCGAAGCCTGCTTGCCTATTGGTTTCTAATTGCTCCGTCGCTGATCGCTCTGGCGCTTTACCTCACGATCAATATTGAGCCGCGTTACATCGCGCCGTTCGTTGCAGTGATCGCTTCGAGTTGTCTCGCAGGGGTGCAGCTTGCAGACACGTCTGAAACACGTCGCCTGGTTTCGGGAGTGAGTCTGGCATTAGTCCTCTTTTTTTTGCTCTCTGTCCTTCCGCATACCGCACGTCTTGCGTATTCCGGTATGCGCGATCTCTCATACGGACGTTCAGAGCTTCGTGACGTTCAGTGGCAAGTTGCCCACGAATTACAGCGGCGTGGCGTGCAGCAAAATGATCGCGTCGCGTCAGTGGGTAACACGATGTTCGCGGCCTGGCCGCGGCTGGCTCGAGTGCGCGTGGTGTCAGAGATACCGGCAGCACCAGGAGGCGAGGCAGAAAAATTCTGGGCGGTTGATAAGATCACTCGAGCTCAGGCCATCGCAGCAATCGCTGGTACCGGCGCTCGAGTTGTTATTGCCGACGCTGCGCCGAGTTGGGCGATGCAGGAAGGCTGGCAACGACTTGGTAATACAAACTATCTGATCTATGTTCTGCAATAGTTGCTTTCCCACCTGCTTGACCTCTCATTGGAACCATCACCGCTACTATCTCGCTGCTTATTACCTTGGCCGGTCTTGAATTTTTGTCGGAAAGACTTTGTTGTTAGCAAATTCACTGTCCGGTTTTATTATCAAGAGAAGAGTTCGGATTGGTTTTAATACTTCCTCTCTATTTATCCTCTAGTAGCTGTCGGGAGGGGAAAGTCAGGCGGCTTTTTGGCCTGACTTTCCCAGTTGCGGTGGGAATCCCGAAGCAGTCGGGATTTCCTCGGCTGAGTCATTTCGATAGCTGGTTGGCTGTCAGCTGTGTGCGCGATGTTGACTAAAGGTAATCGAGTGGCCTCATCCTGATGCTCGTGCACCGTAAAAGGGAGAAGCACTTGTGCTTCTCCCTTTCATTCTGAACCTCGAATCGAAGCGGCCTTGGCTATTTGCACTTGAACAACTTCGCCTCAGCTCCATGCGTTAGCGTAAATGTTTCCGCCTCGCTGAAGTCTTCGGCTAATGAGAAGGTCAAGGTCATCCGGGAGCCCTGAACTTCGCCCTTGAAATAAACCCGGTGCCCCTGGTTGTCATCGTTCAGGCGTATGGGACCTCTTTCATGCACGAAAGTTCCGGTTGTAGCAAAACCTCGGTTGTGCAAAGTCAGCGGTCCAGTCATGCGCCCGTGGGCACAATCGAACTCAAACTCAGCTCCATTTCCCGAAACGTTTAGCCGCACGTGTTGACCACCCCACGTCCCTTGGGGAACGCGGCGATCCTTCACTACTTCAGTCTTTGCTTTTTCGCTCATTCTTTCCTTTCCACACGAATTCGCTGGTAACGCAATCATGAACACAAGAAAAATTGCGAAAGATGCCTGGCACAGAATCACGTTAGTACCTCCTTGTTCGCCAGCTATATTAAAGCCAACCAGTCGCGTGATAAAACGAAAGGATCAACATTGACATACGCACTTAGGTGCGGTTATAGTCCCGACGTTCTGTCGTCGAATCTAAGGGTCGCGAAGCCACTCTTTGCTCGCACCGCCTCACATTACTATCGTTGAATCGTAATTTACTTTTCGTTTTTAGTACAAGGAATGCTCACGTGGGAATCCCCCGGCTCGCGAAGCAGTTACCGTCCCAATCCACCTCGCGACCAGGTTCCGCGCACAGGCCGGCGTCTCTTTGAAGTTCTACCTTGATTCTGTGTCGTAGGCATTTTCACTGCCTCCGTCAGTGCGCGTTTTTTAAAGACAAACCATCGCTTCCATGCCCTTTAGTCTGCCGATTCCCCTGGCTGCTTGAAGGTGCGTGGTGTTGACGTGTTCTCTATCAGCGTCTACTCGATTGACCCCGCAGCTGCTGTCTCTCGGAGTTGCAGCTTCATGCAAAGGAGAGTTCCCCATGAGAAAGTTCCTGGTGTTTGGTTTGGCCGTTGGACTGTTCTTCGTAGCCCTGATCCTGCCGCCGTTAACCGGGGCTAAGAGAAACGAGAAAGCCCGAAAACGAATCGATCAGGAAAAGCTGGCCAACGACAAAGCTGCGCGCGAGTGGAACCCTGGGGTGATGTCGGCGCAGGCAGTCAACTTTGGGATCTCTCCGACGGTGCGCGAATTGGCAGCGGCGCAAGAGCGACTCTCACCCGCACAAGCACGAAGAGCGCAGGTCAAGAACCACGAAGAGCTGATCGAAAAGGCCCGTGAACAGAGCATCAGCGGTGGCAAAGGCGGCCGCGCCGAGTCGCGCGAAGACGAAGTCTCTGAGAAGAATCGCCGTAATGCGGAAATCATTCGCAAAGGCGATCCTGACATGAAGACTGAGCCGGACGCAGCGATTGCTGGCGTGCCGGGCAAGGATCGATCGATCACGCCGCGCGTGATGCCGATTCCGACTGTCAGCTTTGAGTCGATTTCACTAACAGATACCACCGCACTGCCTGGTCAGGGTTTCCTGCCGCCGGACACCGTCGGCGAGATCGGACCGAATCACTTTGTGCAGATGGTGAACAGTGCCTTCCGCATCTACAACCGCACTGGAACGCCGGTGATTCCACTTACGAGTATTGGCGCGCTCTTCAGCTCTATTCCAGGTCCCTGCGCCAACAGCGAGGACGGCGATCCGATCGTGCTCTACGATCAATTGGCTGACCGCTGGATTCTTTCTGAATTCTGCGTCGTAGCAAACCCAAACAATCACCAACTGATCGCTGTCTCGCAGACAGGAGATCCCACCGGCGCATACTATCTCTATGATTTTATGATGCCGAACAACAAGTTCAACGACTACCCGAAATTCGGTGTCTGGTCTGATGGTTATTACATGACGGACAACCAATTTAACCAGGCAGGCACTCAGTTTCTCGGCGCCGGTCTCTTCGCGTTTGATCGCACAAAGATGCTTGCCGGCGACCCGACTGCGGGCTTCATCTATTTCGATAAGGCGGAAGGATGTCCGGGAGCCTGTCAATTCGGTGGCATGTTACCAAGCGACATAGACGGCTTCACACCGCCGCCGGCGGGCGCGCCCGCTCCTTTCATCCAGTTTGACGCTGATGAATTTGGCGCAACCGACTCGCTTCGTATCTTTGATTTTCATGCTGACTTTGCAGTCCCCGCTAATTCAACTCTGGTTGAACGGACCGGCAGTCCCCTCGCGGTAGCTGCGTTTGATCCGCGCGAAGTCCCACCCGGCTCCCGCAATATCATCCCGCAACCTCCTCCGGGTGTTGCAGTCGATGTTATTTCTGATCGTTTGATGAATCGCCTGGCGTATCGCAATTATGGTACGCATGAATCGTTAGCTTTAAACCACTCAGTTAACGCCGCGGTAAATCCGGCATTCCGCTCTGGAGTGCGTTATTACGAGATTCGCAAAGCTACACCCACGGGCGCGTACGTAGTTCAAGAACAAGGGACTATGTCCGGCGCTCCTGGAGATACAACGCATCGCTGGATGGGTAGCGCAGCCATGAATGCTGCGGGCAGCCTGGCAGTCGGTTACTCGGTGTCCAGCGCTTCAGTGTTCCCCGGAATTCGCTACGCCGGGCGACTTGCCGGTGATCCCGCCGGCAGTCTTGCGCAGGGCGAGGCTACGTTAGTCAACGGCACCAGCTCTCAAACTCATTCGTCCGGACGCTGGGGTGACTATTCAGATCTCACAGTCGATCCGCTTGATGACTGTACTTTCTGGTACACCCAACAATACGTCACCGGGGCTGCAGCTCCTGACAACACTCGCTGGCACACGCGCGTCGGCGCTTTCCAATTCGGTCCCTGTCCGGCAGTGCAGAAGGGTGTATTGACTGGCACCGTTACCAGCAGTGTTGGCGGTACTCCAATCGCGAATGCTTCTGTTTCGGCAGGTCCCTTTATAAGAAGCTCCAACGGCAGTGGCGTTTACAACATCGACCCGATGGGCCTCGGGACTTATACCCTCGTGGTATCAGCTCCTGGCTATTCCAGTGCCTCGATCCCGGCTGTCACGATCACTCAGGGAAATACAACTATTCAGAATGTGCAGCTAGTACCGCAGAACGATCTTGAACCAGGCAATGTGGAAATCACCTCAGAGAGCTGCGGTCCCGCGAACAATGCCCTCGATCCGGGTGAAACCGTAACGGTAAATCTCCCGGTTGTTAATGACGGCGGTGCAGGCGCTACTACTGTAAATCTGGTGGGTACGCTGCAGGCCACCGGTGGCGTTTCGAGCCCATCTGGTCCGCAAAACTACGGAGCGGTCGCCCAGGGTGCGCCTCCTGTGTCTCGGCCTTTCACTTTCACTGTCAGTGCTACTTGCGGCAACTTTGTCGACATCACATTGCAGTTGCAGGATGGCGCAACTGACTACGGCACAATTGTGTATCGCTTGCGTACCGGCACGCTCGGGGCTGGCATTCCGACTGTCTATACCTCCGGCAACATCGCAACTCCGATTCCGGACGTCAGCTCGGTAGATATTCCGATCATCGTCAATCAGAACGGCGCGGCAGGCGACGTCAACGTACGCGTGCGTTTGAACCACACGTTTACCGCCGACCTGACGATCTCCCTGATCGCTCCCGACAACACTGAGGTGGTGTTGTCAGCGAACCGCGACACTCCAGCCGGAGGTGGCGATAACTACGGCACGGGGGCCAACGACTGTTCCGGCACACCGACCATTTTCGACGACTCGGCCTCCAATCCGATTTCGGCCGGGCTGCCGCCCTTCGCCGGAACGTTCCAACCCGAGGAACCCCTTTCCGCAATGACCGGTAAGTCAATCAACGGTACATGGAAGTTGCGCGTATCAGACAGTGCCGCGATCGACACAGGCACCGTCGGCTGCGTAACGCTGGAAATCAACCGCCAGCCATTTGCCTGCTGCGGTGTCGTCGGCACTCCGGTAATTGAATCAGGGGGCGCTGCTGTAATTACGGCTGAGAGTATTACTCCAGCTAACAATGCACCCGATCCGGGTGAGACTGTTACTGCCACTTTCCCGTTGATTAATTCGGGCGACGGCAACACCTCCAACCTGGTTGCGACTATGCAAACAAGTGGTGGTGTCACTCCAGTTACTCCTACGCGCACCTATGGCGTGGTGAGCGTAGGAGCTCCAGCGGTCTCGCAGCCGTTCACCTTCGTGGCGAGCGGAACTTGCGGGAATAACATCACCGCATCGCTGCAGCTTCAGGACGGCGCCATCAATCTGGGAACGGTCACCTATACTTTCCGGCTGGGCACTACAAGTGCTTCCAGTCAGACTTTTTCAAACCCAGCTGCAATCGTGATTCCGGCTACGGGAACGGGCGCCACCACAGGCTCCCCCTCGAATCCGTATCCCTCCACGATAACTGTGGCCGGTCTGACGAACCCGGTTAGCAAAGTGACGGTTACGCTCAAGCAAATCAGCCATACATTCCCGGGAGACGTGGATGTGTTGCTGGTTGGTCCAACAGGCGTGAAGTTCAGCCTGATGTCAGATGTGATCGGCGGAACTGATTGGACTGGTCAAACCTACACGATCGATGATGCAGCGGCGGCGGTGTTCCCGTCGGCGGGAACTCCACCGGCGCCCGGCAGCTTTAGACCAACGAACTATGGAAGCGGGGACCCATTCCCGGCGCCGGCGCCGGCAGCACCGTATCTTGAGCCGGCAACAGCAGGCTCGGCGACGCTGGCTGCATTTAATAACCTGAACCCGAATGGCACGTGGAGTCTCTACGTGGTTGACGACGCGGGAACTGACATCGGCACCTTTGCCGGTGGCTGGGATCTCACCATCACAACTACGCAGAGCACCTGCAACGCGCAATCCTGTGCAGTCACTTGTCCGTCTAGTTACTCGGTACCGGCAGACGGCGGTGGCGTGAGCGCGGTTGTTAACTACCCGGCGGCTAGTCCAGCCGGCGCTTGTGGCGTGTTGAACTACAATCCGGCCTCCGGTTCCACGCTTCCACTTGGCGTAACAACAGTAACAGTAACCGGCGCCGGGGGATCAACGTGTACATTCAACGTCACGGTGACGGGCTCGGGCGCGGCTTCAGGCCTGATCATCAGTGAGTTTCGGCTGCGAGGCATCGCTGGTGACAACGATGAGTTCATTGAGCTCTACAACAACTCCGGGGCTGACGTCACGATTTCAACAAGTGACGGATCGTCAGGATGGGCAGTAGCAACCTCCGACGGCGTTGCTCGCTGCACAGTCCCCAATGGGACGGTAGTACCCAACCGCGGTCACTACCTCTGTGTGAATTCCTCCGCGTATTCGCTGGGCTCATATCCGGCCGGCAACGGCACGACAGCCACCGGAGATGCCACATACACGACGGGTATCAACGACAACGTTGGTATCGCCCTCTTCAATACATCGAATCCGGTGAACTTCACTTTGGCGAATCGGCTCGACGCTGTTGGCTCAACGGCGGAAGCCAATTCACTTTACAAAGAAGGACCTGGCTATCTTGCACTAAGTAATCCAATGAGCATGTCGGACTTTAGTTTGTTCCGGAACATGGTCAGCGGATTACCGCAAGACACGAACAGCAATTCCGCAGATTTTCTTTACGCGGACACGCTGGCCACTGAGCGCGGTATGGGAAGACGGCTTGGTGGTCCGGGACCGGAAAACCTGAGCAGTCCAATTCAACGAAACGCGACAGTGAAAGCGTCTCTGATATTCCCCTGTACTAGCAGTAGCGCAGACCCGAACAGAGTTCGCGATCTGACGCCCGTCCCTATCACTGGGCCACTAGGAACGCTTGAATTGCGGCGCGCGTTCACGAACAACACAGGTGGTCAGGTCACCCGCCTGCGCTTCAGAGTGGTTGACATCACGACGACTCTCGCGCCACCGGGCACCGCTGATCTGCGCGTCCTGACTTCAAACGATCTGGCAGTCACTGCAGGTAGCAATCCCTGTGGAACTGGCGCGATACAACTAAGAGGGACGGCCGTAGAAACTCCACCTATTCCAACATTCGGCGGAGGTCTCCACACGTCACTCTCGTCGGGCACTGTCACACTGGGGACACCATTAGCGCCAGGAGCCTCGATTAACATCAGGTTATTGGTTGGCGTGTCTCAAGCCGGAACCTTCCGCTTCTTAGTTAACGTCGAAGCATTGCCCTAACCCTGCCAAGCGGTTAGCTACCGCTCGCGCGTAACCACGTTAAGGGGAAGGATCAATTCGATTCTTCCCCTTACGACTTTAGAATCACGAGTCCATTGAAGAACATGCCTTGAAGCAACCTCGGCACCTTTAAATCCATTGCTGTCCACCGAATAGCCAACGGATCTTCTGGAGACCCGCTGCAATGAAACGTAATCAGAAATTGTTCGCTTCAAAGATGCTCTTGATCGCGGCCGTGGCCGCAGCCTTCGTGCTGTTCGTTTGGGACTTCACGCCGCGAGCGTCAATGAAGAGCAAAGGGAAGGGTCAGGAAGAAGCACGTGTGGCGGCGAGAGTGTCTTCAGCGGCGAAATATCGCAGTCCGGGAAATGTTCATAAAGTGATCGTCAGTGATCGGAACCTGGCGAAATCAATTGAGTCTCAGGGGGCGCGCCTTATTGCCGACTACGGCACGTTTAAGTTGTTGGAAGTGAACGCTGCACTTGCCAGCTCATTAAACGATCTGCCGGGCGCGGAGTTTAGCGATGAGAGCAACCTGATCATGCTTAACTCCGGCGCCTTTGATACGACGACAGCGGAAGAACAGCGCCTCAGACAGCCTGCCGGCGGCTTCGGCGGTAAGCGCATGCACCTGGTGCAATTCGCCGGTCCTATCAAGCCGGAATGGTATAGCGCGTTATTAAAAACAGGCGTTGAAATCGTTACCTACATCCCCAGTAACGCCTATTTGATCTACGGAACGTCAGGGAGCATTCAGCAGGCACAGTCGCTCTCAGATCTTGTCCAATGGGATGGCGAATACACGGAAACGATGCGCGTTAGTCCGGCAATCCTGCGCTCGCTCAACAAAGAGTGGGAAAAGTTGAGTACCCGCAAATCTCCCAAAAGCGATTTGAACGTGAAGGCGAAGACTCCTTCCGCAAAAGATCGGGACCTTTATGCGATCCAGTTGGTGAAGGACCGATCGGCTAATGCAGAAACACTCGCGCTAATTGAAAAACTGCGCACCAGAAAAATCACAAACCAGTGGGAAGTGCTTAACTACCTCGACGTAGTGGTTCACATTCCCGCGGTTGATGTCGTGGCCCGACTGGCAAAACGCCCTGACGTCGTTTCCATTCATCCCTATCTGACGCCTGAGAAATTTGACGAGCGTCAGAACTTCATCGTTGCTGGGCAGATCAGCGGTAATCCCGCGGTTCCTACTCCCGGCAACTGGCTGCTTTACTTAGCTTCCAAGGGATTCACTCAAGCACAGTTCACGGCGTCGAACTTTGCCGTTAACATTTCTGACAGCGGTATCGACGACGGAACTCAGGCGCCTAATCACTTTGCTTTATACACGACTGGAGATCCGAACAACGCCAGCCGCGTCATCTATAACCGCTTCGAAGGTTCCCCTAACGCCAACAGTACGATCACGGGACTCGATGGGCACGGCACGCTCAATACTCACATCGTGATGGGCTACGTGCCGACTGGGGGAATTTTCGCGAGTGCGCCACACGCAGATGGCGCCGGCTTCCGCTATGGGATCGGTGTTGCCCCTTTCGTCAAGATTGGTTCATCAGTCATTTTCGATCCCGATGCTTACACTAATCCGAATCAAATTAATCTCGAGTCGCGTGCGTATGCAGACGGCGCGCGCATCAGCAGCAATAGCTGGGGCGCAAACAGCAACACCTACACAGTCGACTCTCAAAACTACGATACGGTAGTGCGTGATGCGCAGTCGGCAACATCCGTAAACCCGGTGGCCGGTAATCAGGAAATGGTTGTGATTTTCGCAGCGGGCAATTCGGGTAGTACTCCGGGTTCTGTGGGACAGCCTGGAACTGCTAAGAACGTGATTACTGCCGGAGCGTCGGAAAACGTTCAGGCGTTTGGTGGTTCAGATGGCTGCGGCACTAGCGATAGCGGGGCTGACAATGCCAACGACCTTATTAATTTTTCGGCCCGTGGCCCGACGTCTGATGGACGCAGGAAACCAGAACTAGTGGCGCCGGGAACTCATATCACCGGCGGCGCCTGGCAAACGTCTTTGGTAAATCCAGTGTCGGGAAATGGCTTGAGTCCTTTCAATGGGAACGGGGTCTGCGGTGGCGTGGGCGGAAACTTCTTTCCCGCGGGGCAGCAATGGTACACGGCCTCCTCCGGAACCAGTCACTCAACACCGGCGATCGCCGGCGTGGCCGCGCTCGTGCGGCAATACTTCATTAATCAGCTTGGTGGCCCACCGAGTGCGGCAATGACCAAAGCCGTGATGATGAATTCGGCGCGTTACCTGACAGGTGTAGGCGCGAACGACACGCTGTGGTCGAACAGTCAGGGAATGGGCGAGGTCAATCTCGAGTCCTTCTTCGACATCTTTGCCACCACTCATGTCTTCAAAGACCAACTCGGTCCCGATCGTTTCACCGCTTCCGGGCAACAACGCATCGTCGCCGGTACGATCGGAACAGGAGCTAAGCCTTTCCGCGTCACACTTGCCTGGACTGATGTTCCCGGACCAACGAGCGGTAACGCCTACGTCAATAACTTGGATCTGGAAGTGATCGTCGGCGGCAATTCTTACAAAGGAAACGTTTTCAGCGGACCAAACTCCGCGACGGGCGGCACCGCCGACACTCGAAACAATGTCGAGAGCGTGCTGGTACCCGCAGGTGTAACGGGAACCTTCGTCGTCAGGGTAATCGGCATCAACATTGCCGGCGACGGTGTCCCCAACGATGGTGGCCCGCTGGATCAGGACTATGCCCTGGTTGTTTATAACGGGAGCGAAACTCCAGTACCGGTGATCAGCAGTGGTTCCAAAGCCGTGACCGTGGAAAGTTGCGCCCCTTCCAACAACGCAATTGACCCGGCTGAGACTGTGACAGTTGATCTCGGCCTCTCCAATGCCGGCACGGGAAATACTTCAAACCTGATCGCGACTCTGCAAGCTACTGGCGGCGTCAGCTCTCCTTCCGGTTCGCAGAATTATGGAGGGCTTACGGCGGGTGGAGCTGAAGTGGTCAGGTCGTTCTCTTTTACTTCGACAGCAACGTGCGGGCAAGTACTTACGGCGACGCTTCAATTACAGGATGGCGCGACTGACTTGGGCACGGTGACCTTCACCTTCCAGGTAGGAACTGTGGGATCGGGATCGACGGTTAGCTACACCACGGGAAACATCGCGACGCCAATTCCCGATCTCAGTTTTGTCGAGGTGCCGATTGTAGTGTCGCAACAGGGATCTGTCGGCGACGTGAACGTCAGGGTTCGTTTGGACCACACGTTTGATCGCGATTTGTCACTCGAGCTGATTGCACCGGATGGAACCACTGTCGCGCTTGCCGAGCGACGCGATGCAGCCGCAGGCGGTGGCGACAACTATGGAACCGGCTCCAACAATTGCTCAGGAGCACCGACGACGTTTGACGATGCGGCAGGAACGCCGATCTCCGCAGGTGTTCCACCTTTCTCGGGAAGCTTCAGACCAGAAACACCACTGTCTGCGTTCAACGGAAAAAATCTGAACGGTACCTGGAAGCTAAAAGTCTCTGATAACGAAAATCAGGATACCGGCACCGTAGGATGCGTAACTTTGGAAGTTCTTCGTCAGCCGTATTTTTGCTGTGGCGTTTCCGGCACTCCTGACATCGACGCATCAGGGCCTGCGGTAATTACTGCGGAGAGCATCGTTCCGGCCAACAGCGTTCCCGATCCGGGTGAAACCTTAACGGCGGCGTTCCCGGTGGTGAACGTTGGAGATGGCCCAACAACTGCGGGCCTGGTGGGAACTCTGCAAACGTCGGGTGGCGTTACTCCCGTTGGCAATCCCAATCGCATCTATGGCGCGATCGCCGCCGGCAGTCCGCCAGTTTCGCAACCCTTTACTTTTAGCGTGGCCGGAGCTTGCGGTAGCGTCGCCACCGCAACGATTCACTTCCAGGATGGCATTCTGGATTTGGGCAATGTGACCTACCAGTTCACATTGGGAACGAGCACGAACAGTACGCAAACATTTTCGAACGCGACTGTGATAACTATTCCGGCGTCGGGCACTGGTGCGACAACTGGTGCGCCGGCCACGCCTTATCCGGCGAACATCACAGTAGCCGGCTTTACTGGGCCAGTCTCGAAAGTGACAGTCACGCTGAAAAACATCAATCACACTTTCCCCGGAGATATCGACGTCCTGTTGGTAGGACCGACTGGCGTAAAGTTCGTTCTGCTTTCTGATGTGATCGGTGGTAATGATTGGACTGGACAGACTTACACGATTGACGATGCGGCCGCCGCGTTGTTCCCAGCCTCGGGTTCACCGCCAGCCTCCGGCGCCTTCCAACCTACTAACTACGGTACCGGCGATCCTTTTCCAGCTCCGGCGCCAGCTGCTCCATATTTGGATCCGGCAACCGCCGGCTCGGCTACGCTCGCCTCTGCGTTTAATGGTTTGAGTCCTAACGGCACGTGGAGCCTTTACGTTGTCGACGATGCAGGCACCGACGTTGGTACTTTTTCCGGTGGTTGGGAGCTGACGCTAACCTCGATGGGCGCGGTCTGCAACACACAATCGTGTTCGATCTCATGTCCGGAAAACATTGTCGTCCCGGCTGATGGCGGTGGCTCTAGCGCGGTGGTCAACTATCTGAATCCGACCGTCACTGGTGCCTGCCAGACGATCAATGCCAGTCCCGCCTCCGGTTCTACCTTCCCGGTCGGCACGACCACAGTGAATGTGACAACTGGTGCTGGCCCGGCTTGTTCTTTCACGGTTACGGTTAGCGGTGGGGCGCCACCGCTCGCGTCCACGACGCTGGCAATCGGCGAGTTTAGGCTTCGCGGCGCACTTGGTGCGCTCGATGAATATGTTGAAATCGCAAACGTGAGCGGCGCGCCGTTCACTGTAAATGCGAGCGACGCTTCCGCGGGATGGTCAGTCGCGGGTTTGAACGCAGCGGGCACCATGGCTTCGATTGTTGCCACGATCCCCAACGGAACGATCATACCGGCGCGCGGTCATTACTTGATCGCCAACAACACGGCGGCAGTGGGCTACAGCTTGTCTAACTACGGCGGGGCGAACAATGCCACACCTAATGCCACCTACACCGCGGACATTGCCGATAACACCGGTCTGGCCTTGTTCAATACGGCAAACGTCGCGAACCTTTCCTCCGCAACGCGAATCGATACGGTTAACTTCACGTCGCAGAATGGCGCGCAATCGCCCCTTTTCACCGAAGGAACCCGGCTCGCTCCAATCGCCGGCGATGGAGAGTATGCGTTCGTTCGCAAGCTGACCAGTGGTCTGCCTAAAGACACAGGAGACAATGCGTCAGACTTTGAATTTGTCTCAACGATGGCAGGCACGTTTGGCATTCTCTCAGTGCGTGGCGGACCGGGTCCGGAAAATCTTGCGAGTCCGATTCAGCGCAATGCGACGGTGAAACCTGCGTTGATTGATCCATCACAAGCGTCGACTGCTCCTCCGAATCGTGTGCGCGATACGACGCCTGGATCGGGAGCCACGGCGCTTGGCACTTTGGATATTCGACGCAAGTTCACGAATAGCACTGGTGCGCCTGTCACACGACTTCGTTTCCGGGTTGTTGATATCACCACTAGCAATACGCCGGGAGGACCGCAAGCCGAATTGCGAATGCTTACATCTGGAGATACAACCGCGAATGGCGGAACAATCTTGATCAGGGGCACGGCGCTCGAGGGTCCTTCCGATGCAGTCGCAGGCGGCGGATCAAATTCAAGTATCGTCGTTGCGATTCCCGGCGGCTTCCTCGCCCCCGGCGCCTCGATCAACGTCAGGTATCTTTTGGGGGTAGTGCAGGGAGGAACTTTCCGCTTCTTCGTTAACGTCGAGGCGCTGCCGTAAAGGGAAGTTTCGAGTTCCGGGTTTCGAGTTTCGAGTTCGGAGTTTCGGGTTCGGAGTTTCGAGTTTGCGTTTCGCGTTCGCGAAGGACTCAACTAACGTTTTTCAGCTTGAATCGATTAACGAAAGGGAGAGGTGCTTAGTCGCCTCTCTCTTTTTTGTAGGCTAGGACATGGAAGCGAGATCGGCTTCGAAAGGCTCGTCGGAGGGAAAAGCGTAAGTGATTTTGTAATTCGGCGCTGTGGTTTCAAGAATCGGCTCGCCATTTGATTCAAGCCAGGCGTGCCCATCCACTTCACCCTGCGCTCCGCGCCTAACGCCGAAGACGATTCGCGAATTGATTCCGCTAAGCGTCAGATAGCGATGCAAAACGGCGGCTCTCTTCCAACAGATGGGCTTAAACACAAACATGTCCGTTCGCAAAAGCGAATCCATGGTGCGGGCCAGTCGGTTCATAGTTTCTTCAGCGCCCATCGCAGAATTCTTAGAAGTATTCCTGGGTTTTGCGGCGACCAGCTCGAGTGCTCGCGGCAGTGGTCGAAGTTTCACCAGGAGCGAAAGCACAGAAACCCACAACGCCATCCTGAAGACCAAGAACGACTCGCCGGGATTAGTTATGATTTTGCGGGAACCTCGCGCCAGCAGGTGAAACAGTCGCATCGCTTTCAACGGCTAATCTTGTTGGGACTTTGTATGGACAGGATTCTAGCCGAAGCAATCGGTAAGCGCGACAGGTCTTTGTACGCAAACTGTTAGTTTGCGTGCGCCGTGAATGCCATTCACTCAGCGCAACCTGACAGTTTGCGCTACCAATTAGGGCACTAGCTCGAATCGTTAGAACTACCGCCGCTGCTGAGCGCGTGCTAGGCTAACCTTCCAACTAAGATGGGTTTCTAAGAATGCTGAGCGCCCCTACGAATGACTAAGACCACCGCCGATCAGCCATTAAAAAGTTCGTCACGAAAGCAGGTCACAATTTTTTGTGACGGTTCAAGTCTTGGTAATGGCAAAGTCGATACGAGGGCGGCGGCCGTCGCCCTCCTTGGCTATCAGGGGATTTGGCGTTCAGTCGGTTGCTATCTCGGACAGGCTACCAATCAGCAAGCCGAGATCGCTGCGGCCGCCGTAGGTCTTGAAGCTTTGCGTGAACCCTGTAAGGTTCGCGTTTTCACGGATTCGCGCTATGTGGTCGAGACAATGAACGGCCACTTTCGTCGCAAAACAAATCATGATTGGTGGGCCCGTCTCGACAAAGCGGCAGAGCGTCACGAGATCGCCTGGGAATGGACTGCTGGTCACTCAGGTCATGTAATTCAAGAGGCGGTCGATCGGGCCGCTCGCCGGCTGGCGGCCCTGGGCCGGGTTGATCCAGAAGTGCTGCGCGACGCTGAAGACAAAGTCGGCACGCTCGACCCCTATCTTGAAAACTAAGTCATGAGCGAAAAGCTTTTCGTAGGAAGAACTTTTTTCCGGCGCATGTTAACGCTTTTGCTGGTGATTTTCTGAAGTCGCGAAGTCGGCAAGACGCAGAGCCGCCAAGTATGCAAAAACATTAAGAGGCCCTGCTGATTAAGGTTTATTGCTTACTTTGCGTCTCGGCGGCTTTGCGGCTTGGCGTGACCGGCATTCACCGCCTTCAGAGAACGCCTCGTAGAAACGGCGGCAGGTCTGTTTTTTACCCCATTCGCTTTCCCGCGCCTTCATCTTTATAATCCTCGCTCCAGAGACATTAACTCCCCGAAAGTCGGTAGCGCCCTAGTTAGGTCTTTGTAATGCAAACTGTTAGTTTGCGTGCGCCTTGAATGTCATTCATTCACCGCCAACTATCAGTTGCGCTACAAATTAGGGCACTACGCGAAAGTTGTAGCTCTACTCACTTTGCTCTTACAGCGTACAAGATTGCCCTTTTTTACAGCTATTTCCCGCAGACCACGTCGCTGGCGCACTAAGCGGCCCGTGCTGTTGTCGACGCTTTTACTCCTGATCTGTAGCGCAACTCCTGTAATCGTATCCGCCCAAGGCCTGGAGATTCGCGCCTGGCAGTGGCAGAACCCTCTGCCGCAGGGAAACACAATCAACAATGTGAAGTTCGCTTTAGACAAAAAGAACGGCTGGGCTGTCGGCGGAGATGGCGCCATTTTACGCTCGCGAAATGGCGGTTTTACGTGGGAGGAACAGATTTCGCCCACCAACACCACCTTGTACAGTCTTTACGTCAAAGACAAAGCGAGGCTAATCGCAGCAGGCTCAAATGGTGTGATTCTGACTACTACAAACGGCGGCCGCAAATGGGTGCACCGCGCCACCGGAACCCGCGATCATCTTTTTTCTGTCACCTTCGCCTCCGCGTCGTCAAAAAGAGGCTGGGCCGTCGGATCCTTCGGCTCCATCGTTCATACCAAAGACGGTGGCATCAGTTGGCAGATACAAAAGGCACCGACAACAGCGCACTTGTTTTCAGTCGCCTTTACCGATGAGCTAACCGGCATTGCTGTCGGAGCTCGAGGCACGCTGCTGGTGACTAACAACGGTGGCGTTGATTGGAGACCCAAGACGGACGTCACTAGCAAAGCCTTAACGGGGGTCACTTTTAGTTCTCCTTTGCGTGCCGTAGTGGTCGGCTACGCGGGAACTATCCTTGAAACTCGCGACGCCGGTGTTAGCTGGCAGATAGCGAATAGCCTCACGACCACGGATCTGCTTTCGGTATATTTCAAAGACGACAAGGCAGGCTGGGCAACGGGCGACGATGGCCTCGTGCTAACCACGGCGGACGGCGGATCGATTTGGTTGCCGGTGAGCGTGCGCACCAGTCCGAGACTTTCGTCGGTGCACTTTGCTGACGAGTCGCTTGGTTGGGCAGCAGGTGCTGATGGTTTGATTCTGCGCACCGACGACGGCGGTCTTTCGTGGCGTCGTCTCACCGAAGGCGGCCGCGACGATCTCTCTCAGATTTTCTTCCTCAACGATACGCGCGGTTGGGCCGTCGGCGCTCGCGGAAAAATTCTATTCACGAGTTCAGCGGGTCGCAGCTGGACGGTGCGCCCTTCTGGCACCACGGTGAGCTTAAACGCTGTGGATTTCGTCAATGAGAAATTGGGCTGGGCGGTGGGTAACCAAGGGACAATTCTGCGTTCGGTCAATGGTGGTGTTACCTGGGCACAGGTTCGTTTAGCTGCCAACGAGGATCTGCTGTCAGTTGACTTCGTTTCGCCGACTCAGGGTTGGGCCGTCGGAGCGCGTGGCTCGATCCTCGAGTCGAGCGACGGCGGTCAAACCTGGCACTTTCAGCGTGCAGACACTTTCGCCTGGCTCGAAGACGTTCGGTTCATCGATTCAAAACACGGCGTAGCGGTTGGTTCTAATGGCACGATCCTGCGCACTGAAGATGGCGGCGCCAAGTGGCAACGCGTTGATCGAAATTTGAAAGAGTGGCTTTACGCTGTCACCTTCGCCGATACGCAGCGCGGATATGCGGTCGGGGCCCAGGGCTTGATTCTGCGCACTGATGATGGCGGACTCACATGGAAAGATCTGGAAAGTGGGATCACGACGAATCTGTTTTCCGTGGCCGCCTCTGCGCCTGATGAAGTGATGGTGGCCGGCGAGCAGGGAAGGATTATTGAAAGTAAAGATGGCGGCGAGACGTGGCTGACGCAGCCAACGATAACCAGCACGACCTTGTTCTCGATCGCAAATCGCGGTGGCTCGAATGTTTGGGTTGCAGGTCGTGGCGGGGCAATCCTGAGGCGCCTTGACGATGTAGAAACTGTTCGCTTACCGCGACCGGGTCTGCCTCCCATTTTGCGCCGCAGTGCTCCAAAACTTCAGTCGCAAAACTCAGAGACGCCGCTTGTTGTCGACGATGGAGACATTCCGCGCGCCGTGCCTACGATAAAAAAGCCGGCACGGCCGTAGAAGGCAGTAGGCAGTAGGCAGTAGGCAGAAGGCAGTAGGGTAGGCAGTAGGCAGAAGGCAGAAGGCAGTGATTTAGAGCTCAAGTTCGAAGCTCAAAGCACAAAGTTCCAAGTTCAAAGTTCGAAGCTCAAAGCACAAAGCCCAAGTTCGAAGTTCGAAGCACAGAGCTTTAAGCTCAAAGTTCAAAGCACAGCTCCAAGTTCCAGATGACAACTTTGGTTGAGAACGTAAATCCGCTGCGCAGTGGAACGCGTCTGGAGCGCACCGCCGAACCGTGTGTCGTTGTAATCTTCGGCGCCACCGGCGACCTCACGCGGCGCAAACTTCTTCCAGCGCTTTACCGCCTGGCGCGCCAACGGCTTTTGCCGGCGGAATTCGCCATCTTGGGAACCGCGCGACCGGCGATGAATGACGAAGAATTTCGCCTCAAGATGCGCGAGGCACTCAACGAATTTTCAGAAGAAGATATTGACGAAGCGGCCTGGGACAGTTTCGCTACCGGACTTTTTTATCTCTCGGGTGAGTTTGACGACCAGCAACTTTACGCAAAAATTAAAGCAAAACTTCTGGAAATCAACGCCGCTCGCAACACTCAAAATAATCACCTCTTCTACCTGGCAACGGCGCCAGACTTTTTTGGAGTTGTTGCTCGGCAGCTAGGTGCCGCCGGCTTAGCGCACCCCAGTGAGCAAAGTTGGACGCGCATCATCGTTGAAAAACCATTCGGCCATGATCTAGAGAGTGCAAAGTCGCTCAATGCGGAACTCGCCGCCTACTTTAACGAAAACCAAATTTTCCGCATCGATCATTATCTCGGTAAGGAAACTGTGCAGAACCTTTTGGTGTTTCGTTTTGCCAACAGCATTTTTGAGCCGATCTGGAACCATAACTACATTGACCACGTGCAAATTACGAATGCCGAGGCAATCGGCGTCGAGGGTCGCGGCAGCTACTACGAAAAAGCGGGCGCGGTTCGCGACATGATCCAGAACCACGTATTTCAGATCGTGGCCTTGATTGCGATGGAGCCGCCGACTTCGCTTGAACCTAACAGCGTGCGCGACGAAAAGGTTCGCGCGATGCGCAGCGTGCGTGCAATCCCTAACGACCGTGTCGACGATTTCGCTGTCCGCGGGCAATACGGACCGGGCACAGTGCTGGGCGATACGGTTTCCGGTTATCGCGAAGAGCCGGGCGTGGCTCCGCTTTCTTCTACAGAAACGTTTGCTGCCCTTAAACTTCAATTCGCTAACTGGCGCTGGGCGGATGTGCCTTTTTATTTGCGCTCGGGGAAGCGAATGCCGAAGCGCCTGACGGAAATCGCGATTCAGTTCAAAGCAGTGCCGCACCAGCTTTTCACCGAATCCGATACGCCATTGCAGCCGAACGCACTTGTGATTCGCATTCAACCAAACGAGGGGATCACGCTTCGCTTTGGAGCGAAGTTGCCGGGACAGGCGATGCGCATTCGTTGGGTCAACATGGATTTTCGTTATGGCGCATCTTTTGGCGTGAAGGCGCCAGAGGCCTACGAGCGGCTGTTGCTTGATTGTATGTTGGGCGATTCCACACTTTACGCGCGGCGCGATATGGTGGAGCGCGGCTGGGAAATTGTGTCGCCAATTCTTGATGCGTGGCGACAGCCCGCGCCAGATTTTCCAAACTACGCAGCGGGTTCCTGGGGACCACGCAGCTCGTTTGCATTGATCGAGCGAGATGGCAGAAGCTGGCGAAAGTTGTAAGGGCGGCCGCAAACATGGCGACACTACTCAAACAAATACAGGTTGAAAAGACGCTCGACGTCGAAGAGGTTGAGCGCGCCCTGGCTGAACTGTGGCAGGAAACGGCTGGCGGGGAAGAGGTGGGACCTGACGATGCGGTCTTGCGCGCCCGCGCGGCTAACTTAATGGTTGTTGTTACGAACGATGCGGCGCTTACGGAATCTCAGGAGACAATTCGCAAACTCGCGGTCATTCATCCTTGCCGCGCGGTGGTAATGCTGGCGGATCGCGAGGGTGCTGATTCTGATATCGAGATGTTTGTTTCCGCCTCATGTCAGACCGAAACACGGGCAAAGAATACTGAACTCAGCTGCGAGGAAATCACCTTAATTGCTCATGGGCAATTCACTTCGGAGCTTCCTAGTGCGGGTATTCCGTTGCTTGTACCAGACCTTCCCGTATTTCTCTGGTGGCAGGATCTGCAGCGGCTCGACGACGATACCTTCCTGCCGCTTATTCATTCGGCAGACCGGCTTGTGATTGATTCAGTTGATTTGGCAGCAATGAATCTGCACTTGGATAGTATTGAACAACTCTTTTCAAGGCAGGGCGCCGAAGCGATTGCTGTCAGCGACATTAACTGGGCGCGACTCACTTCGTGGCGAGCATTGCTCGCCAACTTTTATGATGTCCACGAATATCGTGCCGCGCTTGCGGAACACGAACGAGTTAAGATCGAGTATGCCGCGCCCGAGGGAGATGCAAACGGAATCGCCACGCAGGCGTTGTTGATTGCCGGTTGGTTAGCAAGCCGTTTGGATTGGAGCATTGAACGGCAAACAAATGAAGCCAATCACTTTTTGATCTTCGCACGCAAAGCCGATGGCAGTGTAGTTAGTCTCGAACTGAAACGGGTGGAACTTCCCGAGATGAAGCCGGGTCGGTTGGCGCGGGTCGAACTACAATCCACCCAAAACAACGCTTCGTTTGTGGTGCAACGCGCGGCCAACGGGCTTCATCTGGAGACGCACGCAATGATTGAAGGTCGCCCTTGTCCTGGTCGCACGCTTCCAGTGCGAAACAGAAGTACGGCTGAATTGTTAGCGCGTGAAATGGAGATTCTTGCGAAGGATACGACTTACGAGGCTGCGGTCAGAGTAGCGGGGAGTTTTGGACAGTAGAAGAGATCGAAGTTCGTTAGGGCCACCCGGCTTAGTACGAACGGGACGCTGTGATCAATTAGCAGACGTCCCGACCTTTAGTGCGCTAGACGCGAACTGGATGATCCTTCGCGTACGAGTAAGCGGTGTACGCTGAGATGATGTGGCAGATCCAGCCGAGCGTACCGCCGGATCCTATCCAAAAGCCTGGCGTGATGATTAGCCAGAGAATGCCGGCCAGTATTCGCCCGTTATAAAGTTGACCCACGCCGGGAATGATGAAGCTAAGAAGTCCTGCAGTAAATGGGTCGCGCATAAGTTGTAATCCCTCCGAGCGACCTTATACGACCCTCATTAGAAAATAGTTCGGTGGAAAAATGCGGGAGGTTGTCCGGGTGGGAGTTTACCGCCAAAACGCAAAGACGCAGAGACAGTCAGACCGAGCGCACGTTTGAAATTTTTGTGTAATTTGTATTCTAAGGTGTAACCGCTAAATCTGCCGGCGAACGTTGTTTGCGTCTTGGCGACTTCGCGTCTTAGCGGTGAAAATCTTTGTTTTCGGACGGCTGGTGTGAGTGAGAGGCTGCCTTTTGGCCGATGTAGTCAGTTTAAGACTTGTCGACGCGGCGCACGTCAACAAGCTCACCGCGAAATGTGCGCAACATCTGCTGTACAACCGGATGCTTCTCGGCGTCTTCGCGCAGGCGATTTTGCTCCAGTCGCTCTTCATCTTCGCGCGATAGTGGCGCGTCATCGACCGCGGCGGCTTGATCCTTAATCATTATGCGCACGCTCAATTCCTTGCCGGTAATCTCCTGACAAATCTCGCGCAGCACCTTAACGCTGTCGCCTTTCGCGAGCGAGTCGCGCAGGTGACGCGCTTCGGGGGCAAACTCAACATACAGCTCGCCATTCGCGATGGCCGCAGAACGCGCGCCTTCGAGCGCGGTCACGAGAAACATTTTTCGTCGTGACTCCAACGCCGACTTGATGCGTTCGATTTCCGAATCACCCTCGGCAAGACTAGTTGCGATTGGAATAGCAGGCGTGTCCGCGGCGGCAGTGGACGGCAATTCAGCCGAAGTAGGAAATGGGGTAAACGTCGGTTCAATTGCCCGCGCGGACGTTGCCGCAGATCCCACCGACGCGCTCATTGCTTTCGAACCGGTCTTAATTTGTCCTGAAAATCCTCCAGCCGGTGTTGGCGCCGATCCGCTGCTTGGCGGGCCCGGCTTCGCGGGAGCCAGGGCTTGGCCGGTACGCAATGATCCTTCGAGCGCGGTGAGACGTTCAAGCAGTTGAGTGAGTGGCTCAAGCCGGCGCATCTCCATCAGCTTTACCAATCCGACCTCGAGCTGATAGCGAGGTTGAGCGGCAGTACTAAGCTTAGTTTCCGTTTCCGCCAGCGAGTGAAAGAAACGCACCAAATCCGATTCTGAAAAGAGATTTGCTTGTCGTCCCAACTCTTCGCGATCGCAGACGGCTGACTCGAGCAATTCTTCGCTGCCTGAAACTTTGGTAACCAGCAGGTCGCGAAAGTGCGCGAGCAAGTCACGCGAGAAGTTGCGCAGGTCATGACCGCGCATTACTACCTCTTCCACTACTGCGAGCGCTTCGGCCGGTTGGTTTGCGGCGATGCCATTCATCACCCGGATCAGAATATCGGCTCCGGCTACGCCAAGAGCCTGCTCGACGTCCCCCTTCTTGATTTGGTTCCCGGCGAAACTAATCACCTGATCGAACGCTGACTGTGCGTCGCGCATCGAGCCTTCCCCGGCGCGCGCAATTTCGCGCAAAGCATCCTCGGGAATGGAAATCTGCTCCGCTTCGGCGATTAACCTGAGCCGCTCGAGAATTTTCGCGGTGGCAATCGTGCGAAACTCAAATTGCTGACTGCGGGAGAGGATGGTTTCGGGAACCTTGTGCCTCTCGGTCGTCGCCATAATGAAAACAACGCGCGGCGGCGGCTCTTCCACGGTCTTAAGCAATGCATTGAACGCCGGCATCGAAAGCATGTGCACTTCGTCAATTACGAAAATCTTGAAACGATCTCGGGCTGGCGCAAAGCCGATGGTTTCTATGATCGAGTCTCTGACGTTTCCGACGCCGGTGTTTGAAGCCGCGTCGATTTCCTGGACATCAATTGAGCGGCTCTCGGAAATCTCCCGGCACGAAGGGCAGGCGGTGGGGTCGTCGGTGCGACACGGCGTCGCAGTCGGCGTTTTTGACTTATGACAGTTTAAAGCCTTGGCGAAAAGTCTTGCAGTAGTCGTTTTGCCAACCCCGCGGGCGCCGGAAAAGACGTAAGCGTGGTGGAGCCGTTCGTGCTCAATCGCGTTTTGCAACGTGCGCGTGATCGGTTCCTGGCCAGTGACCTCCGCGAAACTCTGCGGTCGCCATTTACGTGCGATTACCTGATAGCTCATAAGGGATGAGGGCGAAGTGATGAGGGATGAAGAACGAGGCTGAAACCGCAAACGTTAGAAAACTGATTGCGAATCATCCCTCATCCTCCATCCCTTATCCTTTTCGAATTGGCCAGACTCCGGACTTACCCGCAACACACGTTGCCGTTGCTACCGTTGCTCCGTTCCCGGCCTGGCGGGGTTCACAAGGCGAGCGTTGTGCGGAGCCCGAAGTCTGATAAAGAAAGATCGTTGAACGATTGCCAATTGTTGATTGCCGATTGCCGATTGTCAATTCGTCGAAGTCGTGTTCAGCATTAACGTTAACTACAAATGCAGCATCGTGCGCTAACTACCAATGCAGCGGCATGCGTTAACTATCAATGCACTACCAATGCAGCAGTAGTAGTGCGCGCGTTCTAAGTTGATCCTGTTCGCCAAAACTCCAATCGCCAATCGCCAATCGGCAATTGGCAATTCGATATGTCAGATCTGGGTCTTGCGATGAGCCAGAAGCCGCAGCAGACCGTTGATTGCTAAGTGCAGCAAGACATAGACGATGATCGCGATCACCATCGGCAGCAAAAGAGTATGTCCTTCAGGGGTTCTCGGGCTGGCGACAATTCCTCTAAAGGGTTCGTAAAAGGGATTCGTCACGGAGACGATAAACTGAACGAACCCGGCTGAACTCCGTGCGGCAAGCATCGCCAACAGAAAGCGCAACGCCAGCAAGGCGTAGAGCACAAAGAAAATGTAATCGACTATTTGCGAGACACGAGCAAGTCCGCGCGAGCGTTCTACTTCATGCTCCGTTTCGACCACTTCGTCGACGGCTTTGGCGCGAAAGTCTCCGGCGATCTCGTCCATCCTTCGAGACTCAGGCGCTGCCGCGCCCTGGCTGGCTCGATCCGCTATTTCAGCGTTGACCTCGCCTTCGACCTGCGCTTTGACACTGTCGTGTTGTACGGAACGTCGCGCTTCTTCAGCTGCAAGTTTGTTGTCGTCCATAGTGTTATTTCCAATTGCCAAATGCCGATTGCCTTTAAATCAATTGGCAATCGCCAATTAAAATGGCGGAGAGGGTGGGATTCGAACCCACGGAACGGTTTCCCGTTCACAGCATTTCCAGTGCTGCCAATTCAACCACTCTTGCACCTCTCCAGGGATTGCCGATTGCCAATTGGCGATTGCCGATTGGCTAGTTCCGATTGATGAGTGCCGATCAATAACGCATGTCACGCATCAAGTAGTCTGACATCAAGGTTCAAGCGGTGGAAACCAAGCCAATCATCAATCGGCAATGTTCTGGCGGAGAGGGTGGGATTTGAACCCACGGATCACATTGCTGCGATCAACGCCTTAGCAGGGCGCCCCATTCGGCCTCTCTGGCACCTCTCCTTGGGGAGCCCCGGAGTGTAGCGGCGCTAACCTCACGAGTGGAACGGTGGCAGAGTGGACGAATGCAGCCGCCTTGAAAGCGGCCGGCCGCAAGGCCCGCAGGTTCGAATCCTGTCCGTTCCGCCAATCGGGGACGACGCGAGCGCTCCCTGGCCCCATTTGTGAGGCTCGTCGTTCTCGCGCCGAAAAGCCCGAGGGCCGGATCTGCGCTTGCAGACCCGGCCCTCGTGGGTATGAGTGTTCGAGTCGAGGACTCAGCTGGTGCGGCGGCTCAACCTCAGCAGGCCCATGCCACCCATGAGGGAGGCGAGGGCGGCCAAGGCCAGACCCCAGGATGAACTACCTGTGGTCGGAAGTGCCGTCGGCGTGGCAGCAGCAGGTGCGGCAGCTGGCGGTGCAGCAGCTGGCGGTGCGGCAGCTGGCGGAACGGGTCCTCCTGCCGATACCTCCGGGTCCGGCGTTTCCGAGTCCGGCGTTTCCGAGTCCGGCGTTTCCGGGTCCGGCGTTTCCGGGTCCGGCGTTTCCGGGTCCGGCGTTTCCGGGTCC
>JBGSYG010000066.1:0-19661 GCA_041750995.1 Pyrinomonadaceae bacterium | reverse complement strand
GCGAAATCGAGGTTCGCACTGGTAAGAGCGCTCCTGTACTCCTGCCGGCACGAACCGTCAACCAAAACAGCCAGAAATAACAAAAGTGTAAAGGATGTCGTGATAACAATCTGTAAAGGATGTCTTGACAACAAACACCTCCGTGGGCGCCCCCCGCAATGCGCTGGAAGGGGGCGTCCACGGAGGGACGCCCCTACAGAACCTGGATCAAATTACTAAGGGGACAAGAATGAAGGCAAGCGGAACATTTACAGTAAAGGTATCTCCACAAGCGCCTGACGAGGGCGACACATCAGGCGTAGGCCGCCTGTTATTGGATAAACACTTCCAGGGCGACCTGGAAGCAACCAGCAAGGGACAAATGTTGGCGATTAGCTCCGCGGTTGAAGGATCCGCTGGTTACGTAGCGATGGAGCAAGTGACCGGCGCCTTGCACGGGAAGACCGGCGGCTTCGCTTTACAGCACTTCGGTAAAATGACGCGCGGCGCTCCGGACTTGAACGTCGCGGTCGTGCCGGACTCGGGTACAGGCGAACTGGAAGGCCTGACCGGTAAGATGCAGATCATCATTGCCGACGGAAGTCACTCTTATGAGTTCGACTATGACCTCAACTAGAAACTGGAACAGCCAAGTCGCGCAATAACTTAAGCGCGGAAACACGAAGGCGCGAAGCCGCAAAGGAACAAAACAGCCACGGGAGGTGGTCTTAAATTTATTAGGTTTCTTTCGTGTGCTCAGTGTTACTTCGTGAATCGTCGGTTCGGTATGAAAAACATGGTCTGCGAAGCAACAGCAGTCAGTATGCAAGTCGTGATAAAGACTGCTCCTAGCTATTTCGTCTTACTTTGCGGCTTTGCGGCTTAGAGTCTCTGCGCTTAAGTTTTACGCTATTCGAATATGACCGAAGCGTCCGCCGATCAACGAAAGCTACTAAGGCATTTTCTGGCGGCGCTCGCGTATCGCACGCAAAAAGCCCTTCGCGATGCTCCCGCTGATTTTGGGGCTTTTCGCGCGGGATCAGATGTTAGAACTCCGTCCGAGCTCGTGCGCCACATGACCAGCGTGCTTGGATACGCGCGTACATTTTTTCTCGGTGGAGATTACCGTCCCGAGCCACTTCCTACGCTGACTGAAGAAGTGGAGCGCCTCCACAAAATGCTCGAGGATCTGGGCGCACTGCTCGAACGCGATGCGCCACTGCTTGAACAGATGACGCCCGAGCGGTTACTTCAAGGTCCGTTCTCCGACGCAATGACACACGCCGGGCAATTGGCACTGCTGCGACGCCTAGCCGGTAATCCTGTAGCCCCGGAAAATTTTGTTGTCGCGAGGATCGATGCGCAATGTCTGGGGCAAGAGCAACCCAATCCTGTTAGCCCGGATGAAGTTTGGCCCGAAGCACCGGCGGGATGGCGCCAGACACCCGGAAAGTCCGGCTCGTAACAATGCTTACAATCGAATTTAGCCGTCGCCTCGCTTACATCGGTGGCGTCGTCACGCCGCTCGCAGAAACGATTCGCAGGTGGAGCACCTGGCAGCAGACGCCTGCAAACTTTTTTGACGATTAGTCCCGCGTTTCGAAGGGTTTTCCCATTGACCTTTAAATAGTTATCGCAGAGACGCAGAGTCGCCAAGACTCAAAGAAAACAAACCAGCAGTAGGCGATTATCAACTGCTCTCGAATTGTTTCTTAGCGTCTTGGCGACTCTGCGTCTCTGCGATAAAACTTCTTAGCCGCAGTTTCGAAACTCGGAACTCGAAGCCGGAACGCGAAACTCGGAACTATCCGTTAAATTAGGCTATACTCGCTCCTGTTCCCCACAACATTTCGACTTTCACGGAGTACTTAGAATGAGATTAATGATCATCTTGTCTTTGCTGATCTGTGTGCCGGCTTTGACCATCGCCAGGGGTGGAGCGCCGCAGAAGCCGCGCAAGCTCTTTCCTTACAACTACACTATCGACGATCTGCCGAATGGCTTGCGACTGGTGACAGTGCCCACTGACTATCCCAACCTTGTCGCGCTCTATATCGTCGTCGCCACGGGCTCGCGCAACGAAGTTGAAGCGGGAAAGAGTGGCTTCGCTCACTTTTTCGAGCACATGATGTTTCGCGGCAGCGAAAACTACACGGCCGATCAGCGCGAAGCGATCTTCAAGCGGGCAGGCGCCGAGACCAACGCCTACACCTCAGACGATCGCACCGTCTACCACGCGGTTTTCGCGAAAGACGATCTCGACGAAATCATGAAGATGGAAGCGGATCGGTTTTTACGTCTCAAGTACGCCCTTCCCGAATTTCAAACTGAGTCGCTCGCGGTGAAAGGTGAATACGACAAGAACAGCGCCAATCCATTTTCCAAACTCTATGAAGTGCTGCGTGAGACAGCCTTCAAAACGCACACTTACTCGCACACCACGATGGGCTATTTGAAAGACATCCAGGACATGCCCAACCAATACGAATACAGTCAGGAGTTTTTCAAGCGCTTTTATCGTCCCGAGTACACCACGGTGGTGCTGGTCGGAGACGTCACCCAGCAGCGGGCGCTGGATCTGACGAAGAAGTTTTTTGGCGAGTGGAAGCGTGGCGACTACGAAGCCAAGATTCCGGTGGAACCAGCTCAGACTGAGCCTCGCACCGCTCATGTCGATTGGCCTTCACCGACGCTGCCGATTGTTGCTGTCGCATTTCGCGGTCCGGCTTATTCCGACGAGAAGAAAGACAAACTGGCATTGGACCTTTTGGCCCAGGTGGCCTTTGGTGAAAATTCTGAGCTGTACCAAAAGCTGGTGCTCAAAGAACAAAAGGTTGATGTGCTCGGCCCTGACTTCAGCAACCAGATCGATCCGGAATTGTTTGTGGTGCTGGCACGCGTAAAGGATCCCAAGGACGTCGACTACGTGCGAGACCAGATTCAGGCGACGTTTAAGCGCTTCACCACCGAACTAATTCCCGCGGCAAAACTGGATGCTACTCGCTCGCGGACGCGCTACAGTTTCGCGATGGCGATGAATAGTTCGGCGGCCATTGCCTCGACCGTCGCGCCGTTTATCTCCCTGCGTCGCACCCCCGACACGATCGACAAACTGGCGGCCTTGATGGACACCATCACGCCTCAGGACGTACGCGATCTGGCGGCGAAGTATTTCCGCGATGAAAGCCGCACCATCGTCACCCTCGCAACCAAAGGAAAAGAGTCTGCTATTAAGACCGGGCAGGAGGACGAAGAATAATGCGTCGCACAATCATCAGCTTGTTTCTCGTTCTTTCCGTCGTCCTGCCGGCGGCTGCTTTCAACCGCACCCAAAAGACTATGACCACGAAAAATGCCAGCGTGCTCTTACCATCGCGCGCGCCGCTCATCTCGTTCCGCATCCTCTTCATGGCAGGCGCCGCTTCCGATCCGAAAGGCAAGGAAGGCGTGGCGGCGCTTACCGCGGCGCTGTTGTCGCAAGGCGGCTCGCGCACCATGTCTTACGAACAGATCGTGGAAGCGATGTATCCGATGGCAACCTCGTTCGGTTCGCAGATCGATAAGGAGATGACCGTCTTCCAGGGTGACACGCACATCGACAACCTCGACAAGTATTACGGTTTGATTAGTCAGATGCTGTTGGATCCTGGTTTTCGCCAGGACGACTTCAACCGGCTAAAAACCGACTCCATTAATTATTTGAAGGTGTCGCTGCGTGAAAGCAACGATGAAGAGCTGGGGAAGGAATACCTCTATAACCTCATCTATGCTGGTCATCCCTACGAACACAACAACACGGGAACGGTCAGCTCGCTGGAGAAGCTTACGCTTGCCGATGTGCAGGCGTTCTACAAAGCGCATTACACCCAGGCCAACATGGTGCTCGGTCTGGCGGGTGGTTACCCGAAGACTCTACCCGACAAGATAAAAGCAGACTTCGCGAAGCTTCCAGCAGGAACTGCCGCGAGCGCGAATTACGAAGATCCGAAGCTCGCTTCAGGGATGCGCATCGCAATCATTCAACGCGAGACACGCGCAACAGCAGTCTCGCTAGGCTTTCCGATTCCGGTGAACCGTTCTGATAAGGATTGGCCGGCGCTGGCGTTGGTCGCTTCGTACTTCGGCCAGCACCGCTCGAGCAATAGTTATCTCTATCAGCGGCTGCGCGAAGCACGCGGACTAAACTACGGCAACTATGCCTACATCGAATATTTCCCGCGCGGCATGTTCCAGTTCATGCCCGATCCGAACCAGGCCAGATCGTCGCAGATTTTCCAGATATGGATCCGGCCCGTAGTCCCCGAGAACGGTCATTTTGTCTTGCGCGCTGCGCTTTACGAATACGACAAGCTCGTGCGTGAAGGAATGTCGAAAGAAACGTTCGAGGCGACACGCGAGTTTCTGATTAAGAACAACAACATCCTGACGCAGACTCAGGGCGCGCAACTCGGCTATGCGCTCGACAGCCGCTATTACAATATCCCCGACTACGTCAGTTACATGCGCGAGCAACTAACGAAGCTGACGCTCGAGGACGTAAACGCCGCCCTCCGCAAGCATCTGAAGTCTGAGGGGATGCAGGTCGTGATGATTACTAAAGACGCTGCTGGCTTGCGCGAGGCAATCGTGTCCAATATACCATCACCGATTACCTACAATTCGCCGAAGCCGAAAGAAATCACGGATGAAGATAAGGTGATCGAGGTCTATAAGATTAACGTGAAGCCTGAGGATGTGGTGATTGTGCCGGTGGAGAAAGTGTTTCAGTAGGAGTGCGGGGGGAAAGGGAACAGGGAAAGGGGGGAAAGTGGAACAAGGGAAATAAGATTTCAGTAGGAATGATAATTCGAAGCCCCGTTCCCCTTTTCCCCCTTCCCCCTGTTCCGAAATTCATCATTCGTTTCAGTCTCCGCCGGCGCTTGCCCGGATTCGCTCCTCTTCTGGCTCAGCGGCATTAGTGTTCTGCACAGGCTCCATCTCTTCAGGTCGCTTCTTAAAAATTCCCTTCGAGCGTGAAGTAACACTTGAGAAAGCAGTCGCAAAACGACGTGCTCGATCAGTTGTTCGCAGGTCGTCAAGCAAGGAATAGACAACCGGCGTTGCAATCAAGGTGAGCAGCAAAGACAGACTCTGACCGCCGATAACAACAATTGCGATTGACCGCCGCTCTTCTGCGCCTGGGCCGGTCCCTAGGGCCAACGGCAGCATGGCGGCAACCAGCGCAATCGTGGTCATCAGAATTGGGCGCAGGCGATCACGATTCCCCTGCATGATCGCTTCAAGGCGTTCCATTCCCTTTCTTCGCAGGCTATTCATGTGATCAATTTGCAGGATTGAGTTCTTTTTGACCACACCAAAAAGCACAAGTATGCCAAGTGCCGAGTAGAGATTAAGCGTGTTGCCGGTTCCCCATAGTGAGAGCAATGCAAAAGGAACCGAAAGCGGCAGACTCAAGAGAATCGTGAACGGATGGACCGTACTTTCGAACTGGGAGGCCAGAATCATGTACATGAAGATGATTGACAGGATGAACGCCCAGATAAACTCCGTGAAGGTTCGTTCAAGTTCTCGAGCTCTGCCGGAGACCGTAGTGGTGTAGGCAGCGGGCAGATTCATTTCGTTCACCGCCCCACGAAGCGCTTCGATGCGATCCGCAAGTGCGTATCCCGGCGCAACGGAAGCCCGCATCGAAACCTGCCTTTCCCTATCAAGCCGGTCGATTCGCGAGGGACTCGTATCGCGTCTGATCTTCACGAGATTATCAAGCCGTACTAGACCGCCGCGTGAGGAGGGCACGTATAGACGACTAATCGTGCCAACGTCACTGCGATCGCCCTCAATCAAACGCAATTGAACATCGTAATCTTCATTCACCGTCGGGTCTCGAAACCGGGAAGCCTCTTCATCTCCACCAACCATCACGCGCAGACCCGTAGCAATATCGGAAGTGTCCACACCCAAATCTGCTGCCCGGTCACGGTCGATCTCAACCCGCAATTCAGGCTTGTTAAGCTTCAATGACGTATCGGCATCAACAATGCCGCCAATACTCTCAGATCGTTTGACCAGTTCATCGGCATAGTCCGAGAGTGCCTGGATATCGGGTCCGCGCAACACGAAGTCAATGTCAAATCGGCCCCCCGCGCCGAAATTAAAGGAGGGTGCATTGCGAACACCGGCACGCAGTGGCGCATATTTTTGCAAGCGCCGGCGCACCTCCTGCATTACATCCTGCTGCGAATAGTTGCCGCGAAATGCATTGAAGGGATTGCCCTTTTTAGTTTCGGTCCAAAGCCGGCCCAGAGAAAGTGTTCTCTCCTCATGCGGTGCGATGCGAACATAGACTCCACCCTGATTGACCCCACCCAAGAATCCGCCCCCCGTATCAGCAAGGATCAGCCGCACCCCGGGTGTGGCCAAAATCTCCTTTTCAATTGCCTGCATGCCTTCATTCATCACCGCCAGGTTCGTGCCTTCCGGGCCGTTGATGTTTACCTCAAACTCGGCCTCATCGACGTTCGTGGGAATAAACTCCTGCTTTACCGTTCGATAGAGAGGAATACTGGAAAAGATCACGACCGTTGCCAGCGCCGCAACAACCAGCCGGTGACGCATAGCGAAGGCCAGCAACCGCGAGTACCCGCTATCGATCCAACGATAAAAGCCGCGGCGGGAGGCAGGCCCGCCGTGACCTCCCTGGGCGTCATCCACCCGAATCATGCGCGAACTCATCATCGGAGTCAGCGTAAAGCAGACCAACAAACTCACGAGGATGGCCACTGCCGCCGTGATGCCAAATTGATAAAGGAAGCGACCGGAGATTGAGGACATGAACGAGACGGGCAGGAATATGACCACGAGTGAAAGAGTGGTCGCCATAACCGCGAGGCCAATATCGCGCGTTGCTTCTCTGGCGGCATCTCTGGCATTCATCCTCTTCTCTTCGATAAAACGGAAGATGTTTTCTAAAACGACTATTGCGTCATCGATAACTACGCCGACCATTAGAACGAGGGCGAGCATGGTCACACTATTCAGAGTGAAGTCTAGTGCGCGCATCATCCCGAAGGTGGAGATTACTGAACATGGAATTGCGACTGCAGCTATCACGGTGGAACGCCACGATCGCATAAAGAGAAAAACTACCAGGCAGGCGAGGATACTACCGAGTACCAGGTGTACTTCGATTTCGTGCAGAGCTGATTCAATGTAACGCGACTGGTCGCGAATTACTTCCAACTTGACGTCAGTGGGCAGTTGAGAAGCCACACGCGGCAGTTCTCTTTTGATCCCGTTGATGACTTCAATCGTATTGGCTCCGGACTGTCTTCGAATTTGTAGCGTGACAGTCGGCACGCCATTCAGACGAGCAAGCGATCGCTGCTCTTTCGTTCCATCTTCAACTCTGCCAACATCTCGCAGTCTGATCGGAGAGCCTTCCACGGTCGCAATTACCAGATCGTCAAAGGCCCGGGCATCCGAATAGCGTCCCAGCGTGCGCAGTACGAGCTCTTCGCGACCGGTATTCACATTTCCGCCAGGAATGTCAGCGTTTTGGCGGGTAAGGGCCTGGCGAACCGCCGTAATTGGAATTTGATAGGCAGCCAACCGCTCCGCATCGATCCAGATGTTGATCGCGCGGTCCAGACCGCCAACAACTCGCACCTCACCGACCCCACCCACCCGTTCGAGCTGAACGCGAGCAGTTTTATCCGCGAGTTCTGTAAGCTCTCTTATCGAACGATCTCCGGAAAGGGAAATCGTCAGGACGGGGGAACTATCGTTGTCAAACTTTTGCACAACCGGTGGCGTTGCGTCTTCAGGAAGTTGTCTAACAACTGTTGCAACGCGGTCGCGCACGTCCTGAGCGGCGGTTTCCAAATCGCGATCCAACTTAAATGTCGCAATGACAATAGAACTTCCCTGTCCCGATATCGACCGAAGTTCATCGATCCCATCAACCGTGTTAACGACTTCTTCGATCTGCTGGGTGATCAGCGACTCCACTTCCTCTGGAGCTGCTCCCGGCAAGCCAGTGCGGACGCTTACGGTAGGAAGGTCAACTGAAGGGAACCTATCGACACCAAGTCGGAAAAAACCAGCCGCGCCAACGACGACGAGGGATAAAACAATCATCGTCGCGAAGACCGGACGGCGGATACAGATTTCAGCTAGTTTTTGCATTTCTTAAAAAGCGAGCTTAGAACTTTGAACTTAGAACTTTGTTCGCCAATTAGACTTGCCGCTCTCAATGTAAATAGCCAGGGGATACCGGTACAATCCAGTTCCAGGTTCTAAGTACAAAGTTAAAAAGTACAAAGCTCAAAGCTCCAAGTTCTAAGCTCGTATTTATTCTACAACTTCGACTGCCTGGCCGGATTGCAGGTTGCCCGGGTCAACTACCACCTGGTCGCCGACGTTTACCCCGGCGACAATTTCCGTCCATTCCCCATTCCGGCGGCCGGTTGTCACCGGCTTCTCAAGCGCTTTTCCGTTCTGTACCACAATTACTTTTTCGATGCCGGCAAACGTCACAATGGCTTTGCTGGGGACAGTCGCTACCATCTGCGCATCATTCGTCACGATTTCGGCGTGGGCAAAGGCTCCCGGCCGCAGCTTGCCGTTGTTCCGAACATCCGCTTCGACCAACAACATGCGCGTCTGCTGAGCAATCACCGGGCTCAAGCGCATGATCTGACCCACGTAGACGTTACTATCGCCGTCGATTGTTACGCGGACGTTTTGTCCTGAGCGCACGTTCTTCGCCTCTCGCTCCGGCACTTCTGCCCGTAGCCGCAAAGGATCCATTTTGACAATATTCACCACCGGCGCGCCCGCCGCCAGGTATTCACCAACGCTCGCCCGCTTTTCCTGAACGATGCCGTCGAGCGGCGCCTGTACTGCTGTGTCCGCCAACTGCTGGCGCGCCAACGACAACTCCGAGCGACGCTGCGCCATCACCGCCTGGCGATTGCGAATTTCTTCAATGGCGTCCTGGTAACGACTAAGCGCAACTTTGTAAGTGGCATCGGCGGAGTCAAAATCCGAGCGCGCTACTACGCCCTGCTCGACGAGCTTCACCGAACGATCACGATTGACGCGCGCTTCATCGAGCACCGCTCGCGCCTGGCGCACCGTTCCAGTCTGTTCGGGGTTTACCTTGTCGTCCCTACCGTCAGGTGACAAACCTAACCTTGCTCGCGCTTGCGCAAGCCCCGCCTCAGCCTGTTGTACGCGCAGGTTGTAATCCTGCGGTTCCACCTGCGCTATCACCTGGCCGCGGCGCACGATGCTACCGAGATCAACAGTGATTGAGCGGAGACGCCCCGGCACCTTCACACTCGCAGTTGTTTGATCATAAGCCGCCAGGGTGCCGTTGGCGTTGACCGCTTCTCCGAAAGGAGTCTCTTCAACACGCGCGGTTTTCACTTGCCGTGCTGCTTTCTCATCGCCAGCACGAGTCTGCCTGGTGCCGGCGGGATATTGGCTCTTGCAGCTGAAGGCGAGGAGACTAAGAAATATCGCGAAGCTGAACGTGCGAACGCGGCGCCGCGTAGCGCGGGAAAAAAACTGAAACTGAGGAATACAAGTCATTAAAGATCTACTTCGAACCTCGAACGTTAGGAAATGTCGGCTAATAGTGGGGAGTCGTTCAGTCTAACACGGCACCTCAGTCAGGAGTCAGGAGTCAGGATTCAGGAGTCAGGGTTAGGGTCGGGCGCGCAGTGACGAGTTTCGGGTGTCGGGTGTCGGATGTCGGGTGTCGGGTTTCAATGTCGGGTATGAGATTAGATTTCGGGTTAGATGTCGGGGGTCAGGTAACAGGACAGGCATCGGTTTCTGAAACCAACATCCGAATCTAAAATCTGACATCTGAAATGTAACATCTGAAATCTGACAACCGATATCTGACACCTGCCTCCGACACCTGACACCTTACCCAGACATCGAATCCGCAATTCGCAATCAAGAGGGGCACGGCCTTCCGTGCCCCTGCTTTGTTTAGATTGAGCCAACGATTGGGAGAATTAGACTCGTGCCGAGCAAGCAAGGTCCTGATTAATCCTCCTGACTCCTGACTCCTGTCTCCTAACTCCTGCTTTCTTATTTCCCGCCGAAGCTTCTCCGAATCAGATACGACATTTTCACGAAGAACGTCCGTGAATTACGCCTAAAGCCAGGCGTGATATCCGCCGTGAACGGATGCGGTGTGTCGTAGTTCATGTCGTCGTTGTAGCCAATGTAGAAGGACGTTCCCGGGCTCGGTGTCCAACCGGTGAGAAACTGGGCGCGCACTCGCGAGTTGAGCGTGTTGTAATCGATGATCGCGCGCGCGAAGTACGACTTCGTGAACTGATATGTGCCGCGCCACGTCCAGATGTCCACGTCAAACGCCGTCAAGCCAGTATCGTGACGCACCAAACGCTGCTTATTGAGGCTGATCGAAGTGCGAAATTCATTGGTCGGTTGGAACGTAATGCTGCCAGTAACCTGAAGCAAGTTTCCCGCGCCCGGATCCTGCGGAGCAAAACATTCAACTGGACGCAAATTGGGATTGGGGTCGCTGCAGAGACCGGCAGCGTCCAGCTCTCGGGCCCTCACCGCCGGGGGACTGGCGCGCGGGTATTTCGGCAAACTGCCAAAATCTAAATCCAGATGATTGCGCCGATGGGTGACCTGACCATTGAACTGAACCTTCTTGTTAAAGTTCGATCCAAAGTATCCCGAGATGTGATGCTTCATGACTGAGCGTTCATTGCTTGGTCCAAAAAATGTACAGCGGTTTGTGCCACCCTGGGGATTACAGGGTTTGGCTTCCCGGGTCGGGCCAAACTCGTGATCGAAAAGCCGCTCGTAGGCCGGTTCGTACCAGACACCGATCCAACTGCTACGAGGCATAGCCAGTTCGATAAGGCTTTCGCTCTCCCAGATGTACATGCGACCCTGCCAGTCGTAGTCAATGTGCGAGGCGTTGTGTATGTGATAGGAGATAATTTTCTGCTTCGGTTTGGGATCCGAGTTATAGCGAACAAAGGCGAAATTGAAGTTAGAATTCTGCCGCTGGAAGAACCCAACGTCCGCGCGGTAGTCCTGCGTAAACCCTTCCCCGTAGAGTTCATAACCCCAGTTGCGTCCCGAAACGTTGTAGTCGAATGAATAGCCAAACCCGTTTCCTGTCCGGTAACGAGTCGACTCCACAGGGTCGTTCGCATCAAAGAAGAAGTTTCGGGAAGTCGAACCCAGCGTTTGAAAAGTAAAGGTCGTTTGCTTATCAAGCCGAAAGCGGCCATCGACGGCAACGAGCTGATTGTGCTTCTCAATAAAATTGTAGCTTGTGGCGAGCATGCCTATGGAGTTCTCTTTACCGACATCGCGCTTAAGCCTCAACACTCCAATGTAGGCGTTCTTGTCAACAAAGCGCTCGCTGTTACACACGATTCTCGGATCGAGCGCTCGGCGATCCCGACAGTTATTCAACGCGCCGCGATCATCGAGACTAAAGTTCCCCGGTCCATTATCGCTAGCTGCAATCAGGCCAAAACTGGTGCGACCGAGTTTTCCTGTAGTCTTCACGGCAACGTCGGGATCAACAATTGAACGCGTATGCACAGCTGTGATCGGTGTGTTGAAGATATCGATGCCTTCCAAAAAGAAGGGCCGTTTCTCAGGAAAGAAGATTGGAAAGCGTTGGTTCGCCGTAACCACTAATTGATCGGCTTCGACCTGAGCAAAATCAGGATTGATCGCTAAGTCAATCGTCATCGCGGGACTGGGAATGAACTTCGCAGTCAGTCCGGGATCGATCCCGACGGGTGTATTGACGATGCGACCGGGATCGGCAAGAGCTGCTTCCGTATTCGGAAACACACCAAAGGAGCGGACGAATCGCCCATCCTGAGAAATAGTCAAACTGGGGATGAGCTCAATCGTACGTTCAACCGAGATCCCCTCGAGACCGCCAAGGTGACCAGCCTGGTTCATGTTGCCGTCAATGCTACGCGAGAAAGGCATCCACGAATCGAGCTCACGATTGAAACGCTGAATGCGCCGGAAAAAATGCGCTCCCCAAAGTTTGCCCTTGCCCGCTTCGTAGCGCAGCGACTTGAACGGAATGGCAATCTCGACGATATAACCTTCCTGGTTAATGGTCCCTTTTGATTCCAGCAGCAAATCAATGCTGAAGTCCTCACCTCGACCTTCCGTCAGAATGCCGTCGCCCTGAATGCCGAGTGGATTGAAAAAGATTTCGAATGCGCGCCGCTTGTCGTTGAATGTATCGAGATAGAAACCGACGTAATCGTCCTGAAAAATATTGTCGCGCTTGGCCACGGTCGATCGAATCTTGTCTGGCTCGTCGAAAGCGCGGAAAGCTATGTATAAGAACTTGGGATCGTAACCGATCAAAACTTCTGTGGGCTTCGAGGGAGCAATGTTGTCGCCTGGATCAATTTGGTAGAAGTCTTTCAGCTTTGCAGCGCCCTGCCAGACGGGTTCATTCAGGACACCGTCAATCGTCGGCGCCGTCTCAAACTTCGGAACAATTACCGGGTTTGCCTTTTCCGGTGGGAGTGTGACAGCGCCTTTGCCGGCAGGTGAGGCGGTCACGGGAGCTTTCGTATCAGTAGTCGAGGTCGTTTCAGTGCCCGGGGGCTTGGTCGATGGGCTGGCGGAGACGAGCGCCGGCGACGGCGCAGGCGATGGCGGCGGCGCTGGGGGCGTAACGATAGACTGCGCAGTGGCGTTTACTGCGAAGAGCACAACTAGAGTTGTCAGCAAAGCTATTCTTTTCATAATGATCTCTCTAATTGAACGGTTCGATTGCCGTTAGCCTGGATCATTAGACCCAACACTGAAAATCGTGTGCGCTTCAGAACCGGCGAATTCGGGGGGTGCATTGGGTTTGGGGAGAACCCAACATGACTGCGCGAAGTACGGGATTAACCAGGATGCGCGGGCGCTATGTTGCTAACGCCCGCGGCTGCAGCCTGGTTCTGTGAAAACTGGGTTAGATTGTTTCTCACGCGAGCATTGCCTCGTCAGAATAGAAAAATGAACTTTAGCGCGGACGCAAGGCTACGCGTCCCTCCCCTGTGCTAAGCAGAAACACGTTTCCGCCGCGTCCTACCTTCCAACGTCGCATCCGCTTTGAGGTTGCAACGTCTTCGACCAAGGTCAGCCCGCTGTTGTCGACATCTTCGGCATCCGTTTCGATGGTGAAATCAGAGTTCGCGGGTACCGAGAGTGAGATGGAACCGTCACCGGTCCGGGCCGCGAGTGCGGAAAATCTCCCGTCGAGCGAAATCGAGCCATCGCCCGTGCGGGCATCGACGTTGCCATCGAAATCGGAAATCTTGATCAAGCCGTCGCCGGTATTCGCGCGCAGCTGTCCGCGAGCGCCGTTTACTTCAATCGAGCCATCACCCGTGCGCAGATCAAGATCGCCTGACACGCCATCGAGATTGAGGCTGCCGTCTCCGGACGAAACATGCAGAGTTGTGTTGCGCGGTACAAAGACCTCAAGCGATGCGACGCCGTTGTCTTCATAAGAGCGTGCGACGATGGAAATGGAGGAGCCCTGCTGTTGCGTATCGATCGTGATTTGCTTGACCTCCTCAGCGTGGTTCGCGCGCTTGGTGGCCGTGTACATCACTTCTGACTTGTCCCAACCGCGAATAGTTATCGATCCATCGAACGTCGAGAGATTTACGCTCGGCGTACCACTGACAGTAAAAGTCTTAGACTCTTTTTCCGTAAATTCTTTACCGTAGCCGCGGCCTTCTTTGTCACCTTGGTCCTCGCCTCGCCCTTCGTGAACTTCACGACGCTCGGTGCGGACGTGACTACGTGTTTCGCGCTGAACCTCTCGCTGGGCGCGTTCGATTTCACGGTGTGCTTCGCGAATAGCGCGCTCGACTTCCCTTTGCACTTCAGCTTGCGTCTCGCGAGACATGCGTTCGGCGCTCATTTGTTCGGCCCGTTCGGCGCGGCGCGCGGCAGCGGCTTCGCGGCGCTCTTCAACGCTCAACCGCTCGTCCTCATCATTGTCATCCCGATTTTCGCCGTAAACTTTACTCTTGTCCTTGCTCTTGTCTTTGTCGGTCATCAGTCCGGTAGCCGGGCTCACGGTGCGGCCATCCTGGGCATGCTTAATCAGGATGCGACCGTTAACGTTGCCTAGCTTGATGAGTGGTCCGCCCTGGCCGATCTGACCATGAAGTTCATGACCAACGTACTCACCGTGATGCACCTTGATACCAAAGTCGTTGCTGATGGCGCCATGAACAGTTCCCGCCCGCACGATCGCGTTGGCATCGGACGGAATGATCACAGTCACAGAGCCATTAACTGAATTGAGAGTAATCGGACGAGCACTGTCCAGATTGGCAAAGGTGGCTTCGAGGCCACCGTTGACGGTCGAAAGTTTGGCAACTCCCAACAAACCACGCGCGACGACACGCCCATTTACCGATGATGCTTTTACATCGCCTTCAACGCCGTTAATTTCCAGAGAGCCATTGACGAGGTCGATCGACTCAAGGCGCGCTTTGCGTGGAACGGTGATCGAATAATCAACGAGGGCCGGATTGTTGTGGCGACCGCGCTCGTCGTCGGTGAAGTTCTGCTTCCAATCGGGATATTCGGTGCGAATCCGAATCGCTTCCGCCCCCGCATTCACCTCAATTTTTGCTTCGTCGATGCGCTCTTGTTTGTAAGCACGTTTGACCGCATCCACCTGAACATCGTTCCGATCCCAAACTGCAATACGAACTTCTCCATTTAGATTTTCGACGCTTACTCGGCCGGTCGCTGAAAACGGATAGGTTTGATGAAACTCCTGACGAATCTCTCGCTGATCGGGTGGCGCCTGATAATCATCACTAAAAGATACGTGCATTGACGAACCAGAATCTTGCAGCAAGACACGCGAGGCGCTGCCACTCGAAGCAGTCAACAGCGCCGCCACCATGACTCCTGCCGTAATTAAAGTTTTCGTTAACATTCTGCCTCTCACTTTTACTCCATTGTTGTCGGGGGAAGACGCAAACCGTTGCGTCTTATTTATCGTGCCTGGCTCGTTCCTATTGATGCGTCGCCAAGTCGTCCTTCTCGCTATCCGCAGCGGTGCGTTTCAATTCAAATAGGTAACGCGACGCTTCTTCGGTCGTCTCAACCCTTCGCTCAGTTTTGGCCGCTTCGACTTGCGCAGCCTTCAATCCAAAACCGATCACGTCGCTCAACGATTTAAACTCACCAACGTTTGACCAGTCTCCTTTGCCGGGCTTGACGGGAACCTTATTGATAATCGCGCGCACCGTTGGTCCACGACGGATCATAGTAGCCACGCGGGGATCGTGGTTGCCGGCAAATTCATGACGCAGCAGCTCCATCCGTTCGGGAACCTGAGCTACCACATCCCACTTCCAATCCTGGTCGACCGCTTTCGGCAGTTCTCGTTTGCGCAACGGACAAGCAAGCGCGCTGTGCGCCTTTTCATTAGCGAAGAGTTTGTTGCTTCTCAAACCACGTGTGAAATTCTCGTCTAAACCGGCGAGCGCTACCGAGCCTCCCGCTGCGATGATGTTGACGCGTTGAGCTTCGGGCAAGTCATTGGTCTTCGGCGCCTGAGCTATTTCAGGGCCCTCGGCCAAAGATTTGGTTGTGGAATAGACTCTCGCTAAACCACCCAATCCGTTAGCTGTCGCGGATTGCACATTGCCCGCGAGTTCCTGCAACCGATCTAGATCTTTCATCGCGGTCGAAAAAGCCGCGTATGCCAGAAGAAGAATGATCGCAACCTGGTACAAGTTGTTTCGAAAGTTGCTGATTGGTTTCATCTCGTTCATGGCTTTTGTCCCTTGTTCGGACCGGGGATGTTGAACTCAAAGTTCGCATCGCATCCCCGGCCCGTCTGCGTTGCTCTACTACCAGAACACCGAAATGCGGAGCTTTGTGGCAAGAATATTCGTGAAATTTGATTAAAAGTAGGCAGTAGGCAGTAGTCAGTAGCAACATAGTAGGCACTTGGCAGTAGTCGAATAGGAGCACTTTTAGCAAATGCCCGGGCCCTACCAGCAGGAACGGAAATAAAAAGGCAGCCGGCAGTGCGAAAACCTTCTGCCTTCTGCCTTCTGCCTTCTGCTTACTGCCTACTGCCTACTGTCTACTTCCTAGTTCTGCTCCAAGCGCAGCGTGCCCAGGAACGAAGAGACGGAAATCATCGCATCGCCGGTTCCATGGATGCCGTTTACGCGACGCATTGAAAATGCCACCTTTACCTCTGGTTTTATCTTCACATGGATTTTTGGCTTAACATCGACTCTCACTACTGGCGCCACCTTTGTTACGGGGCTAACCGGTCCCGACTTCGCAACCGGCGCAGCCGGATCTGCGGGCGCTTCGGCAGTCGCTACCGCGCGAGCTTCAGCTGAACTCGCCGAGTTTTGTGTAAGGGTCAAGGGAAAGTCTGTAATGATTTCGCCGTCCTGAGAAACCTTAGCAACCAGTTTGAAAGAAGAATTGGCCGGCATCGCCACGGTGACATCACCAGAGAATGAATTGAAGCCGTAACGGCCCGCGCGTGCCAGCGGTCCGGTCATCGTCAAGTTTCCACTGACGGTTTTCGTGTTGATCTGCTTGTGTGTCACGTGCGAGAGCATAATGTCGCCACTCGTAGTAATTACTTCAAACTCGTCATCAGCCTGCAGTGGCTGAAGGTTGGCTGCTTCTACGGATCCTCCCGCCGAACTTACATTGACTCGCCCACTCGAATCTTTCAGGCAGATGTTTCCGGCGAGACTTCCTATTTCGATCGAGCGAGTAATTTTTTGGACCTCAATGTCCCCGTTCTGCGTTCCGGCGTATGCAGCGGCAACTTCGGCAATACTGATGTCGCCATCGCGTGTCTGTACCAGGACCGAAGCACCGCGCGGGACGTTCAATTCAATATCGCTGAAGGCCTGACATTTACCGGCGGGTTTTTCTGTCTCGTCGTTATTAAAGACTGCCACCTCAAGCTTGGTAATGCTTGCGCCCGGCGTGCTCTGCGACGCATGTACTAGTTCGATCTTCACGGCATCTGCCGAACGCGCCCGCACCTCGTTTCGGTCCCATCCATGGATGGTGATATTTCCCGAGGCAACGCAAAGCGAGATAGCGACTGCCGCATCCACTGCGATTGAGCGCTCCACCTTTTGCTCGCCGACGTCATCCTTGCGACTCGCACGGGCGCCGCCTGCGCCAGCAAAAGCGTTCACCGCCAAAATCACGAGGAGGAGGCTGATAATAATTGCTCGAAACTTCATTACAAAATTCTTGACTAGTCCTGCTGTCTATTAAAAGTGCGCGCCTCAGCCACAGCGTTAAGCAGGTTCACCTTATTCTGATAAGCGGCCATCATGAATTCCGCAGCATCAGGATCGTTCGGATTCTTCTTCGCGGCATTGCGTGTTGCCGCAAGCGCGCGATCAACGAGAGCGAGATTGCGTTGATACTCGGCCTGTAGCGACGGTCGCATCGGCCTTTCGTTCGCCTTGATTGTTGAATCCAGCTTAGCAATCGTCTGCAGATAGCTTCGCTCACCCGGCAATAACTTCACTCGGTCGTCAGGCTTGGTGACGGCATTGGCGACATTTCCCGCAGGAGTTGTCGCCGAGTTTGTAAGTCTCCGCTTCACGGGCGCGCGTTTCGGTGTTGACGTTTGAGGTGTAGCTGCGGTCGCTAACGTTTGGGAACTATCAGAAGCCGTTGTCGGTGACTCAACTGCAGTCGGTACAAGGCTGCCCTTACTTGGGATTCGTGCAGATTCATTATTAGCGGCCAGGTTCGCGTCCGGCGATGCAGCACGCCACTGGGTGATACCCAAAATCGCGGCAAAACCCAGCACCAGAACCAAACCGGCATAACCAAACGCTCTTTGAGGAGTAAACGACAGTGGCGCAAACAGCGACTGCAACCAGGCTATTAATGAGAACGAGGACGATTCGTTGACAGGCAAGTGCTGCGTTTGCAATCCAGCAATTGCCGCATCAATACGCCGGCGCAATTGTTCAGTAGGCACCGCTGCTTCGAGCTCGGGAGCGAACGCCGCTGCGAGCAGAGCAGTCTCAGCCTCAATCTCGCGCGCTGTCACCGCGCAGGTTTTGCACGTAGCCAAATGTGACGTGACGCTTTCCAGTTGCTGGCTGGCAAGCTCGCCGTCAAAGTAGCTTTGCAGAATTGCTTCGTCCAAACACTCTCTCATCGACTTCCTCCGATTTTTCCGTAAACCCTCGCAAATTCTTTTCGTCCGCGCGCGACCAGGCTGCCGACATTCGTCTCCTTCAAAGACAAGGTAACGGCAATTTCCTTGTACGAGAGCCCTTGCTGTTTTAAAAGCAAGCAGCTGCGCATCGGCTCTTTAATCTTTTCAAGCGCGCGGCGGGCGCCTTCAATCGCCACGCGGCGCTCGTAATCTTCTTCGGGCGCGGCCACAAACCAGTCCTGAATCGTCTCTTTCTGATACTCATTGTCCCGCGCCATCGATCGGCTTTGTCCTCGCAAAGTATTGCGCGCCACGTTCAGCGTTACACGCAAAAGCCACGCCCTCAAAAGATCTTCACCCGGCGTGGCGTCGAGATTGCGATAGAGCCTGAGAAACACTTCCTGCGTCACATCTTCAGCCAGAGCGGAGTCGCGCACCACCGATCGCGCAGTACGAAAGACAGCACGGTGATGAAGCGTAAACGCCTCGTCGAAACTGAGGGCGGTCGCCGCAGTCGCCATTTCCATGGGCTCGGTCAAAGCTCTAGCTTGTCCAGTCATTGATCACCGCTCTCAACCAAGCAAACACCGCAAACTACGGGTTTATGGCAAGTTTCTTCAGTTGAAGGTTGAAGCCGCCATTTTCAGGCGCGTCCGCGCCATATTGTAGTCGGAATCGATGTTTGCACAAATTCTTTGGGAGCGGATGCTACAAAAAATGGGGAGTAACCTTTTTCTAACGCAAAACGAGCCTGAAAGTTCTCTTTGGAGTGCGCTGACTCGTCAGCGCCTTTACTCGCACCATACAGAAAGCGGCGACCAGTCGCCGCACTCCAAAAAACCGCGTAATCATTCCTAGTTTGACTAGTAGTCCGCGAAGGGGTAGAAAGCGCCTGGTCTATTAATAAAGGAGCGGAAATATGAGTGCGGAATCGCCTGGCTCGCATTCGAAACTTGAAACTGAGCAGGAGCTGCGCCAGATGAACGACGACTGGGTAAGGGCGCTCGTGCGCGCCGACCGGGTCACGTTGGATCGGATCATGGCCGACGATTTTTGTTTTGCTTATCCAATGGAGGGCGACGATAAGGCGCAGTTTATCGGCGATGTCGTTTCCGGCGATGTGCGTGTGGAAAGCCTTACTCGCGACAATGTCAGCGTGCGGATCTGGGGCGACACTGCGGTGCTTACCGGCAAGGATTCAGCCAAATGGTCGTACAGGGGTCGCGACTTCAGCGGTCATTACAAAATCATTCATGTCTATTCGCGGCGGGACAATCACTGGCAACTAGTTTCTGTCCAAGCCTGCCCAATAAGTTGAAACCCAATACAGTTATCCCAGCTGGAAGTGCAACTGAAGTCCATCCGGTGAGCCGCTGAATGCAGCCAGCGCAGCGCCTCAGCGCCGCAGGCGCGTAATAAGGTAGCCAGGGACAAGTGCGAG
>JBGSYG010000065.1:0-280891 GCA_041750995.1 Pyrinomonadaceae bacterium | reverse complement strand
CGCTCGTACACTTCCTTAATGACGCCGATGACGTATTCACGCCGTCGCACGTCTGCAGGAAGAAAATCGCGCATGCCGCGCGCTGGTTTTGTCGAAGGCATAGGTCTTTGGTCTTTGGTCTTTGGTCTTTGGTCTTTTGGTCTATGAACTTTGAACTTTGAACTTTGAACTTGGTGCGTTGAACTTTGTTCCTGGTGTCTTGAAAACTGCTTCCTGCCTTCTGCCCTGCCTACTGCCTACTGCCTCCTGCCTTCTCCTCCTGACTCCTGTACTTCTTCACATATTCCACGTAGTTCTGCCAAAACAGATTGAGGCTCGCAACCTCTTCATCAGTTAACTGTCTTTTGACTTTCGCCGGGGAGCCCATCACGAGCGAGCGTGGCGGAATGATCGTCCCCGGCGTCAGCAGAGAGCCCGCTGCCACCAACGATTGCGCGCCGACGCGAACATCGTCCAACACAATCGAACCAATTCCAATCAACGCGCCTTGCTCGATGTAGCAGCCATGCAGGGTAACACTGTGGCCGATCGTAACTTCGTCCTCGAGGATAGTCGGATGCGATCCAGTGCGCGTGTGAATCACGCTGTTATCCTGAACGTTAGAACGATTGCCAATCCGAATGTAGTACATGTCGCCGCGTACTGTGGCATTGCACCAGATGGACGCCTCTGAACCAAGGTGAACGTCACCAATCACCTGGGCGCTCTCATCAACGTAAGCAGAGCTATGTACCTGCGGGTGGACCGAGCCAAATGGTCTAATCATCTTTTTCAAAATAGTAACACAACGCTATTTCGGATCGCGGGCGTCTCGCTCGCACTGAGCGCGAAGCGCGAACAAATTAGCGGTGTAATGGCGGGCGGGCGGGACGCCCGCTATCCCCCTAACAAGTCTGTGCTACCTCGGTGGCGTGTGCTAAATTGGCGACCATGATTCGCTGGAAACTAACCTTTCTTTTCGCAGTGGCACTGCTGTTCGTTGGCGGGTGTGGTGGCGCACTTTACAAGGTCAAACCAGTAGTGGAGTTGCCGCCGCTGACCGGAGAACTTAAGGGTGGGACCGCAGGCGGGCTGGTCGTGGCCGTCGCTCCCCTCCTCACTGATGAGGAGAGTCAGGATCTCTTTGAAGCAAATCTACCTTTAGCCGGAGTGCTGCCGATGCGAGTGGAGTTGGGATATGAGAGCGGCGTCCCGGTGGAAATCAAGAAAGTTCGGTTCCGTTTGCGCGATGCCGCAGGCCAGGAATGGAAGCTCCTCAATCCTAAACAAGCAATTTCACGCGTGCTGAAATCAAATGAGGTTTTCGCTTACAACCCAACCTCGCGGAAACAATTTGAAACAGAGTTTGGTGCCTACGGTCTGGATCTGAAGACGCCCCTCACTCCAAACGATCAATCAAGACAGGGCTTTCTCTTTTTCCAGACGGCCGACAAAGAAGCTGTATCCAGCCCGCGCGGGTTAGTGCTCGTGGTTGAAGGACTCTCCGAAGCGCTTCAAATCGCGATTAATTAAGGCTCAAGACAAAACATTTTCCATTCATCATTTTCATTTACCATTTTTCATTTAAGAAGAGACGCCAAAGCGCAGAGCCGCAAAGCTGCAAAGCTGCAAAGCTGCAAAGAAAGATCCCATGCCTTCGCGTTGTTCTTCAATCAAAAATCATCGCGCTACTGAATATCGCTTAAGGCTGGCGGCGTGCAGCAATCGCACGGAGTCCACGAATTAACCTCACTTTTCTAAACTGCTCACGAGGTTGCTTGGTTTCCTTTGCGACTCTGCGCCTCGGCGACTCGGCGCTTGGAAGTATGACCAATGAAAATGGAAAAGGTTTTTGAGACTGAGACCTGAGACTTGAGACTCTACTTACCCGTCGATCCGAACCCACCCGCTCCCCTTGCCGTCTCTTCCAGTTCTTCGCTCCAAACCGCAGTGGGAATAATAATCTGTTCGATGATCAGCTGGCAGATTTTGCTTCCCGCCGGAAGCACCACCGGCTCCGCGCCAGTGTTGTAGAGCAGGCAGACGATTTCGCCACGATAGTCCGCGTCAATAACACCGGAGAGCACGTCGAGACCGTGATTCGCAGCAAGTCCCGAGCGCGGCGCGACCCGCCCGTAGAAGCCTTCCGGAATCGCCACACTGAGACCTGTATGGGCGCGCACACGCGCGTGCGGCTCAAGCCGCAGCTCCTCGATACAAAACAAATCCAAACCCGCTGATAAGAGCGAACCTCGCGTCGGCAGCACCGCGCGCGGATCGAGCCGTTTAAATTTTAGAATTCGAATTGTGGAGTCGGCAGGAGCCGGCAATAAGACTGGACTCTGGAGGTCTTCATTGTTGTCGGATGAAGCAGGGTGTGGCGCTGACATGAAACAATTCTATCAGAGATAAACGAATCCTATTCTCAGATTGTTAGCGGATTCCACACTAAGCATCCTCGTAGTTCGCAGAAACCCCTCAACTTCATAACCGTTTCCAACTTTGAAGATTTTGGTTCGTTCCCTAGCAAGCGTGATCGAGTTAATTATCTTGGGAAGTCCCGAGTCACCAGCTATGTCGTTTTGCGGCGCTCGCCTAATAAACGGTCCGGATCTATGTCCGTGCCTTCCAGTTGCTGGTGAACGTAGTCGAAGACAGCGACAGCATAAGATCGCTCGCCTTGATAATACTCGTCCTTTAATTCCTGGATCGCCTTCTTCCACTCGTTCAAGTCCACCTTTGTGCCAGACAACTTGCTAAAGTAGCTTCGCAAACCTTCTCGCTGTCCTTGGTCGCGCGCCTTAACCTTGCTACTGTTATTCAGATCGTAAACTCGTATCGAAACCGCGCCTTGCTTGCTACCTCTCCATTCGGCAGCCTTGCCGCCTACTTCAAAGTAGATGTGATCCTGCGGTTCATCGTAATAGGGATGTAATAAAAGCCGGCCCTCTTGAGCGTCAAGGTCTTTAGGCTGAAGGTAAAAAATGTCTTCTGCCAGGGTGCTCCTCTTCTCCTTGGAGATAAGGTGATCAATCTCGGTGATGGTTAACCGCCGAACTGCTACATGGGAAATTGTGACGGGGAACAGCGTCTTCTTTCCGCCGTAGCGGTTGCAGAGATGACACGAGGGCAAGAGATTCTGCCAATTATAGGCTAACCAGAAGTACCCCGGATGCGCTATCTCATTGTTGTCTTCATCGACCACAGTGACCTTCTGCGAACTACCGTCCTCACGCAACTGGCTGACTTCGCACTTGGGCCTAAAGTGTTCCGCATCCCCGATAAAGCCTACGAACGGCGTTTCGCAATACGCGCATTTGTTACGAAAGACATGCTCCAGCAGCCAATTTCTGAAACCCTTCCAGATGTCATCATCCAACTTTGCTTTAAACCCTTCGAAGGCCTTCCCCTTTTCACCTTCCTCCAGGTTCTCCATCCAATCCTGCCGCAGCTTTTTCCATTTCTCCCACTGGTCGATGACATCGCTCGTAGCGACTTCCGCCAATGAAACCCACCCGTTCCACTCAGCCCTCGCATTTTGGAGAAGGTCTTCCGAATAAGCTTCTTCCAAGAGCAGCCGGTTGCAAGAGATTAGACTGTCATCCTTCAACGCAGCTTGTGGCTTCGGTTTAGTTAGCCCCTTGATCAAAGTCTCTCTCCCCAGAGTCACTCCTGCAAACCGTTTTTTATCGAAAACGCCAGCGCCCTTCAAAATTTTATTGAGTTCTTCGACAAGACTGTTTTTGAGCGCGTCTAAGGCGGCGGCGGAAGCATCGAAGTCCTTCATCTGTTGCTGGGTTTCTGGCGAGAACTGTGCGTAAACATATTGCGATAGAGGATCGATCGCAGCTTCCAGTTTAGCTGCCAGATTCGCCGCATCCTTTAAGTCATCCGGAACAAAAAGCAAAGTGCCAGACTTCAGATATTCGACCGGGTCGAAATCAATTCGAATCACTTTTGATACCTCCCTCGATGCCTGAACGCAGGCCCTCTGCTCGGTCTATTAATACCTGCCCGCCCTCTGCGGATACTGCTTTGAGCTTCTCCCCAAGCTCCTTCATCCTCCGGACCTCCAATAGTTGCTTGTCGTGTTTTTCTTCATATGTTGCCGTTCTGGGAGGAATGCGAATCATCAACTCCTGCTTCAGGAGCTCATACTCATCCTGGTACCCCGTGCGATCCTTCATTTCAAACAGCTCGTAATATCGTGCCTTCTTTCGCTCAGTGGTGTCATCCAGTTCCCCTTTCAAGCCGAACAACATGCTGGTTAGCAGCTGATCCGTGTAGCCAAAGGTCATATCTCGCTCAAGCGGCGGCATGGTAACTTTCCCGTGGGCATCACGGGCAAAGCGGACTACTTGCTGGGGAGGCATCCCCCTAATGAGCAAAGGCGAATGCGTGGTGACAATAAACTGCACATTGGGAAAGATTTCCTTGAGGTGATTAACCAATGTTCGTTGCCAAAGCGGGTGCATATGCGCGTCGATTTCGTCCATCAGGATCAATGCGTAACGTTTCGTCGGGTCTTTGTCCTCATCAAAAACTTCGTATAAACGTTGCATAAATATTCCGATCCACCCAATTAGCGAGATGGTGCCTTGGCTGAGACCTTCCAATTGAATTAGTGTACCGTCCTGAGTCTCCACCAGGATTCTTCTTCCCTTGTCGACGCCCTTGTAAGTCAGTTTCATGCCCTCGGCGACCTCACCGATGATGTTGAATAGTTTTTGTATAAGCTCGCGATTACGCCCTTCAGCGCTCAAGTCCTTTGCATCCTCGTAATCCAAATTTATGATCCACTGCTTGAGTTTATCGAGTCGCGGATCCACGTCACCGCTAACCAAAGGCAAGAGGTCGCTGACAACTGGTCTAGACTTCTTCTTCAGATCCGCCTCAGGCCCCTTTGGAGCGTCCCAACTTGTGGTGCGCAGCGGAGGAAAACCAATAGCCAGCCAGCCTTCCGCCTCCAGCGCTCGGGCAGTAGTAGAAATTAGTTCTACCTCGCCTCTCTTATCGCGTCTGAGAGTTGTCACGTAGCTTGTTTTGTTGTCCGTTTCCAGAGTAATTGTGCCAATCGTTTCCTCTGTCGGATCGTCTTTATCACGCCTCGTATCCCTGAGCAGTCGTCCGGCATAATGCTGCGCCTCTTTACCACAAAGAGCGAGCGAGATGGCTTTTAGCACCGTCGATTTTCCGACGCCGTTATCCCCAAGAAAGATGTGCCATTTCTCGTCAAACCCCAAATCGAGCTCCAAGTTAAGGTCTTCGAACGGACCGATGTTGTGCAGGGTAACGCGCTTCAGCCTCGACACCTTTTGTGTGCCGCCGGTAGTCCCTTCCTGACGTGCAGCAACAGCATCCGTAAGCTTGTTTAGGAAATCTCTAAGTTCCGCATAATCATTCCACGGGGTGTAAGGCAGGACCTTTATTCCGTAGCGCCGTTCCAGAAGTTCCGCCGTGGCTCGCCAGGCGCGGTCGGTGACAGCGACCACCGCGTAGTGTTTTCGCGCGACCTCCTTGGGAAGACTGATTCCTTTCAAATAAGCCTCAATTCCCTCGAGGCTGGCACCGATAAAAAGCAGAGTGCGGGAAAAAAACAGTGTCTCCATAAATTGCGAGAAGAGCGTGTTGCCTGTGATGGCGTCCTCGTACTGCGCCGGGGCTACCATCACCGTGTCCTTCCTGTCGAGCCTCCCGTAAAGCTTAAGAAGGAAGAAAGCTCGTCTCGTCAGTGCAGCGAGCAAGTGGTCAGTGTCCTTCGGCGTATAGACCTGCTCGCTTTTAACCTCGTAAACACTCTCCAACAGACTGTCAAAGTTGGTAGTTAGGACGGCAGAAAACTTGATTCGTTTGACTTGCGAATGCAGTTCTGATGGCGATGACCGTCTCAGGAAAACTTTTTGCAGATAATTGTTCAAGGCCGACTGATGATCTTCCGTAGTTAGCCTGCTCACAATGCTATCGGCGACTGGGTCAGCCTTGCCTCGATCTACCTCGGCACGATAGGAAGCCGCCTCAACGTCGTCGATGAATTTGCTGTCGTGTGCCCACTGCAGTAAACCAAGAACGAAATCCTTCCAGGTAGGCAAACCTGCCTGGGCGCTCAGCCCTGCCCCGGCATACAAGACGCATTCGCCTGTGGCGCAGGCATCGACGAGGTCAGACGGCAACTCCTCAGGCAAGTGCAGTTCTTCAGCATCCTCGGGAGGACCGGTCGTGGGAACAATTTGGGGAGCGAGTTTCGATTTTCGGTAGAAATAGATCGCTAGGCCGCCGGCTGCCAGCAGTCCCAGCAGACTCAACAAAATAAAAGGTGTCGAGACGGACTTAGGGGATTCCACTAGTACTGGAGTAGAAGTTGGAGTCGCCGTCGGCTTTGTTCCGAATCGGTCATACTTGAAAACCGATGTTTCATTGTCCCCGACCCTGGCATATACATTGAAGATTGAAGTAGAGACCCCCGGCGGACGTTCTACGGTGAACGATCGCTCACTCATCCTGAATATTCTTTGGACATCCTTGTCATCGAAAAAGATTGTTACTTTCGGCCAAAGCTCAGGGGGAATGTAGTCGTTAAAGGTAATGTCGAAGTAATTCTCAGTGACCGCCCTTACCGCACTGATCTCTACTTCCTTTCCTTTCAACCCGGTAGGGACAAGAACGTTAAATTGATGGTAAACAATTCCCCCTTGTTCTTGGGGATCAAAGAAAAGAACTTCTACAGGAGTTGAGCTGCCCGCGACAGGCCGGACTGGGATCTTCAAGTTGTAAGGCACAACGGCAGCGATCGTTGCCCAATCGTCTTTATAGATTTGATAGAACTGAGCCGTCACACCACCAATCGCCAACCGATATTTCATTAGACTCCCTGGCGGAATGTCTGATTGGATATTGAGTTGGATGACTGCGCCACTCGGCGCCTCACGAGGAGTGATTCCAGTTACAAAGGGTATTTGTGACGGGGGAGGTGAATTTTGGGCGAAAGTTTGATGGGCCCAAGTCGAGACGCCGACAGCAAGTATGCAGATAAAAACTAATCGCTTCACTGGGTACCTCATATCAAGTTCAGCCCGGGCTCATTCAGTAACAAGCGGATTCAGTAGCTCGTCCACAGAGTCAGAACGGAATGCGATACTCAACGTACAAATCTTCAAACGTAGTTGCCTTCTCAAAGCTCTTACGCTCCGACGGCGATAACATCCTTTCGATATCCGACTCAATTTCCGATAAGTCTGGAGCGTCAGCCAGCAGCACTCGCCCGCGCGCCCTCTTCTTGAGCGCGTCCCAAAGCGGCGGATATGGAAACTCCCATTTCTGATCTTCGGCAGTCCGCCGGTGGACGGGAATCATCGCTACGAGTTCGGGACTAGTCATCATCTCAAGCCCTTTCTTGCGTAGCGTCGCATTATGACTACCGTGATGGCCGACTTTGTAGAGAACTGCACGCGCCAGGAGGTCTTCGGCGGTAACTTTCTTTGTTTCTCCTTTTGAGTTCTTAACGTTCCAGGTCAGCTCGCCCCACGAAAGCCAGTTGCCTACCTGCGCGTCTCCAGGAAAGAGCAGCACCTTTCCTTCGCCGGGCTCGCCTAGTTCAATAGCGAAGGCGAGACAGGTGTTGTTGGTATAACTGTCGAGATGCAGCGCCAACTCACCAGCCATATTCAACCAATCATGATCGATGCGACGCCATTCGTTCTCGTCGCCGTCAAGAAAGCCGTAACGCTTCGTGAAGAAGTCCGCGCTACCCGCTTCTTCTAAGGGTATGCTGTAACTCTCATCGAAGGGGCGGGCCCTCAAGCTGAGATCGGAGAAGTCGTCGTCATCGCCGGCGACCGCAGCCATGAAGCTGTCAAACAAAGAAAAGCTCTGCTTACCTTCGTCGTAGGTTTCTGTTTTCGACAACTTCTTCCTTATGTAGTCGGGGTCTTCGGGTGGGCCCAGAATGTAAACGCGCACGTCGTCGACGCCCTCGATTTTCATCGGCTGTTTTTTGGGGTCGCAGTACTCCTTCCCTGCTAGTTCGAGCATGTAGTCCCACGTTGCCTCAGTCCCGCCTTCCGCCGGGCCATCGCCTGCCCGACTGCCGAAGAAGCCGAATAATTCTGAAATGGCGTGTTTATACAGTCCCATATGTTCGTCTCCTTTCTTATGGTCCGGGATAAGCGCCATTGCTTTTTTTACCGCCTTCTTTTTCTTTTTGAACTCTTTTTTGAGTTGCTGCGCCGCCTTATTATCGGGTTCTTCAGTCCACGCCACCCACACTCTCTTAACGTCCATGGCGTCAAAGATGGCCTTCGCCTGATGAAAGCCAGAGATGTGGTCCCAGTGCTCATGTGTAACCGCAACCGCGTCGAGACGCCCAGCGGATTCTTTGCGGGATCCATTAGCAGCTTCGTCACGAAGCGTCTGCTGGATGCTGCCCACGGCCGCATTCATCTCCGGATCGCCGTAATGCTTGCTTTTGAGAGCGCCGCAATCAACCATCATGTGAAAAGGCTCCGGCTTGCGGGGAAAGGTAAGAAGGAAGCAGTCACCGAGCCCTTGCTTGTACATACGCACCCTGACTTCTCGGGCTTTCGGCTTTGCGGCGATGCGTTTCTTAGTTTCCTTTTTAGCTAAAGCTTTCCTGCTAGCTTTTTTCTTAGTCGACTGTGTAGCGGTTCTTTTGGTTGGCATGGTTATGGCACCTCACTGTCAACGCTGCGATGCAGCAATGCGAAAGGTTCTGCGGCATTCCTTAGATGGCTGAAATAGGTTGCCCTTGCCGAGCCGCCGTTCATCAGACCGCGGCGATATTGGGTATGGCGCTCAAGACGCGCCTCGTCAGCAATGTCTTTAGTGATCGCGTAGCGGAGCCGCATCGTATCCAGGTCAAGGACCAGTGTGCTGCCACCTCGAAAGATGAAACTTAAAGGCTTCTCTCCAGGAAGTTGTTTAACCTTAATATCGCGGCTTTGAATGATCGAAATGATGAGTTGGTTTAGAGACGTTCCATCCGGTCCGACACGACGCGCGGGCCGCAATGAGTGGATCTGAAATTTCGGTACGCTTTCGGCACTGCCAGAGCCGACGACTCTCGTGCCACGCAGCCCTTTCAGATTGAACTCAAAGGTGATGCCCGCGATCTTACCGAACTCCTTCAGAGCTTGATGGCCTTCCGTGACAATCCAGTCATTCAGCTCAAAACCGATCTTCTCAGTCGTGTCGAATACCTCCCGGCGACTCCTAAAATAAGTGAACTCATTCGCCGCCTCCCGGAGACGTCGGGCCAGAGGTTCGAAGAATTGTTGGCTTCCCGTGACAAGAGGCCAGCGCAGGCTTTCCGCTGATAGAGTACGTACGTCCCGCGGATAGATGCCCCGCCGCCGAAAGGCTTCGATGAAGGCGATGCGATAACCACGGTCATCATCGGGAACCAGGTCAACGTCGGCGGTAATGATTGCTCGGAGGTAGTCGCCAAAGTTGATGTCGACCGGCGGGCAATAGTCGAGGGCGCGGATGCAGGCGTTCAGGACGTGCTGTGCGGACTTGGAGGCTTCCGAAGCAAGCCGGTTTACCAGGTCGGGGTGGAGTTCGCCTTCCTGCAGAATCCCTGTGCCGCTGCTGGCGATGCGCAGGAGGTCACCGACGCGGCTTTTGTATATGGCCAGGAAGGCATCGAAAATAGCAGCTACCAGGATTGCGCCGCGGGCATGTGGCTCAGTCGTGTTCTCGTAATCTTCAGGTTTGGGATCGTGGGGTTTCCATTTACCAGTTGCCTTGTCAATGTTTCCGATTGCGTCGCGCAACGCGCCATAATTGCCGATGGCTTCACCAAACTGTTGCGCCAACTCGCCCAGCAAGTTATGGGATGCGAGGTCTCCGCGGGTGCGAGCAATCTGATGACGCAAAACCTCGGGAAAGCTGAAGTGTTGAAAGAGTGCAACTATGTCAGCAAATGCTTCATGAAAGGCATAGGTGTCGCGATGGTTGGCTTCCGTAAAACGGCTGTGCATTCCATCCAGCAGGGCATGACTGGTCTCATGAGCAATGATGTCATGCGAAAGGCAACTAAAAACAATGCCTCCGGGCAAGTAACGTTCGGGACTCTCGAACGAGGCCGGAAAATAACCAAACAAGAGCGCCTTCTTTTCGGGACTGTAATACGCATTAGCCTCGCGCAGAGCATGTGGGTACACGCGCAACCGCTCCACGAACTCGTAACGTATGCCACCATCGCGACGGAGCCGCGGAGCCCACAACGCTGGTCGCCCGAGTGCGCGTTCGAAGTTGCGGATCGTAGTCATAGTGACCGCGTAGACCATCTGTTGATGAAACTGCGGGTTGCCCTCAGAGGGCGGCAATCCATCCTGGGCCAGGATATGTGGATCGTTGAGGTCAACGGGTTCATAAAATGAGCCGCTCGCTGGATCATAGTCGACGACTTCGATGTACTTACCGATCGGTCCAGGCATCAATCCTTCGATGCCTTTCTGGGCTTTGTCCTCCCAGTCAACCTTGTAAGTGATCTCGTTAATGACGGCTGTGTCGAGGTGCATGGACAGGCTGGGATCAAAAGCATAACCGCGCAACTTTCGATACACAGGTCGAGGAGTTGACCGTTTCTCTACTTTGACCTTGCCAGCGTCCGGCGGGTTGTTGACCTTGCTTTCCATACTATGGTGTTCCTTTTTTACGCGGCTCATAGCTAATCTCGTTCAAATTCTGTTGGCCGCCGGACTCAAACGGTTCCGCGTTCCTTAAGACTCTTGTTTACCAAGAGGCATCATGCTCAACAGAGACCAAATTCCCTTCCTCTTATTGAATGCTCTGCGGAGCGGTTTCATTTCGGATTTCAGAAACTAAGGACTGCTGTAGGCGTTAGTTCGTGCTTACTTTGGGATGACCACTGAAAACGGCGGCACTAGCGCCTACATTGAAACTTGATAATCCGGAGCTTCTCGCTGGTTTTGTTTTGCGTTACTGCGTGAAGATCTGCGTGCGCTATTTTGCTAATAGGAAGCTGAGTTTGGTTCCCAACCCGTGAGTATCGGTTCCGAAACCCTAAGGGTTAAGATCCAGAGCGAAGCGCCGTAGATGGAAGCTCACCTTATTAGCAGGAATCCGTGATGTCAAGTATTTTTGTTTCACAAAATTGAATCACTCGCGGGACAAGCTACAGACTAGAGCTTCGGTGGGGTAACGCCCTGCTGGCCCTGGTATTTCCCGCCGCGATCCTTGTAAGAGGTTTCGCAGACCTCGTCAGCTTCGAAGAACAATACCTGGGCAACACCCTCGTTCGCGTAAATCTTTGCCGGCATCGGCGTGGTGTTGGAAAACTCAAGCGTTACATATCCTTCCCACTCCGGCTCGAAGGGCGTGACATTGACGATAATGCCGCAGCGCGCGTAGGTGCTTTTGCCTAAACAGATCGTCATCACATTTCGCGGGATGCGGAAGTATTCAACTGTGCGCGCGAGTGCGAAACTATTCGGAGGAATGATTACATGATCATCTTTGATATCGACAAAACTTTTCGGGTTGAACTCTTTTGGGTCTACGATCGCGCTATAGATGTTGGTGAAAAGTTTGAACTCGTCGGCGCAGCGCACATCATAGCCATAGCTCGAGGTGCCGTAAGAAACTACGCGACGACCATCGACTTGTTTTACTTGCTGTGGTTCGAATGGCTCGATCATGGCGTGCTGTTGCGCCATGCGCCGAATCCACGAATCGGACTTGATGCTCATAAGGTTCGAGAGAATACAAGCTCACGCAAGGGGTGACAAGTTCTGCGTGTCTTGTCTTTGTCTTCGGGGTCTTTGGCCGTTGGTCCTTAATGTTCTGCAGCAGATGACTTCAACAGTGGGCTTCTTCAGAAAACGTGAGTCAGCTAAACGAAGGCCAAAGACCAAAGATCAAAAGGCGCTTTTCTTGATATTGATCGTCCCGTCCGCGACGGTGAACTTGAAAAACGGTCCACCCGCCCCGGCGCGAGCGCGCATCAGTTGCGGAGTAATACTGTTGCGCTGACGCGGCTGCAGTTCCCCAAAGCTGTCGTCAATCTTTCCCGTGCGCAGAATACTCGCGTCGACGTCGGCGCTAAATCCGGGCGGCAGTTCCACCGTCATATCCCCCACTGCCAGCCTGATATCGGCGCCGGTTCCGCGCCAGCTGCGCGATGTGACCTTCACATCGAGCTTTCCGGAGCCTACCGTCGCGTTTACAACGCCGCCACTTACGATCAACTGAGCAACGCTCTCCGTGGCCGTTAATGCTAACGAGCCTTCGACGCCCTTGAAATTGATGGGACCGCGTCCGGCGTTGATTTCAAGATCGCTAAATTCCGGCACGCGGATGCGGTAATCGATCTTCCAGGGAAGTCCCAGCAGATTCTTGGGAAAGGCTTTGGCGGTGCGACGCATGTACTTTTTGTCGTGCGAGCCCACGCTCAGAATGCGAACGTGGTTTGCGCCTTCCTCGAAGATGAATCCGTTTACGACTGCTAATAGATTGAGGTCTTCTTCAGTCGCACCTAATAGTTCAATCTCTGCGGTCAGCTCTACTTCAGCACGAGGCCAACCCTCGATCGTTATCGAGCCGCTTGGCGCTCCGACCAGCGTTACCGTGCCACCGTAACCAAGATTTGCAGCCTCATGTCTGATAACTGTGCGCTTCCGCAGTTTAGTGACATCAAGGGTCGGCTGCTGCGGCTTCTCCTGCGCCAATACCGGTAGCGCCAGAAGTAACAGGTGGAGGAGGACTATTAATTGAGTGTTGCGGTTTTTTTTGAATCGCATCAGGGCGTATGAGACGAAAACCCGGGCGTGCTTCTTACCAACAAAGTTTCAAGGCGATAGTAACATTCGAACAGAACCTGCTCTACACAAAAAAAGCGCCTCTTGAAGGAGAGAGGCGCCCGCGTCGATAGGTATGGAAAATGTCTTTAGCGTCTGACGAAGGTGATGCCGCCGTCAAAGTTTCTGATCAGCACTTTCGCGCGACCATCGTTGACCTCGACTACGGTCTTACTAAATTTTTTCCCCTCACCGACTGTCCGGAAGCCGCTGTTCCAAAACTGACCCAGCGCCAATCTCTTGTCGGGGGCTGAAGCCGTAAGATCGAAAGTCGAATTCGCCGGAATTCTGATTGAGATGTCGCCTTTGCCGGCCTGGAATTGATAAGAACCGCCACGCGAAACTTCACCATCGAAGAAAATATTTCCGGTCATGTTTTGCGCAAACACGGTCGGGGAAACGATGCCGATCAATTCAATGTCGCCGTCCGCGGTAACGTGTGCGCGCACCGCCTTGCTACGAATGTTATTGATGGTAATGTCGCCATTGATGGTGGCGATATCGACGCTAAAGTTCGCAGGCACTTGAACTCGGAAATTAACGTTGCCAACATCGCCGCGCCCGCGATTATCGCCCATCACGTCAACCAGCACACCGTCGCTTACTTGTTTAGGGACGACGTTGGCCGACGGCGATTCGATGGTGGCGCTGACTTTAACTTCATCGCGATCCCACGATTCAACCGTAACTTTTCCTGAGATATTTCTGATTACCAGGCGAACGTTCTTGCCAGCGGGAAAACGTTTGGAAACCTGCTTCTGAGCAGCTGCCAACGCTGGACTGATCGCCAGCGTCGCGATCACAAGGACTAGAAATAACCTGAACGCGCTGAATGAATGCAGTCGCGCGGGCAACGTTCGCATGCTCATTGGTGTGGGGCTCTTCAATACCGTGTCGGGCTCAGCGTCATTTCAGATTTCAAATCTGAGATCTGTAAAGTCAGGGCTTGGGGACTATAAATCAGAAAACTCTTTCAGTAACGCAAGCTTTTCATTCAGAGCAGCGTTCAGCATTTCCTCAGAAACTTCGTCATGGGGATTGCGATTAAGCTCGCCCATTGAAGCGTTCACCGCTTGATCGATCACTTGCAGATTGCGGTCAAACGTTTCACGCATCTGCGCGTTCCAACGCGCCTTGTTCAATTCCACTCGCTCGTTCCAATAAGCAATCGCTTGCTGCTGTTGCGAAAAGCGATCTCGAACATTCACAGCGGCGGCACTAATGGGCCGAACCGTTTCCAAACCTGCAGTACCTTTCTCAGTGGACTCCCAGCGGCGAATACCAACCACCGTCGCGAGCGAAGCCACCACCACGATTGCTGCGAAGGCTGCCGTCAGTTGGGGCACCGAAAGTTCCCAACTGCGATTGAGCCAGGCGGGCCAAATACTTCGTTTCACCGGCGGCGCCGGAGCGCCAGCCGTAACGGCTTGCTCCGCCTCGATCACATTCCGAATGCGCAACCAAAGTCCGCGCTCGTTAGGAGGGGTCTCGTACTGGCCACGGTTCTGCTGACAAAAACTCACGATCGATTGCAGGTCGTTGCGAACATCGGCACACGACATACAATCTTCCAAATGAACATTCAGCGTCGCTGAATCCTCGCGGCTGAGCGCTCCGTCAACCAAATCGTGAATTAGTTCCTGACACTTCTCGCAGTTCATTGTCTTACCTCAACTCGACCACGTTCTAGATCTTTATGGTCTGAGCAATCAAGGGGAGACTGCATTGAGTTTGTGCTCCGAGGCGCCTCGCCTCAGCTCTGGGGTGACTTCCGTTCGAACTCTCTTGGAAGCTACTCCTTCGTCTTCTGTTGCCTCAACAGACCACGTAACTTCATCCGGGCCTTATGAAGCTGGGATTTCGAGGTGCCAACCGAGCACCCCAACATCCGCGCGATTTCTTCGTGTTCGTGCCCTTCGATATCGTGAAGGGTAAAAACCGTACGATACCCAGGCGGCAGTTGCGAAATGGCTTTATCGAGGGCGATCCGGTCAACAACCGGCATCGCGTTGGGGTTTTCCGTGCCTTTAACTATCTGCACCGGGGTTTCGCCATCCTCGGTGGTCTGCTCCATCTTCACCCCGCGTTTGCGGAAGTGCATCAGCACCTGGTTCACCGTCAGCCGATGCAGCCAGGTAGTAAAAGCCGACTCGCCACGAAAGCTTCCAATTTTTCTAAAGAGCTGAATGAAGACCTCCTGAGCGAGATCTTCAGCCTCCGAAACATTTCCCGTCATCCGCAAGCAGAGCGAATAGACGCGCCGATTATGACGCTGGTAGAGCTGCTCAAAGGCTCCCATGTCGCCCTGAGCGGCACTCTGTGTCAGCCCGTAATCGGTTATTCCTGTGTCGGTTTCGGCTGCGGTCACGTGTTCGTTTAGTTAGAACGACAAGAAGCTTTGCCTGCTGCTTGCCCGTTTTACCTTTACGCCAAGTTATCACGCGTCCGCCGAATTTCAAGGAGCGGTAAGTTTAAACCCCGGGTTTTCCCAATATTTGGGGTGCGAGGTCAGTTACCCTCTGGCGGGGGTGTGATGCGGCGTTTTAAGCGCGTCGTTGCCTTTAAAAGCAAAAACTTATGGGTTTCTTAAGGATACGGGGATACGCAGGTACTGACAAGTTCCGTCTTCAGGCAGGACCGAGCTTGCGCGCGATTCGTACGTGATGCAGCCTTCTGGTGGGAGCGCTTTGCTTTCAAGGATCAAGAAATCAATCAAAGGGGCCGGCCCTGCCGGTCTCCAACTTGAGCCACTTCGGTTTGAACTTAAGTCCAATAGGTTCGATCCAACGAACGATAACCCACGGCCTCTGAGACGTGTGGCGATTGAATCTTTTCCGAACCTTCGAGATCTGCAATCGTCCGACTCACCTTCAAGATTCGATCGTAGGCGCGAGCCGACAACCCCTGCTTAATCATCGCTCGTTCCAGCATCTGTTCGCTCTCGGCATCGATGCGACAGAAGCGGCGTATCATCCGCGGCGTCATCGCTGCATTGGCGAATATCTTTTCACCGCCCAAACGACGACGCTGGCGCTCGCGGGCGTGGAGCACTCGGTCGCGAATGTTTGCCGAGCTTTCAGCCTCGGCCGCCGGCTCACCGGCGAGTTCGCGAAACTTTACCGCGGGAACATCGACATGAATATCGATCCGATCGAGCAAAGGACCAGATATGCGACCAACGTAACGTTGAATCTGCAAAGACGTGCAGCGACACTCACGCGTGGGGTCGTTCCAAAATCCACAAGGGCAGGGATTCATCGCGCTGGCCAGCATGAACGACGCGGGGAAGGTCAGCGACATTGCGGCGCGGCTGATTGTTACTTTCTGATCTTCCAAAGGTTGGCGCAGCACTTCCAGGACGCTGCGGTCGAATTCCGGCAACTCATCCAGAAACAACACGCCATGATGCGCAAGCGAAACTTCGCCGGGACGCGGCAGGGCGCCACCGCCAATTAAGCCGGCGTCACTGATCGTGTGATGAGGAGAACGAAACGGCCGCTCGGTTACAAGTCCAGCTCGTCCCGTCATGCCAGCAACCGAATGAATCTTGGTCAACTCTAGTGCTGCCTCAAATTCCAAAGGAGGCAAAATTGTCGGCAAGCGCTTCGCCAACATCGTCTTGCCTGATCCTGGTGGGCCAATCAGCAAAATGTTGTGCGAGCCGGCGCTAGCAACCTCGAGTGCTCGCTTGGCGGCGATCTGACCGCGCACTTCGCGAAAGTCCACGCTGTAATTGTCCGGCCTCATCAGCAATTCGTCCGGGTCTATTTTGAGAGGTTCCGGCGGGTTTGTGGACTTAAGGGCCGCAACCAATTCAACCGCGCCTCTCAGGTCGGCGACGGGATAAACGTTGACGCCGGAAACTACGGCAGCTTCTTTCGCATTCTCATCCGGCAATACGACATGCTTGATCGACGCTTCGCGCGCCAGAATCGTGATGGGCAGTGCGCCTTTGATAGGCCTAACTCGGCCGTCGAGCGACAACTCACCGACGCACAGCACATTGATCAGATTATTTTCCTGCGCCAGATCTCCGTTTGCGCCGAGGATGCCAAGGGCTATCGGCAGATCGAAGCTAGCGCCCTCCTTGCGCACGTCGGCAGGCGCGAGGTTGATCGTGACCTTCTCAAACGGAAAGAAGAACGCGCAGTTGGTGATTGCGGCGCGAATGCGCTCACGCGATTCGCGCACCGCCGCATCGGGCAAACCAACAATGGTTACCGTGAGTTTGTCGGATTCGCCTCGGATAGGGGCTAAGTCGACTTCTATGTCAACGAGGTCTGCGTCGATGCCATAGACAGCAGCGGAGAGGGTGCGGAAGAGCATGTGAGGAAGCTCCTGGGAACGTTATGAGTTTCGAGTTTCGAGTTTCAGGTTTCAGGTTTTAGGTTTTAGGTTTTAGGTTTCGAGTCCAGGTTTCGAGGATCGCCTACGATTCACGTTCACGATTCACTTCACGATTCACGAAAAAGCGCGCTCACGAATTCGATCGCAAGCGCGCTCCTGATTTTTCACGCGTTGAATAACCCGCGTGTATCTACACTGTCGAAATACTAACGACGGCGTGAGGGAGCCGCGCCAGCTGTTGCCGGCAATCTGATTTCCTGACCTGCCTTTAATTCAGCTTCCGGTGAAACACCGTTCAGCCGCGCCAGTTCGTTGGCATCAAGATTACGCGAGGAAGCAATTCTCGCAATCGTGTCACCCTTGCGGGCGCGAACCTTCGTTAAACCTGCCGCCGGCGCTTCATTCGCACCCGGCTGAGCGCGACGCCAGCTGGTTAATTTAACCGTGCTGTTGGGAACCACAAGCTTCGTGGTCGACTTCAAATCGACGCCACTGTTCATCGTCTGCAATTGCGAAACGCTAACGCCCGTTCGATTAGCAACGGTCTGTAGGTCTTCACCCGGAGCGATCGAAATCACACGGGCCGACTCGCGCCTGTCGCCAGGGATTCGCTTGAGCACTGCTACTAGCTGACCCGAGCGGCCACCGGGAACGCGCACTGCGTAGGCCTCGCCTCGAGGGGTAATATCGCGCTTCAGTTCCGGATTAAGACTGCGTATGTGATCGACTGAAGTGTCGGTAGCGGAAGCAATCAGCTGCAGACTGGTTGCAGTCGGCACCTGCACGCGATCGTAAGACATCGGCGTGTCAGTCTTGATTCCTTTAAACCCATACTTCTCGGGATTCTTCGCAATTAAAATCGTCGCGAGGATGTTGGGAACGTAGTTGCGTGTCTCTTGAGCAATATAGGGATAAATCGCCCAGAAGCTGCGGCTGCCTGCCCTCGAAATAGCTCGATCGACATTGCCGGCGCCGGTGTTGTACGCCGCCATCGCGAGTTCCCAATCGCCCTGATAATGAGCTGCCAAATCTCTTAGATAACGAGCCGAAGCTGTCGTCGCTTGCTCAAAGCTGTTGCGCTCATCGATCCAAGCCGTCTGCCGCAAACCGTATTGACGACCGGTACCGGGAATGAACTGCCAGAGACCTGAAGCTGCTGCCCACGACATCGCTTTCGGCTTCCAGGCGCTCTCAACCTGACCCAGCCAGGTGATATCAACCGGCACGCCTTCCTTCGCAAAAATCTGACGCGCCAGTCTCATGTACTGGCCAGACTTTCGCAGCCCCGACTCCATCGTGGAGCGACCACGGCCTTGATAGAAATTGATGTATTGCTGAATTAGAGGGTTGATCGTGAACTTGAAGTTGACGTTGTTCTTCGCCTGTTCCAACGCAACGACATCGGCGTCGGAAACGGTCTGCTCATCAGGCGTGAGCACTAACTTGCTCAGCTCATCAAGCGGTGACGGCTCAAATCTCTGGTCCAGAAATCCGATTTGTTGTGGCTTGGGTGTCTGCGTATTCTGCGCTACTAGTTGAGTGGTATTAACAGAGGGAGACGAGTTAGTAGGAACTTCTTCGCGATAGATTCGCTCGACAAGTTCCAGATAGAAAACCTGGAGACGCTGACTGGCACGCACGTCCATGCCCGATTCAAGAATTGCATCGACTGCACGATCGAACTCGTCGCGGGCTTGCTCTCGCTTGTTGTCATCGAGATTCAGCTTGCCTTTGCGGAAGTGATCTTCGGCTTTGGTAATCAGCTGCGTAACGCGCGGATCCGCTTTCTCAACATCGTTCTGAATATTCCGCGCCGAAGAACCCGCGGGGATTTGTGCGAAACTGCTGGTAGCTGGAACGATGAATGCCGCAGCTGCAATAGCCAATGCCAAGCGCGAAAATTTTCGAGGGAATCGGGACGAATTCAAATCTCTCTCCTTACAACGCCATCTGCGCAAACTCTGAGCGACGCTCGGGTCCAGGTCGCTGGATAAATATGATGATGATTGCTGAGGTAACCTGAAGTTCCTCTATGACATGAGCCCGTTAATTGCGGGGGCACAACCAAGCCGGAGGTTAACACACGCTTTTCCGGGGTGTCAAACAATCCCTATTCTAAACAAATGCTAAAACGGTGAAGTTTTCCACCAGAAAACGACACTACCTACAGATGCATTTTGGCCTTCCTAAGGTTGGCACGCGCCGAAAGAAAACAAGTTCCAGCGATTGCAGCGTGGGGGCACTCTCAAGTGGCAATCGCGAGCGGGTCCCGTGTAAGCTTGAACCAGACGATTTGCCTGAAATAACCATGTCACGGAGCATTGTTGCCTGCGATATTCAGGGTACGATTAGCTCCTTTCCCTGCTGGAGTGGTCGGCCTAAGACCGGCGACCGGGCAATTGCCATCGGTGACCTAATCACAAAGCCCCCAAAGCCGCTTACCATTTCGTCGTCGAGGCGGATCAAATCGTTAGGCTCCCGACCCTTCAAGCTTATGATCGTCCAGCAAAACGGCTACGCAAGGCTGGTTCAAATTCAAGCGGATAGCACTAAATCAATACAGCGGTTATCTTGTCCTTTTTTCCCGTAACCGCCTAAATCATCAGTTTCTGAGCAACTAGCCCGATGCTTTGAATCTAATGTAAAAAGCGAGTAGCTAATGGAACAGAGCTTGCCCAGGAACTAAAGGCTAGTTCCCCCAACAGCCATGCGCCCCAGCTCTCCTGTAGGGCATTTCGAGTTGTTGCGAGGTTAAGTTAAGTTAGAAAAACCTTGCGGGAACGATTACAACGCCAAAACGCAGTGAAGAGCAGAAAATCATGTCAACAGTAGTAGAACAACAACAAACCCCAGCGACCCCGGCGACGACTCCGATAAAGCCGAAACTGGAATTAAATCAACTGCCGGCCTCCGAACTATTCATTAATCGAGAGGCCAGCCTTCTCCAGTTTCATCGCCGTGTGCTTGAAGAGGCGCTGGACAGCAATAATCCGCCTCTGGAAAGACTCAAGTTCCTTTCGATCTTTAGCTCTAACCTCGACGAGTTTTTCATGATTCGCGTCTCAGGTTTGAAGGATGAGCTCGAAGAAGGATGCGATCAGCTTTCTCTCGACGGCATGACATGCCGCGAGCAACTGCAGATGATCCGTGAAAGCGTGACTCCCTTCGTTGCAGAGCAGCAGCGGTGCTTGACTGCAGAAATACTTCCGCAATTGGAATCCGAGGGGATCGTCGTCACGTCTTATCACTCATTGAGTGACACTGAGAAGCAGCGGCTTGATGTTTACTACAGCGAGAAAGTTTTTCCGGTCTTGACGCCCCTTGCCGTCGACCCGACGCATCCGTTTCCCTACATCTCGCCGCTTAGCTTGAACCTCGGTTTGGTGGTGCAGGCTTCAGATGGACCATCGCCGGCGGATCCGCCTAAGTTTAAAAACGAGCCGCGCTTTGTCCGCATCAAGGTGCCGTCGGTCGTTCCGCGCCTGGTTCCAATTGAAGATCGCCCAGATACATTTGTCCTCGTTGAAGAGTTAATTCAGGCAAACATCTGCAGCCTGTTTCCCGGTATGGATCCCGGCCCCAGCTATACGTTTCGGGTGACACGCGATGCCGACATCGAAATTCGCGAGGAGGAAGCTGAAGATCTGTTGCGCGTCTTGCAGCGCGAGATTCGGCAACGTCGCTTTGGGAGTCCAGTGCGGCTTGAGATTGCAGCAGAAATGCCGGAAGTTTTGCGCAAGTACCTGACAGAGTCTCTCAACCTCGTCGAAGATGACGTCTATGAGGTCGAAGGCCCTTTAAGCATCCAGGATTTGATGGCGCTTTATGAGATTGATCGCCCCGACCTAAAAGATCATCCTTTCTCGCCGACAGTTTCGGAGAGGTTGCAGTCAGGCAAGCCGCTGTTCGATTTGATCAAGGAGCGCGACATACTCGTGCACCATCCCTACGACTCCTACGAGTGTGTCACAGACTTCATTAACGAAGCCGTAACCGATCCCGATGTCGTTGCAATCAAGATGTGTCTCTATCGCACCGGTCCTGATTCGCCGATTCCACCGGCGCTGATCCGCGCCAGTGAACAAGGCAAACAGGTGACGGCATTAATTGAACTGAAGGCGCGCTTCGACGAAGAGCACAACATTGAGTGGGCTCGAAAGTTGGATCAAGCCGGCGTCCACGTTGTGTACGGCATCCTCGGTCTTAAGACGCACGGAAAGCTTACCCTTGTGGTGCGCCGCGAAGGAGACTTGCTGACCCGGTATGCGCACATTGCTTCAGGTAATTACAACCCAACGACGTCGTGCACCTACACCGACGTGGGTCTCTTTACCGCCGACGAGCAGATTGGCGCTGACGCTACAGAGCTCTTTAACTATTTGACTGGCTGCTCGCGGCAAACTGATTATCGCCGCCTGTTCGTGGCGCCGGTGACTCTGCGTGCGCAAATCAACGCCTTAATCGACCGCGAAATTGAAAACCAAAAAGCCGGTCGTCCCGCGCGGATTGTGGCAAAGTTTAATCGGCTTGCTGACAAGCAGATGATTATGAAGTTCTACGAGGCCGCACAGGCGGGCGTAAAAATCGATCTGATCATCCGCGGCATTTGTATGCTGCGTCCCGGGGTTCCCGGTCTTTCGGAGTCAATTACGGTTCGGAGTGTCGTCGGGCGCTTCCTGGAACATAGCCGCGTTTTCTATTTTGAGAGCGGCGGCGAGGAGAAGATTTACATCGGTAGCGCCGACCTCATGGCTCGAAATTTAAAACACCGCATTGAAGTGTTGGCTCCTGTGCAAGATCGGCAAATCAAGAGTTTTTTGAAAGATGTAGTGCTCGCTGCGTATTTGCGAGACAACGTCAAGGCGAGAGAGCTGCAAGCTAACGGTACCTACCGGCCTATTCCAATTACACCAGGGGGAGAGCGATTCGATAGCCAGGCATTTTTCGTCGGGCAGGGTGCTGACGATACGGCGATGGTCAGAGGAAAGATGCTTGTTTAAGCTAAGTTTCAAAAACCGCAAAGAAACGATCACCTTGATCGTCGTTTTCCTCGGCGTGCTATTGATAAGCGCGTTCGCTGTTTACTTCCTCGCCAGCAAGAGTGCCGAGCAACGACGCGAAGGGGCGGCCCCGGCCGCAACTGACGCGCGTTTGGAACCTAATCAGGCGGAACCGCGTCCGGTCCCTCAGGAGACTCCGGCGCGCAGTTCCGACGCCCCCGGCATCTTTGGCGAAATCTTTAATACTCCGGAGCAGAGTAAGACAACTGGCCGCGCGCTCAGCTGGGCCGAGGTGCTGACACAGCTGTCGTTGCGTCTAATACTGGCGGCGATCCTCGGGGCGGTTCTGGCTTATCGTCCGCGGCGGCGCGTGCTGGGTCTCAAGCCGAATCCCTACGTTGCTCAAACACAAATCCTGCTCGCGGTTGTGGCGTCGGCGCTAATGATCATCGTGGGAGACAACGCAGCGCGCGCGTTTGGCATTTTTGCCGCGGTGTCCGTCGTCCGATTCCGCACGAACATCCGCGATCCCAAGGAGATCACGGTGTTGCTGATCAGCCTCGCTATTGGCTTAGGCACAGGCGTGGGGCGTTGGGATCTGGCGCTGATTCTCACGATCTTTTCTGTGCTACTGCTCTGGGTGCTTGAGTATCGCGAGCGTGAGCAGGTTTTCCGTTCGATGGAATTGAAGATTGAATCGCGGAACGTCCCGCAAACGCAAACTGCTTTGCGAGAGGTGTTGCAGTCGCACGGATTTGACTCGGAATTGCGGGTGCTCAGCCAGAGCGAGAAAGAGCCGCTCGGCACGATTGCCTACTCAGTGGAAATCAGTCCCGAGGTCAAGACGGATCAGATTAGTGCAGAGCTGCTTGCGAAGGATGCAGTCAATATTGAAAGTATTGAGTGGGATCAAAAGAAGAGCTTTTCTTACCTGTACCAATAGTCCTGAGTCCAAAGTCCAACGGCTAATGCCAATGTCTAAAGTCTGCTTAGCAAAGGGACGTTGGACCTTAGGACCTAGGACTTTGAACTTTCGCTATTGATTCACCCGACTGGTTGCTGCCTGCGGCAAACGATGCGGCCTTGGTCCGGAAGTCACCGGAGGAACCACTTTCTCCTTTAGCGCTTCACGAAACACCTGCCGCATATTCTCGACAAATACGAATTTAATATCCTTGAAGGGTTCCTTTGGAACTTCATCAAGGTCGCGCTTGTTCTGCAGCGGCAGCAGGATCGTCGAAACGCGCGCACGGCGTGCGGCTAAAACCTTTTCCTTGACTCCACCCACGGGAAGCACATTTCCTCGCAACGTGATTTCTCCAGTCATCGCCACATCTTTCAAAATTGGGCGTTGCGAAAGAGCCGAAACCATTGCCGTTGCGAGCGTGATTCCCGCAGAAGGACCATCCTTGGGAATTGCGCCCTCGGGAATGTGGATATGGAGATCGTAGTTAGCAAAGTCCTCTTCATTGATTTCCAGTTCCTTAGCTCTGGACTTTGCATACGAATAAGCTGCCTGCGCAGATTCACGCATCACTTCGCCCAGCTGTCCCGTCAGCACCAGATTCCCCTTACCTTTCATCCGGAGTGCTTCAACGAACAGCACATCACCGCCGACTGCCGTCCACGCCAGGCCAGTGGCCACGCCGATTTGATCCTTCTTCAGCACTTCCTCAGGAATGATCTTCGGAGCGCCTAAGAACTCATGAAGGTTTTTCAGCGAAACTCTGACGGCGCCTTTGTGCCCTTCGGCGATGCGCCGCGCAACCTTACGGCTGATTCTGGAAATTTCGCGTTCGAGCTGTCGCAGTCCGGCTTCTTGTGTGTATTGCTGGATGATTGCCGTTAGCGCGGTTTTGGAAATGTGCAGGTCACGCGCAGTGATGCCATTCTCTTCCATCTGTTTTGGCAACAGGTGACGCACGGCAATCTCGCGCTTCTCTTCTTCCGTGTAACCGGCGAGTCGAATTACCTCCATGCGGTCGCGCAATGCCGGCTGAATCGTGTCCAGCACGTTCGCCGTAGTCATGAAGATTACGTTTGAGAGATCGAAGGTTAGTCCGAGATAGTTATCGCGAAAACTATTGTTCTGCTCCGGATCGAGAACCTCAAGAAGCGCGGATGAGGGGTCGCCACGAAAATCAGCGCCGACTTTATCGATCTCGTCGAGCATGATTAGCGGATTGTTGGTGCCGGCCTGTTGAATCGCTTGAACGACGCGACCCGGCATTGCTCCAACATAGGTCCGCCGGTGTCCGCGAATTTCCGCCTCATCGTGTACTCCGCCGAGGGAGAGCCGCACGAACTTTCGCCCCAGAGCGCGCGCCACCGAGCGCCCTAACGAGGTCTTGCCAACACCCGGAGGGCCCACGAGGCAGAGGATCGGGCCCTTCGGTTTCTCTTTTAACTTCCGTACCGCGAGAGCTTCGATGATTCGGTCTTTAACTTTCTCCAGCCCGTAATGATCCTCGTTGAGGATCTCTTCCGCCTTCTTTAGATCGAGGTTGTCAGCCGAGGCTTTCGACCAAGGCAGATCAGTCATGATCTCCATCCAATTTCGGAGTGTTGCAGTTTCGGCGGCATCAGGGTGCATCCGTTCGAGTTTTTTCAATTGCCGGAGCGCTTCGTCTTCAGCTGTCTTCGGCATGCCCGCGGCTTCGATTTTTTCCCGGAACTGGGCAATCTCTTCCGCGAGCTCATTACCTTCTCCAAGCTCACTTTGAATCGCCTTCATCTGTTGACGCAGATAAAACTCTCTCTGAGAGCGATCAATATCAGCGCGGGCTTGGGTATTAATTTCCTGCTGCACCGTCAGGACTTCGATCTCTTTGTTAAGGAGTTCATTGACGCGCCGCAGTCGCACAGTAGTGTCGGGAATATCGAGCACCGATTGCGCGTCTTCTACCTTCAACTCGAGATTCGAAGCGGAAAGGTCAGCGAGACGACCGGCGTCGTCCAGGTTCGCAATGATTGCCATCACTTCGGGAGAAATGTTCTTCCCGAGATTGATGGCTTTCTCCATCGAAGCGCGGACGTTCCGAATCAAAGCTTCCACTTCGAGTGAACGCTCAGGCGGGAGTATCTCCTGCATTACCTTCACCCGCGAGCGAATGTATTCGCCGTTAGTGTCAACTGATTCAATCTCTGCACGAGCCAGACCCTGCACCAGGATCCTGATGCGTCCATCCGGCAACTTCAGCATGCGCATGATTACCGCAGCCGTGCCGACGCGATAGAGGTCGTCTGCCGCTGGTTCTTCTTTGTCGAGATCTTTCTGAGAAGCGAGCAGAATCATGCGATTCTCACCTAATGCCTCATCAACCGCGCGAATTGATTTTTCTCGCGAGACAAAGAGCGGAACGATCATGAACGGATAAATAACGATATCGCGGAGGGGCAATACCGGCAGATCGTTGGGAATCTGCAGCTGTTGGTCGGCATCCGTTGTTTCTAGTCCCTGAGTTATGTCTGCTTCTTTGATGATTGCCATAAATTGATTCTACTTCATTAATCAGTAAAAGGTTCTGATTCGCTGGGCGTGAACTTGTCCTTTGTCTCTGTGACCGTGAGTTTGAACTCCACTCCACGTCTATCCTCGATTTTGGGAAGGCGAATCAGCAATAGCCCGTTCTTCAGCTCAGCGGTGGCGTCGCGAACGCTGAACGTCCAGCGCAGAGGGACAAGACGGCTGAACCGTCCATAGCTGCGTTCTGAACAAAGATGCGAAGTGATGGGATGCGCCGCAACACTCCGCTTTTTTTCCCCCCAGATCCGCAATTGAGTGTTCGTCAGTCCGATCTGAATTTGTGCTGCATTGAGCCCGGGAAGTTCGACTCGCACATAAAGCGCATCAGTCGCTTCGCAGAGATCGACTGGCGGCGCCCAGGCCCCGGAAGCTAATGGGTCTTCCGCGACCGTGGCTTCCTGCAAAGCGGCAAACAAACGCCCGACGCGATCGCGGAGCCGCAGGAGTTCAAGCCTTTCCAGACCGGTTATGCGGATTGGTTTAATCATTAGGCACGGAATTGAAGTTCGCTCGAGTTCAGGATTTCTTGCTGCCTGACGATGCGCGCGTACGCACCAGATGTTTCAGTTCGGTCATGAATTCCGAGACATCTTCGAACTCAAGGTAGACCGAAGCAAAACGAACATAGGCCACTTTATCGAGTTCCTTCAGGCGACGCATGATCATTTCGCCAATCTTGCTCGTCGGACGTTCGCGTTCCGACGACTCCTGAACGTACTTCTCGATAGCGTTCACGATTGAGTCGAGCTTCGAAGACGCCACTGGGCGCTTTTCGCATGCTCGCAGCAGGCCCGCCATAACCTTATTTCTATCGAATGTCTCGCGGCGGCCGTCCTTCTTCACAACCATGTACGGAATCTCGTCGATTCGTTCATAAGAGGTAAAGCGTCTTTCGCAGCGCAGACATTCCCGCCGCCGCCGGATCGCCTCACCTTCGCGCGATTCGCGCGAATCCACAACTTTGTCTTCAAGGTAACCGCAGAATGGACACTTCATATCTAGTCAACCTCAGGGAAAGTTTCCGAAACCTCATCTATTGAGTTCCTACTTACTGGCTGCAATGCCTTCAAGCTCGCCTTCGAGCACCACACCGTTGTCTTCAGGAGCGATGCTTTCGTCCTCTACTGCATGTTCTACCGCTTCCGGTGACGACAAGGAGCGCAGGCGCGCGAAATTGATATCGCCGCGAACAAAATAGAAAAATCCGAAAATTACGGAAGGGCCGAAGTCGATCACGTGCATCACGATGGAAATTGCCGCGGCGGTTTCGCGTTCGACGCCCAGGAGGATCAATCCCGCTGCCGTTGCCGCATGGAAAGCACCAGCGGCGCCACCTGGAGTTGGCACCAGGGATCCCACAAGAGACCATCCTAGGACGAAGATCGCCTCAGTTACTCCGAAGTTGAGTCCGAACGCGCGCAATACCAACAGGTTTGCTATTACGATTCCGCCCCAGATCAGCGCGGTCCAGGCGATTGTTACGGCCAGTTCTCGTGCATTTGCCAGGACCCGCAGGGCCCGCGCCAATTGTTCCATCGTGCTGACGATCACGCGCGTAACGCGCTGGGGAATGAATGTCCAACGCCTTAACCGGCGATTTACCCAACTAACGGCAATCGCCGATTTCCATCGAAACCAAACCAGAACTGCCACCCCTGAAAGCACGACGATGAGGAGCACAACGCCCGCCATTCGGACCCGTGAAAGTTGGCCTGCGACATTACTGGGCGGAACAAACCAAAGCAGGTTGGCAGCGAAGAGAATTACTACTGCCAGCATGTCATATATTCGTTCGACCATGATCGTGACGAACGAGGCACTCGCGCGCACACGAGGCTCTTTCAATGGCAACATCACTGGCCTGACAACCTCGCCCATCCGTCCGATCAAGAAAACGGCGGCAAAACCAATCGTTGTCGCGGCAAATAGATGCTTGATCCGAGCGGGACCTAATGGAGCGAGTAAAGCTCCCCAACGATAGGCCCGCAAAAGGTAAGAAGAACAAACCAGGACAATAGCGACTGCGAGCAGGGACTTATTGGTGTGTCCGAGAGCCTCGCGCACTTCCGACCAGTCGAGCTTGCGGCCAAACCACCACAGAATTCCCACTGCGACAGCGCAAAGGACGCCAAACTCAAGATATTTTCGAGCAGCTGACTTCAAAGAGATCCAGTCTCAGCGAATGGTGTATTTCGGAAACTTGACTTAATTGGAAAGCAAACCACAAGATATTGGGCCGTCGGGAGAGGCTACTACAGTTTTGAAGCAACCGGCAAGAATGGGCAGAATGGATGCCCTTCGTTCGCTTCTCATCGGCAATCCATTCGCCTTCCACAGAATCAACTGCTGAGGGCGCGGCTGGAACTTTCAGAGCTAAACCATCGTAACCGCTCTCGACAGGGACGTTCTCCTTGTCGGTAGTTTGAGACCAGGCGCTCGTCAACCGGAGAAAACGTAAGTGGGGGCTGTAAGGGCTTTGGCCGCCAACGAAGGAGCCGAACTTATTCGCAGATGTCGCGCCGGAGACGGGGCGGCCTGGGAGGAAGTTGTTCAGAGTTACTCACGCCGGATTTATAACCTCGCTTATCGCTTCACTTCGCGCGCCGATGCAGCAGAAGACCTGACGCAGGAAGTTTTTGTTCGCGTTTACCGTTCCCTGGATCAGTACGATTCCAAGCAGGGTGATTTGCAAAACTGGCTGATGCGGCTCGCACGCAATCTGATCATCGACGATTACCGCAAGCGACAGCGCACGCCACACGATCATCACGCAGATGATCTGGCCGACCACACCTATCACCTGCATAACTCCAGCGGCTCGGCCCAGGATGAGATGGAACGACGCGAGCTGGGAGCTCAAGTGCAAAGCGGCATTGATAAGCTTTCACCTGACCTCCGCACGTGCGTCATTTTGCGCGACATTGAAGAGTTGAGTTATCAGGAGATCGTCACGCTTTTGAAAATCCCCGAGGGCACGGTTAAGTCGCGGATCAATCGCGGCCGAATTGAACTGGCAAAAATATTGCGCCGGATGAAAGTTGTGGCAATGAGCCCGGTTTAAATAGAGATGAGGGCGGAAGAGAGAAACAAAATGCTCTGTGAGGAGTTTGAGAACCAACTCAGTGACTATCTGGAGACAGCGCTTGATGCTGAAACGCATCGTGCCTTTTCCGAGCACGCCCTGCGTTGCCCGGTCTGTCACCAAACGCTGAGCGAGGTCAAAAATACGATGCAGGCTTGCCGGGTCGCTGAGGTGCCACCGCCTACACGCGAACTCGAGGCGCTGATCCTGCAAAGCACCATGCCGGAGACGGCGATGACCTGTAGTGAGTTTGAAGAGTCATTAACCGATTATCTCGACGGATTTTTGCCAGCGCCTTTTTACCATCGCTGGGAACGGCACGCAGCGTTATGCGATCGCTGCACCGAACTTCCAGGTGAAGTCGTGCGGTCAATCGGCGCCTGCTACACCTATATCGCTGAAGCGAAGCCTGTTCCATTTGGGCTGAATCAAAGGATTTTACAAGCCACCCTCGGGACCCTGACTGCAGCGGAAGTTCGCGCGCCCCTGTCAGCGAGATTTGCTTCATGGCTGAGGCTGCTGTTGGATCCAATTGTCTCGCCACAACTGGCGACTGTCGCCACTATGTTGCTGCTCGCAGTATTTGTGCTCGCGAACACGGTTTCCGCCGATGGTTCGATTTCCGGCGTTTACCAAGCCAGTTTGCGACTTGCGGAAAAGAGTTATGAGAACGGATTGAAGGAGTTGGTCGGTGGACAATGAGAACTGATCGGGTAGCGCTGAGTGTGAAGTAATGATGAACTGTACCTATCACCACAAGACTCCCTCGGTTGTTCAATGCAACCGTTGCGCTCGCCCGCTCTGTCCTGCTTGCGACCACCGGATTCGCGGTTTCCCGTTTTGCCAGGATTGCATCGTTACCGGAGTGGAGTTGTTGCGGCAGCAGACTCCGGTTAATTCAGCGGGAGTGGTGAGACGAAAGAGTTCGCCTTTTGTCGCCACGCTATTGTCGTTTGTTCCGGGTCTTGGCGCTGCTTACAACGGCCAAACATCGAAGGCTATCGTTCATTTCGCCATCTTCGCCTGCTTCTTCCAAATGGCGGTTCTGACTGAAGGCGTTCTCTTTTTTCTGCTCGGAGTAATCGGCACCTGGTTGTTCGCCGCGGTTGACGCCTGTCGCACGGCGCAGCTCATTCGTGCGGGCCTTTCGCCCGAAGCCGAGGAAGACGTAATCACCCAAAGGCTTTATGGAAATCCCTTCGCTTGGGGCATAACTCTAATCATCATCGGCACGATTTTCTTGTTACATACGCTTCTGCAAATTCAGCTACCTGTGCGTGAACTACTTCCAGTTGCGCTTGTAGCCCTTGGCGCTTATATGGTTTTCGACTATGTGAGACGACGGCGAACGTCCAGTCGCGTCGTTCGTTTCGACTCGCGCCGGCCGCCCCCGTCCGTGGTGACGGGAACACTGGATACGCAGCGTTATCGCACTGGTGAAACGACTCAGCTCAGTCGCAGGACCGTCGAGCCCGTTTCGTTTGAACGAAGATCTTAGCTTTGCTGTCAGGAACTAAAAGATGACTGTACTTTTGGGAATACTTGCAAAACTTGGTGGAATTTTCGCTTTGCTACTCCTAGTCGTAGCTTTACTCGGCAAAGTCCTCACCGCGGCGGGGCTGCTGCTTGCAGCAATTAAACTCAGTATCGTCGTGATTTTTATCGCTCTTCTGGTTCTAATTGGCGTGGCCATTTTTGTCGACCGCTCACGGCGGCGGCGGGAAGCTCGGGATTTTAGCCACGTTTAGTTTCCTCAATAGAAATCGGAACACATCGTTCCGACCGACCTAACTCCAAAATTACAAATACCTCACGGTTTGCAACGATTGTCTGCCCTGTGATAGGGTCTCGATTCGTTTGCAGCCCGGCCGGATGGTTGTCCTTCTCAAAGCGGAAGGTTCTGATTGTCCGCTGCAAAAGACTTCAAGCAGGTCGGTAGTATCTCGTAAATATATTTATTAGTGCGCTTCTGCTTTTGCGGCAGTTGTGTTTTCGTTTGTTGCGTAGCCTCGACCTCTGCGCGTGAATAGTGGAGACAGTGACGATGCCCCGTGATGACCGATTTTATGCCTTTATTATTGCCCACACTTCCCGATCACGTTCCCGAATCCGTAGAGTTTGCGTAGGTAAAAAGTGGCTTAACTTCTTTTCAGTTGCCGCCCTCGTGCTCTTCTTTGGGTGCGTTTACGGATTCTATGGCCTGACTCAGCAAGCAATGCATCTGCGAGTAGAAAACGAGAACCGCCGCTTGCGGTCTGAGAATGAGCGTCAGCAACGCGAACTCAACAAACTCAGCAATCGCGTCGAGGCTGTGGAAGACACATCGCGGAAACTTGCAGAAAAGTCGGGCGTAATGGCCGCAAACACAGCAATTCCGGGCGCCGGCGGTCCTGCGATGCCAGTTGAATCGGAAAGCCTTGCCGAGCTGGAAAGCAAGATGAACCAGATCGAAAAAGACCTGCGTAGGTTTGAAAGAGAGATCGGAAACAGCCACACCCCGTCAATTTGGCCAGTAGCAGGTACGCTGGAGAGTGGGTTTGGGGGCAGGCGGAATCCGTTTGGCGGGAGCTCTTATGAGTTTCACTCCGGCCAGGACATCGAAGCTGAATGGGGCGCCCCAGTGATTGCCGGCGCCAACGGCACCGTGACGTTCTCCGGCTGGCAGAACGGTTATGGTCAACTCGTGGTTATTGATCATGGCGGCGGTCTCACGACGCGTTATGGTCACCTTTCCGCACTCGCCGCTTCGGTTGGTCAGTTGATTCACCGAGGGGAGTTCCTGGGGCGGGTTGGATCGACCGGTCGCTCGACCGGGCCGCACCTTCATTACGAAGTGCGCATCAATGATCAGCCAGTCAATCCGGTGCAGTATCTCCAGGCCAGCTCGCATTGAAGCTGCGGATTCTTTGAAGTTCTGGGTGGTTGAAAGCTGTAAACCTAGCAGGGTTTAGGTTTATGCTTTTATTTTCTTGACACCATTTAGAAGATTCGCTTAGTATGCGCGTCGTTCCCAATGCAGGATTTTCCTTTCGAGACTTCCCGCATTTTCGATCTGCAAGCTTTACAGCAATGAGTTTTAGTATTTCGCCCCCGTAAGTGTATGCATGATGAATTCGCGCTCCACGCGTTTTCACCATGCATTTTTTGTTGATTGTGTGTTTCGCGTAGCGCCCGCAAAGGCGTATCCCGGCTCACAGGAATTGACGTCCTCGGCGCGGAGTAGCACAGCCAGTCTGTAGTTTCGCAAGAACAAACAGCCCAAGACTTGTACTAGTCTCGCCCGTTTTACCGAATCGTTAGGAGGATTCGTTGTTATGTCTAGAATAACCGGTAAGGTCAAGTGGTTTAACAATTCGAAGGGTTATGGCTTCATCGAACAGCCAGGCTCTTCCGATATCTTCGTTCACTACAGCGCCATTCAGGGCGACGGCTTCAAGACCCTTGAAGAGGGCCAGGAAGTTGAGTTTGAAGTGACGCAGGGTCCCAAAGGACCGCAGGCTGAACAAGTGACTAAGATATGAGTCTCCCCGGCTTGCGACAGCAAAGCCACTGACTGCTTCCGATCCAATGATCCGGTAAGCGAAAAAAGAAAGAGGCGACCCAACGGTCGCCTCTTTTATTTCGGTTTATAACTCGCCCTTCATTCGCGTTCCGCCCTCGCTTTGAAACTCACGTGACCACCTTCAACATCCACTGAAAAGCTGACGCGTTCGCACTTCAAGCGCGCCTTCAGACTATCCGCTTTCGAAGCTATCAGCCTGTGAAATCTTGGAAACGAGAAATCGTCAGTTGATTCCCCGCACTTTGTCTTCGCGTCAACTAACGCATCGTAAAGATTCTTTACCGTTTCTACTTCCCTGCTCGCGTCTTCACAGACGAGTGTCGTCTTACTGAAACTCTCAACAGCTTCGCGTTTGGCGGTTGCTCGCGCTGCCGAGACGGGATCTTTGCCCTCTTCCCTGCCCTGCATCGTCCGGCGCCAGAGATCGCGGAAAGCGTTGTATCTCGCCATCAAGGTATTGAAGCGGTAACGCTCGGCAAAACTCAGTGAACGGTCATCGCCTAGACGCTTAAGAATCGTTTCGACGCGCCCTTTCGTGTCATAGGGCGGCCGCTTCGACGCACCGTTGAAGTAAATATCAAACTCGATCTTGAGGCGACGAATATCGTCTTCCAGCCTGGTCAGCTGATCATCGACGGATGTCTGGTTATCACCGCCAAAGACGTTCTTTGTTCTGGCCCGGGATTGGGCTCTTTGTAATCTGTTCTCGATGCGCAAGGGATGCTCCTGAAGTGGTGATTAGGCGGGGTGCGTCGTGAGGACGCGCTAACTGAGTCTAGGTGCTGGAAAAGGCAGGTGTCAATAGAAGACTTTTATTTAGCAATGTCTTATTAGTTTTGGCTGTATTGCCCCGTATACTCGCAGCAGCTATCCTAACCACCCATGTCTGAACCAGCTAAATCGAGTGCCCTGCGTGAACTTCCCTCGGTAGATCAGCTTTTGAAGACCGAAGTGGCCGCGCGTCTCAAAGAGATTTCAGGAGCAGAACGCCTGACAACTATTGCCCGCGAAGTCACTGATCAACTCAGGTCGGAGATTCTGGCTAATCAGAGCCATTCGGTTGATCGAGGCGGCCGGAACTCTCTTCTTAAGCAGGCGATGCAACGAATGGAGTCTCTGGTGATGACTGAGGAGCAGGCCGGGTTGCGACACGTAATTAATGCTACCGGGGTAATCCTGCACACCAATTTAGGCCGCGCGCCGCTTTCTGAGGAGGCGCGACAGGCAGTTACTCGAGAAGCCGCAGGTTACTGCACTCTTGAGTACGACTCAGCGACCGGAACACGTGGCCGACGCGGGGCACGCGTAGAACAACTACTTACTGATCTGACTGGAGCCGAAGCTGCTCTGGTGGTGAACAATTGCGCGGCCGCGGCGCTGCTGATCCTATCTGTGCTCGCGCACGACGGCGAAACGATTGTTTCGCGCGGTGAACTGGTCGAGATCGGCGGCGACTTCCGTGTTCCGGATGTGATGGCGAATTCGGGAACGCGCATGGTCGATGTTGGCACAACAAATCGAACTCATCTTGACGACTACCGTCGGGCCATTAACCACAGCACGCGTTTGCTGATGCGCGTTCACCCATCAAACTATCGCGTGGTTGGGTTCACCACTGCGCCTACACTGAATGAGCTGGCAACGCTCGCTCATGAAAAAGGCTTGATACTCTACGAAGATGCCGGATCCGGAGTCCTTCAGAATCTGAGCGAATACGGTCTTCAAGGCGAGCCAATCATCTCCGAAAGTCTAGCCCAGGGCGCCGACGTGGTTTCCTTCAGTGGCGATAAGTTACTGGGCGGACCGCAGGCAGGTCTGATTGTGGGTAGCCGGACGATAATCGAGCGGTTACGCAAGCACTCTCTGTATCGTGCGCTGCGAGTCGATAAACTCACCCTCGCAGCCTTGCAAGCCACTCTCAATGCCCACCGGCGAGGAACACGCTTTAATGAAATTCCTTCGCTGCAAATGCTGGCTCTGACGAAGTCGGACATCGCCCAGCGCGCGGCAAACTTCATGGCCAGTCTCGATCAAACTCAGAACAGCTCCGAGCTCTCGATTACTGTGATCGATGGTGTATCCGCAATTGGTGGAGGTTCCGGGCCAGCCACTCACCCGGCGACCGTCTTGCTTGCGATCCAACACCCGCAACACTCGGCCGACGAACTTGAGCGGCGGCTGAGATGTAACGAGCCTCCGATTATTGGCCGCGTCTCAGAAGGAAAGCTGCTCCTGGATCTTCGCACCGTATTTCCCACCGAAGAGCCTGATCTCGCTCGCGCTTTGAGAAACCTCGCCAATTAGGTTCGATTTTCGTGATCCGAATCTGCGAGGGGCGGCCCTCTGTGGACGCGCCTCCTTTGGCTTAAGGGCGTGCTGAAGCCCCTACAGCTGTGTTCAATATGGCGGTAACCGACTCTCCCCGGAAAATTGGGATTTTTGTAGCCTAAACAATTCCCGCCGGGTATACTCCTAAGTGGCTTTGTTCCCAGTAAAGCCCCTCATCAACCAACCTTAGGTTTAAAAATTTCTTCCATCGCCCGTGTCTGAAAAAAGTATCTCGTACAAACGCGTTCTGCTTCTGGTCGCTCTAGCCCTGCTGGCCTCGACGATCGCCCTGGTCATCTGCCGCACTGACTTTATGCCGTGGCTAGTCCGGACTTTCGTCTTGCTACCGACGGGTGATGCGGTCGCGTCGGCCGGACGCGGGTTCGCAATAGTCGCGCTCATCCTTAGCGCAGTCGCTTTTGCGGCCGCGCTTGTGGTTCAGAAGTTGGGCCTTCAGCGCTTGTGGCCTTACCTTGTCATTCTGATCGCTGGCTTAGTAACCGCGCATGTGCTGAGCGCGCGCTTCTTCTCGTTCGACGTTCTTCTGATTCCCCTCGCCCTGGCCATCGCCTTGGCAGTGCTCGCAGTGCATGCGTTACAGCTTTGGAGTCTGAACGAGAGACTAACGGAACGCTTGATCCATTCTTCAAGCAACCTCAATTCACTTCAGGCCGATGAGACGAGCGCGCGGCTGAACAGCAGCTTAAAACTTCTCGACACGATGCTCTCGCCTCAGGAAATCATTGTCTTTCAACGCGATCTCGACGGCAAGCTTGTTACCGCGGCCCGACTGCGCGCGAACGGCGGCCTTTCATTGGACTCTTCCCGAAACTCCGCATGGCGCGATGGTATTGTGCTTTGTGAGCAATCTTTAGAAAGGCGCGCGCTGCTTACTCAGAAAGTCGGAAACGATAACTCCGGAACAAACGTCGCAGTCCCGCTGCGTCATGAGAAACAATCTGTAGGCGCGCTGCTGGTTAGACTTCCACACGAACTTGGCAATGATGATCGGGCGTTATTGAATGCCGTCGGCGCTCAACTCGCCCGAAATCTACAACGACAAGAGGCGAGCAAGTCGGTGTCGCAACTGGGCAAGTTTGGTTATCTATCCGCCAGTGCCGGGCAGCGGCGACTCGACTTGCTGGCGGTTGTTAATGGGCTCTTGTCCGAGCAGCGATTCAGCATGAATGCCCTCGCAGAAATCCAGGATGGCATCGCCCTCGCTTATCTCGACGGCACGATCGCCTACGTCAACAATTCCCTGCTGAACATTGTCCGTCTCCCCGAAGGAGGAGCGCACAAACTCACACTATTCGATCTACTCGATACGCTGCGTACGGACATATTCGACGAGCCAACAATTGCCGTTCGCCGCGTGCTCCAAACCGGCGAGGCTTATGAGGGCGAACTGCAACTTACAGAACCGGCGGGCACGTTCGGTCTGCGCATATCCCTCGTATTGGATCAGTTGGGACCAACCGGCTCGCTTGCTGAACCGCTTTGTTTGGCAATCACAGTCAGAGATTTGACGCGCGTAAAAGGCTACGAGCAGTTAAAGAGCGACATGATCTCGTTGATGTCTCACGAGCTGAGAACCCCGCTGACAAGTATCAACGGCTTTGCGGAGCTGCTGACTGCCGACGATGAGTTGCCGGAACAGGCGAAAGAATTTGTGGGAATTATTGCCAGTGAGTCGCAAAGAATGTCTCGCATGATCAATACGTTCCTCGCCGTTACCCAGTTGGAACGAAAGGATCGGCAGGAAGTTCTGAAGATTCCTTTGCGACTCGACGACGTCGTGCGCGAGACCGTGTTGCACCTGCAGCCGAGTGCCAGGAAGAAACGCATTCGTCTGGTTGAGCAGCCAAATCAGCGTATTCCCCCAGTCGCCGCCGACAAGAGCCTGATTTCGCAGGCGGTGAAAAACCTTGTCAGCAATGCGATCAAATACAGTCCCGAGCGCACCACGGTAACGGTTTCTACGGCCCTCGAGGCCGAAGCGGTGCGTGTTTCTGTGGAAGATCGTGGTTATGGAATTCCTGCCGAGGCGCGCGATCGGGTTTGGGAAAAGTTTTATCGCGTCGTACGGGAAGGCCAGAAGAAGGATGAAGACTCGACTGGCTTAGGTCTGTCATTTGTTCGAGAGGTGGTGGAGCAACACGGCGGCGCCGTGAAGTTGGAGAGTGAAGAAGGACAAGGTTCAAAGTTTAGTTTCACGCTGCCAAGGCTGTAGGCAGTAGGCTGTAGTGCAGTAGGTTGTAGGCAGTAGGCAGTAGGCAGTAGGCAGTAGGCGTAGTCGGTCTCCTAACTACTGTCTACTGCCTACTGTGTACCGTCTACTTTATTAATCGTCCCCCGACATGACCCGGCTCCACACGTGCATCGTTTTCTGTCTGAGTGCAGCGTCGAGTGATAATCGATCGTCAACTCCTCGCCGGCAGCGATATCACGCAGCGCCATCACTAGAATGTGGTCATAAACGATCTTCATATAACTGTTGGGTTCGCAGGAATGATTGATGTAGTGCGTGCCATTCCCGCCTCTACTCCCGTCCAAACTCCATCTGCCATTAACCTCGCAAATCCGCAGCCGCCGGCGGCCCCCACGTCGCGCGGCTTCGAGGTTTGAAATCTTCTCTCCGGTGTACTCCGCGATTTTCTTGCCGCGCTTCAAAGACACGCGTGCAAAGCAACCTCGGCCTTCTATAGGCGAAGGTTTGATCTCGAGCTTGGGATCCAGTTTCAGCTTCATTCGATTCAGCTAAAGCTGTGAATACGGCCACAGATTTTCACAGATAAAACACGGATAAGAGTTTGGAGAACTTTGCTCGTGACTCGTTTAGGTTCTTATCTGTGTGCATCAGTGTAATCTGTGGCGTATTTTTTTTGGCTTTCAGCTACCAGATCACTTCCCAAAACTAAATGGCCGCCTGCGTTGTACGACGCGTGGCGGCCAAAAAGGTCGTTGTTTCATAAGTCATTTTAGCTTGAAGCTGCGAGCAATCAAATCTGTTTGATTGCGAATGCGCGTAAGTTTGTCGCGCAGTCCGGTGAAGCGCAAGGCATAGACAGTGCGATTGTCAGCCTGAAGATAATAGATACGACCCAGCATGGTCTTGCCGGTCTTTATATATTCATAACTCGCAACTACTCCGTTTAAGCGTCCGGAAAATTTTTCCTCACGACCCTCGACGAAGCCAGGAAAGAAGCGGAACTTCTGATCACGATCTCGTCGGGCAACCTCAGCCACTGTCATTCCGCTCTCGACCATTTCCTTACGAATCTGTAGAAACCCGTCCAGACGATCCCCGTTGACAAATTCCAGATGCTCGTGCGCGGCATCGGGTTCCGAAATCGCGCGCCAGGTTGGAGCAGGCAGCTCCAGGCTGTAAGGCAGCTTTTCGTTGGTAAACAACTCCTGGGCGCCGGCGAGAGAATAGCTCGCCGCGATCAACGTGCTAATTAACGCGAGTTTTAAAATGCGCATTGATTGGTACTCCTCGAAAGCTTTGGAAGGATGATCTTAAGCTGTGCCCTGTCCGTTTTCTGATGCCCGGCCCGGTAAACAGAGTTGTCTGCCACAACTAGGGCAGCCCGGCGCGTTCAATCGTTTCACGCTGCATTTTTACGAGATTCGCGATTCCAACCGTGGCCAGCTCGAGCAACTGATCCATCTGCACCCTCGTGAAGGGTTCACGCTCCGCAGTGCCTTGCACCTCGATGAAACGCCCGTCGCCTGTGCAAATCACATTCATATCGACGTCGGCGCGGGAATCTTCGTCGTACTTTAGATCCAGCAAGGGAATGTTATCGACGAGACCGACGCTTATGGCTGCGACCTGATCTGTAACAATGGTTCGCGTGATTCGGCCTTTCTTTAAGAGTCGTTTGCTCGCGAGGGCAAGAGCTACGTAAGCGCCGGTTATCGCGGCAGTCCGCGTTCCTCCATCCGCCTGCAACACGTCGCAGTCGAGCGTCATGGTTCGTTCGCCCAGCGCCCGCATGTCTGCAACCGCACGCAAACTGCGGCCAATCAGCCGTTGGATTTCATGCGTTCTGCCTGAAGGACCGCGAACCACTTCGCGGGGCTTTCGCTGTTGTGTTGAGCGCGGCAACATCGCGTACTCCGCCGTGACCCAGCCTTGCCCGGTGTTACGCAGAAACGGAGGCACTCGATCGTCAACCGAAGCTGAACAGATCACGCGCGTCAGTCCCATCTCGATTAGCACCGAACCCTCGGCATAGGGCAGGTAGTCCGGTGTAATCTTGACTGCCCGCAATTGGTCGAGCGCGCGCCCGTCAGTTCGTACGAAGCTCATCGTGTCCCCAAACCTCTACCGCCTCTAACACCGAAGGAGCGGTACCCAGGAATCTCTCGGCAACTTTAGCAAAGCGTTTGGCAGCGTCAGTCACATAGAAATGATCCAGATCGTCGCAAAGCTGCCGTTCGCGATCCCCACTTGTTACACCCGATCTGGCCAGGCCCATTGATTCGAGCAGAGATTGTACCTTACTCGCTGTGGCCTCTCCCGAATCGATCAGGGGAATTTCGCCTCCGAGGGTGCGATTGATTACCGCGTTGAGGATTGGATAGTGAGTACAACCGAGCACCAGGGCGCCCAGATTTTCATTACGAAATCTATCTAAATACTCGGCAGCGACGGTCTCCGCGACAGAACTTTCGGCCCATCCTTCTTCCGCAAGTGAAACAAATAGAGGACAGGCTTGTTCAATGACGAGAGCGGCCAGGTCAAGCTTAGCGATAGCTTTGGAGTAAGCTGCGCTTTGGACCGTGGCTTCGGTAGCAATCACGCCGATCGTTTTTCCCTTTGCGACGGCCACTGCGGCCGCAGCACCTGGTTCGATCACGCCGATTACTTCGACCTTAACGGCCGCGCGAATCGCCGGCAGCGCCAAGGCTGAAGCCGTGTTGCAAGCGACGGCCAAGAGTTTTATGCCACGACTTTCCAGAAACCTCGCGTTTTCGATCGCGTAGCGCTCGACTGTACTCAGTGATTTGGTGCCGTAAGGAACGCGGGCGGTGTCGCCCAAATAAATGAAGTGTTCATTCGGGAGGCGCTCATGCAGCGCGCGATAGACTGTCAGTCCACCAACGCCGCTGTCAAAGATGCCGATGGGAAGGTTCGAACTCAAACGATGAATGCGGAACGCAGAACGATGAACGTTAAAGAAACGCGATCAATTCATCGCTCCGCGTTCCTCGTTCATCGTTGGTATTGGTGGAGGCGCCGAGAATTGAACTCGGATCCAAGAGACAACGTCGAAAGACTCTACATGCTTATTCACTTCTCTTTTCTGTCAGGCTAACACCCGACAAAGTTTCGCTCATTATCGAGTAAGTGAAGTGACAAGACCTCGATATGAACTAGTCCGACTTTAGTCTCGCCCAATCCTACGGACCGAAAGATTGGGCCAGCTTATCTGAGTGACATCTCCCTCCGCGCGCATAAGCAACTTGCGGTGAGACGCTCGAGCCTAATTAGGCAGCGAGAGCCAATTCATTGTTATTGGCATTTGTTTTTTCCCTACGCTTTTTAACGAGCTGCATAGAGTAGCCCGGCATGACATCCGGTCGACCGCCAGTACCCCTGTCGAAGCCTGTCGCCCCCGTTTGCGGATTCAGTATAAGAGATGCGGAGTACATCTGTCAGGTTGCGAGGATTGCCAGGTCACGATTTGGCTTCAAAGCCGATCTCTTGCCGTGCAGCTGGCGACGCTCCGTTTTGTCGAAGCTGCCTCTAACCCGGTGGCTCGCTTGCCAGCGCACAACATTAAAGGGACTTACTGGCGGGTGAGTTAGATAAGTTATATTCTCGTGTCTAAATATTAAGAACTATTTATTGAAAAACTGGAGACTGTGGGAAGCCACATTGTCCCAATTCGCCAACATAGGGCACTATTAATATTGAGGTTTTAATCGTATGCCTGCAAAACATCCTGGTTCGACACCAAGGGTTTATTTCCAAAAAGCGAAAAGAAATGCTCCAGCTGGGGGTCGAAGCATGTTTCGCCGGTTCTGGCTGCCGGCGGTCTTACTGCTCTCACTCGCCGCGGGGGGACTGACGGGAATTATCGCAGCTTACAAGTTGAACTATTCGCGCGCCGCGAATGAAGTGGCGGCGCTTGCAACCTATCGTCCCAGTGTGGTTACGCGTGTGTACGCGGACGATGGCGAGACTGTCATTGGAGAGTTTGCTCTTGAAAAAAGAATTCCGCTGAAGTATCACGAAATCCCGCCGCTCGTGAGGAATGCGATCCTCGCCGTCGAGGACGCACGTTTTTATGATCACGTCGGGATCGATCCGATTCGCATTGTCGGCGCGGCTTGGAAGAATCTCACAACAGATAAAGTAGAGGGTGGTTCAACCCTTACCCAACAGCTGGCCAAGAACCTTTTCCTTTCTAAAGAGCAAACTTACCAGCGAAAATTCAACGAGTGGGCCCTGGCACTGCAGATTGAGCGTTACTACACCAAGAACCAAATCATGGAGTTGTACGCCAACCATACCTTCCTCGGTGCCAACGCTTACGGCATCGAAGCCGGCGCGGAAACTTACTTCGGCAAGCAAGCAAAGGATCTAACAATTGGTGAGGCCGCGTTGCTCGCCGGCATTCCCAAGGCTCCCAGTGATTACTCCCCAACCGCGAACGCTACCAAAGCAAAAGAGCGTCGCGACCTGGTGCTCGATTTGATGGCCCGCCATGGCTTTGCCACTCAAGCGGAAGTTGACGCCGCCAAAGCCAAGCCGATTCAACTAGCTGACACTGCTTACTATCAATCACAGCCACGATCATCGGCATTCGATTATCCGGTCGAGTACGTGCGCCAGGATCTTGAAGACAAATACACAACGCGCGTGGCGCAAGGCGGCCTTTCGGTTTACACGACCATCAATGTCGAGGCGCAAAAGCGTGCCTACGAAGTGGTTCGTGCGGGTTTGCGTCGTTACGATCGCGGTCGCGGTTGGCGTTCTGCCTACACAATGATTCCTACTTCGGCGAATAACGCTGCCGGACCGCCAAGTGCGCAAGAGCTTACCAACTTCAAACATCCCGACTGGTACGGCAACGAATATCAGACAGGCCGGTTCTTAATTGGTCTGGTGATGAAAGTCGATCGGGCTCGTAATGAAGCGAACGTGCGTTTTGGAAACTACACGGCGACGGTCGGAGTCGCTGACATGGGCTGGTCCGGGCGGCAGCCGGCTGCTGAATTCAAGCCTGGTTATCTTTCCGAATTTGAGATCAAAGAAGTTGACGATAAGAACCGCCGCTTGAAAGTAGCGATATCACAAATCCCAGCAGTGCAGGGGGCGATGATGACGCTCAATGCCAAGACGGGTGAAATCGTCACCATGGTGGGCGGCTACGACTTTTACAGCACGAGCAAATTTAATAATGCGACCCAGGCCTACCGCCAAACCGGTTCGTGTTTCAAGCCCTTCGTTTACACGGCCGCAGTGGAATGGGGCATGACCCCGGACACCACCGTCAGCGGGGCACCTATCACTATCGGTCCGTGGAAGCCGCATAACTACGATGGCTCACTCGGCAATGGCGACCTGCCTTTAAAAACCGCACTCGCAAAATCAATGAACATCCCCGCAGTCCACCTGCTACAGACGGTGGGAATTCAAACGGGAGCGCAAATGGTGCGGCGGTTTGGAATTAAAGTTCCGATGGCGCCTTATCTCTCTTCGGCGTTGGGCGCGACGGAAGTGCCTCTCGATCAAATGGTCTCGGCGTACTCAGCCTTTCCGAACAAAGGCGTGCGGGTTGAGCCACATATGGTGCGACGCGTGCTGGATCGCGATGGCGCAGTCCTCGAGGAATGGGAAAAGACGACTTACAAAGTCATGAATGAATATGTCGCGCTCACGATGGTGTCGATGATGCGCGGTGTAGTTGAATCAGGTACGGCTACCGCTGCTCAGTCTCTCGGGGTCCAGCTCGCAGGAAAGACCGGTACCGTCAACGATCACACTGACGTTTGGTTTATTGGTTATACGCCCACTTATGTGACCGGTGTCTGGATGGGCTATCCGGGTCGGAAGAAAGATCTCGGAAGTAACATGACAGGCGGCGTTGGCGCCTTGCCCTTCTTCAATGATTTCATGAAGACGTTCTTGAAGGACAAGCCGAAGGAGACTTTTGATAAGGCGCCTTCAATGCCTGAGGACATGAAGGAGTTATTCCGACAGAGACAGCGCGAGTTAGCTGCTGAACGCGCGTTGGTCGCAGCTTATGATGACGACGATAAAGATTCTGAAGATAATGATGCGGCCACAGAGACTCAGCCAAAACAGGAACAGGTTACGCTACCTCCGCCGCCGCGGGATGATGACACTTCACAACCTGCGCAAACGAAACCGGACGTTCTGACACCCCGAACTGATCCACCGCCGCCGACAACGCGACCGCGAGAAGTCGAGCCGCAAAAGAAGAAAGGTAAGAAAGGCGAGGATGAGCCTTAAAACCAGAAGGCCGGGGCAGTAGGCAGAAAGCAGTTGAAAGGAATGAAGGCCGGCAATGAAATTGCGTCGGCCTTATTTTGTTTTGCCTACCTATTCTCAACTAATCGCGCGTCCATACGATTTCATGAATCTTTCCCGATATTGGGACTTGTCCATCCCGAAAGCGGAACGACTTTCTCCGCGCGAGCCTTGCCCAGCAATGCGAGAGTGATCGTCAGCAAACACCCGATCACATTCGAACACCTGCAAATTCTGCTCTAAATCCTTCCTGCTTCCTGGAAAAGTTTACTTCCGCTGTCATGGCATGGGCTTTGATCTTAGTGATTGCGGCCAATTGTTTTCTGTTACCAACAGTTGAGTGGCGGTGTCAGTTGGTTAAGCAATCCCCGCAGTCGCATTAATTATTAGTCATGGATATAAAACGCCCCGCAAAATCGAAAGTTAAGAAACGCATTCGCAGCATAGCCCTGGTCGTCATCGGTATCGCCGCTATTGGCGGAATCACTTTTGGATTAACTCGCCTGAAGCCCGCAGCCCCCACGCTCGAACGCGCGACTGCCGTGATCGATACCGTCAAACGTGGACCTTTCCAGCGCGAGGTGCGAGGCAACGGAACCCTCGTTCCGCAGCTGGTTCGCTGGGTTCCTGCTCCTTCTGACGGACGAGTGGAAAAGATTCCGGTCCAGGCCGGCGTCGTCGTCGGTTTCGACACGGTGATCGTTGAGCTTTCAAATCCGCAAATGGAGCAGGAAGCGATGGACGCCGACTTCCAGGTGAAGGCGGCAGAGGCCGACAAAGAAAGTCTGCGCACCCGGCTCGAAAGCGAATCGATGACTCAGGAGTCAGCCATCGCCGGAATCAACGCTCAATACAGTCAGGCGAAGCTGCAACTGGAAACTGATGAAGTGCTCGGCAAGCAAGGACTGGTTCCAGAGTTGATGCTCAAGATCTCGCGCATGCAAGTGCAGACACTTAACAATCGTTTGAAGGTCGAAAAGGATCGACTCGCCGTCGGCGGTAAATCAATCCGAGCCCAGATCAACGCGCAAGAGTCGCGCATCCAGCAGCTGCGGGCATTAGCAAGACTAAAGCGTGACCAGGCTACCGGGCTGAAAGTGCGCGCCGGAACGAGTGGCGTCTTGCAGGAAGTATCCGTGCAAGTAGGCCAACAGGTAACTCCCGGATTCAACATCGCGCGGGTGGCAGATCCGGCATCGCTCAAGGCGGAATTAAAGATTCCTGAGACTCAAATCAAAGACGTGAAATTGGGCCAACCGGTTGCAGTGGACACGCGCAACGGAATTATTCAAGGCGAAGTTCTGCGCATAGATCCGGCCGCGCGCGAAGGCACTTTTACAGTCGACGTGATGCTAACGGGTCCCATCCCGGCCAGCGCCCGACCTGACCTTAGCGTCGATGGCACGATCGAACTGGAACGTTTAACCGATGTCTTACACGTAGGCAGACCTGCGTTCGGTCAGGGTCAACAAACAGTGGGACTGTTTCGTCTCACCCCTGACGGCCAGGAAGCTGTTCGCGTTCAAGTAACGCTCGGCCGCAGTTCGGTAAGCACCATCGAGATTGTTAGCGGGCTTAAAGAAGGTGACCAGATCATTCTGTCAGACACGTCATCGATGGATAGCTACGACCGCATCCGGGTGCGGTAAGACTCAAGTCTCAAAACTCAGGACACAAGTCTCAAGACTCAGGTCTCAAGTTTGACGACTTAGAGGCGAACTGAAGGAAGCCGGACATCGGACATTTGAAATTTGAGATCTGAGACTTGAGACTTGAGACTTGAGATTTGAGATTTGAGACTTGAGATTTGAGACTTGAGATTTGGAGATTTGAGATTTGAGATTTCAGATCTCAGATCTGAGATTCTTCAGTACTTTGCAGCAACCTACCCATTCCGAGGAGACAATAGATGAGCTCATCCGACCCCCTTATTCACCTGGCAGACGTGAAGAAGGTTTTTTATACCGATGAGGTAGAAACCCACGCGCTTTCGGGAATTCACCTTGACATCCAAAAAGGTGAATACGTTTCCATCGCCGGTCCGTCTGGCTGCGGTAAGTCGACGCTCTTGTCGATCCTCGGTTTACTCGACACCCCGAGCGACGGCCAGTACGTCCTCAATGAAAAGCCTGTCGAAAACCTTTCATTGTCAGAGCGAGCGCGAATTCGAAACCGCGAAGTCGGGTTCATCTTCCAAAGCTTCAATTTGATCGGCGACCTCACGGTCTACGAAAACGTCGAGTTGCCATTGACGTATCGCGGCATGAGTTCGGCTGATCGCAAGAAGCGTGTGACTGACGCTCTCGAAAGTGTCGGCATGGGGCATCGCGCCAAACACTTACCCAGTCAACTGTCAGGTGGTCAACAACAGCGCGTAGCTGTAGCTCGTGCTGTCGGCGGACAACCGAGCATCCTGCTCGCTGACGAGCCCACGGGAAATCTTGACTCAACCAACGGTGAAGCAGTGATGGACCTTTTGCGCGATCTACATCGCAATGGCGCCACCATCTGCATGGTTACCCATGACGCGCGTTATGCGCAGCACGCGGATCGCATCGTGCACTTGTTCGACGGACTGATTGTCGAAGAAGAAGCGGGCGCCAATCGCCGTGAAGTTGAAGAAGCCAGACGCGCCATCGGAGAAGACAGTCTGGGAGCGATTGGATGATTCGTTTACGCAACATTGAAAAGTCGTTCTCGCATGGACCCGCGAAGACCTTTGTGCTGCGCCGCATCGATCTGGAAATTCAGGATGGTGAGTTTGTCTCGATCATGGGACCTTCCGGAGCCGGCAAGTCGACACTCCTGCACATCCTGGGGATGCATGACCAGTCATGGTCTGGTGAGTACTACTTCGATGATGTCGCTGTGCACAAGCTCGACACGAAAAAGCGTGCGGCGTTGCGCAATCGCAACATCGGCTTCGTCTTTCAAAGTTATCACCTGCTTGACGATCAAACCGTATTTGAGAATCTCGAGTTGCCGCTTTCCTATCGTGATGTTGGCAAAAAAGATCGGCAATCGATCGTTTGCGACACACTCGACAGGTTTCAGATCGTAGGCAAAAAGGATTTGTTTCCCAGCCAACTATCGGGCGGACAACAGCAATTGGTCGGGGTCGCGCGTGCGGTCGTCGCCAATCCGCGAATGATTCTTGCGGATGAGCCCACGGGCAATCTGCACTCCAGCCAGGGCAAAGAAATCATGGAAATGTTCAAGCGCCTTAACGACGAAGGCACGACTATCGTGCAGGTCACCCACTCCGAAACTAATGCCGAATTCGGCAACCGGATCGTGCGGCTGGAAGATGGTTGGATCACGAAGGAATAAAGTCAGCGCGCGCTGGAATCTCTAAAGCCTGCGCTGTTTCTTGAAAGTTAGGTTTTCGCTGGTCACCCAGGGTCAGCTGGAAAATTAATCGAAGTGTACGTCTCCCAAGCGCCACTTACGCAGCGCAGCAATACAAATGGTTATGACGAACACATACAGTCCGGCGAAGTCCATCCCGCTCACACTAATCGCCGATGATCAGCCGGATGTAGCGACGGCCCTGCGCTTGTTGCTGCGAGATGCCGGCTATCAAACCGAGGCCGTTACTTCCCCCGACGCAGTTCTTGAGGCAATCAAACAGCGCGACTTTGATCTTGTGTTGATGGACCTCAACTACGCTCGCGACACCACTTCCGGTCAGGAAGGCCTCGATCTAATAACCAACATTCGGAAGTTGGATAGCACGTTGCCAGTTGTCGTGCTCACCGGCTGGGGCACGGTTGAGATCGCTGTTGAAGCGATGCAGCGAGGTGTTCACGACTTCGTACAGAAGCCCTGGGACAATCGCAACCTGATCGAGACCCTGCAAAGGCAAATCGAACTGGGTCGCACGCGTCGCAAACAGATCGACATTGAGGCCGAGAGCCGTCGCGTTAGCGAGCACCTCGATATGGAGCTCGCGGACGCTGAAGAGATTCAACGAGCACTGCTGCCGAAAGCGCTGCCGACAATCGCAGGCCTGGATATCGCGGTTGCCTGGCGTCCGGCAGAAGCAGTCGGCGGCGATTTTTTCGACGTGTTGAAGTTTGCTGATCACTCTGCGGGAATCTGCATTGCCGACGTGGCGGGTAAAGGAATGCCCGCAGCGCTTTTGATGTCGAATGCGCAGGCGCTTCTGAAATCTCTGGCTGGCGCGACGACCGCTCCTCATCAGTTGTGCGCCCGCGTTAACAGTGTCGTTTGCGAGAACATCGTTCCCAATCGATTCATCAGTTGCTTCTACGCGCTCTTCGATTCGCAAACACAAACGCTTGCTTACACAAACGCCGGCCATTACGCGCCGATGTTAATTCGTGACAGCAGCTGCCTTCGGCTTGCCGATGGTGGCCCAGTCCTCGGAGTCTTCCCCGAGCAAACTTATACAACCCAGACGGTCCCGTTATGCGCTGGTGACTGTTTGGTGCTCTTCACTGATGGCGTGACCGAGGCCATGGACGCGGATGGTGAGCAGTTTGGTGAAGAACGCCTTCAGCAATTGCTGTTGACCAATGCGCATCTTTCGGCGGCCGAGTTGCGCGAAAAGATTATCGGCGCGGTCACTGCATATGGAAATGGCAGCTTTTACGACGATGTCACATTGCTGGTGCTGAAAATTGGCTAGGAGAATTGGGATGGATTCATTGCTACGCGATCTGGCACTTTCCGCTCGCTCCTTTTTGAAGCATCCCGGTTTTGCGTTGATTGCAGTCCTGACGCTGGCCCTCGGCATCGCCGCCAATACCACCATCTTCAGCACTCTTGATGCACTGATCCTGCACCCCTTCTCCTTTCCAAATCAGGATCGACTGCTGGTTCTGTGGGAAAAAAACCTGGCAGTGGGAACTGTGCGCGGATCAGTCGCCCCCGGAAATTTCAGCGATTGGCGAGACCAGACGCGAGCCTGCGAACAAATCGTAGCCATCGGCCAACAGTCCTTTGATATCGGCGGTGCGGATCCGGAGCGCTTCCCCGGTTACGGCGTGACCCGCGGGTTTTTCGACGCGTTGGCAGTGAAGGCGAGCATGGGTCGCACTTTCCTACCAGAAGAGAGCGAGCCGGGACATGAGCAGGTGGTCGTGCTCAAGCATAGTTTCTGGCAACGTCACCTCAACGGTGATCCGAACATCGTTGGCAAGACAATCACTCTAAACCGCGAGGCCTTCACAGTGATCGGCGTCATGCCGGTGGACTTCAACTATCCCTACAACAGCGGTGAGATGTGGACTCCCCTCGTCTTTGACAAAGACGAACAACACAATCGAGAGAACCACTATCTCCGAGTCATTGCCTTATTGAAGCCGGGAGCGACGATCGCTCAAGCCCAAGCCGAACTGCACGAGATCGCCAAACGCAATCAACAGCAATTCCCGGAAACGAACAGCGGGCGCGACGTCTCAGTCGTAACCCTTACGGATGACGCTGTCAGAGGGGCGCGCGCAGGCGTGCCGGTCCTGATGGGCGCCGTCGTATTCGTGTTGCTGATAGCGTGTGCGAATGTCGCCAACTTGCTGCTCGTGCGGGCCGCATCGCGACAACGAGAAACAGCCGTACGCTTGGCGTTGGGCGCAAGCCGCGCGCGACTAATTCGCCAGGCACTTACTGAAAGTGCGCTGCTTGGCTTAATTGGTGGGGCGCTCGGTCTCGTTGTTTCAGTCTGGGCCATTCAGGCTCTGGCAAGTGGTATCCCCGAAGGTTTTTCAAAATTCATTCCCGGTTGGAGTCGTCTGGGAATCAACTTCAACGTCCTTGGTTTTACTTTCATCGTGTCGCTGCTGGCAGGCTGCGCCGCCGGGATAGCGCCCATGTGGTACTCGATGAGGACTAACCTGAATGAAGCGCTTAAGGCTGGCGGGCGAAGCGACTCGGGCAAAGGCGGCCACCGCCGAGTAAGGAGCGTTCTGGTTGTTTCCGAGGTAGCTCTATCGCTTGTTCTTCTGATTGGCGCCGGATTGATGGTCCGGAGTTTCGTTCAACTAATAAACGCCGACCTCGGGATCAAACCTGAACATGTTCTCGCGATGGAGATCTCGCTCCCGCCGGATAGTTATAAGGACGAGACGAAGCGGTTGGATTTTTACCAGCAGCTTCTCGGTCGCGTCGAGACCACGCCGGGAGTGATGAAAACCGGAGCAATCGACATCGTCCCCTTCAGCTCGTCAGACAACAGCAATAATTTTCAGATTGTCGGCCAGGCGCCTTTTCGCAAAGGCGAAGAACCCTTTGTCGGGGTGCGTGTTGCTACGCCCGGATACTTTGACGCGATTGGTACCGCGTTGCGACAGGGACGCATGTTCGGTCCGCAGGACGACCAGAAGGCGGGCGGCGTTATTTTAGTTAACGAGACTTTTGCTAAGAAATTCCTGCCCGGCCAGCAGCCAATCGGACAGCGGCTTCAACTCGGAGATGAGAAAGAGACTCACGAAATCATCGGCGTAGTAGCGGACGTGAAGAACGACGATTTCGATGAGACGGTCGATCCCACATCGTACCTACCTTATTCCCAGAACGCGCGACGAACGATGAATCTCGTGATTCGCGGCACTCAGGATCCGACCCAATTGGTAGCTGTGGTGCGCCGCGAAGTGCGCGCGCTCGATCCGACTTTGCCTGTCTCAAACGCGAAAACAGTTAGTCAGATGATCGATGAAAGGATGTCGCCCAAGCGTCTGATGACCTACATCCTTGCGGTCTTCGCCTTAAGCGCTTTGTTGCTGGCATCGATCGGGATTTACGGAGTGATGTCCTACGCCGTATCTCAGCGCACGCAGGAGATCGGCATCCGCATGGCGCTCGGCGCACGAGCGGTGGACGTTCTGAAACTAGTACTCAAAAACGGGATGGTGTTGGCATTAATCGGAGTTGGAATCGGACTAGCGGGTGCGTTCGCGCTGACTCGTTTTCTTGAGAGTCAGCTGTTTCAAGTGGCGCCGACTGACACAGTTACCTTTATCGCTGTTGCCAGCTCGCTAATCCTCGTTGCCCTCCTTGCCTGTTACATCCCGGCGAGACGCGCAACGAAAGTCGATCCGTTGGTGGCGTTGCGAGACGAGTAGAGAGATTGCCGATTGGCGATTGCCGATTGCCGATTACCGATTGAGAGAGAGTTAGTTATCGGTTTTGGTTTTGGCTTTTGGTCTTTGGCCTTTTGTTTTTTTGATCTTGGAACGAACCGTTCGACCGCCGTCGACAGAAAAGAGCCAGGACAGACCCAAGTTAAGTGACCAAAGGCAAAGTCCGAAGACCAAAGACCAAAAACCCAGCTCTGGGCAAGGATTAGATATCGATAAGCATCATGATGAGTACCTTCTTTAAAGATCTTAGTTATGGCGCGCGAAGTTTGCTCAAGCATCCTGGCTTTACTGCGATCGTTATTGTGACGCTTGCCGTTGGCATTGGTGCGAGCTCAGCAATATTCAGTGTCGTCAATACTGTTTTGCTGCGCCCGCTTCCGTACGCACGCGCTGAACGCCTCGTCACGATCCAGGAACTCAGTGCCGATGGCCGCCTGGTGCAAGCAACTCCCGCCAACTTTCTGGATTGGCGCGCTCAAAACACCGTCTTTGAACAGCTGGCCGCGATTCTGACGCGCCCTGCGAATCTTGCGCTCGCCGATCAGGCTGAACGAGTCGATCTGGCGATGACTTCGGCAAATTTCTTTTCCGTGCTCGGAATCTCACCAGTCCATGGTCGTGTGTTCATCGATGCAGACGAACAGGCTGGTCACGCTCCCGTTGTCGTCCTAAGTCACGAGCTATGGCAAGGACGTTTTGGCGGCGATCCATCGCTCGTAGGCAAATCCATCACCCTCGACGGCAACAGCTACACGGTCATCGGGATTGCGCCCGCAGGCTTTCAATATCCTGCAAAGACAGATGTTTGGGTGCCGCCCTACCGACTAGCGCCGGCGCTGAATGAACGCATGGATCCGACGCAGGTGCGTGGCTTTGGCATGCTCGCCACGGTCGCTTTATTGAGACCGAACGTGTCGCTGGCCCAAGCAGCAAGCGAAATGGAAACGATCACTGCGCGGCTGCGGCAACAATATCCCGAAAGTAACAATCGTCGTTTCAATCGTGTCGTTTTCTTTGCAGAGTCACCTGGTCGGCGAGACTGGGTCAATGCTGTTGCTGTTGTTTGGAGCGGTAGGTTTTGTCTTGCTGATCGCCTGCGCGAATGTCGCTAACTTGCTGCTGGCGAGCGCTGCGGCCAGACAGAAAGAGATCGCAATTCGCACCGCACTTGGAGCTTCAAGGTTTCGTGTGATTCGGCAGTTGCTGACTGAGAGTCTGCTGCTGGCGCTTGCGGGCGGCGTAATTGGATTGCTGCTGGCCCTGTGGGGCGTGGTCTTTATGACTAAGTTTCTGCCGCCGAATTTTCCGCGACTGGGCGAGATTAATCTGGATTGGCGCGTGCTGATCTTTACGCTAATCGCGTCGTTGTTGACGGGAATTCTCTTTGGCCTGGCTCCGGCGCTGCAAATCTCGCGCACCGATGTTCAAGAGTCTCTAAAAGAAAGTGGACGCAGTGCCTCGGGCAGCCGGCGGCACAATCGTTTACGCAACCTGCTGATCGTCAGCGAAGTTGCGCTCTCAGTTGTTTTGCTTGTGGGAGCTGGTCTGCTGTTTCGCAGCTTCCTGCAACTACAAGCTGTCAACACCGGCTTCACGTCGGAGCAGCTGTTAACTCTGCAGCTCTCACCCGCAGGCAGCAACTATCGTCGCGATTCCGATTACGTCGCTTTCTACAAGCAAACGATGGAACGCATTAGCGCGATTCCCGGCGTTGTCTCGGTAGGAGCGATTAACACTTTACCGCTCGCCAAAGGGCCGACTGGTGGCTTCCAGGTTGAAGGGCGCCCACCACTCACCAGGGACAAATGGCCGGGCGCGAACTATCGCAGCGTCAGTCCTGATTATTTTCAAAGCATGAATATACCGATGGTGCAGGGCCGGGCTTTTACAGATCGCAATAACGAAGCCGCACCTTTAGTGATCATCATCAACCAGGCGCTCGCCAGACGCGATTTTTCCGGCGAAAACCCGGTCGGCAAAAGAATTAGCCTTGGTAACACCGACGCGCAGGGACAGCCGGTGTGGTGGGAGATAGTCGGGGTTGTTTCGGATGTGCGCAGCAACGAGCTACGTGAAGAAGCTACGCCTGAGTTTTATCTCTCCGCACTGCAAGACACCTTCGGCAACATGTTTGTGGTAGTGCGAACCAGCGTTGAACCCGCGGGCGTGGCCGCCGCCGTGCGTAGCGCCACGGCTGACGTAGACAAGTCGGCGGCTGTGTCTGATGTGAAGACCATGGATCACATTGTGAGTGAAGCAGTCACGCAGCCGCGTTTCAATCTCGTCCTGCTTTCTCTCTTCAGTGGCATTGCTCTGTTGCTTTCGGCCGCGGGGATCTACGGAGTTACGGCTTACTCAGTCACACAGCGCACTCATGAGTTTGGTATCCGGATGGCCCTCGGAGCGCAAGTCGGCGATGTCTTACGGATGATTATCAAACAGGGACTGAGGCTGATCTCGGTGGGCATCGCCATCGGTTTGCTGGCCGCGTTTGTCCTGACGCGCCTGCTGCGAAGTTTGTCTTTGGAGTCAGCGTGACTGATCCGCTGACTTTCGTAGTGATTTCACTGCTGCTTACCGCGGTGGCATTGCTGGCCTGCTACATCCCGGCGCGCCGCGCCACGAAAGTCGATCCATTGGTGGCGCTGCGTTACGAGTAGCGGAATTGGTCTTCGGTCTTCGGTCTTCGGTCTTCGGACTTTGGTCTTTGGTTCAAATTGTAGTTGTCGGTTTTGAAAGCCTAGTCACCGCTTGAGAGAAGAAGGCAGAGGCCAAAGACCTAAGACCAAAGACCAACTCGGCAATTGGCAATTGGAAATTGGAAATTTTGGAGGGGTTTTATGCACAGCTTCAACTTAGGACTCGCAGCCAGGGTGGCCTTCTTCATCTTTGCTTTGAGCGGTTTACTGGTTCTCTCAACTAACCTAAACCAAACCCAAGCCCAGACAATAAGAAGCCAAACTCAAAATACAACCAGATGGGAATGGAGTGACGATGGTTGGAGAAGGCGCGTCGAGATCCGCGGCAAGGCCGAGTTCACTGAAGACTATTCCGATGTGAGCGCACTTTCTGAAGGTGGGTCCCTCCGTATCGAGGAAGACCACGATGGAGAGTTTCGCCGGCTCGATGTGAGGCGGGATGAAAACGGCCAGCTGCAGCGCAAGTATTTTGTTAATGGCGAGGCCCGAGTCCTCGACGCAGCCGGAAAGAAATGGGTCGCCGGACTACTGCTCACCGCGGTCAGACAGGGAGCCATAGACACCGACAAAAGAGTGGCGACGATTCTGCGGCAGCGTGGAATCGACGGTGTGCTTGAAGAAATTGCCAGCATCTCCGGCGACCATGCGCGTCGCATCTATTTCAAATCACTCTTCAGAAATGAAACGCTCAGTCGCAGTGACTTGCACAAGGCGGTGGAAGCCGCGGGGGCAAAGCTTACTTCTGATTATGAAAAAGCAAACCTGCTTAAGGACAACGCGGCTCTGTTCCTCGGCCATGAAACCTTGAGCAGTGCTTTCTTTGAAGTCGTTTCCTCAATTAAGTCAGGCTACGAGCATCGCCAGATTCTTTCTACGCTGTTGAAGCAAAACAATCTTAGTGATCAAGTGTTGGGGCAAATGCTCGAGTCGCTCGCGGGAGTCTCATCCGATTATGAGAAGGCAAACTTACTCAAAGAGGGCGCCCATTTGTTCCTCAGCCATGCCAATCTGAGCAGTGCCTTCTTTAAAGCAATCTCCACCATCAATTCAGACTACGAGCACCGTCAAATTCTTTCAGCGCTCTTAAAGCAGAACAAGCTCAGCGAGTCGGTCCTCACGCAAATGCTCGACTCGCTGGCAACGATTTCCTCCGACTACGAGAAGGCAACGTTTCTGCTTGAAGCGTCGCGGATGTATACGGGCCAGACCCGCTTGCGAAACGCGTATCTCAAGGCAACTGAGACGATCAAGTCGGAGCACGAGCGGGGGCGTGTTCTCAGCGCCCTGCTGCGAAATAAGCAGATTGGTTAATCGCTATTTTGGAGGAAGAGATGGGAACACTCTTTAAAGACCTGCGCTACGGTTTCCGGATGTTGGTTAAGACGCCAGCCTTTACGGCGGTGGCCGTACTCTCACTGGCTCTCGGGATTGGCGCCAACACCACAGTTTTCAGTTTGCTGGATGCGATAATGCTGCGTTCCCTGCCGGTACAACATCCGGAGCAGATCGTCGAAGTTGCTACTGTGCTCCCCGGTGACACTCCTCATTACGATTTTTCCTATCCTCTTTATGCCGGCCTACGCGATAACAACCAGTCTCTGTCCGGATTGATTGCTTACTCCACAGCAAATTTTGGATTGGCAGCGGCTGATCGAGCGGAGCGAGTTCGAGGCGAGCTGGTTAGCGCCAACTATTTTTCCGTGCTCGGAGTGCAACCGACAATCGGGTCTGCCTTTGCGCCCTCTGATGAAGTGCCCGGAGCGCCTCGCGCTGCGCTTATCAGCGATGCCCTTTGGAATCGCGTCTTTAATCGCGACCCTAATGTGCTGAACAAAACGATTTCTCTCAACGGGCGTAATTTTTCGGTCGTGGGAGTGGCGCCTGCAAGATTCTCGGGGATGCTGCGAGGTATGCCTACTGACGTCTGGGTAACCCTCCCGCACAATATCGACTTCGAAGCCACCCCCAAGCTGATGAGCAGCGCAAATTTGAATTGGCTGAGTCTTGCTGGAAGATTAAAACCCGGCGTCACGATTCAACAGGCCCAAAGTCAATTGACTTCCCTACTTCCCGGCGTCCTGCCGGAACCAGGCGGCACTGGAGATCAAGCCGTGGCATTAACGGAGGCTGCTGGTGGTAACAGTGCTTTCGTTTCCGACCTGTCGCGTCCCGTTACCATTTTGTTCTTAGCAGTCGTGCTGATCCTGGCAATTGCGTGTGCCAACGTCGCAAGCTTGTTGCTTGCTCGCGCCCGCACCCGTGGCAAAGAGATCGGACTGCGACTGGCTCTCGGTGCAACTCGCTTTCGCATCGTGCGCCAGCTGCTGACTGAGAGCTTACTTTTGTCAGTCGCGGGCGGCGCCCTGGGCCTGTTACTTACTTTCTGGACCTCCGGACTTGTTTCCGGTTTCTTTACCACTACTGACGAACCGCTCTCACTCGAGATCACGCCAAATTTACGAGTGCTGATTTTTACCCTCGTAGCGTCTGTCGCAACGGTCTTGTTGTTTGGAGTTGTCCCGGCGTTGAAAGCCTCGCGCGTAGACCTCGTTCCGATACTGAAAGATGTTGACGCGACGTCATTTCGCCGCGGTCCTTCGCTACAAAGTCTTTTGGTAGTAACGCAGGTTGCACTGTCTCTTCTATTGCTGGCTGGCGCTGGATTGTTTGTGCGCAGCCTTTGGAAGTTACAGGGAATTGATAAGGGATTCACTGGCCGCAACGTCATGGCCTATTCCTTGAACATGGACCTGCAGGGATACGACAAGGGCCGCGGCGCAAACTTCTATGCCTCAGCTTTGGAGAATCTCTCTGCTGTTCCCGGGATCGAGTCAGTAACACTCGCCAGCAGCCTGCCTGCGACTGCGGGTGGCAGCCGCATTCAAGTGGGACCCAATCAAACAAAGCCGGCTGTGAATGAAGACGTAGCGATTGACATCGTTACCGTGGCGCCGCGCTTCTTTGAAACCACCGGCTTGTCGCTGCTTCAGGGGCGCGACTTCCGCCGCATCGATTCGGAAAAATCGGCAAAAGTAATGATCGTCAACGAGGCGATGGCGCAGAAGTTTTGGCCGCAAGCCGACCCCGTCGGACAGAGCTTCACTGAGGGTCAGGATACATATGAGGTGGTCGGCGTCGCCCGCGATACGAAGTATCGGAACCTGCGTGAACCCCGGCGCATGACTATGTATCAGCCTCTGACACAGGCCTACGTGCCTCGCATGAATCTATTAGTTCGCACTGGCACTGATCCGAAGTCGTTTGTCGCGCTAGTCCAGGACCGGCTGCACTTAATTGAGCCCGCGCTCACCATTTACAACGTCAGGACACTACTCGAACACGTGGGGCGATCGCTTTATATAGAACGAATGGAAAGCATCGTCCTCGGCACCTTGGGTCTGGTAGCGCTGCTACTGACAGCGATTGGTGTGTATGGCGTGGTGAGCTACTCGGTGACGCAACGCACGCGCGAGTTAGGAATCCGCATGGCCCTCGGCGCGCAACGGCAAGATGTCTTCAGGCTCGTCCTACGTAAAGGATTAATTCTGGTCGCCTGGGGTGCTGCGATTGGCTTGGTCGCTTGTTATTGGCTCTCGCGTCTTGTCTCAAATCAGCTTTACGGTGTCAGCCCAAATGATCCGGCAACTTTGATCAGCGTGGCAGTGCTCCTTGGAGCAGTGGCTCTGTTGGCAAGTTACATCCCCGCGCGCCGCGCCACGAAGGTCGATCCGCTGGTCGCGTTGAGATACGAATAGAAGACGGTCTTTTGAACTTAGAATTTAGAACTTAGAACTTTCAATTTGGTAAGCAGAACCGGACTACGCTTTAAGTAATTCAAAGCTCAAAGTTCAAAGCTCAAAGTTCAAAGCCCAAAGACCAAAGACCTAAATTGGCAATTGGCAATGAAACTCATGGACACAATCTTTCGCGACCTTCGTTACGCTTCCAGGCTCCTTATTAAGAATCCCGGCTTTACCGCAGTTGCCGTGCTCTCGATCGCCCTGGGAATAGGTGCTAACACGACAGTCTTCAGTGTCATCAATGCTGTACTGTTGAAATCGTTGCCCTATAAAGAGCCCAACAGTCTTGTGCTGCTCTGGGGCGCCAACAAAACAGAAGAGCGCCTAAAAGATCGCAACCAACTTTCAGCCACGGACGTGGCCGACTATCGCTCGCAATCCAGCTCGTTCGAAGAGGTCGCACCTTACACCGGCTGGTATCCAATCATGTCAGGCGACACTGAGGCGGAAAGAATTCCCGCGATTCAGGTCGGAGATGGCTTTTTCAAAGTCATGAAAGGCACGCCGCTTTTCGGCCGCGTCTTCGCGCCTGAAGAACAAGAAGAAGGAAAGGACTTCGTCATCGTTCTCAGCCACGCTCTTTGGCAACGTCGTTTTGGCGGCGACCCAAATATCGTCGGTAAGGCAGTCTCGCTCAACAGTCGTCCTTACACCATCGTCGGCGTAATGGGCCCTGACTTTAAGCCTTTGCCAACAGCCCTGGTCGCTCCGGAGGGTCAGTTCTACCGGCCGATCGCCGAGGGCTACGACGATTCAAAGCGTGATGAGCGCCACGTGCGCGCGATAGCGCGGCTCAAACCCGGCGCAACCCTCGCCCAGGCCCAAAGCGAAGTGAACGTGATCGCTCAGCGACTCGAGCAGCAACATCCGCAAACCAATAAGAACCAGGGCGGACACGTCGTCTCCATCACCGATGACATTGTCGGAGAAATTCGACCAACGCTATGGATGATCTTTGGAGCAGTTGTGCTGGTCTTGCTGGTCGCCTGCGCTAACGTCGCCAACCTGTTACTCGCTCGCTCCTCTGTTCGTTACAAGGAAATAACAATTCGCTCGGCTATCGGCGCTGGGCGCGGTCAATTGATTCGCCAATTGCTAACCGAAAGTCTGCTGCTTTCGATCGTCGGCGGAGTTCTCGGGTTGGTAATAGCTTTCTGGGGAACAGGTCTGGTTTCCTCTGCCGGCTCCCAAATCAATCCAATGTTCCAACACATTCAACTCGACACTCGCGTCCTTTTGTTTACGTTGGGTATGTCGATAGTCACCGGACTGATATTTGGGCTCGCTCCCGCTTTGCAGGTTTCGAAACCCAATCTCACGGAATCGCTCAAGGAGGGGGGACGCGGTTCGGGCAGTAGCCGCAACCGGGTACGCAGCGCGCTCGTCGTTTCGGAAATCGCGATGACGCTTGTCCTCCTGGTTTGCGCGGGCTTGTTAATGCGAACGGTAATGCGATTGAGAGGCGTGGATACCGGATTCAAGGCCGAGAACATTCTCGCCATGAACATTGGTCTTCCGGGGATCAAATATCCCAAGCCTGAGAATCAAGTTGCTTTCTTTAAGCAAGCAACGGAACAAATTGCGAGCCTGCCCGGAGTAAAGGCTGCCGGCATTACCAGTGTTCTCCCGTTAAGCGACAACTTCGATGGCAGAGGCCTGGTGGTGGAAGACCAACCGCGCCCTCGCGGCGAGGAAATATCTGTTGACCTGTACGTCACCACGCCCGGTTATCTGCAGGCGATGAGTATCTCAACTTTGAATGGACGCGGACTCGTTGATCAGGACACTGTGGACTCGGCCAAGGTTGCTTTGATCAACCAAACGATGGCGAACCAGCTTTGGCCCAATCAGGATCCACTCGGCAAGCGCATAAGATTTCCCGGCAATGAGACTAGTCCACCACTCTGGCGCACCGTCGTTGGAGTTGTTAGCGATGTGTCGCAATACGGCCTCGACCAAAAGCCTCCCATGCAGATCTATTTGCCCCACTCGCAGTTTCCCACTTCCTTCAACACAATTGTGGTGAAGACGGAAAGCGATCCGGCGGCGATGACGAATGCGGTGCGGGGCGCGATTTTGTCTGTCGACAAAGATCAAGCTGTGTTCAATGTCACCACACTCGAACAGCTGCTTGGAGAATCAATAGCCAAACGGAAATTCTTTATGTTGCTGCTGCTTGTCTTTGCGGCATTAGCGCTGACGCTGGCTGCCATTGGCATCTACGGCGTCATGTCCTACGTCGCTTCGCAACGCACTCATGAAATCGGCATTCGCATGGCGCTCGGCGCCCAGGGAAAAGATGTGCTGCGACTGATCATCGGAAATGGAATGACGTTGGCGCTGACCGGTGTGGCGCTCGGTCTTCTCGGAGCGCTTGGGTTGACGCGGGTAATGGCTGGGATTTTGTTCGGAGTGACAACGACAGACGCTTTGACTTACATCAGCGTCTCGGCAGGTTTGATCGTCGTGGCGCTGCTGGCATGTTACGTGCCAGCGCGGCGCGCAACCAAGATCGAGCCGTTGGTTGCGCTGCGATACGAGTAAGACGGTTTTTGGTCTTTGGTCTTGGTCTTTGTCTTTGAACTTTGAACTTTGAGCTTTGAATTTTGTTCTCTGGCCGTTGATTGAGCGTTGTATTCCTCGGCATAACGATCGCGAGGATCAAAGATCAAAGTTCTAAGTTCTAAGTTCTAAGTTCAAAGACCAAAGGCCTAAGACCAAAGACCCAAAACGGCACTTGGAGGAAGCACATGCTCTCAGCACTTTGGCACGACCTTCGTTATGCGGCGCGCATGTTGAGGAACAAACCCGGTTTCACCGCGGTGGCCGTAATCACACTGAGCCTCGGCATAGGTGCTAATACCGCGATCTTCAGCGTGGTTGATGCGGTGTTGCTCCGTCCCCTCCCTTTTCCCAAACCCGAACAGATCGTCCTCGTTCGCGATGATCTTGTCGGGCGCCAGGCTGAAAATGTCGGCCTATCGGTGGACGAGCTTAAGGATCTCCAGGAACGCTCGGGCGTCTTCGAACAGGTTTCCGCTGTGTGGCCCGTGGACGCTAATCTTACCGGATCGGATCGACCGGAGCGCATCGAGCTGCTGGCTGTAAGTCCAAATTACTTTTCCTTGCTGGGTGCGAATGCGCAGCTCGGACGAGTGCTGGGATCACAGGATCAAGCTCAAGGATTTGCGGAAGGTGTGGTCCTAAGCGACGGGTTATGGCGGCGAGTCTTCGGATCCGATCCCAACGTACTCGGCCGCAAGGTCTATGCCGACAGCGACCTCTACACCGTCGTCGGCGTCATGCCCGCTGGTTTTCGCCATCCGGGTAAGACGCTCCGCAATGAAGTGGAGATGTGGGCCACCGCCGGCTTCAGCGCCAATCCCTTCGGCCCACCCGTCCGCGCCCAGCGAATCTTGCCGGGCGCGATCGGGCGAATAAAACCTGATCTCACCGTGCAACAGGCACAGGCGAAACTCGATTCGTTCGTCGCCAATCTTCGCAATGAATTTCCAAAAGAGTATCCAGCCGAGGCTGGTTGGAATGCGAGACTGCTGCCGGCGCGCGAGACCCTCGTGGGCAGTGTGCAAAAAACACTGCTGGTATTGCTGGGAGCGGTTGGGTTAGTGCTCCTGATTGGTTGCGTGAATATCGCGAATCTTTTGCTGGCGCGTTCTTCCGGACGGCAAAGAGAGATGGCCATTCGCCTGGCGATGGGCGCGGGTCGCCGCCGCCTGATCGCACAACTTCTCACTGAGAGTCTCTTGCTCTCATTCATCGGCGGCGTGGTGGCTCTCTTGATTGTAGTGGCGCTGAAAAATTTGCTGCTCGGCCTCGTGCCTACCGACATTCCGCGACTTAATGAGGTTGGAGTGAACGCGGGCGTGCTGGCTTTCGTGTTCGTGATCTCGACTTTGACGGGCTTACTTTTTGGACTGATTCCCGCATTACAAGCATCGCGACCAGACCTGGTCGTAAATCTGAAGGAAGGCACACAGGGCGCTGGCTCCGGCGCTCGACATCATCGCTTTCGCGGCGCGCTCGTAGTAGTCGAGTTCGCGTTGTCGTTGATGTTGATGATTGCCGCCGGACTGCTGCTTCGGAGTTTTGGACAGCTGCTGGCGGTCAATCCAGGTTTCGATCCGAGCAATGTTTTGCTGGCGCGCATTTGGCTTCCCGTGCCTAACAATCCTGAACTGGATCCCTATCGACCGCCTGCCAAGCGTGCCGCTTTCATAAAAGAAGTTTTGCGCCGGACGAGCGAGCTACCTGGCGTGCAATACGCCGCGATCGGAGCCGGCAACGGCGTCCCGCTGATGGATCTTAATCAGCCGGGTGTATTTACCATCGAAGGTCACGCTGCAACAGACAACAACCTTCCGCGTACGAAGTTTTTTTTCGTCAGCGCCGATTATTTTCACGTGCTCGATGCACCACTCGTGCGCGGACGCTTCTTCACTCCTGGCGATGACGAGCTGGCTCCGCGAGTCATTCTAATTGATGAAGCGTTCGCGCAACGGTTCTTCAACAATGCGGATCCGATTGGGCAGCGAATCAAACCAGGGCGGCGGGAATCGAATAACACCTGGTTAACGATTGTCGGCATCGTTGGCAATATCAAGACCAAAGGGATTGACCAACCAGATGAACCGCATCTTTACCTGCCAGTACTGCAAAACCCTGGCTACGCCATGGCTGTCTATGTGCGCACGAATGGAAATCCAGCCGGCTTGACGAACGCTTTGCGCCAACAGGTGCAGGCTGTTGATCCGAACCTGCCACTCTTCGGCGAACGCACCATGGATGATTTGGTGTCGGCTTCTCTCTCTCAACGGCGCTTCGCTATGCAGGTTGTTGGTCTGTTTGGATTGCTGGCGCTGTTCTTAGCGGCGATCGGCATTTACGGAGTGATGGCCTATTCGGTTACGCAGCGAACGCGCGAGATCGGCATTCGCCTGGCCCTGGGCGCGAGTACGAGAAGCATTCTCGGTTGGCTGTTGCGGCAAGGAATGCGTTTGACGCTTGTCGGCGTGGCAGTGGGACTGGTGGGCGCCTTCGCGCTGACTCGCTTACTTCGTGGTTTGCTTTTTGGAATCGCACCCACTGATGTAACGACCTATATCGCTTTGACGCTGTTGCTGGCGATCGTTGCCCTGCTCGCTTGTTACATTCCGGCGCGTCGCGCAACGAAAGTCGATCCATTGGTGGCGCTGCGGTACGAATAAAGTTGGTCTTTGGTCTTTGGAAGATGGTCTTTGGTTTTTGGTCGTAGATTTTGGGATCTTCAATCGGGGATTTGGATTCACGATTCGTTTGATAATTCAACGTCATTCAACGAACAAAGACCAAAGGCCCAAGACCAAAAACCAAAAACCTAAGACCTAAGACCTAAGACCAAGGCCAGCTCACATTAACTAGTTCTGGGGGGAAACATGTTGGATTCAATGTTGCAGGACCTACGTTACGGCTGGCGAGGATTGGTCAAGCGACCGGCCTTTACCATAGTAGCCGTGATTATTCTTGCGCTTGGCATCGGCGCGAACAGTGCGATTTTTACTTTGATTAATGCAGTCGTGTTGAAGCCCCTGCCGGTATCTAATCCGGAAGAGCTTGTCCTCTTTAATAGTTCGCCCAGCGAAGGAACAAGAACGTCCGATGGTGACCTCAGCCCCGGCCGTTGGGATCTCTTTTCTAATGCGTCATACCGCTATTTTCGCGAACACGATAAATCATTTCAGGACCTAAGCGCATTTCGCAGTGGCGAGAGCCGACTCAGCGTGCGGCGAGTTGATGCGTCTTCAAGTGAGGCGGCGCAACGAGCTTCCGGCCATCTCGTCTCCGGCAACTATTTTTCAGTTCTCGGAGTTAACGCAATGCTCGGGCGCGTCCTCACCAATGATGACGATTCCCCCGCGGCAAGTCCCGCAGCCGTTCTCAGCAATCCGTATTGGAAGCAGAAACTTAACGCCGATCCTCAAGTCGTGGGCAGGAACATCTTGCTCAATGGCACGTCCTTCACGATTGTTGGCGTAATGCCCCCGGAGTTTTTTGGTATACGCGTGCGCCGCTCACCAGATTTTTGGCTGCCACTCGCATTTCAACCGCAAATTGAATTGCGCAAGTCGGCCCTCGATGACAAGAACGTCTACTTTCTAAACATGATTGGGCGACTAAAACCAGGAATTTCGCTGGAGCAAGCCCAGGCAGGCATAAACGTCGAGTTGCGCCAATTTCTCATTGACGAGTCTGGTTCGCAGCTCAACGATGAGCGTCGCCTGACGATTCAGAATAGCTACGTCACGCTCGAGTCCGGCGCCCGAGGTCTCTCCGGATTGCGAAAGTTCTATTCCACAGCGTTGCGGATGTTAATGGTGATCGTGGCGCTGGTTCTCCTGATCGCGTGTGCGAACGTTGGAAACCTTATGCTGTCGCGGGCAGCGGCGCGCAAGGCAGAAATTTCGCTACGTCAGGCCCTGGGCGCGAGTCGCTGGCGACTTGTGCGCCAGTTGCTTACTGAGAGTTTGTTGCTGGCTGTCATTGGAGGTGTAGTTGGCATTCTGATCGCCCAATGGGGCGTAAGTCTCCTTGTTAGCAGGCTGGCTGCAACTTCGCCCCTTGATGTTAAGCCTGATACGACGGTGCTGTTGTTCACTCTCGGAATATCAATCATCTCGGGAGTGATCTTTGGAATTGCGCCGGCTCTGCGCGCCACCAAAACCGATCTAACCACGGCGTTAAAAGAAAAATCGGCCAGTGGCAGGACGGGACGCTTCAATCTGGGTTCGGTGTTAGTGGTAGCTCAAGTAGCTGTCTCGCTCATTTTGTTAGTCGGCGCGGGTCTGTTTGCTCGCAGTCTGATCAAGCTGCAACAAGAGGATCTCGGTTTCAATCGCGACAACGTCTTACTCGCGAGTGTCGATACGCGCCTCGCCGGATATAAACCTGACGAGCTGAGTGCGGTCTACCGCCAGCTCTATGACCGCTTGAGCACCCTGCCCAATGTTCAGTCCGCCACCATCGCAAGTTTCAGCCCGATGCAAGGGTCAAGCACCAACAGCACTGTTACGGTGCGCGGATACACGCCCAACGAGAACGAAAACATGGCTGTCGCTGAAATGCTGATCGGCCCAGATTTTAATGAAACTCTTGGTGTGCCGCTCTTGATGGGTCGTGAAATTGGACTAGAGGACACACCAGCCTCAGGGAGAGTAGCTGTTGTTAATCAATCCTTTGCGAACGCCTTTTTTCCCAATCAGAATCCGATTGGCCGCCGCCTAACGTTTGAGGAGGACTCTGATAAAGACGACTTCGAAATTGTCGGGGTGATCGGCGACTCGAAATACGATAGCGCCAAGGAAAAACCTGAAAGGACTGTCTTCCGACCAATTCTGCAGGTACAGGACCAGATCACCTTTCAGAACGTCTTCGAGTTGCGCACTGTTGGTGAGCCTTTGAACCTGTCGAATGAAGTGCGCGCCGCCGTTACGGAGGTTAACGAAAGACTTTCAATCCTGAATCTTACAAGTCTCCGCCTGCAAACGGACGAAGCGCTCAAACAGGACAAATTGATTGCTCAGCTTGTCAGCTTCTTTGGCCTGCTGGGCTTGCTGCTCTCGTGTGTGGGACTGTACGGAATCATGGCCCATGCGGTCGTGCGCCGCACAAACGAAATTGGCATTCGCATGGCTCTGGGTGCTGAAAGACTTAACATTATTTGGATGGTGCTCAAAGAGAGCTTACTGCTGGTGGTGGTCGGACTGGCGATCGGATTGCCAGCTTCATGGGCTGCAGCTCGATTGATCTCCAACCAGCTATTCGACCTCAGTCCGAGCGATCCACTCACGCTGATTACCGCCGTCACGCTGTTGACCATTGTGGCAGCGTTGGCTGGTTATCTGCCTGCTAGAAGAGCAGCGCGCGTGGATCCACTGAGCGCGCTGCGATACGAATGATGGCAATTGCCGATTGCCGATTGGCAATTGGTCTTTGATCTTTAGTCTTTGGTCTTTGGTCTTTGGTCTTCGATCTTTGGTTTTTGAGTTTCGATAGATGATGTCCGTACCACCACGCGGTAACGGTGGGTCGCCTCGCGATTTCATGAGCCCCAACTCAAAGACCAAAGACCTAAGGCCTAAAACCAAAAATTGGCAATCGGCAATTGCCAATCGGAAATGATATGGACTCACTATTCAAAGATATCCGTTACGGTTTCCGCGGCCTCTTGAAGCACCCCGGCTTCACACTCGTGGCCGTTATTACGCTGGCGTTAGGAATTGGCGCGAACTCGGCAATCTTTAGCGTAGTGAACGCCGTATTGCTTCGACCTCTGCCCTTCGCCGCTCCCGAACAACTGGTCTTCATCTGGCAGACGCATCCATTTGGCAAACGCATCGGTGTCGAGCAGTTGCCGGGATCGAATGCCGACTTTCTTGATTGGCAGGAGCAAAGCAATCTCTTTGAAGGATTGTCCATGATCGACTCCTGGGGTGGAAACCTCACCGGGGGCAACAATCCAGAACATGTAGACGGCGCAAAAATTTCAGTTAATCTCTTTTCACTCTTACGCGCCCAGCCGATGCTCGGTAGCGACTTTAATCTTCAGCACGCGCAACCGGGTAATGAGCGTGCCGTGATCCTCAGTCATAGTTTGTGGCAGCGGCGCTTTGGCAGCGATGCGAACATAGTCGGTCAGCAAATCCAGATCGACGGGCGACCCTTCACAGTTCAGGGAGTGATGGGCCCAGGCTTCGTGTTTCCGAAAGATGTAGGACTCCCTAACTATTTCTCGTTTGCCAAAACTGAGATGTGGCTCCCGATCGCGCTTACCGCTGAGCAGCGCGCGAATCGAGGCAGTCACCATCTTGCCGTAATTGCTCGTCTCAAACCTGGCGCAACTTTGGAACAAGCTCAATCGCAACTCGCGGGGATTGCGAAACGCGTTGAGGAACAGAATCCCGAGCAATCCAAAGATTGGGGTACCTCCGTCAACCTGGTTCATGAACAGGTTGTGGGTGCTAGTCGCAGGGCAATCCTGATATTGCTCGGCGCGGTCGGATTCGTGCTCTTAATCGCCTGCGCCAATGTGGCAAATCTGCTGCTCGCACGATCAACTTCAAGACAGAAGGAGATTGCAATTCGCACGGCTCTTGGCGCAGGTCGCGCTCGCATCGTGCGGCAACTTCTGACTGAAAGTCTTCTGCTTTCACTTGCCGGCGGGGCCATTGGTGTAATCCTCGCATCATGGGGCGTCAGGTTGCTGTTGTTGTTTAGTTCTGACAAGTTGCCGCGCATCGCGGAAATCCATGTTGATAATCGAGTGGTCTGGTTCACCTTTGCGGTTTCGCTTCTAACCGGACTCCTCTTTGGACTGGTCCCCGCCCTCCAGGTTTCAAAACCCGATCTCAATGAATCCCTCAAGGAGAGTGGTCGCAGTGCCATGGGTGGACGGCACCGCCAACGCGCCCGCAATCTCCTCGTAGTTTCCGAAGTTGCACTCTCACTAGTGTTGCTTGTTGGCGCGGGGTTGCTCGCGAAGAGTTTCCTGCGACTGCAAAACGTGAATGCGGGTTTCACACCGGATCATTTATTGACGGCTACTCTCGAGCTCCCCCGGGCGAGGTATGAAGACGACGCATCGCAATCGCAGTTCTTTAAGCAGGTCGTTGAGCGCGCCGGTGTGCTTCCCGGCGTCGAAGCTGCGGCGGCAATCTCTCACCTCCCGCTTAGTGGAAGAGAAGAGCTTGATGGGTTCAGCATCGAAGGGCGAACAGATCCGATTGAGGTTTCCCTGATTCAAACCGCCGACTTCCGAGTAATTACACCTGATTACTTCCGAGCTATGCAGGTCCCTTTGCTGAAAGGGCGCTTCTTCAACGAACAGGATCGGGCAAGCACAACCTACTCCGCGATCATTGACGAGTCGTTTGCGCGTCGCTTCTTCCCCGGCGAAGACCCTCTCGGCAAACGCATCGATGAAGATGGTTCGCGTAGCGGCCGTGGTTTCGCTGTCATTGTTGGGGTGGTTGGCGGTGTTAAGCATACAGACGTGAAAGCGGAAGCGCGGCCGACCATGTATGTGCCCGCGGAACAAAGTCCCTGGGAGTCCATGACCCTCGTCGTTCGCAGTTCAGGTGATCCGACAGCCCTGGCAGCGGCCCTGCGCGCGGAGGTTTCGGCCGTAGATAAAGATCAGCCAGTGTCGGAGATCGCCACCATGGAACAACTCTTTGCGAAAACCGTGGCTCCGCAGAGATTTAACTTGATGCTTGTCGGTCTCTTCGCCGCACTCGCGTTAGCGCTCGCGACAGTGGGGGTCTACGGCGTGATCGCCTATTCAGTGACTCAGCGGGCGCAGGAGATGGGTGTGCGACTCGCTCTCGGCGCCAATTCACGCGACATCCTGCGACTGATCATTGGTCAGGCGATGCGAGTCTCGTTGCTCGGAGTCGGCCTTGGATTAATAGCAGCGATCGGTTTGACGCGAGTGATGAGCAGTTTGCTTTTTGAAGTGAGCGCAACCGATCCCGTTGTCTTCGTGGGATTAGCTGTAGCGCTGATCGCCGTGACCCTGGTGGCCAGTTACATTCCGGCGCGAAGAGCGACGAAGGTCGATCCGTTGGTGGCGCTGCGGTACGAATGACGGGATTGGGCGATTGGGTGAATGAGTGATTGGGTGATTGGGTGATTGGGGTAATACGGCGACTTTGAATAAAAGCAATGACTCAATGACCCGATGATTCAATGACTCAATCGAGGTTAAGAACATGGAAACCCTACTAAAAGATCTTCGCTATGGAATTCGCGGGTTACTAAAACGTCCAGGCTTCACCACCGTGGCGATTGTCACGCTCGCCCTCGGCATCGGCGCCAACACGGCGATCTTCAGCGTAGTGAATGCTGTTGTACTGCGACCCTTGCCGTACGCCGAACCTGATCGACTCGTGACCTTGTGGGAAACGATTCCCGGCAGCGACAGGCGTTCAGTGGCGCCGGGAAACTTCTTTGACTGGCGTTCGCAGAACGAGGCGTTCCAGGACATCGCTGCCACCTTCAACGGCAATTTCAATCTCACCAGTGATGGGGAGCCCGAACGAATCGACGGCGCCACCATCACTTCAAACCTGATGAGTGTGCTCGGCGTCTCAGCACAAATCGGAAGGACCTTTCAAACCGATGATGACGAACATCAGGATCGAAGCGCGGTGCTCATCAGCGACGGTTTGTGGAAGCGCCGGTTTGGTGCGGATCGAAGCGTGGTGGGCCGGACGATCACGTTCGATGAAGTCCCGCACACCGTAGTTGGCGTCATGGCAGACGGATTTCAATTTCCGGCGCGCTCGGAATTATGGGTACTGGGCCGCAACCGAAATGCTGTTTCACTGAGCCTGGTTTCGCAGTTCCCGACAAATGATTGGAATCAGGAGCGCGATGCCCACTTCCTCTCCGTGATTGGTCGCCTCAAGCCGGGCGTCACGCTGTCGCAAGCCCAATCTAATATTGCCGGGATCACGCGCAGGCTGGAGCAGGACTTTCCCAAAACAAACAGTGGCTTAGGTTCAAATGTAGTGCCGCTGCATACCCAAATTGTTGGCGACGTGCGCGCAATTCTCTTCATTCTTCTGGGCGCCGTGGGCTTTGTTTTGTTAATCGCGTGCACGAATGTCGCGAACCTAATGCTGGCGCGCGCGACGCAAAGGACGCGCGAGATCGCCATCCGTGCAGCTGTGGGCGCAACTCGCCTCCGTTTAATTCGCCAGTTACTAACCGAAAGCATCTTGCTAAGTGCTGTGGGCGGACTCCTCGGCTTGATCGTCTCAGCGTGGGCAGTAGACCTTTTCATAAGGCTGAGCCCGGGCGACATTCCGCGACTAAGCGAGGCCAGTGTTGATCTGCGCTTGCTTGGCTTTGCACTGCTTGTCTCCTTACTCACCGGAGTCGGCTTTGGTTTGCTGCCGGCATTCCAGGCGACAAAAACCGATCTGAATAGTTCGTTGAAAGAAGGCGGCGGTAAAGCCACCGAGGGTCAACAGCGGCGCAGAGCACGCAGTGTCCTCGTTGTCACCGAGATTGCTTTGGCCCAGGTGTTGTTGGTTGGCGCGGCGCTTCTGGCAATCAGTTATGTGCGCGTCACTCACATCCATCCCGGTTTTAACGCGGATAAAGTGTTGACTGCGAAGATTGCTCCTTCCCGCAAAAAGTATCCCGATCCGCGCAGCCGCGAAATGTTTTATTCGACAGTGATCGAGCGCCTACAGGCTTTGCCGGGTGTCGAAGCAGCAGGAATGGTGATGAATCTGCCGCTCACGGGCTCCAGCATGAATCGCGGCTTTCGTGCTGAGGGACAACCGGAGCCTCGCCCCGACGAGAACGTCGCGATGGACTATCAGGTAGTCAGTCCCGATTACTTCAAAGCTCTCGAAATCCCAATCAAGCGTGGACGCGGGTTTACTAGCGCTGACAGCGAAAATTCCGAACGCGTCATTGTGATCAATCAGTCGATGGCGGAGCGTTACTGGCCGAATCAGGATCCAGTCGGCAAGCGGTTAGCCATTGGCGAAAGCTCCAAAGAAAACTTGTGGCGAACAATCGTCGGCATTGTCGGTGACGTGCGACATGCGGGCTTGAGCGAAACTCCCGTACCCACCGCATTCATTTCATATCGACAGGACTTCGAATCCTGGCCACGCATGGGCTTCGCTATTAAGACGAAGGGCGATCCGGCGAGTCTTACTTCCCTGGTCCGTAAAGAGCTGGCGGCGCTCGCTCCGACTCAACCAGTTTATGCGGTTGAGCCCATGGAGAAACTAATGCGAGCCGCGGTAGCGCCGCGGCGCTTCATTATGTTGCTGCTGGGATCGTTATCGGCGATCGCGGTGACGCTGGCAATGGTGGGTATCTACGGCGTTATTTCATTTTCCGTGGGAGAGCGGACGCAAGAAATCGGGATTCGTCTCGCGCTTGGCGCGCGCGCAACAGACGTGATGCGGATGGTGCTTAGTCAGGGGATGCGTGTCGTCCTCGTCGGCATAGTTATCGGCGTGGGTGGCGCATTCGCGCTAACACGACTGCTTGCGAGTTTGCTGTTCGAGGTAAGCCCGACGGATACGAGCACTTTCTTAATCGTGGCGGGTTTGTTGAGCAGCGTCGCTTTGCTTGCTTGTTACATTCCGGCGCGCCGCGCAACGAAGGTAGATCCGTTAGTGGCGCTTAGGTACGAGTAAAGTTGGTCTTTGGTCTTTGGTCTTTGGTCTTTGGTCTTTGGTCTTGGATCGCGGATCTCGAGCCACGATGGTCTCGGACACAACGCCCCTAGAGACCAAAGACCCAAGGCCAAAGACCCAAAGTTCGCAATTGATAATTACGATCATGGAAACACTACTCAAAGACATCCGCTTCGGAATTAGAAACCTGTTGAAGCATCCCACCTTCGCCGTTACTGCGCTGCTTACGCTCGCGATCGGGATCGGTGCGAATACCACCATCTTTAGTTTTGTAAACGGCATTCTTTTGCGCCCGCTACCCTATCCCGATTCTGAACGGCTGGTGGTGATCAACGAGACGGCTCCGAAGCGGGGTATCCCTTCGATGAGCATCTCCTTTCCGAACTTCCTCGACTGGCGTGCCCAGAATCACGTGTTCGAAGACATCTCGGCGTATGGCCTGAGTAGTAATTTTTCACTTACAGGCGCGGGAGAGCCGGAGCGACTTCGAGGCAAATCTGTGTCTCAAGGAACTTTCGAACTACTGCGGGTTGCTCCAGTTTTAGGTCGAACCTTTACCGCTGAGGAAGATCGACCGAAAAACGACGGTGTCGTGATTCTTGGACATGAGCTTTGGCAGCGTCGCTTCGCCGGCAACCCTCAGATCGTCGGCCAGAACGTCGTCCTCAACAATCGACCGCGCACAGTGATTGGTGTGATGCCGCCCGGTTTCAAGTTTCCTGAGGAGGCCGAGCTCTGGGTTCCACTTGGGCTCGACACAACTATGTTCACGCGCACTGATCATGGGTTGACTTCGATTGCGCGACTTAAAGACGGAGTCACTCTGGCCCAGGCTCAGGCGGAGATGGACGTGATCGCGCGCCGCATCGAGGAACAGAATCCGGTGTCGAACGAAGGCCTTGGTGTACTCGTCACCAGTTTGCACGAAGTTCTGACGGGCGATTATCGCAAGGCACTGCTGGTCCTGCTCGGCGTAGTTGGCTTTGTGTTGTTAGTGGCCAGCGTCAATGTCGCCAACCTGATGCTGGCGCGGACTTCGGCACGCCAAAAGGAGTTTGCGGTTCGCTCCGCACTTGGTGCGAGCCGCTGGCGAATTATCCGCCAGACACTAACTGAAAGCTTGCTGATCAGCATGCTGGGCGCGGCGCTGGGTCTCCTGCTATCAATTTGGGGAATCAAGCTCATCCTGGCTTTGATTCCCGTGAAGTTGCCGTTCTGGATGAACTTCAATCTGGACTACCGCGTCCTCGCGTTTACCTCGGCTGTCTCGTTGTTGACTGCGCTTATTTTCGGCACGATGCCCGCCATCCTGGGAACGCGCGTCGACCTGAACCACACACTCAAAGAGGGTGGGCGCAGCGCGATGGGGTCGGCGCGCCACCGCACTCGAGGTCTGCTTGTCGTCACTGAAGTAGCCCTTGCACTGATGGTGTTGGTGGGCGCGGGCTTGATGATTCAAAGCTTCGTCCGCCTACGTAACGTTGGTCCGGGATTCAGCGAGAAAGATGTATTGACCTTTTCGGTAATCCTGCCACAAGCAAAGTACAAAGAGCCGACGCAACGTGGCGAATTTTTTCGGCAGTTGCTCGCGCGTGTGAATGCCCTGCCTGGCGTTGAAGCAGCTGCAGGGGTGACAAACGTGCCGCTTAAAGGCGGTGGCTGGGGTCGCAGCTTTACAGTCGAAGGTTTTCCCGTGCTGTCTGTAGGCCAGGCCCCGATGATCCAACACACCGTAACCTCGCCCGGGTATTTTCAGACGATGGGAATCCCCGTTCTAACGGGCCGCGACTTTAGCGAATGGGACGCGAAGGATGCTGAGAAGGTAACGATCATCGATGAACGACTAGCTCGCGAATATTGGCCCAACGAGAGTCCCATCGGGAAACGCATCAGGTTCGGACCACCCGAAGACAATGAACCCTGGCACAAGGTGATCGGCGTAGTCGGCGCGGTGCGACATCAGCAACTGGACGCCGAAACCAGAAAGAGTGTGTACCTGCCTCATCTTCAAGTTTCAGTGAATGGCCTCTCGCTGGTAGTGCGCGCAAAGAATCCTTCCAGTTTAGCGGGCGTCCTGCGCAGCCAGGTCAGAGAGATGGATCCTGATCTGCCAGTCAACGAGTTGATGCTAATGGAAGAGGTTGTGACGCAATCGGTTTGGCAGAGCCGGCTGTACGCAATCCTCTTCAGTGTGTTTGCGGCGGTCGCGGTCTTGCTCGCGGCTATCGGGATCTATGGAGTGATGTCTTACTCGGTCACGCAACGGACACAGGAAATTGGGATTCGCATGGCGCTCGGCGCACAAGTGAAGGACGTGTTGCGGCTCGTTGTTAGAGGCGGCCTGGCGCTCTCATTGATCGGCGTGACGATTGGAATCGCGGGCGCCTTCGCGTTGACACGTTTGCTGCGAACTTTGCTTTTCGGCGTGACGCCAACAGACGCAGCTACGTTCATTGCCGTCTCATTGATCCTTTTGTTCGTTGCCATGCTGGCTTGTTTCATCCCGGCACGGCGCGCGACGAAAGTGGATCCGTTGGTGGCGCTCAGGTACGAATGAAAACTTGGTCTTTGGTTTTTGGTCTTTGGTCTTTGGTCCCCGGAGGCGACGAAGTCAATAGCCGTGGGCAACGCTTACGGGACGGAGCAGGGATTTCAACACGACCCTGAAAGGGTCGAATATGTTTGACCCTTACAGGGTCACCTTAATTCGGTAATGTGTTCCGGGGGCGTTGCCCACGGTATTAACTTTGTCCCCTCGGGGACCACCCAGTCGGCAATTGGAAATTGGCAATAAGTATGGGGGATATGATGACAACTTTTTTTCAGGACTTGCGATACGGCGCTCGGATGTTACTTAAGGACAAGGGCGTTACTTTTGTCGTAATTCTGGCCCTGGCCTTAGGTATCGGCGCGAACACCGCCATCTTCAGTGTCGTTGACGCCGTCTTATTGCGGCCCCTTCCCTACCCGGAATCTGATCGTCTCGTCTTCCTCAACGAGACTGCCAAGTCCATGGATGAGATTTCCATTTCTTATCCAAACTTCGCTGATTGGCGCAACCAGAATCAGGTCTTCGAAAAGATTGGCGTTCATAACCGCGACAGTTACAACTTAACCGGCGCGGGCGAAGCCGAACGGATAGTCACGGGACAGGTCTCCGCTGATCTGTTTGCAGCCCTGCGTGTTAATCCGGTCAGGGGTCGTTTGTTTACAAATGAAGAAGACCGTCCGGGCGGCACACCAGTAGTGCTTCTGAGTTATCCCTTATGGCAGCGGCGTTTTGGCGGGCAAGCAAGTATCGTCAATCAACAATTGACCCTCAACGGAAAGAGCTACACCGTAATCGGAATCATGCCGGAGGGTTTTCAATATCCCCGCCGCGCCGAAATGTGGGTGCCTGTCGGTCAACGTTCCGGCGAAGTCAGTTGGCTGGAACGCGGCAATCATCCGGGTCTTTACGCAGTCGCGCGTCTTAAACCCGGCGTCAGTCTCGAGCAAGCGAAAGCCGAAATGGACCTGATTGCTTCGAATCTCGAGAAGCAATATCACGATTCCAATGCTGGCAACGGAGTCCAGGTCAGACCCTTACTCGAGATCCTCGTCGGCGACATTCGTCGCCCCCTCTGGGTGCTGTTTGCGGCTGTAGCTTTTGTCTTATTGATTGCTTGCGCCAACATCGCCAACTTGCTTTTGGCGCGAGCGCAGTCTCGCCAAAAGGAAATGGCGATTCGCGCGGCAATGGGCGCGGGGCGCTGGCGTATCGCCCGTCAACTGCTAACGGAAAGTGTTCTGCTCGCTTTGATTGGCGGCACACTCGGCATGTTGATTGCCCAGTGGGGTATCAAACTAATCCTCTATATAAGTCCGGATGCGATTCCGCGATCAAAAGAGATAAGTCTCGACTGGCGTGTGCTCGCATTTACGATCGGTCTCTCGTTCCTGACCGGTCTTTTGTTCGGACTCGTTCCCGCACTGCAAGCTGGAGTAGTCGATGTCCATGAAACATTGAAAGAGACGGGACGTGGCACTTCAGGTAAGCATTGGTTGCGAAGCTCGCTCGTCGTCGTCGAAGTTGCAACAACTCTTGTGCTCCTGATTGGAGCAGGATTGATGATTCGCAGTTTCTATCGGCTGCAAAAAGTGAATCCCGGTTTTTCTTACGACCATCTGACAAGCTTCACGGTATCCCTCCCGGAAAGGAAATACACGACGGTAGAGCAGCGCGGGCAGTTTTTTAGTCGACTGTTGGAAAACCTTCGCGGGTTACCTGGTGTTGAAAGCACTGCTGCAGCTTCCGGCCTGCCGCTTGGTAACAACGGCTGGCAAACCTCATTCATTGTCGATGGGCGGCCACGACCCCCGCGCGATCAGACACCTTTGATGGAAGCCTGTCTCGTAACACCCGATTACTTTCGGGCCATGAACATTCCTTTGAAGCGGGGACGGTCCTTCGAAAACACCGACGATCGATCCAACCTGGTTGGCAAGGACCTCAGCAAACTCAATGAAGTTGAAAGAGACTATGCCGCGCTCGACACGATGGTAATCGACGAAGAGTTTGCGCGGCGTCATTGGCCCAACGAGGATCCGGTTGGCAAGCGCATTGTGATGGGCAGCGAAGAACGACCCGTGTACCTAACCGTGGTTGGAGTGGTGGGACGCGTAAAAATGGAAGGTCTAAGTCAGGACTCAAATCGGGTCCAGGGTTACTTTCCTTTTTTACAGGTGCCGGCCAACGGCATGACCGTGATCCTCAAAGCCGCCGGCGACCCTAATCAGTTGATTGCCGCCGCGCGCCAGCAGGTTAAGGCAATTGATCCCGATCAACCAATTTACGAAGTCCGCACGATGCACGAAATTCGCGCTGAGTCGGTCGCTCCCGAACGCTTGAATTTGACTCTACTCAGCATCTTTGCCGGCATCGCATTGGTTTTGGCGATCGTCGGAATTTACGGGGTGATGTCCTACTCAGTCACGCAACGCACCCACGAGATCGGCATTCGCATGGCGATTGGTGCGCAGCCGCGCGATGTGTTTCGCATGGTGCTGGGTCAGGGGATGATGCTCGCTTTGATTGGCGTGGGCATTGGCCTCGTGGGGGCCTTTGCTTTGACGCGCTTGATGGCAACGATGCTCTTTGGCGTCGAACCAACTGACCCCGCAACTTTTGCGGCCATCGCTGTGTTGCTCACGACTGTCGCGCTAGTGGCTTGTTACATACCAGGCCGGCGAGCTACGAAAGTCGATCCAGTAATTTCGCTCAGGTACGAATGAAGAAATTGGCAATTGGCAATTGCCGATTGCCAATTTGGTCTTGGGTCTTTGGACTTTGGTTCTTGTCCCCGCAAGGGGATGAAGTTAATAGCCGTGGGCAACGCCCACGGAGGCGGGTAGATTTCGACCCGACCCTGAAAGGGTCGAATATGTTTGACCCTTACAGGGTCACCTAAATTACGCGATGTGTTCCGGGGGCGTTGCCCCCGGCTATCAACTCTGTCCCCTGCGGGGACAAGAGCTAATCGGCAATCGGCAATTAATATCATGGACACTCTACTCAAAGACATCACCTACGGTTTAAGAAGCCTCTGGAAGCGACCCGGGTTCACCGCTGTTGCCGTCATCACCCTAGCTCTGGGCATTGGTGGCAACAGCGCGATCTTTAGTGTCGTCAACGCAGTCTTGCTGCGGCCGCTGCCTTATCCAGAGTCAGAACGTCTGGTGCAGTTTGATGGCGTCAACCCGCACGCCGGCATTACGCAGAGCAACATGTCTGTGCCCGACTTTGCTGACTGGCAAAGTCAAAACCAAGTGTTCGAGCAGATGGCTGGATTCGTTACTGGGGGATCGTTGCTGGTGAGCGGCGACGAGACGGAGCGTGTACGAGCCACAGGAGTCACCGGTGATTTTTTCACTCTGTTGGGTGTGAGTGCCGCTCAGGGAAGAGCGCTCCAGCCTGATGATGCACGGAAGGGCAATGATTCCGGCGTCGTGCTTAGTTATGGATTGTGGCAACGCCGCTTCGGCGCCGATCCAAACATCGTGGGCAGCAAAGTGAAGGTCAGCGGAGAGGACGGCATTGTGGTCGGTGTAATGCCGAAGGGGTTCGACTACCCGGAACGAAGCGAACTTTGGGTGCCGTTTCCTTTAGATCCTGTCGCCGAGCGCCGCGACAATCGTTACCTCAATGTAATCACGCGACTGAAGCCGGGCGTCCCAATCGTGCAGGCGCAGGCGCAAATGGATGCGATCAACCAAAGACTCGCACAAAGCTATGTCGAGACAAACAGTGGTTGGACGGTGCAGCTCACCGGACTGCAGGAGCGAATGGTTGGCGCCATGCGTTCCTCCCTTCTAGTTCTGCTTGGTGCTGTTGCTTTCGTCTTGCTGATTGCCTGTGCGAATGTCGCAAATCTGCTGTTGGCGCGCGCTACGGTTCGGCAAAAAGAAATTGCTGTCCGGGCGGCGCTCGGCGCTAGTCGCTTCAGAATAATCCGTCAACTGTTGACTGAGAGCTTGCTCTTGTCGCTGATTGGCGGTGGGGTGGGTTTGCTACTTAGCCTCTGGCTCACGAAACTACTTATTGCTCTCAGTCCCCCCAACTCACCACGCTTCGATGAGATCAGACCCGACGCCCGAGTACTAGCCTTCACTTTAGGACTCACCGTTATCACTGGCTTGGTATTCGGTCTGGTTCCGGCGCTGCAAGCTGCGCGCGTCGATCTGAACGAACGACTAAAAGAGGCTGGACGCGGTGCCGGCAGTGCAAGTCATAACCGGTTGCGCAGTTTAATGATGGTGTCGGAGATCGCTTTATCCTTCATGTTGCTGGTAGGCGCCGGCTTATTGATCAAGAGTTTCATGCACCTGCGCGATGTGAGCCCGGGCTTCAATCCCGCCAACGTGCTTTCAGTTCGGGTAGCAATTCCCAGCGCAAAATATGGACAAGGTGAGCCGCGAACCCAGATCTTGCGTCAGCTTGAAGAGCGCATCGAGTCGGTTCCCGGCGTGCAGTCGGCTGGGGCGATATTAAGCCTGCCACTTGGCGGCGACACCTTTAACGTAGGCCGCTCCTATATTCGTGAGGGTCGACCAGCGACGCCGGAGGAGTCAGCTAACGCCAGCTACCTCGTCGCCACACCTAATTACTTCCAGACCTTAAACATCCCGCTTCTCGGCGGGCGCCGATTTACGGATCAAGACACTGAGCAAACGACGAAAGTTGTCGTCGTGAACGAGTCGATGGCGCGCAAGCTTTGGCCCGGCGAAAGTCCGGTCGGCAAACGCATCACTATCTGGCGCGATGAGAAATTTCCGCGCGAGATCGTCGGCGTAGTGGGCGACACGAGAGGATCTCTCGACACGGAAGCGGAATCGCAAATGTATGTCCCCTACTCACAGGACGCAAATTGGACCGGCATGTCGCTGGTGATCCGCACCAACACTGAGCCAACCAGTCTGGTTGCTGGGGTAAGAAATGAAATTCGCTCGGTCGATAAGGGCATACCCTTGTTCAATGTTAAGACGATGGACGACGTGCTGGCGATTTCGGTTGGACCGCGCCGGACACCAATGTTGCTGCTGACGGCTTTCGCCGGCGTCGCCTTATTGCTGGCGATGATCGGCATCTACGGTGTCACCTCTTATCACGTCACACAGCGCACCCAGGAGATCGGCATTCGCATGGCTCTCGGCGCGCAAATGCGAGACGTGCTCAAACTAATTTTGAAGGGCGGAATGCTCCTGGCGCTGGTCGGAATCGCCGTGGGACTGGCCGGTGCGTTTGCACTAACGCGTTTGCTCGACAGCTTGTTATTCGGAGTTAAGCCTACTGATGTCGTGACCTTCATCCTTGTCTCGGTTTGTTTGCTGGGCACGGCTCTGCTCGCTTGTTATCTCCCCGCGCGCAAGGCAACAAAGGTAGATCCATTGAAGGCCTTGCGATACGAATGACGTAATTGGCGATTGCCAATTGCCACTTGGTCTTTGGACTTTGCTTGGTCCCCGGAGGGGATGAAGTTAATAGCAGTGGGCAACGCCCACGGGACGGAGCAGCTCAACACGACCCTGAAGGGGTCGAATAGTTTGACCCTTACAGGGTCACGTCAACGAGGCGATGTGTTCCGGGGGCGTTGCCCCCGACTATTAACTTTGTCCCCCTCCGGGGACCAGATCAACTTGGTCTTTGGTCTTTGGTCTGTGGACACCAAAGTCCCAAGTCTCATGCCTCAGATCAAAGTTCAAAGTTCAAAGACCAAAGGGATGAACATGCAAAAATTACTTCAAGATCTCCGTTATGCGATTCGCTCAATGCGAAAGAGGCCAAGCTTCACTCTAATAGCCGTCATGACCCTCGCGCTCGGCATCGGTGGGAGCACGGCAATTTTCACTGTTGTAGACGCCGGCCTGCTGCGTGGGCTTCCCTACACATCCTCCGAGAGTCTCTACCACATTTGGGAAGTCACGCCGCAGAAAGGCTTTGGCCAGCGCGAATTTTCCTATCCGGATTATCAGGACTATCTGCAGAACCAGTCCTTTGAAATAGCCGCTTACACAGGCGGGGGCGGAATCATGAGCGGACGCGGCGAGCCGGAAAGGGTGTTTGCACCGTCAGCATCGGCAAATTTCTTTTCTCTGCTCGGCGTCGAACCCTTTCTGGGGCGCACGTTTCAGCCCGGCGAAGACAAGCAGGGCGCACCACGCGTTACAGTCCTGACTTATGGACTCTGGCAACGCCGGTTTGGCGGAGACCCAAACATCGTGGGCCAGGCGCTCACGATTAACGGCGAGAGTTACACCGTAATCGGTGTCCTCCCGGCGAGTTTTCAGTTTGCACTTCGCAACGCCGATCTCTGGCAACCGTATCAGCCAACGGACGCGCAACTAAGCCGGCGCTTCATGCATGGCACCAATCTCATTGGACGTCTGAAACCGGATGTTAGCGCGGCCCAGGCGCAATCAGAGCTGAGTGTTATCGCCAAACGAATCGAGCAAGAACACAATCAGTCGCACGCCGGCACTGGCGTAAAGGTGGTGCCGCTGCAGGAGCAATTTGTCGGTCAGGTAAGACCAATACTGCTCGTGCTGTTGGCCGCTGTCGGATTTGTTTTGCTAATCGCCTGCGCCAATGTCGCAAGCCTGCTGCTAACCCGTTCATTAGCGCGTCAAAAAGAAGTTGCTATTCGATCAGCGTTGGGCGCGAACCGCTGGCGCGTAGTCAGACAACTACTCACCGAATCAATTCTGCTTTCCCTCGTGGGCGGCGCCGTGGGGTTACTGATTGCCTACTGGGGCGTTGATGCTTTGGTTGCGACGCTTCCGGACAGTCAACTCAACGCGCTCCCATTTCTAAAGTCGCTACGCCTCGATGCAACCATACTCGCATTCTCTTTTGGGCTATCACTGCTTACCGGACTTGTTTTTGGTTTGGCGCCGGCAATCCAATCGTCTCGCCCGGACCTGAATGAAGTGTTGAAGGAAGGCGGCCGAACTACTGCCGGTGGCGCCAAGCACCGTTTGCGAAGCGTTCTTGTTACGACGGAAATCGCATTGGCAGTTGTGCTGCTCGTGGGCGCGGGCCTGATGATGAAATCGCTGCTGAACCTTTTGCAGTCGAACGTCGGATTCAACCCGCAAAACGTATTGACGATGACCGTGGCCGTCCCTCCCAGTAAATATAACGACGCTACAAAACAGATCGCCTTTTATGATCGACTGCAGGAGCGCGTTGAAGCGCTTCCGGGTGTGACTGGCTCGGGGACAGTAAATGTTCTACCGCTTCAGGGTGGCAACACGACACGTTTTTACGTCGATGGCGATCCTGTTCCACCTCCCGGTCAGGAAATTGAAGCCAACATTCGCACAGTCAACGAGACTTACTTCCAATCGCTGGGCGTGCCGCTGATCGCCGGGCGAATGTTTGATGACCGCGACCAGGCCACGGCGCCACCAGCGAATGCTCAGGGTGCTAATCCTCAAGGCGCTCGATCTGCTGGGGCTGCCGCTCAGCCCACTCCGCAAGCCGCAAATGTTCCCGGCGTTGTAATCATCGGCAAGACCCTCGCGGACGTAGTTTTTGCGGGGCGCGATCCGATCGGGCGGAAGTTGGCATATAGCTCAGCCGGTGGGCCGCCTGACGTAATCGTCGGAGTAGTTGGCGATATGAAGATTGGTGGCCTTGATGAGGCGCTCAAACCAGTCCTCTATTTCCCTTTCCGAAGATTTCCCGGTGTCGGCACGAATCTCGTGGTTCGAACTGATGCGGATCCAACAGCTTTGGCCGCGGCGATTCGTAATGAGACGCGCGCGCTTGAACCTGAAGTGGCGATCTTTAACGTACGCCCGATGGAGCAAGTGATCGGCGATACACCGGCCGCTTTTATGCGCCGCTTTCCGGCGATTCTGATTGGCATCTTTGCCGCCGTGGCACTGTTATTGGCGTCGATCGGAATTTACGGCGTCGTCTCATACTCCGTCAGCCAACAAACTCATTACATCGGAGTGCGAATGGCGCTGGGCGCTCAGGCTTCCGACATTCTCAAGATGGTCCTGAAGCAGGGACTCACACTCACCTTTGCAGGTATGGCGTTCGGAGTAGTAACTGCTCTCGGGCTGATGCGCTTGTTACGAAGTTTACTCTTTGAGGTACAGCCCACCGACGCGACGACATTCGCTCTCGTGCTCGGCACATTATTCGTGGTTGCGTTGCTCGCTTGTTACATACCCGCGCGGCGTGCCACGAGGGTCGATCCATTGATCGCGTTACGTTACGAATGAAAGGGATTGAGTCATTGAATCATTGAGTCATTGGGTGATTGGGTGGTTGGGTAATTGGGTGATTTCAATAGAAGCATTGGCTCAATGACCCGATGAGTCAATGACTCAATCTAAAACAATCGGAAATAGAGAGGGGAAAACGATGCTTCAAGATCTACGAGTTGGTTTGCGAATGTTGTTGAAGAACCCGGGCTTTTCGCTCGTGGTGATCGCCACTCTCGCGCTGGGCATCGGCGCGAACGTCGCACTCTTTTCGGTAATCAATGGCGTGCTGCTCAATCCTTTGCCACTGCCGGATCCTGACCAACTGGTAACGCTCGCCCAGAGCAAACCTAATTTTGACGCAGGCGCAATTCCCTACCCGAATTTCCGTGACATGCAAAAAGAAAATAAGACTTTTTCCGCCATGGCGATTTCGCGCGGGTTCGGTTTTAGTCTGCTCGGTTCGGGGGAACCTGAACGCGTTAGCGCTCGGCTAACCTCGGCAGACCTCTTTTCGGTGCTTGGTGTGCAGCCTGTGCTGGGGCGAACTTTTTTGCCCGGTGAAGACGAGCCTGGCGCTCCGCCCCTAGTCATGATCAGCGCCGATCTCTGGCAGCGCAAGTTCAGTTCGGCGCAGGATGTCATCGGCAAGGGTCTAACTCTCGACGACAAAAGTTACACGGTTGTGGGAGTGCTTCCAGCCAACTTACCCGTCTACCCAACGACGGATGTTTTTGTTCCTATCGGTCAATGGAATAGCCCTGCGTTAAAGAGACGTGGCGCGGCATTGGGCCTGCACGGAATAGGCCGGCTCAAGCCGGGCGTTACCGCCGAACAGGGAGAAGCCGATCTGGACAGAATAATGAACGGTCTCGCCGTCGCTTATCCGGAAACCAACAAAGGCAACGGCGCAAAGGTTTCACCCCTTAAAGAAAGAATTGTCGGAAACATCGGGCCAATTCTCTGGATGTTGCTCGGAGCCGTCGGCTTTGTGTTGTTAATAGCCTGCGTAAATGTGAGCAACCTGCTGCTGGCGCGCTCCACGGGGCGCACACGCGAATTTGCGATTCGCACCGCATTGGGCGCGGCCCGTTGGCGTCTGCTTCGTCAATCTTTAACTGAAAGCATGTTGCTCGCTCTTACCGGCGGAATGCTGGGGTTGCTCGTTGCTGGTTGGGCCACGCAGGCTGCGCTCGCCGCCTTACCTACAACAATACCCCGCGCGGCTGAAGTCGGTTTGGATCGTCGCGTCCTGATTTTTGCTGTCGTGATATCCGGGTTGACGGGGATTTTGGCAGGCCTTGCCCCGGCGCTTAAGACTTCGCAGTGGCGTTTATCTGAAACGCTCAAGGAAGGTGGGCGCGGTGCCAGCGGTGCGCATGGCCGGGCGCAAGGTGTTCTGGTCGCGGTTGAAGTGGCGTTGGCCCTCGTGCTGCTGATTGGCGCCGGGCTGATGATTCGCACTCTCAGCGCCCTCTGGAATGTTGATCCCGGGTTCCGTGCTGAAAATGCGTGGACGTTCGGACTTAGTCTGTCGCCGGCGATGATGACCGCCAAACCTGAAGAAGTTCAGGTCGCGTTAAATGACTTGAGTGATCGACTGGGCGCGACACCGGGTGTCAAAGCACATTCATTTTCCGATGGGGGAGTTCCGCTGCAGGGGGCGGACGATCTTGGCTTCTGGTTGGAAGGCGAACCCAAACCTGCAACCGGGAGCGATATGCACACCGCGTTGGTCTACCGGGTCGAGCCCGGGTACTTGACGGCGATGGGAATTCCACTCAAACGGGGTCGCTTCTTTTCTCAGCAGGACAACGACAAATCTCCGCGCGTGGTAGTGATTGACGAAGCCTTTGCGCGCAAATATTTCGGTAATACCGATCCGATTGGCAAGCGGATTCTGCAGGAGGACCCGAATTTGCCGGAGGGCCAATATGCGCAGGAGATTATCGGCGTGGTGGGACACGTGAAGCAGTGGAGTCTGGATGCGGATGAGCAGCAGACACTTCAGGCCCAGCTGTATGAACCGTTCAGGCAGGTACAGATGGGTTGGTCGGGTCTGGGTGTGGTGGTCCGTTCGGCCGACGGAACATCCATACCATTCGATGCCATCCGTAACGTCGTTCAAAATCATAATAAACAGAACGTTATCACCCGACCACAAACGATGAATGAGGTCATCGCCGGCACTCTCGCAAGCCATCGCTTCGCGATGATCCTGCTTGATGCCTTTGCTGTTGTGGCGCTGCTGCTTGCGAGCCTGGGACTTTACGGCGTGATTTCATATCTCGTCGGTCAGCGCACACATGAACTCGGAATTCGACTCGCGCTGGGCGCACGACGTCAGCACGTGATGGCTCTTGTCTTAGTTCACGGACTGAAAATGGCGCTGGCAGGGATAGCGCTGGGACTTGTAGCCGCGTTTGCATTGACGCGACTGCTGTCAAAGATGCTTTTCGGCGTCAGCGCTACTGACCCGCTTACCTTTACGGTCATTTCGGTGGTGTTGGTGCTAGTGGCGCTACTCGCTTGCTACATGCCCGCGCGGCGTGCAACGAAAGTCGATCCGTTGGTGGCGTTGCGGTACGAATGATTCACATTGCCGATTGGCGATTGGAAATAAGATTATGGAAACTCTTTGGCAAGACATCCGCTACGGAATTCGCATGTTGCTCAAGGCGCCAAGCGTGAGCATTGTCGCGACAATCGCCCTCGCGTTGGGAATCGGCGCCAACACCGCGATCTTCAGCGTCGTCAACGCAGTGCTGCTGCGCCCACTGCCGTTTGCAAACCCTGAACAGCTAATGATGGTTTGGGAAAGCGATTCGAGCCGCGGTCAGACTCGCGGCAGCGCGTCGTACCCCAACTTTGCCGATTGGCGCCAGCAAAACCGTGTCTTCGATCACCTTGCTGCTTACTACACCAACGACATCATCATGACCGGACGCGGTGAGTCGACACGTCTGCAAGGCGCCGTCGTCAGTGCCGATCTGTTTCCCTTGTTAGGCGTCGCCCCGGTGGTGGGACGAACATTTCTTCCGGAAGAAGACAAGCCCGGCGAAGGCGGACGCGTAGTGTTGTTGAGTCAGCAACTTTTTCGGCAACGCTTCAACTCTGATCCCAATGTCGTTGGACAATCGATGGTGCTTGACGGCAAGAGCTACCAGATCGTCGGCGTCATGCCGCACGCGTTTCAGTTTCCCATTCAGAATGATCCGGTTGAGTTATGGACAACGGTCGCGGTGGATGCGGAAGGAACCGAGCCAGTGACGGAGCAACGAGGTGCGCATTACCTGAAGGTAATTGGGCGACTGAAACTTGGCGTCTCGCAGCAGCAGGCCCAAGCCGAGATGACGACAATTAGCGCACGCCTCGAGCAACAATATCCGGATAAGAATTTGCACCGCAGTACGATGATCGAGCCGACGCTCGAAGCTCTGGTCGGTAATATTCGTCCAGCTTTGCTGATTTTGCTCGGAGCTGTTGGCTGTGTCCTATTGATCGCGTGCGCAAATGTGGCCAATCTCCTGCTTGCCCGCGCAATGACGCGGCACAAAGAGATGGCGATCCGTTCCGCGCTCGGCGCTAGTCGCTCCCAGGTAGTGCGGCAACTGCTCACCGAAAGTATCCTCCTCTCTCTTGCCGGCGGCGCCCTCGGATTAGTGCTTGCAGTCTGGTGGTCGGATCTGCTCATCGCCTTAGGCAAAGAAAACATTCCCCGCGCTTTGCAGGTCGGACTCGACTGGCGTGTGCTTGCCTTTACCTTGGTGGTTTCGATTTTAACTGGAGTGATCTTCGGCCTGGTCCCCGCGATCCATGCTTCTAAAACTGACCTGACTGAATCCCTTAAAGAAGGCGGGCGCGGATCTGGCCAAAGCGCGCGTCATAAAGGCATTCGCGGCATTCTTGTCGTGAGCGAGCTGGCGATCGCCGTTGTCTTGTTGGTTGGCGCCGGTCTGCTGATTCAAAGTCTCTGGCGCCTGCGCCAGGTAGCGCCCGGGTTTAATCCCCAGAATGTGTTGACGCTTGTAGTCGGAATACCCGAAGTGAAATATCCGACAAAGAAGCAGGCTCAGTTTTTTCAGGATTTGACGGCGCGTATCCAAACGCTCCCCGGCGTAAGCTCGGCAAGTTCCGTTGTTCCCCTGCCCTTAAGTGGCGATCGTTTTGGAATCTCATTTGAGATCGAAGGCCGTCCGGTTGCGAAGGGCGATCAACCAAGTGCTGACTTCTTTTTAATAGGCGCCGACTACTTCAAGACAATGCAGATTGCCCTTCTGAAAGGTCGTGAGTTTAACCACCGCGATAATAAACAAGCGCCGGCCGTCATCATTGTCAACCAGGCGTTCGCGCGCAGGTACTTTCCCGGCGAAGATGCCATCGGCAAACACATCAAACCGGGAATTTCCACCGACGAAGACGACCCGGCCATGCGAGAAATTGTTGGTGTCGTGGCGGACGTGCGAAATCGAGACCTGAACTCTGACTTAAGGCCAGGCTTTTTTGTGCCGCAGGCGCAGCTGCCTTTTAGCCAGATGACGATGGTTGTCAAGACTAACAACGAGCCGAACAGCTTGATTAATGCGATTCAAAATGAAGTGCATGCTATGGACAGCGAGCTACCAGTTTTCAATGTTAAGACAATGGACGAATACATTTCCGCGTCAGTTGCTGCTCCGCGCTTCAACGCCACACTACTCGTGATCTTCGCTGCGGTGGCTTTGATCCTAACCGTCGTCGGCCTTTACGGTGTTATGAGTTATTCAGTCGCGCAGCGCACCAATGAGATTGGTATTCGGATGGCCCTTGGCGCGCAAACTGGAGACGTGCTGAGGCTAATTGTTTCACAAGGTCTCAAATTGGTCTTGCTGGGCTTGGGCATTGGCTTGGCAGCAGCATTCGCGCTCATGAAGGTAATCTCGAGTTTGCTTTTTGGCGTTACGACAAAAGATCCGTTTACCTTTGGGGCCGTGGCGGCGCTGCTGGCAATAATCGCGCTGTTGGCCTGCTACCTCCCGGCACGGCGAGCCACTCGCCTCGATCCGCTGCGGGCGCTGCGGTACGAGTAAAGCAAATTCGTCCACTGTCCAAAGTCCAACCTCCAAGGTCCGCAAGCGAACCTTGAGTTAGAAAGCTGAGTTGCTGTTCGGGCGCAAGTGTCGCTACCGGACATTGGACTTAAACCTCGGACATTGGACTTTAGATTCGCTCGCGTTACCTTAGTCAGCATGCCTACGATTCTCATTGCGGACGATCAGGCCGACGTTCTGGCCGCGCTTAGGTTGCTATTCAAAGGCGAGCGCTATGAGATCAAAACGGCGGCAGCTCCTGCTGAAGTTCTGGAAGTGGTTAATAAACAGGAGCTGGATGTGGTCCTCATCGATCTCAACTACGCGCGCGACACAACCTCAGGCACCGAAGGTTTGGACTTACTCGCCAGAATTCAGGCAGTAGATCCGCTCTTGCCCGTCGTCGTGATGACGGCGTGGGGCAGTGTCGCGCTTGCTGTCGAGGCAATGCGTCGCGGCGCGCGCGATTTTATTCAGAAGCCCTGGGACAACGCCCGGCTCCTGGCTGTGGTCCGCACTCAAGTGGAGTTGGCCGGAGCCCTCCGCCGTGAGCAACGTTTAGAAGCGGAAAATATCGTGTTGCGCGACAGCGCGACTGAGGCCGGCCCGGGGGCGCCAAAGATTGTCGCCGAATCTCAGCTCATGAAGTCGGTGATGAAGCTCGTCGCGCGAATCGGACCTGCCGACGCGAACGTTCTAATTACTGGTGAGAATGGTGCGGGCAAAGGATTGATCGCGCGCGCCCTGCACCTCAATTCCACGCGCGCTGAAAAGCCACTGATCTCGCTCAATGCGGGCGCACTCGCGGAAGGCGTATTTGAAAGTGAATTGTTTGGTCACGTGCGCGGCGCTTTCACCGACGCTAAAGCGGATCGCGTGGGCCGATTTGAGATGGCCGACGGCGGCACATTATTTCTCGACGAGATCGCCAACGTTCCTCTCAACCTGCAACCAAAACTTCTGCGGGTTTTGGAAACCGGCGAGTTTGAGCGAGTGGGATCGTCGAAGACGCGTAAGGTCAACGTGCGCGTCTTATCCGCAACAAACGCCGACTTGAAAGCGGATGTGGCGGACGGGAAATTTCGTCAGGATCTGCTTTTCCGCCTCAACACCGTCGAGATTCATCTGCCCCCTCTGCGCGATCGTCGCGAAGACATCGAACCCCTTGCTGAACATTTCCTGGGGCAACACAGCGAGCGTTACCGTCGCGGCTCAATGATGTTTACGCCTCAGGCCCTAAACGCGTTGCGAGAACACACCTGGCCCGGCAACGTGCGCGAACTGGATCACGTCGTTGAGCGCGCGCTCTTGATGAGTTCCAGCAATGTCGTGACTCCATTCGATCTGGCGTTGCAGCAAACCGCGGATGCTCGCCTTTCATCGCGTCTGGAAGAGATGAGTCTCGAGGAAGTTGAACGAGTGCTGATCACGAAAGCGCTCGGACGCTTTGACGGTAACGCCAATCGCGCTGCCGAATCGCTGGGACTGAGCCGTAGTGCGATGTACCGCCGCCTGCAAAAGTATGGTCTATCATACCGGCGTGAGTAGTACCGCGAAGCCACCGAAACAGGTCTCACACCTTTCCAGCCTCGATCCGGCGTTGAAATCGGGCGGCCGGCTGAAATTTGAACGACGCATTACTTTCCTCTCACTTGCCGCCGGTCTTCCTGCCGTGGCCCTTTGTGCCTTCCTGCTTTGGTATGGCGATTATTCAGGACGCGTGCAATGGACAATCAACCTCTTCCTCGTAATTATTTGGTTGGGCGTCGCCTTCAATCTTAAACAACGCATCGTTCGCCCGTTGCAAACGCTTTCAAATATTCTTGCGGCTATTCGCGAGGGCGATTATTCCATTCGTGGCCGGCGCGCAGCCATTGGAGACGCGCTTGGCGAAGTCATGCTGGAAGTGAACGACCTCGGGCAGACTTTGCGCGAACAGCGTCTCGGGGCGATGGAGGCGACCGCGCTCTTGCGCACAGTGATGGCGGAAATTGATGTCGCGGTTTTCGCGTTCGATGGCAACGAACGCTTGCGACTGGTTAACCGCGCGGGCGAACGACTGCTCGCGCAACCAGCTACTCGACTCCTGGGACGGACAAGCGTCGAACTTGGTTTGGCCGCTTGTTTTGATGGTGAGGATCGCGAGAGCTCGCAGACAATGCAGTTGGTTTTTCCCGGCGGCTTTGGCAGGTGGGACGTTCGTCGCAGCACGTTCCGCGAAGGCGGGGCTCAGCACCGCTTGCTCGTCTTGACTGACCTTAGTCAAACGTTACGAGAAGAGGAACGCAGTGCGTGGCAGCGACTCCTGCGCGTGTTGGGGCACGAACTGAACAACTCGCTCGCTCCCATCAAGTCAGTAGCTGGAAGTCTTGCCGATCTCGTTGCGCGTCAGCCGCGCCCGCCTGATTGGGACGACGATATGCATCGTGGTCTAGAAGTGATTTCATCGCGCGCCGATTCGTTAGCGCGCTTCATTGAGTCTTATTCCAAACTCGCGCGCCTCCCCCAGCCACGCTTTGAGCCACTGCTGATCGGCTCTCTTGTGCAGCGCGTAGCCAGTCTTGAAACACGTCTGCCGATAACCGTTGCGCTGGGACCTGAATTGCAGGTTAAGGGCGACGACGCGCAGTTGGAACAGTTGTTGATAAACCTGATTCGGAATGCCGTAGACGCTTCGATGGAGACAGGCGGTGGCGTGTTTGTTGGTTGGAGCCAGGACAACGGCCAGGTTGAAGTGCGTGTTAGCGACGAAGGCCCTGGTTTAGCTAACACTGCCAATTTGTTCGTGCCATTTTTTACGACCAAGGCCAGGGGCTCAGGCATCGGCCTCGTGCTTTCAAGACAGATTGCCGAAGCACACGGCGGCACGCTAACTTTGGAAAATCGCTCCGGCACTCGTGGCTGCGAAGCGCTGTTGAAATTGCCGGTGTGATGCAGGAGTCAGGAGTAGGAGAGTAGCTGGAAGGCAGGAAGGATGCTCACAATCGCGTGCGTTTAGCCATTCGCAACTTGTGCCTCGTGCGTGTTAGCTCCTGCCTACTGCCTACTGCCTTCTGCCTCCTGCTTTCTTGACGGTGCCAAGTCCATTTGTTATAAAAACTGCCCGCGCCCTCAGCATAGTTTGCAGCTATGAGAGGGCGCTTATTCCGCAGTAGCTCAATGGCAGAGCATTCGGCTGTTAACCGAAGGGTTGTAGGTTCGAGTCCTACCTGCGGAGCCAAAAATTAGACAAGCCTGCATCAAAGGTCACTCCCCAGAGTGGCCTTTGATCTTTTTCAGCCCCGGTTTGAAAGAACCTTTGTATGTTCTGGGTTTACGTTCTAGAAAATCCGCACGGAAAATTCTATGTAGATCAAACTCAAGGCTCGCCAACCTTTTTATTTTATGGTGAAACACTCTGCATGCTACTAACCTTTAGAATTAGTAGAATGCTGCTTCAGGCCGATTTTTCGTACTCTGATATGCCAGTGCCTCGTACTTTTTCGGTTGTAGATCCATTTCAATAGGATAACAATCAATTGGCAACACAACTGCAACCGATGTTCACCAACGTTATTGCCTACTTGAGTGGTTAGATCTTCTGATTATCTCCGTAGCGGAATCAAATTCGATTTCAATCACCCGATTAAGGCAACCTACAGTGATGTGGGTTCGCAAACTCCGGGGGTCTGGGCCAAGTGCCGAGATCGTCCGATTAATAAGTGAGGATTAATGCCTGGTTTCATCCTGTTCCCCCGCAAGCGTCGCTCTGCCTTCCATCTGTTAAAACTAATCATTTCAATTGCTATCGTCAGCACGGTGGTCACCGAGCCTGCGAAAGGTGCGACTATCGAAGTGCCGAGCGGTGGCAATTTTCAAGCAGCTCTCGATCTGGCCAACTGCGGAGATACGATCGTACTCGAGGCCGGCGGATCCTACATAGTTTCCCTGCTTGAACAGCCCTTCGTGGCGAAGGCGAAAGGAGCCTGCACGGGCACGAGCGCCGACTTCATTACGATTCAGGGTTCCAATTTCAACGCGCTTCCGGCGTCCCTTCGAGACTTATTACCTTCTCAGATCAGCGCACTCTCGCTTCCGAAGTTAATAACTAAAGTGTCCACTCCGGCGCTAGAGTTTGAAGCAGGGTCGCATCACTACCGATTTGTCGGCATTGAAATTACCAATGACAGTCAAAACCAAACGCAACTGAACAACGGCCTTGTCTTTGTAGGGGAAAACAGTGGTTCACAAATTCCCATCACATTGACAAACGTTCCGCACGATATCGAATTCGATAGATGCTATGTTCACGCTGAGGGCACCGACGGTACGACTTCGGAATATAGCACCGCGATTCGCGGTTTTTCAGTGATCGCAAAGGCCCTGACGATTAAAAACTGTCGCATCGCGGGCTTCCGCACATTTTGGAAACCGGGCCACACCAATCCGTTGTCTTCTAATGCGGTGTTGATTACCAAAGGACCTGGCCCTTACACAATTGTTAATAACTACATGGAAGCCTGGTTCGCAACTATCTTCACAGGGGGTATGCCTCAATGGGTCACCAATTCGGCTGCGGTGGCACCGGGTGCGACTACAACGCAAGCAACGCTTACCAATGTCGTTGGAACATTGCCTGCAGTGGGAGACTACGTGGCCTTTCTCGCCCCTGGCATGATCTACAGCGTCGGTTTCTACCATGGCCAACCGTACGAATGGGGCGCGGTCAAGGTAACCGCCGTTAACGGCAACACAATTACGTATGTTCCGCAGTCAAGCACCAATCAGCAGAGCGCCTGGGGCACGGGCCTCGGGGGTACACCATTAACCTCAGCGCCGAGCTCACCGGGTATGGCTGTATGGAATGGTGACCGGCCGAAAGATATCAGGATCGAGAACAATAAGTTTGTGAAGGAGCCAGTATCACTGAATTCTGTGGTTAACCAGCACGGTTACTCTTCAAAAGGACATATCGAACTGAAGGTTGGATTGCGGACGACGATCAATGCGAACACCTTTGAAGGTTATCATTTGGCATTGGTGTTTACTCCGCGAAATCAGAGCAGTATCGCTGAAGGTGGAGGAAAGAACGTTTGGTCTACGTTAGATGACACGGTCTTCACCAACAATTGGGTTAAGCCGGCCCCAGGCGTGGGGCAGGTGTTTGGGATCCAGCTGGACGACGAAACATGCACAGTGGCGCCAGGAAGTGGCATGCGCATCGAGAACAATTTGTTTGAAAGCGGGACGAAGTTGGTGAATCTCGCATCGTCGAAGAACGTGCAGTTTATCCACAACACGTTCACGGGAAATTCGGGACTATCAACTGATACAGAGGAGGTGGTATTCAACTATGGCGGACCGAGTGAAAACCTCCAAATGCGCGACAACATTTTCTATAACAATGGCTATGGGATGAACTGTCAGCTAACGGCGACTCCCTGCTGGCCCGGGTTGAGAATAACCGGGAATGTCGTCATCGATAATCGCACGCCGGCTGAGCAACTGTTCCAGGGACCACTTTCAGGAAGGTACCCGAGCGGGAACTATTTCTCGGCCACCCTTGCGGGACTGCAGTTCGTAGATGCGGCGAATGGTAACTGGCGTTTATCTGCCAGCAGCCCGTACAAATGGCTCGGCACGGATGGCACCGATCCGGGAGTCAACATGGACACATTGGTGGCAGCGCTGACCGCAGCCTACAATCCGGGACCGCCGCCCACGCCTACGCCAACGCCGGACCCAACTGCGGCGAGTTACTTTCAGTTGAGTTCTCCAATCTTTAATGTTTTCGAGGGTGGCGTAAGTGCTCACGTCACGGTCACGCGCACTTACTCGACGGGCGCCGCATCAGTTGATTACCAGACTAGTGACACGGCAGGCCTGGATAACTGCAATCTCGCGACCGGCGTTGCTTCGGCGCGTTGCGACTATACAATCGCAGTTGGCACATTACGGTTTGCTGACGGTGAAAGCGCGCAGAACATTTCGATCTCAATCGTTGACGACAGTTATGCCGAGGGCGATGAAGGCTTCATTATCACGCTTAGCAATGCGAATGGCTCGATGTTGGGTTTACCAAGCGTTGCAACCATCACTATTCAGGATAAAGCTTCGAATGGCACGAATCCAATCGACGGTACAGCCTTCTTTGTGCGGCAGCAGTATCTTGACTTCCTCAACCGTGAACCTGATTCCGGATCTTATGCTGCATGGCAACAAGTCATTGATAACTGTGAGCCAGGAGACACTAACTGCGACCGGATTCATGTCTCGTCAGCATTCTTCCGTTCGCCCGAATTTCAGGACCGAGGTTATTTTGTTTACCGTTTCTATCCAGTCAGCTTTGGACGCAAACCTGACTATACGGAGTTCACTCCGGACATGGCTAAGGTTAGTGTCTTTCACGGTGCCGCGGAATTGGAGGCAGCGAAATGGGCGTTTATCGTCGAGTTTATAAGTCGGCCCGAGTTTGTCACGAAGTTCAACTCACTAACTGACACCGAATATGTAGATACCCTCCTGGCGACGGCGGGAATAACGTCACCGCATCGAGATTTCTGGATCGCAGCGCTCGGGAATGGAACGCGAAATCGAGCAGGGGTGCTGCGGGAGATTTCGGAGAGTAACGAGGTTTACAACGGGTATTACAACCAGGCCTTTGTCGTGATGCAATACTTTGGTTATCTGCGTCGCGATCCGGATGCGTCTTATCTCGATTGGATTGATGTCTTGAATTCTTCGGGCCACTTTCGCGGGATGGTAAATGGATTCTTGAACTCAGCCGAATATCGCTCCCGCTCGGGACCTTGATCGAAGAGCGGGGCAGGAGGTAGGAGCCAGACGACGGTAGAGAATGAACATACATCACCGTCACTAAGAAAGCTCACGGTCAGAAACCTGGACTTGGTGCCTCCTGCCTCCTGCCATCTGCCTCCTGCCATCTGCCTCTGCCTTCCGTCTCCTGATGCGCTTGCGCTCCTGCCGGAACTGCGAGAATATCTCGCACACCGAATCACACCCTAAGTTCTTCTATCTTTAGCCTGAGCTCTCTGCTGAAAGGTTCACATGGAACGCCGCACAACTTCCTGGCACAGTCCGAATCTGAACATGGAGATGCCACTCGTCGCTTATGGGCATGCCGGGCAAACTCTACTAATGCTGCCCACTGCGGCCGCAGATTATCTTGAGTACGAGCGTTTCCACCTCGTTGACGCGATTCGCCCTCACATTGAAAGCGGAAAGATTCGCGCTTACTCGGTTAACAGTGTGAATCGCTGGAGTTTGTTGAACGAGCAGATGCCGCCGAACCTCAAAGCCGAATTGCTCACGCGTTTTGATCGCTACCTTGTCGAGGAAGTTTTGCCGTTGATTCGCCAGGAAGCCGGCGAAGATGCGCGACCAATTACGACTGGGGCAAGCTTGGGGGCGTTTCTGGCGGTTAATGCTTATTTCAAACATCCCGATCTGTTTCGTGGTGTGATTGCGCTGAGTGGCAGTTATGACGTGCGTTCTTACCTAAAAGATTTTCACGACGATAACGTCTATTTCAATAACCCCACTGACTATCTGCCCAACCTTAACGACGAACACTATCTTCCGATCCTGCGCCACGCGGATTCGATCTACATCCTCTCCGGGCAGGGCAACTACGAAGCTCCCGAGCGCAGTCGTCATCTTTCCGACGTGCTTCATTCAAAGGGAATTCCGCACACTCTCGATCTGTGGGGACACGACGTGGATCACGATTGGCCGTGGTGGCGCAAGATGTTGCCGTTTACTCTTGATAAGATCGTCGGCTAACTGTCCCATTGGCAATTGCCGATTGCCGATTCCGACGACGATTTCCGATTGGCTTTCGTTCCCGGCCGGTTGGCAATCGCCAATCGCAATCTAAAATGACCATTGCTATACACTGCTTCGGGTTTTCGACTACAATTTAATCTCGGTTTGTTTATGCAGAACTCTTGCTCTCCCAAGAGTCTCAAGTGCGGTGAACTCCTTTCATTTTCACTTAGAAAAGCGGTCCCGCAATAACGCTTCTTCGCAAGAAATTTCCCAGCAGAACGCAGAACTAAAGTGACAAACTCTGAAGAGAATAATGGAGATGAGCAGTTCCTGATCGTCGGGATCGGCGCGTCGGCGGGCGGCATCCAGGCCTTGAAAGGTTTTTTTGCTCAAGTGCCCAGGGACAGTGGTATGGCGTACGTCGTCATCCTGCATATGTCGCCTGAACACGAGAGCAGGCTGGCGGAGATTCTTCAGGTGACAACTGAGATACCGGTGACGCAGGTACGCGAGCGCGTAAAAGTAGAACCCAACCAGGTTTACGTTATTCCTCCTACTCAGAACCTGGCCATGACTGATGGTCACCTCGATCTGACAAGTAGGATTGGCATCGAAGAGCGGCGCTCACCTGTCGATTTGTTTTTTCGGACGCTGGCCGCAACCAACGAGGATCGGGCGGTCTCGGTAATTCTGTCGGGCAGCGGCTCTGACGGCTCAATTGGAATCAAACGAATCAAGGAACATGGCGGCGCCGCTTTCGTGCAAGATCCGCAAGAGGCTGAATACACAGACATGCCTCGTAACGCGATTGCCACCGGCATGGTCGATCATGTTTTACCGGTCGCGGAGATTCCGGCAAAGATAATTTCTTACAAGGATCATGTAGGCGTTGTTCAACCTCCTAAGCCGGGTGCTGCTAAAGCAGATGAACGTGCCTTACTGGAGATCTTCACCCAACTGCGCTTACGCACCGGCCACGACTTTTCCAACTACAAACGCTCAACCATCCAAAGGCGAATTGACCGGCGCATGGGAGTGCGCGAAATTCCCGACCTTCCTGCGTATAGCAGTTATCTGCGCGAGCAACCGGAGGAGGTTCAAGCGTTACTGAAGGACTTGCTCATGAGCGTCACGAATTTCTTCCGCGATCACGAATCCATACAGACTTTGGGAAGCAAAGTGATCCCTCAGATTCTGGAAAGCAAAACACCCGGCGACTCGGTTCGCATCTGGGTGGCGGGTTGCGCCACTGGTGAAGAGGCCTACTCCCTTGCCATACTTTTTGCTGAACACATGGGGGGTGGTGGTGCGAGTCCAACATTGCAGGTTTTCGCAACAGACCTTGATGAACAATCAGTTCGCTTCGCCCGTGAAGGTCATTACAAGAATTCAGATGTCGCTGATTTGTCTCCGGAAAGATTGGAGCGTTTTTTCCATCGTGAGGTAAGTGGTTATCGCGTCCGGCGGGAATTGCGTGAGTCGGTTTTGTTTGCAGTCCACAACGTCATTAAAGATCCTCCCTTTTCTCACCTCGATCTGATCTCCTGCCGCAATCTCCTGATCTACCTAAACCGCGTCGCGCAAAAACGAGTGATGCAAGTCGCTCATTTCGCGCTGAACCCCGGGGGTCACTTGTTCCTCGGTGCGTCAGAGTCGATAGAAGGCGCACTGGATTTGTTCACCGTTGTTGATAAAGATCATCATATCTATCGCAGCCGCCCGGTTACAACGCGGGGCATTCCGATTCCAGAGGTCCAGTTTAAGTTACGAACCACCCCTTTTGTCGCAAAGGACAAGGCCGCTCAGGAAACTCGCGCTCTTGAAATCATTTCTAACGCGGATCTACATCAGCGATTGCTGGAGCAGTATGCGCCACCAAGCATAATCGTGAATGAAGAATTTGACATCATTCACTTGTCACAACGCGCTGGACAGTTTTTAGAAATTATCGGCGGCGAGCTTTCACAGAATCTGCTGCGCCTCGCCCGCGAAGGCATTCGCCTCGAATTGCGGACTGCGCTTTATCAGGCGGTTCACGATAGGACTAATGTTGAGGCGCGCGGTCTGAAGGTGGCAACTGAACACGGGACCAAGACAGTCAACCTTCTTGTGCGACCGGTGTTCCAGGCCGAAGATTCCACGAGCGGACTGATCCTTGTCCTTTTTGAAGAGGCAAATCCCAGTCAGGTGGCGCTGCCCACTGTGTTGGCGGCGGCCGATGAACCGATATCGCGGCGGCTCGAGGGAGATCTGGTTCATCTGAAAGCGCAACTGCGCGCCACCGTGGAGCAGCATGAGATTCAGCAGGAAGAGCTGCGTGCTTCAAATGAAGAGCTACAGGCGATGAACGAAGAGCTCCGCTCAACGGCAGAAGAAGTGGAGACCAGCAGGGAGGAATTGCAATCCGTAAACGAAGAGCTGACCACGGTCAATCAGGAATTGAAGATTAAGATCGACGAAGTCAGTCTGGCTAATAGTAATTTTAAGAACCTGATGAACTCCACAAACATAGCGACAATTTTTCTTGATCGCAGCTTGCGGATCAGGCAGTTTACGCCGACTGCCAAAGACACCTTTAACCTGATTCCCTCAGATATCGGCCGTCCCTTGCTGGATATCACCAGCAAAGTCAAAGTGGATCATCTTATCGCTCAGATGGAGACGGTGATGAGCAAGCTGGAAACGGTAGAACAGGAAGTGAAAACGCCCGACGACCGGTCGTTCCTGATGCGGCTGTCTCCTTATCGCACTCTTGACGATAGAATAGACGGTCTGGTGATGACCCTCGTTGACGTAACTGAGCAAGCACGCGCTGCGGAAATGTTAAACCGCATCGGTGAAGAGTTGGAGATCAAAGTTAAAGCACGAACCGCCGAGTTGGGGCTAGCGAATGAATCATTGCTTAGCGAAATTCAGAGCAAGCAGCGCACGGAACAGTCGCGGCTAAAGTTATTGGAACAATTGGTTAATGCTCAGGAAGATGAGCGGCGGCGGATTGCCCGAGACCTGCACGATCAGCTGGGCCAGCAATTGACAGCTTTACGCCTGCAGCTGGAATCGCTGAGAGAAAAGACGCAGCAAATCGCCCCCGCTGTTGTCAACGAGATTGAGAAGATCGTGAACCAACTGGATGCAGATGTGGACTTTCTGGCGTGGGAAGTGCGACCGATTGCTCTCGACGATCTGGGTTTGGAAACGGCACTCGAGAATTATTTAAGCCAGTGGTCCAGACACCACGGTATCTCTGTAGAATTCCATTCCCGGGGACTCGGCGAGCAACGTCTCGCACGTGAGATAGAAAGCAATTTCTATCGTATCGCGCAGGAAGCGCTTAACAATTGCGCCAAGCATGCAAAGTGTAAGCAGGCGGATATCATCGTTGAGCGCCGCGGTGACAACGCAGTTCTAATCATCGAGGACAATGGCGCCGGCTTCGACACCCCGATAGACGATCCCTCCGGGAGAGCAATGGGTCTGCTCGGGATGAGCGAGCGAGCTACGCTAATGGGTGGCACGTTCGAGGTGGAATCAACACCCGGTAAAGGCACGACAGTTTTTGTGCGGGTGCCATTAACTGCACCCGGTGACGCCTAAGCACATGGATAAGGTTCGCGTCTTGATTGCTGAAGATCATCTTACGGTTCGTGAGGGACTGAAGCTGATCCTAAAAGCACAGCCTGATATTGAAGTCATTGGGGAAGCAAGCGACGGGCGGTCAGCGATTGAACAAGCGAAAGAATTGAATCCTGACGTCGTGCTGATGGATGTATCGATGCCCTTACTCAATGGTTTGAAGGCGACACAAGAGCTCAGTACGTGTTGCCCCGACGTAAAAGTGCTAACCCTCACGCGACACAAGGATGAAGGCTACCTGCAACAACTGTTGCGGGCGGGGGCTGCCGGATATGTTCTGAAACAAAGCCCGCCGGCGGAACTACTTCACGCGATTCGCTCGGTTGCTGCCGGGGGACAGTATTTGGATCCCGCGGTCGTCGGCAAAGTTGTCGGTGGTTATGTCGCTCATGCGAAGAATAAAGGTGTCGTGGCCAAGAGCGAGCCAAGCGAGCGCGAGTCGCAAGTGTTGCGCTTAATCGCGTTGGGATACAGCAACAAAGAGATCGCGACGCAGCTTGAATTGAGCGTTAAAACTGTCGAGGTTCACAAGGCTAACGGCATGCGCAAACTGGGTATGGGCGGTCGCATCGACATTGTGCGCTACGCCATTCTGCAAGGCTGGTTACATGAGAGTTAGTATTTTCGGAAGATGCAATTTGTACTTCGAACCGTGAACTGAACTCAACTCTGAACCCGAACCTTTGAGCTTTGTACTGCGAACTTAGCTTGTCAGCCACGTTCTGACCTCTGATTCCTCGCACTTCGTCTCATTCCAAAGCAAGAGCGGGCCGGTTTCAAACCTATCCTCCAGCCCCCTGGAGGTCAGGTTTAGTTACCCTGACCCGCTTCACGTGTGACCTCGCTGCAACAAATAATATGAACCCAAGTTGATCGTGTCTGTACACTGGAAGACAGAGGGCCTCGCCCCCCCTGACGAGTGCCAGCTTTGTGAAAGGCCTCTGGCGGCTCAAAACGGTGGAGCAAACAAATTCAGAACCCGGAGCGAGAGCGATGGGATGCCAAAACAACGGCTCGATAAATGCGGGAAATCAGTACCTTCGGAACCTTGTGTCGATGATCCGCGTCTCTGTTCCCGGATTCCGTAGTGCCCTGACATCAGACCTGACTTTTTTGTGGAAGCCTCTGCCGGATTAGGGATTTTCCCTACTGCAGCTTCGCAACTTCCTGATAGCTCCGCCCGGCGTAGCGTGGCATAAGTCATCCTTGGGACAGCTAGCCGCTCTACCTCGGAACCCGGGATCAACGTCGCGCGGCGTCTGCAAACGATGTCATTTAATTCGCATCCGGTCGTGGCAATCGAGTCCCCGACGCACTCCATTAGCCCTGAATTTGAAATTATGAAGGGTCCGCCGTATAACGAATTAGGTCGCACTGCCGATGGGGACAGCCCGCGCCCGCCGCTTGTCCTTATTACCGACGATCATGAGGATACGCGCCTTCTGTTCCGCACAATCCTGGCAATGCATGGGTGTCTGGTAATTGAAGCCGCTAACGGCGAAGAAGCCGTCCAGCTCGCTGAGAAGGAGCGACCGGACCTGATCTTGATGGATAGCTTCCTGCCGCGTCTCGATGGCGTTGGGGCGACCAGGCGCATCCGCCAAATGAACGGTGGGCGCAGGCCTTCCATCGTTTTTATCAGCGGCCGAGCGGAGCCGGATTTTCAGGCGATTGCGCTTGACGCCGGTTGTGATGAATTCCTGGTGAAACCGCTAAGTATCGCTTTGCTCGACACTGTTTTGGAGAAGCATTTGGGAAAACCTCTCGGGACTTCAAAATATCATTCTCATCTGGATAGCTAGTATGAAAGAGATGCTGAGCAACAGAATTCTGAATCAATTACCAGAAGCGGATTTTGCGCGACTGCTACCCCTCCTCCAACCGGTCTCGCTTATGCCGAGTGAGCGACTGGCCGACACAGGCGAGACAGCGCGGTTTGTTTACTTTCCGGAAAACTCCATCATCTCCTGCCAGGCCGATATGCGGGACGGCAAGAGCGCGGAGGTTGGCATGGTGGGGAAAGATGGTGTCGCCGGACTGCCCGCCCTGTTTGGCTCTCGTCCCGCAGTCCACTCATTAACCGTAGCGATTGCCGGCAGCGCACTCCGATTGCGAAAGGAAGAGCTTGATCGAGAGCTAAGACGGGGGGATGGTTTGCAGCAGACGCTTGCACCATACGTGGGCGACTACATGACTCAGGTTGCGCAGCGAGCTGCTTGTGCAATTCTGCATCGCATGGAGCAGCGCTTCGCCGTCTGGTTATTGATGGTTACGGATCGCCTCGACTCAGAAGTGGTCGAGATTACTCAGGAGCGAATGGCAGACCATCTCGGGGTACGTCGTGCGGGCATAACTGTGATCGCGCATGAGTTGCAAATTATCGGAGCGATCGCTTACACGCGCGGAAACTTGCGCGTAGTGGATCGTCCGCTGCTAGAGAAAGTCGCCTGCGAATGTTATAGCGCCCTCGCCGTTACATCTCATCCGAGCCCAACAAATAACCAGTCGAAGTCTGAATCCCGTCTCGCTAGAACCCCGTCTCCCGGTCCCTAGCTGCAATTTCCCCGTCTCCCGATCACCGCTACGTGCGCAACTGGACAGACCGACTTAGCCCTTTGTACTTAAGGTGCGCAATAAGTGCTTTCACATTCATTATCATCTTGGGCAAAAGGCTTTTATGAAATTTGATCAGGAACGTGCGCTAACCATGCTGATCGTTGAGGACATTGACTGGATTAGATCTGGAATGAGACAAGCGGCCGAACAGTGCGGCTACCTGGTTGCGGAAGCGAAGAATAATCTGCAGGCACTCGACCTCGCCCAATATCATCTCCCTGACTTAATCGTCTCTGAAGAAGAATTGCCCGGCTTTGCGAGCCTAATAAAAAGCGTAAATGAAGATATCGCCACACGGAATCTTCCGATTGTGATTGTCAACCCGGATGCAGACGAAGGCGCTCGCGTCGGTGAAGCCTTTGTAGTCAACGACTACGAGAGGATTGCGACGTTGCTGACTGGTCCGCGCGAGTAGCGGGTAGATCATCTTTGCTTTGCCTCAACCTCTTTCCCGATGGAGTATCGAGGGTTTAGCCAGTTCCATGCTTTTCGAGGCGAAACTGATTGATCCTTTTCAGTTGGCGAGACCCACGACAATAGAAACAAGTTCGTCGAGATTGAGAGGCTTTGTTACGTGCATTTGATAACCCGCACGTAAAGCCTTGAGGCGGTCCTCGGGCCGCGCATACGCCGTCAACGCCACGGCCGGCACCTTCCCGCCCTTCACCTCTGGAAGAGCGCGCACTTTGCGCATCAGCTCGTAACCATCTTCATATGGCATTCCAATGTCCGAGACGAGGACGTCCGGACGCATGAGCTGGAAAAGTCTGAAGGCCTCGTTTGCTGAACGCGCCGCAGTCACCTCAGCGCCACAACTCGAAAGTAAGGATCGAAGCAGCTCACAGGTATCGGCTTCATCGTCCACCACCAGGATTTTCACGCCGTAAAGATCAGTTGCGTGATCTTTGCCCGCGGTTTCAGCGCCCGGCTGATTCTGTTCACCTGTGACCTCGTTCTGATAAACCGATAAGACAGGTATTCTCGCTACAAAAGTAGCGCCCTTCCCTTCTCCCTCGCTCGTAACTCCCACCGTACCGCCGTGCAGTTCCACCAACTGCCTCACAATTGCTAACCCCAGCCCCAGTCCTCCGTGAGCACGTGTAGTTTTCATGTCAGCCTGGCGGAAACGCTCGAACACGTAGGGCAGAAAATCTTTCCCGATACCCTGCCCGGTGTCCGTTACCGAGATCTCCACATGAGAGCTCGTGCGCTGCAACTTCAGATGGGCCCGGCCACCTCGCGGAGTGAACTTGATTGCGTTTGAGAGTAAGTTCCAGACAACTTGCTGCAATCGTCCCGCGTCGCCGGAGATGGAACCGATATTCGGATCGGTGAGAATCTCGAGTTGAATCTCTTTCGCGTCTGCAGCGGGACGCACTGACTCCACAGCCGCATCGATAAAACCCGCCGGCGACAGCGGCCGCACATCCAGCCGCAACTTGCCGGTAATTATTCGCGAGACGTCGAGCAGGTCCTCGATTAGTTGTTGTTGTGCTCGCGCATTACGCTCAATTGTTTCTACCGCGCGCCGTTGGCCGGCCTCATCGAGATTGTTGGAACGTAGCAGATGCGCCCAACCGAGGACGGCCATTAGCGGCGTTCGCAGTTCGTGGGAAACGGTTGCGAGGAATTCGTCCTTCAGGCTATTCGCCTCTTCGGCTCGCTGGATGGCCTCTCTCAGTACATCCCTTGCCTGCTGTTCAGCAGCCAGGTAATCACGCACTTCAAATTGACGCCGGCGCGCGCGCAAGGCTGACTTAACAGCGCTCACGAGTGTCATCACGCGCACTGGACGTTCGATGAGCGTGACATTCCCCTTTTCCACGAGGGTGGCGAGCGCTTCGGCATTCGCCGGAATCCCACCGCCGCTGCTAGTCAGCACAACGAGCGGAATGTCTGACCACGTCGGCTGCTGTTCCAATGCCTTGACCAGGGACCGCATCACCGCAGAAGTTAGCGCCTCTTCGGTTAGGAAAACGAGTCCCGCTCCACCTGCTAACTTTTCCGCCAACTTCTGGGGTCCGGCGCAGACTTCCGCCAGTAACCGGTAGTCACCAAAGACACGTGCCGATAAGTCGCCGTCTCGTCCGGTCGGCGCCAGAATCAATATGGATTGATCGCTATTAGCTGGAAAATCAAGTGGCGACATCGCCCTCTTCACCTAAAGCCTTGTCAGTTCCCTCGTAAGTCGGTACTCCGGTAAGCACTCCGCGAAATTGACTCAAGGGTGGGCCGATGCGGATGCCGTTCGAAGTAATATTGAATTCGCGTATCGTATGTTCGTGGGGGCCGCTGCGCTTTTTTATTACCGAGATCGCTCGATGTACCGAACCATCGCTCTCGAAGTATCGCAGCAGCATTACCGTGTCTGCTAGATAGCTGACGTCCACGGGGCTCCCCATTGAGGTCCCAACAAATCCGTGCTGCCCCATCACCAGAATCGTCACCACTCCCTTTTGATTCAGATAGGTGAGCAGCTCATGCATCTGAATTGTCAGGAAACGCTCATCAGGCATTGCATTCAGATAGCCGTTCAGACTGTCAATGATGATCACTTTCGCCCCGTGGACGCTGACCGCGCTGCGAATAGTATGAGCGAACTGGCCGGGAGACAGTTCTGCTGGATCAACCTGCTGGATCGTGAACAGGTCGTCATTTATGGAGCTCCGTACGTCCGTGCCCACGCCGGCGGCGCGAGCAATAAAGGTTTCTTTCAGCTCATCGAAAACGAACGCGGCGGTGAGTTCGCCTCGAGCGGCGGTCGCTGCAGCAAATTGTGCTCCGAGCGTCGATTTACCGGATCCGGCCGGGCCTAAAATTAGAGTGGCAGTTCCCCGATCTAAGCCACCACCCAGAAGCGCGTCCAATTCTTTAATGCCGCTCGTAATCGATTCGCGTTTGTATTCGACGTGGTGTTCTGCTGCTACCAGGCGAGGAAAAACTGCTACGCCGCCAGTGTTAATAACGAAGTCGTGATAACCGCCGCGAAAGGTCGAGCCACGCAATTTGGTTATGCGCAATCGTCGTCGTTCTGCCCCGTATTCAACCGCCAGATGTTCAAGGGAAATAACACCGTGCACAATGGAGTGCACCTGCAAATCCTGTGTACCGTGAAGCTTGTCGTCCAAAAGCAGGACTGTACTGTGGCGGCCGGCGAAATACTGTTTGAGCGCGAGGATCTGACGACGGAACCGGAAGGGATCGCCGGCAAGCAGTCGCACCTCCGAAAGCGAGTCGAAAACCACACGCTGTGGCTTGAGGCGTTCAACCTGTTCCAGTACCGCGTTCGTAGTCTCTCCTAATTCAATCTCCGAGGGATGAAAGATGGTGTACTGAGATTCAAGCTTAAGGCTTTCTTCCGGAGGGATCATTTCATAGATAGAAAAACCGTCTAGCGACCAACCGTGAGACTGGGCTGCGGCCACTAACTCTTGTTTGCTTTCGGAAAGTGTGATGTAAAGGCCTGAGTCTCCTAACCGCGCGCCCTCCATTAGAAATTGCAAGGCAAGGGTGGTTTTACCCGTGCCGGGCTCGCCTTCAATGAGGTAGACACGGTTTGGGGGGAGACCGCCGTTAAGAATGTTGTCCAGACCGGCGACGCCCACGGTCATTCTGGCCGGCGCAGAAATGTTGTCCCCTGCGTTGGAAGAGGAATTGTTGTTTGTCATGGCGTATCAATTGACTGTGACGATTGAGATTTGACACAGCTATGGAATGCCGGGACTCCTGCAGTGCGTCGATTTTCAGGGGGTGAGAGAACGTTATACCGTGAACCGGTATTTTTGTCGAAGCGGAATGGATTGAGTTTGAATCATTGAATAATCGGATCATTGAATCATCGGGTGATTGAGTGATTGGGTGATTTTCATTAGAAGCAATGACTCAATGACCCGATGATTCAATGACTCAATCACGAATACTTCAATCGCCGAGATGCCTGGTGGTTTCTTCCGTAACGCTCAGATTTCTGGGTACAAACTCGGTGGTTTGCTGGAGGAGATTAGGGTTGGGATCTATTGCGGGAAACGCCTCCCGGGTTGCGGCTTCGACGATTTTCTTGCTGACAAACACTCCATTGATGATGAGGGCGATGCCTATGAATAGCGGTATCACGCCCGCGATCCAGAGGCGGCTTAATAAAGCCGCGGTGTCGTCCGGAAACTTGCCACCACTGATTAGGCCTTCCATTAAGACGAAGAGGACAAGCATCATCGCTAGACCGAGGCTACCAGTGATCACTCCTGCCTTGATTTCGTTGTAACGTTTCACCTCAGGGGTCAGACCGCGAGCGCGCTCCAATTCCAGCTTGCGCCGCTCGTGCGCATCTCCGGAAAGAAACATCTCAGCGACCCACGTTTCGCTCCAATCAAACTTTTTGCTGCCTTCCTTAGCTTCGACTATTTGACGCACGGCGTGGAGTGGTACACCGCAGGTCTTGCAGAATTTCAGTTCCTCGGTTTGCGTGGCGCCACATCGCGGGCAGAACATGACAGTTCTCCTTATCTAAGTCGGTCATACGAGTAGCAGCCCTCGTCAGTTCACTCTGGACAGCGGTCCACTTTTGGAGTGCGGCAACTCGTTGCCGCTTTTATTGGAGTGGGGCGACTTGGTGCCGCTATTAAAGCGCTGACTAGCCAGCGCACTCCAAAGAGTCCTCGATCCATCTACGGCAACGGATTATCTACATCTACCACCACTCGCCAAACACCATCTTGTCTTTTCCAAAAACGCATGTAGTTGCCTTTGGCTGTCAGCACACCATCAGTCTTCACTTCGTACTTGCCATGCGTGAAACCAAGATCGCCCGAACGGGAAGCGTCGGCCGCTTCCGGCTGCCAGGTTAGGACTCCTTTGCCCGAACCCAAGGCTGCGGCAATCTCGCCCTTGCCGACAAAAGGAAGATGCTGCTCGCGAAAGAGCCGCACTTCTTCGGCTGCATATTTTGTAAACGCTGCTTCCGCTCCCTGCTTCGCGGCCGCTTGTGAAAATTCACGATCGCTACTCATTAGCGCTTCCCGAGATACAGCGACTGGAACACTGGCAGCCTTAGTCGTGGTTTTCGCAACTGGTCCGGGTTCCCACGGAGTCGGCGGCGTAGCCGATTGCGGATGAGAAATTCCGAGATCGATCGCGAATCGCCAAGCGCCATCTGCCTGCTTTTTCCACATGGTAATGAAATGGCCAAACGCTGACGGCTTTTGATCGTTGATGTGCTGCTTGTATTCCCATGGTCCAAAGGTGTATCCCATGTCGCCCGCAGCGGCCATGTACGCAAAAGTTGGTTGCCAGGAAAGCAGTGGTCGGTTTTCTACTAATGGCACTGGATGCTCGAGCAGCCATTTCTTTCCCAGCACTGCAGATGGTCGAAAAAGAATTCCGTCCTCCGCAATGAACATTAGAAAAGAGTCGCGCGTGCCTTTGTCAGCAGCTGCCTGAGAGAACGCGCGCTCGGTCGCAACCATTGAATGCAGCGGTGATTCGGTTGTAGGCTTTTGCGCAGTTGCTGCCAACACAAACAGTGCGATCAAGCAAACTGTGGTTTTCACGGAAAACTCCCTGCTATGAATGGCCTGAAGGAAACCGAGGAGAGCCATAGTTTAACTGTACCGGCCTTGCAAAAGGAATTGACTTGCGCTCAAGTAGGAGTCTTATGAAACCTTCTCCACATTCACGACGCTTCTTCGTGTCCCTGTTGTTCCTTGTGAGTTTGCTCACCGCCCACGCTACCTTTGGACAAGCCCCCTCTGCGAAACCTTCTCGCGAGCAATTGCTGACCACAGCGACGCAAATAATGGCCACCGCGCGTTACGCCGCCCTGATCACGACCGGGGCCAAGGGCCGCATTAACGCGCGGACCATGGATCCTTTTCCACCCGCCGCCGACATGGTGATCTGGTTCGGGACCAACCCGCGGAGCCGCAAAGTGCGTGAGCTTCGTCGTAATCCGCGCGTGACCATCTATTACGTTGATCCCGTCGCTCAGGCTTACGTCAGCATTCAGGGCACCGCTCGGCTCGTGAACGATCGCGCAGAGAAAGCTCGCCGCTGGAAGGATGAATGGAAAGCCTTCTATCCTGATCGCGAAAAAAATTACTTGCTGATTGCGGTCAAACCGGAGCGATTGGAAGTAATAAACGTTAAGGATGGTCTGATCGGCGATCCGAACACCTGGGCTACTCCCACTGTCACTTTTCGATAATTGATCTGCAGGAATCCCCTCTGTTCATTTGCAATGACGTCCTCTCAGAACGACACGTCACCGCCAAGAACGCCAAGGTCGCCAAGGTGGATTCAATTAAGCGCAACTGAAGTCGGTGATCAGGCGAATGGCAGCCTGCGGAACGCCGCAGGCACCGGGGCAACTCTCAAACTGAGTTCTCAAGGTTTCGTGACTTTACTTTCATGGACTCTGGGCGAAGCTGGCGTTCTCTTGGCGTCTTGGCGGTGACGCGTAGTTCGGCAAAGGATGTCGTCATACTTTTCGCGTCTTCCATGTACCGCGCCGGAACATCAGAGCGCTTACCACCGCGAGCGTCGAGAAAGAGATCATGATCGCCAGAAACACTCCTCGCGGACCAAGGCCGAAACTAATTGCGAGAACGTAAGCGAGGGGTAGCTCCCAGAGCCAGAAGACGAAGAGATTGATAATCGTCGGCGTCCAGGTGTCGCCAGCGCCGTTGAATGATTGCGTGATTACCATCCCCCAGGCGTAGAACAGAAAGCCATAGGCAACGATGCGCAGACAGTCGACTCCGTAAGGAACGATGTTTGGATCGATGGTAAAAAGCCCAATGATTTGCCGAGCGAACGAGACAAATCCGAGTCCAACTGCTCCCAAAAAAATCATGTTGTAAAAGCCGGCTCGCCAAACCGCGCGTTCGGCGCGATCCGGTTTGCCTGCTCCGAGCGACTGTCCCACCATCGTCGCCGCGGCGTTGGCCATGCCCCAAGACGGAAGCAGGGCGAAAATGATCACCCTGATGCCGATGGTGTATCCCGCTAAAGCTTCGCTGCCGAAACTCGAAATAGTTCTGATTAGTCCAATCCAGCTCGCCATCCCGATGAAGATCTGAAAAGTCGCTGTCGCTGAAAGGCGGACCAGTCGCCCCATGATCGATGGCTCGAGTTTCAAGTGATGCTTGCGAATGTCGAAGCGGCCGCCTGAACGGATCAGTCTACTGAATGCATAGATCACTCCGGTGCCGCGTCCGATGGTGGTGGCGACAGCGGCACCTGCGACTCCAAGTTCCGGAAACGGCCCCAATCCAAAGATGAAACAAGGGCCAAGGACGATGTTGATGCTGTTGGCCAGCCAAAGAACTCGCATCGCAATCGCAGCGTCGCCGGCGCCTCGAAAAATTGCATTAATCAAAAAGAGCAACAGGATCGTGGCATTACCGGCAAACATGATCTTGGTGAAGCTCGCGCCGTGTTCGAGCACCCACGGCGAGCCGCCCATTAATCCCAGAAGCCGATCCGCAAATAAGACACCGATGATCGACACAATCACCGAGACAATCAGCCCCAGCGCAATTGCCTGCACTGCTGCCCGCGCCGCTCCCTCCGGGTTACGTTCGCCAATACGACGAGCAACCATTGCCGTCGCGCCTAAACCGAGTCCGATGGCGACAGCGTAAAGCAGCGTCAGCATTGATTCGGTCAGACCCACCGTCGCGACTGCATCGGCGCCGAGATGCGCCACCCAAAAGATGTCGACAACGGCAAACACACTCTCCATCAACATCTCCAACACCATGGGAATGGCGAGCATGATGATGGAGCGGCCGATTGGACCAGAAGTGTAGTCGCGATGAGAACCACGCAGGGATTCGCGGACAGCGAGCCAAAGACTTTGCGGCTCAGTTGCGGAATCATTCGCCGTTGGCTCCGCTCCCGCAACACCAACATCGGGCTGCGCTATGGCGCCTTCACCTTCTACTTTTGAATCGGTGGAGTCGGGCATGGCTCGTGGTAGCTGTGGTTCTAGAACTTGCAGCACCAGATCCGCAACGTGGTCTCAACTATCTTGATATGAATTATGTCGTGACGCTCGGGAGTGGTCTACGAAGGAAACCACCAGAAGGTTTTCAAGCAGTGTGTCGAGAAGACTGAGTCACAGGCTTACGTGGGGCTTATTTCTCGACTCTGCCAAAATCGTCCTGCAGCCGCACGATGTCGTCTTCGCCGAGGTAGGCGCCGCGCTGAACTTCGATAAAAACCAACAAGTCGCTGCCGGGATTCTCAACCCGATGGGCCATGCCGATGGCTATATCAACCGCTTGTCCCGGTGCAACCAGAGAGTCGCGTCCGTCGAGCGTAACCTTGGCCGTCCCTTGCACGACGAACCAGTGCTCGGCGCGTTGCGCGTGCTGCTGGTAACTAAGGCGCTTACCCGGGAGCACCTCGATTCGCTTCACTTTAAAATTCTCGCCCTCGTCGAGGACGGTGAACGTGCCCCAGGGCCGCCGGTCAAACCGTGGCGACGTTTCCGAATTGTCATTCATAGTTAACATCTTGAACTGGCTGGTCCGTTGATGTGGGAGCTTGCGGAACGTACCGGACATCCCGAGTTGCGTCAAGCAAGAGACCTTACAGCGTGCCTTCGGCCTCTTCCGCGTAGAACTTTGTTTAATCTAAAAAAGGGCCAATTGATCGGTCAATACAGGAAAATGAGCGCTAATCGCACTGCTAACAAGCAAGCACCTTAAAACACTTGGAATGTATGGAGGTTGCGACAGCGTCCAGGATTTGCGAGGCGGTTGATCTTTTGGTCGAAGCTGCGTAGGCCTATGATATTATCTCCCGCGCAAAACCCAATCAACCACGCTATTGAGCGACTTCCCACCCGACGGAATGCCTCAATCTCCCGCAATCGAGCGTTAGGTCCTGTTTTGCTCGCGGAACTCTCGCGAGGAGACGACCCTGTTCCTAATGAGTAGCGCAAAGCAATCCATCGACGGCCGCGAGGCGGGCTCCGTTCTCATCGTCAATGACTTACCTGAGCAGCTTGGATTAATGGACAGGCTGTTGCGCAAGGCCGGCTATTCCGTAATTACCGCTGCCGATGGCCAGGAAGCTTTGGAAGTTGCGAAGCGTGAACGGCCAGACCTCGTGATTAGCGATGTATCAATGCCGCGCTTAAGTGGTATCGAGTTTTGCAAACGCATGCGCGAAGACGCCGAAATGAAATTGACGCCAATCCTCCTGGCCAGCGCGCACCGCCGCGATACCGAGAGCGTGGTTCAGGGATTGAAGTCCGGGGCTGATGATTACCTCGAAGTCCCATTTGATGCTTCGCGCTTGATCGCAAAGGTGTCTCGCCTGCTGGAACGTTCGCGAGTAGAGGCCAATTACCGCGAGCTTGTGGAACAGGCAAATGACCTTATCTTCACTGTAGATATGGAAGGACGCTTGAGCAGCATGAACGTGTCAGGCGTGCAGTTCCTCGGCAAGCGGCAATCAGAGTTGATTGGAAGTTTCTTTGCCGATGCATTTGCTGTGAATGTGTCCAATTCGGATTTGATGAGGCAGCTGAAACAGTTTGACGAACCAGGCACCGCGCCACTCGAGTTGGAAACGCGCGACAAGAGTAGACGCGAGCGCTGGCTCGAAATCGGTGCGTCCCCAATAAAAAACCGACTGGGCGAGACGATTGGTCTGCGGGGTGTAGCGCGAGATATTACCGATCGAAAAAAAGTGGAGCTTGCGTTACGCGATTCGGAAGAACGTTACCGCTTGCTATTTGAGTCTACGCCGCAACCCATTTTGGTTTACGACGAAGAGACGTTGGAGTTTCTGGCAGTGAACGACGCGGCCGTAGAAACGTATGGCTACACTCGCGAAGAATTCCGCTCCATGACGTTCAAAGATTTACAGGCTAAAGATGAAAGGCCTGCGCTCCTGATCCGGACGGCCGCGGTTGGTGAGCCTTTAATTTCCAGCCCCTGGCGCCATCAAAGAAAAGACAACAGTGTCATGTACGTCGAAATCACTTCGCATGCGCTGTTATTTGAAGGAAGGAAAGCGCAACTTTTAATTGCCAACGACGTCACCGAAAGAAAGGTTCTCGATGAGAAGCAACTGGGACTGCACGCCTCGCTGCAGCAGTCGGCGATGGAATGGCGGCAGACTTTCAACGCCATTGATTTTCCCGTTCTCATAGTCGATCTCAGTGGCACCGTGAAGCGGTTAAATGAAGCAGCAGAACTAATTTCAGACCTGCAACCAGACGATATCGTCGGTCACAAAATATCCGAATTAGGAAAAAACGAGCCCTGGCAGAAGGCGGATGAACTCATTCGAGGAATTCGCGACGAGGGCGGCTCCAGTCATGCCGAGCTCACGGACCCGGCCACGGAAAAAACCTGGGCGCTAACACTCTCTCTCATCAACGAGTTTGGCTCGGTGGGCGAGCGGGCCATTCTGATTGTGCAGGACACCACGAAACGCACACAGCTTGAAGCGTCGTTGCGCCAGGGACAAATGATGTCATTGCTTGGCTCGCTGGTCGCCGGCGTAGCTCACGAGGTACGTAATCCGCTCTTTGGCATCTCATCAATTCTTGACGCCTTTGAAACTCGCTTCAACGACCGCACAGACTATCTGCGTTACACCAATGTGCTGCGAGATGAAGTTGGTCGTCTTACCTTCCTCATGGAGGAGCTGCTGGAATATGGCCGTCCTTTTAAAGGCGATCTCTACCCGGTGTCGTTGGAAGAAGTAATTGCCAAGTCGCTTCGTTCCTGCAATCCGGCAGCGGAAGTTGCGAAGGTTAGTCTGATGAATGACGTCAAGATCGGCTTGCCGAAGGTAATGATTGATCGACGGCGCTTATCTAAGGTTTTTGTAAATCTGATCGAGAACGCAATCCAACATTCTACTGCCGGCTCAACCGTGACGGTGGAGGCCCTCGACATAACCGAGGGAAGACAACGTTGGGTCGATTGTGTGGTTCGCGACACGGGACCGGGCGTTCTGGCTCAGGACCTCAGCAGAATTTTTGAACCTTTCTTTTCGAAACGACGCGGGGGAACCGGGTTGGGACTTGCCATCGCCCATAGGATAATGAGCGAACACGGAGGCAAGTTAATCGCGGGCAACAATCCTGAGGGCGGGGCGCGCATGGTAGCGCGATTCCCAGTACCTCCCGGCGAGGAGAGTGTGGATGTCGAGAAACCGAATACTGATAGTTGATGACGAACCTGGCGTTCGTTTCGGCATCAGAGACTTTCTCGAGCTCCAGGGCTACGAGGTCGACGAGGCGGAAAACTGCCGCGACGCCCATGACATCTTTAGAACCTCTCGACCGGATGTTGTTATTGCCGACTACATGATGAATGACGGTACGGCTCTCGACCTCCTGCCGCGGCTCAAAGAAATCAATCCGGATACGCCCCTTCTGATACTTACCGCTCACGGTTCAATCGATCTCGCTGTTAGAGCGATCAAGGAAGGAGCTGAGCAATTCCTGACAAAACCGCTGGAGCTTCCGGCTTTGGCGATGATCCTGCAACGATTGCTCGAGAACCAACGCAATCGTCATAAGCAGTTGGCAAGTAAATCACGGCAAGTGCGGCAAGCAATCGATCCCTTCATTGGCGAGAGTCCGAAAATCAGGGCGCTTGCCGAACAAGCCAGGAAAGTTCTGGCGACGGAGAGTCCCCTGTTAATCCTCGGTGAAACTGGGAGTGGAAAAGGCGTACTCGCTCGCTGGCTTCACGAGAACAGTCCCCGAGCCGAAGAGGCTTTTGTCGATCTGAACTGCGCCGGCTTAACGCGCGAGTTATTGGAGACTGAGCTCTTTGGACACGAAAAGGGCGCCTTTACCAGCGCCACGGCTTCGAAGCAGGGTCTGTTCGAAGTTGCCCATAGAGGCACGATCTTCCTCGACGAGATCGGCGATGTCGATTTACAAATTCAGCCAAAGTTGCTGAAGGTTCTTGAAGACAAACGTTTCCGGCGGCTGGGTGACGTCAGAGATCGGCAAGTCGATGTGCGTTTGATTGCAGCGACGCATCAGGATCTTGGCAAGCTGGTGCGCGAAAAAAGATTTCGAGATGATTTATATTTTCGCGTCTCAACGATCCCGCTCGCATTCCCTCCTCTTAGAGAACGTGTAGAGGACATTCCCACCGTCGCACAATACCTTCTCGAGAAAGTTGCCACTGACTTAGGCAGAGGCGAAATAAAGCTAGAGCCTGAGTCTATTAAGGCGTTACAGTCATACTCGTGGCCCGGGAACATCCGTGAGCTACGCAACGTGATCGAAAGGGCGGTGTTGCTAAGTGGGGAACGAACCATAGGCATTAAAGACTTGCACTTCGATGGTAATTCAGCACATCGAATTGCTTACCTCGACACCAATCTCACCCTCAGCGAGCTGGAGCGACAGCACATTGAAAGGGTGCTTCAGGAAGAACAAGGTCGAGTCGAAAAAGCCGCGGTAAGGCTGGGCATTCCACGCAGCTCCCTCTATCAAAAACTTAAGAAGTATCAACAAGATGCGTCCCGAGTCTAGAATCCAGTCCCAGTCTCAGACGCTGGAAGTTGATAACGAATAGTCCTTTCACTAATTGACCCATAAACGGAGAATTATTGAAGGGCGAGGTTGGGTCGGTTCGTGGCCTCGTATTTGCTGATACCACGGCGTGCCAATCTACATGTAGGGCCTCGGATCGCTACCGAGGATTGATGGCTGGAGTTGGTCGGATCTTGCAATGCCCCGCAAGACGTCATACTCAAGCCCGCCCCCAAACTTCGCACAGGACGCAGAATCCACAGATGCGCCTGAATTTTGTTAAGGAGAAGAAATGACCCAGTTTTTACACTTGAAAAAGCTCGTCTTCGGGCTCCTGATCACGGCGGTTGTCGGCTTCGGCTCGACTATGACCGCTAAAGCTGACTTGGTACAGTTGGGAACTAGCCAACTGTCAGGGCAGGGCATTGGTGCGGTGTTAACCGTGCTAACGCTTCAAACTACCGGACAGGCAACCACGGAAAGCGGCGGCGTAGGTTTTATCAACGGCAGCTTTCAGGCGTTTGGTGATTTTTCACCGCCAGACGGCCCGCCTAAGAACCAGACCTTCACGTATGCTCAACTCGGCGCAACAAATGCTAGTGAAATTGGGTTGATCGTGAATTTGGCGGAACCTGGCTCTGAAGATCCGGCGTCCGTCGTCGCGACCAACACCGGTGCCAATGCAAACGGACTGGCTGGAACGATTACACTAAACGTTTATAGTACGACTGGTACGTTGCTCCAACAGCACAGTTTTGATGGCGGGACGCTTACCCAGGTCGCGGGCGGTGTCGGCGGTTCCGGACTAGTATTTGCTCTTGATGCGGCTCAGGCTGCCCAGGTGCAGGCGCTCGGAACAAACGTGATCTTTACGGTGGGAGCCACATTCGCAAACGCCGGAGGTGGTAACGACACAATCCAGGCCACACGGCTTATTCCACAGACTCCGATCCCGGAACCCACCAGCATGTTGCTCTTGGGAACAGGACTTGTCGGCGTTGCTGGTATGGCCCGTCGGCGGTTTGGTAAAAAGCAGTAGTGACTTCTTTTAGTGATTCCTTCGTGCCTTTAAAGAAGGAATCACTTGGGCGTGGCGGGCTCGTTGCCCCGAGACCTGCTTTAACCGAAGTGCTCAACCCTATTTCTCCTCGGGATGAGCATCTTCCTCATTTGGAAAAACCTGGCTAGGGTTTTGTTTACAGGGAGAACAAAGGAAATGAGAAATCTAATGTCATTGATCAAGCCGGTCGCTATCAGCCTTGTTGCTGTTGCGATCATGGCTTTTGCTCAAGGCGCAGCGAAGGCGGAGGAAGTGTTTGTATCCGGCTATTCGAATGGCTGTTTTGGCGCTGCTTGCGTTGCACCAAATACATCGGCAATGCAAACAACTTCGCTGTTTGGTTTGCAGTACGTTAACTCAACTTTTTCCAACACCACTGTTGGCGGCTTTTTGGGCTTGGGTGGCAATCCGATTGCTCCGCCAACTCAGAACCTCAACAACCTTGGTGCATTTAGTCTCGCCACGACAGCGGCGACCTACACTGGCAACACCTTTACCTTGAGAGTTACCTTTACCGCTCCTCAAGGCATCAACGGAAGCAATACGACATTATTCACAGCGACGTTGACTGGCGCGGTTAGCAGCATCGGAAACGGCGGTGTGTTTCTTGACTTCAATAATACCCCGATCCTTTTCACTTTTAACGACGTGAACTGCGAAGGCGGAGTAACGACCTGCGGTCAAGGCTCGTTCTTCTTTGCCGTCAATGACCTCTCGATCGATCCCGGTCAAATTGCGTCACTGACGGGCCAAATTACCAGTGCTCAACAAACGACAATTCCGGAACCGACTAGCATGCTTTTGCTCGGAACGGGACTGCTCGGAGTCGCTGGTGCTGTAAGGAAACGGCTTAACGGCCAGAAGTAACATCGGAAGGTTTGCAATTGCCCCTAGCCTGCGGTCATTGAACCTAGTCCGCCCGTGGCCTTTCTGGTCACGGGCGGCGCAAAGGAATCCTGATGAACCGAAAACCTACGATCCTTCCCCTCGATGCTGAAGGCAGGCTCTACTCGCTTCAGGATGAGAAGGGAAATACTATCGGCACCGGAACGCGAGAGGTGTGCGAAGTATTGCTATACATAATTAACAAGGCCCCGACACCATCAATCTCTGGTAGTACCAGAATGTCAGTACCGCAAAGGCCCAATGTGCGGGCTGCTATCGCAATATAGCGGCTTGGGTCAGGCAGTATTCACGTGATTAGCGCGGTCAGTCTCCTGCCTGGCTTTTGTCCATAACGACGTCCGGGGGAGGTCGAGAATAAATTCCAGAGGCAGTGGCGACCGCTCACGAGACCCGTCTCGAGCCTCTTTTAGTTTCCTCGTCTCAGTCCACTCCCAGGCGCAACGACTAGTATCACTGAGGGTTTTACTTTCCCAACTGACGGTTCGCAAGAACCGTCCATGATCCTTCAAGCTACCAAGGGGGCTATCGGGGTGGGAAGGTAGTTGGATAGCTGTGTCTTTGAACCTTTTGTCGTTGCAGCCGATAAGCCTTGAACTGTTTGGGGAGAGCCCACGGCTGCCTGGAAACGAATGTGAAGGAATCTCCTTTTCGTACCATTAAGAGAGTCTCGGGGCGATTCAAACGCATGCTGGTGGGCGAAGAGACGCCCACGCGAGAGGAGCCGCCAATGCCCCGACTGTTGGTAGTGGATGACGAAGCCTCGATCTGCTTCTCGATGAGTGAGTACTTCTCACTTCACGGTTTCTCAGTTGATACCGCCACTGAAACCGATGAGGCAGAACGGCTGGTAGAGAATAATGGTTACCAGGTAATAATTCAGGACCTGCGGCTGGGCACCAACCGCGAACCCGATGGGCTGAAGATTATCAAACTCGCTCATCACCATCATCCGGAGACTCGCATTATAGTTCTCACCGCTTATGGCTCAGCAGAAATTGAAGACGAAGCGCGCCGTTGCGGCGCGGATGCGTTTTTGAGAAAGCCCAAGCCCCTCTCACAAGTCGCCCAGGTTGTTCAGGGATTGATCGAATCGCCGGCCAGGCAGTCGGTTAGCTCCGCCTAAACCCGGACCAACTACTTTCCCTTCTTCACGTTCGCTCTTCTTCTCACCATTCCGCGCAACACCGGGCACGTTTCGGGAAGCGTATTCAATAGTGCTAGAGAGGCTGATACCCTCAGTTCAACGGCTTCAAAACCCCCAGTGTTTCAGCAGTATGGCTGGCCTGAGGAATCGCTTCTCGCCCTTACACTTGTCCGTGAAATCACTACCTCATTAGTTGTTTCAGCATTTGTAGGCCGGCGGTGAATTGTATTGGCTCGTGAACCTTATTTGCAGTATGCGCCGGACAAAAAAGGGCCCCCAAACGAGGATTATGCTGAAACAAGGATACCAAGATCGAAGTCACAGTCCCTTTTATCATCCGGAACTGGACGCGCTTCGGTTTTTCGCTTTCCTTGCTGTCTTCTTCCACCATGCTCTACCGGCCGAGATTTCTCTTTATACAGCTTCAGGAATTCCTTACGAGATCGCGCGGTGGCTCATTACGGCCAAGAAGGCGGGCGGATACGGCGTCGATCTGTTTTTTGCGTTGAGCTCTTACCTCATCACTGAACTCCTCATTCGCGAATATCAGCAACGCGGAAGTATTGATATTAAGGCCTTCTATGTTCGGAGGGCTCTTCGAATTTGGCCCCTCTACTTCGTGTTCCTTGGCATCACTATCATTCTCGTTCCTTATATTGTGCCTTTCGACGAGTTTAACTGGAAATATGCGCTGATGTTTGCGCTGTTTGTTGGAAACTGGGCATGTGTTTTGTGGGGCGTTCCATTTTCAGTTGCCAGTCCACTTTGGAGTGTTTCCGTCGAAGAGCAGTTTTACCTAAGTTGGCCTTTACTGATTTTCACGTTGGGAGTTAAGCGTATACGAAACATCGCCTTAGGAATGCTGGTGATTGCCTCGGTAATTAGGATCATTCTCGCAGCGGCTGCAGTCGGAGACCCGGCAGTCTGGTGTAACACCTTCGCGAGACTCGATCCGATAGCACTTGGCGCGCTACTCGCGTATGGCTTGGGCGGACGCGCCCCAAGTCTTAATCTCGTTTCTCGCATCGCCCTTGCGGCAGGCGGTTTGTTCTTTTGGCTTCTGACAACGAGGTACTTCGGTCTCTACGGATATACCAGCTTGGTTACGTATCCGGCGGTAGCGGTCGGCAGTGGCATGCTACTGGTTGCTGTACTTCGTAGCGAGGCAAAGAGCTTGTTGCGTAGGCCCTTATCCGGACTTGTTTATCTAGGAAGAATTTCGTATGGCCTCTACGTCTTTCATCTACTTGCGCTGGCTTTCATGTCTCAGCAACTATTCATTCCGGGGATTGGTCTCCAGCTCAACTTGGAGCGACGAATCGTAATAGCCTTCTGCCTCACCGTCGCTCTCGCCGCAATCTCGTACCGCTGGCTGGAACTTCCTTTCCTGCGCCTTAAAGGTCGGTTTACGCACGTGGCATCAAGTGGGACGGCTAAAGGTGATGCCACTGGGCAAGGAAACTCAGACGCGACAGGAAACGCACAAGTTGCTCAGGGGTTGATCGAATCGCCAGCTAAACAGACCGCCCCTTCAGCGTAACTACTAAGCTTCACTGCCGCCGCGCTCGCCGCTTCTTTCCTCTCTTCCGCAAACTTAACGATCGTGACTCAAGCTCAGGCGCATACCGTCCCGTGCGTTCAAGATCATGGATCGTGAAACCGGTATCAAACATCTCACGCTCCGTCTCGCTGTGGTCGTAAGCGTAGTCAAAGATTCGATCATCGTTGCGAACGTACACTGAGCCTCGCTGCCGCTTCACATATTGTTCGCTAGTCAATAAGGCATATCTGTGGTTGCGAGAACCAAGCGTCCCCACAGGAGGTTGCGGAATAAACTCGATCCCATTTGGCAAACGATAAACGTTGTCTTCTAAGAGCACGCTCCGGCCATAGCGGCCGAGGCGCGACACAAAGCCAGCCGGCAAACCGTAACGATGGCTGGCGGCTTTGTCTTTAGTAACCGGATTCTCAGGTGCAGAGCGAAGTGTTTGGGTAGCAGAGCGGTGCTGCTGTTCGCCGGCAAGGTCAGGCAGCGAGGGCCGTTCGCGAGCAGCGTCGATACTTTCAGCGCTGTCGACTTCATCAGATCTGTCGGCTAAAGCAGCTTCGCTGCAGACAGCAGTGGCGCAAGCCGCGCCACCTGTCATGTCGGCCCAAGGCCGTTCGCCGATCAACGCTTTCGACATTTCGGTCGAAGTGTAATCGATTCCGATACGGTTGCAAGAGTACTTTTCCGCGTGCGGCTTCCTGTCGCGCAAGAACACTCGAGGCTTACGCGTGAGGCACTAACTAACTGGTGGTTAAAGCGCCGCGCGGTTTCCAAATGGCCAGCAAGGCCCCGGCAGCCATACAGGCGACAAACTGATAGCCGATGTTCAAGAGATAAAGGCCAGGCTTGCGACCTTCAAAAATTACGGTAGGCAGCTGCGTTGTTACGATGAAGCCCAGCCAGAGCCAAAACGCAGTTTGTAATCCGCCGGCAACAGTCGTGGCTTTCGTGTATTGCAGGAAGTGGGCCAGGATGTACGCCAGCACTAGAGAAGCCAGGAAAGCAAGAATGTACTCTTTAGTGTGACTTTGACTCTCGATGGCCGCTAGTTGTGCCGGTGTCCAGGCCATTAGCTCAACGAATTTGCTGGAGAATACCCCGTACCAGACAGCACCCAGGATCCAGTGCAGAACCCCTGCCACGAGGACTGCGGGGTAGTTGATTTTCATTTTACTTCTCCTGATTGGGGGCGAAAAGTTGAAGAGCTCGCTCCGAAAGCGAAATGGCTATGATTCTAGGTAGATTCGCGGCGCAACGCTTCTCGAAAATTGCGCAATCTAGTTTTGATCTATCCCGGATGTACGAGTACGGATGATTTGCGCGAGATTGTAATCAATCGAATCTTGATGTCAACCTTGGCTCAGTGAAAGTCGTGTGAAGAATTTGCCGCCACCTGAAAAGCCAGCGGGCGAATGCGTTTTGCTTTCACGGAAATCACATTGTCCTGGTTTTGCAGTCGGCCTTCGATAAGTAAAAAAGGATGGTCGACTACTACCAAACGATTCTTGTCGAAGAGCTGGGGCGTGATGATGATGTTGCTAACCCCTGTTTCATCCTCCAGACTTAAAAACACAAAGCCCTTGGCTGTTCCTGGACGCTGGCGAACGATCACCCACCCAGCCACGCTTACCAAACTGCCATCGCGCATTTCTCGAGCAGCGATGGCGCTCAATACTCCAAGCTTATCTAACTCGCGCCGGTGATGGGCCACCGGATGCCGGCCGATAGTTAAGCCGGTGCCACGAAAATCTGACTCCAGCCGTTCCGGCAAAGTCATGGGCGCTAAAGGCGAATGGCCATCTATTTCACTCAGCTCTTTAAACAAGGGACCAGCCGCGCGCGACACACGCTCCACCTGCCACAAAGCATCTCGACGATTTGTTCCCTTTCCTTTCTCAGGTGAAGGGTCATCAGAAGTCTCAACTTTGTATTGCTTGAGACTTGAGACCTGAGGCTTGGGACTTTGTTCGCTTTGAATAAAATTCAACGCTCCTACCGCCGCCAGTTTTCGCAATTCATCCTTACGTAACTGGGGAACGCGATTGCTTAGATCATCAATTCCAGCGAAGGGGACTTTTAAGCGTTCGCCGACGATTGCTTGTCCGGCTTCCGCGCGTAAGCCTTTCACGTACTTCAAACCCAGACGTAGTGCGATGGAACACGACGGGGAGACGCGGAGACGCGGGGACGCGGGGACATGATGAGGCGACTCCGTTTCTCCATTTCCCTCTTCCCCTGTGTCCCCTTGCCCCGCTCTCCCCCCGTCTCCGCGTCCCCGCATCTCCCCATCCCCACGTCCCCCTATCTCCCAATCTCGGCGTCCCTCTCTCCCCGCGTCCCCGCGTCCCTCCATCTCCCCCTCACAATGCCGCTCCGTCTCCTCAAGCGTGCACAGCCACTCCGAGCAAGTGATATCTACCGGCTTCACTTCCAGGCCATGCCGCTGCGCGTCCTTAATAATTGTGAAGGGCTGATAAAAACCCATCGGTTGATTGTTCAGCAGCGCTGCGGTGAAGGCGGCCAGGTAATGACACTTTAGATAAGCGCTGGCATACGCCAGCAAAGCAAAACTGGCAGCATGCGATTCAGGAAAACCATAAAGCGCGAATGAAGTAATTGATTGCACGATTTCATCCTGGGCTTTACTGGTAATACCTTTCTGCTGCATTCCCCGCCGCAGCTTCACTTCAATTTCTTTCATGCGCGCTTCGGAGCGCTTGAAGCCAAAAGCGCGGCGCAACTCTTCCGCCTCACCTCCGGAAAAGTCGGCGCAGATCATGGCTATCTTTAAGAGTTGTTCCTGAAACAGAGGCACACCGAGAGTGCGGCGCAAGACCGGTTCGAGTGAGGGATGATGATAGATAACTTCCGCGCGACCCTGCCGCCGTTTCAGATAGGGATGAACCATGTTCCCGACAATCGGCCCGGGGCGAATGATGGCAACTTGCACCACGATGTCGTAAAACTTTTCCGGCCGCAAACGCGGCAGGCATGACATCTGCGCCCGACTCTCCACCTGAAATAAACCAATCGTGTCGGCCTTTTGTAACGCGTCGTAAACCAGAGGATCATCCTGTGGCAGGTGGGCCAGATCGACTTCTTCATGATAGCAATCGCGGATCAACTGAATCGACTCTTCCAGTGCCGCCATCATACCCAGTCCCAACAGGTCTACTTTGATCAGCCCCAGGTCCGCACAATCTTCTTTGTCCCATTGCACCACGACTCGGCCCGGCATTGCGGCCGGCTCAAGCGGAACGACCGTATTCAATTGTCCCTCGCAGATCACCATGCCACCGGAGTGCTGACCCAAGTGGCGCGGCAAATCCCGAACAGCTTGATAAAGTTGAAAGAATTTTTTGATCGGTGCGTTTCGCAGATCCAAGCCCGCATCGCGAAATTGCCGCGCGGTTGAGTCGTTAGGATCTTTCCATTCCCAGGTGTGCACCAAACTGGAGAGCCGGCCCAAAGTTTCGTCATCGAAGCCCAGCACTTTACCCACTTCACGTACGGCGGAGCGGCCGCGATAGGTGATCACATTTGCGGTCATCGCAGCGCCTAATTGGCCGTAGCGCTGGTAAACGTATTGAATCGCGCGCTCCCGCTGATCGCCGCTGGGCAGATCAAGATCAATGTCAGGCCATTCGCCTCGCTCTTCCGAAAGAAAGCGTTCGAACAGCAGTTCCATGCCAACGGGATCCACGGCCGTAATTCCCAGTGAATAACAAACAGCGCTGTTTGCCGCCGAGCCGCGCCCCTGGATCAAAATCCCCTCGCGTCGACAAAACTGCACGATGTCCCAAACGATTAGAAAGTAACCTTCAAGTTTGAGTTTTTCGATTAGCGTCAGCTCGCGATCGATTTGCTGGCGGGCTCGGTCAAAAGTAGGAGCGCAGCCGGCGCCGGTGTAACGCAGCCGCGCCCCTTCGTAGGTGCGTTGCCGCAGAAACGACGCCATCGTCTCGTTGGCTGGAGTGGGATACTTCGGAAATTCATACCCCAGATCCTTAAGTGTAAATTCCAGACTTGCTGACAGTTCTACAGAGTTGGCAACGGCTGCTGGCAAATCTGCAAAGAGTTTCGCCATCGTCGGCCCGGTTTTTAAATAAGCTTCGGAATTTTTGGCGAGCAGCCGTCCCGCGTTTTCCAAACGCACATGATTTCGCAAACAAGTAAAGACATCCGCAACTTCACGCTGTGCGCGGGTCGCCTGGCAAACACCATTGGTGGCGAGCAAAGGCAACTGCAATTTTTCGGCAAGTGCTACCACGACCTGGTTGCGCGCTTCCTCATTGCGATCAAAATGGCGTTGCAATTCCGCGTAAACATTTCCTTTGCCAAAAACTTCCAACAACCATTCGATGATGTGACGATTCCCCCCAGCTCCCCTTCCAGTCTCCCGCTCTTTTTTTAAAGGCCCCGTTTCAGTGCCAGTTAAACAGACCAGGCCATCCGCGTGTGCCGCCAACTCCGCAGGGGTAACAGCACATTCTCCGGGCTTCGCGTGTTTCGGCACCCGCAGCTTCATCAAGCTGATCAAGCGACAGAGATTTTGATATCCGGTGCGATTACGAACGAGGAGGGGAAGCGAAAAGCTTTCTTGATGTCCAAGGTCCAACGTCCAAGGTCCAATGTTTGTGTTCCGACTTTGGACTCTGGACTTTGGACCTTGGACATTTTTAACCGTGATTTCCGCCCCGACATGGGCTTTGATTCCGAGCTTTTGAGCTGCTAAATGAAACCGCGGCGCACCATAAACTCCATCGCGATCCAATAAAGCCATTGCCGGCATTCCCATCTCCGCGGCCGCTGCTATTAACTCCTCCGGTACAGAGACACCTTCTAGAAAACTGAAAGCCGAGCGCGCGTGTAATTCAACGTACATAAGGAGATTGCCGATTGCCGATTGTGCGATTGCCAATGACTCAATGATTCAATGACCCGATGACCCGATGACCCGATGATTCAATGACTCAAGTTTTTTAGATTCCAATTGGCAATTGGCAATCGCCAATCGCCAATCCTTTCAGTCGTAGCTTCCTTCGACAAACCAGGCGCCGCTACGCAGTTCTCGATAAATGCGATAAAGAACCTGGGCCACCGTCGCCCGCTCCTTTACTGGTGAGCCTGATTGTTCAATTGCAATGTCCCATTCATCCCTGCCCCAACTATCGTCACGCCACCAGTCACCTGTCTTGCGCCAGGGTCCGGCAAGCCGCACTACTCTTCCATACACACTACGATTCGGACCCCACGCACTGATCTGCTGTGGATAACCGCGACTCGCATCGACCATGGCCCGCAACGGCGGACGAAACATGCGGAGCCCGAGCCGGAGATAGGGAGACGCGGAGATTGGGGGATGAGAAGATGCGGCGCGGGGATGGGAAGAAACGGAGACGGGAGAAGTCGCGAATACGTGGTTGGAATGCTCAGTCCGGAAGGGTGGTTTACCCTCGCTAAATGAGTTGCATTCACTCTTAGCGGGGGCAAGCCCGCCTTCCTTACTGAGCATAATTTTAAGTCGTCTGTGAAGGTCGATCTCTTTATCAGATTGCTTGGAGACAGCGGATCGCTGAGCCTTCATCTGCACCACAAATCTCTTCACTTGGAACGAGTCTGGTCTATGCGTATCAATCACTGCCGGCGAGCCAACATTTCCCCTCCCTACCAGCTTCACCAATCGAGCCAGGGTCAATTCCAGTTTTGCCGCCTCGGGCGCCTGCGGAATAAACAGCCCGCTTTGCAGCACTCGCGGCTTCACGGGCTCACACGCGATGGCCACACCGACAACTGCCCGCGGCGGCGGATGCGCTTCCGTATCAAGCAATAAAAGCTTCAGAAATATTTTGTGATCACGTAGCGGCGCCGGGAGCGACAACATGCGTTCATGTGTGGTTCCATCTTCCAGATTCATGCGGATGCGCAACTCATTAGTTGCGAGCGCATAAGCAAGCAAACGAGCACAGAGTTGATTGAGCAGACGCGCAAAGATGAAAGACAGAGGCTCGAGCTCGGCAAGTGGATATTCCAACTCGATCTGGTTATTAAAGATGGGCGCGGGTTGCTTAAGTTGTAAGTGACGTTCTGTTTTTCCGGCAGCAAGCTGTTGGAGTTTGACTCCGTCTTGTCCCAAACGTTCGGCAACGCCAGTTGTGGGCAGCTTCACGAAATCATGAAACGTACGCACGCCCCACAGTCTTAAGGTTTCTAAAATTTTCTCGGCTCGCTTAGTGTCCAAAATCCAAAGTCCAAGGTCCAATGTCTCTCTATTCAATCTTGAATTAGGAGGCTTCAAGATTGATTTTGGAGCTCCTGACTTTGGACCCTGGACGCTGGGGCGGGGGCTTAACAGCTTTTCGATCGGCAAATCGCCGAGTGCAGTAAGTTCTTCTCCCGGCTCGATAAAAGTTATTCCTTTTAAAAATCGCGCGGCGAGGATGGCCGAGTCGGGATTACCTGCGAGAGAAACACTAATCCTTTGCCCCAACCCACCCTCAGCTTTGGATCGCAGGGCGTGTTTAGATATCTCATTTGCTAGTTTGTAGGCTGAACCAAAGCGGAGCTCGCATCCAGCAACGTCGAGCACCACACAGTCAGGCGTCGTTTCCTCGACCAAGGGGGAAAAGCAGTAGCCAAAATCGGCCAAGGAGGCGGCAGCAGAGAGATCGGGACAGTAAATGCAGCTAAACATAAGCTACCTTTGTTGTTGATGGAATAGCTAAGGCAGGCGAAGATTAGCGAAAATCTCCGAAGACTGTCAAGCGGGGATTTTCAGTAGCCGGTTAGGCGTGAGATTCGGCATTAAAATGAGCCGATCTAGTCCCCACATGTAGCGGGCGGCGGCGGTCAAGCTGAACTTTTACGCCGGAGAGTAAGTTAGCGTGAGTTGGTGAACCAGCATTTGGAGGGAGAGTCTTTCCCGCAGCCGAGGTCCAGGCATCAGTCTCCCTGCTTAACTCCAAGGCCAGAGAGGCGCACGAACGGACGCACGAATCTGCTGCAATCACGACCAGTACAGTTGGGGTTTTCTCAACCGTACGCCGAAAGCGATACCACCACGAAGAGATGATGCGTCGTGCATCTTTGCCGGCAATATCGCCCAGATCCAACAGCACCAGTCCAAAACCCCCACCCTGTAAAAGCAGGTCAGTGGCTTTGAATGCGTGTTCGACATTCGCAGCACAACGGATCCACAACAGTCGATCCAAATCCAACTGAACTTCATCAGCGGAGTTCGGATCGAATACATCGCTCGTGTCTATGAGCGCACATACTTCTTTGTGGGCGGCTGCGTGTGCCAGCAGGGAGAGCATGAAGCTGGTGCGGCCGGAAGAGGGCGGGCCAAAGATTTCTGTGATGGCGCCGCGCGGTAGTCCTGCAATAACCGAATCAACTGTCGCAATTCCTGACGCCATTATCTCGGCCGGTGGCTTTTGAGGGTTAAAAGGCGCGCCGAACCGGCTGGTTATCTCAGCTTCAAATGTCGCTTTGGATAATGCTACACGCATGATTTATAACCTCTTAACAATTCGATCTGGGAGTCGAAAAAATGCCCCGCGGCAAATCTGTCAATCATTCAGCGAGCGATTTAATTCCGAATCGTCCTTCCCTGCCCTCACTTCGTGAAGCCGCAGCCGATTGCCGCGCTTGCGATCTATGGAAGCTCGGAACGCAAACAGTTTTTGGCGAAGGGCGTCGTCGAGCCAAAGTAATGTTCATTGGCGAACAACCAGGTAACGAAGAAGACCTCACCGGGAAACCGTTTGTAGGTCCTGCCGGCAAGCTATTCGATAGCGCTCTGGCGGCAGCCGGAATCGATCGTTCGCAAACTTACGTCACTAACGTGGTGAAACATTTCAAATGGAGCCGCGCGGCAAACGTCGCATTCACAAGAAACCCAATGCGGTTGAAATTGCCGCTTGTCATCCCTGGCTTCAGGCCGAGATTGCTGAATTAAACCCGACGTGATTGTCGCCCTCGGCGCCACTGCCGCCCAGTCGCTAATGGGTCCCAAGTTTCGCGTGACAAAGGAACGCGGTAAATTTCTTGAATCGAACCTCGCTCCCTATGTGATGGCTACCGTTCATCCTTCCTCAATTCTCCGGGCGCCTGATGATGAGACCCGCCGTTTGGAGTTGCGCCGTTTTATCGACGACCTCAAAAAACTTACTCAAGTAATTAAATAACCCGAAGTTTCTCACAAACCCCCTTGACCGCCGTTCCCGTCTTCGTTAATATTCGCTCTGTTTTCGGCGCGCGCCGAAAATCTAACACAAGGCTTTAGTTTAGTTCAAGAGAGGATTTGCAATGCCGGTAACTGCTCGCCAGCGTCAGGTGTTCGAGTTTATTTCGCGCTATCAAGAAACCCACAAACAGCCGCCGACCATTGCTGAGATTGGCAAGCAATTCAAAATGAGCTCGCCGGCGAGCGTGCATAGCATCCTCATGGCGCTGGAGCGCGAGGGGCTAATTAAACGCATTCCCAACGTCAGCCGCGGTATCGAGCTCATCGATCAGGAAAGCGCTAGCAATACCTACGAGATCCCGTTGCTCGGCACCGTGGCGGCGGGTCAGCCGATCGAGGCGATTCTCACTCACGACACTGTTGCCGTGCCTCGCGACATGATTGGACAAGGACGCACGTTCGCGTTACGCGTGCGCGGCGATTCAATGATTGAGGAAAATATTCAGGATGGCGACACCATCATCGTCTCGGCGCAACAAACGGCGCAAAACGGTCAGATGGTGGTAGCGCTGATTGATGGAAATTATGCGACGGTGAAGAAGTTTTACCGCGAACCAGAATTCATTCGCCTCGAGCCAGCCAATCCACAGTTCAAACCCATCTTCATCAAGACGCCCGAGCGGATCGAAATACAGGGGATAGTGCGCGGCTTGATTCGAAGATACGCGGCTCCAGCGACATAGAAGTTTCGAGTTTCCAGTTCCGGGTTCCTGGTTCCGGGTTGAGTTTTCGAGTTTTGAGTGTTGAGTCTTAGTTTGCCTGGTCCCGTTCCTACTTGAGGGAGTTTTAATATTGCAATGTCTAATGCGGACTCCACTCAACTACGCGAAACTCAAAGCGCGAAACTCGAAACAGATTTCGCGGGGTTTGCTTTAGCGGAATGTCTGATCCAAACCGATCCGCAAACAGAAAAGTACCTTCGGCGTGTAATTCGGACCGCATTCGAGTTGGCCGTTTACAATCGCTTTGGTGCGGAGATTGGTGGCTTCTGGCTGATGACCGAGCAGATTGAACAACTGCGAAAGCTTCCTGAGTACTACTCTCCGGCTGAGGCCGTCTTTGTCGCTAACGCGGTTGAGATCTATTTACAAGCGCAAGTTAACGGATTCTATAAGCGCCGATCCGAATAAAGCATTGCCAACGTTCGGATGCGGAGACGCCAGCATTGGAATCTGACGAGATCCTGCCGAGTTAAATCTCCTAGGCAAGCGGACTTTGGACCTTGGACTTTGCACTTTGGACTTTCTTGTTCGCTTGGCGTGTCACGATAATCGCAATCCCGGAAATGATCATCAGCCCACCCAGAAGCGTGCGTCCATGTAACTTCTCATCGAGGACCAGCATGCCGAGCGTGACTGCGACCACTGGCGTCACAAGCGCAATCAACATCGTCTTGGTAACGTCCATATTTTGTACCAGCCAGTAGTACAGCAGAAAGGCGACCACCGATCCGACGACCGCCAGATAGATCAATGCCACTACTGCCATAGGCGTCCAGTTAAAGTGTAACGGATTACCTTCCCAGGGAATTCCGATCAGCAGCAAAGGAATCATGCCAAAGAACATTTGGCCGCCTGCCAGAATCGCCGGATCAAGATGCTTGCCGTAGGCCTTCACGAGGACATTCGAATAAGCAGCGCCCATCGAACTGACTATTAGCGCGGCGCATCCTGCCACAGCCTTGGGGCCGGCCACGTCTAGTTGGTTTGAGAAAATGACCGCCACTCCAATCACGCCCAGAACGATGCCAATTATCTTTGCGGGCGTCATCTGTTCACCTGGAAGATAGAAATGCGCAATCACCAATCCGAAAGCCGGTATCGTGGATTGCAGGACTGCGGCTAAACCAGAGGAGATGTATTGCTCGCCCCAGAACAACAAGCCGTAGTTCACACAAAAAGCCAGGATGCCGCTCACAAATAACAGCAACCAGTCGCGCGAACTTTTCGGTAATGACAGACGACGAAGCGCGATAATGGTTGAGAGAATGGCAACCGCAACAACGAACCGAATGCCCGCGAATGTGAAGGGCGGCAGGTTTTCCAGTCCCAGTTTGATGAAGAGCCAGGTCGAGCCCCAGATGCAGCAAAGCAGAAGCCAGACGAGGCGTGGTTTCATAACTCAGGGTAACTGGTTCAATGAGCTTTTAGAAAGTACGCCGTGGTAATCTGATCGCTGAGACGCAGAGGCACAGAGACGCAAAGATAACTGAACCAGTTACGATTTGTGGATCAAATTGGCTTTTGATTACTTCAATTAATCCCTCTGCGTCTCCGCGTCTCCGGGTCTTGGCGGTAACGTCTTAGGTCGGCGGATTTTCTAACTTGATGACTGCAAAAGCGGCGCCTTGCGGATCGGTCATCACTCCCATGCGACCGACTCCCGGAACATCCATGGCAAACACGCACGATTTGCCGCCCAATTCCGTGGCGCGTGCGACGATGGCATCGGTATCGGCAACGGCAAAGTAAAGCATCCAGTGAGGTGGTACGTCGCCCATTTCCGGTCCCGGCTCGTACATACCAGCGGCCGGTCGATCGCCGTTCATGAACGACGTGTAGGTCATCGGGCCCATCTGCTGCACATTTTTGTCCCAGCCAAAGACACCGCTGTAAAAGTCGCCGGCCTGGGCGGTATCCCTGGTGGCAAGTTCATTCCAGCAAAGAGAGTTTGGCGTGTTAACGATGCCAGCTCCTTGATGAGTGCCTTGTTGCCAAAGCGCAAACATCGCGCCCGTGGGATCTTGAATCACAGCCATTCGTCCCATTGTGTAAACATCAAACGGCTCTTTCATCAAAGTCGCACCCAGCGATTTTGCTTTGGCGGCTGATTCGTCAGCGTTAGCCACCGAAATGTAAGACATCCAATGCGGCGGCACTCCATTTGACGTCATCTCTGACGGCATCTGGTAAAGAGCGCCGACGTCTTTCCCCTTTTGTTTCAGGATCGTATAGACCCCGCTTGGCCCCACTGGGTTGTCGGTAAAATCCCAGTCAAACAACTGCGTATAAAATTTCTTCGCAGCTTCACCGTCAGTCGTGCCCAACTCGACCCAGCAAAAGGTTCCGGGCTTGTACGCAATGCTCTCCTGCATTTTAGCTTCGGTCATTTTTACTCTCCTCCAGAATTTCAGTGCCCGGGTACGCGCAGATCGAGCCGGTTGCTGCACTGATTAGTTTAGCTTGTGGGATTTTAGGATGACTAATTCGGAAAAAATGTACGCCAGAAAAACGAAAAGCGCTACTCTCAGCAAGCTGATCGTAGCGCAATCCGTTTCCCATAAATCGCCGAAGCTTTCTATAGGGTGGCAACTTCGCTTGTACACGCAGAAGTTGCCGATTTGTATCCCGGATGAAAACTTGCGGTAAGTCTTTCACCGGTCAGCACGCGATTAGCTTTCGCCCATCTCGCATCCTTGCGGACGCGGTGCCTTTAGGTTTTTGTTGCGGTGGCTTTTCCTCCACCTTCGGTTACGTTCCGACAACGTGGCCTAACTTTCGTCGAGCCAATCGCCCCCTTTGGCGGGTCCTCTTCCAAAGGGTGCTACTCGTTTTTATTCGAGTAGCTGAAGAAAGCCTTACGACTTTCTCTAGCCAAGCCTTTCGGCTTCGACTAAGGGCGTCATTAAGATTAGCAGCCGCCTGCCTCTCCTCTCTCTCAGTGCGTCACCGCACCGATTGCCGATCCCTTCGTCGGTCTCGAAGACCGTGACCTTCGTGACAGTGGCTTTATACGCTTCGAGGAAATTTCGGTCAAACTTTTCTGTGTTTTATTTTTTGTTCGTCCCAAAAATTTCGTAGATAAGGATTTCATTTCAAGATTTCCTGCGAAAACTCGAGGTTTTCTTTACCACCAGTGCGGTAACAAATATTATCTTGCCAAGTCAGAGATCGCTTGCTTGATCGCGATTTGCGTTTTTTTCATGTGCTCATCGTCTTGATACTTGTTACGTGGCCAGAAAAATCCTTTCAGACCGTCTTTCCGCCGCCGCGGCACGATATGAACGTGCAAATGAGGCACACTTTGACTGACTCGATTGTTCAGTGCGACAAAACTTCCTTCAGCGGCTAGTGCGATCTCGACTGCTTTTGCCAGGACTTGAACATTGGTAAAAAACTCGCCGATATTACTTTCAGGCAGATCGGCTAAGGTTTCGTAATGAATTCGCGGTATCAAGAGGGTATGTCCGGGAAACAAAGGGCGATGATCGAGAATAGCGCGTGAGATATCGTCCTCAAAAACGACTGAGCCGGCCAGGTCGCCCGCGATGATCTGACAAAACACACAGGAATTCTTCACAAGGGCCTCCAGCGTACAGGCCATTCTAAGTTAGTATCCCCCGTCGTGAAAACTGCGGTTCATTTTCAGGAAATTCTGCGCACGCTTAAAACAAATGGTTTTCTGCTCGAATCTGATCCTAACCTTCCAAGTGTCTGTTCATTGATTACGGGGACTCCGCTGCGCGGTTCCTGGTGGTCGCATCCCCTCGCGCAAATAATCTTTCAGGTAAACGAACAGCTAGAAGACCATGACGACATCTTGATCGCAAAACTGGTTTCGCGGAAGGTTACTTTTGTACACCGCAAATTTTGGTCTGAACTGGCGACAGTCGGGTCAGCGCGCGAGCCCTGGCAGTTGAAAGGTCTGTCAACACCCACAAAATCTTTACTGAAGCAGGTGGATTCCGCGGGTGCATTTACAACATCGGAAACTGTTTGGCCGCAAAAAAGCAAAATGAAACTAGGTGATGCCGCGCGCGATTTGGAGAAAAGGCTATTGGTTGTTGGCACTCAGTTTCATAGCGAGAGTGGCGCTCATGAGAAACGGTTGGAAACCTGGGACCACTGGATGAAAAAAAGAAATTTCAAGCCGGAGAAGATTTCGATTGAAACAGCAAAGAGCCGATTGGAATTGAAACTGCGGAGCCTTAATGAACAATTCGGAGCCTTTGCGACCTTGCCCTGGGCGTGATTGAATCTGGGACGTCTCGCACCCAGTTTGCGCAAAGCCTTTTGTAACTCATATGCAGCCGACTACAACCTCTTGCCAACTCCTCCGTGTCAGTGACGCGCTCAAACAACTACCGAGTCCGGAAGCAAAACGGTTCGCGACCATCTTCGAACACGGCACACTCACGGTGGAGGCCTACGCGCCGCGCGGAACCGATCCCCAGCAACCGCACACTCGTGACGAAGTTTATTTTGTAGCGAGCGGAACTGGTGAATATATTTGCGGAGAAAGCCGTCAGGCGTTTGCACCCACTGACCTATTGTTTGCGGCAGCCGGGGTACTTCATCGCTTTGAGAATTTCACGGACGACTTAACTGTCTGGGTTTTGTTCTACGGACCAGAGGGAGGCGAACATGCCGGAAGCTAAAAGGCCGCCAAGTCTAAGATCGGCTGCACCTTGTTTCGCTGTAGCGAACGTCGGCGAGACTATTAGCTGGTATGAAGACTTGTTGGGCTTTGCCGGTCATCCTTTTCCTGGCCATGAACCTTACGCTTTCGGAATTGTCGAACGCGATCAAATCGAGATCATGCTGCAGCACCTCGCTAATTATCAGAAGCCGAATCTCTACAATAGCCGCGATGGGGGCGTCTGGGATGCCTACATCCGCATGCGCGGAGTGCGGGAGTTTTACGATTCAATCAAAGATCGCGTTGAAATTCTAAGACCACTCGAGAAACAGTTCTATGGCGACTGGGAATTCGAAGTGAAAGATCTGAACGGATATGTCTTGGTCTTTAGTGAGCTGATCGATGAGTAAAGGCCCGCCAGGATCGGCTTTGCCGCCGGATGGAGGCGTCGGCTATGCCGCCCCGTCTGTGCCTAAATACTCGGGGCTACGCCCTGGGTTTGGGCTTAGCCCTCCAACATGATTGCGCCAAGGCCGCACCAAGGGCATAGCCCAGAATCTAAATGGCCCATCTACGGCGGGGCGTAGCCGCCGCCTCACATCCGGCGGCAAAGCCGAAGCCGCACTAGCGTTTCCTAGGCAAAGACTCGAGGCTCTTCCTGTTGAGCATAAGCTCACGCCGGTCGCACCGCCTGCCTAAACTTTGCCAGAGGCAAAGCGTTTAGCACTTCGCTTCGTTGCAGCCAGCCGCGCCGTGCCTGGGCCACGCCGTATTTCAGGTTGTTCATCGCCCCCATCGAGTGGGCATCAACTGAGATTACAAACTTGATCTTCCGCTTGCGGGCTTCGCGAATCCAACGCGGCTCCATATCAAGCCGATAAGGATCACCATTCACCTCGATCGCCGCGCGGGACTCGGCAATCACATCCAAAACTCGCTCAACGTCGCAGGCAAATGGCGGTCGTCTTTGAATCAACCGACCAAGCGCGTGTCCCCAGATCTTAAAAACTGGTTGTTGCATTGCCGTGATCAGGCACTTCGTCATCTTTTCGGCGTCCATCTTGTACCGCGAATGAATACTCGCGATCACGACATCGAACCGCTCTAAAACGTGATCCGGATAATCGAGGCTGCCGTCGGAAAGAATGTCCGACTCTGTGCCTTTCAAAAGTTTGATCTTGACTTGCTCCTGAGTCTCATCAATCTCTTCCCATTGACGTTTCAGCCGGTCCAGTTTGAGCCCGCCTGCATAAAATGCGGTCGGCGAGTGATCAGTAATCGTCAAGTACTTCATGCCCATGGCTTCTGCGGCGCGTGCCATTTCCGCCACCGAGTGCTTGCCATCGGAGTACGTCGTGTGGCAGTGAATCATGCCTTTTATGTCGGGCAGGGTGATCAGCTCGGCAGGTAGTGTTTTCTTTAACGCTGCTTCGATCTCGCCGGCATCTTCACGCAGTTCCGGAGCGATGTATTGCATTCCGAGCAAGGGATAAATCTCAGTCTCGTTACCTATCTGGAGCGGCTTCTTGCGCGACTGCGGCGACTTGCCATTCGTCCTGATAGTTACTTTTAGAGCTTCACGATCCAGGGCCAGACCTTTGCTGTTGGCAATGTCGTGCATCTTTGTGAGGTGCGCTTCGGAACCGGTTTCCCAAAACAGACCGAGCCCAAACTGGTTGGGCTTCACTGCCCGCAGAGACACTGTCGCTTCTTCGGCGAAATCAACCGTGCAACTCGATTCCGATTGTTCGACGACTTTTATGATCAGCGGGAAGCGCAGCAGGTGTTTGACTACCGCGGCGGGATTTTTAGAACTCGCCACCAGGCGGATCGTCCCCACCGTTTCCTGCCCGCGACGCAGTGATCCGGCAATGCTTACCTCTTCCAAATCTCTTGAGGTGCGCAGATAATTCAGAACCTGTTCGGCAACGCGTTCGGCGTAATGCAAGTGAAGTCGTTTTTGTTTCTTATTGTCGCGGTTGTGATCGGCGATCGCTTCCAGAAGGCCCTGCTCAGTCTTCGCGCCAAAGCCTGCAACGTTACGAACCTTCCCCGCCGCCGCCGCTGCTTGCAGTTCGGCAATTGAAGTGATGCCGAGTGCTTCATGCAGCTTTGCAATCTTGCTGGTGCTCAGACCTGGAACACGCGAAAGCTCAATGATCCCCGGAGGAAACTCCTGTTTTAGTTTGTCGAGTACTGAAGAAGTGCCCGTAAGATGGAGTTGACGAATCTGAGAAGCGAGCGCATTGCCGATTCCGGGAACGGAAGTGAGCCGATCCTCCGAGAGTGCGCGACCGATGTCGCCGGCAATTGAGGCAACCGCTCGCGCTCCCGTCTGGTAGGCGCGCGCTTTGAAACGATTGACGCCACCTTTGAGTTCCAACAGCGCGCTGATCTCCTGCAGCGCCGCCGCAATCGCAAACTTGTCGAGCTTCTTACTCTCCATATTCGTAAGATTACTTTAGACGTTTTTCATTTTGATGGCGATCAACATTCGTCTAGTACGACTAACGCCGAGCGCAACGTATTACCGCGAAGTCGCAAAGTCGCAAAGTCGCAAAGAAAACAAAAGTAATGAAGAAAGACCTATCTTATTTTTCTTCCTTTGCGACTTGGCGCCTTGGCGGTTGTCAAAGTTGCCCTTTTAGAAGCTGAGGCTTGGCGCTAAAGTTGTTCAGGGAAAAAACCATGTCCATCGCCACTATCAATCCGGCAACGGGTGAAACACTGCAAACGTTCGACGAGGTGCGCGGGCAGCAGCTCGAGCAGAAGCTGCAGCTAGCCGCCGAAACTTTCCGTTCTTATCGTCAGACAGCTTTTGCCGAACGCTCTGAGCTGATGTTGCGGGCCGCGGCAATCCTCGATTCTGACAAACAGAAATACGCCCGGCTGATGACGCTCGAAATGGGCAAGCCAATTAAGGGTGCGGTGCAGGAGATCGAAAAGTGCGCTCTCGTTTGCCGCTACTACGCCGAAAATGCTGAAGGCCATCTCGCCGACCAGGTAGTCGAGACTGATGCCACGCGGAGTTTTGTTCGCTTCCAACCGCTGGGACCGGTGCTGGCAGTGATGCCCTGGAACTTTCCCTTCTGGCAAGTGTTTCGTTTCGCCGCGCCGGCCTTGATGGCGGGAAATGTCGGTTTGCTGAAGCACGCTTCAAACGTTCCCCAATGCGCCCTCGCAATTGAGAACATCTTCCAAGAGGCCGGGTTTCCAACTGGCGCCTTCCAAACTCTGTTGATTGGATCGTCGCTAGTCGAACAGGTTCTCAACGATGTGCGGGTAGCGGCTGCAACCCTTACCGGCAGTGAACCGGCTGGCCGCAGTGTGGCCAGCATCGCCGGAAAACAAATCAAGAAAACCGTATTGGAACTCGGCGGCAGCGATCCTTTCATCGTGATGCCTTCAGCTAATCTGGATGAAGCGATTACCACTGCCGTTAAGGCTCGCACGATCAATAGCGGTCAATCGTGCATTGCCGCCAAACGTTTTATCGTTGCTGCCAAGATTTATCCGGAATTTGAGAAGCGGTTTGTCGAGCAGATGCAGGCGCTAAAAGTCGGCGATCCCATGAAGGAAGCAACCGATATCGGTCCACTCGCGACGGAACAAATTCTGAAAGATGTTGCCGATCAGGTGCAAACCTCAGTCGCGGCAGGTGCTGTTGTGCTTACCGGCGGTGGCCAATTGCAACGAGCAGGAAACTTCTACGAGCCCACGGTGCTTACAAACATTCCTTCCGATTCCCCTGCTTCGTGTGAAGAAATCTTTGGCCCGGTCGCCATGCTCTTTCGGGTGGGCAGCATCGATGAAGCAATCTCTATTGCAAACACCACTTCGTTTGGTTTAGGCGCCGCCGCTTGGACCAACGATGCGACTGAAAGCGATCGATTCATCAACGAACTCGAAGCCGGCTGTGTCTTCATCAACGGGATGGTCGCTTCCGATCCGCGCCTGCCCTTTGGCGGTATCAAGAACTCGGGCTACGGTCGCGAGCTGGGTGAGTTTGGTATTCGCGAGTTTGTCAATATTAAGACTGTTTGGATTAAATAGTAGTCGCGAAGCAACCCCGGAAAAAAGAAAGTCTTCTCTCTGGCCACTGCCGCGCGGCCCGGAGCCAGCATCGCGCAGATTGAAACCTTGCCCGTTTTCCTTTTCGTTTTATAGAATGCGCGGCCGCGTAGAAATAGCCGGCTGCTTGGCGTTAAGACCGTCGAGCGCCTTTGCAGTGCGCCGGCTTGACGGCGCTTTGGTTGCGCTCTTAATCGCCGGATCTTAAACGCCAGTTTGAAAACACTTAGAAGAGGGCCGACTTATGACACGCAGAGCCCCTAAAATCGTTTCTTAACCTGAAAGGAGCATTCGGATGAGGAAGCCTTTTTTCGTGACGCTTGCATTTTTGACCTTCGCAATTTTCAGCTTTCAAAGCGCCTCGGCGCAGTTGAGAATTCCAAGAATTCCGAAACCCAACCAGCCGAAATCGCAACCAACTTCAACCGAGACCGCTCAACCTACGTCGGCTAGCAAAACACAACCTGCAAGTACGACCCAGCCGAACACGCCCGCCGCGGCGCCCGGAAGCACGGCGCCGTCCAGCCAGGACCAACCGGCCATCATCAAGAACTGGGTACACGTGAAAGCCAACACGATTAACTCCTATCGCGGCAACTTCAACGTCTGGAGCTGGCTGCCCCTTGTGTCATTCAGCACCAATGGCCGACTCCCGAGCGGCGCTAACTACTCCGTTGAGTTTACCCAACCGGGAGGAGCACGTTGGGTGACCCTTGAGTGCGAGGGCACTAGTAGGGGCTACGAATGCGGAGGGCCGAACGATCCCAAAGAGAACTCTATCACCGCTGTCGGAGTCGTGAGTTTCGCAATCAAGATGCGTAACGAGCTTGCTGGTACCGATGCCACGCTCTTCACCGGTAAAGCTAAAGTGGAGAAGGTTCCGTCGAACGAACACGGCCCCAAGGCTGCGAAGGAGTTTGTCTACTTCGTAAACCAGGACTGGGCCATGCCTATTGGCTACGTCGTGGTCGATTCAGATAACAATTACTTTAACGCAGCCTTCTGGGTCCGCGGTGAAACCGGGAAGGTAGAGCCACACCTTTTCTACCAGGGTAAAGAGGTGGGCATAATCTTTACGGAGGACATTCAGGTAGGAAAGCCCAGTTGCGATTATGAGGTGGAACTTAACCCTTCGATCTCAACGGCCGAGTCGGTGCCGCAAGGGGGAAAATGGCGGCGGATGATATGCGAGTTCAAGACTGTGTTGGGCCAGAACAAGGGGGAACAATTTGGTTTCGGCAAACCCCACTATCTCAGCGAGAACCCTGGAGAGTACGAATTCAAGCTGCTACGGAACAATAAGCTGGCGCGGTCGATCAAATTCACGGTCCGCCCTGACGGTAGTTTTGACAACGGTCTTAACGCTGCCAACAAGGTGGGAGGTAGGCGCACAATCGTGCCCGTTACGATCATCGGTGACCAGGATGGACTGTGGGACAAGAATGCGTGGAGGACTGACGCCTTCTACGGTAACCCGCTCACAGGTTTCACGCCCGCGCCGTGAGCGCTGCGTAGCAACGGCATCGAATAGAATCTTTCTCGCAATTGCGAGTACGCGGAGCATATGTGGGGCGTGCCTCAGTGGGCGCCCCAGGGAAATACAAGGGGCGGCCAGGGAGTGCGCCCCTACCAAAGTACGCTCGGCTTTAAGCGCTCCGGTATGCATCTATAATTTCTTTGTAACGTCACGGAGCGTTAACAATCACTCAAGCTCGTCGTCACCGATTTCTCCGTAGCGTGGGAGTTCTGTAAAATGATTTTGCAGTTAATCCTCACCATTTGGAGGTCCCATGACCAATGAAGAAATGCAACGCACCATGGAATTGATTATTGAGCAGCAGGCTCAGTTTGCGGCAAACATCCAGCGAATGCAGGAAGAGCGAGTCCGTGACACACCACGCATCACAAGATTAGAAGAATCATTTCAATTGTTAGTGCGCCTCGCTGAGAATTCGGATTTGCGAATGGACAGGCGAGAGTCCGAGACAACCGCTATCGAGACCAAAACCCGCCTTCTCGAAACAAACACCGCCGATCTCGTAGCTAACATGACTGCTCTGGCGGCCGCCCAAACCCACACAGATGAAAGGCTAACTGCGCTTATCGATATCGTGCGAGAACAGCGGAACGGCACATCCCATTAAGCAACAACTTACCGTCCAGTTAAAAGTTCGGCAGCCAACCACAATGAGCACCTCTTGCTGATAGCCCATTTGTTGTCCAACATATCGGCGGAGAATTAGACCACGTGAGAGTGTTATCTATGACCAGGCCCGTGATCACCGGACTTGTTGCCATTCATCTCGCCGCATCGCTTTGGCACGGCAATGCCCATACTCGTCTCGCCATCTATCTTCCAGCAGAAAAAACTCTATTCGTCTTTATCGTAATTCTCATCGCCCCAATCGTAGCCGCTGCACTTGTGTGGACCCGCTATATCTCAATCGGCCTCTGGGTGCTGTTTCTCTCTATGCTGGGAAGCTTTCTGTTTGGCGCGTATCACCATTACGTGCTGGTGTCGCCAGACAATATTGGGCATTTGCCTGCAGGCAGTCCGGAAATGCATTCCCAATTCATAACCAGCGCCGGCGTGATTGCGTTGCTGGAATCAGCCGCGGCGCTGTATGCGGCGTACTGTCTGAGGAGATACCGTTCGCAATCGCGAGGTTCCGTCTAGCACTTGCGTGTCAACGCGGAGCTCATCAGGGTTCTGGACAGGTACTGCATCCAAATCTATGATCGCTCCGCGGAAATAAAACCAATGAAAAAAATCATTATTCTCGTGACGGCTATTTTTGGATTAGGCATTTGCTCCTGTACCCATGTCGATGCCCAACGCGAGCTCGGGGTGCGCGGCAGTAGTTCTGGCGGCCCCTTGATGCCGGAGCAAGCCGCCTATGACATGAAGTCGTATGACCTGGACCTAAAAATTGATCCTGAAACGCAAACTATCAAAGGTGCGTTGACGGCACATGCGCTAATCGTTCATCCCATTAATTGGTTCGTGATGGATCTTGATCCGCCTCTCGTGATCGATTCGATTAATTTGGTTAACGCGGCGGGAAAATCTCTGCAGCCGCTTAAGTACGAACGGCGTGCCGGCAAGGTCTGGATTAGCCTCCCGCTGACGAAACAACCCGGCGAAGACATTCGCGTGCGCGTCGCTTACGGCGGAAAACCTCGCGTCGCTCCCAGACCGCCGTGGGTTGGCGGGTTTGCGTGGTCTAAAACAAAAAGCGGACAGCATTGGTTCACTGTGACTTGCCAGAACGATGGCGCGGACATTTGGTTTCCCGTAAAAGATCACCCATCCGATAAGCCGGAAACGACGACTATGCATTACACGGTGCCGCAACCGCTGGTCGCTGTCGCCAATGGACTGCTGCGTAGTGTCGTCAAAAATCAGGACGGTACGCAAACATTTCATTGGCAGACCTCACAGCCAATCAATAATTACAGCATCACTTTGAACGTCGGTCCTTATAAGACCATCGAGGATAAGTACACGAGTGTCGCAGGCGGAGTAGTACCAGTAATTTTTTGGGTCCTGCCTGAAGACTATGAAAAAGGCTTCGAAGTTGTGAAGCAAACAAAACTCTACCTGCGCTTCCTGGAGAAGCATCTCGGCCCCTATCCTTTTCGCGCTGAGAAGGCGGGCATCGTGCACACAAACCATCTGGGCATGGAGCATCAAACCATCATCGGCTACGGCAGCACTTTCACACTCAACGAACATGGCTTCGATTGGCTGATGCTGCACGAGCTGGGTCATGAGTGGTGGGCCAATCTGGTAACCGCGAGCGATTGGCGCGACTTCTGGATTCACGAAGGGTTCCAAAGCTTCATGGACTCGCTCTACGTTGAGGAAGTGAGCGGTAAAGAAGCTTACCTGAAAGCGATGGATGGCCGGATGAAGAGCCTGCGCAACAAGCAGCCGGTGGCGCCACGCGAATCGCGCACGACGACGCAGATGTATATGCAGGCTCCTGACTATGTGAACAGCGATGGTGATATTTATGGCAAGGGCGCGGTGATCCTGCACACCCTCCGTTACCTGATCGGCGAGAAACCGTTTTTCAATTCGCTGAGAAGGATGGCGTACCCCGATCCTCGCATGGAAAAAATAACCAACGGTAAGCAAGTGCACTTCGCGACAACCGACGACCTTCTCCACATCGCGGAAAGAGAGTCAGGAGCAGATCTGGATTGGTTCTTTGAAGTTTATTTGCGGCAAGCCAAGCTGCCGAAGTTGATCACCGACAAGAGCGATAAGGCGATGACGCTGCGCTGGGAGTCCCCAGACAATCTGCCGTTTCCTATGCCGGTGGAGGTGCAGATTGGCAATGCGACGAAGCGTTACGATATGCCAAATGGGACTGTTACGATTCCTGTCCCGGCCGACCAGAAGGTCCTTGTTGATCCTCAAGGTTGGATTCTAAAAGGGCAGTAGGCAGTAGGTAGGAAGCAGCAGACAGAAGGCAGGAGGCAGTTGCGGCTCTGCCACCTTCCGTGCGGTAAGGCTCGCCTTACCGTCCGCTCTCTTCTTAATTCAGCCCGAGGCTCAGCCTCGCCCAAGGAAAACTAGAATGTTCTCGGTAAGCCAGAGGCTTACCGCACGGAAGGCGGCGTAGCCGCTGCGACCGTTTGTCCCCCATCCGACTCGTTGTGACTTCTGACTCCTTGCTATGTTCATTCTGATATTGTTTGCAATCATTGGATTCGGAGCGGATTTCGCGAAGCCGCTTCCCGTACCAACACAAGCCCAATCCTCCGCCCAATCCTCCGCTCTAAAACTCGTTCCCAATCGCATTACACTTACTAAAGGCAGGAGCGCTAAATCGTTTGCGCTTAATCTGCCGAAAGCCTTTGGTATCAGCGTCGCGGCTGAGGGATTGAAACGAGTGCGCTTCATGGCGAGGAGTCCTGATGGACGCATCTTTGTCACAGACATGTTCAATCTAACTGACAACAAACAAGGGGTAATTTACATTCTCGATCAGTTTGATCCGTCTACTAAAAGTTATAAGAAAGTTACGACTTACCTGAAAAATTTGCGTAACCCCAACAGCATTGCCTTCTACACCGATCCGGCCGGCGGCGACTGGCTGTACCTGGCGATGACACATCAGCTGGTTCGTTATCGCTTTACGAAAGGTGAAACAGCGCCAACAACGAAGCCGGAGGTGCTCGCCACGTTTCCTGACTATGGTTTGAGTTACAAGTATGGCGGCTGGCATCTGACTCGCACGCTTGCCATTGGTGGTAACGGGAAAATTTACGTTGCGGTGGGCAGCAGTTGTAACGCGTGTGAGGAAAAGGAAGAGGTTCGGGCCAGCGTCATCGAAATGGATTCGGACGGCACGAACCAAAAACATTTTGCGCGCGGCCTGCGCAATGCGGTGGGGTTGCGTTGGATCGACGGCCAACTGTTCGCAACCAACATGGGTTCCGATCATCTGGGCGATCACAAACCTGCGGATACTATGTACGCGTTAAAAGATGGTACTAACTACGGCTGGCCTTATTGTTATCAATCCGGTCCGGGCCGCTTTCCGGATCCGAAGTTTAATGCGCGCAGCACGAGGATGAACTGCCGCAATGTTCCCCAAGCCTACGCCGCTTTCGCCGCGCACAGTTCGCCATTGGGGCTTGAATACTTTGGCAATGACAGCACTGCTGAGCTGCGCGATTCGTTTTTGGTGGGACTCCATGGCTCAACCAAAGAGCAACTTAACCGCGGCTATCGAGTGGTGCAACTAAAAGGTCTGCACGCCAGTAGTGCCACTCCGGAAAACTTCATCGACGGTTTTCTGGAAGGAAAGAAGATTCACGGGCGCCCCTGCGACATCTTAAGCCTTGGCAATGATTCTTTTCTCTTTACTGACGACTACGCTGGCGTTGTCTACTACGTCTATAAGAAATAGGGTGCCGGGGGTCGGGGATCAGGTGTCAGAACGGGTGTCGGGGATCAGGTGTCGGGTAGGTGACGTATGTTGAATAGTGGATGTCGGGACGGGTAAATTACGATCCTAAAATCCCCCGGAGAGTTCAGATTTGAGACCTGAGACTTGAAACTTGAAACATGAGACTTGAGACCGGATACCCGACACCCGATACCTGATACCCGCTACCCGACCCTGGACTCCTGAGATATGAGATTTAAGATTTGAGATCTGAGACCTGAAACTTGAAACCTTAAACCTGAAACCCGACCCTTATGAACATTGATCGGCTTCAGGCTTGGGTGCTGCGCTTGACGGGGGCAACCGAGATTCTCGCGTTTTTCTCAGTGGTTATGCCCCACGCATGGATGGAGTCTGCGCACAGTTGGTTGGGACTCGGTGTAATGCCCGACGGCCCGGTTATCATGTTCATGATCCGCCAGGCCTCTTATGCTTACGGCATGCATGGAGTATCTTTATGGTTGATGGCGACCGACGTAAGGCGCTATCAACCGTTAATTATTTTTAACGCGATCTCTTTCCTGATTGCCGGTTTCTTATTTGCGTTTATCGATTACACGACCGGCATGCCACTCTGGTGGACCTTCGTTGATGGGTTTGGCTGCGCCTCTTTTGGAGTCGCGGTGTTAATCTTGAACTTCCTTAGGCGCGAATCGACGAATCAATGAGTGTTGAGACTGAAAATCAATTAGTCGACGACAACAAATCTGCTTATGAAGCAGCGCACGTCGTTGCAGCTACAGTGGAAACGCATTTTTCGCGTCATCTTGCTGCCGCGCGCGATCGCGGTGAAGACGAGCTGGCTTCGCAGCCCGACGCGCAATCGATTGAGACGATGATTGACGCTGCGTTCTGGGCCAGCCTTCGTCATGAAGAAGGAAACTCTCCCAAAATTTCCCTTGCCTTCCTTCCTCCCGAGCAAACAGTGCAGCCAATTGTTTTTGGCAAGAGTCTGCCGCTGATTCCGCGCACCCTCACCAAGCTCGCACCGGCGGTAGAGCGTCCAGGAATTCACTATGGCGTTTGGTTCGATGGCGATGAGCTACGAATATGGGGAGCAACGCGAAAGGTTCCAAGTTTTTGTTTCGTCCTGGAAGTGATCGAGCCGGGCCTGCTCGTAGTCAAACATCGCCGTCTCGATGGTTTTGGAAAGTTTGCCAATGTCGCGGTGCTCAAGGGGAAACGCGTCAAGATCGTCGATGAGAAAGGCACGAGCCTGCCGGACTGCCCCGCGCTCCTGGCAGCATTGCTGGCTTTCACTTCGCCGGAAGAGTGGAGCGAGGATCACAACTCGGTAAATCTTCTCGTGCAACTCGCCGCATCGATGCGTGCGCATGCGCACGGTGGTTCGCTGCTCGTCGTGCCTGCCGGTGATGATGGCTGGCGCGAGTCGATAGTGCATCCGATCCAGTATGCGATCTCACCACCGTACACCGGACTGACTCACCTGCTCGACCAAAAGGCCACGGAAGAGAATCACCTGTGGGACGCCTCACTCCGAAAAGCCGTCGATACTGTCGGAGGCCTAACTGCGGTAGACGGCGCCACGGTAATTAATGAGCACTACGAAGCGCTCGCCTTTGGCGTAAAGATACGGCGCGCCGGCGGAAGTGCTCCGGTTGAGCAGATGGTAATCACCGAGCCGATTGTCGGCGACGTGGCGGAAGTGGTACACCCTGCGCACAACGGCGGCACACGTCATCTATCGGCGGCGCAGTTTGTTTACGACCAGCGCGACGCGCTTGCGCTTGTCGCTTCACAGGATGGACGCTTCACGGTATTCGCCTGGTCTCCCTGCGAGCAGATGGTACACGCACACCGGGTGGACTCGTTACTGCTGTAAGTTGCGTCTCCGCCAACCCAACCCCGTGATGAGAAGCTATGAACTGGACTGAAAACATCATCACGGAGCTCGCGGGAATCAAATCACTGCTGTCTGTTTCAGAAACCATCGCAGTTGTCGGTATCAAAACCGAGGCGCAAGCGGGTCAGCCCGCGTTTTACGTTCCAAGTTATCTCCACTCAGCAGGCCTCCGGGTCATTCCCGTACCGGTCTATTATCCTCAGGTGACGCAGATTCTCGAGCAACAGGTCTACCGTAAGTTGATCGATATACCCATTGAAGTAGATCTGGTTAACCTATTTCGCCGTTCCCAGGATGTACCCGCCCATCTTGATGACATGCTCGCGAAAAATCCGAAGGCAGTGTGGATGCAATCAGGAATCAGAAATGATCCCGTTGCCGAGATCCTCGCCAAGGCAGGTATTAAAGTGGTTCAGGACAGATGTTTGATGGTAGATCATCAGCGCTGGGGTTCCGGAGTGAGCTTATGCGAAGGAATCTGATAAAAGAAGAAATTCTATTCGTCGCAATTATGGTAGCTCTCTTAGCAATTCCCGCGTATTCCCAACGTCGTGGCCCGGCTGCCACAGTCAAGGCCTTTTACAGATTCAGTAGCGCTCGTTCGAACATTTTTGACCGGCGACATATTGAGTTAAGAAAGGGTTGGTACACGAACGAGCTCTACCATCTGTTCCTCGATCAACTGAAGAAGGACGAAGCTCATTTGAGGGCACACCCGACAGACAAGCCCTATTTTGGTGACGGCCTGGACTTTGAGCCGCTGCACGAACTGTGCAACGCCGGAGGGAAATCCTACCCTTACTCGCGAAAGGTTGGGCGGCCCGTGGTTGAGAAGTCGGTTGCCTATATCGATGTCACTTTTTTCTATCCCAGGGCCTGTAAAATCCCTGCGGACGTCTGGCGTGTGAAGCTGCAAAGGGTGGGAAGTAGATGGTTTATTGCGGACTGGATCTGGCCCGAGGGGTCGTCGCTGGCCGCTGACATGAAAGCAAACAACTTGTAGTCTCGCTCAGTCATTGGATTTCGGTTTACCGGAACTAGAGTAACTATTCACTTCGTTTCTCGATCAGCTTTAAAGCTCACCGTCACCGCATGAAAGCAGAGGGATCATGGATCCTAGCCGCGACCATTATCGGTTCCAGCATGGTCTTTATTGACGGCACCGTCGTCAACGTTGCGCTTCCTGCCTTGCAGTCCAACCTCAACGCGACAGTTGTCGATGTGCAGTGGGTGGTCGAAGCTTACGCGCTCTTCCTTGCCGCATTACTGCTAACCGGCGGCTCACTCGGTGACCACTTTGGTCGCAAACGCATCTATATCGTGGGCGTTTTGGTATTCGCGCTCGCCTCTATCTATTGCGGGCTTGCTCCCAACATCAATCAACTGATTATCGCCCGCGCCGCGCAAGGCGTTGGTGGAGCGCTCCTGGTTCCCGGGAGTCTAGCCATCATCAGCAATTCTTTCAGCGAGGAAGAACGCGGGCGAGCGATCGGCACCTGGTCGGGATTTACTGCAATCACAGCTGCGGTTGGGCCAGTGCTGGGTGGCTGGTTAATTGAAAATGTTTCGTGGCGTGCGGTTTTCTTTATTAATGTTCCCTTCACGATCGTCGTGCTGCTACTCGTTTTCCTGCACGTACCGGAAAGTCGCGACGAGGAATCGCAGGGACTTGATTGGGCGGGAGCGGCCCTCGCAACCATTAGTCTTGGCGCGATTGTCTTCGGCTTGATTGAGTCGTCAAGGTTAGGTTTTTCTCATCCGCTAATCATCATAGCGTTGAGTATTGGAGTGGTTACGCTGGTTTTGTTTCTAGTTATTGAAGCGCGGAAGCGAAACCCGATGTTGCCGCTCACAATGTTTCGCTCGCGCACCTTTAGCGGAGCAAACCTGCTGACGCTTTTTCTCTATACCGCCCTCAGCGGCGCGCTCTTCTTTCTTCCGCTAAATCTGATTCAGGTTCAAGGCTACTCGCCGACGGCCGCGGGCGCTGCGTTATTGCCGTTTATTCTGCTCATGTTTCTGCTCTCGCGCTGGTCAGGCGGTCTGATTAAACGTTATGGCGCGAAGCTGCCCCTCGTAGTCGGACCAATCATTGTCGCTTGTGGCTTTTTCTTGTTCATGCTGCCCAGCGTCGGCGGCAGCTATTGGCTGACGTTTTTTCCTGCGGTCGTAGTCCTGGGACTGGGCATGGCCATAAGCGTGGCGCCGTTAACAACAACCGTGATGAGCTCGGTACAAGCGAACCGCGCGGGTGTTGCGTCAGGAATCAATAATGCAATGTCGCGTACGGCAGGCTTGCTGGCGGTGGCGATATTTGGCCTCGTGATGCTGCACGGATTTAATGGCCGCCTCAACGATCGCCTCCAGGAGGTTTCGCTGACGCCGGAGGCGAAGCAGGATTTGGACAAACAGCGAATGCGGCTTGCTGGTGTTGAGTTGCCGACAAGTCTTGACGTTGCGACGAAGACGAAGCTGCAGGAAGCCATCAACGCATCTTTCGTGACTGGCTTTCGTCGCGTAGCATTGGGATCTGCAATTCTGGCAGTCTTGAGTGCAATCAGCGCCTGGTGGTTGATTGAAGGGAAGAAAGTTGCGAGCATCCGATGAAATCAAATTACCAAGCCACGCTGGCGCTAATTATCGTTCCCCTTCTATTTTCATCTCCAATGAAAACTCCTTCTGACAAAGCGGCGGCCATGGACGAACTCTTCAGTGACTACGCACAACCTGGCGCTCCCGGCGCGAGTGTCATCGTGATCGAAGGCGACAAGATACTGTTTAAAAAAGCGTATGGCCTGGCCAACGTCGAAGCGAAAATCGCTGCTACCACCAACACAAACTATCGCCTTGCTTCCGTCACTAAACAGTTCACGGCCATGGCGCTCATGATCCTCGCTGAACGAAAGCGCCTTTCTTACGACGACAGTCTTGCCAGCTTCTTCCCTGGGTTTCCTGAATACGGCAAACAGATCACGGTGCGACAGCTTTTAAATCACAGTTCGGGAATAATCGCGTACGAGGACGTGATGGACGAGAAGGCGACCGCGTCGCTCACCGATCAGGACGTACTTGAGCTGATGAAGCGGCAGGATCACACTAACTTTCCTCCCGGTTCCGACTACCGCTACAGCAACAGCGGCTATGTGCTGCTCGGTTTGATCGTCGAGAAAGCGTCTGGAGTGTCCTTTCCGGAGTTTTTGCGGCAGAACATTTTCGCGCCGTTGAAAATGAAGCGCACAGTGCTTTATCACCGCGACGATCGTTCGGATGAGGCGCATCGCGCCTACGGTTACTCCAAGCGCGACGATATCTTTGTGCGCACGGATCAGAGTTTGACCAGTTCCACACGGGGCGACGGCACCGTTTATTCGTCAGTTGAAGATCTTTACAAATGGGATCGCGCGCTACGAAGCAACAAGCTCGTGAAGGACACGACCTTGCAACAAGCCTTCACGACGGGGGCCCGCGTCGATGATGACACTGGTTACGGCTTTGGCTGGTTTATAGAACAGCGGCGTGGGCAACGAACTGTGTGGCATAGCGGCAACACGATTGGCACCACTCAATTCATGCGGCGTTACCTGGATCGGAAGTTCACGATCATCGTTCAGGCAAATCGCAACAACGCACCCCTCGCCGAGCTCGCCAACAAGATTGAAGAAATCTATTTTTAAGTAGCGAGGGCTGAAATTATTTGCAGGCAGCGGAGGAACTCCTAAGGTGGTCCGACAAAGTCAGAACCGGGAGCGATAGCGACCGGGTCATCTACGTGGCGGTTGCCAATTGACGAGTTGTGACTAATTCTTCCGTCATAGTTGAATTCAAATTAGAAGTGCAACTCATTTAACTGCTCCGCTACCTCAGCGCCGCAGGCGCAAAATAAGGTAGCCAGGGGCAGCGCGAAGCGCGTAGCCCCTGGTGCTGTTGGCCATAGGATTGCGCTCTGAAAGAGCGACATAACATCAGACGCAGCAGTTTTATGTCGCACTTTCAGTGCTCGAGTTTCCTCGATCAAGATCCAGGGGCGTCGTGCTTCGCTGCGCTCGCACTTGCCCCTGGCTACCTTCTTTCGCGCCTGCGGCGCCTGCGCTGCTTGTTCCTTGGCGTCCTGGCGGTTTCAGTTTTTCCAATAGAAATGATTTGTTATGAGCGGACGACTCATAGATCGCATACACCAGCCGACGCCACGCGAGTTCTATCAGAAATACGTAAGGGCAAATCGCCCAGTCGTGATCACGGGCATCACGGACCACTGGCAGGCGATGGGAAAATGGACGCCTCAGTTCTTCCTAACGCAGTATCCCGGGGCGAAGGTGGTTTACACGGCGTGGGAGGGTGAAGGCTTAACCAACGATCCCACCGAGTATTACCGCAATCGAAAACGGCGCACGACGACTTTGGGCGCATTTATCAAAGCGATGAACTCTCCGCCGCAAACCTCGCGCGATTATGTTTCGCAATATCCGATCTTCAGCGACCTCCCGCAATTGAAAGATGACATTGATTCGCTTGAACCCTATATGAATATTCCGCAGCTCTATCCAGCTGCGGTGCAAAGCAAAGTCAAAAAGGCGGCCACGTTCTGGCTCGGTCCCGCGGGAATTGTTACCCCAGTTCATTTTGATTCAGCTCATAATCTGCTTGTACAAATCCATGGTCGCAAGAAACTGCTTTTGATTCCGCCGCGTCAATCAAAACTCCTTTATTATCCCAGCCTGGATCTTGGCCACGTGAATTACAGTCCGGTGGATGTTGAGTCGCCGGACCCCGAACGCTTCCCGCGATTTCGGGACGCCACGCCAATAGAACTCCAACTCGACCCAGGCGAAGTTCTTTTTATCCCGGTCAGGTGGTGGCATTATGCGCGAGCACTCGAGCAGACTATCTCACTGAATTTCTGGTGGTTCTCAGTAGACAGCCTGCGTCGCATGTGGCATCCATATCTGGTTTACAAGATGCGCCGGCTGTTTATGAAGCCCCGGAAATGAAATCCGCCACAGATGAACAGGTCGACACGGATTGACGAAGACCGGCTTGTTTATCTGTGGCTGAATTATTTGGACATAAATGACTCCACCAATCACCCAAATTTTTTGTGACCAGTCTTTGTCGCGTCGGCTCGAGAGAACGGAGGCCCGCACCAATGCGAGTTTTGTCGAAGCTCGTGCCCGCGCCTTTCCGGAAATCGGTGCGGAATGGATCGACGTCTGCGGCGCTTATGCAATGTTTGATGGCGTCGACTCGCCATTGACGCAGACGTTTGGACTGGGTTTATTCGATCCGGTTAGCGCAACAGATCTGGATCGCATTGAAAAATTCTTTCAGGAGCGCGGCGCACCGGTTTTTCATGAAGTGAGCCCATTGGCCGATCCGGCAATCTCTCCTTTACTGAATGAGCGAGGCTATCAACCTTGTGAGTTCAGCACCATTCTGTTCCGGCCGATCGAACGCGGAGTTTCCTACGCTGAGCTGCGCAACGAGAACATCCACGTGCGACTGACGACAGCTGATGAAGTTGACCTCTGGGCAAAAACATCTTCGCGCGGCTGGAGTGAGTTTCCCGAAGTAGCGGAATTCATGTTTATGTTCGGCAAAGTTGTCGCACAGCGAGCGGATGGCTTGTCGTTTATCGCGGAGTTGGATGGAACACCCATCGCTACGGGCGCAATGAGTATTTACGACGACGTTGCCTTGCTGGCCGGCGCCAGCACTATTCCGGAAGGGCGGAAGCAAGGCGCGCAATTAGCATTACTGGATAGCCGTCTGCGCTATGCCGCCGATCATGGTTGCACCATCGCGACGATGGGCGCATTGCCCGGCAGCGCTTCTCAACGCAATGCCGAGCGCCAGGGTTTTCGCATTGCTTACACGCGAACGAAGTGGCTGCTTCCCAACAAGTAACCTGAGGAGCTCGTAATCATGTTTGGAAGCGTCTTCGCATTTTTGCAACGGTGGAGGACGGGTTGAAGACCGTCGCGATCGATTACAGAAGGGCTACCTCAGCTTTGCGGCGTTTGGCGGACTCACTCCGACGCCGCATCTTTTTGTTACTGCTTGTTCTCGTTGACACCTTTCTTTTTTCCGCAATATCGATCTTGCGTCATCGTCGCTTCGAAAGCGCCTGGGACCTTGCCGTCTTCGATCAAGCTATCTGGCTCTACAGCAGAGGTGGAGCTGCATATGTTACGCTCCGAACGAACCTGCCGGAAAATCTACTGGGCGATCATTTCCATCCTCTCGTCGCGCTGCTGGCTCCGGTTTTCTGGATCGTTGACAGAGTGGAAGCGCTGCTCGTCGCGCAGGGCTTTCTGCTTGCTCTCTCGGTCGTGCCTGTCTTCCTCTTTGCAGAGCGGCGGCACGGCAAGGCGGTGGCTTGGATTTTGGGGCTCGCTTATTCGCTCTATTGGCCACTACAGCGGACCGCGGAGTTTGAGTTTCATGAAGTTGCAATCGCCGTCCCGCTGATTGCGTTCGCCATTTATTTTATCGACCTTAAAGCGCGAAAAGGATACTTCGCGTGTTTAATCCTGCTGCTGTTTACAAAAGAGGACATGCCTGTTCTCGTAGCTTTCTTCGGAATCTATTTGCTCCTCCTGAGACAATACAAAGACGGACTCGTCAGCATACTGGCCGGCGCAGCCTCCTTCCCTCTAATTACAAAGGTGGTTATCCCTTTCTTCAGTGGGCGGGCATATCGCCACTGGACTTACGAGCAACTGGGCCCGAACCTGAGCGGCGCGCTCGCTAATATGGTCAAGCGGCCTCTGTTAGTTTTCCAGCTGCTGACCTCACCTGAGGCTAGCTGCGAACAGCGTGGATGCTCTTTTTCCCCTTCCTTTTTTTATCGGTGCTCTCGCCAATTCTAGTGCTCGCGGTGCCCATTATCTTCGAGCGCTATCTCTCGAACCGGGGCGGAATGTGGGAACCCGCTTTTCATTACAACGCGGCGCTTGCACCAATCCTTGCGTTAGCCGCGGTAGACGGGTTGGCCCGAATTGCCGGCTTAGTAAAACTTGAGAGAGTGCGGCGCGCGGGTGTTCTTTTAGTCGCCCTCGGCGTGCTTCTGGCTAATATCTACTTGTTGCCCACACAACCACTTTGGGCTCTCACCATTGCAAACGTTTGGCGCATGAGTGATGTAGAAAAAGACGGGCATGATGCGCTGAAGGTGATACCGCGAGATGCTACCGTCGTGGCCCAGGTCAACATCGCTCCTCATTTGACTCACCGGCGCAGCATCTACATCATCAATCCGAACCTGCCGGCCCCGGATCCTGAATACGCGATCGCGAGTAGTCACGTCACTCACTATCCACACGATAGTTTTCAGCAAATAGCAGACTATATGACGCGGTCTGGAACAAAAAGGGTACGTTCGGGTGTTTGACCGAAACGGTTGGGTCGTGGTGAAGCGACCACCCTCTTTGCAAGTGCCCTAAGAATGATTGCCTTAGACTTTTTCTAAGTCGGAATGATGACATGGGCCCGCTGCTCTTTTCGTCAAACTACTGCTACCCTGTCTCCATTCCAGAATTCCAAAGCGAAAGGTCTTAGCCGATGCAGGACTTTGAAAAGCTGGGTGCGTTTTATCTCGGGCGTCCGTACGACTTAAAAACAAAAAAGCCAAAAGACGGTCTGCTGCTTTACGATTCTAAAGACCTTGTTACGCATGCGGTCTGCCTGGGCATGACTGGGAGCGGCAAAACCGGACTGTGCATGGCGCTGCTTGAAGAGGCGGCAATTGATGGCATTCCCGCCATCGTGATCGATCCCAAAGGCGATCTCGCAAATCTCCTGCTCACCTTTCCCGAACTAAGACCGGAAGATTTTGCTCCGTGGATCAACGAAGACGACGCGCAAAAGAAGGGACTCTCAGCAGCAGACTATGCCGCGCAACAAGCCGATTTCTGGGAAAAAGGTTTGGCGGAGTGGGGGCAGGATCGCGCTCGGATCAAACGCCTGCGCGATGCCGCGGACTTCCGCGTTTACACACCGGGCAGCAACGCCGGCATCCCTGTTTCCGTGCTCAAGTCTTTCGCCGCTCCACCGGCAGCTATTCGTGAAGATAACGAATTGATGCGTGAGCGCGTCAACACCACTGCCACGAGTCTGCTTGGCTTACTCGGTATCGACGCTGACCCGATCAAGAGCCGCGAACATATTCTGCTTTCCAACATCCTCAATCACGCCTGGGCGAGTGGCAGCGATCTGGATATCGCTGCGCTGATCCAGCAGATTCAAACACCCCCGCTGACACGCATCGGCGTAATGGATCTGGATTCGTTTTTTCCGGCGAAAGAGCGTTTCGAGCTGGCGATGTCGCTCAACAATCTACTGGCAGCCCCAGGCTTTAGTAGTTGGATGGAAGGTGAGCCGCTTGATGTGCAGCAGATTCTTTATGGTCCAGGTGGAAAACCGCGAGTTGCGATTTTCTCAATCGCGCACCTGAGCGACGCGGAACGCATGTTCTTCGTCTCGCTGCTGCTGAATCAAACTCTCGGTTGGATGCGAATGCAGTCCGGCACCACGAGCCTGCGCGCGATTTTATACATGGACGAAATCTTCGGCTACTTTCCCCCGGTCGCGAATCCGCCGTCGAAGTTGCCGCTGCTTACCTTGCTCAAACAGGGACGCGCATTCGGATTAGGAGTTGTGTTGGCAACTCAAAATCCTGTCGACCTGGACTACAAAGGTTTGTCCAACACCGGCACCTGGTTTATCGGGCGCTTGCAAACTGAGAACGACAAGAACCGCGTGATCGAAGGTTTGGAAGGCGTGGCCGCTGGCAGCGATTTGAAATTCGATCGTCAGGAGATGGAAGAAACGCTTGCCGGCTTAAGCAGCCGGATCTTTTTGCTGAACAATGTACACGACGACGGCCCCGAGGTTTTCGAAAGTCGTTGGGCGATGTCGTATCTCCGAGGCCCGCTCACCAGGACTCAAATCAAGATTTTGATGGAGCCGATCAAGAAACAGGTAAGCACCGGTCAGACAGAAGCAGCGGCAGCAACACCCACTGCTGTTGCACCCGCAAAGGTTAGTGGCGAGGCACGCCAGCCAGTGCTGCCGCCGGATCTTCCTCAGTACTTCATTCCGGTTCGTAACCGCCAGGCGGACGGGGCCACTCTCGTCTATCAGCCACACTTAATCGGCGCCGCGGAAGTGCGCTTCAGCGACAAGCGAGTCGATACCGCGCGCAATCTGACGCTGCTCGCGCCGATTTCTGACGGCGTTGTCTCAGTTAATTGGGACGAGGCCCGAAGGGCGGATTTGCCGGTTTCGGATCTCGAGACAAGCCCCGAGCCGGGAGCCAACTTTGCGGAGCTGCCTGCGGCCGGCGGGAAGGCGAAAAGCTATGGCGCGTGGCAGAAGGAGCTGGCGGGCTGGCTCTATCGCACGCAAAAACTGGAACTCTTAAGCAGCGAGAACTTGAAACAAACTTCTAATCCGGATGAATCGGAACAAGACTTCCGGCTCCGATTGCAACAGGCGGCACGCGAGCAGCGCGACGCCGCGGTAGAGAAGCTGCGTCAGAAATACGCGCCGAAAGTGGCGGCGCTGGGAGAGAAGAAGCGACGCGCGGAACAGGCAGTGGAACGCGAAGCGGAACAATCGAAGAGTCAGAAAGTACAAACGGCAATTTCATTTGGCGCCACGGTGCTGTCCTCGTTCCTCGGGCGAAAGTCACTAAGTCTTACAACGTTGGGACGCGCTACAACTGCCGCCAAGAGTGCCGGACGCTCGATGAAAGAAGCACAAGACGTCGGACGTGCGCAGGAAACTGTGGAAGCAGTAAATGAACAACTTGCAGACCTCGATGCGCAGTTCAAAAATGATACGGCGGCGCTGGAACAAGCTACTGACTTGCAATCCGAAACTCTGGGGACACTGACGTTGAAACCAACGAAAGCGAACATTGCGATCAAACACTTCAGCCTCGCTTGGGCTCCCTACTGGCGCGATCAGTCAGGACAGGCCACGCCAGCTTGGGAATAACGCGGTAAGAAAGGGGAAAAGGGGAAAAGGGGGAAAAGGGGAATGGACGAAATACGGAAAACGGAACAACAAATCAGACCGTTCAATTCTCTTTCCGTGTTCTACGTTTCCTCGTGCTCCTTCCCCCTTTCCCCTATTCCCCCTTTCCCTATTCCCCCCTTTCCCCTTTTCCCCTGTTCCCCATCTACTATAAGGAGATCAACAATGGACGAACTCATCAAACAGGTAGTAAGCAAAACCGGAATCTCTGAAGATCAAGCCCGCACGGCAGTAACGACTGTGTTGGGATTCGTAAAGGATAAGTTGCCGGCGCCAATTGCCAGCCAGATCGACAGTGCGATAAGTGGCGAAGGCGGCGGCGTAGGTGGCTCGCTCGGCGATCTCGCGTCCAAGGCGGGCGGCCTGCTCAGCTAAATACTGAGTCCAATGTCCAACGTCCAATGTCCAATGTCGTGTTGGGCAATTGAGACGTTAGACATCCTCTAGTCGAACCTTCCCGACGTTCAATGTCTTGTCCGTCTGTCCAAAGTCTCGTTCTCAAATAGACTTTGGACATTGGACATTGGACATCGCGCTTGGACATCGCCCCTTGGACATTGGATATTTAACACCCTCTTTGTTAACGCAACTACAAGCCCTCTCTGTCCGTAGTAGTCTTTAGTCTCTAACGGCGTATACGGATGCAAATCTCAACTGGAACAACCTTGGGTCGCTACGAAATTCGCTCGCTGCTTGGCGCGGGCGGAATGGGCGAAGTCTACCTCGCCCACGATTCGCAGTTGCGCAGATTAGTGGCGCTGAAATTCCTGCCTGAGAGTCTGACGCGCGATGAGGATCGGCTCCGGCGTTTCGAACAGGAAGCCTACGCAGCTTCGGGACTGAACCATCCGCATATTCTGACGATTTACGAAATTGGCGAGGTTGAGCAGCGACGCTTCATCGCCATGGAATACGTGGAAGGCGATACCCTGCGGCAGCACATGGCCCAGGCCGCCGCCAGCCCGAATCCGGATGGAGTTACCGGCGCTTCAGGAATGAAGCTGGGCCACGCGCTCGATATCGCCATCCAGATTGCCTCGGCGCTTGCCGCATCGCAAACAGCCGGAATCGCGCACCGCGACATCAAGCCGGACAACATCATGATTCGGCGCGACGGCTACATTAAGGTGCTGGATTTTGGACTCGCCAAGTTAACTGAACGTCCGGAAACCACCGACACCGAAGCACCGACACGAGCGCTTGTTAACACCAGCCCGGGCGCGGTGATGGGCACCGTGAACTACATGTCGCCGGAACAAGCGACTGCAAAGATTGTTGATGCGCGGACCGATATCTGGAGTTTGGGAGTCGTCCTTTATGAGATGGTGACGGGCAGGACGCCTTTTTCGGGACCCACTCCCAGCCACGTTGTTGTCGCGATTACCGACAAAGATCCGGTGCCGCTCGCGCGCTATGTCAGCGATGTTCCCGAAGCGCTTGAGTGGATCGTGACTAAGGCGCTCACAAAAGATCGCGAGGATCGCTATCAAACGGCGCGTGAGATTCTTACCGATCTACGGCGACTGAAACAGCGACTCGATGCGGGCGTGGAAATGGAACGATCAGTACCGCCCAACACGATATCCGGCGGTCATTCGCTCACCACCACCGACACATTGACCGCCGGCCGGACCTTGAGCGCCTTTCCCGGAACGGCAACACAACCCGGCGGGACGCCGACGATCTCCAGCGCCGAGTATCTGGCGACTTCGGTACGTGGGCAAAAACTTGTTTGGGCCATCGGAGCTCTGGCGTTGCTGCTGCTGCTTGTCGGCGGTGCCTGGCTTTGGACGCACTTCAGACATCGAGAGCCAGCAACGCCATTTTCAAAAGTTCGCTTCACACAGCTGACAAACACAGGCAAGGCGACAGTCGCCACAATTTCACCCGACGGAAAATATGTGGTGCACGTAGTTAGCGACGGTGTGCAATCAAGTCTTTGGGTGCGGCAAACAGCGACCTCTAGCGATGTTCAGATCGTACCGCCTAGTGAGACTCGTTATGTGGGCGTCACGTTCTCGCACGACGGCAACTATGTGTACTACGTAGTCTATGAGAAAAATGCGGGTGTCGGCTTCGTCTATCAGATTCCGGTTCTGGGAGGCACGCCCCGCAAGATCATCGAAGACGTTGATACACCGATCACGTTCTCGGCCGATGGCAAGCGTTTCGCATGGATTCGACAGTTTCCTAACTCAGGCGACACAGCGGTGTTCATCGCTAATGCTGACGGCTCCGGCGAACGAAAGATCGCTTCGCGACAGCGTCCGGAACGGTATTTGGCAGGAACACCGGTAGGCCCGTCCTGGTCACCCACTGAAGATCTAATTGCAGCGCCCGCGGCCGGGCTCGAGAATGGAAAAGATATTGCGAAGATTGTTTCCGTGGATATCAATTCCGGCACTGAGAAAGAGATATCTGCACACCGTTGGCCCTTTGTGCAGCAAGTGGTCTGGATGCGGCGCGGCGAAGGCTTGATCATTACTGCGCAAGAAGCGCAGCGCGGGGCCAATCAGCTTTGGCATATTGGTTACCCGGGCGGCGAGGCTGAGAGAGTTACGAACGATCTGAACAACTACAATGGCGTCAGCATCAGTGCCGACGGCTCAACGATCGCCACCACGCAAAGTCAAACCACCTCCAGCGTTTGGGTAACACCGAATGGCAAGTCTGAAACGTCCGTAAGAGTCACGCCGGGCACGAAGGAAGGAGCGGGCGGTGTCGCCTTAATGCCCGATGGCAGGATTATTTACACCAACGCCGGATTGGGCTCGGCCGAACTAATAATGGTCGATGCGGATGGCAACAACGCACGGCCTTTAACCTCCAACAATTCTTTGAATGGTTTGCCCGCCGTTTCACCCGACGGCAAGTTCATTGTATTTATTTCCAATCACACAGGCGGGCCGCACATTTGGCGAATGAATAGTGATGGTACAGGTCTAAAGCAGCTGACCGACGGGCTAGTAGAAATTTTCCCCGTGGTTTCACCGGACAGCCAGTGGATTGTTTACCAGAACATTGGTGACCTGCGTTTGTGGAAAGCGCCGATCGACGGCGGCAATGGCCAGCAACTGACCAACAAGTTGGCCAGCCAGGCCGCTATCTCTCCCGACGGTAAGTTAGTCGCCTGCAGGTATCGCGAACGCGAGCTCAGTCCTTTTCAACTGGGGATTCTTGCTTTTGAAGATGGCAAGACAGTGAAGGCTCTCGACCTGCCGCCTTCCGCCTTTGCCACGCCCACGCTTGATTGGACGCCTGATGGCAAGGCTGTGCTCTACGTTGATAATCGCGGCGGCATCTCGAACATCTGGAGCCAACCGATCGATGGTGGGCCTGCGCGGCAGGTAACCTTCTTCAACACGGATCAGATCTTTGCTTTTGATTTGGGTGTTGATGGCAAGACCCTGGCTTTTGCGCGCGGCAATGTTTCCGACGATGTGGTGCTGATCGTCGAAGAAAAAAAGTGAGATCGTTAATCGTAAGTCGTGAATCGTGAAATCGTGTGGAGTGCACCGACTAGTCGGCGCTCTAAAAGCGGCAACTAGTTCCCGCACTCCAAAATCGTAAACCATGCGAATTGCCCTGAAATACGGACTGCTAATCACCCTGGTAATAGTCGTGTGGGTAGTCGTCACGCACTTTGTCTTTCCCTTGCCGCCCACATCAACCTTAAACCTGCTGGCCCCGGTTCTTTTCAACCTCACGGCAATCATCGCGCTCTATCTCGGCATTAAGTCGCGAAAGGCTGAAGGCGAGATGACTTTTAAGGAAGGCTTGAAGACCGGGCTCTCGATTTCGCTTGTCTACGCACTCTCGGCCTCTCTTTTTTTCTTGCTCCTGCTCTTAATCATTGGTCCTTCGATAATGGCCGGCGAACCGATGGCGGCTAACTACCCGATGTGGAAAGTCGCCCTCCGGGCTTTCAGCGGCATGTTTTTCGGATCGCTAATCCTGGGACTCGTCTACTCGACCATCATTTCTTTCTTCCTCGCGAAACGAAGGTCGCGAAGCACGCGGTCAGCGTAAAGCCCAGGGGTAAGACCTGGGTAAACCCGATTAATTTATTTAGCAGGCTCGCGAAGCAGGCGGCAGAAGCACAGGTTTCTGTCGCCCGCTCCGCGTGCTCTATTGAATTTTTATTGGTCCTTTACCCAGGGCTTACGCCCCAAGCTCTTCATTACAATCGATCACCGCCACCTTTATCGACTTCAGTTGCGATTTGTTTAGATACTTCTGGGCCAGCTTGGTGAAGTCGCGAGGACTAACTCGGAGCCGGTCAGCCTCCGCGAAGTTCGACCTGATCAACTTGAAGAGCGAAAGGCAATAGGCTTGTTCCAGATCGGCGTGGTCAATGTCAGAAACGTAGGCGCCGGAACCGCGTCGCAGGGTTATGTAACCTTCCAGATGCAGTCGCTGGTAGATGGAAAAGGCAGTCTTGTGATTGATGCTGTTCCGGAGCGCCATCTGGCGGACACTCGGCAAACGATCGCCAGCGCCAACTTTCCCCATGTGCAAGGCAGTAACTAACTGTAGGAAGCTTGCTCGAAGAGACTGTCTTTGTGCTTTTTGTCGAACAGGAACTGCAAGATCTTATCCCCTGGAGTTAGGGAACCAGAATTACTTTGCCGATGTTTTTTCGCGCTTCCATGTATGCGTGAGCATCACCGGCCTCCGAGAATGTAAATACTCGATCGACGTGAGGACGAATCCAGCCCTGGCTGACTCCGGTCATTAGAGCCGCGATCCAGTCCATTACTTTCTCCGGCTCGTGCCACATGTGACCTAGATTTAGGCCAAAGACTCCGCGGTTTTTGTTGAGCAGTCCGAGCGGATGAAACCGCGGCATCTGTAACGCGGCCTTGATTAGTTTGAGTTTGCCGGCAAGACCATTTGCCGAAGCCGCGGACACTCCGAACATTCCCAACCTGCCGGTGTGTCGCAAGGCGGCATAGCTTTTCTTCCAATGCGCGCCGCCAATCGGATCGATTACCAGCTCGACTCCGCGATTATTGGTTAAGTCTTTCAAGATCGGAAGCCAGTCCTGAGTTCGATAGTCGATCGGATGATCCAGACCGCGCTCGCGCAGAAACTCGTGTTTTGACGGACTGGCCGTGCCATAAGTCGTAGCTCCGATCTTTTTCGCGATGTCGAGCGACGCCAATCCGACTCCGCCACCCGCGTTATGAATCAGTACTGATTCGCCTTTCTGTAATCCGCCCATCACCACCAGGAGTGCGTAAGCCGTCAGATAGTTGACGGGAATTGCCGCCGCCTCTTCAAAAGTAAGCGACTCAGGCTTTTCAAATAGCTGCGTTTCTGCGACTACAATCTTATTTGACTGACCGCTGAAGCGCGTCAAGGCAACGACCGGTAAACCAACGATTGCTCGATCGACTCCGGGTCCGACCGATTCAATTACACCGGAGACTTCGTAACCCATCACGCACGGCTTCTTCGGGCCGTCAGGATAAAGACCCTGGCGCGCGAGAATGTCGGCAAAGTTCAAACCGGCGGCTTTGACGGCAACAACAACTTCGCCTTCGCCAGCCTCTGGATCCGCTGACTCCTGAACCTCAAGAACTTCAGTGCCACCATTTCTCGTCGTGACGATCTGTCGCATGAGTTTGTCCTGAAAACACTAACAGGCGCAGAGTCGGATTGCTCTGCGCCTGAAAGCAATTGCTAACGTGAATGCAGAGCTACGATGCGCTCTTGGCTGCGGAATCGGTGGTGCCGGTCTTGTTAGGTTGCGGTGTGATCCGGAGGTAAGGCTTGGGTGCTTTCCAGCCGGCGGGGAATTTCACCTTCGCATCTTCGTCCGACATTGACGGGACGATAATCACGTCTTCTCCGTCCTTCCAGTTCACCGGTGTGGCAACGCTGTACTTTGCAGTCAGCTGCAGTGAATCGATCACCCGGAGGATCTCGTCAAAGTTTCTTCCCGTACTGGCAGGGTAAGTGATCATCAGTTTTACTTTCTTGTCCGGTCCGATCACAAAAACAGATCGCACCGTAAAGATGTCGCTGATCTCGGGATGAATCATGTCATAAAGCTCAGCAATCTTGTGGTCGGGATCCGCGATCACGGGAAAGTTCAGAGCTGTACCCTGAGTTTCCTTGATGTCCTCGGCCCATTTGCTGTGTGAGTCGGTCTTGTCGACGCTCAGTCCAATCACTTTAACGCCGCGTTCATCAAACTCGGGTTTGCATTTTGCAACGTACCCTAACTCGGTAGTGCAGACGGGGGTGAAATCCTTGGGATGGGAAAAAAGCACCGCCCAGCTGTCGCCGATCCATTCATGAAAATTAAGCGGACCGTCAGTGGTGTCGGCTGAAAAATCGGGTGCAACATCGCCTAAGCGTAAGGCCATTTCAGTTCTCCTTTGGTGGTTTAAGCTTGCCTGCCACGCCTGGTTCAGGCAGGGGGTGGTCTATTGAGATATTTTTAGGATGTCTGAATGCTTTTACCCTGAAAGTGAGGGCAAGTCAATTGGCCACAGACGTGAAAAAACGCGGTCGCTAGCCTTCCGCTGCGGGCACAGACGCAGTTTGATCAAACTTGCGAAATAATCTTCAAGTCTCAACCGTAAACTGTAGCCACCGATAACGCCTGCCGGTGTCCAATTGCCGATTTTCGATTGAATCCCCTTCCTCTAAAGGCCAATCGGCAATCGCGAACAGCAATCGACAAGCGCACACCGTGCCCGGCAGCGCCTCATTTTCGACTCTGCATCTTTGGTGTTATTATCCAGTCATTCCCTTCCCCTTTAGTTTGTCCCCCTTCTAAGTCTTTTTATGTCTAGTACTTCATCAACGCCAAAAATGCGCGCAGGCGACGACCTCCAACTGCCGTCGTTCGGCGAGGATCTCTATCGCGAGATCTTTGTGCATTCCAACGAAGCGATTGCCATCGTCGATCCACAGGGTTACTACGTCGAGCAAAACCGTGCCCACCGCGAATTGCTGGGATATGACGACGACGAAATCAAAGGTAAGACTCCTGCAATTCATCTGGGCGAAGATGTCTTCCAGTCGATTGCTGCGGAGCTTGCTGCGAAAGGAGAGTATCGCGGCGAAATCGTTAGCCGTCGCAAGACCGGCGAAGCACGCAACATAGAGATTTCCGCGTTCGCCACGCGCGACGATGCCGGTGATCCGATTTGTTACGTCGCCATTAAGCGTGACGTCACTGAGAGAAGACGAGGAGAGGAAGCTATCCGTCGCACCGAAATGGAGCTGACGGACTTTTTCGAGACGGCCACCATCGGACTGCATTGGGTCGATCCTGCCGGGATTGTGATTCGAGTCAATCAAGCAGAACTGGATCTGCTCGGCTACTTGCGCGAAGAGTACATTGGCCATCACATCAAGGAGTTTCACGTCGATCCCAAGGTCATCGAAGACATTCTGACGCGACTGAGAGCGGGCGAGCTTTTGCGCGACTATGAGGCGCGCATGCGCTGCAAGGATGGCTCAATTAAGCACGTGCGGATCAACTCCAGCGTCTACCGGGAGGACGGTAAGTTTCGCCACACTCGCTGCTTTACACGCGACATTACCGACAGGAAAAGAACTGAAAGTCGACTCAGATTACAATATGCAGTCACCAGGATCCTCGCTGAGTGCACAGATTTCACCGAAGCGACGCAGGAGGTCATGCGCGCGGCTTGCGAAAATCTCGACTGGGACGTCGGCGCGCTCTGGATGGTTGATGGCAACAATCGCATGAGCTGTGTCGATTTTTGCCGGGCGCCGGGAATCAAGATGGACGAATTTGAGAATCTCACGCGCGGATTGACGCTGGAGAAAGGCGTTGGTTTGCCGGGGCGAATCTGGGAGACCGGTGCGCCCATCCGCATCGACAACGTCACGCGCGATCCCAACTTTCCGCGGTCGCCGGTGGCGGAGCGCGCGGGGCTACATGCCGGCTTTGGTCTTCCGATTCTGATGGATAAAGAGGTGCTCGGAGTCCTCGAGTTCTTTAGTCGCGACATCAAAGATCCCGACGATGAATTGGTGCGCGTGATGAATTCAATAGGCGGCCAAATTGGGCAGTTTACGAAACGAAAACGCGCAGAAGATGAGCGCGCCGATTTTCTCCAGCGCGAGCGCTCCGCCCGTACGGAAGCCGAGCGGGCGAATCGTTTGAAGGACGAGTTTTTGGCCACGGTGTCTCACGAGTTGCGAACACCGCTTAATGCTGTGATTGGCTGGTCACGAATGCTGCGTTCCGGTCGACTGGATGCCGAGAGCGCCTCTCACGCACTCGAAGTAATTGAAAGAAACGCCTGGGCGCAAAAGCAGATCATTGAAGACATTCTCGATGTCTCGCGGGTCATCACCGGTAAGTTACAACTAACGCTTGGTCCCGTTGATCTCGTGGCGATCGTTGATGCCGCACTCGACGCGGTGCGCCCTGCGCTTGAGGCTAAAGAGATCAAAATCGAAACGACAATCGACGCCGGGCTCCGCATCATTTCCGGAGACGCCGATCGTCTGCAGCAGGTCGTTTGGAACCTGCTCTCCAATGCGGCCAAGTTCACGCCCACCCGCGGCAAGATTGATGTACGCGTCAATCATGACCACTCCTATGTGCAAATTGAGGTCTGCGACACTGGGCCGGGAATTGACCCGAACTTCTTGCCACACGTTTTCGAGAGATTTCGCCAGGCCGATGGATCGACTACGAGGACTCATGGCGGCTTGGGACTCGGCCTGGCAATTGTGCGTCACCTCGTTGAACTACATGGCGGAACGATCACGGCGGAGAATCGCGCCGATACAACCGGAGCAGTCTTTTTGGTGAAGCTGCGCCTTCCAACTGGTGAGTTACGTCAGGAGACCCTCGCCAACGCGCAGATTAGTTTTGGCGAACCGGAGAGCGAGCCGGTCAGGCTCGACGGATTGCGAGTCTTAATCGTTGATGACGAGAACGACACGTTAGATCTGGTGACGATGGAGCTAACGCAACATGGCGCCCGTGCGACTGCGGTTTCTAATGCGACCGAAGCCCTGGAGCTTTTGGACACGGGTGAATACGATTTGCTGATCAGCGACATCGCTATGCCCGAAATGGATGGCTACGGATTGATTCGTGAAGTCAGGAAAAGGGAAAAGGTAAAAGAACATCGCATTCCGGCTGTCGCTCTCACCGCCTACGCCAGCGTCCAGGATCGGATGCGAGCTATTCTTGCCGGATTCAACACTCACGTAGCTAAACCGGTCGAAGCGAATGAACTAGTAACCGTGGTTGCAAGTTTAGCGGGTCGACTGGGGAAGAACTGAAACGAGCTTAGAACTTGGTTCTTTGAACTTTGAAACTTGAGAGGTATAGCAAAGGCGCTGCACTACAAGAACAAAGTACTAAAAACAAAGAACAAAGTTCGTTTTATTCACCTGTTAAAATATCCTCATGACAAAACGCTGCGCCTGGGCCAGGACAGATTTGTCCATCGCCTACCATGATTACGAGTGGGGCGTGCCGGCTCACGACGATCGCGTGCTGTTTGAATTTCTAATTCTGGAAGGCGCGCAGGCTGGACTTAGTTGGGAAATCATCCTGCGCAAGCGCGAGAACTACCGGGCCGCCTTCGACAACTTTGATCCAGTCAAAGTTGCCAAATACAATCAAAAGCAAGTCGAACGCCTACTTCAAAACGAAGGCATCATTCGCAATCGTCTGAAAGTCGCCGCCGCAGTTCAAAACGCCAGAGCCTTCCTGACGGTGCAACAAGAGTTCGGCAGTTTCGCGGAATATCTCTGGCGCTTTGTAAATCACCAACCGCAGGTGCGCAAGCGGGGCGCGCCCGTCCCGGTTAACTCGCCACTTTCCGATGCCCTTAGCAAAGATCTTCTCGGGGGAGGTTTTAAGTTTGTCGGCACAACGATCTGCTACTCCTTTATGCAGGCGGTTGGTTTGATTAACGATCACGACTCCACCTGTTTTCGTTATCGGCAGGTAAATCAATAGAAGGGAATCCCTTTGAACCCCTGGCGCGGACTGGGAGCGCTTCCGAAAGAAGTTTGGTACCTCTGCCTGGCAATTCTGGTTAATCGCGCCGGGACGATGGTGCTGCCTTTCTTGACTCTCTACCTGACGGTAGATCGGAAATGGTCTGCTGGCACCGCCGGGCTCGCGTTAACGATCTACGGTATTGCGTCGATAGTTGTTGCCCCACTCGCGGGCCGCCTCTCCGATCGTGCCGGTGGTCTGCTGATTATCAAACTCTCCCTCTTTATCAGCGGTCTAATCCTGTTTGTCTTTCCTTTCGTGACGAGCCTATACGGCATCCTCGCAATTACCGCCGTCTGGGCTTTTGCCAACGAATCGTTTCGCCCCCCAAGCATGGCTCTGATTGGCCGGCTCACCGGACCGTCGCAAAGAAAAATGGCTTTTGCGCTGAGCCGACTGGCCGTGAATCTTGGTATGAGTATTGGCCCGGTCATCGGCGGGTTTCTAGCGATGAAATCTTTCAGAACGCTCTTCTACGTTGATGGCACGACCGCAATCATGGCCGGGGCATTAATAGCCTTCATGCCCTGGCGAATTCAAGAAGCGATTCCGCATGTGCCGGCGACAGACTCACAAACAACCACTGCGCCCGCGGTCGGATATGCAAGTGTCTTACGTGATCGACGCTTCGTCTATTTTTTGATTGCCATGTTGCCGATCGAAATGGTGTTCTTTCAGCCTCTCGCAGCAATGCCGTTGTTTGTAGTTCGCGACCTTCAGATCTCGGAAGCGGCCTTTGGCATGTTGCTGGCCATAAACACGGTAATGATCATTTTCATGGAAGTGCCGCTGAACACCTCAATGGCTAACTGGTCCCATCGTCGTACGATTTCACTGGGAGCATTGCTGGTCGGTGTGGGTTTTGGCGGACTCGCGATTAGCGGTGGTGCGGGCGCGATAGCAGCGACCGTTGTCGTCTGGACGGTTGGTGAGATGATTCTGCTGCCTGCGAGTTCAGCCTACGTTTCTGATATTGCACCGCCGGCGCAGGCGGGGGCTTACATGGGCCTTTACACAATGGGTTTCAGCCTCGCTTTCGCGATCGGTCCCTGGCTCGGAGTCGAAGTGTTAGAGAGACTTGGGCCGGTTGCTGTTTGGTTAGGCACACTCGGGTGTGGCTGCCTCACGGCATTTATGATCTGGAGCCAGAAGGCAGTAGGCAGTAGCAGTAGGCAGTAGACGGTGGGCAGTAGGCAGTAGGCAGTAAACAGTAGTCATTAGTCAGCGGTAGGAGTACCGTTCTCAGCACTGAGCCAATCGGCAATCGGCAATAGGCAATCAGCAAATTGGCAATCGGCAATCGCCAACCAGCATTCCCTGGAGGTCCTCATGCGTCTCTTCTTGATCTTCACGTTCCTGCTCCTCAGCTCTCTCGCGACGTCCGGCTGTAGATATTATTCGACAGGCCTGCAACAAGGCTCGAGTCGCGCCGACGAAACTTCCGCGATCCGTACGTTGCGCACCGTCGCTCAGGCACAAACGACGTACAGCATTAGCAATGCTGGACACTTCGCTACCTTCGAGCAGTTAGTAGAAGGGGGCTTTCTGGATTCGCGCTTCCATCATGCCAGTCCGGCATTGCATGGCTACATTTTTAGTTTAGTGGTGACTCCCGCAACCGATGCTACGCCCGGTTCTTATACTTGCAATGCCGATCCCGACCCGACCTCGCCTCACGGGGGACGACATATTTATATCGATGCAAACTCACATGACATTAGAATGAACGAATCGCAACCGGCGACAAGCAAAGATAAAATCCTCCGGCCGTGAAGACAGGCTGAGAAATGCAACCGCCAAGGCGCCAAGAAAACGCCGAGGACGCCAAGAAGAATAAAACGAGCTGACTAGGTTGTTCTTGGTATGTTGTTCGAGTAGCTCAATTTTACCAGGCCTCTCTAGTTCAAAGTTTCATGAACCAAGGTCAAAAGCTCCTTTGTTTACTTGGCGAACTTGGCAATCCTTGGCGACTTGGCGGTTTCTATTCGACTAACAAATTTCTACTTGAGGCGCAGATGAGTAATGGACAAAATCAATCTCAGCGAAAAGCTCGCGTTGATCAAGGAACATTGGAAACCGCACATCGTAGGCGACTTAAACCACCAACAGGTCAAGCTAGTAAAGTTTCAGGGGCCATTCACCTGGCATCATCACGACCATGAGGATGAATTGTTCCTGGTGGTGAAAGGCAGATTTCGCATGGAGTATCGCGAGGGCAACGAAGCCGCGCCGGAACAAACGATCTGGTTGGAACCTGGCGAGTTGGTAATCGTGCCCCGCGGTATGGAGCATCGTCCGGTCGCCGATGAAGAAGCGCACGTTCTGCTTTTCGAACCGGCCACGACTTTAAACACCGGTAATGTCGAAAACGAATTAACTGTTCATAACCTCGCGCGGTTGTAATCGTGACGGTTCGAAATCAATCCCTCACCGCCATGACGCCAAGAAACGCCAGCTCGCCAAGATGAATTGGCAATTAATAATTAGAACCAGATCCCATTCCGTATGAACTCTGGACGAGCTCGGCGTGTCTTCGCGTCTTGGCGGTTAGCAATTTTGGCAGAAGCGAGGCTCGCTTCAAGAAACTAATGACGCGGACGCCTTTCCTATGTGAAGATGGCTGAAATTTGAAATGGAGGCTTCTAACCTTGAAACGAACTTTTCCCCTGCTACTCACTGCCACGCTGCTTTTGACAATTGCCACTGCAACGATGGCGCAAAATCCTCAACCCGTCGCTACCAGTGTCGCAGCCACTGCTCCGATTACCATTCAAGATCGCAATGCGCTGGCGAATCTACCGGAAGCAGACACACTCGTTTTCATTAATCCGCGCCGCATCGTCGACGAGGTTGCTCCGCGAGTGCTGTCCGAAAAGGACCTGGCAGGAATGCGGAAAACGTTCGCAGACATGAATCAGTTTGCCGGAGTCGATCCGTCAAAAGTGGATTTCATTGTGATGGCCGTTCGTTTTCGCAAGCCCACCGGGGATCTGAAGTTTGTTCCGCCGGAGTTCATGGCAGTCACAAGTGGAGACTTTAGTACTGACTCGCTGATGAACTTGGCTCGTATGGCTTCGGAGGGAAAACTACGTGAAGAGAAATACGGGTCGCGGACACTTTCCCTGATGACGATCGACCCAATCGCCAAAGAGGCTGAAAAAAATCCCTTCCTTGAGTCTTTTTCAGAGGTAGGAATTGTGCCGCTCAGTGCCAACTCCATGGCAGTTGGATCACCGAACTACTTGCGAGCGGCGATGGATGCCGCTGACGGCAACGGTCGCATCAGCGTGGAGAGTCTCAATTCCCTGCTGCGTGATCCGACAGTCCTGGCCAGCGTCGCCGGTTCACCGATGGATTCGTTCTCGAAGAGCTTTGGGATTTTCGGCACAGAGACAACCGTGCGCGCGCCTAAATGTGATTCCAATCTCGGCAACTTCTACCTCGCACTAACGATGGACGCCACGAATTTCATGTTGCGCGGGGCGATGGGTGCGGACAATCCTGACACGGCGATGATCATGAACAACCTGATCTCCGTTTTTCTGCGTCACGCCGGCAGTTTCATACCAGACAAGACCGGACAGTCTGTGATCAACAGCTTGCAAGTCACTGCCAAAGACAACGAAGTTGTGTTGAGCGCCGATCTGCCGCAACAAATGGTTATTGATTTCATTAAGACCCAGATGCAACCGAAAAAAGAGCAAGCAAAGACTTCCACTGTAACAACTCCGGAGAAGAAACCGGCCGTGCGTCGCAAACGCCGGAGACCGAAGCAGTAGACAGGTAAAAGCAGCCGGCAGGAGCAGGCGGCAGGAGGCAGAAGGTGGGTATGAACTTTCGAGTTCCCGTCGGTTGAAGCTGAGCGGTGGTCTATGTGGCTGCCGTCTGCTCCTGCCTTCTGCCTCCTGCTCCTGCTCCTCCCTCCTGCCCCCGCTCCTTAAACCACTATGGATCCAGCAGCAGCAATTGCCGTCCTGACGGCAATGATCACACCCGCAGTCTTGATTTCCGCTTGTGGCAGCATGATTCTCTCCACGTCCGGACGACTAGGTCGTGTAGTTGATCGCGTTCGCGCACTTTCCGATCGACTCGAAGCCACGGCGGATCAGGCCGATCCGGAAGTAGCCCACGAGCGCCAGCAAATCATTTTTTTACAATTGGACAAGCTAACGAGCCGCGCACGCATACTGCAACGCTCGATGGTCACTTTCTATGTCGCGCTGGGAATGTTTGTGGCCACAAGTGTGGCGATTGGAATTGTCGCCATTGTCGATAAGCCTCGTTACAACCTGGTACCCGTGATTGTAGGAATCATCGGCGCCTGCTTTCTTTTCTATGGCAGCATGCTCCTGATTTTTGAAGCGCGTCTGGCGCTTAGCACGATCCACGTGGAGATGGATTTCATCTGGCGGCAAACGAAGCGTCGCGCTCCGGCTGACATCGTCGAACAACACAAGCCGCACTTCGTTCATTTCCGTAGACACGTGTAAGAATGTTTCGCGTTGCAAGCTTTAAGTTCCGAATTACCGGCCACAGATGGACAGGGACTAGCTGGTATTCCGTTGCTTAAATGGCTTTTCAAAGTCTTGAGCTAGCATCGATTCGGCTTTGCCTGCGGATGTGCGGCGGTGGCTTCTGCCCCGCTGGTTGCGGCTCTAGTAATGAAGCGGCTGAATTTGAGATTGTGTAGAAGATGCGAAAACGCCATCAGGGCCTAGCCCGACATTTAGCCGGCAGTCCTACGGCGGGGCAAGCCACCGCCTCACAGGCGGCGGCAAAGCAGAGCTGAAACTGGAGTAAACATCTTGCAGAACACGCTGGACATTCAAGCTTCTTATCTTTCACTGCTTGGAACTGGTGAATTGCTTGCGCGCGTTCAAGCTCTCGAGGAAATGTTGGCAAGTTGCACTGTTTGTCCGCGCGACTGTCTTAATAATCGGCTCAACGACGAAATTGCCGCCTGCTATTCGGGACGACGGCCAATCGTCTCGTCTTACACACCCCACTTTGGCGAGGAGCCTGCGCTTGTTGGGACTTCGGGCGCCGGCAATATCTTCTTTGGCAACTGTAACCTCCGTTGCGTCTATTGTCAGAACTATCAAATCTCACAAACACACAAGCAACAGATCAAAAACGAAGTGACGCATGAGCGCCTTGCGGAGATGATGCTGGAGCTACAGGCGCGCGGCTGTCACAACATCAACTTTGTTTCGCCAACACACTTTGCCCCACAAATGGCGCGGGCGATCTTGCTCGCGGCCGAGCAGGGCTTGCATCTACCCATCGTTTACAACACCAATGCCTACGATGCCGTGACCGTGTTGCAGCGGCTAGACGGGATCGTCGACATCTACTTACCTGATCTGAAATATGCAGAGGATGAAGCCGGTTACCTTTACTCGAAGGTCAAGGGCTACAGGGAGTATTCGCGTCTCGCAATCGCCGAGATGTTTCGCCAAACCGGCCCTGAACTGGTCTTTAATGATAAAGGTGTACTGCAGCGCGGCTTGATTATCCGGTTGTTGGTGCTGCCAAACGATATTGCCGGTATCCGTGAATCGACTGAATGGATCCGGGATACGCTCAGCCCGCGTGTGGCGATTTCGTTAATGGCCCAGTACTACCCGACAAACCAGGCGGCTACCAACCAGCGCCACATACTCTTGTCGCGCCGCATTAGCGAATCGGAATGGTTACGAGCTGTTAACGTATTGGAAGAAATGGAAATTGATAATGGCTGGATGCAGGAGTTTGACGGTGCCGCCTACTACTACCGTCCTGACTTTTCTAACCCGGAAACACCATTCCAGGACATCAGGGACTTTCGACAATAGCCCTCGGTCTCTGGGTGATTGGTCTTTGGTCTTTGGTAATTAATTGTTGCTTGACGATCGTAAGTAACATTGGAGTCTGGTCTTATGAAAGCTACTTGGAAGGACGCGACAATTGCTGAAAGTGATAAGACGATTGTGATCGAAGGCAATCACTACTTCCCGCCCGACACAATCACTTCAGAACATCTTCAACCTAGTGAGAAGCACACTGTCTGTCCCTGGAAAGGCGAAGCGAGTTATTACGACGTGGTGGTCAATGGAGAAGTTAATAAGGACGCAGCGTGGTATTACCCCGAACCGAAAGCCGCGGCCGCCGAAATCAAGGGCTACATCGCCTTTTGGCGCGGCGTTAAGGTCGGGTGATTGGCGATTGAGTCATCGCGTCATTGAGTCATCGAGTCATTGAGTCATCGGGTGATTGTGTGATTTGTGCTTGATCGTCAATAGACGCTGATTCAATGAGCCGATGATTCATGACCCGATGACTCAATGACTCAATGACTCAATCGTCAATTCCTCCGCCGCTCACTGAGGGCAGGATCGTAATCTCTCCACTCTCCGGGACCGCGGTTTCCAACAACTCCTTGCGGCGAATGTTTTCTCCATCCAGGAAAATGTTTACATGCTGGCGCAGCTGACCCTGTTCCGTGACGACGCGATCACGCAATCCCACGTGCAACCCCCACAGTTCTGCCAACGCCTGCTGCACAGTCTCCGGTGAAGACTGGAGCTCGATGCTACTCACACCATTGGTGAAGTCTGTGAGAAAGCCGGTGATGTTTACTTTAACCATTTCCGATTGCCAAATGCCGATTGCCGTGCCGATTCTGTTCCGTCGATAGCATCCCTCTATTTCTATGCGGCCCTTGCCAGTTACTAATTCAAACAGTTGCGAAGTAATCCTCCATCAGAACACTCACAATCGGCAATCGCCAATCGCCAATCGCAAATCGTTTACGGCAGGATTCCTTCCGGCACCAGCCAGGGATGAATGTCTAAAGCGAGGCGTCCCGCCTGCACTGCCGGATCAGTCTCCGCAAGCGCCTTGGCCTCCGCGAGCGAAGCGACTTTAAAAACAAAGATGCCGCGCAAAGTGCCATTGTCACCAAACGGTCCGGCGACCACCAGCTTCTTCGTTTCTGCAAGACGATTGATGTTGTCCATGTGCGCTTTCTGAATCGCTTCTGTCTCTGGCGTCTTCTCGGGCGTCCATTTGTCGCCGCGCGTTAGGAACGCCAGATAGACGGTCGTCATTGTTTCAGGCGTCGTCGTTCGCCTCATCACTTCTTCTGACCACCACGGGTGAATTTCGGTGATCAGGTGCCCCGACTTTACCGCCGGACTGTTATCGGCCCACTCCTTCGCCTCTGCAGCCGATTTTGCGCGCAAGATGTAGACTCCGCGTATCTCGCCATCGTCGGTCAAACGACCGGCAAGCACCGCATTGCCGCGCTCGATCAAAGAGTTCACGTAGTTCATTTGCGACCGTTCGAGCGCCATCGGATTGGCAGTTTTGATTTCTTCCCAATTTGGCACTCGCTTTAGTAGCACCATTTGGAACTCAACCATCTTGTGAGCCGGCGGCGCTTTCTCTTTGTCCTGAGCTTTCTCCTGGGCTAATGCACCGCTGCCAAGACTGATTATTACCAATAAAAAAATGCCGATTGCTTTCTTCATCGAAACACCTCTCACGCTTGAACCTGCTCAACCGCAGCGGGGGCGGGCCCCCTTCCTAACCTGCAAATTGATGTAGTCGAGTTACTGCAAGTCACTTGAAACTTAAAACCTGAAACCTGAAACTTGAAGCTCGCACCTACGCCACGGTCGCTGTCTTCACGCAGCACACTTGTGGCAAACCCTCTTCGATCGCGTACCAGGAATTACCGGCATCGTTTGAACCGAACAGCTTGCCGTTGCGCGTACCGAAATAAATGCCCATTGGTTGCTGCGTGTCGCCGGCCATCCCATCCCGCAAGACCGTCTCGAACGCGTTTTCCTGCGGCAGTCCGTTTGTCAGGGGCGTCCACGAATCGCCGGCATTGCTGGTTTTGTAGACTCGCAGTTTCGCCTCAGGAGTGCAGCGAAACTCGTCCGATTCGAGCGGAATGATATAAGCGGTGTTCGCATCGTTGTGATCGATCTCTAGCGCGAACCCAAAATCCGAAGGCACGCCGTTAGCAATGTCGGTCCAGGAATTCCCACCATCATCACTGCGGTAGAGTCCCCAATGGTTCTGCAAAAAGAGTCGCTCCGGCTTAGAAGGATGACTCACGATCTTGTGCACACACTGTCCAAACTCAGGATAGCGTTGATCCTCGGGCAGAAACTGCGCACGCACACCAACGTTTCGCGCTTCCCACGACTTGCCGCCATCGTCAGTGCGATAAACTCCACCCGTGGAGATAGCGATGTGCATCCGCTCCTTGTTAGCCGGATCCGGAAGGATTGTATGCAGGCACAGGCCGCCGCCTCCCGGTTGCCATTGCGGTCTATGCGGATGATCGTGGAGACCCTTTACCAACGACCATCTCTCGCCCGCGTCGTCCGATCTAAACAAAGCTGCCGGCTCGACACCGCAATAGAGTGTCTTCGGTTCCTGCGAATTTCCCGGAACGATCTGCCAGATTTGCTTCAGCGATGTCTCGGCATCGTCCGGAAACTTAACGCCGTAGGTTTCGGGCTCGGTCCACGTCTTTCCAAAGTCCTTTGAAGTGCTGAGGTAAGAACCCCAGTAAGAGCTGTTAACCGCAGCCCAAAGCTTGTTGCGGCCATCGCGGCCGTCATAATTCATCGCGTAAATGGCGCGCCCGGGAAAATACGGACCACCCACCTCCCAATTTTTCCGGTTGCCATCTGACTTAAGAACGAAGGCGCCTTTCATGGTGCCGACGAGCAAAAGTTGATCGCCGGATTTAGGGGTTACATGATTTGTCTCGGGCATTGAGCTGCTCCTAAATAGAATTCTTCCAAAAGTGATCTTCACCGCCAAGCCGGCGAGAGCCGCCAAGATCGCCAAGTACTACTCTGCGGCAAGACTGCAAGATCAAGATTCAATCCAAGTCTTCTAGCACCCTCGGCGAACTTGGCGCGACCTTGGCAGCTTGGCGGTGTTTTCGCATCTTGGAAATTATGCTGGGCGACGGAGATACGTTCGCAACACCGGCGGCGTTGCTTTACGTAGCAATGCAGCCTTGGCTTTCCACTCCGCTGCGCGACTGAGCTCGACCAGAAAACGGGTCTCGCCTGCTTCCAACACCGCGACCGCCGCTCCATCGCGATAAAGAACTCGGTTCGAAGCATGCGCCGTGATACGCCCTCCTGGCGTGATGATCCCGACGAGGTTCAAGGGATCCGCAGCGCTCACCGAAATCATCGTTTCGAGCGCGGGCGCCCGGCGAATCGAGCGCACGAGTCCCACTGCTTCCGGAAGGGCAAACTGCTCGCCGGAGATTCCGGCAACGAATCTGCCGCCACGAATCTCGCCGCGCGCTTCCAATCGATGATAAGTCCGTAGCAGCAAGCGCCAGGGAATCGTCACTCCTTCGCGCTCGAGCAGACGTTTGAAGACCACGCCATAACGTTTCAGGAAGATGCGAGCAATCTTTTCTACCGACTCCGGATCGACAGTTATAGCGGCCGGAGCAAAAGTTCTTCCCGAGGCTTGTTCGGCGGACGCGCGCTTAGCGTTCGCAGAAGAGACGTCCGCGATCCCACTCCCGCGTTCAAGAATCGACCAACGACCGGCGGTAGCCATGTCGTAAACAGGTTGTCGATGTTTGCGACGCGCCGCCGCGTTGGTCTTGCGATGCGACGGAGTCAGCAGCGCTCGTAGACCTGTAAAACTGTCGGAAACCACGAGTCCCTGGGCGACTAACTCTGCGAGCGACTCTTCCACCTGGCTACGTAACAGTTTGGCTCCTTCAACAATGTCGTTAAAGAAAGAGGCTCCGCGCGTTTTCAGATAATCAAAAACAACCTGCGTCGTCGTAGAAAAACTGAGATCCTCGAGAGACGGACGCGGGAAAGCCGAATTCCAAAGCGCAAAGTCTTTCCGGCGCAGCAAAGCAATCGGCGTTGAGCGTACTGGTCCGGAACCGCGCTTTTCGCCACCGTTCTTTGCCGCGACCCCGGGCGTCAAACGCGCCCAAACAACTTCACCAGACAGACACAAGGCATCAAGCCAGGACGGGTTGTATTCCAACAAGCGACCCGGGAAAATCTCGCCTTCCCAAGCGGCGGCCGGAGCTTCAAAACCCTCGAGCTGTTCGATTAGTGCCAGAAGACTTTGCGGTCCTTCCATCTGCTGGTCCGGGGCGACTTTCTGCCACGACAAGAGGAAGCGCACAAAGTCAGCACTGGAGACCGGCTCAATTTCCTGACGCAAACGATTCAGCGTGTAACTATGAATCCGCGCCAGCAAGCGTCGCGCGCACCACTCGGTTTCCTCCCCACCGGGAGTGAACCGTCCGCGAAGGACAAAACCTTCGCCTTCAAGTTTCAAGAGCGTCGCATCGATATCGGCCGTTGGCAGACCTGCGGAGATTGCCAGGCCTTTTGCGGTCACCGGCCCCAAGCCTTCCAGCCGTCCGCGCACCAATTCAACGAGTGCGTCTTCGCGGGTCCAGCTTGTTTGCGTCAGCGAGGCTGGTGCGGCAATGGGGGGATTTAATGAAGCTTGGGGAAAGACTGCGAGTAATTGCGGCAATCGTTCTGCTGCAACCCAGAGTTGTAGGGGCGTCCCTCTGTGGGCGCCCCCTGAGTCGCTCGGACTGGGGTGGCCACGGAGGGCCACCCCTACACCATCACCACCTGCGTCTCCGAAATCGACTGACAGCACAGCCGCGCGTCGCTCGTTTGCCAACGACTCCAACAAAGATTTCCATTCCGGCATGGCCTCAGACGCATCATTAGCATCAGCGTCTTCGTCGACTGCGAAGTGACCCAACAGACCTTCCGCCTCAGTAATAAAGCCCAATTCAACGAGGGCGTCGTGCAGCTCGTCGGGATTGCGCGGCTCCGGCCAAACTTCTTCACGCACGCGATCGATAGCCGACTGATCGAGACGTCCGATGTCGGCGGCTTTTTCCGGATCGAGCCAGCGGCGCTGGAACACGGCCCGCGTACGCCGCTCTTCAAGAGGAGCGTCGTCGAGATAAGCATATGGCCGCGCGTTCAGGATCTCAGCAGCGAGGGGTGATGGTTCAAGCAGATCTCGCGCGATCAGGTTCTTTTCATTGCGTTCGATCGCCTGCAACAGAGCGATCAGGCTGTCCACATCCATCGCTTCTTCGAGGCAGTCACGCACTGTTTGACGAACCAAAGGATGTTCGGGAATCTCGCGCTGGCCGGTGAGATTTTCGGCACAAGCAACTTGATCAGGAAAGAGTGCCGTCAACAAGTCTTCAGCATCCATTCGTTGCAACTGCGGCGGGATTTTTTTGCCGCCGCGGCGCCGGAGGACAGCGAGTGCCCGCGTCACGTTCCAGCGCCAACGAATATTCCACATCGGCGCATCCAGCAACGCCTGGCACAACACGTCGCGCACAGTCTTCGAACTCAGATAATGGAATACTTCCTCGAGCGGAAAACTGTGCGTCGGACCAAGCGAGAGGATGATTGCGTCTTCGGTGGCCGCAGCCTGCAATTCGAAATTGAACTTCCGGCAAAAACGTTTTCGCAGTGCCAGACCCCAGGCGCGATTAAGCCGGCTGCCAAAGGCTGAATGCAGCACCAGCTGCATACTGCCGCTATCATCAAAGAACCTTTCAAGCACGAGATTCTCGTGAGATGGCATTACGCCTAACGCGGCCTTTGCAGCGGCGAGATACTCCACGAGTTGTTCCGCTGCCGCGCGCACGATACCCACTTCGTCAGTCAGGTAGTTGACGGCCGGCTCGAGATTGAAACGAGGCGCAATGTTCTCTTCGCTACCGTTCGACCCCTCAAACTCCTCGCCATCATTAAGCGTTCCAGTGCCGGCAGATGATTTACCGTTCTCTGTCCGCAAGCTAACAGTTTGCGCTACGATCACGCGGTCAGTGACTTCTTCTCGCAGTCGCGAAACCGCATAAGAGAGCTCATGCGTTCTCGCCGGGGCTTCGCCTAACCAAAATGGAATTGAGGGCGGCTGTCCAGCCGCATCTTCAACTCGCACTTTTCCCTGCTCTACGCGCAGGACACGCCACGAAGTGTTGCCAAGTTGAAAAATATCACCCTGCAGACTTTCAATCGCGAAGTCTTCATTTACTGACCCGACGACTAACCCGCTCGGCTCAAGAACGACAGCATAGTCAGCCGTGTCTGGAATTGCGCCGCCCGAGGTAATCGCTGTTAAGCGCGCGCCGCGCCTGCTGCGCAGCCGCTGGTTCACCGCATCGTGATGAATGTAAGCAGACCGCCGTCCCCTTTTTGTGGAGAACCCCTCTGCCAACATCTTGATGATTTCGTCGAAGTCTTTGCGCTCGAGGTTTCGATAAGGATAGGCGTTGCGCACCATCGCATAAAGCTCGTCTTCACCCCACTCCTCCGCGGCAACCATCGCGACAATCTGTTGGGCCAGAATATCGAGCGGCTGTTCGGGAATTGAAAGTCGATCGAGCTCGCCACGACGCACGGCATCCAGCAATGAAGCGCACTCAACCAGTTCGTCCCGCGAAAGCGGAAAGATTCTGCCTTTGGGGAAACCGGCTACGGTGTGGTTCGACCGCCCCACTCGCTGTAGAAAACTGGCAATCGAACGCGTCGCGCCGATTTGGCAGACCAGGTTCACGTCCCCAATATCGATTCCCAGCTCTAGCGAGGCGGTAGCCACCAGGGCGCTGAGCTCGCCCGATTTGAGTCGCTGCTCGGCGGAAAGACGCACCTCGCGCGCAAGGCTTCCATGGTGAGCCGCGATATTCTCGTCGCCGAGCCGCTCTCCCAAATGTCGCGAGACACGTTCCACGAGGCGGCGGGTGTTGACGAAAACGAGGGTGGTTTTGTGCTGGCGAATCAGCTCGGTTAGTCGATCGTAGATCTCTTCCCAGACTTCTCCCGACATAACAGCTTGCAGAGGCGACTCCGGAACTTCGATAGCAATATCGAGTTGGCGCGCGTGCCCGGTGTCGACAATGGTGCAGTCTGGCGTGCCGTCACTCTTAACTTTCTCTGTGCCGACCAGAAACCGCGCTACCTCTTCAATCGGACTTTGCGTTGCAGACAAACCGATGCGAACCAGTTTCGAGCTTCGAGTTTCGGGTTTCGAGTTCTCCGCCTCGTGTCGCGAAATGAGATTCGCCAGGCGCTCAACTGAAAGCGCCAGGTGAGAACCACGCTTATCTCCGACCACAGCGTGAATTTCGTCGAGGATCAATGTCCGCGCCGTTTGCAACATGCGGCGTCCACCCTCGCTGGTCAGTAGGATGTAGAGCGACTCCGGCGTAGTAACAACGATGTGCGGCGGACGCTTGACCATCGCGGTGCGCTCGGCGGCGGGCGTGTCGCCAGTGCGCACGAGGGTGCGAATGTTGATCTCCGGCAATCCCAGGGCGCGTAACTCCTCTTGAATTCCCTCGAGGGGAATTTGGAGATTGCGTTGAATGTCGTTACTGAGGGCTTTCAGCGGAGAGACGTAAACAACATGAGTCGTATCGTCGAGCTCACCTGCAACTCCCAATCGCACTAAATCATCAATCGCCGCCATAAACGCTGCCAGGGTTTTGCCTGAACCCGTCGGGGCGGCGATCAGCGTATCGCGATGTGATTTGATGGAAGGCCAGGCAAGTTGTTGGGGCGCAGTGGCAGCGGGGAAGGTTTTACTAAACCAACTCGCGACGGCTGGGTGAAAAATTTCCGTATTCATAGGAAGCGAGATTATACAAAAGTTCGCTCTTCTTGCATAGATGAAACAACGGCCTAGGCGCGGGCCAGCGGACAAAAGGCCCGAGCAGGCGGCAGAAGGCAGGCAGCGAGCATTCCGAAGCTCGACGAATTTTAGGTTTCAAACGTTGTCTTTAATTGATCGAGAGCCTGCAGCCATGCCGCGCGCAGTCCATCCGCCTCATCACGTGTTTGAATCCGTGAGTGATTAACGAACAAGGTGGTCTTACCCTTGCCTTTGTCCTGAAACTGCACATCGACTTGCGTCGGCGCGGAAGAACCCGCGGTTTCGAACGTCATGCGCAGGTCTTTGTTTTGGCGCACGCGTAGAAACGTTCCTTTATCGCCGTCTTTGCTCACAAAAGTCCCGCCATCTTTGACATCGGCTTTGGTGGCTCCGAACCACTTGCTCAGCTCCGCGCCATTCGACCAGGACTTGTAAACCTCAGCAATCGGGGCCGCAATCGTCTTGGTGGCACAAATGAAATAACCTTCGAACAAGCCGTCTTTCTTACGCACGTCGTGATGCTTTTCGTATTCCACGGCGATCGTCGCACACCACCAGGGATCCAGTTTCTGGGCATAGAGCCGGTTGTTGATCTCGCGACGACCGAGCTTCAGACCGTCAGCCTTGTCCAGTTCGGCAAACCACTGCGCGAGCGTCTTACCGGTGGCTGCTTTGGCCGCTTCATTGGTTACTGGATGATCTGATTTGAAAGTGCTCTTCATTTAATAGGTTCTCCTTCAAAGAATTCTCTCGCGAGCGATACTGGCGACCAGCCGAATTTTCGTCTTACCGTCAATGGTTCACAGTTCTATTAAGCGTCCTTGGCAAATCCTTTAACCCTGCGGCGCATTATTTAGTCAGTTGTCAGTGGTCAATAGTCAGTAGGCGGCTTGTGCGTGCGGTAAGCGACGGAGCCGCTACTGACCACTAACATCTGAAATCTAAGATCTGGCTAATCGAACTGCTTCTTAAACTCGCTAAATTGCTGCTTCAAGTTTTTGACTTCTGCGGTCAAGGCTGCGACGGATTGTTCCAAACTCTCAATCCGTTCGCGGTCGTTCTGGCGGGGGGAAGTGCGGGGTATCGAAGTTTCAGAAATTAGCTCCTCGGGTGGATCGCCGGATAGCAGATGAGCTACGCGGGCTTCTTTTTGTCCGGGCTGTCGCTGCAATCGAACCACGAGCGGTTCCGGCTCGCGCACTGCCAAGCCATTCAAAGTCTCATCGACTTCATCCAAACCCGAAAACTCATGAAGTCGGCCGGCGTTGGTGCGCAACTCGCCGAGAGTTTGCGGACCTCGCAGCATCAGAGCGCACATCAGCGCGGTTTCAGGCGTATTGAGATGCATCACCTCGGGCACCACATGTTTGTATTTTGGAACTCGACTTGTGCTGCCATGAAAGACGTAGGTCAGGTTCTTCTCGCGCAGAGTTTCCAGCGCGTTTGCTACTTCATTTTCTGAATAACTCGTAACGGGATGCCGATTGTTCTTCTGATTGCAAGCGAGAGTTAGGGCATTTAAAGTGAGCGGATAGTATTCAGGTGTAGTTACCTGTTTCTCAACAAGCGCACCCAAGACGCGCACTTCAATGTCGCTGAAGATTGTCATTTACCCGAGTTCGGATTCCTGCTTCGCTTTCCGACGTAATTCTTCGGCCTTGCGCAAAAGCTCTTTGTTACGAGGATGAGTGAGTTTCTGCAAAGCTGTCTCAAAACTGAACCACCCGATTCTGCGTGTCTCCTGCCGCGGAACACGGGCTTCAACTTCAAGTAGAAAATATTTTACCTCTACGAACTCGTCGTCCACGGTAAAGGCCTCTGTCCCGACCGGGCAAATCGGGTTTCCGACATACCCTGTCTCCTCGCGCACTTCTCGAATAGCCGCCTCTAATTCTTCTTCACCGGCGTCGATATGACCCTTGGGTAAAAGCCATTCCGGATTTGTCTCCACTTCCTTGCTGGGACCGACAAGCAGGTACTCAACATTTTCGTTGCTCCCCCTAAAGACGATTCCACCGGCGTGAGTCAGCCTGCGCGGGTTGCCTGGCTGGTTCCGCGTCGAGGTCATTTGGAGCAACTTTTCTCTTCCTTCTTTTCGATCCACTTGTATTGAAGAAAGGCCGCGAGCAGAAATGCGACTATCGCAATTGGGTAGGTTAACCAAATTTGGATATCTCTATCCTTAACAAACATCAAGACTCCGCCAAAGGGATAAAACAAGATTGCCGCCAGACCCGCGAGAATCAAACTGTTAATTGTAGAAACCGTGTGGGCCAAACCGCCGAATGTTCTTGCGACTCCCTTGTCGGGATTCTTCGGGCCAAAAGAGTGATAATTTTGGAGGATGTCGGCGTCGTCAAAACGATCCTGGAACAAGCCACGAATGCGCTGCGCGTCATCCTTGTAGCCATCCGTTTTTTCATTGCGTTTAACTATTCTGAAGAGGGTAACGATTCCAAAACAGAGCAAAGCAAAGAGTGCTGCGAGATAGATCAGACGTAAGGGCTCTCCGTGCGGTCGATGTTCAGCGCTCGCCAGACCAATTAACCCTCCGGCACCGGCTGTGACAATGCCGATAAACCAATTAACGCGAGTTTCGCCTGTCTGTTCGTTTTTCCAAAAGGATTCAGCAACATTTTGGTATTCGGCAAGGAGAAATTCCTTGACGGTTGCGCGCGGGTCAGGGTCAGGCATCTTCCATCTCCACTACAAATCCTTCGCGCAGCGAAATCCGGAAACCATCCAGCGTTCGTGCGCGTGGAAAAAGTTACGATAGGTGGAACGAATATGAACTTGCGGGGTCGCGAACGAACCGCCGCGCAGTACCTTTTGATTTACAAACCACTTATCGTTGTACTCATCAAACTCCGATTTGAATCCGGGATAAGGTACGTAATCGGAAGTCGTCCACTCCCAGACGTCGCCAATCAATTGGTGACAGCCTGCGGAGTTCGCGCCGTGCGGAAACGCTCCGATGGGCGACACAGTCCAGCACGAGTTCTCCAGCAAGTTTGCGCGATTGCTGGTTGCCGGTTCATTGCCCCAGGGAAACGCTAACAATCGATCGGCCGGCGCCTCCGCTTCACCCCGTCTCCCCGTCTCCCTGTCTCCGCCTCCCCTTGTCACTGCGTCACGCGCGGCTTTTTCCCATTCGGCTTCAGTCGGCAAGCGCTTCCCTGCCCACTTCGCGTAAGCCGAGGCTTCGAAGAAACTCACGTGCGAGACCGGATCCTTTCCTTTTTCTTCCGCTGGACGCAAGCCGGAGAAATCACGAATGAGCCACTCCCGATCATGCAGCTCCCAGTAGAGTGGCGCTTTCCATTGCTCCTTGTTAACCGCCTCCCAACCTTCCGAAAACCACCAGCGATAATCGTCGTAGCCGCCGCTCCGCATGAACTCGAGATAATCAGCGTTACTGACGAGCGCGCGATCAAGGGCGAAGTCCTGGAGGAAAACCCGATGCCCGGGCTTCTCATTATCGAAGGCGAAAGCAGCAAGGCCAGGACCTTGGACTTTCGACATTGGACTTTGGACTTGTTCGTCGGATCCCAGCCAAAACAGTCCGCCGGCAAATTCAGCCATGCCTTCAACGTCGACCAAAGAGGCGGGAGGAGCTTGTCTGGGAGCGTCATACTGGTCACACAGCAAGTGCTTGATGTCGTAAACCAGAAGCTCCTGATGCTGCATCTCGTGCTCAAGCCCAAGCCGGACTAGTGAGCGAATGGTGGCGGCATCCGGGTGTGCGGCTACGCTGGGGAGAAACTCGAGCATTAACTCATCGATACGTTGACGATAGGCCACAGTTTCCTTAACCGTAGGACGCGACTTCGTCCCGCGCTTGGGCCGCTCGATGCGGGCGCCAAACCCTTCATAGTAAGAGTTGAAGTAGAAGAGAAACTGTCGCGAGTAAACTTCGTAACCCGGTTTGTATTGCTGTAAGAGCGTTTCGAAAAACCACGAGGTGTGGCCGATGTGCCAGCGCGGCGGGCTCATGTATTCCGCCGTCTGAATCACATAGTCTTCAATCTCCAGGGGCGCGACGATTTTCATCGTGCGGGCCCGCACCTGGCGATAGAGCTGCGCTAGCGTGGTGGTATCGACAGCCTCAGGTTTGGAAACAATGGAAGCCAAGACTTGAACCTATCATTCTCACCGCGCCTTAGCGCGGTGTCGCTCGTGCCATCAACTCGGGAACCGTATTAAGAATACTCGCCAACTTAGCGCTCCAGCAAATCGAGCTGCTCCAGTTTTCCTCGGGCGCCACCAGCTCCGGCGGTGGCATGCTCAACTTTTTCCGAAGCCAACGTTTTAGTCCAACGGATATATTCCGCTGCATCGAACTTTCTGCCGGTACTGGTCGAAGTCATATAACGAATTTTGCCGAAAATCGCCCGCTCAAACCATGGCCGATCGTGCTTCCCAAAACACCAGAGAATGCCTGCATAGGAGTTGGGGTCGCGGCCATCGAGCGCGTACTTGTTATTCAGGTGCTCCAGTAGGGCAAAGGCGGACTCGTAATTCGGTTGCCACTCAATTACTCGCTTGCCCCAAAGCATCCGCACGTAATTGTGCATTTCGCCGCTCACCAGCAACTCACGTTGTGCGGCGTTCCAAAGTTCATCCGGCGTTTCCGCCGTTTCGATCTGTTCCGGCTCCAGCAAATCAGGACGCGGGTCATCAATATGATCGCGCATTGTTTGCTGCACCCATGCCGGCAAAGAAGCGATAGAGTTGTAGTCCGGGTTGAAGCGGGTGAAATTGAACGAAAGCTCGCGCCGCACAATCGCTTCCTCTAAAAACGCCGCTTTGGCTGCGGCTGGAGCTTTCGCTTTCTTTACGGCTGCGGCGATTTCCTGAATCGAAATGAAACCGAAATGCAGGTAGGGACTGAGTCTTGAACTGCCGTCAAGATCCGGCTTGCTCCGAACCTTGTCATACTTCGGCAGAATTTTTGAGACGAAATGGTTGAGACGCTGACGCGCGGCGTTTGTCCCACCTTTGTACTGCCGGGAGGGAGCAACCGAATGATCGATGGCACATTGTGACACCAGCTCCGGAATGTTTTGCTCCGACACCTCAGTTTCCGGACAATCAACTTTGAAATCTCCCGCGTGCCTTTGCAGTCCCGGCAGCGGAGAACGTCCTAAGAATTCAGGCAACAGTTTCTTGATCTTCGGCCGGATCGTATAAGCGGCATACTCTTCTTTCGAGTAACAGCTGAGCGGAATGACGCCATTGGCATCGACGGCAAAAACCGGAATCCTTACCTGCTCAACAATGCTCTGGTTGTGTTCGGGAATAATGAAGCAGGGATAGTCGTCAGTGACGAGCAGGGCGGCGTCGTTGGCTAGCTGCGCAACCGTGTCGCGGGGATCGCGTTCATCACGCTGCAGGTAAAAAACGTAGCGAATGCCGAGGCGCTTGAATTCGGAACGCTTTTCCGCTACCCCTTCGAGAATGAAAGTGTGGATGCGATCGTTGGCCCAGGGATAGTAAAACTTCAGGCCCTCATAAACCACTAGCGGCAGATCTCGCTCATTCGCCTGCTGGATAGCAAAGTTGAGCGCGTCGTTATCTTCCACGCGCTTGAACATCTGCATCCAGTAAAGCACATAGCGACCCTGCTGGTTGTCGTGGCAATCATTTAGCTGAGAAACCCGCTTGGAAAAATTCATCACAAAAGACAACCTGCGGAGCAGGTGAAAGCATAAAGCCTCGGGCGTGAGCCCCAGGTGTGCCGTAAGATTACAATTTCAAAGCCCGCGATGGGCGCGAGGTAAAGCTGTCGCCCGCTTTGCGGCCTTATCTCATTAATTCAAGTTGACCTGGGGCACACGCCCCGGGCTTTATGCTCACGCCATCTCCGATGGTTCGGTGTCGTTCACATGCAAATCGAGCAGCAAGTTACATACCTCCATCTCATCAAACAGAATTTACCAAGAGAGAATGAGTTGTTCGCGCAATTACTCTTCCGATCACACTGGCCTGCGAATAGTTTTCGCGCAAACATGATAAAAGCGCCTCGGCCTGATCGGCCCGAATCGCGATTAACATCCCGCCGGCAGTCTGCGGGTCGAACAATAACTTTACCAAATTTGAATCTACTGTTTCCCCAATCATTACATCCTCACCAACATATTCGCGATTGCTCTTGTCGCCACCAGTTAGCAGCCCCTGACTGGCCAATTCAAGCGCGCCTTCAAGCAGAGGCACGGCCGCAGAATCGATTTCTATCGTTACCTTGCTGGCCCTGGCCATTTCCCACGCATGACCTAGCAGTGCGAAGCCGGTGACATCAGTTGCGCCCTTGACGCCAAACTCCTGCATCGCTTCAGCCGCGTGTTTGCCCGGAGTCAACATGGTCTGTACAGAACTTGCCGCAACGGCTTCGCTGGCCTTGCCAAACTTGATTCCGGTGGAAATCACGCCCGTTCCGATCGGTTTTGTCAGAATGACGACATCTCCTACGTGTGCTCCTGAATTTTTCGCAATCTTCCCCAGGTCGATAACTCCGGTTACCGAGTAGCCAAACATGATCTGTTCATTGTCGACGCTGTGACCGCCAATCAAAGTCACGCCGTAACTGTTCAGCGTTTCCAGACCACCACGCATTATTTCTCCAAGAATTTCCGGCGCCACGCCTTTCTTCGGAAAGCAGGTGATCGCCATGGCGGTCAGCGGCGTGCCCGCCATCGCCCAGACGTCGTTGATTGAATTAAGGGCAGCGATCTGCCCATAGACAAACGGGTCATCAACGATCGGGGTGAAGAAATCGAGGGTCTGTACGATTCCGAGGTCGTCGCGCAGGCGAAATACTCCCGCGTCGTCAGCAGTATCAAAACCGACAATCAAGTTTTCGTTAAAAGGCTGTTTTGGTAACCCGCTCAATACTTGAGCGAGGATGCTCGGAGGCAGCTTAGCCGCTCAACCGGAACACGAGACCATTTCGGTCAATCGCATGGGATCACCTCCTTTCTTCAGTGGAATCTTAAGGCTAGGGTTATACCATAGGGGATGTTTACAATTGCCGATTGCCAATTGCCAATTAAAACCTTGTGCAATGCAACAGTCAAAGACCCTAAAAAGTGAGCTATCAATCCGGCAAGTCAAAGAGTTGCTGGGCACCTGAAATCAGAGACTATGAGACGGCGCTTCGCCAAGACGCAGAGCCGCAAAGGATGCATTAGCAGCAAAGGTAGATTTACTCCGTTTCAATATGCTGTATCTCGTTGCGGCTCTGTGCTCGCCGCCTCGGCGTTAGACAAAGATCTCTTATCCCTGGAATTAACCCGCGAACGAACTCTTAGGCTGGTTATATTCTGGATATCTCAAAGCACAGGTCTTGTTTGATATGAAGGTCAATCGGCAATCGGCAATCGCCAATCGGCAATCCGTAATCCACATCGGTCCCGCCGGCTGGTCCTACAAAGACTGGGAAGGCGTTGTCTATCCGCAAAAACCCGGCTCGAAGCTTGATCCCTTGAGCTACCTCGCACAATTCTTCGACACGATTGAGATCAACAGCAGTTTTTACCGGCCCCCGACTCCGACAACAACGAAAGCCTGGGCGAAACGCGTCGAAGGGAATCCTGATTTCACCTTCACTGCAAAGCTCCACCGCATATTTACTCATGAGCGCGGCAAGGCCACCGCTGAGGATGAAAAGACTTTTCGCGAGGCTATGAATCCACTCGCCGAATCCGGAAAACTTGGAGCAATCCTGATTCAATTTCCCTGGTCATTCAAAAACACGGAGGAGGAGCGTGCTTATCTGGGACGGCTCATCGTCCAGTTTCAAGAATATCCCCTCGTACTCGAGGTGCGACACGCGTCCTGGAACACGCCTGGGATTTATGAGGAGCTGGAAGAAAAAGGCGTGGGAATCTGCAATATCGACCAACCACTCTTTGCGAAATCAATCAAGCCTGCCGCCTTGACGACTTCGGGAATAGGTTACGTTCGCTTGCACGGCCGCAACTATGGCAACTGGTTTCGCGAGCAGGCGCCACGCGACGACCGCTATAACTACCTCTATTCTTTGGACGAGTTAGACCCGTGGATTACGAGGATCAGGGAGGTGGCGAAGCAAACAAAGGAGAGTTATGTGATTACCAATAATCACTTTCTGGGAAAGGCTGTAGTAAATGCGCTTGAGATTAAGTCGATTCTGGTTGGGAATAAGGTGCCTGCTCCCCTTCCGTTGTTTGAAAAGTATCCGCAACTAGACGAGGTTGCTTTTCCTAAGGGAGCGTCTGACGAAACGATGGAGCCGAGTCTGTTCAAAATAACTTAGCGCCCCTTAGCTCTCAAAGTCCGCGATGCGGACTTACCAATACAGCGTTTACTTTACAAGCTGCGCAAAGGAAATTGGTAATCCGTCGGGATCCACGGCCACCGCCAGTTTGATTCCCTCCCCTTCTCTTTGCGTCGGCGGCATTACGAAAAATACGCCCCGCGCTTTCATTTCCTCGTAAGTCTTATCCACGTCCTCAACATTAAAGCCAATCGAGCAGGTGCCGGCGTCCTTATCAGCTCCACCACGTCTTTCCTGTTTGATCCCGCCGCCGTGAAGCGCGAGTGTCGTCGTGCCCGTCAAGAACTCAGTCCACTCAGGCGATTCAAACTTCAATGGGATGCCCAGCTTGTCTCGATAAAACTCAACTGATCGAGCCATATCGGAAACAATCACCATCGTGTAATCAATTTGTTGAAACATTCCGCCTCCAACGTAATAAGTTACTTCTTGCGCTTTGCACCACTGCCCATACCCACGAGCACATCGAATTCATCCTTGGTTAATGGCATTACCGATAGTTGCGACTGCCGGATTAGCGGCAGCCCACTCAATCGATTGTCATAACGAATCGCGGGCAACAGCACAGGAGCGGCAAAGGCTTTCACGGGTTTCAGATCGACGGCGACCCACTGTGGGTCTGGTGCAGTGGGATCTGGGTACGCGCTCTTAGCCACTTCAGCGATACCCACGACCGCCTTGTCCTTCCCCGAGTGGTAAAACAGTACGCGGTCGCCGGTTTTCATTTCGCGCAGGTTGTTTCGCGCTTGATAGTTCCGCACCCCAGTCCAATCAGTTCGTCCATCGCGCACAAAATCATCCCAGGAATACGTTTCCGGCTCCTGCTTCACCATCCAGTGATTGTTCCGCTTTGCTTTCTTCGTTGCCATTTTTCACTTCTTGCGGGGTTCGTACCTCGCGCTTAGAATGGCTTTCGTTATCGTAGAAACAGTTAATCGGAGAAGATCATGCTCAAAGAAGGAAGTGTGGCGCCTGCATTCACCACCACTGACGCAGAAGGAAATACCGTCAAGCTCAAAGACTTGCGCGGTGAAAAAGTCGTGCTTTATTTTTATCCCAAGGATGATACACCCGGCTGCACGAAAGAGGCTTGTTCGTTTCGCGATGCATTTTCTGAATTTAAGAAACGCGGCATCAGGATTATGGGCGTATCGCCGGACAAAGAATCGGCTCACAAAAAATTTTCAGAGAAGTACAAGCTGCCTTTTACCCTGCTTGCTGATACGGACCGTTCGATAGCTGAGGCTTACGGAGCCTGGGGCGAGAAAAAGTTCATGGGAAGAACTTACATGGGAGTCTTGCGCACCACTTTTCTCATTGATGAAAAGGGCAAGATTAAAAAGATCTTCCCGAAGGTCAAACCTGATGAACACGCTGGTGAGGTACTTGATGCCTTTCAGGACTAGCTAGCAAGGTCGTTCTTCGCGTTTAGGCCGCCACCCAACCGCCAATCTTCTCCGTTTCCCCTTCGGGCTTTCTTCCTGGCATTAGGCCCTGTAAGGCGCTGAAAGAACTGGGGACATCCGGCTTGCGCCGCGGCAGCTGTGGCGTGTCGATCTGCATGGTTACGGCTTCGGCCGCGTCGTTGATGAAATACATGCGAGTGTTATCAACAACTTCGGTGCGTATTTCGTGAGTCCAGAGCAGCAGGTTCGCGAGCGCGTCGCCAATTTCATCCTTTCCTAGCTTTGTTTCCTGGGCTATCTCCTTCTGCGTTCGCGCATTCTTCTTGATTGCTTCTCTAACGCGCTCGATTGGTGAAAGCTTACTCAGAAGTCGCGACAAATTCTGCGACGAAGAGTCGTTTCCCTGGGCTTCTAGAGTTTGTTGCGAAACGTAACGCTTGCGTGCGGACTTGTACTCCCGCAACACTTGCCGGCTTTCAGTCACCTTCTTGCGAATACAACTCTTGCAGTAAAGATTTCTCCCGTCTTTGCGCGCGCGGCAAATCCCAAATTCAGACACTGGAAGTGCCTGAGCGCAGATCGGACAATCCTTCGTTTCAAGTGCTCGTTCAGGACTGGATTTCATTATTCGACGCTCCACCAATCAACAGTATTTCCCGCGTGAACGTCGCGAAAGACAAAACTTCCCCGTTGATCGGAGACGGAGGAATCTGCCGGTCAGCAAATTGGCGGTTATGTCATTAATCGGCGAAGGGACCCGGTTAGACCGGATTCGCCTGGGATTGTTAGCGCCTACCTCGAGTTGTTGAAGGTGTCGTTGTCGTTACAAGGTTGGATCTGTTCAGGAGGTTCATGGGGGCCTTGCGATAGATAATTTATAAGGACTACTTACCCTGCCAACAGATTCAAACAACCGATTGCCGACTTCAGTTCGCTCTAACAATCATTCGCTCAGTCGAGGGGAGTCGCATTATAGTCATCGAAGATTTTTTTGCAACTACTTTTTCGAAGTACTAATGACACATAGCGTTCAGAAATTTTTTCGATCGCGATTAATCAAGTGATGCAGCAAATTGAAAATGCAAACGACTCTGAAACGTGAAGATAGATGATCGCAAGGCCTAAACTTTTTGCTTTAAATTGCCGATGAATTCGATAGAGATAAAATTTTTAGCGCGCAAATTCTTTCGCAAAAAACGAACTCTCGGTTTTAACTACAAAGCGTTCGCCCTCTGTTTGCGCAACAAGTTCGATGCAGTAAGACCTGGTCCTACCATTAGTGGACGAAGTCTTAATTATCAATTTGAACCGTCCGCAATCGAAGAGATGAAGTCGGACTGAACCAAAAAACTTTTTAAGGCGAGTTTCATTTCTGCAAGTGAAGAACGCGAGGGTGAGAATACGTATGATTAGCACGTTGTGCGATCGAGTTAATTAGTCAATGTGTTGATGGCAAAGTCATTCGGGCCACGCCGCACGCGTGTGCAAAGTGGTCTGTAATTCGGATCTAACAATCTTGTGACATTTAGGATCGTTTTTTCCACACAGTTTTCCACAGAACCCTGTGGAAATAGTCTCGAGCTATCGTCCAACTCGATCCTTTAACCGATAGACGAACTTGAGTCCGGACCAGATTTCGTTGACGGCGCAAATTTTTACGTCAACCAGACCAGCATCGAGACCGATTCTCTGCACATTGTTGAACGTCAGGTCGGTGACGACACCTGAACTCTTCTTGGGCCAGGCAACCCAAATCATTCCATCTTTTTGAAGCTTTGCTGCCAGCGGCGCAAATTTCATCATCAATTCTTTTTCCGAAGAGACGAACGCGAGAATCAGATTTAGTGAATCAGCGGTTGCGGAGGCGAATTTCGCCGTCGCTGGAAGCGCCCCGAGTTCTTCCTTAAAATTTTTTGGCGCCCCCACGAGTGCAAAACGATAACCTGGTTTCACACCAAGCTTCTTAAGCAAAGGGGTTCCTGAGTAGCCAGCCATTTTTGAACTCACGGTTAAGTCCGCAAACAAACAGTTTGCGTACAGGACAAGGGCGAAAATCTACCAGAGTTTCAGAAGTTTCCACCAGGCAAAGCCAATGATTCCCCAAATGGGAATCGTTATCAGCGAAGCAATTAGGCCGATTCGCCACCACATTCGCTGAGTGACATAGCCTGAACCAAAATAGATCGGCGCAGGCGTGGTGCCATAGTGGGTTAGCGAGGCGCTTAGATTCGAAAAGTAAGCAAGCGAAAGCACCGCCAAATAAGCGGGGGCTCCGGCAGCAATGATTACTGTAACGAACGGAATATACATCGCCGTCACGTGTGCCGTGATGCTCGCAAAACCGTAATGGGCATAGAAGTAAACGAGTAGCAGTAATGCAAGTGCCATCCACCACGTCCAACCAGTTGTAAACCCGGCCGCTGCGTCGGCAAATTTCTTGATGATTGCTGTTTCGCCGAGGGCTTCTGCCATTCTGACGAGTCCGCCGTACCAGATAAAAACATCCCACGCATTTCTTTCGCTAATCACGTCATCCCAAGTCAAGACACCGCTTAAGAGCAAGACACCAATTCCCACGAGGGCCACAACCGCATAGTTGATCGCATGCAGACCGGTGGTCATCCATAGACCCGCAATCAAAGCAAACACAAGCAGCATCAGCTTTTCGTGTCGAGACATTCGTCCCATCTGGCGCAACTCCCTCGCGGCAAACTCACTAGCCGCGGGGGTATGTTTGATTTCAGGAGGAAAGATTCGATACAGGATGAGCGGAAAGGCGATTAAGGAGAGTAAGCCCGGGATCACCGCGGCAATGGCCCAACGAGCATAGCTCAGCTCGATTCCCGTTACCTCTCGAGCAAACTTCGCTATCAATACATTCGAAGCCTGGCCGGTAAGAAACATTGCACAAACAATCACGTCGCATTGGTAGATGAGTGTCATTAGGAAGGCCCCAAGGCGACGCGCTGTGGGCCCCGGCTTAGATTCGTAAGCTTCAGCCAGACTCTTTGCTATAGGAAACACGATTCCGCCTGCACGGGCCGCATTTGAGGGAATTACAGACGCCAGCAACATGTCGGTCGAGACCAGCGCATAACCCAAGCCTAATGAGCTCCGGCCGAGAGTGCGGATGAATATGAAAGCGATCCGCCGGCCGAGACCCGTTTTGATCATGCCTCGCGACATGAAAAACGCCGCCAAAACCAACCAGACTATTGGATCCGAGTAACCGCCAAGCGCTTCCTCAACAGGCAAGACTCCGGTTAAGGCAATCGTCGCTACTCCGAGTAACACAACAGCACCGCCCGAAAGGGGCCGCACAATTGAACCGGTAATTGTCGCGGCGAAAATCGCGAACAGCTGCCAGGACTTGGGAGTGATGCCTTCAGGCGGTGGGATCGCAAGGATGGCTAGAGCGGCGCCAAGCACCACGCCCCATTTTGCGAGCTTCACCCACATAGGGGTTGAAACTTCAGAGTCAGGCGCGGATTTTTGTAAAGTTTTCTCGTCTTGCTGCGACAAATGGTTGAAGGCGACGCGCAGTTTTCGCTAAAGGGCGGCGCGATACTATTATGTTGCACACGGTTACTCAAGACTTTTGCATCTTAGAGGCAGGCGCTGTGAAACTGTGTCAGCGAACGTTCAACAAGCGGTGCGGATCTAAGTGAAGATGCTGGATAACAAGACGGACGAAATCACTGACAAGCGGGTTTATCTGAACCGCCGTTTATTCATGCGTGGCAGCGCGCTTGCGGCGACAATGGCGGCCACGGGATTCCTTTATCGCAAGCTGAATCCGCCACCATTGGCAACACCCAAGGGCGAAACGCTGGCAAATGTGGCGAAGTCGAACAATGACGAAGCGCTTAGCAGAGGCTTTGCGGTAAACGAGAAGCTAACTCCTTTAGCCAACATCACCAACTACAACAATTTCTATGAGTTTTCGACCAGCAAAGGGGGAGTCGCCGGGGCCTCTCGCGATTTTATCACCCAGCCATGGACAGTTGCAGTTGAAGGACTCGTCAACAAACCCCGCGGTTTTGATCTAAACGAGCTTCTCAAGTTCCCGCTTGAGGAAAGGATCTACCGGCTCCGCTGCGTTGAAGGTTGGTCGATGGTGATTCCATGGATTGGTTTTCCGCTCGCGAAACTCCTTGAGTTGGTTGAGCCTACGGCTGAAGCGAAGTTTGTCGCATTTCAAACACTCTTCGATCCTAAGCGCATGCCAAACCAGCGAACTGGCGTGCTTGACTGGCCTTATGTTGAGGGTTTGCGACTCGACGAGGCGATGCACCCTCTGACGCTTATGGCGACTGGTCTTTACGGCGAAAAACTTCCGCCCCAAGACGGTGCGCCGATTCGCTTAGTGGTGCCCTGGAAGTACGGTTTTAAGAGTATTAAGTCAGTGGTGAAGATTAGCCTCGTCGCAAACCAGCCGCCAGCAACCTGGAATCTCCAGGCGCCGAGTGAGTACGGGTTTTATTCGAATGTAAATCCGAGTGTGTCGCATCCGCGCTGGAGTCAGGCCACGGAACTACGAGTGGGCGACTATTTGCGGCGAGATACTCTGATGTTCAACGGTTATGAAGCGCAAGTGGGACATTTGTATAAGGGAATGGATTTGATACGAAATTTTTGAGTGCCGAAAGCTTTGAACTTGGTTCTTTGAACTTAGAACTTTGTTCGCTTTTGAGACCTGTTGCATTCCGGCTTGATCGTAGTAGAGAAGAGAACAAGTTCGAAGTTCTAAGTTCTAATGAAATCCAAGTTTCCAAAAGTTCTCGTCCTTGTTAACTCGCTCGTGCCCTTGCTGCTGCTGATTTGGGACGTCTATCGGGACCGAGTGGGTGCGAATCCCGTTGAATTCATGACGCGCACGACGGGAATGCTCACGCTTGTCTTTTTAATGATTACCTTAGCCCTGACGCCGGTTCGAAAAGTTACAGGAGCTAACTGGGTCGTGAAATTTCGACGGATGTTGGGACTCTATGCCTTTTTCTACGGCACTCTGCATTTGCTCACGTACATCTGGTTCGATCGGTTTTTCAGTCCTCGCAGCATTGTTAGTGACGTAATGCAGCGGCCGTTCATCGCCATCGGCATGACTGCTTTCTTTTTAATGACGCCCCTGGCTATCACATCCACGAACAAGATGGTGAAACGTTTGGGTGGCAAACTCTGGGCAAAATTGCATCGTCTGGTCTATCTTGCTGCCGTTGGTGGCGTGTTGCATTTCTGGCTGCTCGTAAAATCGGATGTGCGGTTGCCGTTAACTTTTGCGTTCATCCTTTTCCTGTTGCTTGGATACCGCGTGCTTATAAGAATCGACAATCGGCAGCAGGCCATTGCGCGCGCGCAAGGCTTGGAATAAGAGTCTTACGTCCCCAACCCCAAAGATCAATGTCAAGTCCAACTGAACGCTTCACCAGTCGCGTTGAAACCTATGCCAAGTACCGACCCGGCTATCCAGCCGAGGTAATCGAACTTTTGCGTTCCGAGTGCGGACTGGCTCTCGGCTCAATCGTGGCGGATGTTGGGTCCGGCACCGGCATCTTTACTGAGCTGTTATTAAAGAACGGAAGTACCGTGATTGGGGTTGAACCAAACGAGGCGATGCGAGGCGCTGCCGAGAACCTGTTGCGGGAATATTCCAAGTTTCAAAGCGTAAAAGGGTCGGCGGAAGCCACGACGCTCCCTAACGTCAGCGTCGGTTTGATTACGGCCGGACAGGCTTTCCACTGGTTCGACTCCGCAGCCGCACGGAACGAGTTTGTGCGCATCCTAAAACCCGGAGGCTTTGTAGCGTTGATCTGGAACGACCGCCGCTTGGATTCGACTGCATTCCTGCGGGACTATGAAGCCCTCTTGCGCGAGTATGGAACCGACTATGCAAAAGTGCAGGAGTTTGACCCCCTGGATCAGATGGCCAGGTTTTTTGCGCCCCAGTCCTTCAAACATAAGGAATTTCCTAACAGGCAAGCGTTCGACTTTGCGGGGTTTAAAGGTCGCGTCCTCTCGGCTTCTTACACGCCGGAACCCGGTAACCCAAAGTTTGAACCAATGATAAAAGCGCTACAGGACTTGTTTGATTCGAATGAGGAAAATGGAAGCGTAGCTCTTGAATACGATACGAGAGTGTTCTACGGTCAGCTGGTTTGAATCAAATGATCTACTGTAGGACCCTCGTCAGGAGTTTCTCCTAATGACTCAGAACAGACGCACAGACTCTCGCAAGTCGGTAAACCTAACCGCGCGCTGGGATGGACTTTCCGGTCAGCATGACGCGCGAATCGAAGATATTGGCATGGGTGGGTGTTTTGTTAATACAGTGACGCGCGTTGAAGTCGGCGAAATTGTATCCCTTGAGATCGCTCTACCATCCGGAGAATGGTTACAGTTGCGCGGTGAGGTTACATCCTGTCAGGACGCCGTGGGTTTCGGTCTCCAATTTACATTTCTCACCGAAGACGACGAGTCAACTCTTAAAGAGTTACTAAGTTAAGCCTTACCTTCCCTTACGTGTCTCGAGGATGGCGATTGCCTGCGCCAGTTCAGCTCGGGTCAAGGGATTCAGAGGACGGAAAAGAGTATCGCTCTTCAACAACCCTTCAGCAATCGCGAGCGAGACGTAACCTCTTAACTCACTGGGAACGGAAGCCGCATCTAAAACCGCCAGAGGCATCCCCGCTCGCGCTTCTGCCTCGGAGCGCAGTCCTGCAGCCCTGACCAAAGCAACAGCCGCCGTAAGGCGTGTAATGCCGTCGTTCGGGCGAAACTGAGCGCCTGTCGACGCATCAGGAAAGATTGAGCCGTTCGAGTAAGATTGCACGCTCTCGACGAACAGTCTGGTGGTCACGTCCTGTACGTCGGAATAAAGCGGCTGACCAGCGAGGTATTGCGGAATCTGGGCGCCCGCGACCAAAGCCATTGCGACATCAGCTCGCGTGGCCGTCCTTTCCGGCTTGAATGAAGCACCGTTCGGCTGCATAGCGAGGGTCCGAATGCTTTGATAAATCGCGTCCCTAACCGCCGGGCTTAAATTACTGATGTCATTCATCGGCGCGTAGCTCGCGCGTCCGACTTGAAGCACTCCGTTAAATGGTTGCGACGTTCCAAAAGTGCCCAACGTATTCCTCACGCTGACCCGCCAATTTCCACCCGCTGGGCGAATTAACGACACCTTTTCCTGTTTACCAGTCAAACCTAAGAGATTTAAGGAATTGGCTTGGGCGACGAGGCTTCCCACGTTGTTGTAGACCTGAACTCCCAAATCGTTTGTCGTCCACAATGGGCCCCAGCCAATTTGAATTGCGGCAAACACCGCGTTGCTTGGCATTTTTAAAGTGGTATCAGAATTGGCGCCCGGCTGGACTGTGCCGTTGAACGGGGTGAGGGGATCATTGGAAAACTGCACTTGGGTACTATGTAGCTTGCGCCAATCGCCCATCCGGCGCCCGGGGAAAGCCGACTGCAGCACCGCCGCGTGTACGTTCAGCATGCCTGCGCCAACTTCATGCTCGAAGTATGAAGCCATTGGCGTGGCGGTGCGTTTAAGAATGTCTTTTACATTTGCCGGCGTCAGACTTGGATTCGCCTCCAACATCAAAGCGATTGCGCCTGCGACTTGCGGCGCCGAAAAACTGGTTCCGTTCGCGGTGGTGTAATTTGGCAACTCGCCCGCATTTAGTTTTTGAGTATCTGCACCTGCCAGACCTGCGGCTCCCGTGACATTTGTTATTCCCGAGCCGCGCAGACTGACGACGTTGACGCCCGGCGCAACGAGAGTGGGTTGAAATAGAGGACTGGCGAAGTCGCCGCGCGAAGAAAAGTCAGCCAAACGGCCATTTGCATCGGTGGCGCCCACGCTGATGACCCAGGGCGCAACTGCGTAAGGATTCAACGTGTGTGTGCCCGGCCCCGTATTGCCTGCAGAGAAGACAACATTGATGCCGTAATCCGTAAGCATCTTCGTCGCTACATTAACTGGATCGTTGGTGTCGAAACGTGTGTTTGCCGAGAAACTGCAATTGACAACACGAACCCCGAGACTGGGATTACTTAGCAGGTAATCGAGCCCGCCCAGGACATACAGCAGTGTTGCGTCTCCGGCGCTTAGTCCAACCAGTTTGGCGCCCGGCGCCACACCCGCAAACTTTCCAGCCGAAAGGCTGCCATTCCCGGCAATAACGCCTGCGACGAATGTTCCGTGCCCGTAAAGTTGATCCGTGTTCGCAAGACCGTCGGAGTTAACCGGATAGTTGAAGCCGGTGCTCGCACTCTGCGTATCGGCCAGTTTGATGTTCTTCGTAACTCGTCCCGCTATGTCTCCGTGCGTGCCATCAATGCCGGTATCCAAAACCGCGACGGTCACATTTCGGCCAGTCGGCTGTAGGCCAAAGTTTCGACCCACCAAATCAGCGTCGCGCCGAGTGCGTTCTACGCCAGTGGCCGCGCGCACTTCCGGTTCGCTGTTAAAGGTAAGAGTCCGATTCGTGTACATCGAACGAATGCCCGGCAGATGCGAAGCCGCGGCGATCTGGTCCCTGGTTCCGGAGATAATAACCATCGGCAAAGTCCGGAACCGTGTGCCCCCCGCAAAGCCCAAACTTTGCAGCCGCGCCAAGTCGCCTTCGGCTGGCAGATAGTGATACACGAGCACGGCGTTAATACTGCTGTCATCAACCGTCTGATTCAGCAGTGAAGCCAGCTCGGGATCGACACTTATTAACTTTTGGTTGAACCCCTGGTTGGAATCATCGGCTCCCGTCATCACAATACCGTCAGCGCCCGTCATGACAATACCGTCAGCCCCGGTCATCACGATGCCGTCGGCGCCAGTCATTACAATTCCGGTTACACCCGTAAAACGAAGGCCATCGGGAACGACCGAGAAAACGACGCCATCCGCCCCTACAGCTCGAACCGCATCAGCGCCGGTCATTACGATCCCATCGGCGCCTGTCATCACTATCCCGTCGGCACCTGTCATCACGATTCCGTTTGCGCCTGACTGCTGCACGCCATCAGCGCCGGTCATGACGATCCCGTCCGCCCCGGTCATTACGATTCCATTTGCGAGAGTGATTGTTACTGAGTTTGCTCGGTAGGTTGTGCCATCGGCACCGGTCATGACGATTCCGTCGGCTCCGGTCATCACAATTCCGTCAGCGTAGGAGAAGCTAGCTCCGTCGGCACTCGTCATGCGCACGCTATTGGGAGTGGCGAAGGTGTCGGCACCGGTCATGACGATACCGTCAGCGCCGGTCATCACGATTCCGTTCGGACCGTAGGTTATGTAACCGTCGGCCCCAGTCATGACGATTCCATCGGCCCCGGTCATCACAATCCCATCAGCTCCCGTCATAACAATGCCGTTTGTCTGACTGATCGTGACGCCAGCAAGCGCGGGCGAGAGACCGAGTAGGCAGACTAATAGAATTGCAAGCGCAGTTTTGGCTGAAGTTTGGATTGATCTGAAGACAGGAGTTCTTAGCAAACTATCACCTCAGTCGGGTTTATTGGCGCAGTCTGGCTATCCGGGTTCTCTAAAGCTGGAAAGATCCATTCGGCTTTTCTCGTGTCGGGGTTGCCGCCCGCCGCCGCCGCCCATCCACCTTGACCGAGCAACCCCAAAGTTTGAAAAGAGTGATGCATCTTAAATTGACCGTTTGCTCAAGTTGTTGCGCCGAGATTGCGATTTTTTCGTGATTCCCGAGTGGCTCAGCCGACGAGCTCCTGGAAAAGCTTGTGGCTCTCGGGCGCCGGCTCTACGCCTAACTCCGCTTGCAAGAGCCTTTTCAGGAGCTCGAAATGCTCTTTGACCGCTGCACGGTTACCCAAAGCGGCATGGCCGCGCATGATTTGACAGTGAATATCCTCCCGAAACTGATCCTCATGCAGGATCCGCTGGGCGAGTTGCATAACCTTAGGCCAGTCTTCCTCTTTTTGGGCGACGCCCGCGAGGGCCTCCAGTAGCCGCAGATACTGTTCGCGGTAATAGGTTCGCTGCTCCTCGACCCAGGGTTCGTAGCTTCCTTGCATAAATTCGCCCCGGTAAAGCGTGACTGCCGCTTCGTAGCACTGAATGCACTCGTCAAAATTTCGCGACCGCCGGGCTTTTTCTCCATCGCCCATCAAACGGTCAAATTCCTCAATGTCGATTTGATAGGAAAACTCCGGATTAAGCTGGTAATCGCCGTCGCGGTAAAGCAAGAAGTTTTGCTTCAAGGACTGATTATTGTTGAGCGCTTTCCGTATGTGGGAAACAGTGGGGTGAAAATTTTTCTCCACCACTTCGAAATCGGTTTCACCCCAGAAGGTGTCGATAATCTTGTCTTTCGAAGCGCGGTGATGACGCCGTGAAGTGATGAAGCAAAGGATGTCGCGCGAACGGCGCGTGGTCCAGGCGTCGGCCGCGAGCGGGCGCGTCGGATCCCTTACAATTTCCACGGGCCCGAGCATTCTGATGGTGAGATCAGTGACCGGCGTGCTTGTCAGCGCAATTTCCGGAACTGCAACGGCGCTCAGCGGCTTTTGCAGGTGCTTCAGTTGCTCTTGCAGGTCTGCCGGCAACAACTCGGCGGTTTCTTCAATCGCAAAAACTTCGGGGTTCCGTAGCACTTCCCTTTTCAGCCAGTACTCGTAGTCGTATCTGACTGCGAGATCAATGGCACGTCTCACTTGTTCACGCGCCTGGCGCTCGTCATCCAGTTTGAGTTCACAGGTAGCGCGCGCCATACACGCCTGGGCTTCATAGTAGTAGAGGTTGTGATCGTGAAAATACTGGAGAGCTTCGATTAGCTCATCGCGGGCGCCTTTGAACTCGCCTTGAGTGGTCCGGATGCGACCACGGGTAAGCAAAGCAGTATGGAAAGCGATTTCATCTTTTTCCTTCGAGCGCCCACTGAGCAGCCGATCGATTAGGTTGCGCGCAGCGCCAAGATTTCCCACCTGCAAATTAAGCAAAGCTCGCTCTTCGTACCACTCGGTGCGCCCGAGATTAATGCCGGCGTCGTCATAAGCACGTGCCGCGCGCTCATAGTACTCGTTCGCTCTTTCAAAATCGCCTCGCTCACGATAGAGATTCCCGTAAGTCTCGAACGTCTCAGCGCTAACGGCGACGAGATTGAAGAGCTGGCATCGATCGAGGGCTTTATCGAGATTCAGCTCCCCAGCGGCGAAATCACCCTGATACAAATAGCAGCGCGCCATGTTGAGATATGCCACGGCCTCCTGCGGCATCGGCGCTTCTTTCTGATCTGGCCGCAACATGCGCCGCAACCATCGCAAGGCCTCGCCAAAGTCGCCGCGAATTCCCGCCGGGGTGCCCAAATTGTGTGCAATCAACCGGCTGTAATGCTCGTCGTTGCGCTCTTCGGCGGATTGTAAGGCGCTCCGAAACTCGCGCTCGGCTCCGATCCAATCGCCCATGGCGACAAGACAGAGTCCGCGAGTGTTTCCGCATTTGGTTCGCACCACCGAGTTCGCATCCGTCAGCTCGATCGCACGATCAAGGTAAGTAAAAGCGCGCTTGAAATCGCCCTGGCGGCGCGAGAGGGTGGCGAGCGAATGAAGTGTCTCTGCCTCGCCTTCTGAATCCTTTAGTTGCTGCAGCAGAGTCGCTGCACGCCGAAACATTGATTGCGCAGCTTCATATTCACCGCGAAGCCGGGCCACTTCGGCCCGCAAGGCCAGGGAGCGCGGGTGTGCTTCAAGCGCTGTTTGCGGCAAAGCATCAGCGAGAACCGCGAGCGAGCTCAGGGCACCTGAGGCAATCCATTCATTGCCTTGCTCCGCAATTACTGTTGCCGCGCTCTCAAACTCCTCGGCCGCCACCAAATGGCGAACGCCTTGCTCCCAAGCTCGCAGACCCAGGAAATGACTTGCAGAGCGGCGGTGTTCAGCGGCGACCCCGGCACGTCCAATTTCGCTGCGCAGCCGGCGTCGCAAAAAGCTTTGGAAAAGCGGATGGAAGCGATACTCCTCGCCACGACCGTCGCTGGCGACTGAAATAAAAACATTCCGCCGAACCAGGTTCGGCAAAACGCGGGAGCAGTTGAGACCAGGATGAAGCGCCGTACAGGTATCGAGATCGATCTGATCCAGCAAGGACAATTTCAATAGCAGCTGCTGCAGCTCGGCGTTCTCGTCCGCAAACACCTCTTCGGCGAAGTAGTCAAAAATATCGCGTTCCGATTGTCGTAATACCTCGACCAAATCGGGCAGGGCTTGATGAGTTTCGCGCGAGCTGGTTACGGAGCGGTGGGCCACTTGTCTGACCAGCTGCAGTGCAGTGATCCAGCCATGCGTGCGCTCACGATACTCGGCAAGTTGCGTGGCCGTGAGCTCGAGATCAAAGACCTTGCGAAACAGTTGTTGGGTCTCATCGTCAGTGAAAAGCAGGTCGGAACGATCGATAACGGAGAGTGGCGTTTGGGCCCGTAGGCGCGCCAGGGCAAGCGGCATCTCGCGCGAAATCAGAACGATGTGCAACACGTCCGGTAGATACGCCAGCAAGCGATCAACTACCGCGTGGACCTGAGTTTCCGCACCAAGGTGATGATAGTCATCCAAAACCAGAATCAGCTGCTGATCCACCCGCTCCAGCACCTCATTTAACAGCACATCAACCGCACGCTCCGGATGTTTGGCCAGTTCACCGGCACTTTCCTGAAGATAGGAAAACATTGCCTGACCAAAGCCCGGCACCACTTGCTGAATGCCGGTGGTGACGTAACCCAGGAAGACAAAAGGATCTGCGTCGGTGTGGTCTAACTGGTACCAGACGAACGGGCGCGTGTGGGTGCGCAGAAAGTCCGCAACGAGGGTAGTTTTTCCGGATCCGGCATTGGCTGTTACTAAAGTTACGGGGTGAGCAAGATTGGCAAGGAGACGTTCGGTGAGGCGCGGTCGTGGCAATAGCTCAGGCGCCGGCCGCGGTGGTAGCAGTTTCGTTCGCAGGAAGAAACTGGGCTGCCCTCCGGGAGAAACTGATCCGGCTAAAGATGCCGCGGGGTTCTTTCCCTTGCGGGTTCGAGCCATCTCTGTGCGCCTCTGGGTCTGGGTTTTCCGCAGATTAACACGCGGAAAAGATTTCGAGCTACCAGCAGCCAGATCGGCTGGTAACTTTACGTTTCCTGATAACGGTTGCTGCAGGTCCATGATCGCGGAACTTCTTTGCACCTCGCCAATCGGATCGGCGAGATGGCGACTCTTTACTAAACGGCCATTTCACTCAGCGTGGCTGCAAACCGTGCGAGTGCCGACGCGCGTCCGTGAGAGTGATCGAGAGCAATGCTGGCGTGCTCCGGCGTCAACCCATGCTTCTTAAAAAGAACTGTGGCTTCCTGTCTGGTAAAAGCCAGAGTTTCTTCATCGATCACACAAAGAGTTTGCTTGGAGCGCATTCGCCAGAGTGGCGCCGGCGGCATCGTCCGGCTGGTAATGAGCAAATGCACATCTGCCGGTAACAGTGGCAGCAAGCGCTTGAAGAACGGAACCAACCAGGCGGAATCACATACCAGATGCAAATCCTCGATTACAATGAGCAAAGGCTCGCCCCCTCCGTCACCGAGGTCATAGACGAAAGCCTCAGCCAGCAGCGAAATCTGTTCGGGAGCCATCGTGCCTACGAGGTAAGAAGACGTGGTACCAAACGCCGGACGCTGTTTGCGAATGCTTGCCGTCAAATAGTGAAAAAAGACCGCCATGTCCGCTTCGGGCGCATCGACTTTGTACCAGCACACCTTTCTGCCGCAGTTCAAAGCAAAATCTAAAGCAAGAGCCGTTTTACCGGTTCCGGCCCGGCCGCTGAGGATAGTTGAAGTACACGACCGGAGGCTGTTCTCCAAGAGCCACGCTAAACGCGGCCGGGAAACCATCCTGAATGGTTTGGGAACCGAGATTTTCTCCGCGACGAGTTCCCTGGGTGCGCTTGAGGTGTCGGTAGATTCGATTAGAAACATGGTTTTTGTTGAGGATTTGCCCCTTTGGTTTGGAAGGTCCGTTAGTCTCCCCCCGGTGAAATCGCCGGGCGGCTTAGAACTTGCCCATCGCCCTGGCTGAGAAGAGTTTTATTGCAGGCTGGTTGAGAAATTCTTGAGTTTTTAAACAGCGATTAGCAAAAGGCCGGCGGGAGAGCCCCCTAAGGCTGGACCCATTATGGTTTTGCCGCCGGATGTGAGGTTCGCTACTTCTTCTTGTTTATCCCGCGCGGCTTGATGTCGTAAAAAATGATACTGACTACTAGCGCCATTCCCGCAATTGCGGCGATCAGAAAGAAAACGAGGGGAAACCCGGGGTAACCCAGGATTCGGAAAGACGTCTCAACACGCATTAGCATTGCCGCGCCGACGATTAGAGCCGCCAGGATCAATCCCAAGGTAATTCTGTTGGCTACCTTTTGCAGACCTTCAAGCACAATCTTCTCGTCGATCGCATCCACCTTGATCTTGAGATCGTTGTTACCGACAGCATCAAGAATCCGATTGACACGCATCGGTAGCTTTTCCGCAAACTCTTTGACCTCAACGATGCCACTCAGGATGTTTCCCGGAGCAACGCTCTTGAAAATGTTTCGCTGCAAAATCTCACTGGCTCGTTCTTTGATCACGGCGTTTGGATCAAAACCCGGGTCGAGCGTGTACACGGAGCGATCGAGATTCAGCATCGCTTTCGTAATCATGGTGAACTCTTGCGGCAAGCGAAACCAACAATCAGCGGAGATCCTCATGATCTCCAATGCCACCGGGCCGGCATCGAGACGGGTAACATCAGAGGAGTTCTCAGCCACCAACTCCGAAACCCGCCTGACGAATTCACTTCGATTGAAACCGGGCTTCGGCTCACCCATTTTGATCGAAGTTTCAGCGGCGTCTTCACCGCGGCCCTCACTGATAGCCAGCAGCAGCCGCAAAAGGTTGTCGTGGAAACTGCCCATCAGGCGCGCGACCATTCCCAGATCAAGCAGGGCGATTCGTTCATCGTCCGTCAGAAAAACATTCCCGGGATGCGGGTCGGCGTGAAACACCCCATCAACCAGAATCTGTTGGAGGTAGGTGCGAAAGAGTTCGTCTGCCAAACCGCTACCATCGATTTCCATTAAGCGCAGCGGGCTGATTTCCGTAATCTTCTTGCCGGGAATGAATTCCATTGTAAGCACTCGGGACGTCGAGTAATCCATGATTGGTTCGGGGATTACAATTCGCTTAAACTCCCGCAAGTTGTTAGCAAACATCGCCAGGTTGCCGGCTTCGGCTTTAAAGTCGAGTTCCTGAATTAGGCTTTTGCGCAGTCCGCCCAACATGTTCCCGAATTCGTACCGCTTTCCTAATTCGGTGTGAGTGTCGAGAAAGGTAGCAACCTCTTCAAGTGCTTCGAGGTCTTCAACGATCTGTTCGCGAATGTTGGGGCGTTGCACTTTTACAACCACGGCGCGACCGTCGCGCATGTAGGCCCGGTGGACCTGGGCCAACGACGCCGCTCCGATTGGTTCGGGTTCGAACTCCGCAAAAGCCTTGGAGATGCGCACGCCCAATTCGCCAGAAACGATGGCGTCCACTTCTTCATAAGAGAATGGTGCGATTTGATCCTGAAGCCGAGACAGAGAATCGAGGTAAGGAGCCGGTAATAAATCCGCGCGCGTGGAGAGTAACTGACCGAGCTTGATAAACGTGGGACCAAGCTTCTCGAGATCTGCGGCCAGCTCTTCGGCTTTAGGAATTTCCTTCGCTAGAGTAGGTTCGTCGAATTCGATAATCTCACCGATACCAGCCTGGGCCACCAGGTCTGATCGGCCATATTTGACTAACAACATGGCGACGTCTTTGTATCTTTTCAGATGTTCCGTCTTCAGCGAAACCATGTCGATAACCTCGGATTATAAGGGAGCCGTTGTAGCCTGGACCAGAGTGAACCAGCCGCTTCTGGCCGCGTTGCATCTGAATCCGCGCGCGCCTGGCCTAACCCGATAAAAAATGCTTTAGGGTCTTAGGGAGAGGAAGATTACCACGGTTACAAATAGGTTTGGAGATCAACGGGCCAGAAGTAACCCGGTCATGGCGCTCGGGCTGCTGCGGGAGAGAGGGCACGATCAATCGCCGCGCGGAGAGCGTCGGGGCTTAGTGTTCCCAGGACCACGCCGTTAACAAAAATCGTCGGTGTTTGATCAACGCCATAATTCTCGCCGTCGACGAGATCATGTTGCACCTCTGCTGCGTAAGTTCCTTTATCCAATTCCGCGTCGAAGCGAGTGCGATCCAGCCCCAACTCAGTCGCATACTTTTTTAACGATGCCGGATCCAAAGAATCCTGACGTTTGAACAGCAAGCTCGCGTATTCAAAAAACTTTCCCTGAGCGTGAGCGGCATTAGCGGCTTCCGCTGCCTTGCGCGCGTGCGGATGAATCGCGAGTGGAAAATCGCGAATCACAAGTCTGACCTTGTCGCCGTAACTCTTCAAAACCTCTTCAATGATCGGATGCATCGCGGCGCAAGCGGGACACTGAAAATCCGTAAACTCAACAATTGTTACGGGCGCTGTCGCCGCGCCGCGACTGGGATCGTTATCAACGCTAATCAATTGTGCCGCCGCCAGCGGCTCTTGAATTAACACGCGAACAGTCGCTGCACGTCGCAGTCGTTCGTTCAGTTCTCGTTCCAGCCGTTGCTTATCACGTTCCTCGAGAAACTCTACCAACTGATTATGGACGGCGGCCAACTCTCCGCGAATCTCTTTCTTGTTCTCTGCATAAAACTTTTCTACTTCAGCGTCGGTGGGACGGCGCGCCTTTTCGCTCACCTCAGTTCGCATCAGCACCTCAGCTCCAATATTTCGGCGGTTAGCTTCCGCAATCACCAGCATGTCAGCGATGAGTCGTTCCACCGCTGCTAGTTGCAGCTCATAAGTATCCATCCGCAGTTTGAAGATCGCGGGCTTTAGCTTTTCGAGTATTGGTCCGGCACTCAAGGGCTGGCCCGCGATTGTGGCGACCACCGCCGAAGCCGGCAAGGTTGGTGTATTGATATTAATGCCGAGGGCGATGGGAGTTTGCTTACGCAGTCGCCCCACAAAATCTTCCTGCAACTTCGTGCCGGCGTTGGCTCGCAGAATCTCTGCGACTTGCTTGCGAGTGGTCGCATCATCGCCCGAATCAATTCGATCGCGATTCTCTTCGATGAAACTTGTGACCTGGGCGGCGGTTGGCTCCGGAACGCGCTTAATCACTTCCAGGTTGTACAACTGTTGAGTTGTTAGCTTTCGCTTCCTCGCCTCCAATTCTAAAAGGATTGTATTAATCGTCACGTCCAGCATGTCGCGGCGTGCCTGCGCGATCTTGTCATCAAGACTTTCAATCTCCTGCCGGATGCGGGGATCGAGATCGGCTGTGGTCAAGGTCTGGCCATTCACGACCGCCAGCGCTAATGGCGCCGTGGATCGTGATGGCGCTGTGGGACGCGCCGGAGCTGTTACTGGAGCCGTATTGGGATTGGCGACCGGCGGGGCCGGCGATGTGGCGGGTGCGACCGCGCGCCTGCCATTCTTGCGTCGTTGCGCTGCCGCGGGACCCGTTGCGAGAATCAACAGCAAGGAGGCGAGTAGTAAGACTTTCAAGAATCTCATAGCCAATCGGGTGTCTAGACTTGATCTGTTAGAGGTCGGAACTTGGGTTAGAGCACACGACGGCTAAAAGAGTTCGCCGTCGTCAACAGCGAAATCTATTAGCCAGCCGATTTGAATGATTTAGCGATAGCGGATGATGCTGCGTCGCCGTCGCTTAACTGGAGTCCGAATCGAGAGCAGGCTTTTGTGACGGCCATTCAGAATGAAAGCTAATCCCTGGTGCGTGATTCCCAGTGAACGCGCCGCGCGCGTCACGCTGCCTCCTGAACTTTCCAGCGCCTGCCGAATCAAGTTGCCTTCAAAGTTAAGCACCTGCTCTTCTAGTGAAGCTCCGGGAGTCTGCGCAGCTGTGCTTGATGCCGACGAAACTGCACTTACTTTGTGACCGTTGTGGGACGATACGTCCACTGCGCCTTTTTCAAACCGTTTCTCACCAGTAAGAATTTGGCGCGCGCACTCACCAAGACGCGTTCGCACTCCGAGGTGCTGTGAACGGGCCAACAACGATTCTGCATGAAGGTAGTATTCCTGCAGCTTAGGATAAGGAAGATACCCGGGTAACTCTTCGATGATGGTGAGCGCTGCAATTCCTGCCGAGTCAGGGTCGCCGGCTTGCTCCGCTACAGTCATGCCTCGCTTCAAGTCAGCGAACGCAGCTTCGGGCGAATTGACCCGAGCGAGTGTTGTTCCGTGAGTGATCAAGGCTTCGGCGAGCAGGTACTGTTCGCCACCCTGTTCCAGCGACCGCACGCTTGCACGCGAAATCGCCTCAGCCTCAGCGTAGCGCTTCTCGCCGAGAAAAGCCTTGGCGCGCGAATCGTCAAACTGAGCAACAAGGGCCTGATCCTTCAAAGCAACAGCGACTGCGCGCGCGCGACCCAAGTGCTCGTGAGCGTCCTGATATCGTCCCAAATGAACGAACAGGAAGCCGAGGTTGTTTTCGACAACGCCGAGATTCCGTTGGTTGCCAGCCTCTTCAAAGTGAAAACCTGCGGCAGCGTATTCGACTAAAGCCCGGTCAATGTAATCCTCGCGATGTTCAGCCAGACCTATGGTTTTCAGGACGATCGCAAACTCGTTGTGGAACTTTCCTCTCAGCGCATGATTAAAGCTCTTTTCAAATAGCGGCGCTGCTGACCGATGAATCTGCAACGCGTCCCGATAGCGGACGGAAACTCTTTCTACTACCGCGGCATTTAAGAGTGCGCGCAAGCGTTGCTCTGTTTCGCGCTCTCCCAGCTGCGTCAACACTTCCTGCAGAGTGACACGAGCTTCGTCGAGCGCGCCTTCGCGCCAGTAGCAGATGCCGAGGTCAATGCGCGCCTCGGCGACACGATCGTCCAACCCCAATCTTTCAAATAGGCCGGCACTTTCGGAGATCAGATCTTTCGCTATTTCCTGGGCGCCCGGAAGCTGTTGTGCGCTGCCAATCCAACCGGTCAAGGTACCGGCGCGCAAAAGGACTTCGGCGCGTGCGCCATCGTCCAGACCTTTGGTTTCTGGCCGCTCACCTATGCGGTGCCAAAAGCCATTTAGCAGTTGACGAGCCGCTTCGAAATTACCGGCTTCTTCCTGCTCCTTGGCCTGAGCACATCGTTGGCGAGCCTCGTCATTTATGCCGAGCTCGAAACCGCTGGTTCTAAGTGAAGTTGATTTGTCTAATTGCATGTGAGGCAATCCTTTTCGAGAATTAGCAAGTTCCCTTGCACGGGATTTAGTACGCGGTTATTATGCGCTCCACTAAAGACCTCCAGTTAGCGCTTCCCAACATTTTGCGCCCGACTGGAAGGTACCAACCCGTAGCCAACAACTTAGGAGACCAATGATGAAGAACGTTAAAGCAATGTTCGGAGCAATAACCCTCGGCCTAATACTGAACAGCGCCATACTAGCTGGCGATGTTGCCACCCCGGGTTATGTACCTCCGCCGCCATCCCAAATTGCGGCGCCATTGCAAGAAAACCAAACAGACGCTGGCGACGTTGACTCGTCAAGCTTCGCAACCGATCTCTTGATTGCGGCGCTTGGGGCTTATTATTGATCGATCACAACTACTGATTAGCGACGCGCTCTCTTAGTGATTTCCGCTGCAAGTCACGCGGCCTAGCTTTTGTATCTCAAAGACTTGCCGGAACTGTCCCAATTGCTGGATCAGGGAGCGTTGGCGCGTGAATCCTAACGCCTTTTCCCACGTTTACGCAATAGGCACTTGCCTCTGCGGCACTATTTTTTGGCCGCAAGGGTCGGGCTCTGTCTCGCGTACTTGAATTTTCGGGCGGGAAATCGAGTGTGATTCCCTACGAGTTCGCCTCTACGAGCCGCCGTACGGTATAGAGCGTGTCAATCTCTTCGGGGGTCTTATCGGATCTAACGCGCAGAATTCGCGGGAATCGGAGGGCATAACCGCTCTTGTGCCGCTTCGACTCCTGAACCCTGTCAAACGTAACCTCAATTACGATTAGCGGTTCCACTAGCCTCACCCTGCCGTGCGCGAACTCCTTGACCGTGTGTGCTTTAAACCACTCGGTCAGTTCAGTTAACTCTACATCGGTGAGCCCGGAATAGGCCTTCCCGATGTTCAGGAGTTCGTCGTCCTCAAGTGAGCGGCGGATCGCAAAGGTGTAGTCAGACAGGAGACTGCGTCGTTTGCCGTGTCCGACTTCAACGGCGGTTACTACCACGTCGAGCGTCGCAATTGCGCGCTTCACCTTCAGCCACTCCCGGCCGCGCCGACCTGGTTTGTAGATCGAAGCCGGACTCTTAACCATCAAGCCTTCGTTGCCACGGGCGCGGGCCGCTGCAAACTCATCGTCGAGTGCGGCGACTTCTTGAAAGCGTTTTGCCACGGACAAGCGGATAAGGCCTTCGGTCGGAATCAGCTGAGCAAGAGTTCCTAAACGTTCTTCCAGAGCTTCGTCAATTAAGACGCGACCGGACGCGTAAAGCAGATCGTAAGCAACCAACACGACAGGGATATCCGCCATCAGGTTAGCGCCAATCGTTTTTCGGCCGAGTCGTTTTTGCAGTTCACTGAACGGCAAAATTCGATCGTCTGTCGCCGGAACTATTTCGCCGTCGATCACAACATCCGTCGTCAGGTTCTTTAGCGGCTCGATCAATTCGGGAAAGCGGTGGGTGATCTCGTCCATCGTGCGCGAATAGATCGCCACGCGTCCTTCCTTCACGTGTGCCTGGGCGCGAATGCCATCGAATTTATCCTCAACAAAGAATTCATCGGGCATGGTCCGCGCGATGTCTGAAAGATCCGCGGCAGGTGTCGCCAGCATGAACTTGATCGGATGAAAGAGACGCATCTCGATGTTCTCGAGATCGCCGGCCCTGGTTCGCACTGCCGTTTCGCCAATGTCGCCGAGCAACATGTTCGCTTGGGCTACTGCAGCCAACGGCTGTCCGAAAGCACGCGCAGTGGCATCTTCGACCAGGCCTTCTCTCAATCCGATTCGCAGATCGCCCACCAGCAGCTTAACGAGATACTTTGCTTCCAATGGAGTCGCTTCCCGAAAAACTGTTGCCAGTAACGCCGTTTTGTTTTTGGTCCCGCGAGTTTCGCTCAGGCGAGTAATCAGCGATTCCGTTTCAGCTAAAGTGATCCGGGGTTGATTTGCAGCAAGCTTTTCCTGAACCGCTTCAAAAGCCACCTCGCCCGCGTCGCCCAGTCGGACATAACGTGGCGACAGTTCTTCAGAGCTCAAGCCGGTGGCTACGCTTAAAGCCTCGCCGATAATTCTGCCGCCTACGTTTGTGGTGCGAGAATCACTCTGCGCAAACTGGTGTCCGGCGAGATAACGGGCAGCCCGGGCGAGCTCGATATCATTCAATTCCTGAAGGTACGCTCCCAACAGCGCTGCTTTCTCCAATTTTTTGGTGGTCGCTGAGATAGCCTCCGCAACTTCGCCAAATTGCTGCAGACTGGCGGCCGCCTCGGGGGGATTGTCCTGTTTCGATTTAACTTTCATGGTCGATGTTTCTGACAGATTTGCGCGGCTGGTGAAGTTGTGTCAACACGCTCGCGCTGAAAGTTTAGAAATTGTCGAAAGAGGGGATGAGCGGTTTGATCTGAGCTACCCGGAAAAGGCCGCCTTCTGCTTTCACTATTCACGCGTTACAATCGCGGCGGTCGATCAGTTGCTGATCAACGACCGTCCCGAGTTGTGGCCAACCGAGGTAGCATTCAGACGTGTTTCTCTTAATCCTAGAGTCATTGGGCAGTACCGAGCTCTTTTTCATTCTCATTATGGCCCTCGTGTTTTTTGGGCCACGAAAGTTGCCCCAGCTCAGCCGTAGTCTCGGAAAAAATCTTGCTGAATTTCGTCGCGCATCGGAAGACTTCAAGCGCACCTGGGAACGTGAGGTCGCAATGGAGGACCTTCAGTCAGAACCACTGACAGTTGGATCGAACTCAGCGCGGGAGAATTCCATCCTTAATCCCCTTGTTGTCGAGCCACCACCCGATCAAGTCGTGGCGCGCGAAAGCGGAACTTCCAATACGCCGCTTCCGGCAGAAACGACGGCAAATGAAACCACCACGACTGAAGCACCACGCAAGCAAGACTGGCTTTAACGCGCTCTAGTTCGACTCGATGGCAACTCTCTTACGCCCACGCCAAATCAGCAACAGCGAGGAAGAAGAACTCGGCGGCCAGATGTCCTTTTTGGATCATCTGGACGAGTTGCGCAAGCGCTTAATGCGTTCCGTGCTTTTCGTTTTTCTGGCGATGATGGGTTGCTGGTTCTTCTCAGATCGCATCTATAGTTTTCTCGCTGTGCCCGTTGAACGCGCGCTTGCCGAAGCGCAACGACGGCAACTGCCAATCGCCGGCCTAACGGGTAACGAGGCCATTCAAGGGCTCGCCTCGCTCAAGGAAAATGACCTTGGCCGCTATGTCTTTCCTGAAGAGACAAAACTGGGAACCAGCGTCATTCCTCCTGGCGCTTCCGTGACGGCGCGCGTCGCCAAAGACTCACAAGGACAACTCGGACTGTTCACTGATGAGCCGCTTTACGCGGGAAATACCGTGATTCCCAAAGGCGTCCGTTTGCCAGTCGATTTTCAAGCCTTGCCCAAGGCGTCGTCCGGAATCAACGACAAGTTGATCGTGACAACCGCGCTCGAACCTTTTTCTCTATACATAAAAGTTTCTTTGTATGCCGCAATCTGTCTTTCGGTGCCCTTCCTGCTCTTTCAAATCTGGGGCTTTGTGTCGCCAGGGCTCTATCCGCACGAGCGTGGCTACGTCACGCCGTTCATTGCCCTTTCGTCCGTCTCGTTTGTGCTCGGGGCAATGTTTGCCTACTACGTAATTTTTCCCCCAGCTGCCAAATATCTCCTGGGTTTAGGCTCAGATTTTCGTCTTTTACTTAAAGCGGATGACTATTTTGACTTCATTATTCTAGTTATGCTCGGCATGGGGCTCGTTTTTCAAATGCCTGCAGTCACGTACGTGTTGGCTCGGATCGGACTCGTCACCGCCTCGTTCTTAGTGCGCATTTGGAAGACTGCAGGAATCGTGATTTTGATCGCTGCTGCTCTAATTTCCCCAACCAGCGATATTCCCAACATGATGTTGTTTGCAGCGCCGATGCTGGTGCTCTATTGCATCTCAATTTTCATCGCCTGGATATTTGCTAAACCTCGTACCGCATCTTGATCCAGCGCCGTCGCAGAAGCCTTCATTTACAAGGTTTTCTGCGACTTTGAAGGCAACGAGTATCTAGTTCGGAGGCATCTTGACTACGGTTCAGATAGACCCTTAGAATTCCTTGCTTCCGCAGACCCGTTTGCCGTTAGTCCTTTTAGTTAGAAATAGGAGTTTTTGATGTCTTACTCGAAATCAGCCCTCTTCCCTGCGATGGCTCTCGCGATTTTGGTCGCTGCCGGTTCTTTGGCTGTCGCCCAGTCTCAAAAGCAGACCCAGGATCCGACTGAAAAACCACGCAACGTAAAGCCTGAACTTAAGAAAGCCTACAAAGATTGGCTCGACAAAGACGTCACCTACATCATTACCGACGAAGAGAAAAAGGCTTTTAAGAAGCTGGCTACTGACGACGAGCGTGAACGTTTTATCGAGGAGTTTTGGCGACGGCGCGATCCGGATCCGGATACGGATGAGAACGAGTTTAAAGAGGAATACTACGAGCGAATTGCTTACGCGAACGAAAACTTCGCATCCGGGATCCCGGGCTGGAAAACTGATCGCGGCCGCATCTGGATCATGTACGGAAAGCCTGACGGCCGTGAGACCCACCCGATGGGCGGCTCTTATGATCGCCCGTCCTACGAAGGTGGCGGCAACACCAGCACTTATCCTTTCGAAACATGGTTCTACCGTTACATTCCGGGCGTAGGTTCAGGAATTGAAATTGAATTTGTAGATCCCACAGGCAGTGGCGAATATCGCATCGCCCGAAATCCGAATGAGAAGGATGCCTTGCTAATGATTCCGGGTGCTGGACTAACGCTTTCGGAACAGCTGGGATTGACTGACCGCGGCGACCGTATTTTGAATAACGGTTTAAGCCAGGGCAGGTTTGTGCGCGAGCAGGACAACCCGTTTTCACGACTGCAGCTGATTGCTGATCTCAGCCGGCCACCGCAAGTGAAATTTAACGACCTGGCAACGATGGTTGGCACCGGCGTGATTGAAGACAATCCGCTTAACTTCGATGTGCGTGTGGACTTCTTCCGCCAGTCGGACGAACGCGTGATCACCGCGTTTACGATTCAAACTGAAAACAAGGATCTCGTCTTCACAGACAGCGGCGGACTCCAACAAGCCCGCATCAACATCTTCGGCAAAGTCACTTCGGTGGCGGGACGCCGGGTGACAATCTTTGAAGATCCCGTCGTCACGACTGCAACGGCTGAAGAACTAACTGATGCTAAGGATCGCAAGTCGGCTTATCAGAAAGCTGTGCCACTCCTGCCGGGCGTTTACAAAGTTGACGTAATCGTCCGCGATGTTGCCTCGGGCGCCACCGGTATTCGGCACGTTGGCTTCACGGTGCCAAAGTATGATCCGGCCAAGCTTTCAACCTCGACGCTAATACTCGCGGCGAGACTTGAAAACCTTTCTGATCAACCTGCGGTTGGCCAGTTTGTGATTGGTCAGACGAAGGTGATTCCGAATGTGGCCGGCAGCTACAAGCGCGGTCAGGCCGTGGGCGTTTACATGCAGGTTTACAACGCCGGCATCGATCAAACTACGCTGCGTCCTTCTGTCGACGTTGAGTACTCTCTGCTGAAAGACGGCAAGGAAATCATCAAACAGAGTGAAGACTGGAGCGGGATGAGCGATGCGGGACAACGACTGACCCTCGCTCGCTTGATCGATACGAACGGATTAACTCCAGGCGAGTATCAAGTCTCGATTCGGATTCGCGATCGCGTCAGCGGGCAGACGCTTTCTCCCTCTGAGAAATTTACGCTCGTGCAATAAGCAAGGCTTTAAGGTTAATTCCGGGGTGAATGGATCTTCTTCCGTTCACCCCTTTTTTGCGCTTACGTCTTCGTGAGGTAGGTATCGCGGACGGTCCCGAGTTTCATGTTTCCTTGGACTGAATGGCCGCGCCGATTCATAACGTCCACTTCGAAACCGGGAAATGAAGTTCGGAACCTGGTGGTTTTCCATTGTTCGACGGTGAAATCGCTGTCGGCGGCCCGATGGTAACTGTATTGAGGTAAGCCCGTGCGATCGCCCCGCACATCAACGCGCGTTAGATGGAGAATGCGCACACGAAAGCCTTCAACGCGTCTGATTTTTCGTTCGACGTTGGCGACTGTGGACATTGGTGTTTCAGTGGTTCGCCTTAACCGCTTGTATTAGAAAGTCAGCAATCAAGTCCAGGTATTCACTACCCTGGGAACCAAAAACATTATGACCTGCTCCGGGAAATATCAGGAGCTTCTTTGGTTCATTTGCAGCAGCGAAAAGACGTTGTCCGTGCTCCTTGGGAATTGTGTCGTCAGGGTCGCCGTGTGTGATCAGCACCGGACACTTTACTCCAGCCAACTTTCGCGCTGACTCAAAGCGGTTTCGGGAAAGGAAATGCAATCGACGAGGCAAGAGAGGCAGAACGGTGGCCGCCAGATCGCTGGCAGAGCTAAATCCTGACTCAAGAATTAGGGCAGCACACTGCCTTCGCGAAGCCAGATCGGCCGCCACTGCTGTTCCCAGCGATTGACCATAAAGCGCCACGCTTTCAGGTGCGACGCCGAGCGTTTGCGTAATGTATTGGTAACCTGCGTCCGCATCAGCGTAAAGGCCTTGCTCACCGGCGACATCTCCTTCACTGCGACCGTAACCCCGATATTCAAGTAACAACACATTGAACCCCCGACTGGATAGGAGCTGTCCTACCCAACCAACGTTGCTAATATTTCCACCGTTGCCGTGAAAAAAGATGACTGTCGCAATGGCCGGCGTACTATTGGTCGCAAAGAACCAGCCGTGCAACTTAAGGCCATCACTCGTAGTCAGCCAAACATCAGTGGCTTCCGTTGGCTGTTTCCATCCTTGCTTGGCGTCGTAGCGAACGGGCTGGAATGTCACGGCATGCTCAAACCAATGCAGTGCCAGGAAGAGGGTGAGTCCCAGAAATGCGATCGCGACAAAACAGGCTATCAACCGTTCACGAGTGAGAAATGGTGAAAAGCGCCGGCTGGTGACCGAACTTTCAAAATCTGGCGGGGTATTTCTCATCATCTTGTGAATTCATAAGTCTACGATGCCGCCCCAAAAGAAGTTCGGATGATAAGATTACTGCAGATGACTCAGCGTCACCATCTATTAGGCTTTACTGGGCCAGAGCTCGTTACATTCAGCGGCGAACTCGGTGAGCCGGCTTTTCGTGGGCGGCAAATCTTTGCTGCGCTACATCACCGGCGGCTGCGGTCGTTTGAGGAGATGACGGATCTGCCAAAAGAGCTCCGAGCGAAATTAGATTTAGTTGCAACCCCCTCGACGCTAACGATTGAATCTCGTTACCTGTCCGCGGACGGCACGCGACGTTATTTGATGAAGACACACGACGGGTTGCCGGTCGAAACCGTGTTCATTCCTGAAGAACGGCGCGACACGATTTGCTTTTCGTCACAGTCCGGCTGCCCGCTCCAGTGTAGTTTTTGTCTCACCGCGCAACTCGGACTCCTACGGTCTTTGACACCGGGCGAAATCGTCGAGCAGATAATTATCGCGCTTAACGATGCCTACGGTGTGGGACAGAAGCCGCAGCACGGTACAAATCTGGTGGGCATGGGTGCTGGCGAACCTTTCCTGGCGTTCGAGGCTTTGATGAAAGCGCTAAGCATCATCGCTGATCCCAGGGGGCTGCACATCGTCCCAAATCGCGTCACTGTTTCGACCGCGGGGATCGTGCCACGGATCAAAGAATTGGCGACGATCAGTGAGCGACCGCACCTCGCAGTTTCTCTGGGCGCACCCACCGATGAACAACGGAACGTTTTGATGCCGATAAACAGGAAGTGGCCCCTCGCGGAACTACTTGGTGCTTGTAAAGAATTTGAGCGATCGCTGCATCGCGGCGAGCGTTTCACTTTTGAATACGTCATGCTGCGCGATGTAAACGATTCGGACGAGCACGCGCGCCAGCTGGCAAATCTACTGAACCGGCATGAACTGCGCGTTAAGGTGAATCTGATTCCGCATAACGCTGCTGAGCCACTCCCCTACCATCCTCCATCAAGGCCGCGCGTAGAATCGTTCAAGTCAATTCTGGAAGCGAAAGGCATACCTGCATTTGTTCGGCGCCCACGTGGTCAGGATATTTTCGCGGCTTGCGGGCAATTAGCAGCCCGCCGGGAAGCAAACCCGGCACAGGTTTAGGGCATCAGTGACATTGGTTCATTGCCGATTGCCGATTGCCGATTGTCGATTGCCAATTGACGATTGACGATTGCTAGTGCCGTTAAGCAGTCAATTGAATAACAGGCAATTGGAAATTGGGATCGGTTCTTATGAAAATGATAAAACTAAGAAAACACTTTTTGACCTTCCTCTTGGCGACGGCTGTCGTAGCTATTGCGGCAAACTCCCCTGTGTTCGCACAGTCGCCGCCGAACATCAACGTCAAGGGTTATGTGGTTGGCGACAGCGTTCGTCGTGGCCGAACCGCAAAGGCCGTGGTGGAGATGGACATCCCCGGCAGCTTTCATGTTCATTCGAACAGGCCACTCGAGAAGTTCTTGATTGCGACTCAATTGAAAGTGGAGGCCCCGGCTGGAGTGCGAGTCAGTGCCGTTAGTTATCCTCGGCCGATCCTGCGCTCACTAAAGTTCTCGAAGAATCGCGTGGCGCTATTTGAAGGTCGCGCCACCATGCGGTTTAACGTTACTGTACCGGCCAATTTTGGATCCGACTCAGCGCAGTTAAAAGCCACTTTGCGTTATCAGAGTTGCAACGATGAATTGTGTTTTCCGCCTCAGACCAGGGAAGTTTGGATTCAAGTGAAGGTTAATTGAAGAAGTTCAAAGTCCTAAGCCCAATGTCACACTCCAAAGCCAATGTCCAAAGGCTTTGGACATTCGAGATTGAACCTTCTTATTTCCTTCCGATCACGGACATTAGCCTTCCCACTTTCCCTTGCGATTGTTTCTCGCGCCGATAGGAAAAGAAGAGATCCGTTCTGGTCATCGTACATAAAGGTGCGGTGTGAATTTGATTCGCACGCACACCTGCGGCAGTGAGCTGGGTGTGGTTCGCTTTCAACAAATCAATGCGCGCGTGGCCCTCGCGCGTGGGCACGAATAGTTCTTCCGCATACGTAAAGCGTTCGCGGAAGCCATCCATAACTTCCGCTCCCACCTCATAACAACAGGTACCGGCAGCTGGTCCGATTGCCACTTGCAGGTCTTCTGGCTTGACCCCGTACTCCTTCGTTAACCGCTCGATTGCGTACAAGATGATTCCGGCGAAGGTTCCGCGCCAGCCGGCATGAACCGCGGCGAATGATCCGGTTCGCGGATCGCCGAGCAGGAGCGGGACACAGTCAGCCGTCTTTACCCCCGCGAGCACGCGTGGCGCATCACTCACGATGGCATCGCAATAGACGGTATCTCCCAACGAGTTCTCAGCTGGCTTCGCTTCTTCCGGCGAATTAACAACCCGCACGTCGGTGCCGTGCATTTGCCAACAACCGGCCAAACTCCAGGTGCCGGGGAAAAGCTTGAGAAAGCGCCGACGATTCTCCAGAATGTTCTCCGCCGTGTCTTCGTTAAAGCCTGCGAGATTAAGCGCCGACTCCGGCATTGGGCTTACGCCACCAAGACGGGAGGAGAAACCGTTTATGAATCCTGCTGTTTCCAGCGGGGCGCAAATTAGAGCGCGCACGCCATCAACTTCACGCCAATAGAATCCAGCGTCGCGGAGGTTTACATCGCCAGTGATTGTTTCCATCGGCATAGACATTATCGAAGTTCGTCGCGTTCGCGAAGTGCTCAAACGCACGCCGCGCTTTACCGAACGCGTGTTCACGGAAGCTGAACGCGGCTACTGTGAGAGTCGTGGCGTCGTAGCGCCGCAGCACTATGCCGCCCGCTTCGCGGCCAAGGAAGCCGCGCTCAAAGCACTACAAACAGGATGGCGCGGGGGTATTAGTTGGCATGACGTTGAGATTCTGTCGCACGAGTCCGGCGCGCCTTACCTGGTGCTGCACGGCATGGCGAAGGAACTGCTGGAGAGATTAGGAGCAACTAAAGCTCACCTTTCAATGTCGCACACCACGGAACATGCAATTGCGGAAGTAGTACTTGAAGGATGAAGGTTTGAACCTTGGGGACGTGGGGTTGAGTGTTAGAAAAACATTTTCTAGTTATCATTTTTCATTGGTTAAACTGAACGATTAACCGCCAAGCCGCCAAGGAGGCGAAGTTCGCCAAGAACACTTATCAGATAGAGAACCCGCTCTCCGGATCAGCTTGCTTACAATCTTGGCGTTCTTGACCGCTACTCGGCGCCTTGGCGGTTAGTCGTTCAGTTGCCAATGGAAAGTGAGAACTAGAAAATGTTCCGGCTCGGGGCGCGCGCCTTGAACTTGAGACCTGAGACTTGAGACTTAAGCCTTGTTTCCCTGGTTACCATCACTTGGTTTCGGCTGCTCACCTCATGTCGTTGATTAAAGTTCGACGGCCGCGGGAGTCGGTGTCGACTCGAGTAACAGGTGAGATGGTTGGTGGCCAGGACTTAGTTGGTTCCGCATGTTGCGCAAGAGTGACAGTGTCCGTCTCGATTTCTTCCACCGGATCGTGGAACAGTTCGGGAAGATTGCCGTGGTGGGAGCACTCGAAGTTTGGTGCGAGGCGGTCGGTAATCGCGACGAGTTCGCGATGCGGACACGTCAGCGTCGATAGCAAGCCACTCTCAATATCAGTCTCAACAAATCTGATTCCTTCGGGACACTCGAAAGCGCCGCCTCCCAGTTCGGGACGTAAGGCAATCGCACTCTGCATAAACTCCGTCCACACCGGAAGCGCCGCCGCCGCTCCTGTCATTCCCAGCTGACTATTGTCGTCAAAGCCAATCCACACCACGCAAACCAGATTCGGCGTGTAGCCGATAAACCAGCCATCCCGTGAAGTGCCGGTCTTGCCCGCGAAGGCCGTGCCTTTCATGGCGTCGCGCGCCGCTCGACCGGTGCCGTGGTCCACAACAGCCGCGAGCATGTTCGTAATCATATAAGCGGTTGTGGGACTGATCACCTGATCTGCCCCGGCCGCATTTGCTGTCGCGATGGGAGACTCGCCCACACTCGTAACAACCTTAGGTTCCACTCGTCGTCCACCGTTCGCGAAAGTTGCGTAAGCCGCGGCCAACTGCAAAGGGGTCGCTTCGGTTGTGCCGAGGGCGAGCGCGGGATAGCGCTCCGGCCGCGGCAGTCCAAACTGCGACGCCAAATTTGCGACGCGCGCTAAGCCGGTGTGCAAGGCGACGTCGACAGTGACGACGTTGAGCGACTTCACCAATCCTGTGCGCATCGTTACTTCGCGCATCGAGTAGGCGCCGCCGTAATTTGCCGGGCGATAAGTTCTATTGCGATCGTAGGTAAACTCACGCGGCGCGTCTTCATACAATTGCATCGGCGAAAAGCCGTCCTCGAGAGCCGCGGCGTATACAAATGGTTTGAAGGTTGAGCCGGGCTGGCGGCGAGCGTCGGTGACGCGATTGAGTTGCGAGGCGCCATAGTTACGCCCTCCAACCAGCGCGAGGACGTTTCCGGTACGAGGATCGATTGCCACGAGCGCTGCTTCTGGCTTCGCGGTCTGACGCGGATACTTTTTATCGAGCTGAGCGAGTTGCTGTCGCAACGCCGTCTCCGCTAGCTGCTGCAAGTCTAAATCGATAGTGGTATTGATACGCTGAGTTTCCGCCCCATCCGACTCAGAATTCGAGCGATTAACGTAATCGATGAAATGCGGAGCAGTGGAGTGAACGTCCAGCTGCAGCGGCACGACCGCGACCGGCTCCAGCGCCGTTGTCTTAGCGATCTGCTCACCAATCCAGCCATTGCGAACCATCGCTGTCAGAACCAGATCGCGGCGCGCCCGTGTTGCCTCCTGATTTCGTTCGGGGGAATAGCGCGCTGGGCCTTGAATCATGCCGGCAATAGTTGCCACTTCGTTTAACGAAAGATCCTTTAGTTCCTTGCCGAAGTAAATTTCGGCCGCCTGTTCCACTCCACGAGCGACTACTGCTCCCCTTTGTCCCAGATAAACTTCGTTGCAGTACAAGGCAAAGATGTCTTCCTTCGAAAGCCGCCGTTCGAGAGCGAAAGCCAGCATCGCTTCCTTATACTTGCGACGGAAGGTGCGCTCCGGAGAAAGATAAGTATTTTTCACCAGCTGTTGCGAGATGGTTGACCCACCCTGACCAACTCGCTCATCACCCGCATTGCGGAAAAGGGCGCGGCCCACAGCAACCAAGTCGAGACCCGGGTGTTCGAAGAACCGTCGATCTTCGATGGCCAGAATCGCGTGCACCAGAACCGGGGGAATATCGCGATAAGAGAGTGTTTTCCGATCACCTGTTTTTGACGAGAGGTCGTTGGTTAAGACTTCGGGTTCGAGCGTAAACGATTCGAGCGGAACGTTGTCTCCAGTGAGCCCGGCAATGCGATCAGTAGAGAACCTTACCTGCACAATCCGCGGTTCGCTTGTTTTGTCGGCCCGGCGCGGCCGAATTTCAATCTCGCCGACGCTCTGCTTAAAACTACCGCTCCAAACCGCGCTCGCTTGAGTTTCGAGATAACCGGAGCGTTGTAACGCTTTCACCAGCGCAGCTTGAGTGAAGCCCTGACCTGCGCGGATAGTGCGTGGTGCGGCATAGAGTCCCGGACGACTTGTCAGGTAGCCGCTCGCGAGACGCGCATCGATGAGTCTTGAATAGTATTTATAGGAACGCAGGAGTTCGTCTGCGCTGAAGGCAAGGGCGAATAAAAGCAGGGCAGCGAGAGGGCGAAAGATTGGCTGTGAGGCGAGACGCCGTTCCGACACGGATGTGATCTCGATGGCCATAAGACTTTCAAGTTTCAGGTTTCAGGTTTCAGGTTTGGTTGGATCTGCCCCGAAACAAGACTTGGATCCGAAACCTGAAGCTGAGACCGCGAACCTGAAACCGGGAACTTGGAACCTGGAACTGGAATCCGGAAATCTGGAACCTGGACCCGTTCCGTCGCAACCCTTCGTTAATCCGCTAATCTCTTATGTTTCTTATAAATGTCTAATCGCCGAGAGATTCTTGAGCGGAGGGATAACCAGAGGAATGACTCAAAACCGTTAAAAAGTGGGAGGGGAAATTACTAACCGCCCCAACTAACAGTTTGCGCTACAACAGAATTTGCTTAATCAACACGCAAACTAACAGTTTGCGCTACACAGTTTGCGCTACACGTTGTGCGTTACACGTTGCGAACGACAGTGTCTCCCGGTTTAACTGACCACTGGCACTGCCAACCGGCTACTGACCACTAACCACTGACACCGATTTACATTGCTGGGGTTCTTTTCACGCTCTCTTTGCCGCGACGTAGTTGGTACCACCTTGGCGCGGATTTCGTCGCCGCCTCAATAACACTTTTAATATCCGCAACGCTCGCCGCCACCGCTTCGCGGCCGGCTGTCAACAACTCGTCGGCGCGCCCCATTTCGTCCCAGCGGATATGCCCCACGTGGGGCCTGATTACCAAGTCGGCTAACTCCAGTTGTGCTTGCGCCGCTACTCGCTGCACCACCAGCATCGATTGGATAACGACGCTGATGATCGAAAGCGATGAGCCGAGGAACTTTGCGCCATCGGCGTTCACGTCGACCGCGATCACGATATCTGCTCCCAGCGAACGAGCGATGCTGACGGGGACATTCGCGACCAGTCCGCCATCAACCAGCTGCCTTCCCTGCTCATCGACCACCGGTAAATACCAACCTGGAATCGCACAGCTGGCACGAATCGCAAATGGTAGGTCACCCCCGTCTCTCAAAACCACGGCCTTCCCGGTGCTGAGTTCTGTCGCCACGGCGGCGAAAGGAATTGTCAGCTCTTCGAAGCGCGTCTTGGGCAAGCGCGTGCGCAGATAAGCTTCGAGCCGCTCATTACTTTGGACGCCACTGCGCGACATCGTCATGCGTCCGACATCACGCCAGCGCAAACCTCTTCCTAAAGCTTCGAGTTCGGATAACGGCAGCCCGGAAGCGAAAGCGCCGCCAACGAGGGCTCCAGCGGAAGTGCCGGCAATAAAGTCGATAGGAATCTCATTCTCGGTGAGAGCCTGCAGCACACCTACGTGAGCGATGCCGCGCGCTGCGCCACCGGAAAGCGCTAAACCGACCTTCGGAATAATTCTGGTTTGGGGCATTAAAGGTTGGCTTTGGTCTTTGGTCTCGGTCTCAAGCTTCAGGTTTCAGGTTTTTGTAATTTCGCTTTTGAAACTTGAGCCGGGTGCTTGTCTTGTGGTTCGCTTTAACTGACTCTTTTTAGAGGTCGCTTCAACATTCATCACAAGAACAAAAACCAAAGTCCAAAGTCCAAAGACCAGTTCTATACAGCGCTTAAAGTAACTATCTCGGCTCTTTCGCGCGCACTGTCAAGAAATGAATCTGTGTCTGACTCGATTTTTGCTTCAGTCAGAGTACTCTCAATTTCGGCCCTCGCCTCTTCGAGTGTCGGGACAATCTGCCGGCGCGCCCGCACACGAGGCACATAGATGTCGTTGTAGTAATCCGTGATCTCCTTAGGCGAAATCAAAACGAAATTGCGGAAGCGGAAGTCGAGGTACTTCTCGATCCGCACGCGCTGTTCGAGGATCTCATCGAGTTTTTCTGCCGTCAGGCCGACAAGCATCAAGCGCTGCTGAAACACTCCTAAAGGAAACGCCTTGCTGAGCTGATCGCGAGCAGCCTTCACTTCTTCAGCGGTTGGAGCAATTGTCGGCAGCTTCTCAGCTTCTTGCAGGATCAGTCTTTGATCGATGACGAGACGCAGCGCGCGATTAAGGTCTTGAGAATTTGGTGACACGAGCGGTGTGTCAGGTTGCAGCGCCAGTTGCCACACCAGATCGGAATAAGTAATTAAATCGGTGCGCACTCCTGCATTAACGGTAGCAACCATGCGATCAACAACTTCCTGGGCGGAGACATGGGGAACGGGGGAACAAGCGATCAGGGGAAAAGGGAAAACGGGGAACAGGGGAATTAGTAGAAGTAAAATAACTCTCTTTACGACGATTCCAGTTTTGATTAGTCTCCTCATTTGCTGCAATCCTTTATCTTCCGTTTTTCTTTTCGCCTCTTCGATTTCCCCTGTTCACCTCTTGCCCGCGTCCCCGCGTCCCCGTGTCCCCGTGTCCCCGCGTCTCCGTGTCTCCGTGTCCCCCGTCCCCGCTTCCCCGCGTCCCCGCGTCTCCGTGTCCCCCGTCCCCGCTTCCCTTCCTAGAACGTCTGCGTAAATCGGAAATGGAACTGCGAACGTTTTAGCCGATACACCGCCGGTGTTCCGTCAAAGTTTGGAGCGTTCTGCGGAATTAGAAACTCGGGCGGGTTCAACAGGAAACCGAAGTCAACTGCGAGCGCCCCCCCAACCGGCGTTTGAATGCGGAAGCCGACACCTACCGTGTTGCTCCAACGCGCGCGGAGGTTCTCCGCATCAATCGCCGCCAGAATATTGCCGGGGGGGATCGGCGTCGGATCCTTCTTGCGGAACAAGTCGCTTACCCGGCGGAATACGTTGCCGCCGTCGTAAAACGGCACGATTTGTAATGTTTTGGTCAACGGTACCCGCGCCTCGAGATTCAAAACCGCGAGGGCGTTTCCGCCAACCGGCACCGTGAAAGGATTCAACTCAACAATGTCTCCATCCTGATCGCGGAAGATGCCTTCGGGAATGATTGCTTGCCGCGGTCCTGCTTCTTCAAACCCAAACCCGCGGAGTGTGGTTGAGCCTCCTGAGAAAAATCTTTCACTGATGGGTAGCGTTCGATCTATCTCATCGATCTGTCCGTTGCCATCGCGGTCGCGAGGATTGAATAAGTTCGCGAGTCCCAGAGTAGCGTTAGCCGCGAGCACTGTTCCGCGCAAGCGATTGATCTTGCGGTAAGTGCGATAAGACGCCTGCAACTTATTAAAAGAGAGATTGCCGCCCAGCTGCCGCAAGGCGACTGCGTAGTCCACACTAAAGAAATAACCCCTCGTCGCGTCAACCTGGTTGTAGCGGCAGACTTCACCCGGTACGGCTGAATCAACACTCTCGGGATCGCGAACGACCCCTAGCAATCCGCGCTCGCATCTTTCACGCGTGTCGCGCACCAGCGACGCGCCAAACCGGGAAAGTCGTACCGCCCGATCCGGTTCCAGAATTGGTCTTACCAACAGGCTCTCAAGATTAAAGAGGCGCACGTCCTCGTAGCTGTATCGAGCAAAAACAATCGTATGAGTCTTCTGGTCTAGGACGCGCTGCGTTTCCAAAGCGACAGTCAGGCGATTGATAGTCGGCTCGTTGACGTTCGCGCCGAATTCATCGATAGGATTGCCATCCTCGTCCAATCGTTGAACGATGCCGAACGTTCCACGATCTATCGCCGAACGAAAGAAACGAGTCACCGTGGAATCGCGTTGGTATTGCACCGTCAAAGCAAGCGGCGCGAATTGTCGCTTGTTGTAGCGTTTGAACTTCGGATCGATATATTCCAAGCGAATCAGCTGCTGCTGGCGGCTGACCCGGAGACGCATCGCGCCGTGGCGCAGTTTGTTCATCAGGTTCACGTTGGAAAGTTCAAAGAGTCCCAGCGCGCCTGTATCTGTAGAAAAGCCGCCGCCGTAATCCATTACGCGAGGTTTCTTTTCTTCGACGTCGATGATCAGATCTTTCTTCTTGAAACCTGAGGCCGTTTCTCCTGCGGGTTCGACGTGAATGATCACCTGACGATAGGCGTCGGTAAGGTAAAGCTCGCGTTCGCTTTCTGCTACCCAATCAGCTCGTAACACGTCGCCTTCCTGAAGCGGAATTGCTCGCATGATGGCGTTACGTTTGCGCTGCTGTGTTTTGGCGTTTCCGGTTACGCCGTTGACGACGATGCGATTGACAAAGACTTTATCGCCTTCGTTGGCGCAGATGCCGTTACGATCTCCCGCGTCAGAGCGACAGGTAATCGTATAGATCAGCCGCACCTGCTCTTCGTCGCCTTTGCGTGGCATTTCCACCACTGACATTTCCACCTGGGCGTTTGCATAACCCTCGCGCGAGTACAAAGCGAGGACGCGGTCGCCATCAAATCGCGCCTGGGCCCGGGAAAAAGGTGCACCGATCACCGTTTTTAGCTCGTCACTCAGTTGCTTGTCGGTATAGATTTTATTTCCGCGCACTTCGACGCCGGCAATGCGCGTCAGCTCATTGGGGATCACGTTGAAGGTGATGATTAGATTCTCGCCGTTGATCGACACGCCCTGCAGCACTTCAACATCGGCACGGCGATAACCAAGCTCGCGCATGTAATTGCGCACCGTGCGCCTGTCCTGTTCCAACAAAGTCAGACTGGTGTAGCCGCGACCGTAACCAAGAAAAGGAATTAACCCGATGGCGCTGGCCTTCTGACTCTTTAGGTCGGCTTCGACATCTTCAAAAGTTAGAATATTGGTTCCGCTGATGCGAATATCGGTAAGCTTGAAGCGTCTGCCCTTATCGATTTGATATTTGATCTCGACCGTGCGGCCGCTCAGCGCGTTGGGATCGAGGTTTTCACAACTTTCGCGCGTGTCGCTAGCGGGCGTTCCGATCACAGGCGGCACAACGCTGCAAACCGGCGACACCTCGGCGAAGAAGTAGCCTTCCTCCTGAAGTTTATTGCGCAGGCGGCGGGCCCCTTCTTCAATTGCGGAGAGATCGATGTTGCCTTCTCGCTTGACCGGCAAAAGCTCGCGTTGAGTTTTTTCGTTAAGCTCAAAATCTTGAAGCACAACATTTACTTTCGGACCGATGCCGCCCTGCATGTTGATCGTGATGCGGTTGGTTTCGTTGTCGCGCTCAACGCGCGGGTCCTCAAGCTGAGGCGCCAGGTTTCCCTGCGCGATGAGCGCCTCGCGGATGCGTTTGACATCTTCAGCGAGCGCCTCGCGGGTAAAGAAAGCGCCCGGTTGCAGGAGCAGATGCGGTCGCAAGGGAGCCGGATCAAATCCGGTGATGCCGATGTTAAATGCGTCGACGCGCGCCTGTTCGTTAAGGGTGACGCGGTAGGTCACTGCCGCGCGTGTGCCGGTGCTATCAAGTTGCTCCTGAGCTTCGACAACAGCATTGAAGTAACCCCGGTCCCGAAGATAGACCTGGATTTCATCAGTGTTGCGAATGATGATCTGTTTTGAGAGACGCGAACCCGGTTGGGCCAAACTTAAACGCGCCCGCAACTCGTCAGCCGCTACAGGAGATCCAGTGGTTGGTCCGATCTCAATATTAACTTCACTAATTTGCACCTGGCGCTGAATCACAAAACGCAGCCGAATGGGGCCGGAACGCCCCGCAGACTCGATTACTTCGACCCGCGCATTGGCGACACGTTGAGTGTCGAATAATGCCAGCAACGAGTCGCGCACTCGGACGGCGGAGAACTCGGTATTCGGGGATACTTTCAAGACCGTGAGAAAGCTGGCTTCGGCGCTGGCGTCTGGTTGCGAACCTTCAAAGACGATCTCAATGGCGCTCACCAGCCTGCCTTCATACGCATCAAACACGCGGTCTTCGTGCGTCAGAGCCGCAGCTGTAACCGAGAGGACCGCAACAACAAAGAGCGACGCGAGGATTCGCCAGCCCGCTTTTCGCGAGGCCGTCAATTGAATTCCCACTTGTTGCCGCTGGCTCTGCCCCATCCTTAAAACCGCTTCCTGAAGCGAATTTCAAAACTGAAATTATCGTTTTGCGTGCTAAGTCGCCGCGTGGAGGCCTGTTCGTATTGCGCGATGAAGGAGATTCGATCCGACACGCGATATTCAACGGACAGGATCTGGTTCGGGTCAGAAGCAACGTTGGTCGAATACGTAATTGAAAGATTCTTGTTGATGCGTTTGCCTACGGTGAGGCGCGCTCCGGGTGTCGAGCCGCTGCGCCCGCCGATCACCGGATTAATTTCAAAGCGGCTGAGGCCAAAAAGTTTACTGGTGGCTCGCTGAGCCGGGGCATTGATGAGAGCGTCAGTCAGCAAGCTTGTCGCGGTTCCCAGACCGGATTGCGCTAGTACTGACGCACTCGTGTCGCCGGACGAAAGCTGACCGGTAGTAATCAACGAAACAACGTCGGCTTGCGGTAAGGCCGGTTCCGAGCTCACCACTGCCTGCGGCTGTGAGAGTGGTCCGGTCAACGTCACGTTAACGCGGTAGCCACGAATCTGGGCTTCACCCTGAATGTTGACGATGGGGTCGGCATCACGACGCGGCGGAAGATCCATCAAGGCGCGCGTAATCTCGTAGCGATCGTTGCGGAAGTTGAGTGTGCCGCTCGTAGCCGTGATTCGTCCTGAGACGACGGGATCCTTAACTGGACCATTCACTTGCAGTGAAACCGATCCAATTAAGTCAGCGAGGTTATTTCTGACGACAAGGGCGTTGCGGCCCTCAACTCTTAGATCGTTGAAGACTGCCGCGCGCGTAAATTCCAGCTCACCGCCTTCTTCAATCGACTCTTCGCGACGGAGGTTGATCAAGTCGGCCAGCTCGATGTCTTCGGTGTATTCAGCGCGGCGCAAGACGACGGTCCCGCCCACGAGCTGCTCTCGCGCTGAACCCTTAATTTCCAGTTCAGCATCGACGGTCGAGCGGAAATCGGTGGGAAAGGGCACGGTCACGTTGTCACCATGCAAGTTCACAAGGAATTCTGCGAGCGCGAAGCCTTCAAGGCGTGCGCCTCCGGAAGCGCTCACATGGCCGCCGCCCATGGTGCCGGCAAGTGATTCGATCTGCGCCTGATCCGCTGTGAACCTCACGACCGTCTTGAGATTGGAGATCGTCCAGCGCTCATTGCCGAGCAAGATCGAGACTGATCCACTGGCCACCGATGCGGTTCCATTCAAGCGCGGTTGTTCATAGCTTCCCGTGACGCGTACCGCTACATCAGCAACACCGGAAGTGAAGACATCGGGAGACAATCCGTTTAGAACACGCAGGTTGAGTTGACCATCAGCCGTAAACGTCTGGCGGCCACCGGGACCGACGGCGAGCCGTCCTCCCAGCAAGATATTCGTACCCGGGCCGGTGAATTGAGTCTTTTCAAAAAAGACGTCCGCCGGTGAAAACTGCACGAGGAGAGGAGAGGTGGCGGCCAGCTGCACGTCTTCAACGCGGAAAGTGAGTTCGGATAAATTGGCCGTGCCCTGCAAACCTGCAAGAGAAAATTCGTTGTCTTCGTCAACCAGATTGCCAGAAGCCTTGATTGTCCCGGTGGCGCGTCCGGTAATGTTCACGGTGCTCTGCGGCAGGATCATTCCCATCAAGGTGGTGAGGTCGGCGTCTTTAAGCGTCGTCTCCAGACTTGAAGCCAAATGCGGATCAGCAAGATTGACGTTCGCTGCGATTACCTGAGACGGGCCCAGCAGTCCCGTGGTAAATGTAATGCTCAGTTGCTTGTTTTCCGTTCTGCCAACAAGCGCGAGCGTACCTGCAGGGCGGCCATTGACCGTGACGGCTTTGCCCGTACCGTCAAAAGTAATCTGATAATTCGAGAAGTCTTCCTCAGCGAGATTCCCCACCACGTGGGCCGTAAAGTCAGCAGTTCCCGTCAACGGCGGCAAGCCCGGTCGGTTAGCAATCGCGCTAAGCCGGCTTAGCTGCACTCCTTCCGCTCGTCCTTGGAGATCGAAAATCTTGCTGGTCGTGTTGTAGGTGCCGCTGGCGATGATGTGGCCGGCACTGAGGCTCGCATCGATGTTTTCGATCTTCACCTCCGAGCCGTTGAAGGTGGCGCGCGCCAGTAAACTTTGCAAAGGCTCGCCAGCAAGACGGCCGGGTCCGAACCGCAGCTCGGCGCTGCCATTCATAGCGTTGGGAATGCCTTTTATTTCGACGCGACCGGAGACATCGGATTGCGTATCGCCGAATTGTTCACGTGTGGTACGGCCGAGTGGTAGTACTGCCAGCAGAGCGGCCGCATTAACTCGATCGAGTGTCGCGTCTACCGTCACATTGTCTTTGCCCGTCCGCGGCGCCTTAACGGTAAACTGCATTCCGCCGCCATCTTTTTCGCTGAGACTTCCGTCGGTAATTGTCAGCTCGGCAGGTGTCATTGTGATCGCCGCCGATAGAGTCCCCACATCGTTTCCGTTGATGATTAGCGACGCGAGGGAAACACGACCGTCGATGTCTGGTGAACTAAGCTGGCCGCGCAGCGAGCCCTTGAAAGCGAACTGCCCAGCGAGATCAATGCCATAGCTACGCAGTTGTTCCTCAACGTCAGGTAGCAATCCTGAGGTGAGCAACACTGCCTGGAGTTCTGCCGCGTCGGATGAGTTCACCCCCACCTGCAAGTTCGAATCTCCCTGGAAGGAGAATTGACCAGTCGCTTGGAGCGAACTCGCCGGAGTGCGCAAATCGACTTTCTGAATTTGGAACAAGCCGCGATTAGCGTTCAGTGAAACCTCGCCTGAGACGGGGATGCGACCACTATCGGAGGCAAGGGTCTCGGCCGTCAGTTGCGAAGTTAAAGTTCCCGAGGCGTGGGTGAAGTCGGTTCCAGGGAATGTCAGATCAACCCGTCCGGTTGCGCGGCCGGAAACGGGCACCGCTGCTTCCGCGAACGCTGTTAGTGGGCCGGCTATATCGAGATCGCGAAAATCTGCAACGATGCGCGAGCTACCGCCGCGGCCTGTGGCAATACGCGCAGTACCGGAAGCTCGTCCTTTGAAAATGTCGGCAGTAAAGTTGTTGAGCTGAATATCGGAGTTGGTAGCAACCAGGTTGGCATGCGCCGCGCCGAGGTCCATCCGTCCCAGCACGCCTCCGCCAATGCTGAGGTCGGCGCTGGCGCGATAGCGTCCCGACGGCTCAACGACGAAAACCGGCTTCGTCAATTTCACATTGTCGGCATGGCCGTCGGCGAGCTTGACAGTGCCGGCATCAATATCCGCAGTAGACCCTTGAATTCGACCGTCACGGACTGAAAGGCGAACACCCGCGATATTCACGCTACCGATCTCGGCACCGGCAGCGGAAGTCGCTCCGACCTGGACGTTTTTGGCAACGACACTAGTCACACCATCCTTACTAACTACATCGACATTATTAACTGCGACTCCCTTAACGCGCGTTCCCGACCCGACTACATCTCCGGCATTTATCTTCCCTACCGTCGCGGTAGTGACATTGTTTTCATTGCGCACACGCAAGTCGGTAGCGGTGATGCCATCAACGCGAGCGCCGCCGGCGCTGAGACTGTTTGCGCGAAATTGACTGGACGATGCTGTCAAGACTCCGTTATTCAGCTCGGCCTGAGCGTCCAATAGAATCAAGCCGGCGATGGTGGTGCCATAACTTCTTTCGGCGGCGGCGCGCAGCTCACCAACCCAGCGAAAGTCGGAACCGGTTCCCATCACGCCACCGACCATCTGCACGGAATTCAATTGAAAGTCGCCGGCGCTCAATATCTCCGCGACTGCGCGGCCCTTGATGTTGTAACTCTTGCCTTGTCCCGAGCCAGCAGCCGTAACGTTCAAACCCTGCAATCGCACGCCATCCGCGGCGAGCGCGTCAGACTTAATGCTGCCGTCAATTTTGTACTGGTCGCCTTCACCCGAAACTTTGCCTGAGAAGTTTCCTACGCCGCGCAGGGTGGTCTGTGGATGCAGAACTTCGGACGCCTGAGTCAAATCAACAGTCGAGGTGATGTTCATTTGATAACGGAGCGCGCGCCAGTCGTCCATCGCGCCGTCGAGTTTCGCTTCGCCAATCGGCGTCCGCACGATTAGCTCGTGAATATCGGCGCGTGTTTGATTCACGCGTCCTTTGGCATTTACGGAGATGTCGTTGATCGCACGCCCGTCGTAGGTGAAGGTGGAGTTTGTAAGAGCAAGAGTGACAGTGTTCATCCAACTCTCAGCAGGCGCGGCAGGATCGTCTGGCTGAATCGTCGCCTGTATGTTCCGCGCTTCACCAGAGATCTCGTGGCGCTTGTCGCCGTAGTGAATTACGCTGCTTTGAATTTCCAGACGCGCAGTGGAATAGGCGAAGAGGATGCGCCGGTTTGGTTCGGGAGGAGGAATGTGGAGGTTACGAAAGTTGGATCGGCCCTGCTCGTCAAACGTAACCCACGCTTCGAGACCTTCAATCTTTAGCTCCTGGAGATTGATGTTGCGACGCAGGTTAAGAGCATAGAGATCCTCGATCCTGACCGTCGCCAGCACGCGGTCAATCTTGCCGAGCTTTTCTCCAGTTTGGGCGTCAAACAGTTCCACCCCGAGCATCTCGACGGTCTGCGGAGTGAACGCTGTGTGAAAGTCTTTAATCTCGGCACGAATGCCATAGGTCGCAAATGTGTTCTTGATCTGACCGGCGACATAATCGTCAACGTAGCCGAGCCGGTAAAGGAGCACGGCCAGCAGGATCAGCGCTACTACGCCAATCGAAGCAGCGACTGTCGCAATCAAAGCATTACGTTTTGTTAGGTACCGTCGACGTCTTCCCTGAGGCGTGTGCGGATGTGGACGGCGTGCGTCACGGTTGGCGATTTCTTCCGCCCGCGGCGGCAACGGTTCGTCGCCCTCCGAGTGCAGAGCGGCGACTACCTCGTCGTGTTCACGAGACGGTTCATCCGCAGCTTTGTCCGAACTGTTTTCGCGATCGTCTACACTCATAGGCACAAGCCGCAAGTGGGCCAGGTAACAAGGGTCAGATTATAGAGGGAGAGCCCGAAAAGCTTGAAACGAGCCGCTTGCAACGCGATAGTCAGGGTGAACCAAACCGCGTTGCAAACTCAATCAAGGAGTCGAACTAAGAGATGACTTCGCAGCTTATGTGCGTTGCTCTCTTTTTTCGGTCAGCGGCGCCTTTCGCTCCGCCGACGGCTCTTTCAGATAGGCGGGCTGACCCAGGGGGACATTGCCGACGACTTGGAGCTCAAAGCCCTCGAGCGCCGCAACTTTGGGGGGATGATTTGTTAGGAGGAGAATACGTCGCAGGCCCAGGTCGTGCAGAATTTGCGCGCCGACACCATAATCACGGTCGAGTCCGTAATTTGTTTCCAGGCTCGCCTCCTGCTTGCTCTTGCCTTGCTCGTTCATGACCGCATAAGTGCGCAACTGGTTAACAAGATCAAGACTATGTTCGCGCTGACGTAAATAAAGCACCACGCCCTGACCTGCGGCCGCAATCTTTTCCAACGCCGAGTGGAGTTGATAACCGGTGTCGTCGATTAGGGAACCGAACATGTCGCAGGTAACGTTTTCCGTGTGCACACGAACGAGGACGGGCTCGTCTGAATCATCGTCCAAACTGCCCATCACCATTGCGAGGTGGACATCGCCGTTGATGATGTTTTCGTAGGCAATGGCGCGGAAGAGTCCGTGCACCGTTGGCAGATCGGTCTCCACGACACGCCGCACCAGGGTTTCTTTGCTGATGCGATAACGAACCAGGTCCGCAACCGTAATCATTTTTAGGTTATGGACCGCCGCGAACTCTTTCAACTCCGGCAAGCGCGCCATCGTGCCGTCGTCATTCATGATTTCGCAAATGACACCCGCAGGATAGAGACCTGCGAGACGCGCGATATCAACGCTCGCTTCGGTTTGACCAGGACGCACGAGGACACCGCCGGCACGGGCTCGGAGTGGGAACACGTGACCTGGTCGAGCGAGGTCGGAGGGCTTGGTCTTGGGATCTACCGCGGTAAGAATCGTGGTAGCGCGATCGGACGCTGAGATGCCGGTAGAAACGCCTTTGCGACCATCGATTGAAACTGTGAAAGCCGTACCCAGAAACGAAGTGTTGTCGGCAACTTGGGTAGTTAAGTGCAATTCGTCGCAGCGCTCCTCGGTGAGCGGCAGACAAATCAGGCCGCGCGCATGGCGCGCCATGAAGTTAATGACTTCCGGGGTGGTCTTCTCGGCAGCACAAACCAGATCGCCTTCGTTCTCACGGTCTTCATCGTCGACGATGATGATCATCCGACCATCACGAATGTCAACGGCTGCGTCTTCTATGGAAGCAAATGCCATAAATGGGAAGTGGTCTTTGGCCTTTGGCCTTTGGCCTTTGGTCTTTGGTCTTTGCCTTTGGAGTTTGGTTAAGCTTTGAACTTTGAGCTTTGAACTTTGACTAGGCTTGCTCGCTCTTAGGTTATCCTGACTCCTGACTCCGGTCTTCTGTCTTCTGACCCGCATGTTACCTGAAAGGCTCTATTTTTTCGACCAACTGTAGGGGCGTCCCTCCGTGGGCGCCCCCCAGTCGGACCAAAGAGTGCCCAAAGTTAGTGAAAGGGCCCCGACAGAGGGGCCATCATCACCACACCCTTTATAAACGTTAATCACCGGCTTGCGGCGAGTTGGGGACTTCTAATAGAAGGTCATGATAATGAACCCACAACAGAGGACGTCCCAAACAAATTCACGCTGGGCCTACGTTCCGCGACAGTCCAAAATCCTCTCAACATACTTCGCAATCACATCAGCCTCGAGGTTCACCTCGTCTCCGGGCTGCAGGTGGGAGAAATTAGTCACTTCCCAGGTCTTCGGAATCACGGCAATGTCAAAGTGGTCAGGAGCGAGATCCGCAATCGTCAGACTAATGCCTTCCACTGTTACTGATCCCTTAAACACCAGGTAGGGCGCAAGCTCGCGCGGGTAGGCAATGCGCACGGTCCACGATCCTCCGTGATCGATTGCTTCCAGAAATTTTCCGGTCGCATCAACATGTCCCTGCACGATGTGACCACCAAGCCGGGTCATGGGAGTAACCGCTCGTTCCAAATTTACCGGTGAAGCAGGTCTAAGTCTTCCTAGCGTTGATCTTTCGAGCGTTTCTTTGGAGACGTCCGCAGCGAAAGAGCTAGGGGTGACATCAAGCGCAGTTAGACAGACACCGTTGACGGCGATCGAATCGCCATGATTCGTTCCCTCAGTGACCGTGCGTGCCTCAATTACGATGCGCGCGTTTTCGCCGTTCGCTTCAACTGAGCGCACACGTCCGAGCTCTTCAATGATTCCGGTGAACAACTACGTAATTTCCAATTGGCGATTGCCGATTGTCGATTTGCAGGATTAGCTTAGGAATCCCAAAAGTCTAAAAACCAGCAACAGAAAGATCGCAACAATTACCGGCGCTAACGAATATGCCAACATCCATAAGGGCTCCCTTTTAAATGAGAACTGAAAAAACCGCTTTTGATTTGTCTGACGCATCTCGTGCTTATACGCCAATCTCGCGCGCCTTTTGCCTTCGTATCTCCTGCAACAATCGATCAGCTAACTCCGCGTCCCCGGTCTTAAGAATCTCGTATTCCCGGCTTGCCGACTCTCGATCCCCGCTTCTGAGATAGGCCAATCCCAGATGATAGCGAGTCAAAGACACTCCCTGACCCTCCGATAGCTTTAGCGCCGCCTTAAATTCTGTTATCGCTGCGCTGTACTGCTCAAGGTCAAGGTACGCTTCTCCCAAACCAAAATGCCCGGTATCGCTTTCAGGATGTTGGGCCAAGCCTTGTTTGTAAAATTCGACGGCCTCGCGTGACCTGTGTAGGAGAAAATGGCACTTTCCTAACAAGAAGTAAGTTGAGGTGCTGGGATCTTCGAGTTTCAACGATTTATGAAAGGCAACGATCGCCTTGTGATACTTTTGCTGAGCCATGTGCACGAATCCTAAAGCATGCAAGGCTTCCGAACTATTTGGATCAACCTTGATCGCCTCTGTGTAAGCTGCCTCGGCTTTGGCAAAGTCATAGAGGCGCGCGTAGGAATGCCCCAGGTTCAGATGGGATCGTGAATGTTTGGTATCAATGCGAATCGCTGAGCTAAATTCCTTTATGGCGTCGGAATAATTCGAGGCCTCGAAATGTCCACGGCCAAGATCGTAATGAGCTTCGGCGGATTTTGGGTTGCGACGAACCTTCCGCGCTAACTCTTGGATGCTTTCGTCCTTCGAGGGAGCTTTACTTATTGGAAAGGTGTAGGTTATTCGGCCCTTGGCGCTCACGGCCCGGCCGTCAATCAATAGGGGATTGAATTTCCACGACCGCGCCGCTTGCCGCAGAGCTGCCTGCAGTAGTAAGTGTCCAGACACAATTCGCGCTGAAGAAACATTGCCCTGCTCATCAATCATCAGCTCGACAACAACCGGTCCGCCAACGTTGGCGTGACGAGCAATGGGAGGGAAAACCGGCTCATGCCACTCTTTCATTTCCATGAGCAGTTCTTTCTCGCTTCTTAAAGTTGGGGCCGACGGAGCCTGAGCAGGGATAGGCAACCGTAAGAAACAAGAGATCGAAAAGAGTGCTATCGCAGTAAGGAATGACGACTGTTTGGATCTCAGCATTTGAACAAACCTAATGGTCACGGCGCCTTCTCTCTTCTATTGTGCGCATCATTTTCTCAAAGACTTCTTTGATTGAGAGTCCTGTTGAATCAACAACAACCGCATCGGCAGCGCAAATTAGGGGCGAGTCGGCGCGAGTTTCGTCGCGGCGGTCGCGTTCGTTCATCTCAGCAAAGGTTTCCTCGAAATCTGTCTTGCTGTCCTGAGCGCGATCTTCTTCATACCGCCGTTGCGCCCGTTCCTGGGGCACAGCCGTGAGGAAAAACTTAACGTCAGCGGCGGGAAACACGACTGTGCCGATGTCGCGGCCATTCAAAACGGCGCCGCGCGCCGCCAGCTCTCTTTGACGCGCTACCATGGCCCGGCGCACCGCGGGAATCGTCGAAATTATGGATGAGAGGTGAGTAACATCCTCATTACGAATCATTTCGGTCACATCACGACGGTCCAGCAAAACGCGCAACGAATCAGGATCACCTTCAAGATCGACGTCCACTCTTCCTGCCAACGAGCCGACCGCCAGATCATCGTTTGAATTAACGCTCGACTCCATTACTGCGAGTGCCACTGCGCGATACATCGAGCCCGTGTCGATGTAGAGCAAGCCCAGCTGGCGCGCCAGCATCCGGCCCAACGTAGATTTGCCGGATGCCGATGGACCGTCAATCGCGATGATTAGAGGCATTGGAATTTTAATCTTTGGACTTGGACGCTTAGCTTCGCTTTGCCTTGAGCTTTGCTCGAGTGCGGCTGGCCGCGAACTGATGCTCGTCCCAGATCTCACCTCAAACAAAAGCAGCGAATACTTCGTTCGAAAGCAACGCTCCAGAACGCGTTAGGCGAATCAAATCTCCATCAAGCTCGATCAATCCTGCTTCGCGAAACTGCTTCAGCTCCGCGAATCGCTCAGTCAGCAAATCCACTCCAAAGTGATTCTGGTATTGCGTGGCGTTCAAGCCACTCATCAAACGCAAACCAAGAAACACTGCTTCGGCGCGCACATCATCAGGCGTCAGCTGGGTTCGCTCAACGACAATATCAACACTCTTTTCAACCCCCTCGATGTATCGCAGCACATTGCGTTCGTTGGCCCAACGGAGTTGCTCGCCGTCGTATGAATGAGCTGAGCAACCAAAGCCGTAATACGCGCTGCCGTTCCAATACTTCGTGTTGTGACGCGATTGGAATCCCGGGCGGCACAAGTTAGAGATCTCATAATGCTGATAACCTGCCGCGCTCGCATTTTCGAGCATCAGCTCGTACATCGCCGCTGCCAGATCAGCATCGGGCCGCGGCTGCTTGCCGGTTCTAATATGTTCGGCGAGCGGCGTCCCTTCATGAACTTCCAACAAATAAAACGAAAGGTGTTCCGGATTGAGAGCAAGCGATTGTTCCAGATTGCGGCGCCAGGCCGTGATACTTTGACCGGGCAGTCCGGCAATCAAATCGAAACTCACATTCTCAAAGCCCACACCGCGCAGCCAGTCAAAGGTTTGTAGGGTTTCGCTTGTGCTGTGTGATCGGCCTAACTTCGCGAGCTCGTCATCGTCGAACGTCTGGGCACCAAAGCTCGCGCGATTGACGCCCAAACTCCTAAATTCTCCCAGCCGCTCACGAGTAACAGTCCCGGGATTCATCTCCAAAGTGATTTCAGAGTCTCGCGCGACAGCAAATTGCGCCAGCACCGCATCGAGGATCGTTGCGAGTTGCGCGGCGGAGAGTAGTGAAGGAGTACCGCCGCCAAAATAAATGGTGTCAACGGCACGGGGTGTTTCAACCTCGCTCCAATTCGTGATCTCGCTAATCAAGGCCCGTACATATCTCTCAGCCAACGAACTCTCATAAAGACCCGTGGCAAAGTCACAGTAAGAACAACGCGAGCGACAAAATGGGATGTGAATGTAGAGGCCGGCGGCGTTCATTGAAGAACGAAAGTATAACACGCAAGGTTATGACACCTTCTCGCCGACCTAACGTGTACGATTTCATGGGACCGTGTATGTATTGTGACCGCAGACTGCGCAATTCTTCGCTCACTCAGCAGTGTTTCTGTTGGCACGAAGGTTGATAAATGACAGGTTGACACTCGGCACGCTCACTCGGAGCGTCCGTTCGAAATCGAATGCATTCACGGAGGGGAATATGGCAGACGAGAAAAACAAAGATCAAAATCAGGGAACCGAACGTAATGAAAAGGCTATGGGTGCGACTGCCACGAGCGGCACGCAGGGCCAGCAGCCGGATCAAAAAGGACAGGCAGGTCAGCAGGGACAGTCTGGGCAAGGACAGTCGGGTCAGCAGGGACAGTCGGGTCAGCAGGGACAGTCTGGGCAAGGACAATCCGGTCAACAGAATTCCGGCCGCAGCCAGCAGGAATCGGCCGGCCAGGGTGGCGGTATCCAGGGACAGGGACAGCGGAACCCCAGTCAGGGCCAGGACAAAGGCGGCGATAGCGGCAGTGGCGAAGATTTTCGTCCCGCCGGCGGTGGTCGTCAGGGAGGCGGCGACGCCTAATCGTTAGTGCAGTATTCAAGCGAAATACGGCGACGTTCGAAGGGAACGCCGCCGTATTGCTTTTTGGCAATACCAATTTTGGAATTGATCCAAGGCGCTTGCCGCAACCGATACCTTCCTTGAACTCTGCGTAAAACCCTATTTCTTGTCTGAATGGATCCGGCGGACGTTACCATCGCCACTCAGTCGCTTGCTGGCGTGGGCCACTCGCTCCGCTTCCGCAAACGCCCTCATAAAGTTTTCTCCCAAAATCTTTTTCACGTCCTTCTCGCTGTAACCTCGCTTGAGTAATTCGTAGGTAATGTTTGGCAGCTTGGAGATGTCTTCCATGCCGACCGGTAAACTTGGCACGCCGTCAAAGTCCGAACCGATGCCCACGTGGTCGACGCCGGCCACTTTCGCGATGTGATCAAAGTGGTCGATCAGGACTGATAGCGGCGTGGTCGGCAAGGGATTTGCCGCCATCAGTTTGCTTGTCTCCTCCGCCAACTGCTTGGAATTATCTTTGAAAGTTTCTCGCAATTGATCGAGCTGCGGTTTGAGGCGCGCGTCTCGTGCCTTCCCCGCCTCGATTACATTCTTGTCGATGAAGCCCGGATAGAAATTCACCATCACGACGCCGCCATTTTTTGCAAAGCGACGCAGCAGATCATCAGGAATGTTGCGTGGTCGATCTCCCAGCGCCCGTGCCGAAGAATGGGAAGCGATCACCGGAGCCGTGGAAAGGTCTAACACGTCGCTCATCGTTTTGTCGGATATGTGTGACACATCCACTAACATCCCGATGCGGTTCATCTCGCGCACGACGTCTTTGCCAAAATCTGAAAGTCCGTTGTGCTTTGCGGTGTCGCAGCAGGCATCGGCCCAGTTGTTGGTGTTGTTATGCGTCAGAGTCATGTAGCGAATGCCGAGCCGGTAAAAATCGCGCAACGCCATCAGCGAATCTTCAATCGCATGACCGCCTTCAATTCCCATCAGGGCCGCGATCTTCTTTTGCTTTTTGGCGCGTCGAATATCATCAGTTGAATACGCCATCATCAGATCGTTGGGATAGCGCTCAGCCGCACGGTAGACATAGTCGATCATGTCCAGGGCGCGGCGTGCTGAGCCGCCGTCGCGTGCATAACTGCGATCGATGTAAACACTAAAGAATTCGGCCGTGAGACCACCTTGCTTCATGCGTTCGATATCGGTGTGATATTTGCCGACTGAGGAAACACCGAGGTCGTAGTTGTCGTCTGCCATCATCGAGAGAATGTCGTTGTGGGTATCGACGACGATCGCCTGGCGCTGAATCTGCAAAGCTTTCTTCCACAGCTTTTCATCCCGTGGTGCAGCTGCGGAAGCAGTCGTTGGCGTCTGGTTAGCCGTGTCAGCGCCATGCGCGATGGCAGGCAGCATTGAATTAAGGCTGAAGAGAATAGTAAGAAGCGCGCAGAACATTTTGCGGAAATGCATTCGGTGTAACCTTTCCGGAGAGAGCATAATAGGGATGCAGTGTTGCAGAGTTATAGTGCAGACAAGGAGTATGGCGCGTCAAGCGCCCTCTAGTTGCTAAGATCTAGGAGAAGAATAACCTTGTTCTTCCTGCGGCGTTTACGCCGCTACCCGCCTAAAGCCGGCACGAAGTGGCTCCATCCTTTGAGTGAAGCATGCAAGAACACCCTCTGATCAACTTAGGTACTGAAGTCGACGAAGCTCTGGGTAAGCGGGGTCCCGTTGTGGCCCTAGAATCTACTGTCATCGCTCATGGCTTGCCACGACCGCTTAATTTAGAAATAGCGCGGCGACTTGAACAGATCGTCCGCAATGCGGGCGCCACACCAGCGACCATTGCTGTTTTGGATGGCGAACTCTGCGCTGGCCTAGCTGAAAAGCAAATCGACTTTATCGCCAACGACAACGACATCAAGAAGATCAGCACTCGAGATCTGCCATTGGCCCGAACTCACAGATGGAACGCCGCCACAACAGTGGCGAGCACGATTTGGATCGCAAAGCGCGCTGGAATAGATGTGTTTGCAACTGGTGGAATCGGCGGCGTTCATCGTGGAACGGTCTCCGATGTTTCTGCAGATCTTCCTGAGCTCGCTCGCACGCCAATTAACGTGGTGTGCTCCGGTGCTAAAATCGTTCTCGATCTCGCGGCCACGAGGGAATGGCTGGAGACATATGGCATCACGGTTGTGGGTTATCAATGCGATGAGATGCCGGCGTTTTATTCGCGACGCAGCGGGTTGCCGATCGATTCGCGAGTCGATTCGGCCGCTGAGGTGGTAAACGTCATTAGGGCGCAACGCGAGTTAGGGATCACAAGCGCATTGTTAGTTGCTGTTCCGGTTCCGAAAGCTGCTGAGGTTGACTCTGAAATGTTGGAGCGGGTGATCTTGGAATCGCTGAAGGAGGCGGAACAAAACCAGGTTGCCGGTCGAGATATAACACCGTTTCTGTTGTCGCGGATGTCAGAAGCAAGTGGCGGAGCAACTCTTCATGCCAATGTAGCTCTCCTGGAGAACAATGCTCGAGTTGCTGCTGAAATAGCTGTGGCAGCTAATAAGAGTTGATGCGGGGGCAAGCCCACCTTCCTGACTGCAATTTATCTTCCTGACTGCAAATACTCTGACTGCAAATTTCTGCTGGGCTTCCTTCAACTTTAAGCTTCTAGCTTTCCACCTTGATGCGGGGGCAAGCCCACCTTCCTAACTGCAATTTCTCAATTCACGTTTTACGAATCTTTGAACTTTTCGACGAAAAAACTTACCAGGCCAACAACCCACTCGCAATCTCGCCGCATCTCAGCGTTGAAATCAATTTGCTCCTCCCCAGGCTGAGGGTTCAACTCGCACAACCAGTGAAACTCGAGACCGGAAATCTTATTTTCCGGCTGGCTGTCTAACTACGTCGATTGACCTTGAGCTTCTCTCCCCAGGCTCTCCGTTCAACCACTGTTTGAAAGGAGATGTCCTATGTCCGCCAGAGATCTAAGCAGACAACTTGAAGTAAAAACTCCCTGCACCGCTAATTGGGACCAGATGAGCGGCAACGATAAAGTTCGTTTCTGCGAACATTGCCAGCTTGAGGTCAATGACCTCACATCACTCACGCCTAAACGCATCCGTCGCTTGATGACAAAATCCAAGGGCCGTCTCTGCGTCCGTTATCACCGCGGCCCTGATGGCAAGCCGCTCATCAGACAAGTCCCCAGAAAACTTCATCAGATCAACAAACGGTTTTCGCGAGTCGCGGCCGGGGTGTTTACCGCAACGCTCAGCCTGGGAACTGCCACCGGCCAGCAATCAACATCTGTGACCTATCAGCGTGTGTTCACGGTGCAAGACGGTTCCGTGCAGGTGCAGTTGGGCACAACCATTAGCGGGAAGATCAGCGATACTAAACAGGCTGCGATCCAAGGCGCCGGAATAATACTGCACAACGAAGAAAGAGAATTCCTCTCCGGCGCGTTGACGAACGCTGCGGGAGAATACAGCTTCGCAGGACTAGTGCCGGGAAGATATTGGCTGACAGTTGAAGCTCACGGATTCAAGTCGCCCGACATGAGGCACGCGACGGTTGCCGATAATGAAACTCTAATAATCAATCAGGCACTTGAGGCAGAGTCAACCACTGACGAACGGGATGATGTAGTGACCGTAGGGGCGCTCTCCGTAAGCACGGCGGCTGCGGAGCCGCTAATCGCCGCAGCCATGACCGATGATCTTCAGGCGCTTGAAGCGTTACTCACGAGAGAAAACGTCAACGTACGCGACAAAAACCTTGGCACTACAGCTTTGGAATACGCCGTCAGGAACGGAAACAGGGAGATGGTCCAGCTGTTACTCACGGCCGGGGCTGATGTCAACAGCGTAAACAAAGCGAAAGAGACCGTGCTGATGATGCTGGGCGAAGAAGCAACTGCGGATATCGTTTGGGATCTGATAAATGCCGGCGCCAAAGTTGACCTGAAAGACGAAGACGGCGAAACGGCCCTGATGGCGTCCGCAGAGGAAAAGAACCTGCCTGCCTTGACCACTCTAGTGCATGCGGGCGCGAAGCTTGACGAGAAAAATGACCTGGGCCAAACGGCGCTGATGCTCGCAGTGGAGAATGACCAGCTCGCTAACATCCGTTTGCTGATCCGGAACGGCGCGGACTTGAACGCCAGAGATAACGACGGTTGGACGGTGCTCGACTATGCGATCACGAATAACAATGAAAGGACGTATCGGCTGGTGCGATCATACGGAGCCGTCACCGGGACACGAACAAGAAAGTAAATGGCATTGGCAATTGCCGATTGCCAATTGCCGATTGGCTCAAGTGGGTGGACTGAGTGTCGACAACGCTAATTTCAAATTGCTGATCGGATTTGTGAAGACTTTGTTTTGTAAGTAAATTGGCAATCGGAAATTGGCAAGCAAAGATTGGCAAGCGCCGATCCTCGGTTTCCTACGGCGTAATGTATTCAACCCAGACTGTGCTAATCTAACGCTCCAAAACGATCTACAGCACCAAGGACGATTTGCAGGAGGAAGTCATGGCCGACGACAAAGACACTTGTAAGAACCCCGCGTGTAGTTGCCCCCCTCAGCAGGATGGCAAGTATTGCGGCGCATCGTGTGAAGGCACAGGCAGTACGATTGAACTCGATTGTGATTGCGGACACCCGGAGTGTAGCGGAAACTTTTAGCCTATTCGCGACAAGCTTTCCTAAACGAGAGGCGTGTCTCACGCCTCTTTTGTTTTTGCACATCCTGCTCAGCCCGCTCCCGCCAGCCTGACGAAATCTCCCGCGAGCCGTGGGCCGGTCCCTTCGTCTTCATGTTTGAAGAAGACATAAGCGAATTTCCAGTTCTGATCGCGCACTCGTTGCATCCATTCGGAGAGGTTGTCCGCCGAATAAATGACCCGCCGCAGTCTCAGGTAGCCCCAATCGGCAGTCTTGTCCACGTGAGTCACGGGCATTTCATCAGTGTCAGAAATGCAAAGAGCGTGGTTGTGCCGCGACAAGAGTTCCAATACGTCATCTTCCAGCCAGGTGGGATGTCGAAACTCCCACGTCGCTCTGGTGCCTACAGGAAGAGAGTTGAGGAAGGCGTCCAATCGGTCGAGATCTTTCTTCATGTTCGGCGGGAGTTGAAAGAGGATGGGACCGAGGCGCTCGCCGAGTGCTGCCGCTGTTTCGAGAAAATATTTCGTTTCGTCCGTAACCCCGTTAAGACGTTTGAAGTGCGTAATCCTCTGTGAGGCTTTAACTGAGAAGCGGAAACTTTCAGGCACCTGATCTTTCCAGGTTTCCAAGACTGACTTTTGCGGGAGGCGGTAGAACGTATTATTGATTTCGACGGCGGGGAGCTTCGTAGCGTAATAGGCGAGCATCTCCTTGGCCGGAAGCTTTTCCGGGTAGAAACTTCCCTTCCATTCTTTATAACTGTAGCCGCTGGTGCCGACGAAGAGATCCATTTGCCGTGGCCGATTGGAGATTGCCGAATTGCCGATTGCCGATTGCCGATTGATCAGAAGTCAGGAGTGGGATCCGGTTGCTGCTCGCGGCTCCTGACTCCTGTCTTCTGACTCCTATTCAATCGCCAATCGGCAATCACCTGAGTCGCTTGATCAAAATGTTCGTCTTGCCGCCTTCGGATGCTACCGTCGTGGTCACATTTTGATTCTTGAGCACAACGCTGGTAGAAGACAGCCGCATTGTTTTAGTTGGCTTGATACTCTTCTCGTACCACGAAATCACCTGCTCGAGCGAATCCCCGCTTTGTAGCTGAATCGCACGCCCATCGTCGCTGCTTACGTCAACAATCGTTAGTGAGCCGGGATAAAACAGCGTCGCATCGTCTGTCGTCCTATTGTGACTTCCAAGTCTCACGTATGCGACCGAAGCAATAATTCCGCAAAGCAGGACCACGACAAATACGCTTCCAATCAGAGTCCAGCGCCGGCGCGACGCTTTCTCGGCAGCGTCGTAAGTTCCCTGGCTAAGGTCGTCCGGCACAACTCCTCGTAAAGGTGTTTCGGGACTTGTCGCTCGCGGATTCAGACGGTTGGTTGTCAGGATCTTTTTCTGATCCAACATTTCAGTTGGTAACTCTGACGAGTTGATCGCTGCGCTGGAAGCGTCGGCAATCACGGCACCGCAACGCCTGCAGAAATTTGTGCCCGGCATCAACTCCGTGGCACAGACTGAACACTTAAGACTGATCACGGGAGCAACATAACGCCAGCGTCGGCTTTCGGCAAGTTAGGCGATGACATTGCCCATTTCCAATCGCCGATTTTCGATTTGACCTTCTAGCTAGTGCCAATTGACAATCGCCATCATCAATCGGCAATCGTGATCAATGCTGCTAGAATCCTGCCCCCCTACGGTTTACCTACAATTTGAAGAAAGAAGCGGATTCAATGTCCACATCCACGACGAACATTCAATCGCTGCAACAGGAAGAGCGAGTGTTTCCTCCCCCGGAAACGTTTGCCAAAGCGGCACACATCAAGTCAGAAGCTGAACTTGAGCAACTGCGAAGCGAAGCCAATGCCGATCCTGAAGCTTTCTGGGGACGGATGGCCGCTGCTGAACTCCACTGGTTCAAGAAGTGGGACCGCGTGCTTCATTGGGAATCTCCTCATGCTCAGTGGTTCCTCGGGGGCAAGCTCAACATTTCTTACAACTGCCTTGATCGACACCTTTCAACCTGGAGAAGAAACAAAGCTGCTCTCATTTGGGAAGGCGAACCGGGCGAACAGCGGACGCTCACTTACCAGCAGCTTCACAGTGAAGTTTGCCGATTCGCGAATGTACTGAAGCACGCGGGGGTCGCAACCGGAGATCGCGTTGCGCTCTATATGCCGCTGATTCCTGAGTTGGCAATTGCCATGCTTGCCTGCGCGCGCATCGGGGCCACTCATTCTGTGATCTTTGGCGGCTTCTCGAGTGCGGCCTTGATTGATCGCATCAACGATGCGAGCTGCAAAGTTGTGGTGACCGCTGACGGTGGCTGGCGTCGCGGCGGTGAAGTGAAACTGAAACCAGCCGTTGATGAAGCACTCAAACAAACTCCTTCCGTAAAAGCATGCATCGTTGTGCGCCGCACCGCCGGCCCCGTCGAGATGAAACCCGGGCGCGACTTCTGGTGGCATGAACTCATGCAATCTGTGGACGGAACCTGCGATGCGGTGGAGTTGGACAGCGAGCATCCCTTGTTCATCCTTTACACTTCCGGCACCACCGGAAAACCAAAAGGTATTCTGCACACCACCGCGGGTTATCTCCTACAAACACACCTCACCACTAAATGGATCTTCGATCTAAAAGACGAAGACATCTACTGGTGTACCGCCGACATCGGTTGGGTTACCGGACACAGCTACGTTGTTTATGGACCGCTATCAAACGGCGCCACCGTCTTAATGTACGAAGGAGCGCCGAATCATCCGGAGCCGGATCGTTTCTGGAGTATCGTCGAACGCCATCGTGTCAACATTCTCTACACCGCACCCACTGCCATTCGTGCATTTATCAAATGGGGAGAGCATTGGCCGCTGCGTCACGATCTTTCCAGCTTGCGTTTGCTGGGGACAGTAGGTGAGCCGATAAATCCCGAGGCGTGGATGTGGTCTCGCGAAGTGATCGGCAAAGGCGCCTGCCCAATCGTCGACACCTGGTGGCAGACAGAAACCGGCGCCATGATGATCTCGCCGCTGCCGGGCGCAACTCCAACAAAGCCTGGCTCCGCTACCAAACCCTTTCCCGGCATCGATGCTGATGTGATGACTCGTGATGGTAAGTCAGTAGGACCGAACGAAGGCGGATACCTGGTCATCAAACGACCGTGGCCGTCGATGTTGAGGACAATCTGGGGCGACGACGATCGTTATCGGGAACAGTACTGGTCGCAACTCGACGGCATTTATTTCGCCGGTGATGGCGTTCGGCGCGACAGCGATGGTTACTTTTGGATCATGGGACGCATTGACGACGTGATCAACGTCAGCGGCCATCGCCTGGGAACTGCGGAAGTTGAAAGTGCACTCGTTTCACACGAAGCAGTTGCCGAAGCTGCAGTCGTGGCGCGTCCGGATGATTTGAAAGGATCAGCGATCGTTGCATTCGTGACGCTCGAAGGTTCACATCAAGCGTCGGAAGGACTGAAACAAGAACTGCGAGTCCACGTCACCAAAGAAATTGGCGCCCTCGCCCGGCCGGACGAGATCCGGTTCAGCGATATGTTGCCTAAAACGCGTTCGGGAAAAATCATGCGCCGCTTGTTGCGAGAACTGGCGACGAGCGGTTCGGTAGCTGGCGATGTAACAACTCTGGAAGATTTTTCAGTGCTGGAGAAACTTCGCACCGAAGAGGAATAAAAAGGGGCTCGGGTGTCAGGTGTCGGGTGTCAGGTGCCGGTGGTCGGTGGTCCGGGGTCGGGTGTCGGGTGTCGGGTATCAGGTGTCGGTGGCACTTGCCGCGCACCCGGCGGTCAAATATCGTAACCCGAGACCTGAGACCTGAGACTTGAGACCTGACACCTGATACCCGACACCCGACATTCCGACAGTTGAAACTTGAAAAGCTGAAACCTGAAACCTGAGACCTCTTCCGGCTTGAGACATGAGACTCAAAACTATAGACTTGCGACGCTTTCACCTTAATCGGTTACGGTAATTTGGCGTGCGCTACGCTTAATGCGTAACATTCATTCAAATAAGGAGTTGCCCATTGACTCGCGATATCGAAATCAACAATCGCTCAGGTCCGCGCTACCTCGCCGCTTTTGAAGTGCGAGCCGAATGGGATGAGCCAGGCGGCGCGCACATCACTTCCGAGGGAACGACGGAAAATGTTGGACCGGAAGGCACCCTCGTTCACCTTCCGAAAAAACTGCCGGACGTCGGCAGCACGGTGCGGCTGGAAGTGGAAGGCGAGGATGGAGCAAAGCTTCAGGTGGTCGCCGAAGTCTTGCGCATCGAGCGCAATCCTGGTCACCCGCTCGCCGCCCTGCAACTGCTGGGTGAGACCGATGAATGGCGCGGCTTGATTTGGGAACCAGCGGCGCCACGTGTTGTTGCGCCTCCGGTCAGCGAAGAAAGCGAAGAGGAAGCCGACGACGAATCTGATGACGAAGCCGATGATGAGGCGTTGTCGCACTGACGACGCGGCAACGACTTGATGTCAACTCTTCCCCAAGAACCGCCTAGATCGGAGCGACGCAAGTTTCAGCGCTACTACGTTAGTGCTCGGATAACGCTTGCCATCGAAGACGAGAGTTTGCGCGAATCGCTCGGGCTGGGCGAGCCCGCCGACATCAGCCTTGGCGGAATTCGCGTGCGCAATCTGCCGGCTTGTCCCAACGTCAAAGTAGGCGACCGCCTGGGATTGTTGCTGCTGGATCAAGCAGATGCTCTTTCGCTTCGCGGCGAAGTAGTTCATCACGGGAGTTCCGACACGTTTGGCGTGGAATTCCGCGAGCTCTCGCCCACCGACGCACGCGGGGTGCGCGGAGTCATCGAACGCTTACATCGATAACGAGAAGACTTGTCGCAGAAAGAAGACATCAAGGATGTAGCACGAGCGGCTGCAAAAGTGGCTGCCGAGGCTTCATGGTCGCAGACGCGCGTCATCTTGCGCGTCATCATCATCGTGCTGGCCGTGGCAGTCACCTTGTGGATCGTCGTGAAGTTGACGGCGGTAATCCTGCTGCTGATTCTCTCAGTTTTTTTTGCTTACCTCGTCTCTCCCTTAGTTGATTTCCTGCGCCGGCCAATTCGTCTCTCGGGGAAAGAACGAATCATGCCACGAGTGCTGGCCATCTCGTTGGCATACTTGGTCATAGTGGGCGCAATTGTGATCGCGTTCTACGTCCTGCTGCCGCGTCTCGGCAATCAGTTTCCCGAATTTGCCCAGCAAGCGCGCGGCTATTGGAAATCGCTGGGCGAAAGTATGCAACGCTTTAACGAGTACCTGCGACTGCGCATGCCTGGGCCGGTGATGGATGCGATCAATAGAGAGATTCCCCACGTCGTGCAGGGAGTCAGCGACACTCTCAGTGAAGTTTTGAAAGGGATGGTGCTGTGGCTTGCTTACATTCCGTGGCTGATCCTGATACCTGTCCTTAGCTTTTTCTTTCTGAAGGATGTCGAGTCATTCCGCAACTCCGCCCTGCAGATGTTGCCACGCGGCCGCTGGCGCTGGCGCGGCGATGAGTTTTTCCAGGATGTAAGTAGCACTCTCGCAGCCTACACGCGCGCGCAACTAACGGCCTGCATCTTCATCGGCATCGTCTGTTCGATTGGGTTTGCTGTGCTGGGACTTCCCAGTGCCCTCGTGTTGGGATTCATCGCGGGCGTCTTTGAGTTTGTGCCGCTTGTGGGCCCACTGCTGATCGGCGTAATCGCGACCGTGGTGGGTGGACTGCACGGCGGCTCTTCTTCGGCGCTGATGGTGATTCTATTCCTTGGAATCTTACGCATCGTTCAGGACTACTACATTTATCCCAAACTGATCGGCCAGGGTATTCATCTCCATCCGCTTGCGGTGATCATTGCGATTCTGGCGGGTGCGGAGCTCGCAGGCATTGCCGGAATCTTCCTGGCGATTCCCGTCGTGGCGATTGTGACTGTTAGTTATCGCCACTGGCTTGAACATCGTGGCAGTGAAGGCCTGGCAGATTTGCTGGAACCGACGCCCGAACCTGATCCTGCCGAAACTGCCGCTGCGGATGCGGCGTTGCTAGGCCGTCTGGGCTACGACGTCGGTGAAACCCCAAAAGCGAAACAAGTTCACCCAACTAAAGATACGTCGCCCGCCGACATGGCCCGCGACCGCCCCGACCTCACAACTGGGGAATTGAAAGTACCGGTGGAATAACGGTCTTTGGACTTTGGTCTTTGGCCTTTGATTGAACCGAATCACATCCGGACCTAATAAAACGAACAAAGACCAAAGACCAGACCTATTTCCGTTCCATTAATTGAATGAAGCGCTGAAAGTGATGCTCGGCGTCGTGAGGGCCGGGCGCAGCTTCGGGATGGTATTGCACGGAGATGATTGGCAAAGTGCGATGACGCATTCCCTCGACGCACTGATCGTTGAGATTAACGTGAGTGACCTCAACCTCACTCGGCAAGCTGTCCGCCGCCACCGCGAAACCATGATTGTGGGAAGTGATCTCCACACCTCCGTCCGCAAGTTCCTGCACCGGTTGATTACCACCGCGATGACCAAAGGTCAGCTTGAACGTTTTGCCGCCGAAGGCACGACCCAGCAACTGGTGACCAAAACAAATCCCGAACGTAGGAACTGAAGTGTTAACCAGCTCGCGAATCTGCTCGACTTCATTGTTCATCGAAGCAGGATCACCAGGGCCATTTGAAAGAAAAATCCCGTCTGGTTTTAACGCGACCACTTCGCTTGCCGGTGTCCCAGCGGGCACGACTGTGATGCGGCAGCCCAACTGAGCCAGGTAGCGGAGCGAATTCCTTTTAACTCCAAAGTCGTAACAGACAACATGAAATTTTTCAGCTGTTTCAGAGGCAAAGGAGTAAGGCGCTTTAGTTGTTACTTCGCTTGCGAGCTCTCGATTCTCCATCACTGGTGAACTCTGCGCTTTTGCAACGAGACTGGCTTCATCGAGATCAATCGTCGAGATGCAGGCACGCATCGCACCCTTGCTGCGAATATGTCGCACCAGGGCGCGAGTGTCGATCCCTTCGATAGCGACAATGTTCCAACGGATCAAATAAGCGTCGAGCGTTTCTTCCATCCGCCAGTTGGAGGCTACGCGGCTCGCCTCGCGCACCACAAACCCTTCAACCCAGGGTCGCGCGGATTCTGCATCAGCTTCGTTGACGCCGTAGTTACCGATGAGAGGGTACGTCATGCAGACGATCTGACCGGCGTAGGAAGGATCTGTCAGCACTTCCTGATACCCGGTCATCGAGGTGTTGAAGACCATCTCGCCACACGACTCACCTTCAGCAGCCCACGAACGGCCACGAAACGTTCGCCCATCTTCAAGGGCTAGTAAGGCTGGAGGATTCTTATGACGCATGGTGTAGACAATAGACAGTAGTCAGTAGTTCCTTGATTTGCATCAATATGCTCGACGGATGGCACGCGCATAACCTTCCAACATGCTACCCACTTCGTCCAAGGAGTTCATTAGATCGCAAGTGTCGCCGTAACCCAGATCTTTCGCGAGAATCAAATAATAACGACACTCCTCGAGCGAGCCTTGAGAGATGTTGTAGAACCTGACTTTAACAGCCAACCCCAGTTTCTTGAATCCCTCTGCAAAATTTGCCGGCACCGAAACCGCTGCCCTGCGCAATTGAGAGGTGAGCCCAAACCGTTCATCGATCGGGAACCGCGCTGAAAACGCGTAGATCTTTAATACCCAAGACATGTGCTTTTCGCCAAACTTCGACATCTGAAATGTCTTTGACTTCATGGTGTGAGGCCTCCGTGAGGTGAGGAACCGCGAGTCCAACTACTGTCTACTGTCTACTGTCTACTTTCTACTGTCTACTTTCTATTGACTACTTCTGATGAACTGTTGCGCTTCGTTCAGCCAGCGCTTATCGGCCCGGTACTTGTAAGCTGGTGCTGTTTTTACGGCATCGATGCAAGCCTGCATAGCGCTCGTCGCTTCCCGCTGATGACCCAGCCCGGCGTGTGCGCGACCCATTAAGTAAAGTGCTTCCGGATCCGATTGTCGCTTCTCCAGAAACTGTTCGAGCGCGTCGCGTGCGTCGGAAAACTGACCGGCTTCGATATAAGTTGCTCCTACTTCGCGCCAAATTTCATGTTGCGCGTGTGCTGGATTGCGAGACACCACCTGTTCAAAGTGGCCTACTGCTTCGGCAAGACGCTTCTGCTGACGGGCGATTCGTCCGAGTTGGTAATGAGCATCGATCTCATCCGCATCGGTCTCGACGGCGCGCTCGAAGCGTTCGCGCGCAGCATCGAGTTCGCCGCGACTCTGGTGAATCAGACCGAGGTTGTAATGAGCTGAGGCGTCCGCCGGATTCAGCGTCGCAGCCTCCATGTTCTGCCGGAACGATTCGCGCGCCCGCTGATTGCGCATGACTCCGCCCAGGTAGCCTCTCACCAACAGGAACACCATTAACAGCAGGAAGGGCGAAGCAAGTATGGGCGTAAACAGAAATGCCCAAATCGGCGATATCAGATAGGCAAGCGTCAGGGAAATTAAAGTAACTGTAATAGCCTTAAGCGTAGAAAGGCGCAACACCGAACGCACAGCGAGCACCGCAGTTATCAGGAGGAGCGAGAGCTTTACAGTGCGAAATAGATTTGCCGCAACTTGCCGCGGGTCGTCCAGCATTGCCAGCAACTGGGCTTCGATTTGCGGATTGGCTTTGAATAAAGAACGAACCTGGGCCGCAGATTCTGGTGAAGTGGCAAGATATGCAGCCTGGATTCCGGTGACGTTGAAAAAGATGGCAATGGGAATTGTGAGGAGATTGGCAATCGCAAGTGCGTAAAGCACCGTCGAGGCCAGCGACGCATATTCTTGCTGCAACAGCAGTCCGAAGCTTCCGCGACGTTCGAACAGGTTGCCAACAAAAGCGATCAGCGGTGTGAGGACGCCCGCAATCAACAGGAGCGAGATCGCCGCTTGAAAAATTAAACCGCCAACCGCTCGCGGACCACCGAAAGCCAAAATCTTTTCGCCAGATAGATACTGCGTCACGAGGAGGTATGCCGCCTGGCTAAAGAGCGCGATCAAAGCGGCCAGGCCCAGGGCTCCCCGGTCGCGCATCTCACGCAGGCCGCGACCCGGCGCGTAAAAAACCATCAATACCAGTCGTAACCCATCAAGCATGGCAAGTCCAAATAAGAAAGAGCTGCAGCTCGTTAGCGATCGTATTCGACAGCAGGAGTCTCCGGATTGGAACGATACGAACTAGGCGGCGGCACCGTAGACGAAACGTTTTCGTGCTCGATAATGCTCGCGGCGTTCAGCGGCCAGTACCGGAACAGTGCCTTCCCATAAATGTATTTCTTGGGAACTAGCCCCCAGATACGCGAGTCGCTTGAGTTATCGCGGTTATCTCCCATAACAAAGTAATAGTTCGGTTTCACATAAACCGCTGACTGGCTTCGGTGCGCCAGGTTATGACGCGAGTCGAGGTAAGTCTCGTCCAAATCGAGACCATTCACGCGCACGATTCCGTCGTGAATCTCAACTGTGTCACCAGGCAATCCAACGACGCGCTTGATGTAGCTCTTCGAGGGATCGTCGGGAAACCAGAAAACCACGATGTCGCCACGGTCGACCGTGGGTGCCCAGCGATACTCGTCGTAGTAGATCAGCTTATTAACGAAAATTCTTTCGCCATCGTGCAGTCGCGGCAGCATTGAAGTACCTTCGACTTTCACCGGTTGCACGATGAAGACGACTACCAGCACGGCGATCATCAGTGCAAACACCAGGTCGCGAAGTAGTAAACGTGCTTCACCCCAGAGATTGCCGCGGGCGCTATCGTCGGGGATGTGAACCTGAATGTCTTTGTCGTCCGCTGGGTCAACGCCACCAAACGGTGGCGGACGGCGTGATCTAATTCCAAACATCTTCAACCATCAAAAGCTCGCTAAATTTTTGCCATTTTACTGCGACCCACGACAAGTTTGAGGTTAACTTTCACCTGCGTGGTTGTCAACGCAGGCGTTGCCGAGGGTAATTTCGTAATTTGGAGTGGAGTGGCAAGCGTAGCGCGACACCGCTTTGGATGGATCCTTAGGATGGACAAAATCCAAAGCGCCCTCCCCGCTTCGCTCTGCGGGCGCACACTCCAATGGCCAATCAGCAATCTCCTTGACAGTCTTTACTGGCGCTCTCTATCATCCCCAAGCATTCCAAGCCGTAGGAAAATTCCTCTCGGACAACTCAACGGAGGCCCAAGGCCGTGATCAAACTGGACATCATCAACCGGGTAGCGGACAAGACCGGCGTTCCCAAAATGAAAGCGGAACAGGCAGTTGATGCCCTCTTCCAATCGATGAAGGAAGCCTTAACGCGAGGGGAACGAATCGAATTGCGCGGCTTTGGTGTTTTCGTGGTGAAACCGCGCAAGCGCGGCGTCGGCCGTAACCCGCGGACGGGAGAAGAGGTGGCAATTCCCTCGGGCAAGACGATTCGCTTCAAACCAGGTAAGGAATTGCAAGCGCATGAGGACGGCGAGTTTAACGATACAGATAGCGGTGACGCGGAAGTATAAAGCGAAGAGTTATAGAGAATCCTCGAGGCCAGAGCTGGAACCTTAAGCATCCAGTTTCTGGCCTTTGATATCTAAAGGCGTCAAGACAGATTTTGAGGAACTAAGACTCCGGCGGCAACTAAGCATGGCAGAATCAGTCCAGGAAATTTCCCCGTTTGTTAACATCCCGGCAGCCACGCGTCCGGTCATTCGTCCAACTACGAGAGAGTGGCTGCGTCACATCGCGCTTTTCCTGGTTACTGTCGTCACTACCACCATCGCGCGACTAATCATCGCCGCACCGGAGATTGATATTCCTGAACCTCCGCTGGCCGGCGCGATTGATTACCTGATGTACATCCCGCGCGTCTATTTGGATCACGTGTTCGGAGTTCTATTCTTCTCGTTTCAACATCCGCGACTGCTGCTCGACGGTCTCACTTTTTCTGCTGCCTTGCTTTCCATTCTGACCGCTCACGAGATGGGCCACTACATCGCGTGTCGGCGTTACCGCGTGAACGCCACACTGCCGTATTTCATTCCGGCGCCACCAATTTTTCTCGCGGGAACCTTTGGCGCATTCATCAAGATCAAGTCGCCGATCCCTTCGCGCCGAGCTTTGTTTGATATTGGACTGGCGGGTCCGTTAGCAGGGTTTGTAGTCGCAATCCCGATTTCAATCCTCGGCATTCTTTACCTGCAGCCGGCAACGTCGAATGTGAATTATGCGATCATTTTTAATGATCCACTGCTGTTTCGGCTCTTGGCCAAACTAATAAATGTTCCGCTAGATCCTTACGCACCAACGAATCCTTACTACATGGCGGCGTGGATTGGCATTTTGGTAACCAGCCTCAACCTAATGCCAGTGGGCCAACTGGATGGCGGCCACGGCACGTTCGCCGTCTTTGGCAAGCGCGTCCATCACGTGACCGGACGAGTTGCATTTGGAGCGACAGCGGTGCTCACCGTGTTGGGATTCTGGTGGCATGGAAGCCCGAGTGGATTTCTCTACACTGTGCTTTTAGGAGTGATGCTGAGGGTGCGCCATCCCCAACCGGGAATCATGGAGCCACTGGGAAACGCGCGCCTGCTGGTGGGAATTATCACCCTCCTGGTTTTCGCGCTTTGCTTTTGCCCCTTTCCCATCACGATTGGCTAGGAATTTGAATTGACATGTAGGGCCGCCTCCGTGGCGCGGCCCGATTGAATTAACCGCAAGTAACGCAAAAAAAGACGCGGTCAGAAACTGATTCTGATCCGCGTTTTTTTGCTTTATCTGGTTGCTTTTCGTCTTATGAGGCAGCGGCGGCTGGCAAGAGTCCTTTAATTTCCTTGACGACGCGCGCGACGTCGTCCTGATCGGCAAGAGCTATCATGAAAAACTTGTAACCTTCGTGGAAGCAAATCACGCCGTTGGCAAATAGCCAGACGCCACCGAGAAAAGGATTCCCGCCCACCAGCCAACTCACAGGCGCGCCCACGACGCTGCCGGGCTGTAGAATCTGCGCAAACATTGCCGCGCCTGCCGCGCAACTGAAAGCGCCGAGGAGAGGAGCGCCGACGTACTTGGTAACGTTGCGTTCAAACTCAACTCGTTTCTGGTCGGCCTCTGACAGTTCTCCCTTGGCGATTAGCTCTTCCTGCTTACGCAGATAACCATCAAACTTCTCACCCAGTTTTCTGATGCCGAAGATCGGCAACGCCGAATGGGTAAGCCAGTGCGGATGAGCGCCCAGCAGCACTGCATCGACTCCCGGAAGCGCGGCGCCCATCCGTACGCCGAGTACTAACGAAAAGGAAACTGCTGCAGCCTTGCCAGGATTCGCCTTGATCCAGTCGCGAGCTTTCAGGAGCCCAGAACTGGCCGCTGCTGAAGCGCGAGTGAATTTGGCTCCGGTGTCATACACCTGCGAAGCGCGGTCGTAATGCTTCTTTGCATCATCAATCACCTCGCCCGCTTTTTTGCCAGCATCACCGGCAACGCTGCGAAGCGACTCTCCCGCCTTCTGCGCCCCGCGCCGAGCTTCACCAGCAAAGCGCCGCGCCGCGTCGCCAACGTCACCATCTTCACTTAGCTTCTCAGCTTCAACGCGAATCTTTTTAGCGCCGCCTGCCAGCGTCTCAGCCCCGCGCTTAGCAGTTTCGCCCGCTACGCGAGAACCCTCTTCGACAAGATCGGAGATCGCAAACTTTTCGTCGAGCTCACGTGCTTTGCGTTTCGCCGCGCGCTGCCATTCTTCAATTTTTTCTTTGTAGTCAGACATTCGTTAATAGGTTTCAGGTTTCAGGTTCCAGGTTTAAGGTTTCAGGTTTGCGGGTGACAGATTTCAGATTTCAGATTTCAGATTTGATGAACGTACTTCCCGAAACTTGAAAACCTGAAACCTGAAACCTGAAACTCGCCATCCTTGACCCGGCCTATTGTACGCTCCCAGCAACGATCGAGTTCGCGGTAAGTTCGCCCAACCTCGCGCTGGCCACTCGATCCCGACCCTCGCGTTTGGCCTCGTATAAGGCCGCATCAGCCCGGGCCACTAGCTCACGCGCGGTTTCTGCATGAGTTGGACATTCCGCCACACCAAAGCTGGCGGCAATTCGACCCATGCCCTGAATTTCAACAACCTTGATTGCCTGTCGCAACCGTTCCGCAACCTCCATCGCGCCCGTCAAGTTTGTCTCTGTCACGATCACGGCAAATTCTTCCCCACCGATCCTGGAAGCCAGATCGATACCGCGAGTGCCCTGCTGCAATACTCGCGCAACGTTCTTGATGGCCTCGTCGCCCGTTTCGTGACCATGAGTGTCGTTCACTTGCTTGAAATGATCGATGTCGATCGTAATCAAAGAGAAGGGCCGGCCGTGCCGGGCCGTGCGCGCCACTTCCCTTTCCAACTGTCGCTCAAACCGGCGCCGGTTAGAGAGACCGGTAAGGTGATCTGTGGACGCCTGTTCTTCGCAGGTATCGAGATAGGCCTTGAAGTCGAGCAACGTGCGCGCTCGCGCTAAAAGCAAATCCAGGTCGGTGGGATCGGTAATGAACCCAAGGGCTCCCACTTCGGATCCGAGCCGTTGATCTTCTGCTCGGAATCCGGCGGCCGTTTGCAGGATGATGGGGATGAATCGCGTCTGAGGATTCTCACGAATGCGCCGCGCCAGCTCATAACCGTTCATGCGCGGCATCATGATGTCGGAAACAATCAGGTCCGGTTCGAAAGAGTTTACGGCCGCCAGTCCTTCCTCCCCATCTTCGGCCGTGCGCACCTGGTAGCCAGCTCGGGTTAAGGCGAACTGAAGCAAAATGAGTTTATCGGGGTCGTCGTCAACAACAAGAACGTGTGGTTTGCCTACCATGGATTAAGTGTTTTCTTCTAGTTAATTGTTGCGCCACTTTGGCCTTCGTGCTAGAGTTTGGGCCATTCTGTGATTGTCTGTTTCGCGTTGCCCCAATTACCATTCAGTGCAATAGCAAAGACAGCGACCTCGAACAAATTCCCAGGGGTTTTCCTTACTCGGTACCGCTGCCCAACGTCAGGAACATCATAATTTGTAGTTAAAAGCGTCCTTTAGCTTTTTCAAGAAGCCTTTAACTCAATCTCCCATGAGAGACAGGGACAACACACCCATGTACCCGAAGCGTGCCCGCGATTTAAAAGCCGCGGATCTTTCAACTCTTATCCGAAAACTCGATTTTGGGCCGACCATGGACGACGCCACCGTCGCAGAACTGGCGCGCACTTCCGTCGTTCTCGATTTCCGGCGCCGGCGTTTCATTTATAAGGCGGGGGATCCCGCTGACTCCCTTTTTGCTATTGTTCAGGGGCGCGTCAAACTCTGTCGTATTGACCCGCTAACCAAACGCGAAGCCGTGATTGACATCCTTTCGGAGGGCTCCTTGTTTGGCGAATCGGCTCTCTACTCTACAGCCGGACGCCGCGAGAATTGCGCGATTACCTACGCAAATTCGCGGCTAATCAGAGTTCCTGCGGGGGAATTTCAAAAGGGGATGGTGGGGAACAGTCAACTTCATGATTACACTTTCCGCTTGATCGGTCAACGACTTGAAAACGCAGAGCGCCGGCTTGCGGACTTCGCCCTCAATGCGATTCCCGCCCGCCTCGATCGGTTGCTCGCAGATTTTTCCCACCGCTACGGTGTGCCCGAGCGTGAAGGCGTTTTAATCGATATTCCCCTGCCTCATCGCGAGATTGCTTCCATCGTAGGGTCAACCCGTGAAAGTGTAACGGTGCGCTTGAATGCGATGCGCCGGGAAGGTACGATCGAATTTGTAAATAGACGTATCCTGGTCAAGCGACCCGAATCACTCGTTCACGAGCCCGTACTGCCTACCGAGGATTCGTTAGTTCGCGAACTGCAGCCTCTATGAAGTGTCCGATTTGCGGCAAGCCCGTTGAATGGAAAGACAATCCGTTTCGTCCCTTTTGTTCAGAACGTTGCAAGCTGGTGGATTTGGGCCGTTGGGTCAGTGACGAATACAGCGTTCCTGGACCACCACTTCCTCAGGTCTCAAACGAGAACCCACCAGCCGAACCTTCCCATGACGACGATTGAGCGACAGCCATGTTTACAGCTAATGCCCGCGCTCGACGCGTTGCCATCTTGCTCCTTGCAGCAGTCCTTTCATTAGCTGCCGCCTGCTCGCAACAACGCGCTAACAATTCCGAACCTACGCCGGTACTTTCCGAAGCTCCAACCACCACATTCCCGATGCCGCCAGTTAGCAGCGAGGGCTCGACTGCCGCTATAGGCTGGACCCTTCCTGACGGCAAGCGCGTCAACCTATCGGAACAACGAGGCAAGGTTGTGGTTCTGGATTTCTATGCCACGTGGTGTGAACCATGCCGGCAAAGTATTCCGCACCTGGTTGGTTTGCATGAGCGTTACGAAGCGAAGGGCCTGGCGCTGGTTGGCTTGAACGTCGGCGGCCCTGACGATCGAGTAAAGGTCTCCGACTTTGCCGCAGAATTTCACATCTCGTATCCGCTTGGCTTTCCCGATAAGCCTTTAACCGATCTATTTCTTTCAGACGACAGCAGCATTCCGCAAACATTTGTTTTCAACCGCGAAGGCCGGCTAATTAAGCGCTATATTGGATATGACCAATCGATGCCGGGGCAATTGGAAGAGTTGATAAAGTCTGAGTTAATTTCAGACTCGAAGTGACAAGCGTTTTCTTTAACGCCATTCCTGGAGCAGCGCCTGTTAAGAGAACCATTAATGAAGAAGGAAGTAGGCGGCGGCGCGTTTCGCTGACGTGGTCGCGAGATTTCTCGAATCGAAGGGTTGAGCGACGCAGTATTTGGGTTGCGGATCACGCTGTTAGTGGTTCCGCTTGCATCAGCCTAACTCGACGGCGTCTTAAAAGTGACAAGATGAATCTGGCGCCCGTTGTGTTTGTAGTTGTGTTGGCGTGTTGGCTGGTCTTCGTGTTGACATTCCTGCTGCGCAAGAAACCGTCGGTCACAACCGACCGAAAGCGTGATCCCAACTCAATTTTTGGATTCGTATTGCAAGTCCTGTCCCTTCTGATAGTGTGGGCTGTGCGGCGTCCTGTCTTTACTTCGTTCGTGCCTAGTCATCCGATCTCCGGCTTACTCGAGGTCATTGCCATAGTCTCGGCTATCGCTTCGATACTATTGATAATCGCCTCTGTAAGAACTCTGGGGAAAGAGTGGAGCCTTACAGCCCGAGTTGTGACTGGACACAAGCTCGCGACGGAGGGTCCATACAATTTTGTTCGCCACCCGATTTACACGGCGATGTTAGGAATGTTACTAGCTAATGGCATCGCATTCAGTTACTGGCCCGCTCTGTTAGTAGCAATCGCTGTTTATCTGGCCGGTACGCTAAATCGCATCCGTAGTGAAGAGCGTTTGCTACGTGAAACTTTTGGTGCTGAATTTGAAGCATACGCAGCGAGGGTTCCGGCGCTGCTACCCGGTTTGTAAATAGTCAAACAGAGTAAGGGGAAACCTTTGAGTAAAAGGAAGGCAAAAATCCTGGCGACGCTGGGTCCCGCAACCCGCGAACCTGCAGTTATGGAAGCCCTGCTCAAGGCAGGCGCCAACGGGGTGCGCATCAACATGTCGCACGGCACGCAGGAAGAAAAGGCCGAGGACATAAAACGCGCCCGCGCTGCCGCCAGGAGTTTGGCACTTCCGCTGGCTGTCTTGGTAGACCTCTCAGGACCAAAAATTCGCACGCGTCAGCTTAAAGACGGCAAACCAGTGATCCTCAGTACCGGGGCCACCTTTACTTTAACCACGCGGGAGATCCTCGGTGATGAGAAGGAAGTCGCAACTAACTATCCCGACCTGCCTCGAGTAGTAAAACCCGGGTCTCGTTTACTGCTTGACGATGGCGCCATCGCTCTTGAGGTTGAGAGCACAACCGACACCGAGGTGGTGTGCCGCGTTATCAACGGAGGCGTCCTCGGTGAGCGCAAGGGTATAAACCTGCCCGGCATCTCGCTACCGATCGACTCCCTCACCGAAAAAGATATTGCCGATCTCAAATGGGCTGTAACGCAGGACGTTGATTACATCGCGCTTTCTTTCGTACGCAGTGCCGCAGACTGCACGCGCGCGAAACAAATGATCAATGAAGCGGGGGGACGCGCACCGCTGGTGGCTAAGATCGAGAAAGCTGAAGCTATCAGTCAGCTCGATGAAATTATCGCTGCAGCCGACGGCATCATGGTCGCTCGCGGCGATTTGGGGGTGGAAACGAGTGTGGAGCTGGTTCCGGTTTACCAGAAACGGATCATCGAGAAATCTCTACGGGCGGGGAAGTTGGTAATCACAGCCACGCAAATGTTGCAGTCGATGGTTACCAGTCCCCGACCCACTCGCGCCGAAGCTTCAGACGTCGCCAATGCCGTTTGGGATGGCACTGACGCGCTCATGCTCTCCAATGAGACCGCCGTGGGCCAGTTCCCCATTCCCGCCGTCGAGACTATGTGTCGCATCATTGAGTCTGCGGAGTCCGGCAGAGTATTGGAAACAGACTACGCAGCAAAGTGGGGCGGGAGACAATCCGGACGAGTGAGCCGCGCGCTTTGTGAAGCAGCTGCGTTTGCCGCTGAAGAAATGGGCACCAAAGTGACGGCAGTCCTGACGGAGTCAGGATTGATGGCGCGGCGGCTTTCGGCGCTGCGTCCCGAGCAACGCATTGTCGCGCTCACTACCTCCCGCTTGGTGCAAGACGAACTGGCGTTGATTTGGGGCGTCGAATCTCTGCTTACTCCCAAGGCGGACTCCACCGAACAGATGCTGAAATTCGGAGAGCGGACCTTGCTCGACGCCGAAGTTGTTCGGCCAGGTGAAATGATCGTGATCATGGCGGGCCGTCTCTCCGGGCTGGGACTCTCCAGCTCCGTGACACTCTTCACTGTCGGCGAACCTACCGCCACTGCTCGCAAGTGAGCCGGCAAATAAACATCTCGGCGGGTGAGTTGTTTGACCTGATCAGGCCGGCAGTGTTGATTCTCTCAGCATTGCTTTCAGTCTGGGTTCTGGCCAGCGCGCGTAAACGCTTTTCATTTCTTATTGCCCTGCTTTGGGCTGCAGCTACCTTCTTCCTTACGCCAATCGTGCTGCCGCTATATCTGGTCGTCCTGCTGTTTCGGCGCGTCAGACCCTTGTCTCGCCAGCCACGTTGGCGGTTCGCTGTGCCATTGGCTTACGGGTTAGTGGTGGTCGGCGGCATCGCGCTCTATTTACACAAACAAAACCGCGGGGTCGATGTCCACCTTGCTCGAGCTGCTCACGCAAAGATCCGCGGCAATCACGTTGGCGCGATCGCCGAGTATCGCGCGGCCCTGCAAACGGAAGACGATCCCCACATTCGCAAGATGCTCGGAGTTGAGTTGTTTGAGTCTGGTCGTTGGCGGGAGGCACTTTCGGAATTGCGCCGAGCTGAACACGGCGGCGAGCAAGACGATCTGATGATTCTTCGAATCGGCAGCTTACTCGATGCGCTCGACCAGCCGCATCAAGCCAGGCTTGAATACCAGCGATTTCTTTTAAGCCCCTTATGCACGCAGCCGGTTCCGGATTGGCGTTGTGAAACAACCAGGAACCTGCTGGAAAAGAAGCTTCAATGAGTTCTCGCACTTTTCACCCCACGGTGGAGTGTGGTTAGCGCATCGGAAATGTCAATTGGAGTCTGATAGCGAGTAATAACCTGCGCGTGTGCGTAGGGTGAGGTCTTAATTGCGCGATCCCCCGATGTTGAGGTCAACTTCACTTTGATCTTGTGCCACTTCTTCCCAGACCCCACACCCCGAGGTTCAATCTCAAGCGACAACTGGTTCCGCAACTCATAGGCGATCGTTTCAAAGATTTCGTCAGCATCGCGTTGTCTACGAAAAATCTCCCCGCTGAATGAGTATCCTCCTGAAGTAGCAGTGAGTTCATACATAAGCGCTTCGCCCTCCATGCCAAGTGAGATTCCTGCATCCTCTGCTGAACTTTGCAGATGAACTCTGTAAAGAAGAATGCCAGACTCCCTCAGCAATTCCCTGAGCTGTTCAAAAGTAAAACGCGAGGTGTTATCTTGACCATCACTTATCAAGAGAAGAACACGCTTCGAATAACGTCCCTGCTGAAGTTTATCAATCGCGACATAACAAGCGTCATAGAGTGCGGTGTTGCCAGTGGGTTTCACGACCCCTAAATTGTCCACTATCGAAGCAGTGTTTGAGGTCCAATCGACCAACAACTGAGGTTTTATGTTGAAACCCACGAGAAAATAATCATTGGCCGGATTGCTGAGTTCGAAAAACTTTGCCAGGCCTTTTTGGATAAGACTCAAATTCCCGGACTGCTTTTTGGTTCCCAACGTTCCGGTTGAAGCGGAAGCATCGAACAACACTCCCAAACTGACAGGCACCTCCTGATTGGAAAAATTCACGATCTTCGCCGGGTCCTTGTCTACCCAAACCTGAAAGTTCTCCTGATTAAGTTCGGTGACAAATCGTTTACTGCTAGTGACTGTGACGGTTAAGCGAACGCGTGAAGCCGGCTGCGAAACGTTCCGTTCACCTGTTTGGGATTTGCTCGTCGGGAAAACACTGAGGATAAGGAAGGAAACCGCTGCTCCTAAAATGAGCCGCTTAAACTGAAAAGACATTGGTAAACTACAGGGTTGGTTCCGGCAATGACTTATTCGACGCCGATCATCTCGCCGAGTCTTTCTTTCTGTTCACGCTCTTTGGCAATCTGCGCGGCGCTCTTTTGCGGGTCGCGCCAGTTGTCGAGAATACCCACCTGATGCACGCATTGAAGCGTACAGGTTGGCGCGCACCATTTCTCGGTGTTGTACTCACGATCGAAATCGTCCATCGAGTAGTCTGCCAGCGGAATTCCCGGATAGCCCCGCTGCTGCGAACACCAGTGAACTAATCCTTCCTCGCAAATGTAGAGATAGCGCGCTCCCGCGCGACAACGCCAATTATAGGGTTTGCCTTCCGCGATGCTGTCCTGGAACCAGTTGAGGCGGGCGTGATCTTTGTTGCCGACCTTTTTCACCTGCTGAAAAATATCCTTCTCGTTGGGAGAAAGAGGTTTCAAAGTTCCGTCACCATCGTGAATCACGCCAACCGTGCTGGAGAACCCTAGTTCCACGGCACGTTTCGCCACCACGAGCGCGTCTTGCGGATTCTTGATGCCGCCGCCAATCACCGAGTTGATATTGATGTGAAAGTCGGCATGCTCGGCCAAATAACGAAGCTTCTTTTCCAGGACGCGCAAGCTCTTGCGCGAAACTTCATCCGGCTCCACGTTGTCGATACTAATCTGCAAGTACTCGAGGCCCGCTCGATTGAGGCGCTGAATGCGCTCCGGTGTGAAGTAGTAGCCGTTGGAGATCAGTCCTGCAATCATCCCGCGGAAACGAATATGATGAATGATCTCATCCAGCTGAGGATGCATCATTGGCTCGCCGCCGGAAATCGTAATTATGGAAGTGCCGAGAGCAGCGAGTTTATCGATGCGCTGCTTCATCACGTCTAACGGGATCGGGGACGATGTATGGTCGTACTCATTGCAATAGCCGCAGGCAAGATTACAGCGGCGCATAGGAATCAGGTGCGCGAGCACCGGATGGCGGCTCGATAGTAGTCCGCGAGTAATAAAGCTGGCCTCGCGCAGCTTAAGTTTCAGAAAAGTGCTCTTTTTGATCATGTAGAAAAAGTCGCCGACAGCCGGACAACATATTAATCCCTTCGTTAGACCACGAAGGATAGGCGACCGAACCGGGGAACGCAAGACGGCCCAAAAAAAAGAAAGGCCCTGGTCAAACTGCCAGAGCCCTCCAGGCTATTGTGATTGAACTAGCGTTTAGCTTTTTACGATTCTGACTCCATCCAGATTTTGGCTGAAATCCTCTGACGAAATCTTGAGATTCTTTTCCAGGCCAGTCAGCCGCATGGTCGTGGCGTCGTCGTTCTTTTCCACGATCTTTGTCTGCACTGGCATGCCGGATCCATCAACCCAGATTTCAGCGTATTTGAAACTGGCATTGCCCTTGGGAACCAGTTTCAAGTGAATCGTGCTGACACCGCCCCAAAGTGTTTCTTCGCGGACCTCCTGAAGCGGTTGAAAACGCGATTCCAGTTGCTGGCGAGACATGTAAATCATTTCCAACACGCCGCCAGCCTTGTTGTTTTTCGACTTTGAATTACCCACGTAAGCCATTTTCAAGCGGGGTCGAAACAAAACAAACTTGCCATTGTTTACGGTCAAAACCTCATGTTGGGGGCTGCGCCATTCAATGCGTACTGAAGCCTCGCGGCCGGCGCCCGGCACGTAAGAAACCACACCGTTATATTTTTCTGAATCACGCAATTGGGAGTTGTACTTCTCCATGCTAATGCCCGAACGCAAGGACTTCAGGCTTTGGCGGTTGCGCTCCATTTTATTCAGCACTGAACTCACCAAGCCTGCACTCTGGCCATTTACTGGGGTACGCGAGCCGGCCAAGGCCGCCCCCGCAAGCACCAGCATCACAACCATTAACGAACCAAATCTCTTCATATTTTCTCCTCGAATTATTACTTAAGCCCAGCACCCTCTGACTGAGGGTAAAAAAACCCAGCGATTATAGGTGAAGGTCAACGTATGTCAACCTGATAGCCCACCGTCCTGCCTTCTTTATCGACTACTTTGCGAATGGCCCCAATCTCAGCATTCTCTTTCCCCGAAAGGGCCTTAACACGACTCAACAAAAGCGACTTATCTCTTTCAATTTCAACAACTTCCGCCCCTACAAGCACGGTAGTTGGGACTGGGCTTTGATGCCTTGAGCCCCCAGGCCGTTCGCTACCGGAAAACCAGCTCTTGGGTGTCAGAAAAATAAATACCAGAATCAACGCGCACAGGGTGTCCCACTGCCAGGTATTCCTCTCGTAGGTCCAAAGAAAGATCTTCTTAGTGTCCATGGAAACGACTCCCGGGCTACTGCCGGATGAGTGGGCAAAAAGCGCGCCTTCAGAATAGAAGGCATTTAGATTCTAACTTGTGTCAATTCCCCTGTAAATCACTAATTACATGCGGACCCCAGCCGAGGGAGCCACAATGTGACCGTCGCGCATTTGTACTATTCGTCGGCACATTGCTGCGGCTTCAGGATTGTGAGTAATCATGACGATGGTTTGATTGAAGCGGTAGTTGAGTTCCTGAAACATGTTCAGGACAAGACTAGAGTTTTCCGAGTCGAGGTTTCCCGTAGGCTCATCTGCCAGGACGATGGCTGGCCGCGTAACAACAGCCCTCGCGAGCGCGACTCGCTGTTGTTCGCCGCCCGAAAGTTCGAGGGGCTTGTGATGAAGTTTATCTTCAAGTCCGAGCAGTTTGAGCACTTCACGGCGGCGTGCGGGATCGTCGCCCCCATTGCCGTGAATCTTTTCCGCCAACCGCAGGTTCCCCTCAGCCGTTAATGTCGGAAACAGGTTAAACCGCTGAAACACGAAGCCAATTTTTCTTCGTCGAATATCAGTGCGCGCCGCGTCGGAAGCTGCGGTGAGATCCTCGCCGTCGATCACAATCTGTCCGCTGGTCGGCGTTAACAAACCGCCTAGCAGATGCAGCATCGTTGACTTGCCGCAACCCGAGGGACCCATGATCGCTACAAACTCACCCTCCTGGACTTCAAACGACACGCCCCGTAGCGCGGGGACATCAACTTTGCCCACGCGGTACACCTTCACCAGATCCGAGGCTTTAAGAATCGTTCTCATCGGGAATTAGATAGTAAGCGCGCCGAATGTTAATACATGGGCTCGCCTATCACCTAGTAAGCAAAATTCAGGGTAGTGATTTGTAGCGCATACTGTCAGTTTGCGCTGAATGAACGGCATTCAAGGCGCACGCAAACTAACAGTTTGCGTTACAACGACCTGACTAAGTCACTACCAAATTCAGCTATTGGTTGATTGGGGTTGGCTGTGCGCGTCGGGCATCAAGGTCGACTTCGGGAAGCTTCCAACGGTTTTCCAGGACGAAGGCTTCCGGGCGGAATTCGCGATCGATGTCTACCGACGTTGGGGACTGGTAGGTAATGCTTAAACGATAGTGGTCGTGCGGCCGGGTGATGTCGATACGAGAAGGTAGCTTGGCTGCATTCGCACCGAAGGCTTTGTCGTCGAGATACGCGACATCGGTGATCAGTTGTGCCCGTTCATCGAACGTTTGAATCCGGGCCAGCCGAATTCCCCCGACGCGGTCAAACCAGAGGCGCCTTAAAAGCCGGCTCTCACCCGATGTTGGAGCCGACATTTCTTCGAGCAGAAGATAACCGCGCACTACGCGTGAATTCTTTTTGGCTTGCGGTCGCGTGTCAGGCTCTTCCTGGAAGAACTCGCTCTTTGAGTAAATCATCCCCGTATCTCTCGAGGGCAGAACCGGGCTGATCATGAAGGCTTCGGTCAGGTGTTGTGGCCTTAGATTCGACAGCGCATTCACCGTATCCATGCCGGTCATCTTTTTCTTTTTCTTGCCCGGATCAGTCTCGGCGCCATCAATGTCCAGTTTCTCGTACACAGCATTGTTAGTGCCTTTGACGAAGCGCTTATACTTCTCTTCCCCTTGCAAAACTGCGACGCGAAACGACTGCCCATCCGAAGTCATCTGCGCAATATCAGTCGCGATAAAAGGAACCTGAATGATCAGATAGATTTTGCCCGGACGTTGCACAGTGATAGTGCCGTCAGCTTGCCGGTACTTGTCGGCGACACCCTGCTCAGCGAAAGAGGTGTCCTCGAAAAGAATGTCCACCTTGCCGTGAACTGAATTTACAGCGGCAAGCCGGTTGACTTCGCCCATCAATTGGTTGGTGCTGGCGTCGGCCAAAGGAGTTAGCAGCAGCGGCACCTGCACTTTCTTGTGCGTATCAAACAGGCCGCAGCCACTGATTGCTGTCACAAAGATTGTCAGCAACAGCAGGAGTGGTAATCGAGATCGTAAAGCTTTGCGGGAGGAGCAGGGGACGGGGGATGAAATGGGCATTAACGAAGGTGTCAGATACAAATCCTAATTCGCCTATCGATATCGTCCAGAGACTTGGCGAGTTCAACCTAGCAAAGAGACTTTTCATTGTCAACGCAATGAACTTTTGCTGATGAGGTGATCTAGTCGAGTTTTAGCTGTGGTTTATCGAATCGCTTGCGCAGCTTGTTAATTGCTTTTAAGACTTTCGGCGAGCTCACGATCCAGCGTTCAAAACGTCGCCGGCCGGGGAAGTCGAGCAGCATGACTCCGAGCAGAATTGTTAAGATGCCCTGACCCGGGACTCCCGGCAATGAAAGTAAAACACCCAGGACAACCAGGATTACTCCGGCAATATTTTTACCAATCAACGCGAGGATCCGAACGACGGGGGACTGCTTCGACAAAAACTTTCCCTGCGACTCGCGAAAGTAATCGGCGGGAATCTTAACGAGGATGAAGGACACGAGGGCGAGATTGGCAAAGAACGTGACGAGAAAAATGCCGACGCCCATCGCGGCGCCGCGCAACGTCATCGAAGTAAAGAATTGTGTAATGGATTCCATCGTGAGAATTCTACCGCGGTAAGGCTCGCCGCGCTTCGGTCAACTCAGATATCAACTCCCGAAAGACTTCGCGCGGTATCCCGTCGATTGGTAGGTCATCTGTCTCAGCTACCTCCCAAAATTCGTCCAGTCCGCGTGCTCCGCCGCGCTCAAGGGCGAGCGCCTGGACGAGCAGATCGATCACGTCAGCAGCTTTAACGATCTGCGCCTCGAGTGACTCTCTAGCCTCATACTCTTCGTAAACCGTCCGATAGCTTTCGTTGCCCGCACCTGCTTCTTTAACGACGTCAGCAAACGCAGCCATCTCCGCTTTCTTTCTGACCTCGCTACCAAAGTAAGTAACGGCGGTCTTCGGCATGTCGCCAACGCGCGTTTCCGACCAATCGTGCAGCAACGCCATTCGCAGCACCTTTTCCACGTCCACCGTTGTCCCGCGCGCTCGTATCTCATCAGCGAGTAACATGGCCGTAACGCCGACGCCGAAAGAATGTGCTGCAACCGATTCTGTTCCGTTTGCCAGGCCGCGTAATGTCCAACCAGTGCGGTCAAGTCGCTTTAGTCGTTGCAATTCGATCAATGTCGCCAGCATAAGAATGGTTCAGCAGAAATAAGGCTCGAGATTACAAATTGATTGCGGTGGGAAATCAAACTAAGAGGTAGTCGCTAATTGGGGGGGACTATGCGCGCGTTAAAGGAGGGCTCGCACCGTTGATCTAAAGTCTCGCTCAGCAGCCGTCGTGCGCGCAGCCGCATCCGATTTCCATCACACCTGATTTCTCTGCGTTCTCACAGTACTCACCGCAATACTTGCTGTCTTCTTCAGGGCGGCAATCGCAGGCTGGATGGGCACACTTGCCGGATTCTTTTTCTGCCATCGAATCACTCCTTGCGGGTTCTTGGTGGTTAAACTCATCGTAAGACCGCTGACTCAGACCGTCAAGACCTCAAGGCGTGCGGCGTACAATGATGGTTCGCTGTCGCTCGCCAAGATTCAGAATCATAGGCTTATCAAGTTGCAGCGGATGCTCTTCTCCATCAACGCTGATAATTAAGTTTTTCGGCGCCCCTGCTGTTTCCAATATCACCGGCCCTGGTGGAATACGGGGCAACAGGTTTGTTGCGACAAATCGCCAGGTAGCGGGAGCGCATCTGATCCTAATGCCGGGAGTATCAGTCTCGATTGCTTCATTGACGGCGAGGACGTCGGCCTTGAGCAAACCTTCACCGCAACGCACTCCCGAGCCGTCGTAGAAAGTCACCAGTCCGGAAACGTAGCCATAGGCGCGCGAGCTCACATTCTTAACCACGAGCCGAATGTTCATTACAGGTAGATCCTGAGCGCCGTTTAACGCGGTCGTCCGCAGTGTTCCTTCGAGCGCGGCCTGTCCCTGCGCATCCAAAGCTACTGCCGCTTCAGCCAATGGTACTCGCCGTTCGGAAGCGTCCTGAGTTGTTTCCTGAGCTGAGCTGGCAACAACACTCAACGAGAGGACGGCGACAGCAATCAAAATGTTTTTGACTCTCACTGACTTTCTCCTGATCAAAGGCTTATCGGGTTGGCTTTCAGATTCTAGCCCCCGCACGTGATCGTAGCAACAGCTTAGCTAGTTCTGAAGGATTGGCAACAACGCACCCCGCGGCAGAATGAACCCACGTGCCGTTCCAGCTGACATTTGCAATGCGTGATTAAGTGACCGCGCGGGAGTCATTCTCATGCGAGTCACCTCTTCATCTGCGAGCTGTGAAACTAAAACTACGCGAAAGCGTTCGGCTTTGGTTAAAAGCGACCACGCCGTTTGCCCGTTTACCTCGTACGACTCGCGCAAGCGACTCTCCAGTGCCCCAGCATCTTTTGAGTCAAACCATTTTAAGAAGTCAGCCCGGCCCAGGCCATCGCGGCACTCTGCCAGCAAGATTATCGTTTCGCCTTCATTGCAAGCGCTGGCCGCCATCTCAAGTGTCTTATGTGCCTGGATGAGATTTATGTCGTAGGGATCGCCGCCGCAACTGGCAATCACCACATCCCGCTTTTCTGCAATCTTCGTTGAATGCTCGACCAGATATTGGTCGCAAGCTTTTCGATGAGCTGCACGCCAGTCTCCCGCAACCACCTGCATGGCACGTCCGCGCTCGTCAACAACTGCGTTGATGCAAAATGCCGGACCAATTAGCGCCGCTACACGTTCACACTCTTCGTGAACCGCGTTGCCGTCGAGCTTTCCGATGCCCACGCCTAAGCGCCTGCCGCCGCGCTCAAAGTCGAGGGCCAGCATGTGCGTCGCTTCAATTGTGCGGGCTGACGCGAGTCCGGGACAAATGGATTTCCGGCCTCCAGTGAAACCAGCGAAATAGTGAAAATTTATGCCTCCGGTGAGAATCACGCGTGAGAATTCGGTTAATGCCCGATTCAGCTCGACTGGCGTGCCGCGCTCAGTTTCTCCAAACCGGGTAAGCTGTTTTTCATCAAGTGCATTGTGATCGATCACGCTGATTCGTTGCGTAATGAAAGCCGTGAGCAACTCCTGCTTTTCTGCTGCCGTGGTGGGACGGTGGATTCCGTTGGCAAAGATAATCGTGATGTCATCCGGCAAGACGCCTTGTTGAATAACGCGGCGCACCAATAGATTGATCAGTTGAGCGCTGGCGGTAGCGCGCGTCGCATCTGACGCAACGATTAGCACAGTTTCACCAGGCGTCAGCAACTCTTCCAGCGCCGGGGAATCTATGGGGTCATCAAGAGCTCGCCCTATTTCCAGATCGGATAGAGGCTGTCTCGGCGCGACGTTGGGAGCGAGTACTTCAAAATGATCTTCGGCAAAAGCTAGATTGACGGTTCCGGAGCCGTAAGCAAGTTGAATCTCCTGCATAACTTCTCAATCCGCTCTAATCATAAGGTCAACGCACGCGATTCAGGGGCGCAAGCTAACAGGCTGCCCAACATGTCCGTCTTAAAGCCCAAAAGTGACGAGGGCGCGTTCGATCACGTGGAGAGAAGCGAAATCGGTTTCGCCTGCGGTGCGAGCGGCGGCGAGCCATTCGCGAAGTCGCCGCGCCTCAGCTGCTGAGGAAATACGACAAGCTCCCGTTAGCGCTAATGTCACTAGGGCGTCGGGTGCGCCATGCGTAACAAGCGCGGATTGCAATGCAGCTTGTTCGCGAAGATCAAGCGTTAATAGCAGATTGATTTCCAAAGTCTGGTCTTTGTGACTTGTCTTTGGTTTTGGTTTGGTATTCCCGGACTTTCTTGACCTTAGTAACTGGCAGAGCTGTCGGGCAGCCTCGTTTTCCTGAAATTCCCGGCACTACCGGCGCGCTTCAGATCGGAAGCAAGCCGTGCCCGCATGACAGAAGTGAAATGTCTCATCTTCAAAGTCAGGCGTCTCCATCTGAATCGTCAAATGATCCACGCCAAACCGGTCATAGAGCTTGGCCCGCAGCTCCTTTAACAATTCCGGCTGTGATACTTCATAGGCGTGTATCACATGAGCGCTGAGCGCTTCACGACCCGAAGTAATCGTCCACACGTGCAAGTCGTGAACATTGGAAACTCCGTCGGTGTGCAAAATCGAGTCTTCAACGGCAGCAAGGTTGATGTGCGCCGGCGTTCCTTCGAGCAGCACGTTTGTGGATTCGCGGATCAGCCGCCAGGAGCTGAAAACGATCAAGATTCCAATCAACGCGCTGAAGAGTGGGTCGGCGGCATACCAACCATAGAGCCACATCAATACGCCGGCGATGATTGCTCCCAAAGAACCGAGTGCGTCGCTGAGTACGTGCATCCAGGCGCCACGCATGTTGAGATCGATCTCATGTCGCCCATGTAGTATCCACGCACTTATGAGATTGATAACCAATCCGCCTGTGGCAATTAGTATTACGACGCTCCCCTGCACTGCCGGCGGAACCGACCAACGCTGGTAGGCTTCGTAAAGAATCAGCATCGAGATCACGACGAGGGCCACGCCGTTCACTAATGCAGCCAGAATCTCCAGCCGGTGATAACCGAAAGTCTTATTGGAAGTTGCCGGGCGCGAGCTAAACCAGGCGGCAGTCAACGCCAAAGCAAGCGCCGCCACATCGGTCAACATATGACCAGCATCGGCTAGCAACGCGAGCGAACCTGTCCACCAGCCGCCGACTGCTTCCGCAAACATATAAACTGCGGTCAGCACCAGCACCATCGTTAGCTTGCGACGACTGTCGGCAGCGCGGGCATGACTATGCCCAGCGTGCGAATGCGCCTTAGCTGACTCCTGGCGACTAGCTGTTATTTCGATCTCACCCATTGCAAATTTAGATACTGTCGAGCGCTTGCATGACATCAGCGATAATGTCGTCGGCCCCTTCGATACCAACGGCAAAGCGCACTGTTGCTGGAGAAACTCCGGCCGCGCGCAGTTGCTCCGCTGAGAAGCCTGCATGCGACGAAAACACGGGATAGCTCACGAGGGTTTCAACGCCACCGAGCGAAGGCGCCGTCTTGACGAGTTGAAACGAGTCGAATAACTTTTCAGCTTCAGCTTCGCCTCCGGCCAGGTCAATCGCGACGATTCCGCCAAACGCGCCCATTTGGCGCTTGGCCAATTCGTGACCCGGGTCTTCGGGCAGCCCGGGATAATAAACGCGTGCCACCTTCGGATGCCTCGTTAGCGCCTGGGCCAGCTTCATTGCATTGTCACAAGTTGCTCGCACTCGCACATCAAGAGTTCGAATTCCGCGCGACAAGAGAAAGGCGGCCGCCGGATCCAGCGTAGTCCCGACCGCCACCGCCACATGGCGGACGCGATCAGTGAAGTCTTTGGTTCCGGCTACAGCGCCCGCAGTTAGATCTGAATGGCCGCCCAGATACTTTGTCGCGCTGTGCATTACCGCATCGATGCCATGGGCGATGGGCTTTTGTAGAATTGGCGTCGCAAAGGTGTTGTCGACAACAGATGTGACTTTCGCCTTACGTGCTGCTGCCGCCGCCGTGTCTAAATCGACCAGACGATTGATAGGGTTAGCCGGCGTTTCAAACCAGAAGGCCTTGGTGCTTCTGTCAACCAGATCGGGCAGCCGCTCGATTTCGTGCAAAGCAATGAACCGTGCCGTGATGCCAAACTTAGGCAGGATCTTAGTCAACAACTTCACCGTGCCGCCATAGACGGAATCACAGGCGATGACTTTATCACCGGCATCACACAAGGCCACAAGCGCGCAAAACGTGGCGGCGGATCCTGAAGACGTGACAACGCAAGCTTCAGCGCCTTCAAGTTGGGCGATCTTCCTTTCCACTTCGGCAACTGTCGGGTTGGCATAACGCGAGTAGAAATAAGCTTCGGGGAGTTCACCTCGAGCATAGCGCCGCATCTCGTCGAAGCTCTGAAAACTAAACGTTGCGGAGTGGAATACTGGCGAGACCACGGCGCCGAAAGGTTGCTCTTCGGGGCGCTCGCCACCGTGGACCGCTATCGTCGCAGGCGCGAGACCTTCTGTTTCAACTTCTGGTTTGGCTGACATGATTTGATTCCAGGTTTGAAGACCATTGAATGCCTAAAGACTATCAAATTCCCGAAATGCAGGACAGTTGGAATGAGCAGTGCGAAATAAAAAAGAAGGGCCGCGGTGGCCCTTCTTCCAGCTCCTTATTTGCACAACTTGATTACAGCGCCCCGACATTCAGTGCGACATTAAACTCTTTATAGAGTTCGTTGTAGTCGCGCAATGCGTGCTCCAGAACTCGCGGCACGTCATCCACGTCTTTTGTGTTCACGACTGCATTCACATTGTTAAGAAACGCAGCGTGGGCCTCCATGGTGCGCAAGACAGGCGACAGCAAAACAAAGAAAAGACGTCGTCGTTGCGCCGGCCGCAAGACCGTTACTTCGCGCGTAACGAAAGCCGCGCCTTGTTCAGTTTGATCAAACTCCTGATCAAGCAGCACAACATCCAAACGGTTCTCGCGCATCCGCTCAACCGCCTGTCGAGTATCCTGCGCCAGAAAAACCTGGTACCCGTTCTGGGTGAGTTGCGAAGCCAGATTTTGCCGATGTTCCTCGGTCGCGCAGATCAAAATCTTCCTGGGGTTCCAGGATGGCCGCGGGACATTTGCGGAGTTAGCCCCCGATGCACCGCCCTGGCCGATCAGACTTCCGAGCAGCCGACCCAGCTCAGCAATTGAGTTCTGCGTAGTCGCCGGCTTTCCTCCTTCCTGAAACAGCGGCGCCGGCTGAGACTCCTGGTAACGCTGGTGCTCCGTGGCGGGCGACGTCCCTAGCGCCAGAGCGCTCTGGGCTGATGCTGGACTGGGTGGCTCCGAGTTTACCGTGCTGTTGCACTTGGGGCAGCGCACCGTGAAAGGATGGACGAGCGGCTTGTTGCCATTCGGCTGCAGGCGTGATGAGCAATTTGGACAAACGACAATCATGGTTTTGTACTCTTAGTGCTTAGTCGAGCATCCCCAGCATCGATCCGGAATCAGAGCGGACGCCCACTGTCGCATGCTCCTCATCGCGACGAATGAATTCTTCCGCGGACGTAAGGCCCTTAAGCGACAGCAGCAGATTGTTTTGGTTGGTGGCGAAGGTGAGTCCGTCCTCCAGTGTGATCACTTTAGTCTCAATCAACTCTCTGATCACGGAATCGAAGTCTTGCATGCCGTCGAGTTTTCCGTCGCGCATCGCATCAAGCAAAGACTTGCCGTCAGCTTCACCGGCGTCAATGTACTCCCGGGTGCGTGGGCTCGCACGCAACACCTCAGCAACTGCAACACGCCCCTTGCCGTCAGCACGCGGAATCAAGCGTTGGGAAATGATGTAACGGAACGTTTGCGATAGTCGCGTGCGGATCACGCGCTCCTCATTCTTAGGATAAAGACCGATGATTCGATCGACTGTCTTCGACGCGTCGATGGTATGCAGCGTTGAAAGCACCAGGTGACCCGTCTCGGCTGCTTCCAAAGCAATTTCCGTAGTTTCAAAATCTCGCATTTCCCCAATCAGGATTACTTTGGGCGCTTGCCGCAAGGTCGCTCGCAAGGCAGAAGGAAAATCCTTGGTGTCGTGCCCAACTTCACGCTGATTGATCGTGGAATTTTTGTGCGAGTGAAGATACTCAATTGGATCTTCAATCGTAACGATGTGGTAATGCTTGGTCTCGTTGATGGTGTCGATTATCGCAGCCTGGGTCGAACTCTTTCCGGAGCCCGTGGGCCCGGTAACGAGCACCAGACCGTTGCGAAGTTCGGCAATCTCCTCGAGATGTCTGGGCAGGCCCAAAGATTTAAGTGTGGGAATGTCCGTGGGAATGACCCGCATCACAATGGAGTACACGCCGCGCTGCTGAAAAATGTTGACGCGAAAACGAGCCCGTGAAGGTAAGGAGTAACTGAGATCAGCTGTGCCAGAGCGTGCCAGACGTTCCGCCGCGTCCGGATTACCTTGCAGCAGGGTCATGGCGATGATTTCGGTCTGGTAGGGCGTGAGTTTTTGCATGCCCAGCGGCTGCACCGGCGTGAGTTTGCCGTTGATCTCGACCTGCGGCAGCTGGCCGACAGAAAAATTGAGGTCACTGATCCGGTCGGAGAGCACCAGCATTCGCTCGATAATCGGAGGCAGATCGAAAAAAGGCACGTTCTTAGGACTCCATCTGAAGAAAGAAACTTTTTAGGAAGGGGGGTGGTCTGGCCGACTACCCAGGAAAGGCAGGTTGAATTCTCGCGCATAACCCTGCCAAACGCAAGAAAAATGTGTTGGCCAGGCCCCCGGCAAGAATCACCGTGCCAATGAAATTAGGCGTTCAGTGTTACGCGCGATACTCAGAGGCTCGGTCAATACAGCGGCGATAACAGCAGCTGAATCAGCGCCTGCCTTCAGGACACTCTCTATGTTTTCCGCTGTAATCCCACCGATCGCGATCAAAGGCAGGTGGCCGACCGTCTTCCTGACTTCGCGCACACCGGCTAAACCTATTACGGGATCTGGTTTACTTTTCGAGGTGGTAGGGAAGACAGGTCCGATAGCAAGGTAATCGATCGGGAGCGTACTCGCGCCAATAGCTTGAGACGAATTGTGCGTGGAGTAACCAATCAGCGCCCCCTCACCGAGTATCTCGCGCGCAGCGTGAGGCGGCATGTCGTCCTGCCCCAGATGTACGCCGTCCGCATGAAGAGCGAGGGCTATATCCACACGGTCGTTAATTATGATGCGGACGTCGTGGGCGCGCGCAACTTCAAGCGCCGCTTGCGCCTGATGATGAAATTCGCGGGGACTAAGGTTTTTTTCGCGAAGCTGAATGAGAGTGGCGCCACCCTGGATTAAAAGCGTCACTTGTTCAGCATGGGATAACCCGGTGAGCCGCACGTCGGTGATCGGATAAACTTTTACCGCAGGAAACATGCGCTGATGACTTAAGAGTCTTTCTTCTTCGGGCGCTCGTTAGCGCGAAGGATTCGCTTCCGCAGCCGAATACTCTTCGGAGTGACTTCAACTAGTTCATCGTCGGCTATGAACTCGAGCGCTTGCTCAAGCGACAAGTCTTTCACCGGAACGAGTCGCATTGCTTCGTCAGCAGACGAGGCGCGCATGTTTGTGAGTTTCTTTTCCTTAATCGCATTGACGTCCAAATCTACTGCGCGAGCATTTTCACCGACAAGCATGCCCTCGTATACCCGCGTACCGGGACTGGTAAAGAGAGTGCCACGCTCTTGCAGGTTAAAAAGGGCGTAAGTGGTGGTTTCACCGGTGCGGTCGGCTACTAATGAGCCGGTCGCTCGACCTCTCATGCTTCCCTGCCACAGGTCCCAGCGCAGGAACATCGTGTTCAGTAAGCCCGTTCCCTTGGTTTCGGTAAGAAATTCACTGCGAAAACCGATGAGTCCACGTGACGGAGTATCGAATTCGAGTCGAACGCGGCCGGTGCCGTGATTTACCATCTTGGTCATTTGACCTTTGCGACGACCAAGCGCCTCAGTCACAACTCCAATGAATTCTTCGGGACAGTCGACAACCACCATTTCGATAGGCTCGTGAATTTCGCCCTTGAGCTCACGCGTGATGACCTCGGGCTTTGACACCTGGAGCTCATAGCCTTCGCGGCGCATCATCTCGATCAGAATTGCCAGCTGCAATTCGCCGCGCCCTGACACCTTGAATTGATCCGGAGACTCGGTCTGTTCGACTCTAATCGCTACGTTGCCCAGAATTTCCTTGTCCAGTCGCTCCTTGATCTGGCGCGAGGTAACAAACCGCCCTTCCTTGCCGGCAAAAGGCGAGTTATTAACACCGAAGATCATCGCGATAGTGGGTTCGTCTACGGCTATGGATGGCAATGGCTGCGGATTGTCCGCCGAAGTGATAGTGTCTCCAATCTCGATGTCGTCAAAACCCGCCAACGCTACGATTTCTCCAACTCCGGCATGGTCAACTGCTTCTCGCTTCAATCCTTCAAACACATAGAGCTGCGAAATTTTTACCTTCCGCACGTTTCCATCGTGCTGGACTACAACCACCTGATCGCCGATCGCAATCGCTCCGGAAAAAATTCTTCCAATCGCTAACCGGCCGACGTAATCGCTGTAATCGATATTGGCGACGAGCAGCTGCAGCGAGTCGTCACGCATAGCTTGAGGCGCCGGGATCGTCTCAACAATTTGATCAAACAGGGGTCGCAGGTCGCCCGACTCGTCTTCCAAATGCTTCTTGGCAATGCCTTCTCGCGAGATAGCGTAGAGAATCGGAAACTCGATTTGTTCGTTAGTGGCATCAAGATCCAGGAACAATTCATAGATCTCGTCGACAACCTCAGCCGGTCGAGCGTCGTGTCTATCGATCTTATTGACTACCGCAATGGCCGGGAGCCGGGCCTCGAGGGCCTTACGCAAAACGAAGCGTGTTTGCGGCAGACAGCCTTCAGCAGCGTCAACCAATAACATTACGCCATCTACCATCTTCAACACGCGTTCGACTTCGCCTCCGAAATCAGCGTGCCCCGGAGTGTCGACAATGTTGATTTTCACATTCTGATAATGCACCGCGGTGTTCTTGGCCATGATGGTAATGCCGCGTTCGCGTTCCAAATCCATTGAGTCCATTACCCGGTCCCGAACGGTCTCGTTGTCACGGAAGGTTCCGGACTGACGAAGCATGGCGTCGACAAGTGTCGTCTTGCCGTGGTCAACGTGAGCGATGATGGCGATATTGCGGAGTTCTTTTCCGTCGTTAGTCATAATGGCGTTGCACAGATCGCGTAAACGCGTCTGAGCGAAACTTTGGATGTTATCACTTATTGGGTGGTATTGCCCGTGAGGTCAGATGGTGAAGACTCAATCGCGCTTGCGGTTGGCTCCCTGCAGGATGCCGGCTTGCCGTAATGCCTCAAACAAAACGATCCCCACCGATACTGCCAGATTAAGACTGCGAACCCGTGGATTCATCATGGGAATTGTCAGACATCTTTCCCAATTCGCTCGCAGCAGAGTTTCGGGTAAGCCACGGGTCTCGCGCCCGAAGACGAGGCAGTCGCATTCGTCAAACGGGAAGTCTATGTAGGGAATGTCGCCCTTCGTACTTAGATAGATGAAGCGAGCCTCAGTTAGCGCTTCATAAAGTGAAGGGAGATCTGTATGGCGATGAATTTCAACCTCGGACCAATAATCCAGGCCGGCACGTCTTACAGCGCGATCATCAAGCCGGAAACCCGGGACGCCGACAATGTGAAGCGGTGTGCCCGTGGCCGCGCAGAGCCGCGCAATGTTTCCAGTGTTCGGCGGAATCTCAGGCTCTACAAGTGCGACGCGAATCATGATTGAACTTAAATCTCATTTGACACGCATATCAAAAACAAAAAAGAGCGACGAACTTCACTGAAGTATTCGTCGCTCTTCTTGCTAATGCCCTGCAGGTCGTCAGATGTTGGTGTGCGCCAACTGAGCGTGCCTGCGGCAACCTGCTGGTTCGAACTATCTCTTCTTGGCGGCTTTCTTGGCGCCCTTCTTTGCGCCCTTCTTTGCTCCACCCTTTTTCGCTGCTTTCTTTCCACCTTTTTTAGTTGCCATAGCTTTTATGTGCTCCTTCTTTTCAAGTTTGGGGTTTGCGTGGTGACCACAAGATACTGTGTCTGACTTTCTCTTGTGGGCTAGTGTAAACGGCGCACAACATCTTGCTATATAAACGCAAATGAATGAGATGTCAACAACTTATTAATGTTTTTGCAAAAATAATTCTGCGCTGAAAGTGTGGTTCTTCATGTCACGGGCGCACGTGGAGCGCTCGCTACACGCGCGGCATGCAAGATCGAAATCGCAGATCACTCCGCTTCGTCGATCAGAAAAGCAGACGCGAGAGAATACGACAACGAGTGTAAATAAAATTAGACTTGTGAAGTGAGAACGGGAGGGGCTACCTAAATAGCGGTGTGAAGATCCATCCGTCGTGGCGATCAATTCCGTAGTAATAGAGGACTGAGTTGTTACGACTGCGACTCGTTACGCCAACGAATGGCCCACTCGAATCCGCTGAACTATTTTCGCCACCGGGTGCAGTTAGCGAGGAACCGGTGTCGAGCACATTGGTAATCGGCGGGGCTGCAAACTGTTGTAACGGGGCGAGTTGCCCGGTCGGCGAAGGCAGAACACCGCCGGCATAGACAATCACGGCCCGCTGAAATTCAATCAGCTCAGCTGCACGAGGTCGCACAGTACGCCACTCACCAGTTGACGAAAGCGGATCACGCGCAGCACTTGCACGCAGCACCTGGCGCTTCCTAGATCCACCCGGTACCGGAATCCCTTCAAGCAATTGATCCATCGAAGTTGGCAGTGCTTGCTCTCCAGGACCACCTGCTGCAGTGCTGCGATAGAGGTAGTAATCGCGGATTGCATCGGCGACTTGTTCACCACGAAAGATCGCTTCCTTCTCTCTTTCACGCTGCGCTTGTTGACGAAGACTGGGCGCTGCGGAGAGAGCAGTGAGGGCGAGCACGGTCATCAACGCAAGCATCGCTACGAGGGTATAACCGGCTTCGACGCGCTTGTGAGCGGCCGGATCACGCGGATCACGGTACCTAGGGTCAACGACGCGCACACCATATATCTTGTGGTGTGCTTCTCGCTTAAGGTTCGTCATCTTCAGCCTCCACACGAGGAGTCGGCCGAGCCTGTGGTCCGGATGCGCGATCGCGATCGGTGTTAAAAGGGATGGGGTGCTTGATCTTCAACTGGGTATCCATCAGCACCACTTCCTTTTCTGAAATGCTGGTCATACGAAACCTGCCACCGACGATATCTCCCCGCTGCACGTTGACTACTTCACGGTTGGTCTTGTCTTGAAGAATTGCCGTATCAATGTAACGACGCGTGCCGAGGATGCCCACGTAAGTGTAATTGGGTGTCGGCGGCGCGCTTACGTTGAGAGACAGCGTAGTTGAATAGAGACTCCCATCCGCTGATTTCACGATCACGGAGCGAGACCCCTGATTAGCAATGATCGCAGCCGGCACCGTTGCAGAAAGCTGTTGCGGGCTGACGAAGCGGGTAGTCAACTCGCGACCATCAACAACGATTCGCACTCCGGGCACAAACTTGTCGCCACTAACTTCCATGGCGAAATCTTCGGTCCGGGCGAAGACGTTTGAAGGCTGCATGCCTGCCAAAAGCAGCGGGGGCGTCGGCGTAGGTGTCGGGCTTGGCACCGTCTCGGCCTTCACCGGCGCGGGCGGCTTCTCGTAGTAAACAAAGATGTTCCGTTTCGCTTCCGGTGCCGATGGCACAAAATCAATGGGCACTATTGGTCTTAACTGCTCCAGAGGATCACTCTTAACTTCATTGGCGGTTTGAGCAGTCCGTAGTTCACCAACCCGACGCGAACCGGGTCCCGGGCTGGAATTGGAGTTGGTATTTTTGACAACTGGTTTTGGGCTTGGTCCAAACCCAAAGAGTGTCCACCACAAGAAGACTATGGCAAACAATCCCAGCACCATCGCCCAGATCAGTTTCTTACGTTCTTCGGGATTGCTGATATCGGACAACTTCATAACGATTACTGCCCTTGATCAGCCGCCACCAGCTGAAAGTAGGTCGCCATATCGAGCCGCAAACTGACGAGCGAGTTGCGCGGTGCATTAGAACCCGGCTCAAACAAGGCGGGGCTATTGGTTTCAGTCGCACGCTCAAGCTCGATCGAGTTGACGATGATGAATTGCTTGCTGACCTCGAGATCTCTAATGAAGCGTCGCAGGTTTTGATATTGTCCCTCAACAGTGAGACTCACCGCGATACCTGGATAGACGCTCTGCCACTTGGTGCTGGCTGATCTCGTTTCCCCCAGACTCCGTTTGGTGGTCGAGGAAAGGAGAGGTGTGTAGGCGGGTCCCGCTGTATTGCGCAGTCCGTTCTTGCGAATCAGCTGATTCAACTCCCCATAAAGCCCCATGCGGCCCTGCCCCGCATTACTGAGGTGGTAATTCTGAAAGTCATCAAGACTCTCAGTGATTTTGGCGACCGTAGATTGCGTGTCCTGACCGTGACGAATTATTTCCTGAGAGCTCCTTAGTTGACTCTGTAATCGCGTTCTCTCGAGCTGCACTGTTTCCAACCGCGAACGAGCAGGAAGCAAGAAATAGACGTAACTGATTACGACCAACAACAAGAGCAACACGCTAGTGCCAAGGGCGAGAATCTCAGCCATGCCAAACATGCCCTGGCTCCGCGAGGCGCGCAGTCGTTTCAAGTTTGCTTTGAACTGAGTCCGCCGGCGTGGCTTTATCGCTTTGATGGGAGTTTCGTTCATTTCTCACCACCTTTGGGCGCCACAGTCCCTGGTTCTGCGGAAGCAAGGTCCTGCGTTTTATCAGCGGCGGAGGCGCCAGCGCGCGGGCGATAGATCACGTACAGCTCATACTCGGTACCGCTCTCGCCGCGACCCTTCTGTAGATTTTGAGCACGCAACTCGGCTTGAAAGATCCCCACGCGATCCATCTCCCCAATCATATCGGTTATTGTCGACGGATTTTTGCTGACGACGGTTAGGTCCAGTTCAGCCAGCGTTTGCTCGCCGCGGGCGGCAACATCACGAACACTGATCCGCGTAACTCGCACATTACCCGGCAGCGCTGACTCCAGATCCGCAAACAGCCGAGACCAGGAGAAGCTTTTGCGATCAACAAGCACGTGCGCCGCGGCCAGGGTTTGCAATTGCTCCGGGGTGAGAGAGTTCTTGACGGCAACCGCCTCAGCCTTCAACCCCTGCTCCTGCTGATTCAATGCGTTGATGTCGGTCTGCACAACGTCGGCCTGTGCCTTCGCTTGGCCGGTCCAACGCATGATTAGCACGAGCGAAATCAGGGAAACGCCCACGATTAAGGCAGTCAGTACCCAGGGCAGCGCGTGGTTGCTAAAGGGACGGCTCGCAAGGTTTAGTTTGGTAGTCACTACGAAAAATCTATGTCGGACTTTGCTGGCCGGTCGTGCGACTGGCCGGGGTTACACGAGCAGCATACCTGCCTCAAGTTATGCGCGCAACCGTTGCTCGCCTCAACGAATGGCAGGCGGCGACTTCTTACACGCGTGAAGATTTGCCTTGTTTCACAAATCCGAACCCTGGAAGGACGATAACTAAGTTCGCCGCGGAGGAAGTTTGCCTTCAGTCACGGCGATGGAATGGCGGTAAGCTGAGATTCGATTGCGGCCGCCCCGCTTGGCGCGATAAAGAGCTGAGTCGGCAAGTTCTATTAGCTCGATCGGATCCTTTCCGTCGTCGGGAAAGGCGGCAATACCAATACTGATAGTGATCCGTAACGTTTTAGCGGCGACTCCAGCAACTCGACGGGAGGCCAGGAATTCGTAATCTTGAACTTCAGTTCTGACGCGTTCAGCGGCAACTAACCCTTGCGCGTAGTCGGCATCCAGTAAGAAGGCGGCAAATTCTTCTCCTCCAAATCGCGCCGCTACATCTCCCGCGCGCAATGCTCTCTTAATGACACCGCCAATTTCTTCCAGTGTCTGACTGCCAACGAGATGACCATACGTGTCGTTAACTTCCTTGAAATGATCGACATCCATCATCAAAACACAGAACGGATGCGACTTAACTTCAGCCTTCGCAGCCTCACGTCTAAGTTCGGAGAAGAACGACTTGCTGGTCAGCAAGCCGGTGAGTTCGTCGTGCGAAATCAAGCGATGAATCTGCTGCTGAAACTCGCGATCGATTTCGTCGAGCATGTCGAAGCGAAACAGCTGGTCGCCGATAGCAATCTTGTCACCTTCACTCAAGACTGCCTCAGTCAGTGTCTGGCCGTTGATCAACGTTCCGTTTGTCGAAGCCAAGTCTCGAATGATGCAACGTACCGAGTTGTTGGTAGCGTTTCGTTCGACCGTTATCCGCGCGTGCAAACGCGAGGCGCGGGAGTCGTTGATGCGAACATCTGCTTCGAGCGCGCGGCCGATAGTTACTTCGTCACGATCCAGAGGAATGGGAACCGCGAGCAGCTCTCCGCGGAGGGAAACCAGGGCGGGCCGACGTTCCAGCGGTGCCGAGGGTGGCTGCTCAACAACACGCAGCTGTGTCTGGTCGGACGGCTCGTCGTTCCTGTTGTCGCCAGTTGTCATCAGATCGAGTGCTGCGGACGCACCTGGGGTTCGATCAGCTGCCGTGAGCATTATTAATGTCGAGGCATCTTAGTCCGCTCGCGCCGCAGTGGCAACGATATTGTGCGCGGCAAATATCGAAATTTAAGGCTATTCCGGTCATCCTCTGCTTGTCGGGTCCCTCACTTACTTCTATAATCAGGTCACCCAGAAAGGCTTCGCGGCTAATACTAATCAGCCTTAAATTGAGTTCATCATTAGGTTATTTCCGATGAGAAGGGAAAGCGTTTTGGAAGAGGAAGCAACAGCTACTTGCCCCTGGTCTGGGAATGATCTGACTGTCGAGCGAGTGGCCGTTGCGAATCTGCCGACACAGTTTGGGGAGTTCAAAATCGCAGGGTATCGTTCGCTGATCAGCGACGAAGAGTTCGTGGTGCTGTTCAAAGGTGAAATGCTTCGCGAAGTGCCTACCCTCGTGCGGATCCACTCGCAGTGTCTCACCGGCGACGTTTTTGCTTCCACTAAATGCGATTGCGGGCAACAACTGCAACAGACGCTAAGATTGATTCAAGCCGAAGGCCGTGGCGCAGTGGTTTACCAGCAGCAGGAAGGTCGCGGCATCGGTATTATCAACAAGATCAGGGCATACTCGCTACAAGACGCTGGTGCGGACACGGTCGAAGCGAATGAGCAGCTTGGTTTAGCAGTTGACCTGCGTGAATATCGCCAATGCGCAGAAGTGTTATTTGAACTGGGCCTCTGTCACGTGCGGGTAATTTCCAACAATCCTTTGAAATTGCGAGCATTGGAAGAGGCAGGTTTAAAAATCGTCGAGCGAGTGTCCATTGAAGTCGAACCAACTGAAAAGGCGGCCGGCTATCTGCGCACCAAGAAAGAAAAATTAGGACATTTA
>JBGSYG010000064.1:0-11766 GCA_041750995.1 Pyrinomonadaceae bacterium | reverse complement strand
GGAGGCGTCCTCTCGCAAGTTTTAAAAGCAAGCGCTGACTCTTTCGGGGGAACGGAGTTAACGCGAGCAGTACAGTCGACGAGCAAGAGTTGCAGGGCTGCTGATCGACGTCCTGACGGGGCTTGGGGGAGCCTCCCAGGTAGATCAGCAGCCCGCATTCGTTTTTTAGGGCGGTCTTCGATGATTCAGCGCAACGAGTTTCGGCTCGTTGCGCTTTTTCTTTTAAGAAAGTCAGAGTCCGTCCAATGTCCGCTTCCACTAAAACTCGACTTGCGCAAGTGGACGTTAGAGGTTGGACCTTGGACTTAAGTTAAGGTCTTAGAAGTCTGGCAGGATCGCTTTGTGGCGTGATCTCGTCAAGATTCAAGCGCAACATGCCGCCTGCGTCCGAATATGCCTCGGCGGCGCGCTGCTGGGCCCGGCGACGGTTGAAGAGTAAGGCGCCAATCAATCCGCCGATACCCAAACACCCTAGAAATGACAGTCCCGAAGCTTGGACTACCGAGACCAAAACTCCCGCTGTTGTTTCGTAGTAATCCCTCTGCGCCTGCTCCAATAGATAAGGGTTGTTGCCCAGCCACGTAACCATCTGCGCATATTCAACCTGGTCGATTAAGCTCTGAGCCTCCCCTTCAGACGCTGCGTTAAAAACAAACACAGAGTAATTTCCTACCTTGCGATAGCTGCTAGGAACCGGTTGGCCTTGCTGCCGCAGTTCATTCAGCTTTGCTGTGATGGCCCGGTCATTGTCGCCGGCAAGTTGCGGTGTATTGAACTCAACTAACAGAAACTGGGCGCTGCCGTATGAGGTGAGCACCGCATCGGCATCGCCTTCTGAAGTTACCGCTTGCAGCACGGGCTGATTCGGTACGATGTCCCCCAGTGACTTGAAGCCCGCCAGGTACAAGACATTCTCTTGCGCTCGTTCCCACTGTGGGAGATGTTTGACGAGGATGGGGACATCGCCTTCACCTTTTTCTAAGCCCGCTGCAAAGGCGTTAGCAAACGCGACTAACTTTTCTGGGGTGGTCTCGGGTGCTGCCAGGGAAATTTCCACGAAAGTCGGACCTTTAAAGAACGCAATATGACCCGTCAAAGCGAAGCTGGTGGTGCCGACATCACGTGTCAGTCGACTAGTCGCTCCTTCTACGCGTCCCGAGGTGTGCGCATAGTTCGTGAGCAAGGAATACGCGTCGGAGTCTCGTTCGACGCGAACCAGTTCAACTATGAACTTCTCGCCCCCTGCGGAGACATAATCAGCTCCGACCTTTGCAAATCCCTGATGTCCAGCCGGTAAAGGGACAACCTGTCCTCCACTCCCGGGATTAATAGATGTCTTACGTACGGCGCCTGATAAGCGAAAGCCTGAGACCTCACGCGGGAGCAGTTTCGTAGCCTCCTCAACGGGAATAACCTTCGCCGGAGCGACGAGAGCGCTCCCCCACACGGTAACCAGCATTAGCACAAATAGGCTTAGAACTCGCAAACTCCACACTCCCTGGCAAAACTACGCAGGTCTGTTAGAACCCGGACAACTGTTGGATGTTCCGTGATTATCCATCGGTTGTGCCTTCCGAACCCGAAAGGATTGCAGCTTGGTGTCATATCTAAAGATCTGCAGGGCCTTTGTGGGCGCCCCTTTTCTTGAGACTTGGGATGACACGGCGTGCCGACCCTACAGCGAATCAAGACACCAGTTTCAGTTTAATGCCAGCGGCGCAGTTCGCGCAAAAGTAGGTCAGCATAATGGCGGGGCTTATTAATGTTGTGCATCACGATGGTGCCACCGACTTCGCTTGCGTTGTCCACGATCAGGTCCCCAAATCCCAGCAGGCGTTGCGGAATGCTGGCCGAAACGGTCACATCCTGAATCTTGCTGAGCGGAATGTTACGCGTGGTGCGCGCAACCAGGCCAGTATCGATCTCCATCTTCGCGTCGGTGAGCGTGTAGCGAATCATGTTGCGCTTGAGATGAAAATAAGCGGGAATCAACAGTAGCGACAGCCCAAGTGGGACCGAAATCAGCGGCGAGACCGGAATTAGCGCCAAGAGCACGACGAGCGCGATGCCACCCAGCACTGCAAATAAGTAACCCAGCTTAATAAAAATTAGTGTTGGCCTCACACTGAAGATTGTGTGCTCCATCTCGGTCGCGCCGGCGTTCTCGAGTGACATGCCGCTTTGGGTTCGAGCGAGGCGCGTAATTTCTGGATCGTTGGCTGCCGTGCCGCATCCGGAGCAAAAGCGAACTCCGGGCGGGATGTAAGATCCACAGTTTGAACAATGCATTCGCTAACCTCGATTCAGCCGGCAACAGCGAGCGTTCTGTGCGCTCATAATACCTAAAGAGATTCGGACGCTGAAATACAAAACGAGGCGGAACCACCACAGGTTTCCGCCTCGTCTGAAAAATTATATTGAAAAGTTATTGGCTGACTAGCTGCAACCGCCCATCCGGCAAGCGCACGGCAAAAACACTCTGTTCATAAATTGTAAGCGGCTCGGATTCTTTTTGACGCGCGACGGCGAGCTGTTGGCGGCTAAGACTGTTGGCGAGATGGGCCGTTTGCGGATCGCGCATCAAGTTGTAACGTTTGCTAATGCGTCGCACATATTCCTGCGTCTCGCGGTAAGGGGGAATGCGATTACCGTATTTCATCACCGCACCCTCGCCCGCGTTGTAACCCGCAAGTGCTAACTGAACATCGCCAAAGTGATCGAGGAGGAAACGCATGTAACGCGCCCCGCCTTCAATGTTTTGCTGTGGATCCCAAATCTTCGAAACTCCAAAACGACGCGCGGTGGGCGGCATCAATTGCATCAGTCCACTAGCGCCCTTGGGAGAAAGCGCATTGCGTTTAAAGGTTGATTCCTGATGCATGATTGAATAGAGCAGCAGGGGATCAACAGCATTACGTTTTCCGGAAGCAACTATGAAAGCATCGACATTCGCGTTGCCTGTTGTGAATCCAGAGAGTGCGCTATTTGCGTTGCCGTCGTTAAAGTTCGTGAAGGTGTTGTTGTCGATTAAGGGCGCCTGGTTTGAGACTCGGGCCGATGTTAGCCGAGTGAGCCGCCGCGAAGATTTTGCAGGTTTGCCCACAGCCGGCGTTTCAACCCTGACACCGTTGGCAAAATCAAAATTGTCGATCAGGTATGGGGTGCCGCTCTGCGCCAGCACGGGAACTGCCGACGTAAATAGTACGAAAGCGACAAGCGCGACCTTGGTCATAAATGGAGTCCTATTGGAAGAATTTACTGCTGCGAAATGAGCCGGAGACGTGAGGTCTTTTGGGGCTGTTGTCCGTTGAAACCAACCGTCCCGGATAGTAACACAGGCGTTAAACGATTGCCAACACCGAGGTTTCGAGCGGTTTTTGTTGGAGGGAATTGATCGGGAAGTTGCTTATAGAATCGTAGGGCGCTCCGTGGCGTCCCCTCGCTTGAAAACGGGGCGCCCACGGAGGGACGCCCCAGCAGCAGATTAAAACTACCCGAACTTGGCGGGTCTTGGCGCTTGGCGATTAGTCCACTTGAATGGTCACCCCGGTAATCTCCCTCTCGCCGGATACCGAGGAAAGAACTCTTGCATTAAATTGGATCGGACAGGTGACGCCGGAAGCTGGTGTCTGAATATCAAGCTAGTATCATTTGCTCGCGTTAACGAAACCTCATTCTTTCAACCGCGCGCTCCAGCGCGCCTCACAAAAGGAAACCACAATGAAAAAACTGCTAGCTTTATCTCTGTCTCTCCTGGCGTTCCTGTCTCTCTCAGTCCTGGGCAGTTCAGTCTCACCAAGGGTAGGAACTCAAACTGCTGCCAGCGACACGAAAAAGCGCGGACCAATTTTCCGTGCTACGAAGGAACAGATCAAACAGGCCCAGACGATTTTGAAGACCCGCGGCTTCTATCAGGGCGAAGCGACTGCCACGCTGGATGATGCAACCCGAGAAGGATTGCGAGGCTTTCAGAAAGCTGAAGGGCTGAAAATCACTGGAACTATGAATAAGCTCACGCTCGAGAAAATGGGCATCCAGCTTACCGATAAACAGAAGACGATGTGATCGTCGAAGCATCTGCCAGTGGGCAACTGCCGGTAGACGGGCAAAGGCGCGAGTGTGTTTCGTGGAGATGGTCGCACTCGCGCACTTGCCGGCCTTTCCGATCAGATAACCGCCAAGGCTCCAAGAAACGCCAAGGACGCTGAGAAGTTGCACACGGTCTGATTGAGTAAGACAGTCTCTCCTCGGAATAAATTGGGTGCTTGTCGGTTCGTCGTCGACCTAATGAATTTATTACTTTTCAGTTCTTGGCGTACTTGGCGTGTCTTGGCATCTTGGCGGTGAATAAAACCCAGAGCGGAGATCTTAACTACGACAGTAATTGTTCGACGACGCGATAACTTGCCTCGAGCGCTTCGGATAGTTTCTCAGGGAGATTGCCGCCACCTTCTGCCATGTCGGGTTTGCCGCCACCTTTGCCTCCAACGATCGGCGCGAGTTCCTTAATCACTTTTCCCGCGGGCACGCGCTGGGAAACATCCGGCGAAGTGCGCACAATCAACGACGCTTTGCCTTCTCCGCTGCGCCCGAGTACGACCACGCCCGACTTGATTTTCGCCAGCAAGGTATCCGAAAGCTGCCGCATTTCGGCGGCGTCCAGACCGCTGGCTTCACGAGCCACCACACGGACGCCGGCCACGTCACGTTCTTCATTCCCGTTGGACGCAGCGCCAAAAGCGCCCGTCGCGAGTTTCATGCGCAGCTCGTCGGCGTCGCGCCGCGCTTTCTTTAGCTCGTCCTGCAGCTTGTTAATGATCCCGGGAACTTCGGTGCGGCTCGTGCGCAGATCAGCAGCGACTTTATCGACAATCGCTTCGGATTCGCGAAAACGATCGAAAGCGTCGACACCCGTGATTGCCCGGATGCGTCTAACTCCGGAAGCGATCGATTCATCGCCAGTGATTTTGAAGAGTCCGATGTCCCCAGTCGCGCGTACATGCGTGCCACCGCAGAGTTCTTTAGAGAAGATATCGGCAGCGCCATTGATCGAGAGCACGCGCACCTTCTCGCCGTACTTTTCGCCGAAGAGCGCCATGGCGCCAGTCCGCATCGCCTCTTCAATGGCCATCTCATTCGTCTGCACCGGTTCGTTGCGGAGAATGTGATGGTTCACCAGCCGCTCGGTCTCTTCAATCTCGGCCGCCGTCAGCGGTTGATAATGTGTGAAGTCAAAACGCAGGTAAGTTGGCGCGACTACCGATCCGGCTTGTTTGACATGACTGCCGAGCACTTCACGCAGCGCGGCATGCATTAAGTGAGTTGCCGTATGGTTACGTCGTGTCGCGTCGCGCTTTTCCACGTCGACTTCCGCGGTGACGATATCGCCAACTTTTAGCGTGCCCTTCTCGACTTTCACTTTATGGACAATCAAACCTTGCGCCGGTGAGTAGGTGTCCACAACCGGCGCCGTGAGGTCAGTACCGCCTGCGACAGCGGGTGAGCGGATCAATCTTCCAACATCTCCCACCTGGCCGCCGCTCTCCGCATAAAACGGCGTCTGATCGAGAACTACTTCGCCTTCGTTGCCCAATTCCAGCCCCGCCACTTCGGAGCCTTCCTTTAACAAAGCCACAACACGAGCGTCGACGACTTCCGTAGCATCGTACCCGCGAAACTGACTGCGATTTTGTCCCGCAATTTTGCCGTAGGCCTCTTTTACTATTCTGGCAGCCGCAGACCCTGAATTCACGGCGCCGGAGGACTGGATTTGTCGCAATGCCTCGTCGAAGTCGTGATTAAACTGTTCCTCGGTCACCGCGAAACCGCGCTCCTCCAGAGCCACTCGAATCAGATCGCGAGGAATACCAAACGTGTCGTAGAGCCTCGCCAGTTGTTTAAAGTCCGGCAGCTTTTGGCCCGTAGCTGCAAACAGATCATCGAGCTTATTCAGTCCCACGGTCAACGTTGTTCCGAAGCGTTGTTCTTCCAGTGCCACCATCTTCTGAACGAAGTCTCTTTGGTTCTCTAACTCGGGATAGGTCTCTTTCATCTGGTCAACGACAAAGTTAGTAACCTCATTAAAGAAGCTGTCGTTGAATCCCAGGGTATGTCTTCCCTGGTAGATCGCCCGGCGCATGATTTTTCGCAAGACGTAGTTACGTCCTTCATTGCCTGGCAGAATTCCATCAGCGATGGCCAAAGCGGTTGCACGTGCGTGGTCAGCTATCACGCGCATCGCAAACCCTTCCTTCGACTCTGGCTCATAGTGACGATCAGCTAACTTTGCGGTGAACTTGATGATTGGCAGGATGAGATCCGTATCGTAGTTCGACTTGACGCCTTGCAAGACGACTGCGAGACGCTCCAAACCTGCTCCCGTATCCACTGAAGGGGCGGGCAACGGATCAAGTTTGAACTTGCCCGGCTCGAGCTCAGTGCGCTGGAACTGCATGAAGACGAGGTTCCAGATCTCCATAATCGTGTCGCCCGCGCCATTGACGTTGGCGGCACAGTTTTCCGCATCCCCCGGATCGGGTCCCATGTAGTAATGAATCTCGCTACAGGGTCCGCATGGTCCCGTCTCGCCCATCTGCCAGAAATTATCGCCCCGGCCAAATCGGAGAATCCGATCCGCCGGTGCTCCTACTTTGGCCCACAGCTTTTCGGCGTCTTCATCTGCGGCAACTTCTTCGTCCCCGCCAAAAACCGAAAACCACATTCGTTCCGGATCGAGCTTCAGTTCGTTGACAAGTAGGTCCCAGGCAAACTTGATCGCGTCTTCTTTGAAATACTCGCCGAAGGAGAAATTTCCCAGCATCTCAAAGAAGGTGTGGTGCCGCGCAGTTTTACCGACTTCGTCAAGATCGTTGTGCTTGCCCCCGGCACGTAAGCATTTCTGCGACGAACACGCGCGCACATACTCGCGCCGTTCGGCGCCCAAAAAGACATCTTTGAACTGATTCATCCCGGCGTTTGTAAACAGCAAAGTGGGATCGTTTGCCGGCAGAAGTGGACTGGAGCGCACCCGGGTATGCCCGTGGCGCTCAAAATATTCGAGGAACTTTTCGCGAATTTCGTTTCCGGTCATTGATTAAAGTCAGAAGTCAGATTTCCCTACTCAGGGTTTAGCGGTCACTTGTCCGCCACAACTTCGATGTTAGCACGCACGCTCAGAGCCTACGAAACTCAGCGCCGTACAACATAAAACTCCTGTGCGATCCAGCTTGAACTCAAGCATCTGCCCGGATTGTCATTGCCTGACCGATTCATTGACAAGTTGCGGCTCCGCGGCGTAGCGTGCGGCCACTCCGGGCTCGGCACGTCGACCTCATGCTTTTGACGGGCGCCAGCAACTCAGAAGGAAGAGAGATTAGACTCATTCATTAACAGTGAGTCTGCATCACGGTGGAAACCCAACCACTCCATGACTACTGTTATTAACTCTGCGGCCAAGCTGATTTATGGATCAACGAGTTCAAATAGTTCGCTCTGCGATCGAGAGAGACTGCCGGCGCGCCTGGACGATCACATCTCTGGCTAAGCTGGTGAATCTATCCCCCTCACGCTTACGCCATCTCTTTAAAAGCGAGACCGGAATCACGCCAAATCAATTCATGAAAGAGGTCAGACTAAGTCAGGCAGAAAACCTGCTGCGCACCACATTTCTGCGCGTGAAGGAAATCATGAATCGCGTTGGCTTTCTGGATGAAAGCCATTTTGGACATGAATTCAAGAAGACCTACGGAGTGTCGCCTTCGAAATACCGTAGCAACGCAAATGATCGTAGTAGTGACTGAACCATTAAAGGGATTGGCAATTGCCGATTGCCGATTGCCGATTGTTGATTGGCCCGTAACAAAGAAGCTAATAAGAAATCATCGTTCCCCAGTCGGCGGTAGTGGGTAAGTTTGGGATGAGGCCAGTACCACCCACGCGGTAACGGGTGGGCCGATGGAGCGGCACTCACCCTTGCATAATGTCAGTGCCTCACTATGAATCCGAGTAAACAACGTCTAGCTGCGGCAGGGAATCCTTGGTAAGACTTGAATGCTGCTTAATCGGCCCAACCGCTACCGCGTGGTGGTACTGACCTCATTCCGAAACCGACCCACTACCCCATCGGCAATCCTCTTTAACTTTCACGCTGCCTGTAATAAAGTCGAACCCAATTTAATTTCACAATACGAAGGTTACTTATGAAAACGTCACTCACGGACGGCTTGACCGGAGAGATTAATGCGCGCCTCAGCGAGAGTAATCGCGCTTTCGGGGAACGTTACCCGGGAGAAACCGGTAAACGTCAACCCGTGCATACAGTTTATGGTGGCGCGCATTTGTTTCGGGCCGACTCCGCGCAACGGCTCGGGGCTCTCGCGCGTCGCTCTCTCGATCAGTTCGCCCCAGACTTTATCGCATTCGCAAAAGCGATTGGATTGCCGGGAGCTGACCAATTACCTGATTCCGGTAGCGAAGCGGAAGAGTTAACACAGCAGCTCGAGCTACAGCCTGAGCATGTTCGTCACCAACACAAGTCGGCCTGGCTTGCTCACACTATCTACCAGCGGGTTTCGGAGAAGCTGCGACATGAGCCGGTGGAGGATTTCCGAATCGATTTCGAGGATGGCTACGGCAATCGTGCTGATGCTGAAGAAGATGGTCATGCCGCTTCCGCGGCGGGTGAGGTGGCCCAGGGCATGCTCGACAACGCCCTGCCACCATTCATCGGGATTCGCATCAAGCCTTTCAACGAGGAGCTGCGCGCCCGCAGCTTTCGCACACTCGATATTTTTGTCTCCACCCTGCTGGAAAAAAGTGGCGGCAAACTCCCAAGCAACTTTGTTGTGACGCTACCCAAGATCACGATTCCGGAACAAGCAACTGCACTTGCTGATCTGTTTGAGTTGCTGGAAAAACAAACCGGTCTGGCTGCAGGCTCGCTTAAGTTGGAGTTGATGATTGAAACCACGCAGTCGATCATCGATGCGCAGGGCGAGATCAGCTTGCCGTTGTTATTGGCGGCGACGCGTGGCCGCTGTGTGGCAGCGCATTTTGGCACCTACGATTACACCGCAAGTTGCAGCATCACTGCCGCGCATCAACACATGATGCATCCGGCCTGCGACTTCGCGAAACACATGATGCAGGTCTCTTTCGGCGGCACCGGCATCTGGCTTTCCGACGGCGCAACAAACATCATGCCCGTCGCGCCGCATCGCTTCGTCGAAGGCGGACCGCGACTAACCCTGGAACAGATCGAAGAAAATCGTATGGTGGTGCAGCGCGCCTGGAAGCTGCATTACGATCACGTGCAACACTCGCTTGAGAATGGCTTCTATCAAGGCTGGGATTTGCATCCGGCGCAATTGCCGACGCGCTACGCCGCTATTTATTCTTTCTTCCTTGAAAGCCTGGATGCAGCATCTGAACGGCTTAAGAATTTTGTCGAGATGGCAGCCAAGGCGACACTCGTGGGAGACGTCTTTGACGACGCTGCCACAGGTCAGGGACTGCTCAATTACTTTTTGCGCGCCACCAACTCCGGCGCGATCACGAATGAAGAAGCGATAGAGCGTTCGGGACTCACAGTGGCGGAACTTCGCTCTGGATCGTTTGTGAAGATCCTAAACAACCGGCAGAGTTTGTAGAGGATCGCGGGTCCAGCCCGCACTGAGCGCGAGGCGCGACATCGTGATCGAGAGCTACTTTGGAGGATGCGCCCAGCAGCGCGTTTGCGGGCGAGACGCCCGCGATTCAATAACCAGAGAGGAGTTAATAATGAAACTCGTTACTGCCCTTCTATTGATAATGACCCTAAGTGTGAGTGTTTCGAGTAACCAGAAACCGCGACCGCGCGCCGCCGGCGATTCGGAATTAGCGAAGAAGATCGCCCGCTTCTCACCGACAGTGCTAACTGCGGACACCTCGAAACTGTCTCCGGGAGACCGTAAGGCTCTGGCAAAGATCATCGCTGCTGCAAGGCTTTTAGATCCGCTCTTTCTCCGTCAGGTGTGGAGCGGCAATGAAGCGCTCAAGCAGAAACTCGAAGCCGACAAGACAGTCGTGGGCCGGCAACGCTTGCGTTACTTCCTTATCAACAACGGACCGTGGTCGCGTTTGGACCATAACGCGCCCTTTATCGACGGGGTGCCGCAGCAAAAACCGCCACACGCGAACTATTATCCTGACGACATGACCAAACAAGAGTTTGAAACCTGGGTAGCGAGTCTTCCGGAGGCCGACAAGCAAAAGGCCACCGGGTTTTTCTATCTGATTCGTCGCGGGGCCGATGGCAAGCTGATGACTGTGCCTTACAGCGAGGCGTATGCAGAATTACTGGTGCCGGCCGCAAAGCTGCTTAACGAAGCCGCTGCCCTTACCACAAACGAAACCCTGAAAAACTATCTTACGAAGCGGGCTGCCGCCTTCGCGTCGGATGATTACTACGAAAGCGACGTGGCCTGGATGGATCTTGATTCGCCCATTGAGCTCACGATTGGTCCTTATGAAACTTATGAAGACGAATTGTTCAGTTACAAAGCTGCATTTGAAGCTTATGTGACCCTGCGGGACCAGGCCGAGTCCGCAAAGCTGGCCAAGTTCAGTGGCTATCTCCAGGAGCTCGAAGACAATTTGCCCCTGGAAGCTCGTTACCGAAATCCCAAGCTGGGCGCCGCTTCGCCGATACGAGTGGTAAACGAAATCTTTGGATCGGGTGAGGGTAACAGCGGTGTCCAGACTGCCGCGTTTAATTTGCCTAACGACGAGCGAGTAGTTGCGGAAAAAGGCTCGAAGCGAACGATGCTGAAGAATGTGCAGCAAGCAAAATTTCAAAAGATTTTAGTGCCAATTTCGCGTGTAGTGCTTTCGCGCGCGCACCAGCCTAGGGTCTCGTTCGAATCGTTTTTTACGCACATTCTCGCGCACGAGTTAATGCACGGTCTCGGGCCGCATAACATCAAGGTCAACGGCCAGGACACGACTGTGCGCAAGCAATTGAAAGAGTTGTCGTCTGCGTTTGAAGAAGCCAAAGCCGACATCACCGGGCTTTGGGCGTTGCAATACTTGATTGACAAAGGTGTCGTCGAGAAAGCAATGGAGCGCTCGCTCTACACTACTTTTCTTGCCAGCGCCTTTCGCTCGGTGCGTTTTGGAATCACCGAGGCGCACGGCAAAGGCATTGCGATGCAATTTAACTACTTAACTGATGAAGGCGCGATTGAAGTAGATGAGAAGGCGGGAACGTTCAGCATCAACGAGGCGAAGGTGAAGGAAGCCGTGCGGAAGCTTACCAATGAAATTCTGACGATCCAGGCGGAAGGCTCTTACGACAAGGCGAAAGCGATGTTGGACAAGTATGCGGTGATCCGGCCGCCGATGCAGCGCGCGCTTGACAGCTTGCAAACCGTACCGACAGACATCGAACCGATCTTTCCCCTTGCGAGATGAGCATTTCTGGCATAACCGCCAAGGGCGCCGAGAACCGCAAAGGACGCAATGAATCTAATTGGAGGTAGTCTTAGACTCAGCAAGTAATGTTTGTTCAATAACTGTCCCCGAAGGGGACCTTCTATGGCGTCCGGGTTTGGTGGAAGTGGTTGCGGGATTGTTGGCGTCCTCAGCGTTTCTTGGCGCCTTGTATGTTTAGTCAGCAAGTTCTAGCTTGCGCTGGGTGTGACAGATCGTTTGCGCCTGGGTCATTGAAGACCGCCGCCAAGCTTGGGTCGTCACACCCTAATCCCAAACTAGCCCGAACAGTTGCCTGGG
>JBGSYG010000063.1:0-37734 GCA_041750995.1 Pyrinomonadaceae bacterium | reverse complement strand
CTGGGTGAAGCGGTCGGTGCCTGGGTTGCAGCCGGGACGGGAGCCGCGGGCGCAGCCTCGACCGGCTTTGCCTTATTGGTATCCGGTTCGGGGGTGCAGCCGGCGATAGCCAGAGTTGCAGCAAGTACGATTAATGTCTTCTTAGGCATGTTGTTCACTCTCCTCTAATATTCTCTGCGCAAGTCGCTTTCCAACAGCGCCTGCAAGCAACCTTCACTGGAGAATGGTGATGCCGAGCGAAATGTGACGGAGAACGATGAAAATTTTTAACGAGGTTCCCACCGCCTCTGAACGAGGTGTCTGCGACCCTATTCACTCTGTGGTAAATTAAGAACGATCTTATTCAGGAGGAATTGCTTGACGGACGAACTGCTTAAATGGCGGAGTGAGTTTCCCATCGTCGATAAAACTGTCTACTTGATCTCGCATAGCCTTGGGGCGATGCCGAAGTCGACTTACGATTGTTTGCACGAATACGCGGAAACATGGGCCACTCGGGGCGTGCGCGCCTGGGCCGAAGGTTGGTGGAATATGCCACTCACCGTCGGCGACGAAGTGGGGCGCATCATTGGCGCCGAACCCGGCTCCACCGTCATGCACCAGAATGTTTCCATCTGCCAGTCCCTGATCCTTTCCTGCTTCGAACCTACGCCCAAGAGAAACAAGATCGTCTATTCCGAGCTCAACTTCCCTTCGGTGATGTATGTCTACGAAGCGCATGCGCGAGAAGGAAAGCTACGCATCGAAGAGGTGAAATCTGACGACGGCATTACGGTCCCGCTCGAACGAATGCTGGCGGCGATCGACGAAGAGACGTTGCTGGTCCCCTTTTCTCACGTGCTCTTCAAAAGTGCTTTTTTACAAGACGCCAAAGCTATCATCGACCGCGCACATGAAGTTGGGGCGCTGGTGGTCCTTGACGCTTACCAGTCGGCAGGCACAGTTCCCTTCAACGTGAAAGACCTGGGCGTAGATTTCGCAACCGGCGGCTCGGTAAAGTGGCTGTGCGGCGGTCCGGGAGCTGGTTACTTGTATATCCGCCCTGATCTGCACACGAAGTTGCAGCCGAAGACTACGGGATGGATGGCCCATGAAGAACCGTTCGCGTTTGCGACCGAGCTGCGCTACGCACCCAATGTCGCCCGCTTCTTACATGGTTCGCCGGCAATCCCGGCGCTCTACGCCGCCCAATCCGGTTATCGCATCATCAACGAAATCGGGGTGGAAAACATTCGCGCCAAGAGCATCAGGCAAACGACTCGCTTGATAGCTTTAGCCGAAGAAGCTGGATTTACGGTGACGAGTCCCAAGGATCCGTCTCAGCGTGGCGGCACGGTTACGGTGATGCACGAGCACGCGGCAGCATTGGCTACTGAATTGATCAACCGCGAATTCATAGTTGATTTTCGGCCTGGTGCGGGCGTGCGCATCTCGCCCCACTTTTATACCAAGGATGAAGAGTTGGAACTCATCATCGAAGAGATGAAGTCAATAAGAGATTCGCACGCTTACGCGAACCATGAAGCCGCGGGAGCGGCATTCTAAAAAACGAACTTTGAACTTTAAGCTTTGAACTTGGTTGTCAGTTCTAGTCCAAAGATTAAGGAGCCTTTCAAAGTTCAAAGTACAAAGATCAAAGCTCAATATGACGAAAGACTACGGCGCTGATCCCCTGCTCTCTTACAACAAGTATCTGCGCGTTCCTGATCTAATCAGCTTGCAGGATTGCTTGTCGGGTCCTGAGCATCACGATGAATTGCTTTTTATCACCGTCCACCAGGCTTACGAGCTTTGGTTCAAACAGATCCTGCATGAGCTGGACGCAGCGCTTTCGATGCTGCGAGACGATCGCGTCCCAGCAGCAGCTCGAACCATGGCGCGCGTCGTAGAGATCGAGAAATTGCTCGTCAATCAAATTCACATCCTGGAGAGCATGACTCCAATCAACTTTCTCGGCTTTCGCGACAAGCTGAATCCAGCCAGCGGTTTTCAGTCGATGCAGTTTCGCGAAATCGAATTCACCTCAGGACAGAAGCTGGAGAGCACACTGAATGAGTTTCGCGACGACTCGTTCGCTCATGAACGGTTGCAGCAACGTTTTGCAGCGCCCTCGCTCGGCGATGAATTCTTCGCACTGTTGCGTCGCCGCGGACTCAACGCCCCCGTGGAAGATAAATCGCTTCCAGAGACAGAACAGAAAAAGCTCTACGGCCTCCGAACTCAAGCGGTCCTTGAAATTCTCACTCACTTCGAACAGCGTTATGAAGAGTTTCAACTGGCCGAAGCCCTGCTTGAACATGACGAATACTTTTCGCTCTGGCGTTTCCATCACATCAAAATGGTCGAGCGGATGGTGGGCGCAAAACGTGGTACAGGCGGCTCGGAAGGTATTGGCTACCTGCGCACGACACTGAACAAGAAATTCTTTCCCGAACTTTGGGAAGCCCGCACCTACCTGGACACCAAACACGGAGCCCAGGGCTGTCCCTTCTCCGGTGCCTCTGGCGACCACTCTTGATTTGCTGAACCTAAACTTACATGACTGAAAGGCGCACAGCTCCACGCTTGCAAGTAAATTTCCTGGTTCGCTGGGAAGGAGTGCTTACGCAGCAAGTCGGGACAATTACCAGTATTAGTGAAACGGGTTGTTTCGTCCTTACCGGAGGCCAGGTGCAGCAGAAAGAACTCATCCGCCTGGAAATAGACTTTCCTGCCGGCCCCGCCTGTTTCTGGTCGGAAGTTGTTGATGAAGCCTACGAGATTGGCTTTGCGGTGCGCTTCACTTCCGCCGACGATGCCGACATGGCCATGCTTCACGACACTCTGAAAAGCAGTTTGTCCTGACGCTTTCAAAGCAGCATGAACACCGACTTCCCGGAAAAGTTCAATCTCGGCCACTACTTCCTTTATCAGAATTTGGAAGCGGGTCGCGAGAACAAGACCTGTCTCTATTTCGAGGACCAGTCTTTCACTTACGGCGAAACTTGCCGGATGTCGAACCGCGTCGGGAATGTGCTTCGTGATTTAGGTGTGGAGCAAGAGGATCGCATTCTGATCGCCCTGCCGGACTGTCCGGAGTTTGTCTGGACTTGGTTTGGCGCGGCGCGAATCGGTGCGGTGATCACGATGGTCAACCCCCTCCTGCCCGCTGCCGACTACTCCTACTATCTTGAGTACACGCGCGCGCGCGTCGCCATAATTCACGAATCTCTGGTTGCCGCTTTTATTGAAACCAGCCGCACGACAACTCATTTGCGAGCCATCATTGTCGTCGGCGATGCGCCTGCCGAGGAGGAAGCACCGCGGCGCCGCAGCGGACCCGAGTGGTTTTCCTTCCACGACACCGTAAGGGCCGCAGCCGAAGAGTGCACGCAAGCGGACACTCATCGAGACGACATCGCGATCTGGTTGTTCACTTCTGGCTCAACCGGTCACCCGAAGGGCGCTGTGCACCTGCAACACGATCTGCCTTTCAATACCGAGGTCTTTGCCAAGCGCACGATTGGAGTTGCGGAAACCGATCTGACACTCGCAGTGCCTAAGCTCTTCTTTGGCTATGCAACCGGAACAAATCTGCTCTTTCCCTTTGCGGTTGGTGCAGCGACAGCACTCTTCGCAGAACGATCGACTCCCGAAAAAATCTATTCCGCAATCGAACGATACCGCCCCACGATTCTCACCACCGTGCCGACAATGATCAATGGAATGCTCAATGCAAACACGGGCGCTGATCTCTCAAGCCTGCGCTTCTGCTACTCCGCCGGCGAAGCGCTTCCGGTGGAGCTCTATGAGAAATGGAAGAAGACTTTTGGGATCGAAATCTATGATGGCATTGGGTCAGCTGAGATGTTTCACATCTACATCTCGAACCGGCCCGGTGATGTTGAGCCCGGGAGTTTGGGTCGCATCGTTGAAGGTTATGAAGCACGAATCGTTGGACCCGAAGGTTCTGATGTTGCAACCGGCGAGATGGGTACCTTGCGAGTCAGAGGTGATTCAGCGGCCCTGTGCTACTGGAACGCTCACGAAGAATCCAAAAAGACTTTTGCCGCCGATTGGTGCACCACAGGGGATCAATTCCACAAGGACGAACACGGGTACTTTTGGTATCACGGCCGCGCGGACGACATGTTGAAGGTGTCTGGCGTCTATGTGGCGCCAACTGAGATTGAGAACTGCCTGCTGCAATGCTCCTCAGTTCTGGAATGTGCGGTGATTGGTCACGACGAAGGTGATGGACTAATCAAGCCCAAGGCCTTAATCGTTTTGCGCGAAGGCGAGAATCCGAGCGAATCGCTGGCGACCGAAATCAAGGAGTTTGTGAAGGCCCGGCTGGCCTTGTACAAGTATCCGCGCTGGATCGAGTTTGTCCCTTCCTTGCCAAAGAATGATCGCGGAAAGATAAATCGCAAAGAGTTGAAAGCGCGCGACCAAGCACAGAAGTAGGGGCATCCCTCCGTGGGCGCACCTGATCCGAATCAAGGGCGGCCACAGAAAGCGGCCGCTTCAGTAAATAACTCCACCAAAACATGACCGCCTTGACCTGGTTCGAGGCTGTATGTTACGCATAGCTACGTACCAGTCGCGTCATCACTAAGCGACTTTTCTACCCTTCTAAACAAGCCATACGAACGAGCCAGCCGGGAGTTGCTACGCACAAGTCAAGCGGACCGTTGACTAGGCTTTCAACGGACTATTTTCATAAAGTAACCGCGGGTGGTCGCTTTAAAGTTCCCAGCCACCCAGCTTTCTTGTCGAAGTGGTGCTGCAGCTGAATCAGATCGGGAACTTGAATCTAGTGGCACAGATACGAGGAGTTTGATATGCGACGCTGGTTGTATGTCTCAGTGATTTGCCTGGCGGTCTTTTCAGGCGGCGTTCTCTTGCAGGCTTCAGCTTCAAAATCCCAAACGCCTGACAAGCGCGCCGTCAAACAAAAAGTGCCGACAAAAGACTTCATTATCAAGGTTGAACCATGGGGTCCGACTCAGGAAATTATTGACGAAACTGTTGAGAACATCACGAAGGACCCGGCCGTCGCCAGGTATTTAGATAACAATCAATATCGGCTCATCACTGTTGAATATGTGGATCCGGACAATAAAAAAGGTCTCAATGGTCCACCTGATAATTTCCGCGTTATTTATTACGACTACACCAACGAACGTTCGATCATTGTATTGAGCAAGTTTTCAAAGCCCGAGGATTTGGAAGTCTCCGTTTCTCTATTCCAGCCACTTCCCAATCCCGACGAATTTGAAGCAGCGGTCAAAATCATTGAGAACGATCCCCAACTCGGGTCCGCGCTGCGCGATAAAAAGCTGGTTCCTTACTTTCCCATGCCACCACTTTATTTCGCTTCGGGAATCAGAACGCGAACCGAGCGAGTGGTTAACGTAGGATTGCGCGCGAAGAATCCTGATGACCCGGCAGTCGAACGCGAAAATGAAATTGTTTCGGTGGCCATGAGCCGGCAGAGTGTGCGGCGCTTTACAACCGGGGCGCCGCCAACTGCCTCGGCGCAGCCTGCCGCCGATTGCTCGCCGCCACCATCGGGGGGAAGTTCAACCGGACGTGGCGTTGCCGGTCAGTTTCAATTTGAGGTTACAGATCTCGCCGGGGTTCAGCTTTGGACCTTCCTTGCGATTAGACCTTCCGCCTCATCGGGAGCCGACGGCTCGGCGATCGAACTACGAGACGTTCGCTACAAAGGCAAGATGGTCCTTAAACGTGCCAACGTGCCGATCCTGAACGTGCTCTACGACAACAACACCTGCGGTCCTTTCCGAGACTGGCAATACGCCGAGAACCAGTTTGCGGCCGATCCCGCAACGGGCACTACGCTAGCTCCCGGTGTGCGCTCTTGTAACGTCCCGGCAACTACGGTGCTGGAGACTGATATTGATGCGGGTAATCACCAGGGCATCGCTTACTACAAGGAAGGCGACGGCGTAGTTCTTGTGAGTGAGTTATCGGCTGGTTGGTATCGCTACATTTCAGAATGGCGCTTCATGGCTGACGGCACGATCAAGCCACGCTTTGGCATGGGAGCAGTGCAGAACAGTTGTACTTGCCAGCCACACGTTCATCACGTTTACTGGCGCTTCGACTTTGACATCGAAGCGGCCGCGCCCAACCGCATTCTTGAACCACGCGGCAATCGGATCTTCAATTCCTTTCCCGTTCCGCTCGAAGCTAAACGCTACCGCAAAGCAGGCACGCAGGAAACCTGGATTGTCGACAATCCTGCGACGGGCAACAGCTATTTGATCCGTTCGAACTTTTACGACAACAGCGCTGCGAATGACCCGTATGCACGCGGTGACCTTTGGTTCCTGACCTATAGCGGCGCGGAGTTTGACGACAGTGCGGTGCGGATCAACACGCAGGCAAACATCGATGCGTTTCTAACTAATAACAAGCTGACCAACAATGACGTGGTCATCTGGTATGGCGGGCATATTCCCCACAACCGGGGCATGTACAATCGCTTTCACGATCACAGCATTAACGGCCCGGCGGTGGCCGGACCGGATCTTATTCCGCTGCGGTGGTGAATCAGAGTCAAGAGGCGGGAAAAAACATTTACAATTTGTCAGATCCATTTTTCATTTGTCATTGGAAAAGAAACCCCCAGGCCTGAACTTTATCTAAATGAGCTTTGAACTTGGTGCTTGGAACTTTGTTCGCTGATAAAATTTGAGCAGTAAATTCAATGCTGAGGTTGCTAAACAAAGCACTAAGTTCAAAGCACTAAGCTCGCTTTATCTTCTTGGCGAACTCTGCGCTCCTTGGCGTCTTGGCGGTGTCGTTTTAGAAATGAAAAATGGGAAAATGACAAAGGGTAAATGCTTTTTTTCCGCCTCCCGCTACTCACCGTCTCTTTTCAAGACCATAGTCTCGCAGTCGGCGATAGAGTGTTGAAGGCGAGATTCCCAGGATCTCGGCGGTCTTGCCCCGGTGCCATCCAGACTGCTCCAAAGCCGCGAGTATCTGTTGGCGTTCAACTTCACGCAGTGAGGCGGGGGAACCGACGGGATTTGCTCCGGCATCGGGCGTGACACCGGGAAGAAAGGTTGTTACCAGGGCTGGCGCATAAACTCCTGGGCGAGATACTTCCGGAGGCAATTCCGCAAGTGTAATGCGACCGTTGTTGGAAAGGATCACCGCGCGTTCGAGTGTATTCTTTAACTGCCGCACATTGCCTGGCCAACTGTAGGCGCGCAACGAGTCGAGAGCGCTATCTTCCAATTCCGGCGGACTAGTTCCCCCAACTTGTTGCAGTAAATGTCGAGCGAGCGGTTCGATGTCTTCCGGACGTTCACGCAAAGGTACTAGGTCGATCTGAAATCCATTGATCCGATAAAGCAGATCGGAACGAAACGAGCCGTCAGCGACAACTGATTCAAGATTTCTGTTAGTAGCCGCGACAATGCGCGTATCGACCTCAACTTTCCTGACACCGCCGACACGGAAAAAGGTCCTCGTCTCGATCGCCCGCAAAAGTTTCGCCTGCAATTGCGCCGGCAGCTCCGTCACTTCATCAAGAAAAAGTGTTCCGCCATCGGAAAGCTCGATCAAACCAAGCTTCCGTCCTTTCGCTCCGGAAAACGCCCCCGCCTCATAGCCAAACAGCTCCGACTCCAGCAGCGACTCTTGAAATGCGGCGCAGTTAAGATCAATGAACGATGCGTTTGCCCGGGTCGAGAGGCGATGGATTGCGTGGGCGATTAGTTCCTTGCCCGTTCCCGACTCACCAGTGATTAAGACCGAGGCTTCCGAGGGCGCAACGCGCTCAACCAGTCGAATCGCTTCCTTCATCACCCGCGAGACGGAAACGATCTCGGGGAGGGCTGATTGCCGCGCCAGCTGTTCGCGCAGGCGAAGGTTATCAACGCGCAGGCGCCGTTTCTCCACAGCTTGCCGCACGCGCACATCGAGTTCCGCGATTCTGTAAGGCTTTGTGAGGTAATCGTAAGCGCCGAGCTTCATGGCCTCGACCGCAGTCTCCACTGTCGCCTGCCCAGTCAACATAATCACTTCGGGCGGATTGGGACGCTCATGCACGCGCCGCAGCACTTCCATGCCGTCGATGCGAGGCATGTTAATATCGCAGAGCAGCACATCAACATTGCTCTCTTCAAGCTTGCGCAGGGCTGCTTCGCCATCCGGCGCCGCTTGCACGCGATACCCCAGTCGCTCGAGCTCCTTCTGCAAAACTAGTCGCAGGTTTGCTTCGTCTTCGGCGATCAGAATCCGTGCTGCTGGTTGCTCGCTCAAGCGTTCGCTTCTCCGCGGTCATTTGCTGCCGGCAAGGTGATCGTGAAAGTCGTGCCGGCTTCAGGCGCTGATTGCACGTCGAGACTGCCGCCATGCTCAGTTAAGATACCATAACAAACTGCGAGACCAAGTCCGGTTCCCTGCCCGACTTCTTTGGTTGTAAAGAATGGTTCAAAAATCTTGGTAATGTTTTCCGGCGGAATGCCGACGCCGGTATCACTCACCTCAACCAATAAGTTATCGCCATCACGACGGGATGAAATCGTCAAGACGCCGCCGCCGTGCATCGCATCCACAGCATTGCTGGCGAGGGTAATGATCGCCTGTTGCAATTGACCAGGGTCGCCGAGAACGGGCGGCAAATCCTCCGCGGTTTCGATCCGCAAATCAATCTTGCCCCCGCGCTGTTGATGGACCAGGAGCTTCGCCGTGGAATCAATAACATCAGCGAGGTCGAGTAACACGTGCTGGGCCGTGCGCGTGCGGCTGAAATCCAACAAGCCAGTAGTGATGGACTTGCAGCGAAAGGCCTCGTTGCGAATCAAACTTAAATACTCGCGCAAGTCATCGAGCGCGGGCGACTCAGCAAACGAGCCGTCGGCAATCCTCGACTCCAGCGCCTCGGCGCATGCGGAAATTGTCGCCAGGGGATTGTTGATTTCATGAACCACGCCCGCAGCCAGGCGTCCCACAGCAGCAAGCTTTTCCGCGCGGGCGACTGCCCGGTTAGCTTCGACGCGAGCAGTTATTTCTTCGCCGACCGTGATGACGTGAGAAACGCCGCCGCTGTCGTCAATCCACATGGGGATCTTGCTAATCAGCCAATGCTTGATTTCGCCGTTTGGCTTAACCGTCTCCTGCTCGATAATTTCGATTTCGCCAGTCGCAAAAACCTGAGCGAACTCCGGCTCAAGCACCTCGCGCTTCTGCAACGTCAGCACCTCAAAGATGTTACGACCAAGTGCAGCACCGCGTGGGATTCCCAGTTCACCTAACTCGCGATTGCGATTCCAGGCAACAATCCGATACTGGCTGTCTACTGCATAGAGCGAAAGCGGCAGGCTATCGATGATTGCTTCGGTGAAGCGTCGTTGGGCAACCGCTTCGGCCGTGCGACGGTCGACTTCCTTTGCCAGGTTGGTCGAAGTCTCGCGAGCCGCCTGGTATAGAGAGGAAATATGCGCAGCGAGAGCCGCTTGTTGAGCAGCTGCTTCGATCAACCTGCTTTCAGTTTCACCAAGATCTTCACGGCGATCGAACGCTACTACCAGCGCACCTTTGGCGCGTCCCCCAAATCTTAAAGGCGCAGCGTATTCAATCTGGTGCGACTCATCCGGCAAAAAGAAACTTTCGCGATCAATCAGGCGCTGTGGCGTAGTAGTCGAGGAAAGCTCCAACCAGCTTTGTATTTTTTCACGGTTTCGACGCGAGACGTCTTCGGCGCTTCCTTCACGATCGAACATGCATCCCGCTTCGCAATCATCCGAAAGCTTCACATACGCCGCGCACAGCACCGCGCCCGTCCCTTCATAAGTGGCTCCGGCAATTCGTCGTACGAGTTGATCGGGTTCGAGCGCGCGCAATAAGCCACGCCCTAAATCTGCCAGGAACCTCAGCTCGCGGTTACTACCGATTAGTTCCCATTCGCGTTGCGCCGATCTAAGTTGCGCATTGACGCGAGAAATAAGCTCGCCCGGCGAGGAAGGTTTGATGACGTAGTCGTCGGCGCCAGCGGCAAATGCTTCGACTTCAGTACTTTCAAGATCGTCGTCTGAGAGAGCAATTATCGGCAGCTTGTTGGTGGCGCGTTGCGAACGGAGCAGGCGGCAAAATGCCAGTCCATCAACACCTTCAATCTGCAGATCCAAAACGACGAGGTCACATGGTTCTTTATGAAGCGCACTGAGGGCTGCGGAAGCATCAGCCGTTGCGAGCGTACGATAACCTACGGTGCTGAAAATCTCTTCGAGTCGTCCGCGCACACTGCTTTCGGCGCTAACAATCAGCAGAGTTACATTTGCAGGGACGGTTGTGGCAGGCGCGAACATGCTTCAATCGTAGATGACCAGCGTGCTGGCGGGTGGGACTTGGGTGGCCGTGTCTCATCTGCAGGAAAGATGAGAACGCCGCCCCACAAGCGATTGAAAGCGATGGGGTATAAGAATGTCAAGACTGTGGCCGGACCAAAAATCGAGCCTTGTTCTTTGTACTTTGAACTTTGTTCTTTTTTGCGCAGAGACGCCAAGCCGTAGAGAAGCAAGGTTTTAGGAACATAAAGGTGCAACTTTGAGAGATCGACCTTATGTCCTAAAAACAACGATTGCTTCTTTTGCTTGGCTCTGCGCCTCTGCGCCAATCTTGGGAATTGAGTGCGTATTGCTTGAGGGTTCAACGGGTGCTGGGTCTAGCGCTCCAAAAAACGAAAGAGCCCGTGGAACGGGCGACTGAAAAACGTTATCAGGCGATTCTGAAATTCATCGTCCGTTCCACTGACTGAGCTCTATCTGCGGGATGACCCAGCCCCGAGGTGTCGGGACTACGCTATTTTCAGCCGTGCGCTTCGCGGACTTACAATCAGTCAACAGGTTTCAGTTGACCGAGACTGTAGTGAGGCCATCGTCGAGAGTTGGCACGGCAGGTTCCGCTTCGTTCGCATCGTTAATGCGGTCGATCTTGTGAGAAGACTTGACGCGATACATCGCTTGATCGGCTGCCACCAGGAGTTGATCCAAGGTGTGGCCGTCTGTGTCGTAGGTGGCCGTCCCAATACTAATGCCAACTCGTGCGCGTTTGTCTCCACGGACGTGCAAGGAAAACTTTGCCACGGCACTCTCAATGCGCGCCCGCAGCTCTTCAACCTGGGAACCAACCAGTTCCTGAACGACAGCCACAAACTCGTCGCCGGCATAGCGCGCCAGGAAATCGTATTCGCGTAGCTGCCGCTGAATAATCAGCGCAACCTCGCGCAGCATCTTGTCTCCAACTTTATGACCGAAGGTGTCGTTGACGAGTTTGAAATCGTCCAGGTCAAGCATCATCACCTGGAAGGAACGACCCATGCGCCTGGCCCGCGCCGCTTCTTCCTCAAAACGCAGGGCCAAATAGCGACCGTTGGGTAGCCCTGTCAACGCGTCAGTCAACGCGTTGGATCTCGCTTCTGCATGGTGCACGGCATTCCCCAGCGCATCGGAGGCAAGCTTAGTTACGGTTTCAAGTCTGCGCATCTGGTCGTCGGTATAACGATCGAGCTCAGTCGAGTACACGGACAGCGCTCCCAACAAAACATCATCTTTGAAGAGCGGCAACGACGCCATCGCTTTATATTCAGCGAGGCGTTCTGATTTAGAGTCCAAGAAATCGAGACACGGCTGCAGCTGATTGACCGAGCTGCGATTGGCGAGCGCAAATCCCGTCACGCCTTCACCGGGCGCGACGCACTTCGTAGTTAACAGCGAAGCATTCTTGCCCACCACATGTGCGGCGGTGGCGTAGCCACGCATCTCGTCGTAGACGTACACGACGCAGGTATCAAACGAAACGACGTGTCCAACTTTGTCGACAAGAATTTCGAGAGTCTCGCCAATGTCGAGCGATGAACCAAAGGTGCGGGCAATTTCGTAAAGCGCATAGACCTCGCGGTGAGCATTCCTAATTTGATCGTACGCCATGTAGCAGCCACGCTCGCGCGTTTGGTCAAGGTCAACGTCAGCCAAGGCAAACGGCTCGTTTAGAGAACCATTAGGTTCTCGTAGAGCCAGTCCCTCGGCGGCGATTTGCGCTTCGAACCGTGGCAGGTGTTCGATGAAAAGCTCTACCACGCGTGGATCGAAGTGAGTACCCGCCCCGCGCAGCAGCAACGCAATCGCTTCATCGCGTGTCATGCCACGGCGGAATGGTCGATCCTCGCGCACCGCGTCGAAGCAATCAACGACAGAAATTATGCGTGCGGTGAGCGGGATTTGTTCACCGCGCAGCCCATCAGGATAACCAGCGCCGTTCCAATGTTCGTGGTGATGACGCACGATTGGAATCACCGGGTAAGGAAAATCAACGCGGCCGAGCAACTGCGCCCCCACAGTCGTATGAATCTTCATCTTCTCGAATTCAGCGGCGGTTAGCCGCCCGGGCTTGTTGAGAATGTGAGCGGGCACCGCCAGCTTTCCGACGTCGTGCAGGAGAGCTCCAGCGCGCAACGCGTCTATTTCTGGCTTCGTCAGCTTCAGTACTTCGCCCATACCAACGGCGAAAATCTGCGCCCGGCGAACGTGACAGTGACTGGTTTGATCCTGGGCGTCGATGGCGGTGGCTAATGCTTCCGCCGTGGCAAGGTGCAGTTTGGCAATCGCTTCTGCTTCGCGCGTCTTGGCTTGCACGCGCTCGAGTGAAGTGCGGTAAATCAGGTAGACGGCGGCGATGATGCCAACCACACAGATAATTGACACTGCGTTCTGAGTTGAAAAAGCGCCATCAATTAACGTGATTGCCAGGGGGTTGATGTCCATTTGTAGATTGCCGAATCGATCAGCGAATGCAGGAAGCCGAAAGCGAAACTGGGAGCAACTCAGCTTCGCTTCCGGCATACCGGGCAAGCGGCGAATCGCTAGCGAATTGATCCGCCATGCTGGGTGAGATTTCGGGACCGCTGTCTAAAAGATCTTCCCGCGGTTTCAAATTTGGGCGGCTCGGACTCCGTGCGGAGAGTCCGTGAAGCTCGAAAGCTTCGTAGCCGCATCTTTCCCTTTCTCAATTGATGTGCCGCACCTGACATCGAGACTTCCAGGACTAAACACCAGTGTTTTCGCTTTGTAATTGGACAATCGCTAGCGACTTACTTGGAGGCACGATGACGCGTCTCAAAATGACAGGTCAGGTTGCACAATTCAGTCATTACGATTGCTGAATGATGATTCGCTGATTGCCCGATTGCTAAAACCTAACCGCCAAGCCGCGAAGAAACGCCAAGGGCGCCAAGAATCTTCAGCCAGAAAACTTGCAGGTCTTTGATATTTGCTTTCGATGTTTTTTTTCCGTCTTGGTGTACTTGGCGTTTATTCGCGACTTGGCGGTAGGCTTCTGTCATCAGTAATCGGCAATTGGCAATCGGCAATCGGCAATCGCCAACGGACAGTGTTACCCTGCTGATTCACCAAGAAATCAATTAGGCGGCAAGCATTGGCGAAGATCACGAGCACCGGGCCCGAGACTCAAACACCAGCCGGATACATTGAGCTCCTGCGCGGAAACCGTGCTTTTCGGCAGCTCTGGCTCGGTCAAGTCGTCAGTCAACTTGGCGACTGGTTCAATACGATTGCGCTTTACACAATCATCCTGAACCTGACCGGCTCCGGACGAAACGTCGGCTTGCTGCTGGTTGCTCGCTTTGTCCCAAGTTTCATTTTTGGACCCTCATCCGGCGTCCTCGCCGATCGCTTCAGCCGGCGCTCCATCATGATCTATTCGGATCTGTTGCGAGCCCTGGTGGTACTAGGCTTCCTTTTTGTTAGGCGCGCGGACCAGTTGTGGCTGATCTACGTTCTGACAGTTTTGCAACTGGGTCTTTCCACATTTTTTGAGCCGGCAAAGACAGCAGCCATTCCATCCATCGTCGCCGATCGCGAACTGGTCGCCGCGAATGCAATCTCTTCAGTAACGTGGTCGGTGATGTTGACGATGGGCGCCGCGATCGGCGGCCTGGCCACCGGTTGGCTGGGAACCGACGTCGCTTTCGTTCTGGATTCGGCGACGTACCTGCTTTCTGCTGCCCTGATTGCCAGCATCAAGGTTCCTAAGCGCCCCAAGAACAAGCGCGGCAAATTCGCAATTAGCAAGGCGTTGGGGATTTCTGAGACGATTGAGGGCGCCAGCTATGTGAAACGGCGGCCGCGCGTGCTGGCATTGCTGCTAGTGAAGCCTGCCTGGGGTTTAGGCGGCGGCGTACTCACGCTCCTGGGGGTTTTTGGCGAAAGAGTTTTCCCTGTTGGCGGTAGTCCGGCAATCGGGATCGGCGTGCTGTTTGCGGCGCGAGGCATTGGGACAGCGATTGGACCGATTGTGGCGCGGCGCATTGCTGGTGAAGGCAAGTTGCGCCAGCAAGCGTCGATTGGCATCGCATTCCTGATTGGTGGACTGTTTTATGTGGCGTTCGGGTATACGACGAGTTTTTTCGTCGCTTTGTTCGTGCTGGGATTAGCCCATACGGGCGGCAGCATCCTCTGGGTCTTTTCCACGGTGCTACTGCAACGCGAAGTGGAAGATCGTTTTCGCGGTCGTGTTTTCGCTGCCGAGTTGGCGCTGCTCACTTTAACCCTCGCAGTCTCGAATTATCTAACGGGGGAATTGCTGGATCGATTTGGGTATTCGCCTCGCACCGTCGCCATGGCAATTGGAATCCTTTTCATGATTCCCGGCGTCGTTTGGTTCCTAACTCAACGTTGGTGGGATCGCGATGCAGCCGTAACGCAAACTGACAGCGAGGTAATTGCTGGCAAACATCTGTAGGGGCGTCCCTCCGTGGGGGCTCCCTAAATGCCAAATGAGTGGCGGCCACAGAGTGCCGCCCCCTACAAATCAATATCTGCCTGGTAAAAAGGAATGAAAATCAAAGTGGGAGTGATGGGCTCCGCTGCTGAGATTGAGCAGAAGCTACGTACTGAACTGGGCAAGAAGTTGACTGAATTCGCGACTGCACTTGCCGCGCATGATGTAGTGCTGTTCACGGGCGCGACCACTGGATTGATATATGAAGTCGGCAAGGCTGCGCGGGCAGCCAGTGTCTTCCACGTCGGTATTTCTCCGGCCAGCTCACAAGCCGAGCACGTTTCGCGCTTTCAGCTTCCGACCGATGCTTGCGATGTATTGGTCTACACGGGGTTTGGTCTAAAGGGTAGGAATGTAGTCCTTGTGCGTTCCTGTGACATTGTTCTGTTCGTTGCGGGTTCAATGGGTTCACTGAACGAATTTACAATCGCGCACGATGAAGGCAAGGTCATTGGCTGTCTGAGCGGAACGGGAGGCGTGGCGGATGAGGTAGATTATCTGCTGCAGCATTTTTCTAAGGAAACCGCTGCGCAGGTTTTGCAGAACAAAAGTCCCAAGGCATTGCTTGCTGACTGTATCGAAAGCTTAAGTTAAATTTTTGGAGTGACGCTCTTTGGAGTGCGCTCACTTGTCAGCGCTTTGCTAGCTTGTCTTTCAAGTTGAAGAATCTACCGCCTTGGAGTGCGCTGACTGGTCAGCGCTTTTGCTCGATTAAAGCAGCGAAAGCGGCAACAAGTTGCCGCACTCCAAGAGAAACCGTATTTCGTACCTTAGTCACGTCAACACAATGCAGGCAAACGATCTAATTGAGGCCTTACTTATAACAGCCGACGTCGCAGTCGGCGAATTCGATCATCCGCTCTGGGATCAAAGCAAGCCAGTTCTAATCGCGCATTACTGGTCAGGCACACCTGCCCCGCCCACTCGTCATGCGGAAGCTCAACTGCTTTGGTCAAACGTCGCGCTGTACGCTCGCTTCGTATGTCCTCAGGCCGAACCTCTCGTTATTAGCTCAACTCCACAAACGAACGTTAAGACTCTGGAACTCTGGGATCGAGACGTCTGCGAAGTCTTCCTGGCCCCTGATCCTTTCGCACCTAATCACTACTTCGAATTCGAAGCCGCACCAACTGGAGAGTGGGTAGACCTTGAGATTCACAAACACGGTGAGCAACGAGAGACCAACTTTGCTTTCCGTTCAGGAATGTCGGCAGCAGCCAGCATCACGCCTCAGCTCGTCTTGGTAATGCTACGGATTCCCTGGAGCGAAAGTCTTCCCCAGCCCGAGCCCGGTGAAAGGTGGCGTATTAATCTTTTTCGCTGCGTCGGCAGCGATCCTGATCGTGGCTATGTCACCTGGCGTCCTACCTACACTCCGGAACCAAGCTTTCATGCACCTGAAGCTTTTGGCTGGCTCTTGTTTAGTGAATGAGAGTCGCGACAGTTACGAATGCGCTTTGAGGTAGGCGAGGAAAGATTTGCGATCTGCGTCGCTCATCTTCGTGATTCGAGTTCCGATCAGAAAACCCATTTCACTTGGATCTTCCAGCGGTTCATAACGCGCTGACGTAGCTGTTACCTGAATTGGCCCATCAGGCAACTCGAGGGCTATCGACAGCAGGCAATTCTCCCCTGCGAGATAGCGGTCACCGATGCGTATCGCCGGAACGATCAGACCTAATCCGTCGGCACTGATGTCCCGCGTATAACCTTGCAACGATGCTGGGCGGCGTCCGTTAGCTTTAGTCGGGGTTGCGACTGTGACGGTAAATTCGAGCCGTACGCGAAGTCGGGGCTTATGCCGGCGGTCCCCTGCAAATTCGCGAATGCGACCCACCAGCGTACGGAGTAATTCCGGCATTTACACAACCTCACGCTCCGGTTTCCAATACCGGCATGATTGGGTTCGTTACTGAGGCTGAGGGCAAGGACGGTCGGGATTAGGTCTCGCCCAAGCATTGTAGGAAATGCACCGACTCGGTTGCAACGGAAATCTTAATTTGCTGGTGCTAATTCTGTAGCGGCAGCACTTTGAGGCCCAATCCTTAGCAATCAACAGCGCCTACGGGCGAACGTCCCTACATCTGTTTTCACAATTAACGGTCGCCGACGCGCAAATTGAAGGTCTGTTCCCCACGCTTGAGCGTGATGCGCTCCGCGTCAGGTATGCCGTTCCGGAAAACTCCGGGGTCATCATTCCGGGCAGTTCGCTTTGATTTCGCGCGAAAATCAGATACTCGCCGGAATAAGGTACAGATGAGGAGCAAAAGAATTTGGGGAAGACTAAAAAACTTCGCGAGGCTTTCATTGAAATGACACCCCTGGTTCAAAACAAGAATCCTACAAACTAGTTCCTTGGCACAGCCAACGGCTTCCCGCCAACATCACCACTTCTGACTCCTGCCGCGTCCATGTAGAACGAAAGCTTGCCGGTGCGTCCGTATTGCGCCGGCTCGGCTGCCGCATTCCAGGTCTTGCCATCGGCGGAAGTCGTGATGCGAAATCGATAGCCAGTGGAATCGCTACCTTCCAGATCTTTGGGAATCATTCCGCCGAGAACGAGGGTAGGCAAGTCAGCGAACTTGCCCGCATGTTGTTGGCTGTAGAGCAGCTGCGCGAGGGAGATTTGCATGAGCATCCGTTGCACTTCATCGTGGTGAATATCAAGACGCGCGTTGAAGAAAAAATTCTTGCCGGCCTTCGACACGATCTGCTGATTCTCTTTGTCGCCCACAATCCAGCTGCCATTGGTGAGGATCAGGGTAACTGGTTCAGCCTGATCCTTGGCTTCGTCCTTAACTTTCACAAATACGGTGGCCATCTCGCCACTAATCTGTTCGCCGGTAATATTGACCTGCTCGGGAATCGCGCCCGCCATTTTCTCAAAATCAAGTTGCAGGTCGCTAAACTCCGCGGGAGTCAAAGGATCGATTGCTGGGCGATAGATCGAAAGCGCAAAGGCCTCACGAAATTTCTTCGCGCGCATCAGCTTATAGAAAGAGCGCACGGTGTCTGAAGGCGAGAGTTGCTGTGTTTGGGAATGCACGGAGGTAACGCTTCCCAATCCCAGCAAGATAACCAGGGCTGGAGCAAGAAGCCGGCCAATCTTTTTCGCGTTAACCATTGCTGAACTGTCCTCCCTAAAATTAAAGGCGCGCGCCCCGGGCTTAGCAGCGCGCCTCTTCATAGAAGCTAAACGGTGAAACAATGTTGCCTAAGGAGCAACGAAAGGTCGAGGGTTCCACGCTTGAAACCTTGGCGCCTCGCCGTTACCTTTGAAAGCGGCGAAATCAGGCTCTCGTCTTCTTGCCCCCTGCCAGGATCCACTCACGTCCCACCGCATAGAGCAGAAAGGTAATCGCCACAAACGGAATCAGCGAAAGTAAATCGGCGAAACTCTTAACGTGCCCTGGCGGCTCGTCGAAGAAAGGATTATGAGCCAGCATCCATACTTTAGTAGCCTCAAAAGTGTCAGTGAAATACCCGGCCATGAAAGCGTAAATGATGCCCGCCAGAGCTGCTCCGGCAATGTAACCTGAAGCCATTAACACACCAGGGCTCTTGTCGCTCTCCGCCACCAGTTCTTCTTCTGTCATACGCGTATGTTTCTTACGTAAGTTGCGATCAACCAGCCAGCGAATCATGCCGCCGATAAAGATTGGACTCGACGCCGACAATGGCAGATATACGCCTACCGCAAATGCCAGGGATGGTATTCCTGCCATCTCCAGGACGATCGCGATCATCACTCCGAGAAGCACCAGATTCCAGGGCAACTCTCGGTTGAGAATACCCTTGATGATGTACGACATCAGCGTGGCCTTCGGGGCGTCGAACTTCTCCACCGAGGATCCATCTGGCCGCATTCGGTTCTGACCATTGATAGCCGGGTCGACTAAATATTGTGGGACTCCCTGTTGGTCTACCAGGTAACGGCCCGCGCGACCACCTTGTGTGTCTGTCTTGTGCCAAACACGGTAAGTGTTTGTATCCCCGCCTGCCTGCCTTCCCTGAAGTTGTTCGGAGTTACCCAACTTCGACATGTCGGCGCGAAGCTCGGGCGTAAAATTGCGCTCGACCTTGTACAAGATCTTCCCCGAATCATTGACGAGGTATTCGCCCTCAGCAAGACCTTGCACTTCCGGGCTGTTTGCGTCCCGTGTCAGCACACGGTACGTTCCCGGGGCCTGGGGATTAATGTCTTCAGCATAGGTAGGCAGCGCTGTTGATTCAGCAGGTGGCAGCGGTTGAACCCGGTCATCAACTTTCGCGAAAGTAATTCGGCGCGCATAAACAGTGCCATTGTCATTGAGACGAATCAGGATTGGTCCCAGAACCAGCGCCGAAGCCAAAGCGCCGACAAGAATCGCAACCTGCTGAGCGCTCGGAGTAGCACCAACCAGGAATCCAGTCTTCAGGTCTTGTGAAGTTGTGCCTCCGTTCGACGCCGCTATACAAACGATGGCGCCAATCGATAGAGCGGTTACGTAATAGGACTCACCCGTCCAACCCATCATCAGGAAGATTAGGCACGTCAGCAAAAGTGTAGCGACCGTCATGCCCGATATAGGATTTGAGGACGACCCGATTTCTCCAGTTAGCCGGGAGGAGACCGTCACAAACAGAAATCCAAATGCGATAATCATGACTGCGCCCAGAAAAGCTACCAGAATGTTTTGCTGCAAGCCCAGTTGCGGGAATGCCATGATCAAAGCAATCAGAGCAACGATCCCCGCGAGTACATACTTCATAGAAATATCTTGATCAGTTCGAGGAGCGCGGGCGCTCGCTGCCTGACCTCCACGCAAATCGCTCAAGCCTCCTTTCAGACCGTGCCAGATCGTAGGAAGTGACCTAAACAGACTGATGATGCCGCCAGCAGCCACGGCACCGGCACCGATGTAAAGGATGTAGTTGCTGCGGATGCCGTTAGGACTCATCGATCGAATCGGTTCAGTGCCCGGAGGAATTGCGCCGGTAGTCTCGCCGCCACCGAAATAAGCGATCGCGGGGATCAGCACCAGGTAGGCCAAGACGCCTCCGGCACACATGATCGAAGCGATACGTGGGCCAATGACATAACCGACTCCCAAAAGCGCCGGGTTAACTTCAACACCAACCGAGCCTTTGTTAAAAGGGGCGCCGAAAACTTTATCCGGTGCTTCCTTCCACGTGTAGAAAGCTCTGTGCGCCGCCTGGTAGATCATGCCGATGCCGAAACCGGTAAAGATTGTTTTAGCGCCGATCTGGACTCCACCACGCGCTGCCATTTCCGCCTTAGCCTCAGGTGAGGCGGCGGCCCGAGACTCTTCTGACGCTCCTGCCTTCAAAACCTCGGCACAAGCAGTACCTTCCGGATATTTCAAAATCCCGTGCTGCGCAACAATCAAGGCCCGTCTAAGCGGAATCATCATCAGGATTCCCAACAAGCCTCCCAGTACGGCGACGAGCATCACCCGTGTTAACTCAAGATCGAAACCAAGAATCATGATGGCGGGCATGGTTACGCCCACACCAAACGCGATCGACTCGCCGGCAGATCCTGCGGTCTGCACAATATTGTTCTCGAGGATCGTGGCGTTCCTTAATCCGGCTTGTGCGAATAGTCGAAACAGCGCGATCGAAATCACGGCCACGGGAATCGAGGCACTCACAGTCAAGCCGACTTTTAAGACGAGATAGAGAGACGAAGCACCAAAAACAATTCCGAGGAGGGTGCCTACAATCAGTGCTCGCGCGGTCAGTTCTGGGAGCACTGTTTCTGCCCGAATATACGGACGAAATGAAGCCGCTAGCGGATTTTCAGGTTTGGCCCCGATCCTATCCGGGAATTCATTCGCACCGACGCTTTCAGACGACATCCGTGTTGACCTCCAACAGAAGCTGTAATTACGGGGAATGCGTGGGTAAAGTGGTTACTTTACACGGGCCATCTGCTGTGCGGCAAGTCTCTTGTCTTGCCCGCAGACGCGCGCGGCAACCGCCTTCAGGATCGCGAGAGCAGCTCATTACTATCAGTGTTCATCAAGTTAAGTCAGCACACGCAACTTGATCTGTTTCCGCGCTTCTTATCGCCATGTCGGCGAGGTGCCGTTCGCTACCAGGACTAAGATTTTAATCCTACTTTAACAACCTCGTCCTACTCGTCTACACTGGGGCAAATTTGCACTCGGGAGAACATTTGATGCGACTACGATCGCTCGCAGTCTTTTTTTCCTTTCTGTTCCTGACTCAATTAATCGCCCCACTCGAAGTTCGCAGCCAGCGACGAAGCCAATCTCTGCGCACGGCGAGCGCAGTTGCGACAATTCCCTCGCCCGAAGAGGTTCTCGGGTTCCGTCCCGGTGACGATCGCAAGCTCGCAAGTTGGAATCAGGTGCTGACCTACTTCGAAAAGCTTGATCAAGCGAGTGACCGCGTCAAAGTTCAAGCCCTCGGGAAGTCGACGATGGATGCTCCGTTCGTGCTGGCGACAATCAGTGCCCCGGAAAATCTGGCCCGTTTGAAAGAGTACCGAAAGATTCAGGAACTCCTCGCTGACCCGCGCAAGCTAGGAAGCAATCGTGAAGAAAAGGCGCGGCGTTTGATGGCGCGCGGTAAAACAATCGTGCTGATTACCTGCGGCATTCATTCGAACGAAGTTGGTTCGACACTTTCGAGCATGCTGATAGCTCACCAACTCGCTTCCTCAAATGAGCCGGAAGTTCGCGAGATACTGCGAAACACGATCATCCTTCTCGTCCCTTCGCTCAATCCGGATGGCGTTGACATTGTAAAAACCTGGTACGACAAAACGTTGGGCACGCCCTACGAGGGCAGCGAACCGCCTCAGCTCTATCACAAGTACGTGGGCCACGATAACAATCGCGACTGGTACGCCTTCACTCAAGTCGAAACAAAGATCACTGTGGATAAGATTCATAATGTTTGGCATCCGCAGATCGTTCACGACATTCACCAGCAGGGCACCTTGGGTTCCCGTTTATTTCTGCCGCCCTACATGCAGCCGGTGGAACCGAATGTGCCGCAGCAAATCGTCGCCGGCTATACTGAACTTGGAAACTGGATGGCGAATGAATTACGCGCCCAGGGATTCCAGGGCATTACTACTAACTCGACCTATGATGCGTGGACTCCAGCGCGCGCGTACTCGCATTACCATGGCGGCGTTCGCATTCTTTCCGAGACCGCATCCGCCCGGATTGGCACGCCGATCACGGTGAAGTTTGAAGAGCTGCGCTCACGGGAAGGCTACGACCCGCACCAGGCATCGGAAAAATTTGGTCCCGTGTGGCGCGGTGGCGAATGGCATCTGAAAGACGTAACCAACTACATGAAGGCGGCGGCTTTCGCTTTATTGCGTCATGCTTCCGATCACCGCGAGCAGTGGTTGCAACGGTTCTATGAAGTCGGCAAAGAGGCGGTGCGCCCCCGCAACAAAGGTGAGTTGTTTGCTTTCGTGATTCAGCCGTCGGATAACTCTGGACGGTTATTGGATATCCTCGAGCGCGGTGGCGTAAGGATTGATTTTCCTGGAACGTTTCGCGTGGGAGGACGACGCTATCCGCAAGGCACTGCTGTTGTTCGTCTCGCTCAACCGTACGGGGCGTTTGCGAAATCATTACTTGAAGCTCAGCAATACCCTGATCTGCGTGACGCGCTCGGCCATCCTCTGCCGCCCTATGACGTCACGGCTCACACACTTCCACTGTTGATGGGCGTACCGGTCGAGCCGATCTCTACGCCTTTCAGACTCGCGCGAGCACTTCCCAAAAAAGTAAAGGGTGGCAATGGAATTTGCGGGGATGCATCCGACCGCCGCGCAATCTATCGTTCGCACTCGCCTTCAATGGACGAAGGATGGACGCGCTGGGTGTTGGAGAACCAATCGAGATGCCTTTATCACGTCTCGGTCAATGATGCTCAGTTGCGTGAGGGAAAGCTTCACAGGTTCGACACGATCATCATTCCCGATCAGGCGCCGCGAACAATTCTTAATGGCATGCGCCAGGGCACTTTGCCTCCTGAGCTAACTGGAGGCATTGGCGAACAGGGTGTGAAGGAGTTGCGGAAATTTGTCGAGCAGGGCGGCACTCTTGTAACGCTCAATCGAGCTTCTGATTTTGCGATCGAACAACTTAAATTGCCCGTTCGCAACGTCGTAGCGGGCCTGCCGCGCTCGGATTTCTACGTACCAGGTTCAATTCTGCGGATCGAACTGGAAGCAGCGCACCCGTTAGCGGTAGGGATGCCGAAGTTCTCGATTGCCTGGGCAGAGGATTCGCCTGCTTTTGAAATTCTGACTGGCGGGGAGATTCCGGCCAGCCAGGCGCGTGTGGTTGCGTGGTATCCGCGGGACCAGGAACCTCTCTTGTCAGGCTGGTTGTTGGGCGCAAATCTCATCAAGGGTAAGGCTGCCCTCGTAGAAGTCGAGGTGGGGAAAGGTCGAGTGATTCTGTTTGGCTTCCGCCCCCAGTACCGCGCGCAATCTCTGGCAACCTATCCGCTGTTCTTTAATGCGATTAGCCCCCCTGGAAATTGACCTTTGGAGCGGTTGCAGTTTTGTAGGCGATGACGAGGAGGAGCGAGCTCCTCCTCGTCATCACCTTGGTTTAATTCAGGACGACCGTTGTCGCCGTCGCCGTGTTGTTGTTGAGGTTCGGGTCCCGCGGCGACTGGGCCTGAACTGTGACCGTGTTCGTGATCGTCCCCTGGCTGGTCGGCTTAACGACGATTGTGACGATGACTGTGTTCCCGCTCGGGATGTTGCCGAGGTTGCAGCTCACCTCTCGCTTCAGGGGCTTGTAGCTGCAACTGCCCTGCGTCGCCGTAGCCGTTCCGAAGCCAGCTGCCTTCGGTAGGACGTCAACGAGCGTGACGCCGTTCGCCATCGAGTGGCCGAGGTTCCCAACCGTAATTGTGTACACCAGGTCATGCCCTCGCCGGGCTGGGTCGGGTGAATCCGTCTTCGTCACGAAGAGGTCTGCTGCCGGTGCGCCCCCAAAGACCTGAAACTCCGCCGCGCGCGTGTTCGTGTTCTGCGGTGGAGGCGTCTGGCCTGAGGCGCCTGCCGGATCCGTGCCCGCCGGCTCACCTTGACCGCGACAGTCCGTGCCGTTCGCGATGTCATCGTCCTGCACACCATGGAACTGCGACTGGCCGGTGCACTGCGTGTGTAGTACGACGAGGCGAACATGCGTCGCCGGGACTGGCGTGAACGAGAACGAGCGCAGGATCATCTCCGGCACGCCCGGTCGCGGCGAAGCGCCTGGGAAGGCGTCGTCGGGACTTGTGAATACCGGCGTGAATGATGAACCGTCGGTCGAGACGTCGATTCGGAACTGCCGGAGGGCCGTGAACCGATTCTGGCCGGTCTGGATCATCGAGCTCACCTGAACCCTCCCAATCACCTGCGGCGCGGTGCCGGCCAGATCGACAGTGACGATCTGTGTTGCTGGATTCCCGGCCGCTGTCCATGTCGTGTTCTCAGTATCATCAAACAAGGCGATGACGTTTCCGGTGCCGGTCGCGGTCGCACCCTTCGAAGTCGAGGCGAGGTTCGTCGGCATCGAGATCGTCACTGTCTGGGTTGCGCCAGCCCCAAACGTCTGCGTGAACCTGACGCCTCCATGTCCTGGTGCCTGAGCGATGAACTCGTACGTGCCGGGAGCGAACTGAGCGACGTCGTCGAGGTTATTCGTCCCGTTCCCCACCGCGTTTGTGCTTGGGTTCGTGTCAGCGATCGGCGAGACGCGGGCCTCGTAATGGCCGACGAAGATCCGCGCGTTCGCGATCTCGCTGTTGCCTTCGTCCGACGCGACGGCCTTGAAGGTCACCGTCGCATTAGCATGACGGGGCGACGCGAAGTCAGGCTTCGGATCAGTGTCACTGCTCGCGTGAGCCGAGGTCGTTGCTGCGTCCGGACCGAAGCCGCGGCGCGCGAACGCCAGCCAAAGTTCGTTCTGGTTCGTTCCGCCGAAACGCATCCCGTCGGCGGCCAGGTACGCGTCGCGAGCCTGGAGCATCGTCGGCGCGGTCGGCATGAGCAGGTAGGCGTCGTACATGAGCTGTACCCAGCGCCGGTTGCCCGGGCAGTCCTCGGGTGCCTTCAGACCCTCGGCGCATTTGCGTTGCACCGCCGCGTCGGATGCGGGATGCGTGGCGTTGTACTTATCAATCAGGGCTTGCCTTATATCAAAGTTCGTCGCGCTCCAGATCTCGCCATCGGCGTGAACCGGGGTAAGCCCACCAGCCAGGTCGAAGAACGGGTCGTAGCCCATGTTGCTGAAGTTGAGTGGGCTCTGGTTCATTCCGTAGTTGCGAATGCCCTTCTGCTTGTTGCCTGTCGCGTAGGAGCCGACAGAGTAAGGGTTCTCGCCGGCGACCGGGACGAAGCCGTACTCGTTCAGGATCTCCATCCCATTGAGATCGCCGTTGCTTTCGCCCATCGCCCCAGCGTGGTGGCCGCTCCGATTGGCACCCTTGCCGATCATGCGGTTCTCGATCATATGGCCATACTCGTGGCCGATCACCGCCATATCGTAATCGCCATCAACGCAAGGCGCATAGAACGCGCCTCTGATCGGTTGCCAGAGGTACATGTTCGTGATCGAGGAGACCCCATCCGGGAGCGTCCGCATGTTTGCGTTGTCGCGGCCGACGTACGCCGGATAGCCGCCATCAGCTGCCCCCGCCTGTGATTGACCGAGCACGGGGTCGCCTCCCGAACCTGCGTTGCCGAAGTTATTCTGCTGAGCGTTCCAGTTCTCCTCGGTGAAGCCGAGGTGGTAGGCCCAATCGTGCATCCGGTTGTGCATCGCGAAGAGGTTTGTTACCGCGGCCGAGATGTCATTGGAAACGCCAGGGACAAAGTTCGTCGGGTTGCAACGCTGCTGATACCAGTCGTTAGTCCAAGGAAAGTTGTACTCCCGAGTTGGGCTGACGGGCTGGTGGGCGGTCGCGCCCGGGGCGAGCGGATCGGTCCAAGCCTCGGAGGCAATTGCGTTGTTGCCGCGCGTCGTGAACGTAGGTACATTGAGCTGCGAGTCGAAGTCCCACGGCGTGCGCGAGGCAAGGTTAGCTACCTCGTCCTGACAGCCAGGGATCTGATTCCCCTGAACGGTCGATTCCCAGCACCACATCTTGCGAATGTCCGTGCCCGGAACGTTCCAAGGGTAGCTACTTAACGCGGGCAAAAGCGGATTAGCGGGGAAGACGTTCCATTTCGGAGGATACGAGGCCGGAGGAGTTGTGCTCTGCGAACTGTAGGTGAAGGTGCCGGCGTACGAATAGGGCTGCGTCTGCGGCGCGGGAATATCGGTTTCGGGAAGAGTTCCCAGAAAAGGGCATACCTTGACCGTGTAGGTTCCAGGCGTGACACCACCTGCGGGCGTGTAGGTGACGGCTTCAGGGCTTGTGCCAGTGTCTTGATGGGCGACGAGTTGCCCCCCGAAGAAAAGGTCGATGTAAATGTCGTTAGTTGGAATTGTCGTATGCGCAGAAGCAGCCAGCGTATTTTGGCCCGCGGGTACAACGAAGTCGTGGGTGCCGCAGGTTCCGGTGCGGTTCGGCGCAATCCCTTGAACCTCATACGAGCCGGTGAACGGCGTAGATGTTTGCGACGGAGCAGGATCCTGAGAAAACTGGTGCACGAGGTTCTCTCGGATCAGAACCGCACCATTCTCCGCGTCGATCAGGTACTTATATCCGAGGAGCGCGCCGCCCCTGTTATCAAGGACGAGAGTCTCAAACGCCGGGCGAACGCCGCCCGTGGGTGTGGGCACCGCGACGAGTCGAGTTCGCTGTACATCGCTGAATCCCGCCACGTTGAAGATTGTCCACTCGCGCTCGGCGCTAGCGGCGCCGATGAGCCCGAGCGATACCAAACGTCCGAGGTCGGTCGCAGCTCTAAGCCAGGCTTCTTGTGGCGACAGCCTTACAACGCCGCCGAGCGTCGTGTCGCCCGTAAGCGAGGAAGAGACGTAACCGACCTTCCACGCGCCCGGAGTGCCGGTGATGCCGACCGTGATTAAGCCGTCCTGGGCCGCGGTCAGGCCGCCGAACGTCTGCTTGAAGTGCACAGCGTGACCGTCGCTAAACGGCATACGCGAGTCGCCGTAGAGCACCAAGCCGTCAGTTGAAGAGAGGCGGTAAAGCGTCTTGTTGGCATCGATCCAATTCCGCGCCGCCGTCACGGCGCTGTCACCGCTCAACCCGGTCGCGAGGTAACCACCCTGCTTGAACAGCGTTTTAGGTGTGCCGAACTCGTTCCATTCAGCTGACGCGCCGAGGCTCGAAACCATTGCTACCTGCGTTGAGGTCGGGGCTACCGATCCCGTGCGTGCATCAAGATTGGGCAGACCGCCGGTGCCTTCAAAGATCTGCGCCTGTCCGAACGTCGTTGCAGGCGCTAGAAACAGCAGAAGGGAAAATAAGCCTGTGAAGATTACTTGCCATCTGGCATCTCTCAATAAAACTGCCGAGTCGGTTAACATTTTTGCCTCTCCTCCTCTAGAATACGATTTCACACGTACAGCCTATTGGCGGTGGTTGAGAAATCCTTGAGGAAAACTTGAGGCGATGAAGTGCATTGATTGAGGAGTTTAGAAGAGCCGCTTGGATTGAATGAGGAAGTCTTATTCTCCCCGCGCTTTACATCGGACTCTGTTTTGGCCGGGGAAGTCGGCAAAGCCAGCCCAGGTGAGAATGAGACAACGTGGTTTGGAAGAGAGCTCGTTGTTCAGAAGCTTTCTGACGCAACGATTAGAACTTCAAGAGGATGGTAAGTTTTAACTCGCTCTTATCCCTGCAGGTACATATTCGCGGCCATCTTGGTGAGCTTCCAAACCTTCGTCCATTCGATTCGGGTTGTCCCATTCTCGCGGCCGGTGAGCTTGTTGAAGATTAGATTGCGGAAGTGCTTCCCTTCCCGGCGCAGCATGAACTCTTTCGCATAAGGCTTGGCTGTTTCAAAAAAGCTGAAGCCGGGATCGGTAACAATAGCGATGCCCTCGAGCGTCATCAGCGCTCTCATGATGTAGGTGAAGTTTGCAGGTAAGCGGAAGGGATACTCGTACATCACTTCGGCGAGATCATAGGTCAGCTCTTTAAAATTAATGTCGCCAAGTTTCAGATTCAGATAGTGTTTGAAAAGACTTTCAACCACCGGCCGAATTGTTTCCGCATCGACACCCGGCTTAAGAAAATTCAGATTGAGAATATCCTGACCGAGTCCCTGCACATCACGGCTTACCACGTGAAAGAACGCGTCAATCATCTGCGATTGCAAACGCGGCGTGATGCGACCCACCATGCCAAAGTCGAAAAACGCGAGATGGCCGCTATCCATCACCAGCAAATTGCCCGGATGAGGGTCGGCGTGGAAGAACCCATCTTCCAATAGCTGCTTCAGGTAAGTGCGCACCAGCAGACGGTTAACTTTGACCGGCGAAAGCTTGCGCGCGAGCAAACCATCCAGGTCAGTGACCTTGGTGCCGCGAATGAAATCCATCGTTAGCACGCGCGACGTCGTGTGTGACCAATGGATCTGCGGAACCTTGATTACGCGCCACGAGCTAAAACTCTGACGGAAGCGATCGGCATTGCGACCCTCGCGGGCATAGTCCATTTCCTCAAAGACGGTGACATGGAATTCACGCAGCATCCCTTCCCAATCGGCATTCTCATTTGCTCGCGGAAAGAAACGATTGGTGAGAGTGACCAGCTTATAAAGGACGACGATATCGAAACTGATGGTGGCGTGCAGGTTGGGCCGCTGAACTTTAACCGCAACTTCCTGACCGCTATGTAAACGCGCCCGGTAAACCTGGCCTAAAGAAGCAGCAGCGATTGGTTCGGCATCAATCTCGGCGTACGCGTCATGAATGCTGCGTTTCAACTCGGTCTCAATGCGGGCGAAAGCCTCCGCTGTGGGGAACGGGGGAACCTGATCTTGTAAGGTCGTCAGTTCCTTGATGTAGGGGAGCGGCAATAGGTCGCCGCGAGTGCCGAGAGCCTGACCAATCTTGATGAACGTCGGGCCCAGATCAATGAGCTTCTCACGCAGCCACGACGCTTGCTTCCGGAGCCGCGCTTCTTTCTTGTCTGAACCATCGCTGCCGCGGAAAACAAAATATCGCAGTGCCCTGGTCCCACGATCGAGACCGCGACTGAGCAGCTCGCGCAACCACGCTTTTGCAACTGCGACTCGGCCCTTGCCGCGTGCGCCTTCGCGCAAACGATCTATTGCGCGTTGATTAAACTTGGCGCGCACGTCGTAGCTGTCAAGAAAGAGATAGAGAGTCAGCAGCCCCAACACGCGTCCGACTTGAGCCACACGTAGCCAGCCGCGCCATCCTCGGCCCTGCAAGCCAGCGGTGGCCAGTAACTCGTCAAGCGTCGGCAGCGTCTCTACGGCTGCCTTAGTCGCAGCTTTGCCGGCCGCACCATTGGACGGAATTACGCCTGCTACTACCTGCGCATTTGTTTTTGGAACCGGGACCAGGGATTGAATTTGCATTCTGAAGTTTAAAGTATCGACAAGACGTGTCGTGCGCCGGCCCGCTCGAAATACCGCTCGGCCTGAGCGACATCTTTGTTTATCTGAGTTCTTAAATCATCGAGCGACGTGAACTTCTTTTCGTCACGCAGGCGATGGAGGAACCTTACCCGAATCACGTCGCCGTAAAGATCGCCCGACCAATTCATTACGAAAGTCTCTACCGAAGGTTCCGTTGCCGTCTCAAACGTTGGCCGCGTGCCGATATTTGTTACGCTTCGGTGCCACTGGCCGTCAATTAGTGTCCCCGTGACATAAACGCCATGGGCAGGTATGACGCGGTTTTGCGGGTGCAGGTTGGCTGTAGGGAACCCCAGCTGGTGCCCGCGCTCATTGCCGCGAATCACCAGTCCTTCCACGCCATAAGGGCGTCCCAGCATGCGGCGCGCGAGGTTTACCCGACCCTGCGCCAGCAACTGCCGAATCTTACTCGAGCTTACTCGCTGACCACGCAAACGAACTTCAGGAACCTCGCCCGCTACGAAGTTAAGTTCCTGACTGACTCTTCTGAGTAGCCCAATGTTTCCTTCGCGATTGTGCCCAAAGTTAAAACCACGACCCAGGTACACCTCGCGCGCCTGCAAGCGCTCCTTAACCACGTCGTGCAAAAAGTCTTCAGCGCGTATTTGAGAAAATTCTGTCGTGAAGCGAATCACGATCGTTTGTTCAATGCCGAGAATTCCAAAGCCTTCGACTTTTTGATCCAAAGTTTGCAGGAGTGGTGGTGACGATTCGGGATGCAACACGGCTCGCGGATGCGGATCAAACGTAATCACGGTCGGAACAGCACCGACCGCTTTGGCTCTCTCTGCGACTGTGCGAATGATCAGCTGGTGTCCGAGGTGAAGCCCATCAAATACACCGAGCGTCAACACGGTGGTGCGTTGAATGTCGGCGTTTTCAGTACCGTGGAAGAGACGCATCTTTAGATTGGCGATTTACGATTGCCGATTGGCCCCTCTCGCAAGGAGCTTATGAAGACAGCAGGTGGGAACCCGTTTAGTCATTTGTCATTTGTCGTTGCTTATCATTTCTCATTTTCCATTGGAAGAACCAAACGCAGAGTCGCCAAGGCACAAAGTCGCGAAGAAAAACATGCAATCCTTATAGGGTATTAGTGTTAATTGCTGGAGCCCAGTGCGCACGTTAAGGAAATAGAGGTCACGAAAAGTTGTTTTTGTTCTGATGGCGTTTTTGTTTTATCTCTGCGGCTTTGTGTCTTTGCGACTCTCGTTTGATCTTAATCTAATGAACAATGAGAGATGGAAAATCGAAAATGGTTTTTACACCTTCCCTCACTCATCCCTCACAACAAGTCCATCGTAGGCCCATTCGACACCTTCCGGCAGTCGCGCTGAGTCGCGTTCATGTTTTACGTCGTGAGCAATGTGTGTCAGATAAGCGCGACGTGGTTTTATCCTCGCGATGTATTCAAGCGCTTTGTCTAACCAAAGGTGAGTCGGGTGTTCAGCAAAACGCAAGCAATCGAGCACAAGGACATCGAGCTTGGTCAACGCCGACATCGTCTCTTCGGGGATCTCGCTGAGGTCGGTAGCGTAGGCAAAGTCATTAAAGCGATACGCCATCACCGGCAAGCGCCCGTGAATTACTTCTAGTGGCACGATGCGCAGAGTTTTTCCCAAACAGAATTCGGCGTTTGGGAAAACCGTGTGAGGTATGACTTGCGGCAAGCCTCCGCCAAAGTGTGAAGGCTCAAAAATGTATTTGAAGATGCGCCGAATGTCCGGCCAGGCGCGCTCGTTCGCGTAAAGCCCAAGAGCTCCGTAGCGAAAATTCAGCGGACGAATGTCATCCAGGCCAAAAATGTGATCGGCATGGCAGTGCGTAATCAATACTGCGTCGAGGCGCTTTAGCTGGTGCCGCAAAGCTTGCTGGCGAAAATCAGAGGAAGTATCTACCAGAACGGTCTGATCCGCATGCTCGATCAATATCGAGACTCGCAAACGCTTGTCGCGAGAATCGGTGGAAGTGCAGGTTTCGCACTCGCACCCGATCGAGGGAACTCCCGTTGACGTGCCCGTGCCAAGGAAAGTCAGTTTCATGGGACTAGTTCAATGTCCACTGTCCATTGTCCAACGCCGGTGTCTCAGGACCCAAGTCTCAGGTCTCAAGTGCGGGGTCTAGTCTGACCATGAGCTTCGATCGGACGATGAAAGCTTCGGTTTATTGAGACTTGAGAGTTGAGACTTGGGACTCAAGTTCCGCCCACGATGTCGCGGCCGGTTAAGGGACGTGAGGCGCTCGCGCTCGCCGAGCCGGTCATAGAAACGTATTGCATGCGCAAATCGGCCAGCAGTCCTTCAAGAATCTTTGCTTCCTGGGCCAACAGATTGTTGCGCGTCTTGGTTTCAAGCATTCCCAACACGTCAATCCAATGCTTGGCAACCTCTAAATTGATCTCGCGATTGTGAGTGACGGGATGTTCCATCATTCCCATCGACGATGCGGCATTCGACGCAATCGACATCACAAAACTAACGAAACCTGCCGGATCATCAAGGGCGCTGAGCTCGTCTTCATCTAGTTCTGTCGCCACGTCGGACTCGGCCGGCGGCGGAGGCGCAGGTTGCTTTTCGCTCTCCGTGGCGACAGGTTCTTTTAAAGACTCTGGCGCTGTTGCTTCCGCTACCGTGTTTGGTTTAGGTGCTTCTTCCGCTACGACTTCCCTGGGTGTCCCATCAGGATTAAAAAGTCGCCGGTCAGTTACTTTGAAATTTGTCTGTTCGTCACTCATCGTTACAAATTGTCGGCCGAAGCTACAAATCGCAGCCGCGACCTTTACCGTTTTGAGCTTAGGATTGTAGCGATGGTAGCATCCGAGCATTGCTGATTGCCAATCGCCCAAAGGGTCCCGAGTTTCGAGTTTCGAGTCTTTAGCTCGGAACTCGGAACTTGAATCTCGAAACTTGAAACTCGGAACGCGAAACTTTTGCTATGTCTACTTTTAATGACCTTGTAAGCCTAATGGAACGCCTGCGATCTCCGGACGGCTGCCCCTGGGACCGCGAGCAAACCTACGCCACCCTTGCGCCAATGCTGCTTGAAGAAGCGTATGAAGCATTTGAAGCGGTCGAGTTGGCACGCGACGGACAGGCCAACGAACTTCGCGATGAGCTGGGCGACCTGCTCTTTCAAATCGTTTTTTACGCGCAGGTGGCGAAGGAACGAGGAGAATTCACAATCGCAGACGTCACCAGCACGGTTCACGACAAAATGGTCCGTCGCCATCCTCATGTCTTCGGTGACGCCCGCGCGGATAGCACAGCGGAAGTCTTAAAGAGTTGGGAAGCAATCAAGGCGGCGGAAAAACAGGCGGCGCAAACAACGGACGGCGGCAAAGAGACTTCGTTGCTCGATGGTGTCTCAACCAAAGTGCCGGCACTGATGGAAGCACATCAACTGTCAACTAAAGCTGCTCGCGTAGGATTTGATTGGGAAAAGCTGGAAGACATCTTTGATAAATTGAACGAGGAGGTTGCCGAGCTCCGGGCGGCAATTCAAACGCACACTGATTCGGAAAATGAGGAGAATCACGCGCGCGTCCGCGAAGAGATTGGCGATCTGCTTTTCGCAGTCACAAATATCGCGCGCCATCTAAAAGTTGAACCTGAAGCCGCGCTGAAGTTAACCAATCGCAAGTTCCGCCGACGGTTTCATCACATTGAAAACAGTCTTAGCGCGCAGCAACGCAGCTTCGAATCGGCAAACCTCGCGGAGCTTGAATCGCTTTGGCAGGAAGCGAAGAACAGTAGGCAGTAGGCAGCAGCAGACAGCCGAGGGTAATTGTCACTTGGACAACCCATCACTCGGTACTCTGCCCCTGCCCCTGCCTCCTGCCCTCTGCGCCGTAGGAAAAGGCCCGCTTCCGGCGGGCCTTCTGTGTTGGGGTGAGTGTATCTTTGATTAGTCGGTCAAGCGAGTTGAACGAAGAATGGTGTTAAAGGCGTTGGTAAAGCTTCGCGCCTCACTCTGCGGCGCCACCGCGATCATGTAAAACACGTCGCCGTTGCGCATCTGAGTCGTTATCAACGTCACATTCTCTCGTTCTCCTGTGGCTTCATTGATGTTGGTCAACTGAGTGCTATACCCACTGCGACCAGCGATGTTTGATCGCGACACCGCGCCACTCTGTCGCATGTTTCTATTTGCCTGCGTGAAGGTGCCAGTAAGCTCCTGTGTAGCTTGTCTCAGATCCCGACTCTGCGAACGAAATACGCCGAAGTTCACGCCGTGCGTGAAAACATCCTGGCCCTGGTATTGTCCATAGCCACCTTCCGGCGAAAACCACACAGAATTATTTCCGCGCAGCTCGCGCCAGTTGTCAGGAATGCTGACGTTAAGAAAGCCAAACTCGCTGTAGCTGCGATACCGCGTCGACGGATAGTCTACCCGGCCCCCGGGTGCGTTACCGGAAACACCGCCACCTTCCGTCGGATAACGCTGTCCGCTGCGAGCAATCTCCGCCATCGTTGGCGCTGTGCCGAAACCCCGCAGCTTCGCTTTCACGCGATCAAATTCGCGCGTATCGCGAATCGGATTCTGTACGCGCAGATATTGAGCTTCCTGATTGATGCGAGCATAGCGATTCTGCGGACTTGGGTGGCTGCTTAGGAAGCCGCCGCTGCTGCCGCCGCCTTGCTGTTGAATGCGCTGAAACATCGTCGCCAGATCACGCGGATCGTATCCGGCACGAGCCAGGATCTGCGCTCCCAGAATATCGGCTTCGGTTTCGTACTCGCGGCTGAACTTCAGAAAGTAAACACCAACGCCCTGGCCGGCAATCTGCGCCGCAGCACCTGCTGGTCCACCAAGGATCTGTCCGCCGATACCCAAAATGCCCGCCAGCAATCCGTATTTCTGACCCTTGGTAGCCTGGGCAGTTCCGTGCCGCAATGCGACGTGACTGATCTCGTGCGCCATCACTCCTGCCATCTCACCTTCGCGGCCGGCGGCTTCGATCATGCCACGATTGACGTACATCGGTCCTCCGGGTAAAGCGAACGCGTTGATGTCGCGCGCGTTTATCACTTTGAAGAAATACTGAAATTCGCGGTGCTGAAACTCTTCGGGAATTGCTGTAACCAAGCGCCGGCCAATGTTCTCGACATAACCCTCGACCTCGCTATCGCGCATCAAGGGAAATTGTTGTTCAGCTTCTGCCGCGGCCTGGCGCCCCAATTTGACATCATCCTGAACGCTATACTTGTTGCTGTGATATTTGATTTTCGTCTGGGTAAATACTGAGATGGGCATCAGGAACATCGCCAGCATTGCGAGGCCGGCAATAACGCCCTGACTTGTCCGGTAATTCTTGTTAATCATCTTCTCCCTCCCTGTTGAACCTATCAGTAACTCAGCGGAATACGAGAGAGTTGTTTTGGACCGCGAGCTGGGGTTCGGTGATGTCTTCATTTAGTAGTTTCGTTCGACTCGTTCTCTGCTGCTTTGGCCCAAGTGCACCAAATCGCAACATAGATATACGCTTCAAGGACGGCAATCCCCACATAAATGCTAGCAAAAAGGGACTAGCGCCTTCCTGCTTATTACATAGCAATGGGGATGCCAGTAAGTGACATTACTGATGCAGTTAGGTCCTGATTAGTTACGTCACTCCAGCGGAACTGAAGTAGTTTGATCAAACTGACTCGGGCCACGAGGGCCCTAATCCTTGTTGCGGGGCTCTATTCGCTGATTGAGCCATTGAGCTGGCTCAGTAATTGGGGCGATGCGATGAGGCTCGCCTTTCCAAACACGGACCATTGAGATGATGAGAAATACAGTAGCCGCAGCTTTGAAGAGACTGCCGCCAATCGTGCTATCGGTAATCGAACCGAGCACGCCAAAGAGTGTCTGCAAGACGAGGATCGCGATATGCAGAGCGAGCCCTTGGGCTGCATGAAAGCGGACCTTTACTTCCTTACGCGGGACAAGAAATAGTTCCACCAAAGACGCGATCACCCCAATATAGAAAGGCGCGTACGGCAAAATCATTGCCCATTTTTCCGGCAATCCGATTCCGGTAATGGTGCGCGAAGTCGGGCGCGTACTGACCGGCATCTGCAGGTAAGGATTGGGTTGATAGATCGACGGCGGTGGTTGTTGCACCGGGGGAGCGAAAACCGAATGGTATGGCGCGTCGAGCGGCGGATTGTCGAAGGTGCGCGTTGGTGCCTCTGAGTAGATATTGTTCCGCGCGCTTTCGTTCGCAGAGTGACCGACTTCTCGCGTCGCGCCTTTTATGCGGCGCGTACCCGGTCCATCTTCCTCCTCACTCCTAACCTCTTCCGTGCGCTTCGCCACGTCAGGATCAAGTGGATTGGTGTCGTACTTTGTTTTCTTTGTCTCCATCGCCGGAGTCTCTACGCAGATAATGCCGTGTCGGTTCCTAATCTTACGCGTCCGCTATTGCATACTCAACCCGCTCCCAACGCCGTTCGGCCTCGGAAATCTTAAAGGCCCGCATAATGGGAGCTTCTCCTCCGAGTCCGACAATCAAGTAGGTTGCTGAAGGGTAATAGGCAAGTCGCACGTCCGTTTCGGAAGGTTCCGGCTCTACCGCGCGCGGGTGAGAATGATAGATGGCCACAAGCTGTTCTCCCCTTTGGCGCATCTCTCGCTGCGCAGCAAAGAGCTCTTCAGGGGCAACTTCATATGAAACGTGAGAATCGCGAGCAACATTCTGCAGACGATAAACGGTCAACGCCGTGTCGTCTGACGCGCCTCCAACCAGACCACAACACTCGTTCTGCCCTGCCTCACGGGCGTGCGCGATGATGTCGCTAATGTGATCGGGACTCAGTTTGAGCATGGGCAGCAGAAGGTTCTCAGTCTGCTCTAGCCAGCATTATCGCGGCTACTACAAAACCAGAAGCAACTACGCCTAATGTGGTCCCCACGGTGCTCCAGTATTCGAAGCCCATCAAGGCCGGCCCCATAAAGGCATCGGCAGAGAAATCAATGACGCACAGTCCGGATTGATCGTGTTCGAAACCTTCCTCGCACGCCGCATGCGAAAATACAAAGAGGAATGTCGCCGTCAAGAGAATTACTCTAACCGGGCGTCCAAAAGACATACTGATTAGACGCCATAAACTTCCCCGGGTTCCTCCTTGGGACACACTGCGCTATTCGCCTTTCACAACTCTCAAGTGCAGCTCTTCCAGCTGCTTCGGATCAACTTCACCCGGCGCGTCGATCATCAAGTCAGCAGCAGAAGCAGTCTTCGGAAAAGCAATCACGTCGCGCATGTTGTCCGTTCCGGCTAACACCATCATCAAACGATCGATTCCGGGAGCGATCCCGCCATGAGGCGGCGTGCCGTACTCTAGCGCATCCAGAAAGAAACCAAATCGCGAGCGCGCTTCTTGCTGAGTCATGCCGAGGGCCTTGAAGACGAGCCGCTGCACGTCCTGCCGGTGAATACGAATCGAGCCACTCGCCATCTCCACGCCGTTAATCACCGGATCGTAAGCCTTGGTGCGAATCTTCCCGAGTAACTCTGTTTCGCCCCCAGCGACGGCCCGTTCGAGCAGAGTTAGGTCTTCATCGACTGGCGACGTGAACGGATGGTGCATTGAATAGTAACGCCCATCTTCTTCGTGATACTCGAACATGGGAAACTCTGTTACCCAGAGCGGTGCGTAGGCGCCTGCGGGAATTAATTTTTCCTTGCGGGCAACTTCGTTCCGCAAAGCGCCGAGACTGGCAGCGACAGTCTTAATCTTTCCCGCCACAATCAAAACGGCATCGCCCTTTTGTGCTCCCGCTAGTGCCGCCAGTTCATTGATGACGTCACCGCCCAGCACTTTAAGCAGCGACGATGAGACTTCATCACCCAATTTAATCCAGGCTAACGCCGCTGCACCGTAGCGCTTGGCAAACTCCTGAAGCTCATCAAGGGCTTTTCGTGAAATTCCCGCAGCGCCGCTAACTACGATTCCCTTCACCTGTCCGCCACCAGACAGCGCCGCGGCATATGGCGCGAAAGTGGTTTGCTGCAAAGCTCCCGATAAGTCCTGCAACTCCATGCCGGGAATTCGCAGGTCCGGTTTGTCTGATCCGAAGCGCGTGATGACTTCGGCGTAGCTGAGGCGCGGAAATGGGAGCGGTAACTCGACCCCGATTAACTTAAAGACGCGCGCAAACAAACCTTCGATCAAGCTGTAAACTTGCTCGGGCGTCGCGAAGCTCATCTCCACGTCGAGCTGCGTAAACTCCGGCTGCCGATCGGCGCGTAGATCTTCATCACGAAAACATCGGGCAATCTGGAAATACTTATCGAGCCCGGCGATCATGCACAGCTGTTTGAAGAGCTGCGGAGACTGCGGCAGGGCGAAGAA
>JBGSYG010000062.1:0-16581 GCA_041750995.1 Pyrinomonadaceae bacterium | reverse complement strand
CCCTACAACGTCACCTACGACGGCCTCGCACACACGGCCACCGTCTCGACAATCAACGGCGTCAATGGCGAGAGCGGAGCCACAGTCGGGACTGTCGACGTGAGCGGCACCACGCATACCAATGCGGGCAGCTACCTCGCCGACCCCTGGACCTTTACCGGCACCGCCAACTACAACAACAGCAACGGCACTGTCGATGACAACATCGACAAGCGCAATACTTCCACAACCGTTACAGCTAGTCCCAATCCATCGAACTGTGGCGATGTCATAACGATCACGGCCACGGTGCTTGGCACTGGTTCCGGCGCCGGCAACCCAAGTGGCGGCTCGGTGCAGTTCAAGATCGATGGCGCGAACTTTGGCGCGCCGGTAGTCGTCGTAGGCAATCAGGCCAGCACCACTTCCAGCACGCTCACGGCCGGCGACCACACGGTCCAGGCGGTGTTCACTTCCACTGATACAAACTTCAACGACAGCGCGTCAACACAGATTACGGCCACGGTGTACTGCCCCGATATCGTGGTAACAAAAACCGCCGACTTCGCCAGCATCAGCGCTGGGGACCAAGCTGCTTATACCATCCTCGTTGAAAACGAAGGGCTGGGAATTGCTCGCAACGTAACCCTTACCGACACCTTGCCGGCGGGCGTGGTTTGGAGCACCAGTAGCGCGGGCTGTGCAGTCGCTGGCGGCACCTCTCTAAGCTGCTCGTATGGGGATTTGAACAGTGGCGATAGCAGGACAGTGAAAGTCAGCGGCCAGACGGATGCGGCCGACTGCGGCTCACTGAACAATACAGCTATGGCCTCAGCCACTAATGAAGCCTCTGACACACAGGCTAACGACAGCTCGTCGGCCTCAATCAGCGTGCTTTGTCCTGACATCTCTGTGACCAAGACCGCCGACTCGAGTTCGATCAGTTCAGGAGACACAGCGGCCTATACCATCCTGGTCAAGAATGAGGGTCTCGGCATCGCACGCGGCGTTACACTCACCGACACCTTGCCAGCCGGGGTTGTTTGGGGCACCAGCAGTGCGGGCTGTGCGGTCTCTAGCGGCACGTCTCTGAGTTGCTCATTCGGGGATCTGAATAGCGGCAGCAGCAGGACGGTTAACATAAGTGGCACTACGGATGCAGACGACTGCGGCTCGCTCAACAACACAGCAATGGCCTCGGCTAGCAACGAGGCTTCTGAAGTGCAGGCTAACAACAACTCGTCAGCCTCCATTACCGTGCTTTGTCCAGACGTCGTAGTTTCAAAAACTGCAGATGCAAGTTCCGTTAATGCCGGTAATCAGATCGGTTTCCAGATAACGGTCTCAAACACTGGGCCCGGTTTTGCGAGGGGTGTAACTCTCACAGACACCTTGCCGTCGAGTCCGGGAATGGTCTGGACCATTGACCTGCTCAACTCTGACAGCGGCTGCGTGATTACGGGCACGAACAATATGAGTTGTTCATTTGGCAACATGGCAAATGGGTCAATGAAGAAAGTTCACGTTACCAGCCCGACTACTCCGGCCAATTGCGGTGCTGTTTCAAATACCGCGAATGGTTCTGCGACCAATGAGCGGACGAGTGATACGGGCAACAATTCTTCCAGCGCATCGATTGTGCTCAACGACGCGACGGCACCAACCATCACGCTTAACGCAAACACAATTACGCTTTGGTCGCCTAACCATAAGTACAACACTGTCAAGGTTGCGGACCTGGTTGCCTCCGCCTCCGACAGTTGCAGCACTGAGTTGGCTCTCTCTGCGGTATATATTTCGAAGGTCACCAGTGACGAGCTGGAAAACATCAACAGCGGCGACGGCAACACCGTGAAAGATATGGTAATCGCCAACGACTGCAAGTCGGTCGACTTAAGAGCAGAACGCGACGGCAGCAAGAATGGTCGTGTCTATACAATTACCTTCAAGGTTAAGGACATTGCTGGAAACGTTGGAACCGCCACTGCGAAGGTGACCGTCCCACACAGCCAGGGTCCGAAGGGTGTAGCCGTTGACGACGGGCCGATCTATACGGTGACCAACTCGGCCTGTCCGTAAAGGCCTTAGTTAATTATTAGGTCGCTTGGAAACGCCAGACTTATACCAATCGTTAAAGAGGAGAAGTTCGATGGGAAAATCGCAAGGCAAGAAAAGATTAGCAGTGCTTGCCACACTTATCTCCATGCTCGTTGTTGTCCCGAGCTTAGCGGGGGCCGCAAGCACTGCGGTGTCAAACACACAGCCGTTGATGACAATCGCGGTCGCGAATAATTCAACTCGGGATATCCTCCATCTCTACCTTTCACCCACTGATCGCGATGCCTGGGGACCCGACTTGTTCTCGGAAGGCACAATCTTGCGCGTTGGCGAGACCTTTACTATCAGCGAGGCCGCTTGCACGGGTAATGAAATAAAAGTGATCGCGGAAGACAGGCAGGGATGTTTCGTTTATGGATTAGTCAGCTGCGCACAGGCATCGGCCGGCTGGACGATCACCGATGCAACGCCACCGGACTGCGGGAACTAGTCGACTCTTTTTCACCATCTGCATGACAGCGATAGGCCTCCTCCTGCGCTTTCACTGGCAGATGGCTTAGACAGGGAATGATCGTGCATCACGTGCGCGCAGTGGAGTTGGACCGCACTGATCATATTGCTTGCATTAGAACAGCGTCCCATTCCTCACTAGCTCGCCAGCAGGCAACCGTTCGACTAAGCCGGGATGATCAGCTTCAGCACCATTGACCTCGGGGGTCACTGGAAATCCCTGCATCTCAGACTCTGGCAATGGGATTAACAACTCCCTCATCTCTGACAGCTTTGCATTCCTCCGCAGCCATTCATTACAGGCCTCGTTCCGTAGTATCACCGGCATTCGATCATGGATGGTGGCTAATAGTTTGTTGGGAGTCGTCGTCACAATTGCGCATGTCTTGATGGGAGTCCCGTCAAATTGCCATTCGTCCCAGATTCCCGCGAGGAAAAACGGTCCGCCATCTTTCATTTGAAAGTAGTGAGGCTGTTTCGCTTTCCCTAATCTTTCCCATTCGTAAAATCCATCTGCAGGGATAAGGCAGCGACGTCTCTCAAACGCTTCTTTAAAACTTGGCTTTGTTTCCAAGGTTTCAGCTCTGGCATTGATGAATCCTGCGGGCTTCTTACTCCATGATGGAATCAAACCCCATTTCAGTTCACAGAGAGAACGTTCTTCGTTCGTCTCAGTGATAGCCCAGAGGTTCTGAGTGGGTGCAATGTTATAACGCGGCTCCGTCTCGAAGAGTGGTCGTGTGTCCAGCCTCTCAAGCTTTACCCTTTCAGGTCTGCGCAGTGTTACGCGTCCGCACATCTAAGCTTGCTTATCCCTCCCAAGCGTCGGACCGTTGGAAATCTTCTCCGTCCGGCCACGGTTTGATTGCTAGTTAATGGGAGTTTAAATGCTTAGACACTATGTTCTCAAACGCGGGGAAATCGATAGGCTTACTCACGCATTCGACGCAGCCTGCCGCCAGCGCCCTGTGCTTGTTGCCAGAATCACAGAATGCTGATACCGCCACTATTGGTACTCCGCCTAAGCCAGGTAAAGCTTTGATCCGACGCGTCGCCTCGTAGCCGTCCATAACAGGCATGCTCAAATCCATCAGAATCAAGCCGGGATGACTTCTGGTAGCGAGTTCCACCGCCTGCTCGCCGTTTGTCGCTTCAACTACTTCGTAGCCACTCCACCGCAGTTGCATAGAAATGAGTTGGCGGATGTCGTCCGCATCATCAACGACCATCACCGTTCCACCGTCGCCAGTGAGTAGGGACATAATACCCCCCCAATTTCGAAGCCAATTACAATGTTGGGATCCTGACCTTGAGTCTAGCCATGCAGACTTGAGGAATTCTTGAGATATATTGGAAGCTGCAATGGCGGTAGGGTTGGCGTTTGTGGTAAACGGGGCTAACAAGCAGGTTTACAACAATTTAGGCCAGGGCGATCTCGTGTCGTCTCTATTTCACGCGACTCAGGGCGTTAATCTGTATAACCCCGGTCCGCCGCAGTTCTCCCCGTGCTTAGCTCAACGGCTATACTTAGAGAGTCAATCATTTCGATAGTGAGGTGAGGCACGCGAGTCTACTCTTGCTGCGCTTAGCCTCAGACAAGGAGAAAGAATGGAACGTAAAGTAGCATCCGATTATCCGCAGGAGTTGTTAGACCTTTTTCACGAATACCAGCACGGCGACATCGACCGCCGCACGTTCCTCGACCGCGCGGTAAAGTTTGCGGTTGGCGGTCTGACCGTCGCCGCAATCTTCGAAAGCCTAAGACCCAACTATGCCTGGGCGCAGCAAGTGAAGCCAGATGACAAACGCCTAAAAGTTGGCTACGAGGTCGTGCAATCCCCTGCTGGGAACGGGACAATCAAAGGTTATCTGGCTCGTCCGGCAAAAGGAAAAAAGCTGCCTGTCGTGCTCGTCATTCACGAAAACCGCGGACTCAATCCCTATATCGAAGACGTGGCGCGGCGCCTCGCGGTCGACAACTTCATCGCCTTCGCGCCCGATGGTTTGACTTCCGTCGGTGGCTATCCAGGAAATGATGAGGGAGGCGCGGTCGCGTTTCGCAAGGTGGATGGAAAGAAGATGACCGAAGATTTCGTTGCGGCGGCCAAGTGGCTCAAAGCGCGTCCCGACTCCAACGGCAAGCTGGGCGCGGTCGGATTCTGCTTCGGCGGTGGAATGGTGAATCAATTGGCAGTGCGGCTAGGCCCCGATCTAAATGCCGGAGTTGCGTTCTATGGCCGCCAGGCAGGCGTTGAAGATGTCCCAAAAATTTCCGCGCCGCTGTTGTTCAATTACTCCGGCAACGATCAGCGGGTCAACGAGGGCATTGCTGCTTACGAAGCGGCGCTCAAGGCCAATAATAAGGTGTACACATCGCACATGTACGAGGGCAAACAGCACGGCTTCCACAACGACACGACGCCGCGTTATGACGAAGCCGCCGCCAAATTGGCATGGACGCGCACTCTCGAATGGTTCAACAAATACCTGCGTTAACGCTTGCTAGCGTAACGACCATCAAGCCAACGGCATAATGCAGCCTAAGTTTTCGGCAATCAATGAGCTTGCGACTGGGTCATCCGAGAGGCGATGAGATGCTAAGACCAGAGCACCATTACCACCCTTAAACGGCTGGAAATGATGGCGTTCTTTCTTTTTCTATGAGTTTTGCCAGGCTGTTTCCGAGGCGTTTGGGGCTAGAACAAGCGTCTGACGGGACCTTCGCGCATTGACCTTAGCATCGTGCTACAATGCCTCCGGCTAATTGGGCGACCTTATCTCGCCCCGATCGGTCTCCAGCTCGCCGAAAAATTTCTCTTGCCAGCTTAACACTCCGGCTTTTAAGGTAACTTTGCCACGAGTCTTTACGTGATTTTTGCCAGCCAATAATTATGTCCAATGTAGGTGAAGAAAGACTGGCCCGGGAGTTTACTGACGGGGAAGTCACCGAGGGTGAACCGCTTTTTGATCTGCGAGCGGAATCCAACGGTAAGGCTGCGAAAATTCGAGGGATTGTGGCTGAAGCGATTGATAGCTGGCTTTGGGATACGGATCCAGCTCGCAGCGAGGAACCGGCGGAAGTGCGCGAGGCCCGAACCCTCGCCAGACGCTATCGCTATCCTTATGTTGACCTGTTTCCCGCTCGAGGAAATTCTCCAATAGACGATGACCTCGTGAATGAACTTCCCGTAGACTTAATGGTCCGGTATCAGTTCGTCCCTTTGCACCGAGAAGGTAAGCGCCTGCACATCGCCATCTCCAATCCCGCAGATCTGCAGAAACTAGATGAGCTGGAAGTTGCTTTGAAGAGTCGGATAGCGCCCTATATAACAACAGCCGCCGCCATTGACCTGTTCCTGCGAAAAGGTGGGACAACACAACGCGTGATGCAAGAAGCTGCCTCAGATTTTCGCATCTCACTAGTCAAAGAAACTGAGAACGGCGAAGAGGTGCTTAACCTCGATAGGCTCGCGACCGATGCGGAGATGTCTCCGATCATCAAACTCGTCGACACCATTATCTTTAATGCATTGGAGTCTCGAGCGTCAGATATTCACATTGAAACCGGTGACACAGCGGTCTCTGTTAAGTTTCGGATCGACGGTGCGCTCTACGAGAAGGTTGATCCGATCGATGTCTCTTATCACAGTCGCTTAATCTCGCGCATCAAGGTCATGTCAGAACTTGATATCGCCGAGTGTCGGGTTCCCCAGGATGGTCGCTTCCGCGTCCGCTATAAAGCACGTAACGTCGACTTCCGCATCTCGATAATGCCAACGGGTTATGGCGAAGACGCTGTAATTCGAATTCTTGACAAAGAACAGATCAACGAAGAGTTCCGCAATCTACGTCTCGATGTAATAGGCTTTTCTGAAAGCAATCTACAAAAGTTTCGGCAATACATTGCCGAACCCTATGGAATGGTCCTTGTGACCGGCCCTACAGGATCGGGTAAGACTACAACTCTTTACGCAGCTCTGAACGAAATCAGAAATACCGAAGATAAGATCGTCACGATCGAGGACCCAATTGAGTATCAATTGCAGGGCATCACGCAAATTCCTGTTAATGAAAAGAAAGGTCTGACTTTCGCGCGCGGCTTACGATCTGTTTTACGTCACGATCCGGACAAAATCATGATCGGTGAAATCCGCGACCAGGAAACCGCCCAGATCGCGATTCAATCCGCATTAACCGGCCATCTTGTCTTCACCACAGTGCATGCCAACAATGTCATTGACGTGATTGGACGTTTTCTGAACATGGGTGTCGAGCCCTACAATTTTGTTTCCTCGCTCAATTGTGTGCTGGCCCAGCGTCTCGTGCGCCTGATTTGTCCTGCCTGTAAGCGACCATATCGCCCTTCAACTGAAGAACTGATTCAATCTGGTCTGGGAACAGACGAGTTCAGGGACCGCATCTACTACGAGAGCGCGGGGTGCCTTCACTGCAACCGTACTGGTTACCGCGGGCGAACCGCGATTCACGAGCTGCTCGGCTTAACTGACAACATCAGGGATTTGATTGTCGAGCGACGACCTTCTTCGGAAATACGCCGTGCGGCCCAAGCTGAGGGACTATCAAGCCTGCGAGCGTCAGCGCTTGAAAAGGTCATGGCAGGGGTGACGAGCCTGCGTGAAATTAACCGGGTAACCTTTGCAGAAGGAGCGGGCAATAAGTAGTTCAAAGACGCGTTTGCGGTTACTGCTAAGCTTAGATAGGCCAACAAACTAAGGAGCCAGCCACAATGGAAGAGCGAAGAAAATCACTACGCGTTGATTTGAACCTACCCGCACACTGGAAATCCGAAAGCGGCGTTCACAAGGGAAAGATTATTAACTGCAGCGTAGGTGGATGTTTTGTTGAGGCCCAAACTGAGGAACCCGGTAATGAACCGTTGCAGCTGGAGATTGAGTTGCCGGATGGAAAAGACTTACAACTGTGGGGCGAAGTAGCCTATTACCTTCCAACGTTGGGTTTCGGCATGCACTTTACTTCTGGTCAAAGCACGCTCAAGGGTTGGCTAGATTATCTTAACGCCAATACTCCTCTTACATCTTGAGCCATTCGTGAGCTTCACAAGAGCGCCGATTCTCTAGCAGACAACTTCGAGTGGAACTAGATCGATATCTGAATCCGATTCTACAACCCCGTGATACGAATCATGGCCGGCCTGTTGCAACGAGTGACGACTGCGGCGTTATGATGATCCGTGCGAGTTTGAACTGCCGGTTGGAAAATTTCAGTCGCGCACAAGGCGAAAACCAATAGCTGCTTGCTTGTCGTTTGGAGAAATCCAGGAGCGGCGGGTCGCAGTGATCGCTTCTGGCCCCTTGGAAGGTTCGATGAAAGCGCCACCCCTGATAATTACCTGACCTGAGGGTATGCTAAGTGACGGATTGCCGGGATAGGCGGCAGCCTTGGTGCTCGTCCACTCCCACACGTTCCCAATTAAGTCCAGCACACCAGTTCGCGAGGCACCCTGCGGGTAAGTTCCTACCGGCTTCAGTGCGTTTGAATCCATATTAGCCCGGCCTTCGAGCCATTCATTTCCCCAGGGGTAGATATCATTTTGCGAGCCGTTGCGCGCTGCGTATTCCCACTCCTCTTCTGTTGGAAGCCGGTACTTCTGACCATCTCCCTTCGAGCGCCAGTCAGCGAAAGCCTTTGCATCGGCGAGGGAAACATTCGTGACCGGCCATTGCTCCTGACCCGCCGGGGGCTTGCCATTGTTCCAGTAGCTGGGCGCCGGGTACTTCGCGCCTGCGACGAAATCTGCGTATTCAGCATTCGTCACTTCCGTCTTGTCGATCATGAAGCTCTTAACTCTGACCACACGCGTGGGAGTCTGGATGAGGTCATAAAATTCCTTCGTGGGCACTTCAGAGAGGCCCATCTGAAAAGTACCACCCTCAATGCGGACCATCTCTGGTTTGACTGGCGCCGGTTTGACTGGCGTGTTGGTAGCGGTGGCAGTAGGTTGGGAGACAGGTTGATTCGTTGCCGTCTTAGTGCCAAATAGGTTCGTCGAAAACAGCAACACACCTCCACCAATCAGGATTACTGCAAAGAGCGCGACTACTCCCAGAATCACCGGAATTGCAAAGCTCTTCTTTGCGGCGGTGGCGGGAACCGAACGATCGAAACCACGGCTTAGATCCCAGTCCGCAGCCGAGTTACCCGATAACTGTTGTGACCGCACCACCGTTTCCTCAGAGATTGCTAGCTGGTTCGCGGCGGCGCTTTGGTTGAAGCCTGATTGCGAGTGTGGAGCGGTCGATTGTTGAAAAGCGCGAGAGGGATCCTGACTCGGGTGTTGGGCCTGTGAAGCAAGTTGCAGCAATTCCAGGCGTTGACGTTCCTCCTCCTTGCGCCGCACCTCCTCCTGCGCTGACCGTTTTGCGGCCTCATCTTCAGAACGGCGACGCGACTCTTCCGCGCGTTGTTGCAGCTCCTCCATCTGTTGAGCCAGTTTCCGAGCTTCTTCCTCGGCTCGACTGAGGGCACCCTCGGCTTCGGCGCGTTTGCGTGACTCTTCTTGAGCGCGGATGCCTGCCTCGTCGGCGCGACGTTGGGCTTCGGCAACCTCGCGGGCCAGCCGATCGGCCTATTCGGCGGCCTTCTTCTTCGCTACCTCGCCCTCCGCGTGAATTCTGATTGACGCTTCGGCCCGCCGGCGCTCTTCTTCTTCTTCCTCCTGGCGCCACAACTCTTCCTGGGCGGCCCGATTTCGCGCTTCTTCGTCGGCGCGATTACGTGCTTCCTGCGCTCGCTTCTGTGCCTCTGCTACTTCCAGCGCAAGTCGCTGCGCCTCTTCTTCAGCTCGTTTGCGCGCGACTTGTTCTTCTGAACGTTTGCGCGCTTCACTCTCAGCAATCAAACGCGCTTCCTTGGCACGTTCTTTAGCTTCCGTAACCTCCTTAGCAAGGCGTACAGCCTCCTCTTCTACACGACGGCGAGCTGCTGCATCTTCCGCTTTCTTTCGTTCCTCTTCAGCGGCGAGCTTGCGCGCCGCCTCTTCATCCGCTCGGCGACGGGCCGCAGCTTCCTCGGCGCGCTTTCGCGCCATATCCTCGACACGCTGCCGGGCCGCCTCTTCCTCTGCGAGTTTGCGAGCCGCTTCTTCCTCAGCTCGCTTGCGCGCTGCCTCTTCTTCGGCCCGTTTGCGCGCTGCTTCTTCTGCACGTAAGCGCGCCTCGTCGGCGCGACGCTGGGCCTCTTCAAACTCACGGGCCAGACGATCTGCCTCATCTTCAATGCGTTGCTGAGAGTCGGTTCTGGTTTGGCTGTCCCAAGAGGGCTGCCCAAGAGATTCAAGTCCTGCCACCGTGCGATCCGCATCTGGCTCGAAGCGCATCGTTTCCGGGCATAGATCTTTCGTCACTTCCCTCGAGATGCGATACAGGTCGGCTTGGGCCGAGTCGACGGCTTCACGCAACTCGGCGATGAATTCCTCCACCGAGGACATGCGATCTTCACGCCGCTTGGCGAGAGCGCGACTAACCACGTGCTCTATTGCCGGCGACACGTTGACGCCACGCTCAGTAAAGGGCGGAGGCGAATCCGACAGATGCTTTTTCATGATCGCCGGCAGCGAAGGTCCTTTAAACGGCACATCTCCGGCGAGCATTTGATAAAGAATCACTCCGAGGCTGTAGATGTCAGAACGCGCATCAGGTTCATCGTCTGACCAAAGCTCCGGGGCCATGTAGTAAGGCGAACCCATCAGCCCGGTTGTTTGGGCGGCTACAAAGGAGCCCAGCAACTCTCCGGACTTAATTTTCGCGAGGCCAAAGTCGAGCACCTTAACGGCCTCACTAACGGGCTTTTTCTCCTGCATCATCACGTTGAGAGGTTTCAAGTCGCGATGAATGATTCCCTGACCATGCGCTGCGCCGACACCGGCACACAAAGCGCTCATGATCTCGAGCGCCGGTCCCGGTCCGAGTCTCTTTTCCGCTACCAACATGTCATGAAGTGACCGGCCGATGATGAGGTCCATCACAAGGTAGGGCATCTTGCCCCCGACGACACCAAAGTCGGTGACATTGACAATGTTGCGGTGACCAATGCGCGCTGCCACCATCGCTTCCTGGCGAAAGCGAGTAGCCAGCATCGGATCGTTTCCCACCAGATCAGGCAGGATTACCTTGATTGCGTATGGGGTTTTGAGAAAAACGTGACGCGCGCGGAATACGATTCCCATGCCGCCCTGACCGAGTCGCTTCTCAAGCAGATAGCGGCCGTCCAAAACGGTGTCGCCCGCGATCGAGGCTGTGAGTTCGTTACCGTCGGTGGGACAGTGTATGAATTGATCGACGAAGCAATTCTTACAAGCCGGACATTCTTTCATTCGGTGGCTTGGTTCAGAAGGCGCAGACCCTCGTCCCCGCAGGTGGAGACAGCATCAGAGGCCGCAATGCTGTACTTAACGTAAGAAAACCTGAGATCGACACGGGTCGTTGGCGCGCAGCGCTAACACTTTCAACGACTCGAAAAAAATTATAACGGCACAATCAGTCGCAAGCAAGAATTTGCTCGCGGGCGCTGCCCGCATCACTGCTTGTAAGTTGTGTTCTCGGCTTTAGTTTCCGACGACCGGCCACCAACGAAAGCAGCCAAGAATTCTATTGACATTTGTTAGGGTGAAGTTTAAATTTTTCGGCGATTCCACGTTTGTTTACGAGGGTTCCCACTTGGCGCAGTTACTCGCTGTTGCGCACCCTCGATTGGATTCGAAAACTTCTTTTTGAATCTTTACCTTCTCTGAAGCAAAACCTGATGCTCGATCCGGTGGCGCTCCCCCAACCTTTAATAGTCAGATCGAGCACCACCCAGGAGTAACAATCATGAAAACGCACCGGACCCCCTCGCATTTATTGCCCCGTTTGTTTCTGCTCGTCACCCTTTGTTTGTTGTCCATGCAGACCGGTTTCGCGCAGGATTACGTGACGGGGTCGTTTGAAGGAGAAGTTAAAGACAGCGTCACAGGCAATCCCATTGAAGGCGCAACCGTTCGCATCGTGAATCTTGACACTGGTGTTCCGATTGCCAAACAGACTGACGGCTCGGGCCGGTTTCGCCAGGGCCTGCTGCCTCCCGGCGATTACAGCATAACGATCGTAAAGCAGGGGTACGTTCCGCAAGCACTGCAACGTTCCTTACCCGCGCTCAGACCCACGGTAGTGCTGCCGCCAGTACCGCTTGTACCACTGGTTGCAACAAGCACCTCCGAACCGACTCCCCCTGCGACTCCCACCGACTCGCCCGCCCCGACTGCGACTCCATCGCCAGCGACCACCACGCCCACGCAAACGCCAACGACGGGGGCGACCGCTGGGATTAGTGAAGAGATCAATGTGTTCGACGCTCGGCGCGGCGGCACTTTTAGCGAAAAGGAAGTGTCCACATTGCCATTGGGAGGTGCGACGCTCACACGCACATTCGATGAGTTGGGTCTTTTGTTGCCAGGTGTAGCACCACCGCCTAAAACACTCGGATCAGTAGCCGGTCCAGGTGTTGGTCCAGGCGTGGGATCAGCCGGACAGTTTTCAGTTAACGGCATGCGCTCGCGAGCGAACAATTTTACAGTCGATGGTTCTGACAACAATGACGAGGACATCGGCGTTCGCCGCCAGGGGTTCTTTTCGCTGGTACCGCAATCAATCGAGTCGATTCGTGAATTTCAAATGATCACCTTGCTCGCGCCGGCCCAGTACGGACGAAACTTTGGCGCCCAGGTAAATGCGATTTCCAAATCAGGAGGAAATGAATTACACGGGACGATTTATGGCCTTTTCAATTCCAGCCAACTGAATGCGCGTAACACGTTTGACACCCTCAACGGCAATTCGACTTTCGCAATGCGTAGCCAATCCGGCCAGGCTGTGCTCGATTGCACGGGCGTCTCCAACGCAGGCTGCATCGCCCGCAACACACCGATCACTGCCACTAATCAGAGCGGTGGTGAAGACTCGTTCACATTGGGACAGGGAGGCTTCGTACTTGGTGGACCAATCAAAAAACAGAAGGCTTTCTTCTTCGTCTCTTACGAGAAGCAAATCCTGAATGCGACAAAAGAGGCGAGCTTTGCTGTGCCGACCGTCGATCAGCGAGGTATCTTCAACAGTGGGGCGACCGGCTTTTATCTCGACTGCCTTGACGCTGCTCCTGGATTCAACCTTTCTAACTGCTCGGCCGCGAATAGTAACTCCTTCTTCCAGGATTTTGGCTTCCCCACAGAGATTCACGGCGATGCAGTGTTCAGTCTTTACCCGTACGCTAACAATCCCGGCGGCATTTATGGACAAAACACGTTCACGCAGAATCTGCCCGCCAGCGCGCGAGGCAACGTGCTTTCAGGAAAGTACGATCAGAATTTCAATCTCTGGGGGCGAGCACATACCTTCACGGCTCGTTACAACTTTACCCAGGACCAACGCGATATCCCTGTCACCGGCGAAGCGATCTTCTCTTCGCTGCGTCCTCGGGTCCGCACGCAAAACTTCTCGACCTTCTTAACCAGCGAGTTAACTGACTCGATGTCTAATGTGTTGCGCCTGTCATATGGCCGCACGCGACTCGCTTTTGATGAGTTACGAAATCCTTACCTAATCCCGAGCCAGGTTTCACCAAACGAGCCATTCCTCCTAAACGCTCAGCGACTTCAGAACGACACGCTGCCTGCCGCCATCGGTGTACCGAACACTGGTCCAGTTCTTATCCGACGCCTGGGAACAACTGAGTGCGGCATGGGCGATTGCATTTTTGGCAGCGGTATCGGTCGGGTAGGGCAGGTGAACATTGCTGGTTTCAGTTCCGTCGGAGTGGATGTTAACTACTTTCCGCAACGACGAGTGGACAACACCTATCAGCTGGCTGACATGGTCAGCTACCGGAAGGGCAATCACAACATCGCCTTCGGGATAGACTTCCGTCGCATCGAATTGAATAGCGACCTGCCCCGAAATGCGAGAACCTTGTTGAGCTTTAACGGATCGCCGGAACTCGACTTCAATCCGGCCAGCCCGAATCTCTTCACAGGGAATTTCCTGACCGGGGCTGATCTGGCCGCCGCGGGTACGCCCAGCGGTGCGTATCTCTCACTTGCCACAGCCGGTTCGGGTATCGGGTTGCGTTATTACGAATGGAACTTCTTTGCGCAGGACGAGTGGCATCTACGTCGCGACCTGTCGATCAATTTCGGACTGCGTTACGAATACAACACGCCGCCCCGAGAAGTTAACAGCCTGATTGAACGAACGTTCAATAGTCCGGTTCTCAACAATCCGAATATTTCGGATCTAAATGTGTTCCTGGCGGGTCGCACCGGGATCTTTGATCCTGACAAAAACAATTTCGGGCCGCGAATCGGCCTCGCCTGGTCGCCAAACTGGTTTGGTTCAGAACGTCGCACGGCGATTCGCGCCGGTTTCGGCGTCTTCTACGATCAGATTCTGGGCGCAGTCGTCAGCCAGTCGCGCAACGTCTTTCCCAACTACCTGACCGTCAATACCGGCGGCTTCAACGACGGACAGTTCTTCACTTACTTCAATCCGGCGCGCGGCGGCGTTTGTATCGCCGGCGATTGCGTCAACGGCTTCGTCAGCCTCATCCAACCGGGAACGCTGAACACTTTGAATCCGAATCTGCCATTGGGAACCGTGCTGGACGTTTTTGCCAGCGGCAACAATTTCCCGAATGCTGCTTCGGTTACCCTCCCCGACCGCAACGTCAAGACTCCGTCCGCGGAACAATTCTCAGTAACTTTCGAACAACAACTGTCAGACGGCTTCGTAATGTCTGCCGCCTACGTGGGCACGCGAGGTCATAATTTGTTGCGCGCCGCCACGCCTAACCTCGGACCAAACAATGTATTGGTCGCGTTCGACGCCGGCGCCGCTGCCTACGGGACGCTGCAACCAGTACTTTTGGGTCTGGCACTCGCTCCGGGTTCAACTACCACAAATAATTTCGATCGCCCATTTCCCAACATCGGACCCATCTACTCTTACAAGACTAGTTCCGGTTCGAAGTACGACGCACTGCAACTTCAGTTGCGCGGGCGCTACAACTTCCTCGGCGCGACCCAATTCCAGGTTAATTACACCTATGGCAAAGCTACCGACAATGCTTCTGACGTTTTCGATTTAGCTGGTTCGTTCGCGTTGCCCCAAAACAGTCTGACGCTCGCGGGCGAGTCAGCACCTGCGAATTTCGATGCGCGTCACCGAGTTTCTTCGAACTACATCTCGGATCTCTCGAGCTGGGGAAAATCAAACTCGTTCCTGCATGCGATCTTTGATGGCCTCCAAGTTTCCGGGACCGGAAGTTTTCAAACCGGTCAGCCGTTTACGATTAATAGCATCTATGACGTCAACCTTGACGGAAATCTGACTGATAGACCAAACACCACCAACGGCATCACGGCTACCAATGATCGCAGCGCCCCTTTTCGGCTGACAGTCAATCCGCTCTCGCTGCTGGCCCCGATCGGAAGCGATGGCAGCGTCGGTCGCAATGCCTTCCGCAGCTCCAACCTGTGGATTGCGAATGCAGCTTTGGTCAAGAACATCAAGCTTTCAGAAGATGTGCGCTTAGTGCTACGCTCTGAAGCGTTCAATCTTTTCAATCGAGCAAATTATGGAATTCCGGTGCGGCTGCTGGAATCCCCGAGCTTCGGACGATCCATCGACACCGTCACTCCGAACCGGAGAATTCAGTTCGGCGCAAAGCTGGTGTTCTAGACAGCAATTCAACGTCGGCGTAAGGTGTGATAGTTTTCTTTATGAAGGACACTTTGCGCCGACTATTTCTGTTAACTGTTCCCGTTCGGTCGGCGGCGATCTCCAACCAGTCGGCGAGACAGATGTCGCGAACTTTTCTAATTATCTTGGTCATTGTGCTCGCTGGGACCTTCTCGGTAGTACCAGCCCAGCGCGTTGGTGGTACCGGCGGCACCGTTAAGGTCACGACTCCAACCGCGACTGGCACTCCTGCGCGTCGCACCAATGCTCCCGTTCGCACTGTTGTTAGAACCGTCATCGAGCGAGTCACGCCCACAACCGGATCGCTCTCTGTGGCTGCGGAAGCAAAGGCCACCATCCTCGTAGAACCAATCCGCGTTCGCGGTGCCACGGGCCAACAAGGGATCATCCCAGCCGGGGAGCGCCTCTTCGTGTTTGTCGATTTGAAGCCGGGACGTTATCGCGTTGCGGGCGCACTCGCCGGTTACCTGCCGGTGGAAACGGAAGTGGTCATTGCGGCGAACAAGACCCAGGCCACCACGTTGAATTTTCAGCCGGTGCTCTATTCGCTGATTGTCAATACGAACGTAAACACCGGCGAACTGAAGTACGCGCGCGAAGGTGAACCGCTGACGAACGTGGTGCCGATTCAGAACAAGACCGTGCGCCGGGAACTACAGGCAGGTGCCTACGTGTTGGAGCTCAGCGCCGAGGAATTTGGTTACGAGACGCTGCGCAAATCAGTCACTCTGAACGCCGATAACACCGTACTCGATCTGCCGCTCAGAAGGGTCGTGCTCACCACCGACACCTTGTCGCCCACCTGGACCAACACGGAAATGCAAGCCTGGGAGATGCCGGCTGGCTGGCGACCCGATAACAAGAGAAACCTGATGGTGAAAGGTGCGGGAGTGGCGCTGCCGCGCGAGGAAACTTTCCGGCACTACAAAGACTTTCGCCTCTCAAGCACTGCTAAGATGACGTCGGGAGTTAGTCTATCGTTCGCGATGCGCGCTCGCGATGCGCGTAACTACTATTTACTGCAATTGACGGGTGAGAAGTCTGATGAGCCGAACACCGTCCGGCTTTTTGTAGTGAAGAACGGAGTGGCGCAACGCATCCGTGCCATTCCGATTGCGCGTGCCGGTGCTAAGGCGATGAGTCCTGATCGGTTCTTTTCAGTCTCGATAAAGATGGTTGACTTCGCAATTACCGTTGAGATAGAAGACAGCGAAACTGGCGCACCGTATCCGCTGGGGGTGTTAACGGATCCGGCGCGCAACTTTGT
>JBGSYG010000061.1:0-84216 GCA_041750995.1 Pyrinomonadaceae bacterium | reverse complement strand
AAAGTCGGCAAACCACCCAAGGTTGCCATCACCGCTTGCATGCGCAAGCTGCTCACTATCCTTAACATCATGATCAAAACTCAAACATCATGGGGGACTGCATAATCCTCTTGACTTACGACACAGTTGCTTGGCGGTTTCTCTTGTTCGACTAAGCTCTTCTAATAAACTTCGCAGCGATCCAGCCAACCAGAATTAGAATCGAAAGAATTAGCCAGTTGTTTCGTTCACCATAGGTAACCCCCGGAAAGTGGCTGCTCAACATGATGAACACAACCGGCACGGCCATGAACGTGTTTTGCTTGGAACGCAGCTTAGCCTGACCCGAAAGCGCGTCGTCAGGCTTTCGTCCTTCCTTAATCGCCGCAATCATCTTTTTCTGCGCCGGCAGGATTCGCATCCAGACATTGGCTGCCATGATCGTGCCAAACATTGCGCCCACATGAATGTAAGCGGCCCGTCCGCTCAGCACCCGCGTGAGGCCATATGTAACAGCGACGATAATCAGGTAGGCCAGGATTGCGAAAAGCTTTTCATTTTTTCTTAACGGCGAAAGCATCAGCAGGTCATACACAATCCAGCCGACCACTAACACACCGACTCCCAAAGCAATTGCGGCGTTGACACTGATGTCACTGACGTCCGGATCGACGAGTGCACCACCACCTAGATAAAAGACGATGATCAGCAGGGCCATGCCGCTGAGCCACGTCGTTCCTGCTTCCCAGCGAAACCAATGAAGCTTGCGTGAAAGCTCGTCTGGTATCTTGCGCTTCTCCACGACGTAGAAGCCGCCGCTGTGCACCATCCAAATCTGTGCTGCTGAACCTGTGTTAGCGACAGCTTTTTCTTCTTCCGTTAGACGCGCATCCAGCCAGGTGAAGTAGTAAGTGGTGCCCACCCACATGATTCCGGCAAAGACATGGATCCAGCGCGTAATCAGGTTAAGCCATTCACTGAGGGTGGGGTCAATCATGTGCAGTTAAAGAAACCGTCTCAGGTCTCAACTCTCAGGTCCCGAGTCTCAAGTTTCAGGTTTCAGGTTTCAGGTTTGAGTCCTCATCTCAAAGTCTAGGACTGTTTCGCGATGCTTCATGTTGAACTTGAGACTTGAGACCTGAGACTGCTTCGTTGGCTAGGTTCCGCGGTAAGTTGAATAACCGTACGGACTAATTAGCAGCGGAATGTGGTAATGCTGTGGGTCCTCGCCAATTTGGAAAATAACCGCAACCTGCGGGTAAAAACATTCCGCTTCCAATGTTGAGAAATAAGTTTCAGTATCGAACACCAAACGGTAAGTCCCCGCCGGCAACGGTTCTTCCAAAAGAAAGAAGGGCTTCACTCGCCCTTCGTCGTCGGTCCAGGCATGAGTTAATTGGACCCAGGTCTCATCGTGGTTCTGCGTTTCCAAATAAACAGCAACACCATTAGCTGGTTTGCCGCGGGACGTATCAAGTATGTGCGTTGAAATTGTGCTCATTAGTAGTTCACGCTTGTTCGAAATTTGTTAGGAGCTTGTTAAGCCGCAATTGTGTAATCAGTGCTTGTTCTTCCGCAGCGATCCGCAACTCAGTTTCTGCTTCGTTAGCCAGACGTTCCTGGAGGATCTGCAACAACTCTTCTGAACTTTTGCCGGTGGCGCAAACAATATAGATGAAACCAAACTTTTCTTCATAGCGCCGGTTCAGCTCCCGCAGCAACTCAATGGCTTCTGGACTGGCATTGGCAACGCCCTTTTGTTCCTTACGCGACCATGAAAGAGAGGCAGCGGAAGCTTGAGTGTCCGCCTTTTGCTCGCCAATTTTCGGATGGCTGCGAAAAGCCTCAAGCCAGTCTTCGCGGGCCAGGCTCCACCAGATTTGCTCGGCAGTTTCAAATAAATCCCGCTCGCCGCGAAAAGGGAGGTGCCGACCCATCTGTTGCGCCCACTCTTTCGAGCCGCAGCATTTTAGGAATTCACCTTCCGCGGCTTCCGGCTGTAGCAGATTCAAGCGGCGCAGTCCGTTAGGCAGGTTTTCCATAAACACGCAACCGGCTTACACCGCCATCGGGAAAAATATTGAAGCGAAGATGCGAGACGATGCCCGTGTCCAGGAGTTCCGCATCGAAGAAGTGTCGCGTGTGGGCCAGGAGTTTCGTGCGCGGCAAAATTGTTTTCCAGGGCACCTCTGCTCCACTGACATTTTCATCCGGCAAACTGGCCGCGTTAATCGCTTCGAGGGAGCAGCTCTCGGGAAAATTGCCTTTGAAGTAAGCGGTATCAACTTCGAGATGACTGATGTGCCCCGGCAAACCCAGTTTGATGATCGACCAATCATGACCAGGACCGCGGCGTCGCTTGGTTTCCCAACCATCACTCATGTTGGCAGCGCGACCAGGCATGATCAGATTGTGTCGATGCCCAAAAAACATATCGCTGCATGAGAGTACCAGCCCACCGTGTTCGGCCGCTGCGAGATCAACCGGACCCCCCAACCGTTTCAATCGCTCCCAATCGGGCGTCACTTCGCCATAGACTCGCAAGCGCGCCACGCCGCCATCGGGAAAGATCTTAAAACGAAGATGCGTAAAGCTATCGTCGCTATTAATCGCGAAATGATTTTTGGAGTCGCCCTGCAATTGCGCTAAGGGCAAAATTTCGGTCCACTTCAGCGACTCGTTTGCTAGTTCCTCGATTGCCGGTTGACCGGCAAGATTTACAGCTTCCAACGAGCATTGCTCCGGATAGTTACCTTTGAAGTGACTGGTATCAACTGTGACGCCGTGAATCTTTCCCTGCAGTCCCAGGCGCACGATGCACCAGTCGAACCCCGGCGTGCGCCGGCGGCGCGACTCCCACCCGTCCATCCACTTGCCGAGATCGGTGTACTTGCCTTCGATGAAAATCGGCGCACCCGCCTTCAGCAGATTTTCCTTGGGCGCAAAAAACTCGTCGTTGGCGAAGACGACAGCGCCACCTAGTTTTTCTGCTGCGAGATCGATTAGTTCAGTGAATTCCATACTCAGAAACAATTGCGGCTGGGTTTTGTGTGGCCGTTGTTCATCTGTTCATCAGCAAGGTTCCTTGCGGTTTGCCGATGAACTCTCCGGCATCGTATATCTTCCGCCCGCGAAGGAAAGTTGTCTGCACCACGCCGGCAAATTCGCGAGCCGCGTAAGGCGTCAATTTGTGGCGATGATGAATTGACTTTGGTTCAATTGTAAAACTCTGCTCTGGATTCCAGATGATTAGGTCCGCGTCGCTGCCGACCCTGATCGATCCCTTGCTACTTTGCAAACCCACCTGGCGCGCCGGCGCCCGACAAAGCCACTCTGCAACTTCGGAAATTCCAAAACCGCGTTTCTTCGCCTCAGTCCAAACTACCGGAAGCCGAAACTGCAATGATGCGATGCCGCCCCATGCAGCCAGGAAATCGCCGCGCTCTTTCAGCTTCAACTCGGGCGAACAGGGTGAATGATCGGAAACGATCATGTCGAGTGTCCCGGAGCCGAGTGCCCGCCAAAGCTGTTCCCGATTCTCCCGTTCGCGGATCGGCGGACAACATTTGAACTCAGTGGCGCCATCGGGAACATCCTCCGCGGCAAAAGTAAGATAGTGGGGACACGTCTCCGCTGTGATGTTTAGGTTGTCATATTTCGCTTGAGCGAGTAACGGTAACGCATCGGCTGACGAATGGTGAACTATGTGTACTCGCGCGCCAAACTCCCGACTGAGACGAATCATCAACTCGACTGCTTCGTTCTCAGCCGCGCGCGGGCGCGAGTCGAGAAATGTTTGATACGAAGTCGTGCAATCACTGTTCGTTAAGTCTATTGCATCCGCGGCCTGACAGGAGACCGTTCCGGCCCGTTCGATTGGGCCTGGCACTTCCGCATGCACAATCAAGAGACTGTCCAGCCGCGTTAGCTCCGGGAGTGCGGCGCGCAGGTCGGTTTCAGTGACGTTGGGAAATTCATCGACGCCGGAATGGATCAGAAAACATTTAAACCCCACCACGCCGGCGTCATGCAATGGCGCGAGCTCGGCCGTGTTCCCGGGCACAACGCCTCCCCAAAAAGCGGTATCGACGTAACACTGAGAGCGCGCAGCGTCTAACTTTTCCTTTAATCCGTTGAGAGTCGTAGTGGGTGGAATACTATTGAGCGGCATGTCGACAAGAGTAGTAACTCCACCTGCCGCAGCAGCGCGCGTCGCCGTAGCAAAGCCTTCCCAATCGGTTCGTCCCGGCTCATTGATGTGAACGTGTGTATCGACCAGTCCTGCCATAACGAGTGAGTCGTCGTCAGCGTTGACTATCTCCACACCCGCAAACCCATTGTCGTAATCGGTAATGGCGGCGATGCGGCCATCATGAATGTGGATCGCAGCTGGTGCCACCTTGTGGGCATTAGTTTGAGGGTCGAACAAAACTATTTTACGACCGCGGATGATTAGATCTGGAAGTGACATGGGAAAGAGCCAGGCTTGGCGAAATTCTCAGCGCTTCACGCCGAGCCGTTTTTCGGCTATGCCGTGTCCCGTGCGGTAAGCCTATGGCTTACCGTCATGCTAACAATCGCGAAAGTCTTTCTAGCAAGTAGTCTTCCGGTAAGGCAAGCCTTACCGCACGGGAGACGGCAAAGCCGAATCAATCACTCCGAGGGTCATCTCTCGCTCGAGTGCCATTTAAATTCTGGCAGGGGCAAGCCCACCTTCCGGACTGAGCATTATTTCTGGACTGAGCATTACTTCTATTTGTCTCTCACACGTGACCAATTAAGTAAATGTGGGAGGTGGCGGTGGGCCGGGAATGATCGGGCCTTCGCCTTTTATGCCGAACACTTGTTCGTAGGCCATGGACGTGGCTGCAAAGGTCACCGGAAATACCAGGAACATGCCTACGTAGCAAAGCAGCACCCCGAGAAATCCAAGTAGCCCCGTGAGCAGGAGTAGTCCGAGGAGCGGCCAGAAGTTCGCCAGCGCTGCCTTGGCACTCGTGCGCACTGCATCGAGTCCACTCAGCCGTCGGTCAACGATCAGCGGATAAGTAAACGTGAACAGCACCGACACCAGTAGGATCAAAAGCATCACAACAATAAAAAGGACGAAGAAGATCCCAAAGAATCCCAGCAAGGCGCCAGAATCCGCTTCGCCGCCGCTACGCGGCATTACAAAGAGCAGGACACCGTAGAAAAGGATATAGAAGGGAACAATGACTATGATGATCGGGATTACATGAATCAAAGTGGCGATGATGCTTTCGCCGAGATAGTCGAAGCCTTTAAAAAGCGTTCCAAACTCCACCTTCGTCCCACGATGCTTTTGGAAAATCGCGACATACAGACCGCACATCATCGGGCCCATTAAGATTCCAAACGGCACTGCGCTGCCAATTAGGATCGCCACGAAGCACATCCCGACAAAAAGCCAGTACTGATCTCGGATGAGGTCGTAGCCTGCCCTGAGACAGACCATCGGTTGCACCGCGCCGGGTGTGAACGTTGGAGTGGGGGAAATGTTCTGCATCGTTGCTTCCTTCTAGTTTGGAGTGATTGTTTCAGTAGCGCGCGTTTGTCGCAGCCAACCAGTTGTCGGAATTAACCACTGAAGCTGGCCTTTGATCGATTCAGCGTAAATCAGGGCGCCCATTTGATTGGGATGACCGAGAGAGGCATAGCGGCAAGCAAGGTAATGGTTCTCCCGGCTCTGCTTTTCAGCTTTGGTTTCTTTCAACCCTTTCGGCTTCTTATAAGTTTCTTTGCAACTGGCAATTCTTTGCTTTCGCATCACGTCATTTGGTTTGTAAGCGCTGGTTCCGAAGGTGAGGATCACGAGTAACTTACGAAAACCCGAAAGATTTGTTGAAGCAAAAACAAAGGTCCAAAGCAGTGTGTCTTTCGCCGAGAAAGCGTGTTCAGGCCAAAACTGTATGTCAGCAAAGAGGATTTTCTGTTTTGAACCTCGCGCCTGCAGCTCCTCATTCACCTGTTTGACGGCTTCGCGCAGACTGCGAGTCGAGACCGTGTAAAACTCTTCCGAATTATTAATCAAGCGCTCGCGTCTCTGCTTGTCGTTCAGTCGCTCGCTACTTGTCGGCGGGCCGGCCAACTGCTTCACCAGCAATCGAATAAAAGCATTGTCTTCCGTCTGCGTCGAAACGATTCGGTAGTATCCCGGCACAATAACGTGAGCGTTGGGGAAGGCTGCAGTAGTCCGCCTTAGCAAGCGAGCCATCGCCGCGCCACAACTATATGCAGCGCGCTCGCCGATTAGGTTGCGGGCCACCGAAGCATTCAAAAGGTTGCGCACGTCCACATCGTTGATGCAACCGTTGAGCAGAATCAGATCCACCTTTGTCACATCGCCATATGTCTTAACAGCTTCGTCCAGCTCTTCATTGATCGAAGGCAGCGGCAAATTTACTTCGCCGCTCGGTGAGCTGTAACTCTGAGTATGTCCCGGCGATCGTTCTATGATTGCACCCGAGTGCGCCTTTACCACAACGTCTACAATTCTGCCGGTTGTGCCTTGCAGCCAACACTTAACGCGATACCACGGTTTCTGCGGCTCCTGCAGACCTTGTCCCCAAAGAATCGAATCACCGAGCACCAACATGTTCAGGCGATTTTCCGATCCAGTGTCGGGTGCGGTAGGACATTGTCCTCGAGCTCCAACCGCGCTGGTCGCGATCAGGAGAAGCAGGACTGCTGAGGAAAGGAGGAAGCGTTGCAGGGGCGGCGGGCTCATTCAGTATCTCAAGCGCCTTCTGTTGACATTAAATCTGGGACGTCAGGAAACAGGCGGGTTCATCATATCAAGCTGGAGAAGAAATGCGGGAAAGAAAATCCGTAAACAGATTGAGGCTCACCTGCAAGCGGTAATTCTTTGTCGAACGAATATCATCGATCGGGACGATCTCCTGAGCGAGAGCTTGCTTGGCGTTAGCGATAGTGTTTGCGTCGAGTGTTTGACCGCGCAAGGCCGTCTCGGTCTGTACGCAGCGAAGCGGCACAGGCGCCACACTGCCAAATACAATTCGCACTTCCGCAACGGTAGAGTTATCCATTGAGGCAATTCCGGCGAAACAGATCTTGGAAATCGCCTGGGCTTTGCGGGTTCCCACTTTGCGATAGTGCTGCTGTTGATTGCTTGTTTGGCGAGGTAAGCGAATTCGCGTTAATAATTCGTCGGGTCGCAGCAACATCTGCTTATAACCAGTGTGGAAGCCGTGATAAGGAAGCCAACGGCTGCCTGCGCTGGACGACAATTCCAGTTCTGCATCGTAAGCAAGTAAGGCTGGTGGTGAATCTGCTGCTGGTGAAGCGTTGACGATATTGCCGCCAATGGTTCCGCGATTTTGAATGGCGAGTCCGCCCGTCTCGCTCGCCGCCTGACAAAGCATCGCAAACTCGGATTGCAAAACCGGATCGGCCTGAACCTGGGTGTAAGTGGTGAGTGCGCCCAGGGTCACGTGAGTCTCGTTCACTTCGATTCCTCGAAGCTCATTCAGGTTCCAAATGTTTAGATAATTTTTGTGCGCAAGCTTTCCCGCTTCCAGCAACACCATGAGGTCGGTACCACCGGCGAATGGTTTCCAAACGCCTGGCTCGCGGGCGAGCAACTCTAGAGTCGCGGACAAATCAGGCGGCGAGACAACGCGGTAGTTGGGAATATTCGCTCTCATCTACCTTTAGCTTGAGGTTTGAGTGCGTTGGAAGGACTAAGAGTACCTGCGCGATCCGTCTTATGAGTTTTTGGGACTTCTTTGATCCTGGCTTTCTGTAATGCAAGACCTAGCCGTCTAAGTTGCGATACCCGTTTCAATCTGGTCGTGACGGCTTTCGCAGACATATCAGTTTTCTGCATCGCCACCTCCTTCGGCTAACGCTTCTATGTCATCTATATCCTGACCGCTCATTCTAAGCTGTTTCATCGCAATCAATCCTGCCCGGGATACAACCGTGAATGTGCCCCCCTCCCATTCTGATATGATTCGTGATGCCCACACACTCTGGAGTTGGGGAGTCACTAACAAGAAATCCAAAGAGAGTAAATCTCCTGAGGCAGCATCAATTTTTGAAACGCGGCGTATTTCAACTGCACCCTGAGCGAAACTGAGGTCCTTACCCCGAATGTTATATCCGAGCTCGCTGGCAAGCGGAATCACTCGTTCCAAGAATTCAGGTGGAATTAGAATATCGATATCGATTGTCATTCGCGGACGTTTATGAACCGCCATAGCCATGCCGCCGCAGAGTGCGTAAGCAACCTTGTGCTCGTCAAAGACCTTAATTAGCCGGCGAAACTCATCGTAGATATCAAGCATCGGAGATCATCCCTGCTTCTGATACGCTCGCACTACCGATTCAAAAATCTTCATGTAGCCGGTGCAGCGGCAAAGATTGCCGGCGAGCCCAGTGCGGATCTCCTGTTCACTCGGCTTAGGGTTGCGTGCCAGTAGATCGACCGCAGCCAGCACCATTCCTGGGGTGCAGATGCCGCACTGCGCGCCGCCAAATTCCACAAACGCCTGCTGCACTGCGTCTAGCTCGCTGCCACTAGCAACACTCTCAATTGTCTTGATAGTGGCGCCTGCCGCTTGCACCGCCGGCACGAGACAACTATTAACCAGCTCGCCGTTTAAGAAAACTGAGCACGCGCCACACTCTCCCTCGCCACATCCCTCTTTCGTCCCGGTCAGATGGAGTTGCTCTCGCAGAACGTCGAGCAAGCGCGACAACGGGTAAGCTTCCAGCGTCCGCACCTCGCCGTTAACGGTGCATGATATGTTGAGAGTGTTCTTGGGCGTATCCATTAGGCGCGTTCGCGGCTTGCCGCCCTCCGTGCGGTAAGGCTTGCCTTACCGGCCACACAAATCATTTGTCTTCGCGAGGCTGAGCCTCGCGCAACATCTTGAGACGAACGACGGAAAGGCAAAGCCTTTCCGCACGGAGAGCGGCAAGCCGCACTTTCAAAACGTAATCACCTTAAATTTTCCATCATTGCTTCCGGCATCAAGGGCACTTGGTTGAAGCTAACTCCCGTCGCATTTTCGATCGCGCTCAGGATCGCCGGCGCCGCGCCATCCATCGGTAGCTCACCGATGCCCTTGGCCCCTGAAGGACCATACGCGTACGGGTTCTCTTCAAAGTAAACTCGAATGGGGGGAATATCCGCAGCGGTAGGAATGATGTAGTTAGTCATCTGGTTATTTATCATCCGCCCATTTTCCCAAACGACGTTTTCAAAAAGCGTGAAACCAATGGCTTGTCCAACCCCTCCCTCAATCTGCCCCGCAGCCAGCACCGGATTTATAACTCGACCGACTTCCTGCAGCGCCACGAAGTCCTGCACGTGCGCTTCGTAAGTAAGCAGGTCGACACTTACCTCGGCGACATAGATCGCCCAAGCGTAGGTGCCATAAGCGTCGCCCTGATATTTCTCATCATCCCAATTCACATTCGGGGGCGGCTGATACTTGCTGAGCGATTTTAGTTGACCGAATTGCATCACGTACGCACGACACGCTTCCTGAAACTCCGCCGACGAATATTGGTCCGTAAGCAGTCCACTACCAATCAAGGTCTGCTTTAAACCTAACACTGCCGACTCCACGAGCTTGCCCACGATCATGCAGGTGCGCGAAGCCACGGTAGGTCCGCTGTTGGGGACGAGACTCGTATCAGGTTGGGCGACATCGATCAGATCCGCGTCAACCCCGAGCGCATCAGCAGCGATTTGCGAAAAGATCGTGTTGGTTCCCTGACCAATCTCAGTGCTAGCCGCCAGAATTCGTACGCGTCCATCCACAGTAGCTTCCGCGCCGACGACAGACTGCAGGTAGACTTCTCCGGAACCCGTGAACCCGGCGCCGTGCATAAACGAAGCGAAGCCAACCCCTCGTTTGACGCCGCGAGTGGGATTCTCCCGGGCAAATTTCTCGCGCTTTGCATGGTAGTCGCTGAGTTTAAGTGCCTCATCGAGCAGTTTCCCCATCTCGACTTTCTCGCGAATCACCTGGCTGGTCGCAGTCGTCTCTCCTTCTTTCACAAAGTTGCGCCGGCGAAATTCTTCCGGCGAGAGACCCACCGCATGCGCGACCTTATCCAGGTGACGCTCCAGCGCGAAAATACTTTGCGGCGCCCCGAATCCCCGGAACGCGCCATGCGGCGGCGTATTCGTTGCGACTGCGCTGCTGCGAATGCGCACACTCGCACAACTGTACGGGCCGGCGGCGTGAATCGTGCCGCGCGAGAGGACGACTGGCGAGAGGGTGCAATAGGCGCCCCCGTCGACCACAAATTCAATCTCCATCGCGCTGAGTTTTCCGTCTTTGGTAACGGCGGTGCGATGTCGTGTTCGAGAAGGATGGCGCTTGGTGGTTGCCACCATGTCTTCGGCGCGGTCATAGATAATTTTGACGGGCTTGCCGGTTTTCCAGGCGAGGAGGGCCGCGTGCCCGGCGATCAGCGAAGGATATTCTTCCTTTCCGCCAAACCCGCCGCCGGTTTCAGTTTGAATTACGCGGATCTTGTCTTCAGGAAGCGCAAACAATTTTACGAGGGCCTTGTGAACGTAGTAAGGACACTGCATCGACCCCCAGACCGTCACCCCGTCAGTCGGATTCGCGATCGCAATCGCGCCATTGTTCTCAATGTAAAGTTGTTCCTGCGCCCCGGTGTGATACTCACCATCCACGACGATGTCCGCTGTCTCCCAAACCTCGTCTACATTTCCTTTATCAACCAGGAACGATTTGAAAACGTTGTCTTTACCCCAGATGATCTCTTTTTTGTTTACCGCGTCTTCTAAAGAAAGGACGGCGGGCAATTCGTCGTATTCAATTTTCACATTGCGGCGCGCTTCTTCAAGCACATACTTGTCGGGATGCGCCAGCAAGAGGATCGGTTCTTCGGGATGATTGACAACACCGTCCGCGAGGAAAGGCTGGTCATTCAAAATAAGGGCGACGTAGTTTTCGCCCGGAATGTCTTTAGCGGTGACGACAGTGATTTGATCCCAGGGAAGGTCGTCTGCGAATTCGATGTTTGTGATGCGGCCACGCGGAATAGAGCTGCGCACCGTTACGCCATGAAGCATGTCGGGAAACGTGAGGTCATCAACATACAGCGCGGCCCCCGTAACTTTCGCACGACCCTCTTTACGTGGGGCAGACTTGCCGACGAAATGATTGTTTGTTGTTGCGCTCATCGAGAGATGAGTACATTACAACGAAATAGCCTGACTTGGGCAAAGCTTTTAGGGTCTTTCAGCACCGAGATTTCTTGCATGAACAGATGAAATGTAGGGGTGGCCCTCTGTGGCCACGCCCCGCGTTTCGAATTGATGAATCTGGCAGCGATAAAAAAAGGGCGCCCTCTGTGGCCACCCAATATACGTTCGAATTGAAAAGGCCTCGCGCGAAAACGGGGGTGGCCACGGAGGGCCACCCGACAATCCTTATCGCTTGGGTAAACGTGGTCGTCGTCGGGGATTAGCGTTTCACTTAGGGATAAAGCGGCGTTTGGTCAAAGAGGTCATGGGGCTTCAGCATAAACCCTGTCCACATGACTTGCGCCACCGTAGGTTGAAACTGATTGTTGACGTGTCGGCCATCCTCATCACGCGGAGTGTGATGGGCGGCGCTGTAATACCAAACTACAACGTCGCTGTTCGACACCGATTGAGCTGGCGAGATATAGGTTGGCAGAGACGGCACGTGCATCTCCGAAAAGTTGTAGCGAGTCACCCAAAAATCACTCTTGGTGAAACTCTCCTGATGTCGCGGCGTTCCGGTTTGCAAAGGAATGAGGTGATAACCGGATTGGTGGTTTTGCCGGTTCCTCAAGTTAGCATCATGAATATTCAGACTCGTGAAAGCAGACGCAACCCACTCGCGACGGCCTTCATTAGAGATCATTTGGGTAGAGTCGCTCGCGGTGAGGCCTAACGCAAACAAGGACTCGCGGTGCGATATCAGTCCGACTGAATCGCTTCCCGCTCCGTTGAGATCTATATCCAGCCGCCAGAAGATTCCGTGCATGTGGGTTTCCAGCGGTTGGGGTGGGTAATTGGTGGCGGTGGCTCCGACTCGGCCCAGCACGACACCATCGTCACGGAAAGTCCATTCGATTATGTAGTTGTAATTGCCCGCACCGATTCCGCCCCACAGCACAACCTCCTCGCCGCGTCGCACCTGATTGTAATTCGTCCAGGCTAATCCTCGGTCGTGCACTTCCTTGCAAACGTGACTGTTGTCGAGCAAGGTGCCGCCATGGGCCTTGGGGCAATGTTTATTCGACAACTGGAAGAGTGAAAAATTGAAGCTGCTCATGTCAAGAAACCGCGGCGAGCCACTGTGATAAGGCACGAACAGTTCAATCACGCGAGCATCGTAAATAACCTGGACCCAGGGGGAGCCGGGCGATTTTCGGAAAGAGGCTGCATTGATCACCAGGCCGTTCCTGGTTACCCGCTGAAAGCAAAAGCGCCAGCGTGTCTCTTCGGCCAACGAAGTGTCGACGGGAAATCGCTGCTCGATAAAGTTTCCCGAGCACGGTAGCGTCTGGGCTGAGGCAGTTTGATTCAATACAAAGAGAACGGCGAAAACTGAAAACAAGCAGATAGTGAGTTTGATTCTTGAATTCATCTTGCCCTCCTTCTCGGTGCGGGACGCCTTTGTGCGGGTTGGTCAACGCGCACCCTTTGATTGGTGAGATCAACAATCACTTCCGTCCCAGTCAGGAAAGTATCGCCCTGCCGGAAAAGCAGTGAGACGCAGCGGTGGCGGTAACATGGGTCATCCGGTGAACTCGCAAGGAGTCGCAAAGCCTCGACCCGATTAGGTTCTCGGTCCGGCGAACTCGAGGACGCAACTCGATACTGCTGATAGTTAGGACCAAGCAGATTGATCAAGGTCCGGTTTTGCAGCGCGAGGTTGAGAGCTTCGTTAACTTCCTCGGCAACGAGCGGAACGGAGTCGCCATTAATGGCCACGACTTCCTGTACCGCCTGCCGGCGCAAGTCAACAAGTGTCAGGACGCCTTGATTGCCATCGTACCGGTAGTACAAGACTTCAGCGTGACGGCTGTTCAGATCGTTTTGATCACCAGTTTTCGGCGTTGCCAGCTCGACCAAAATCAAATTGTGACGGCCCTGGCCACGCATTTTTTTGACGCGCTCGTCAGCTTCGGCTAAACGAACCGCGAGCTCGCGTTCTTCGGGTGTGAGTGGGTCGAATTTGTAAGTTTGACCTCGCTGGGTTTGGGCTTTAACCCGTGGTGGATTAGAGGAGATTGACTGGAGCAAGAGTGCCAGCAAGAGCGTGCAGAAGACCTGGAGAATGGTGCATGAGTCGCGCCCTGGCACACGAGCTGAAAAGTGAAAAGGCATATTCATACCTCCCTCTTAGCTGTGCCTTTCGGCTGATTGAGGAGACTTCGATAGCAACGAGGAGACTACCGGTTTAGGTTTAAAGATCCGACAAACTGTTTTCTAATCGAAAGCATAGACCTGTTCATTTGTGAGGTAAAGGCGCTTTTGGAATGCGCGGAGAGCAGCCTTCGACGGCGGATTCTATTTGTAACGATCTGTCGCCCGCTAAAGCGGGCTTTGAATTTTTTGGGCCGTGACCCCGGGGCTAAATTCTACCGCCGCTACGCGGCTCGGTGGACTACGGCTTCGCGATCAATAACGGATTTGCTTCCAACTCTCGCCGGTAAAACACTCGCGGGCGTTGCACGGTACGCTTCTCGGGCTGCGCAACTTTTTCTTCGCCTTCGGTAAACGCGATCTGCAGACCGACGCCCCGGCTCTGTTTCATCTTCGCTTCCTGCATTTGCGGCACGCGGTCGGTAGCGAAGTTCAGCCACTCTCTCGCATTCAACAAACCATCCTGCGGCTCGGTGTCTGCAATTGCGGTCTTCAGTCCCTCTTCCACGAGGGCATAAGTCAGCAAACCATGTCCCAGCTCTGCTGCCTCGAGCGCGGCCTGGTAACTCTGTGCGGCGGTGAGAATGTACATACCCTTCTCATAAGCGAGTTGCGCCAAACCCTTGGAATTCATTGGACCGCGCCGCTTCTCTTCCGCTTCGAGTGCTTGCCCCGAATTACAGGCGTCGATAATCAGCAACAGATGGCCTGCATCCAGACCTTCAACCGCCTGTTCCAACTCAATATCAGAAATGCTGCTTGCCAGGATCTTCTGTAAGCCTTGCCCGCTTAAGTTCCTCCGATCGCCTGTGTAGCCCAGGTCGTGCGGGATCAAATAGAAGCGTTGGGCCTGAGCTGTGCCGTGGCCCGCGAAGTAAATGATTACCTTGTCTTCCGGCTGCGCCCGCTTCAAGCCCTTGAAAGCAGGATCAGCTTCCTTCAAAGAAGGCGGTCCCGGCACTCCTGACAAGTGTTGCAACGCCGCGAGGATGTTGGCTTTGGTAGCATTTTGATTAAGCAACGGCAAAACCTCGACGCGCTCTTGCCCAATCTGCATCTGCCGCCGGCGCACTTCTTCAGCAAAGCTCTGCGCGTCCGCCACGGCATACTTCAAATTGTATTGAGCGTTTGCATACTCATTCAGGCCCACCGCAATGATGTAAAGCGTGCCCGCGCGCTTCAAACTATCGGCGCCGGTGAGCAGTAGTAGTGAGTCTTTGCTTTTGACGTTGTCGCGATTGAACGCGTAGGCAGTCAGTTGGTTGGGTCCAGCCACGAGGCTAATCTCTGCTTCTAAAGTGACTGCAGGTTTGCCGTTTAAAACATCGCCACGCCAGACTTTGATCAGTGAGCCATTGCGGAACAAGCGCACGTCTCGCGCTCCGGCACTTTCATTGTTTTCTTTGTCTGCCGCCGCATCAGTGATGTCGATTCTTACTTTTGTAGTACGGGAAGAAATTCCCGTAGCCGTCGCGGCTGCCGGATCAACTAAGGAGAGTTTTACGACCGGCTGGCGGCGATCCTTCCGCGAAATATCTTCGGCAACTTTAGGCCGCTTGCCCGCGAACACCTCGCCCAGCAATCCCGGATAGTAATACTCGTTGAAGAACCATTCGATCGGTGCAACGTTGAAAGTGTCCTGGTTGTAGCGCCAGAGGATCTGGTTCCATGAGACAGGGGTGCCGTCGAACAAACCTTGCGGCGTAACCACCATCCATTCGGCGCCGTCGTCGAGCGAGATCAACGTCAGCAAATGCTCGCCGGTGTTTGCGTCCCAAAGAAACGTGCCGCCATCGTCACTGGCAGAAGCAAGCAAGCGTGCGTCGGGACTGAAATCCATCGACTCGATGTTTGCGGTATGTCCGACAACTGTTCGCAACTCGCGCCGTGAAGCGACGTCCCAAATCCTGATCGAATTATCAGTGCTGCTGGAAGCGAGTAGCCGGCCATCGCGACTGAATGCGACTTGAGAAACGCCTTTGCCGTGTCCACTAAGCACTGCGCTTTGATTTCCAGTGGCAACGTCCCAGAGCGTCACTTGACCCGTCGACTCAACCTTCATGTCCTTCATGATGTCCTGCGGGTCACGCTGCTTGGAATTTTTCTTATTGCGTTGCGCCGCAGGATCCATCATGGCGGCGAAATTCAGATTCGACTTGGATTCGACTCCGCCAATCGCCAGCGTTCGGCCATCAGGACTGAAAGCCATGGATGTGACACTGCGGCCCATCGTCCCGGCCGACATCGAACCCATCATGTTTGTAATCATGCTGCTCATTGCAGAGAGGTCTGGCATTTGCGGCATGCCACTCGGCATTTTCGGCAGGCTGCCCGGTTTGCCTGACCCCAGCTTTTTTAATTGTTCCGGGGTCATTCCGCCGCCGGCGCCCTGCATCATTTGGGTAATGCTTGCCATCGGCGAACTGGTCAAGTCGCGCAATTTATTACCGGAGGCAGTCTCCCATAATGATGTTTCGCCCATCGCTCCGAGGGTCGCGAGCATGCGGCCGTCGAAGTTAAAGTCAGCCGCGACGGCGCTCGCTCCGACATTAAGGGCGCGCAGCTCGCGACCCGTTTTTACATCCCAAATCCTGACCAGATTCTCGATGCCCGTCACACCTGGATTATTCCCCTTGCTCATCTGCCCTTCAGAAGCCCCGTAATTCACTACCAGCATGCTGCCGTCCGCGCTGAAACCGAGACGCTGTACAACTATCTCGCGATTCGCTGGTACCAGACTTTGAAGCTTGCGCCCAGACGGTGTTTCCAAAATCGAAACTACATTGCTGTTCGGTGAGAACATCGCGAGGAGCTTGCCGTCAGGACTGGGAAAGCCGAGCTGCTGATCGGTTGGACCAGAAACGAGACGCAAGCCACGACCAGTTCGCAGGTCCCAGCGCGTCCGACCACCAGACCAAAGCTGATTGCCATCGGCGCTGAAGGCGACTTTGTATGCCATGTTTGTGCGGCCGCTCATCTTGAGCAACTGCTTGCCGTTCTCCGCTTCCCAAATCACCGTGGGTGAATCGAAACCTCCGGTGGCAATTCTCTTCCCATCATCGGTAAAGGTGGCGAAGACGCGGGCAGTATTCACAAAAAGGCCGCTGTTCGGCGCTTTCAGAACTAGCAACTCGCGTCCGGTGGCTGCCTCCCAAAGCTTGACTGTGTAGCCCTCCGCGGACGCCAGCAAACGAGCTCCGGGACTAAATTTTAGAAAGCTCCAATTTTGCGCGACCATTCCGAGGTCGCGTTCCTTCGCATTGCTGGTGACTTCCCATAACTTCACGCGCTTGTCTGAAATTCCCGAGACGAGTAGACGGCCATCCGCTGCGAATGCCAGGTCAAGGCTTTGCAGATCGTCATCGGGAAGTTTTACGGATCGAGTTTCACGACCAGAGGCGAGGTCAATAAACTTAATTTCATTGTTGCCGGCGTCGGTCACCACGGACGCCAGTTGCATTCCATCCAGACTTAAAGCTGCACCACCATCGCCGCTCATGCGCGCGATCGAACTAAGGGTATCGGTGCCAATTGAACGCAGCTCTTGTCCCGTCGTTAGATCCCAAACTCTGATTGCGTCGCTGATTGTCACCAGACGATCATTCGAGCTGAAAGCGATGAAGGAGACACCAGCCATCGCGGCAACGGAGCCTCCGGCGCCTGAGGTGAGTGTTTGCAACTCGCGCCCATTCGCAACGTCCCAAACCTTAATTGAATTAGTTCCGGACGCAGCGGCGATGAGACGGCTGTCTTTGCTGAAAGCGACGGCCGGCGAGATGCCCATCCCACCTTGAGGTCCACTGGAAAGATTGCGCAACTCGCGTCCGTTGCTGGTGTCCCAGAGCTTTATGGCGCTGCTGCGAAAAGTTGCTGTTGCCAGCAAACGACCGTCAGGACTGAAAACGAGACGGGTGGCTCCGAAGAAATTGTTGTAGCCGGTTTGGAGAACGAGCTCAGGTTTAGCTTCTTTTCCTTTTTGGGCAGCAATCGAGTTTGCGTTGGGCGAGCTGCTCTGGACGCCGATGCCGCGCTGGTCCGGCGGAGTTGGCGCGGGATTCTGTGCCCAGGCCGAGGAAGCCAAGCAGATGCCTATCATTCCAACGCAGATTACTATTCGCAGCGGCGAGAATTTAGATCTTATTGCGTTCATAACACCCTCGGTAGGAATTGAATCATTGAGTCATTTAGTGATTGGGTTCTTTGAATTATTGATTCATTGATTCATTGTTTGATCTGGGACGTTGCTCATTTCATTCAGTGCAGTTTCATTCTTATCAACAACCAATGGTTCAATGACCCGAAGACTCAATGACTCAATTCCTAAAGTCGATCACCAGCCGTAATGGACTTGAAAGCTCGCTTACGCGAAACAGCTTACGAGCCCTGAGGCCCAAGAGAAAATCGTAATAGCCTTCAAAGAGTCCGGCCTCATCCAACTCCAAAACCGAACGAAACTTTAGCCGGCCCTTGGGAATGAAAGAATCCTGCTCGCGCAGTTTCATCTGTTCTTCATCAGTTGGAATCAAATTGAGATTCACCTGGACGAACGCATTGCCCGCAATCTTGATGCGCTGGCGCCCGCCTTCGTTCTCATAAAAACGTCCCTTGAGATATTCGATCCGATAATTGGGCATCGAACCTGAGAACTCAAACACCACGCGATCAAATGTTTGATGCCGCCCCACACGCACGCTCCGCACGTATGTTGTTCCCGTCCCCTCCTGCCGTCGCGACACAGTCCGAGTCGTCCAGGTGTTGAGGCGGCCGGTGTCAACTAACTGAGCCGCCGCTTGAGGTATGGTTAGGGCGCAAAAACAGAGCGCGATAAGTAATCTGTTTATTGTTCTCATTTTTTTAAGCTTACGTGACAAAGCCTACACCTAATCAGAGAGCCTAAGAAGTATTTCCAACTGCGCGATGGCTTCGCCGCCGGATGGGGCATGTACTTCGGTGCCGCAGGTTAGGTTTTTGATTCTTCTACTGATTCATCTCTTTCGACACCGAGCGTCGCCATGATTTTAGCGCGGCATTCCGAAGCCAGAATAGCTAATGTTGGTTAACAGAACTTCTCCGCCCCGCGTCTTTTCCGTAAGCGGCGACCTCACGTGTTACGCGACTCTCGGACCAGCCGAGGTGCTTTTGCGCGACAATCGCGGCTTTTTCGACAGCGTCGAGTCCCCCGGTTGAGTTGAGACCCACCATCGTGCGTCGCATCAAACAATCAACCAGCGTGGACGCGAACTCATGCTCGAACGAATAAACGACTTCAGCAGCAATCGCACCGGTCTCCCCGTCGAAGACCTCAGCAAGCTCGGGATTTGTTGCTGCCAGTTCGGTGATTGCGGTTGCTCGGGCACCATAGATCCTACTCAAGCGTGCTGGTAGTAACGTTGCCTTGTCCGTCAATGAACGTTCACCGAGTCGAACTTGCGATGTCTGACACGGCGGTGAGGCTCGTCCTAATTTTGTGAACACAAGATCTGTCGTCTCTTCAGCCAGACTTCGATAAGTCGTCAACTTACCTCCGACGAGGGAAAACAAATTATCAAATCTGGGATGCGGACGGATGAAGTGCCTCCGCGTAATACTCTGCTCGTCAGTCTCTTTTGTGAACGGAAGCGTGCGAACACCGGAATAGCTATAAAGGATGGCTTCGCGACACAGCTTTGCCGAGGGAAACACGGCGTTGGTTTCGCTTAGCAGGTATTCGACTTCGTCTTCATCAATGCGCACGTCGTCAAGATCACCCTCGTAACGGCGGTCGGTAGTGCCGATCAAGTAGTTGCCATTCCAGGGAATGACGAAGAAGGGGCGCTGATCTCTTTTGGCTTCGAGATAAATTGCCGTGTCTGACGCGCCCGTGAAGCGCGACAGAATGAGATGGCTGCCCTTGGTCCCGCCGATCAAACGTAGCGCAGCATTCACGCTGGGGAGAACTTTATCAACCCACGGTCCGGCCGCATTGATTATCACTGGAGCCGTTGCGCTGCGGTGACGACCGTCCCGATCTTCTAAGTAAACACCCAGCAGTTGTCCGTTCTCGACTATGAATTCAGAGACGCGCGTGTAAGTACTGACTTGGGCGCCGTGTTCAATCGCAGAGAGTGCGTTCTCAACTACCAGGCGTTCAGCAAATTCCACCTGAGCGTCATAGTACAGAGCGGCTCCGCGGAGACCTTCCTGGTTCAATCCCGGGGCCCGGGCGAGTGCTTCTCGAGCTGAAAGCATCTGGTGACGCGGCAGCGACTTGCCGAGCGAAAGCAGGTCATACATGATCATGCCGAGTCGCAACAACAAAGGCCCGCGTCGCGAGTGCTGGTAGATTGGAAGTAAGAATGGTAGAGGACGAACCAGATGCGGAGCTATCCGCAGCAACGTTTCTCGTTCGCGGAGCGATTCGCGAACGAGTCCAAGCTCGCCGTGCTCGAGATAGCGCAGGCCACCATGAATCAAACGAGTCGACCAGCTCGAAGTGCCACCACCGACATCGCCCTTGTCGAGCAGGAGTACTTTCAAACCGCGCATCGCGGCGTCGCGAGCCACGCCTGCGCCGTTGATTCCCGCGCCGATGATGATGAGATCGAAGTCAAACATCGGTTTTAGAATTGCCGATTGCCAATTAGTTGCAGCCTTCACATTGTCAATTGCCAATTGTCTGATTTGGCTTCTTTTGTTACGGACAATTGGCAATCTAAAATCGCCAAGCGGAAATACTTTGACTGGAATTGCCAATTGGCATAGAAACTTCTCCGTTTGTCCTCCTGAGACCTTCAACTTATGGAATTCTTCTTAACAATCGCATTGCTAATCACATCCTGCCCGTTCCAAGTCGCTGGGCAGGGGCAGCAGCAACTCGACGCTGCAGCTGACTTCACCAAACGCTCACCACCTCCTATTTCCTCCGAAGCAAAGCGCGACATGGAAGCTCGTCTATCTGAAGCGCAAGCTCGCTATGCCGCGGAACCGAATAATCCTGAGGCTCTGATCTGGGTCGGCCGTAGACTTGGTTATCTCGGACGGTTCACTGAAGCGATCGAGGTCTACAGTTTGGGCATCAAGAAGTTCCCCCGCGACGCCCGGCTTTATCGCCACCGTGGTCACCGTTACATCACCATACGAAAATTCGATCTGGCAATTGCAGACTTTCAGAAAGCAGTCAGACTCGTCAAAGGTTTGCCCGACGAAGTCGAACCAGACGGTCAACCAAACGCGCGCAATATTCCCACCGGAACGTTGCAGTTCAATATTTGGTATCACCTGGGCCTCGCTCAATATCTCACAGGACGTAACGAGGATGCTCTCAAGAGCTATCGCGAGTGTCTAAAGGTTTCCAGGAATGCCGACAGCATCGTTGCCACCACTCATTGGTTGTATATGACTCTGCGCCGGCTAAAGCGGGAGAGCGAAGCCCGCCAAACCCTCGACCCGATCAAGACGAAGATGGACGTTATTGAAAATGATGGTTATTACAAACTAGTGCTGATGTACAAGGGACTCGTCGATGCCGAGGCGTTGCGGGCAGAAACACTCAAACAACCAAGCTCTCCAGGCTCACTTAGCATTCTTTACGGGCTGGCGAATTGGCATCACTACAACGGACGGGCCGAAAAGTCAGTTGAACTACTACAGCAGATAGTTTCCAGCGATCAGTGGACGAGTTTTGGATACATCGCCGCCGAAGCTGATCTCAAGTCTCAGGTCTCACGTCTCAGGTCTCATCTCTTTGGTCTCAGGTTTCCAGATTCGATCCAAACTTGAGACTTGAGACCTAAGACCTGAGACCTGAGACATATTTCTAACCCAGATGGTGCGAACCTAGCACTATTTGGTTAATGCGAAGGCTCCTGAATTATCGGGTCCGTCTTCGTTCGATCCAGAAAGAAGTGGCAACGTGGCGGCTGATTAACTCTTTTCAGGTTTCGGGATCTTTAGTTAAGTCCCAAGAAACGCCGAGCTCGATTTAGCCGCGGCCGCCGGCATAGCGCCGGAATAATACTTTTAGTGTAGCACTCAAAGAACGTCTCATCGGGCACAGACCTTGCTCTTGGCCCGAGCATAGACTAAGGCTCTCCCGGTAATCGGCACCGCGCTGATAGACGCTTAGCTATTCGCCAACGCGCCCGGTTCTCCTACCTCGACGCGCCGACGGTAAACGCAATGTGGTAAAAACAGCAGACACATAAGGAGCGTGGTTATGCGTTCTTCCCGACTTGTCCCATTCCGGATCGTTTCTCTCTTACTAATTCTTTTCTCAACACTCTTCACCGCGAATGTCTTAGCTTTTTCCGAAGATGAGGAAGCCGAGACTTATGACGAGCAGGCCCGCGTTGTCCGCATCAGCTTGATCAAAGGAGAAGTCACTCTTAAGCGTCAGGGCAACACTGATTGGGAACGCGCACGCGTGAATTTCCCGTTGCTTGAAGGCGATACAGTCGCCACCGATCGCGAGACTCAATTGGAGATTCAAATTGACTCGCGCAATTTTGTGCGACTCGGCTCCAACTCGATGTTGCGCATTGTGACCTTGAGAGATGAAGGGATAGCACTGAGCGTTATTGAAGGCACGGCTTCCTTGCGGCTCGCTAATTTTGATCGTGACCACGAATATTTCGAGATCGATGCACCGCAATCGACACTCGCCGCGGAACAGAAAGGTGTCTATCGCATCGACGTGGCGCGCGCTGGTCGTGTTCGTTTCACCGTGACTGGCGGCGGCCGAGCTCGTATCTATTCGGAAACTTCCGGATTCGCTTTGCGCGATGGACGCGCCGCCGAGTTAATTAATGAAGGCACCAACGCGGGCGATTGGGAGATGTTCGCCGCCGCTGCTTCGGATTCGTGGGACGAGTGGGTTGCCGATCGTGAACGCTATCTGGCCCAACGCCTCCGCTACAATTCCGATCGTTACGATAGCCGCGTTTGGGGCGCGGAAGAACTCGATGCATATGGCGACTGGACTTATGTAAACGATTACGGCTGGATGTGGCGACCACACGTCACTGTCATTAACAACTACACTGACTGGGCGCCTTATCGGCATGGAACCTGGACCTGGGTTTGGCCCTATGGTTGGACATGGGTCGGATATGAACCCTGGGGTTGGGCCCCTTATCACTACGGCCGTTGGGTTTACTACAACAACTATTGGGCATGGTGTCCGCGCAGTTACTACCATCACAATCGTAGTTGGTGGCGCCCGGCTCTCGTCGCCTTCCACATTTCTATCGGCAACCACGTGTCGTGGTATCCGCTTCCTTATCATCACCGGGATCCCCGTTCCCGTCGCTACGATATTTCGAAAAATATAGGGAGAGGCGCACGACAGCCGCGATTCAACGAGATCGCCTACCTGCGCGCGATTTCAACCACCGACGCCGGCGATTTTGGCGGTGATGGAGTGCGTTTTAAAGGAGTGAATGAAGCCGTCGGCCGGCGCATCATCGGCACGGAACCGTTGAAGGGCGATCTGCCGTTGCGCCCGGCAAACGTTTACCAGCAGAAAGGAGCTGGGCAGTCAGATACGACCGCGCGCGTTACTGTGGCTAAACCGCGAGTGCAGCGGGCTGGCGATTTTGTTGTTCGTCCCACCGGAGCAGCTATTCGCAAGACAGGCGCTCCTCTCGATGCCGAGCTACGTCGCGCAAGAGTTTTTGGCGGACGTGAGTCAAAATCGATAACTCCGCAGACGCCGGCCAATGACTCTGATTCACGACCTACCGGTGCCGTAACGCGACCGCCGAAAACGGTTAACATTGAACCGGGCGATGGCAGCGGTACGATTCAACGGGGTGATAAAGGACTGCCTCGTGTGCCGCGAACCGATTCAAGCCATGGCACTGGAGTGATCAAACGCGATCAGGATTACAAAGGAAGGCCCGAAAGATCCGATTCAGATCCGCGAGTCTCACCAGCAAAACCCAGAGTCGATAACAACGATGACTCACAGCCGAAGACTGTGAAACCGCAACCTCGGGAACGAACTGAAACTCCTCGTTATGATCCCCCAGCGCGGAAGTATGAACCGCCACCGAAATCAGAACCAGCGCCGCGCTACGAGCCGCCGCAACGTTCCGAACCGGTGCGCAAGTATGAACCACCGCCGCAACGGTCGGATCCGCCGCCAAAATCAGAACCGGCGCCGAAGTCTGACCCACCACCGCAGAAATCAGAACCTGCGAAGGTCGAAGCGCCGCGTCCTTCACACAAAGAAAAGCCGTGATAGGCTAGTGGGGAAAGGTTAAACGAAAATTAGCCACAGAGTTTCGCGGATTACACAGATTAGAAAAGTTCCAGTCTTTGTTCTGTGTATATCCGTCGAATCTGTGGCTTATTTGTCTTGAGAATTGTTAGGCTCGATGCTCAGGCGAGGTAGGATGCGCGGCTCGCCATCGAGTTCAGAAGTCGTCTCACCCACCCGATACGCTCCCATCTTTTGATAGAAGCCTTCCGCGTTCGGATCAGACGAAATTTGGACAGACGTGACTCTTAACTCCGCTGCCTTTTGCATTGCGTTCAGAAAGAGTTCCTTGCCGACCCCGGTTCCAATCGAATCCGGCGCTACCCACAGGTGCTCAAGCTCTGCACTTTTATCTTTGATACTTAAGGCATAGAAACCGAAAACTCGATCTCCTTCCTCCGCAACGTAGACGTGATTTTCAGCGATGAATTCAGGCGTGAGAGTAAGGTCAGCTTCCCAACGCTGTAGCCAGTGCTCCGGATAACCCCAATATCTTTTGGCGTCGTGAGCGATGCGGGTCAACTCCGCAGCTTCCTGAGATGATGCCTGGCGTATGTTCATGATTTCAAAATCTGATCATGCGCGCTGCCAAGATTTGTATGAGGACGTCACTAATAGGTTTTTGAACTTTGTACTTCGAACTTTGATTCGGCGCGCAGTTAATGATTCAACTTGCGATGGCGAACAAAGTTTAAAGCACAAAGAACAAAGGTCGATTCGGGCTATTGCCGGTATTGAGCAAACATTCCGTCTGCTCGAAATGCCTGTTCCGCAGTGAACTGGAACATGCAGGCATCGTCGGTGTAGTCCATGAAGTTTGTGATCGGATCCAAGCCGGGATACTTGCTTGTCGTGCAAGTGTCGCGACCAACCGGGCAATTGAATGCCGGCCCACCTTCTGCTGGAGTATCGCTGACGTAATCGTTATTTGTGGAACAGCCTCCCTGGAAAGTGTGATAGAGGCCCAGCCAATGGCCAACTTCATGAGTTCCGGTGTCGCCTTCATCATAGGGAACCGTGGAACCACCGGGCAGCGAAGAAAAGAGACAGACAACGCCATCCAACTCGGGCTTGGCGTGGTAAGTCCAGGGGAAAGTAGCCCAGCCAAGGAGATTGTCACCGAGGTTGGCAGTATAAAAGTTAAGAGCATTGGCACCACCCTGGCGCAGCGCTGACTTCGCTGCGCGCTCGTCATTAGAATTAATGCCCATGTTGTACCAGGCTTCATTCGTCGTTCGGGTAATACCGGCGAGCTCAAAACGAAATGCCGTAGCCGCGCCGCCGGAGCCGCCGTCGAATGCATTGTTCAATACCGCAATCTGAGCGCGAATCATGTGATCGGGAACGTTGCCATTTTTAATGCCGCTGCCTCGATTGATTACGTGAAAGTAGACAGGGATAGTGACCGAGCCAGTGGCACTTAACTGCGCTCCCTTTGCGATTTTGAATTTCGCGAACGAAGTTTGAATCTCCTCGGCCTGCCTCACGTTCGGATGCACCGTGCCGCAGTTTCTCACCCTGACCTTTACTCTGCCCTCGGCGGGCGTAGCGGTGGTGGCGCGGCTTGGTTTATCGACCAGCAGTGCGCACGCACATAACGCCAGCAAAGCGAACGCAATTAGACTTCTCTTCATGGCTTCCCTCCCGGTATTTTGGTTGGTGAATGAGACTTTACAGAGAACTGATCGTTATGAAGTGTTAGTACTTCTAAGGGCAGACCATGCTCTCGGGTTTCAGTTATTCTCGCGCTCGCGCATGATACGCCCAGGGCCGCAAGGCAATCAAATTCCGCGGCGTAAAGAATCATGTAGTTGAAAGTTTAGGGATCCAGTGATCACAAATGAGAATTCGTATTGTTTCGTGTAACTTCATGGAATGTTGATTCTGATGGGTAGAAGAACACGATCCATAAATCAATAAACTTTATGAATTTCGACCATTACTACTCCTCGCTTTAAGGCGGACTTTTTAAGGTCCATGGAACGAATAGTCTTTCTCGAACGAAATACTTTCAAGGTCGAGTTTCGCCGGCCTCGATTTGAGCACGAATGGACCGACTATGCTGAGACTGCTCCTCATGAGGTAGTTGAGCGCTTACAAGACGCCACCGTCGCTATCTGCAATAAGCTGCCGTTGCGCGCGTCAGAACTCTCCCGCCTGTCCCGCCTTAAGTTAATCGCCGTAGCCGCCACCGGCGTGGACAACATTGACCTCGTGTACTGCAGAAACAACGGCATCGCCGTCTGTAATGCGCGACATTACGCAGGTAATTCGCTTCCCGAGCATGTGCTGCTACTGATGCTCGCCTTACGCCGCAACCTCAATGCTTACCTGCAAGAAGTGCGCGCGGGAGCCTGGCAGGAGGCTAAGCAATTTTGCTTACTCGATCATCCGATCCACGATCTGCGCGGCGCCACACTTGGGATCGTTGGCTACGGTTTCTTGGGGAAGGCGGTGGGAAATCTGGCAAAGGCCGTCGGCGTGAAGCTACTGATTGCTGAACGGAAGACGGCCACTTCGATTCGAACGGGACGCGTCGCTTTTACTGAGCTACTGGAAGCCAGCGACGTGATTACTTTGCATTGTCCTTTAAGTGAGGAAACCAGAAATTTGATCGATCTGCCGGAATTACAAATGATGAAGCGCGAGTCGTTGCTGATTAACACGGCACGCGGCGGCGTCGTAAATGAAAAGGCTTTGCTGCAAGCTCTTCGCGAAGGGCTGATCGGCGGTGCGGCGTTTGATGTTTTGAGCGAGGAGCCTCCGCGCAGTGGCAATGTTTTGCTGGAAGCGCAGCTGCCGAACCTAATCGTTACTCCGCATATTGCCTGGGCCAGTCGCGAGGCGATGCAAACCCTGGCGGATCAACTCATCGATAGTATCGAGTCGTTTGTGCGTGGAGAGCAGGTGAATCGAGTTGTTTGAGTAAAGCAAAACGGCGGGACCCGCCCGCCGCACGCAATGCAACACGATTGTGAACGCGGATTATGAGGAGGCGGCGGCGTCGGTAGGTTCCGGCGCGGGTGTTTCATCGTGATGTTCGGTGGTGTAAAGACGCAGAATGTCCTGACCCTGTCGCGATCGCGGATCGATAGTGCGAATATGCCGGCGTCCCTGCATCTCCCAAATCGCCGTCACCACACCTTCTTTCTCCACGGCATGATAGGAAATATCCTCAGAGGGCGCCGCCGGCGCTGTCTCTTCAGTGACTGTCTCAGGCGCGGCATTCGGCGCGATTTCGTTCTCCATATTACTCAACACTCCTCCGCAATATTCGTTTGGATTGGTTTCAAGAATTGTTGCATACGGTATTGCTTAACGCAAACCGCTGGTCTGTTCCGCGGCACAAACTTCAAGCCGTTAACCGCCAAGACGCTGAAGCGCAAAGACGCCAGTTCAAATCTAACTGCTAAGTTGAGTGAACTCGATAGCAGTGCAAAAACCACCGGACGGATAAAACGTTAATGCTAAATGTTCTCTGCTTCTTTGCGACTCTGCGCCTTGGCAACTTAGTGTCTCTGCGCCTTGGCGGTTAGCAGTTAGGTAGCGCGCAAACTAACAGTTTGCATTACAACTGCAAGGCCGCTTCAACCGCGCGCGCGGGCACCACAACGCCCCAGCCTTGACGATCAACCTCGATTCCCGACACTCGTTCCGCCGTCTTGATCAGAATTCGTTTCACCTGTTGCGGTGTCAGGCGCAGGTTTGCCTCCAACATGCTCGCTATAATTGAAGCCACGATGGGCGAAGAGAATGAGGTGCCGTCAACATACTTGTAATGCTGGTTAATCACGTTTCCCTCATGGAGCTTTATCGTGATCAGTTGTCGCAGCAGTGCCACCGGAAGTTGGCGTGCTTCGTAAAGATCTTTATCGATCTGCGGGTGTCTTTCGATGATCGTTCCGAGTTGATCATCAGTAGCATCGTCGAGTTCAGAATACAATTTGGCTTCGTCGGCAGTCGGTGTATGCGGGAGGATTGGAGCGGCTACCCAGATGCCCGGTGCGATCACTTCGGGCTTCTGCAAGCCATCGATTGTTGGTCCGTAAGACGAACGATACATACCGCGACGCGCGCGATCGAGCGAGTTTTGATCGTCGAGCCCGCCCACTGAAATCGCTGAAGGAGAACTGGCAGGAGGTAAAACAGGATGGCCGGGCGCCATGCCGGCATTACCCACCGCACAAACCACAATCAGTCCTTCGCTCACGGCGCGCTCTACCATCTTGCATAAGGAACTTTGAAAATAGGTTTGTTCAAAATCACCGCCAGCAGAAATGTTAACAATCCTGATTTTGTATTCCTCACGATGATCCAGAATCCATTTCAGTCCGCGTTCAATATGCTCGTCCGGAATGCGCCCCGTCCGGCCAATCTTCACAAGCACCAGGTTAGAGTCAGGAGCGATACCGCGATAAAAGCCTTCTGAGAGGTAGCCGTTACCTGCCGCCACCACTGAAGTCATCATTCCGTGCCAACTCGCAACTTCACCCTTTTGCAGCGCCTGGAGATTGGCGGTGGGATCGAAAATGTTGTGATAAGCCAGGATGCGATCGTTCGGTTGCGTTAGATCCGGATGAGCATAAAAACCGGAATCGAGAAAGGCGATCGTGACTCCGCGTCCCGTGAATCTTTCATCGGCGTTCAAGCGCAGAGGGGTGGGCAGCACATAACTTGTCTGCTCAAAGATCGCGCCATGCGCTTCAATCTGTTTACGGCCGCGTTCGAAGAGGGCGATACATTGGGTGCAACTGCCCGCGCTCTCACCGAGCAAAGCGTTAGCTTTTACAAACGACCGCAATTGCTCATCGAGGAGTGCGAGAGGCACTAATCCCTCGGGAGGCTTGCGGCCGCAGACCGGACAAATTGCGAGCAGAGACGAATCGGTTGCCTGGCTGATGGGTTCGGTGCTGGTTAGAAGTTCTTTTGCGTCAGGCATCGTTGCGGTGTTCAGAAAGCGAGTCTACTAGATTCCGTATGAATCGCGCGAGTACAACAACGGTGCGACGCGGGGACACGGAGACACGGAGACAGGGCGATACGAGGAACTCCTAAAGGCGAACTCTGCCTTAGTCGTCTAAATTTCATTCTTCTGAGGGTCTCCGCGTCTCCGCCTGTCTCCGCGTCTCCGTGTCTCCGTGTCTCCGCGTCTCTTATTGGGAATTTGTGATTCACTAGCGCCGAGTGTAAGGTATGGCTCTACCAAACAATTGAAGCCGGCGAGTAAGTTTCAGGAAATTAGTATGTCTCAACAACCAGCATCCGTAGCCGATCTCTTTCGTCGCGCCCAGGAAATTCAACGGGGCAACAGCAACGCAACTTACAAAGAGATCAAGAACCAACTCGTTAGCGAATTTAAAGGCAAGCCTTTTCCGCCGCTTTACAATTTGACGATTCCCGAGCAGGACGCACGGGCACCCCAAGAAGACTGGTCAGCGGGACTGTCCCTCGTGCGTCGCGGAATTCAGTTTCAGGATTGGGGTGAAATCGTTGACGGCATCATCCTGAGTCTGGAACAAACCGACAACTACGAAAAGCAGCGCGGTCCGGAAGGCACTCGCGACGATTGGCATGATCGTTCCCGCGGCATCCAGGAAGCCGAGTCGAAGGCCGTTGGTAAGTGGTTGCCGGAAGAGTTGAAATGAAAGGGACTCGGTTCGGGTCTTTGGCCTTTGATGCTTCGAAGGTGGAACTTTGAGCTTCAAACTTTGTACTTTAATTTGACGTGCTGCATACGATGCCTTCTGCTTTCTGTCTGCTGACTCCTGACTTCTGACCTCCGCCTCCTGATCATGAGCTTCTTAAATAGCCTCTTACCAGATCTAAAATACCAAACAAACAATCCGCGCCAGCCGGACGAAATTGCCGATCCGGATCTGATCATTAGTCCCGATACGCGGCGCGAAAACCGTCTTCCTCCGGGTCAGTCGCGCACGAAGAAATGGCCTGTACTTGATGCTCATGGAACGCCTGACATCGATCTTGCAAACTGGAGCTTCGCGGTGGACGGTCTTGTCGAGAATCCGCAGCAGTGGACGCTCGATAAATTTATGCAGCTGCCAGCGACCAAAGTCTACGCCGACTTCCATTGTGTGACGCGCTGGTCGCGCCTCGACAACGTTTGGGGCGGCGTTCCCACTCGTGAAGTTGCGAGAATTGCCGGCGTCAAAGCGGAAGCGAAGTTTGTACTGGCGGCGGCTTACGATTCCGGTTGGACCACTAACATTCCTCTCGAATTTTTTCTGAAGGAAGATGCACTCTTCGCCTGGTCGCATGATAGTCAGCCGATACCAGCGGAGCATGGCGGCCCAGTGCGTTTGATTGTCCCGCAACTCTACGCGTGGAAATCAGCCAAATGGATCAAAGGCGTGCGCTTTCTGGAAAGCGATCAAGCAGGTTACTGGGAAGAAGGTGGTTATCACATGCGCGGTAATCCCTGGACAGATGGGGATGGCGAACGGTTCAGGTGGCGTTGATCCATCAGGTGTAGAAAAACTAGCCACAGATTTACACGGATGACGCAGATAAGCAGCTCAATTGTTCGTTCTTGGTGCTTCTATCTGTGTTATCCGCGTAAATTTGTGGCTAGTTTTTCTGCACTAGAATCTTGACCACGGCTCCGTGCTGAAGGAAGCACTCAAGCGCTAGCTATTGCGATGGTTTCTGCCGATGACTTCAATTCCCAAAGATGCTGCAGCGGTCATTCTTCTCAAAGCGAACACCGATCCATCCAACCCCGAAGTCTTTCTCGTTCGTCGCAGTGAGAAACTGGCTTTCCTGGGCGGCTTTCACGCTTTTCCTGGCGGGCAGTTTGATGCCGACGACGCCACAGTCCCAATTGATAATTGCGATGATCCCCACACTCGCGCCGCGATTAGCGCTGCTGCACGTGAGTTGTTCGAAGAGCTCGGCGTGCTAATGGTGCGCGGCGGTGATCCACTTACCAAAGGTCAACGCGTCTCTCTCCGGGACGATCTGAATTCCGGGAGAATGCCCTGGTCAGAGCTGCTCAACCATTACAAGCTTCGACTAGATGCTAATGATTTCACTTATGCGGGTCGTTGGGTGACTCCGCCATTTAGCGCGAGACGATTCGATACCTGGTTCTTTCTCGCTACCTGCCCGGCAAAGCAACAACCGCAAGTGGTGCCCGGTGAACTTGAATCCGGCGAATGGATCTCCGCAGCCAAAGCCTTTGCGCGGTGGCAGCATCTCGAAATTCTGGCTGTACCGCCTACGCTGCACGCTTTAAAAACTCTTGCAGGCGGCATCACGCCGGATCTGGTCGATCGTTTCCTGGCAACTCCCCACGCTCATGGCGAACCAGTACGCCGCATCGAGTTCCGACCTAACTTCATTTGTTTTCCTGTGCGTACCCCTACTCGGCCTCCTGCGACCCACACCAACTGCTACCTGATATACACATCTGAAGAGTTGCTGGTAGTAGATCCAGGATCACCTTATGAAGAAGAGCAACGAGCTCTGAATGAAGCTATCGACGAATTGCTTGGTGAAGGGCGGAGGTTGCGCGAGATCGTTCTGACCCATATGCATCCCGATCATGTGGGAGGTGTAAACGCGCTGCGAAAGCACCTAGGCGAACAAACAACTGTCGCTGCTCATCGGCTGACCGCTGAACCTATTGCTGAAGCTATTCATGTGGATCGGTTCATTGAGGACAGCGATACGATCACACTGACGGGTTCTCCAGAGATTGCGCTGCGGGCGCTGCACACACCTGGTCACGCGCGCGGCCACCTCTGTTTTTACGACGCCGCTACCGGAGCTTTGCTTTCCGGAGACAACATTGTCGGATTAGGTTCCGTGCTTATCGACCTGCCGGAAGGAAACATGCGCGACTATCTAACGTCACTCGAACGGCTAGGTGCGTTACCCAATGTTTCCATGATCTTCGGCGGACATGGACCGGCGATCGCCAATCCTTACGCGAAGATCGCTGAGTACATTTCCCACCGTTTGGAACGAGAGCAAAACATTCTGGAAGCAGTGCGCGCGGGTGATGCGACGCCACAGCAGATTGTCGCGCGGGTCTACACAGATGTCTCTCCCAAAGCTCACAGTTTGGCAGAAAGAGCCGTGCGCGCGCATCTGGAAAAACTGGAAGAGGATGGAAAGGTCGTGAGTGATGGGGGCGGTTGGAAAGCGTCAACCGAGGGCACAGAACGTCCTACTTGAATTGCCGCGTTTACGCGGTTAGCCGCAGGGCTCATAAGCCAGCCGTTTTACGGCTGGTAACCGACAATCCAAAATCACCGACAGGCCGTTTCAACGATATAATATACTTCACTGACCAATGTAATAGATCAGCACTACTATTCCGGCCAAAAGCGCCACCAGTTCCACGACGATTAGAAAGATATTTGCTAGCCGAGCGATTCCTGCGGGACGTTCGTCTTCTGGTTCCGCCATCGAAGCACCTCAATGCAAAGAATGTTGTGAGAGCGAGACGAGGCATTGGCATGGTGGCTATTGCTAGAGACTGAGACAAGAGATGTTAGGGCAATAACATACGACCGTCTAGGTCTGGGCAGGTTTTTCGGGCGTTAGCTCTCCGGGCAGTTTCTTCCATTATTCTTGGCGGTATCCCCGGAGCTTCGCTGGGTATACGATCCAACTTTTCACGTATCAGCTTTAGAGTGCTTCCTGCGTCGCCTTCCATCTCCGAAGGGTTGGCTAGCTTTTCTAAATACCTTTCCGTATTCGACCGCTGCGCCGTGATGCTGAGCCGCTTTGTCACTCCACTTTGAATGAGATAGAAATTGTGGTGATCGTTGTTACGAGAATACTTATGATCAGAGTGGCAATGCTCAATTTTACCGAAAATTGTACTTTTGCTGCGAATACCACAAGAACGGTAACTGCCGCCGAAAAAATCGCTGTAATAGCGCCGGCGGTCCAAGCGGTTCGTTCCAGCTTTATTGCTGTCTTATCCCTCACGTTTCCGGTCTTTCACTTCCCCGTATAAGATGACCACATCAAATCCGCTTAATTAGGACTAATTAAATGCAACAACAAGGGACATTGGGTGAGTTGAAAGCCAAGGGGTATCGCAGCGTTTCCGTTAAAGACGAGCTGCGAGCCAACCTGATCAGCAAGCTGAAGGCGCAGGAAAAACTCTTTCCCGGCATTGTCGGCTACGACGAGACTGTTCTTCCGCAACTAATCAATGCCATTCTCGCGCGACACAACATCATCCTGCTCGGGCTACGCGGCCAGGCAAAAAGCCGCATCATCCGGCAACTAACCGAGCTCCTCGACGAACAAATTCCGATCATCGCTGGTTCCGAGATCAACGACGATCCGTTCCAGCCAATCTCACCCTACGGCCGCGAGCAACTTAAAACTCATGGCGACTCGCTCCCGATAGCCTGGATCGATCGCGACTCGCGGTTTGTCGAAAAGCTCGCGACTCCGGACGTAACAATTGCTGACATAATCGGCGACGTCGATCCGATTAAAGCGGCCAAGGGAGGACACCTGCTCAGTGATGAGCTGACGATTCATTATGGCCTTTTGCCACGCGCGAATCGCGGCATCTTCGCCATCAATGAACTGCCCGATCTTGCCGGCAAGATTCAGGTAGGACTTTTCAACATCATGCAGGAAGGTGATGTGCAGATTAAAGGCTACCCGGTGCGCTTACCGCTCGATGTGATGCTTGTCTTTTCCGCAAATCCCGAAGACTACACGGCGCGCGGCAAAATCATTACGCCTTTGAAAGATCGCATTGGTGCTGAGATTACGACGCACTATCCTGCCGAGCTTCCGACAGCGATACAGATAACGCGACAGGAAGCGTGGGTCGAGCGTGACGGCTGGAAAGCGAATCTGCACATTCCGGAGTTCATTCGTGAGGTAGTCGAACAGATTGCTTTTGAAGCGCGCGACGATCAGCGCGTCGACAAGCAGTCCGGTGTTTCCCAGCGATTGCCGATTACGGTGACGGAGTCAGTGATATCCAACGCCGAACGCCGCGCACTACTGACGGGTGAAAAGGAAATCGTGCCGCGGATATCCGATGTTTACGCGGCGATTCCGTCGATGACCGGAAAAATGGAGCTTGAGTATGAGGGCGAGCAGATTGGCGCCCGGCGCATCGCCAGAGATTTGATCAAACGCGCGGCCGGAGAAATATTCAACGGCTATTTCGTGGGGATCGAATTTGCGAGCACCGTGCATTGGTTCGACGCTGGGAACAATTTGAGGCTCGCCGATACCGCCGCGGCTGACGAATGCCGGCGCCTGCTCGAGGCGGTACCGGATCTGATCGAGACGAGTGTGATTCCTTTTGATTTTGGTAAAGCTGATACGGCTAGAGTGATCGCCGCCTGTGAATTGGTGCTGGAAGGTCTGTACGCTGAAAACAAGATCAGCCGTAACGAGGAAGGCGGCTATACAGCCGTCACAAAAGCGAAGAAGGATCGTCGAGGGATGATCTACGATGATCTGACGGAGACAGGAAAATATAGCTAACGTCATTGCCGGTTTCCGATTGCCAATTGCCAATTCCAGGAAAAATTTCGGCCACAGATTTCACGGATGGACACGGATTTAAACCAAAGCATGACCTCATCAAGCTTGAAGGAGCCTCACATGAAGATCGGTTCTCGACCGCCAACAAAGGTGATCACAGCGGATTTAAGCAAGGGGGAGATCACACAGAAAATCATCGGAGTATTCTTCGAGGTATACAATGAATTGGGCCATGGCTTTCTGGAATCTGTGTACGGGAAGTCATTGGAGCTGGCCTTAAACTCGACTGGATTTATCGCTTGTCGGAAAATTGAGATTCCGGTGATGTTTCGCGGGCATAATGTTGGGGATTTCCAAGCAGATATGTTGGTGGAGAATCTAATTCTCTTGGAACTGAAAACTGCTCGTGTCCTGGATTCTTCACACGAGGCTCAGCTCTTGAACTATTTGCGAGCGACAGAGATTGAGGTTGGGTTACTTTTGAATTTTGGTCTGAGGCCACAATTTAAGCGCCTGGTGTTCGATAACCCAAGAAAAGCAATCCGTGCTAATCCGTGTTTATCTGTGGCCGATCTCTTAGCTCCGGATCAATAAGTCGCCATGAAATTTATTAAGTACTCCAAATTCAAAGGTCTCGATATCTCCGCGATTAATCTCGGCGACTTGATGGAAGACTTGTCTGATTCGCTGCTTTCCTCAGGCTATGACGAAGATTATTACTGGACGCGCGAGCGACACGCTCCTGACACCTCGCTGGATGCGCTGCGCCGGGCCCTGCTCCAGGCGCTGATGAATCAGGGTTTGCTGAACGATTACCAAGTTCAGGAGATGCTCGCCGACAACGAAGGTGAATTTAAGGGCTCCGCACTCGAGGAGATGCTCAATCAATTGATTGAGCGGCTGGTCGAAGAGGGTTATCTCAAACTTCAGGAGCAGCCCCCGGAAAGGCAGCGGCAACCGGGAACGGGTAGCGGCCCGCAAGTCTCCGAACCCTTGCCGCGCAATATCAAATTTGAAGTTACGGAAAAGGGTCTCGACTTTCTCGGTTACAAAACGTTGCGCAGCCTGCTCGGGAGTTTGGGAAAGAGTTCAGCGGGGCGACACGATACGCCGCAGCTCTCGACCGGAGTTGAGGCAGCGGCGGCAAGCAAGCGGTACGAGTTTGGCGACACCATCAACCTTGACGTGAATACGACGCTCTTGTCGGCGATTCAACGAGAAGGGCTGCGCGTTCCGCTAAATCTCGAATACAGCGATCTGCACGTGCATCAGTGCGACTATCAATCTTCCTGCGCGACCGTCGTCATGCTCGATTGCTCACACTCGATGATCCTTTACGGCGAGGATCGTTTCACGCCTGCCAAGAAAGTTGCACTCGCACTAGCGCACTTGATTCGCACTCAGTATCCGGGTGACTCGCTTAAGCTCGTTCTTTTCCATGACAGCGCCGAAGAGCTCGCCTTTGCTCAACTGGCGACGACACAGGTTGGTCCTTACCACACAAACACCGCGGAAGGTTTGCGTTTGGCGCGGCGCATCCTGCAATCGCAACGCAAGGAGATGAAGCAGATCGTGATGATCACTGACGGCAAACCAACAGCTTGTTTCATTGATAGTGGTCAAATGCTTGCTGGGACAAATGGCGGACGCGCCGCACGAACTAACCGGACCGTCAGCCGTCGCATCTACAAGAATTCAATGGGCGGCGATCCCTTTGTGATGTCAGAAACGTTTAAAGAGGTCCAGGCCTGCCGCAAGGCGAGTATAATGATCAATACTTTCATGCTGGCGAGTGATTACTACCTCGTCGAATTTGTGAAGCAAATGACGGCGATGACAAATGGTAAAGCTTACTTCGCGAACCCCAGTAATCTTTCGCAGTTTGTTCTGATGGATTTTCTTCGCCGCAGAACCAGCCGCATCAAGTAACTCGTTTCCTGCAGTTTCCAACTAATGCCAGCCGGCAAACCAAAGCCTAACGCAATCCGACAACGGCGGTATTTTTTCCCGTACTTTGTGTTGCTATTGGGCCTGCTAATTACGGCTTTCGCCACCTTTTATGTTTGGCGAACGGCCCATGGGCAGGATCTAATCCGCTTCGAAACGACAACTCAGGAACTGACAACCTACGTGAAGGGACGGCCGCGGCTCTACATCGAAGTGCTGCGCGCGGGCACAGGTTTGTTTGCAATTAGTCCCACCATTAGTGCCACGCAGTTTCACAATTTTGTGGAGCGACTGGAGTTGAAGGATCAATACCCCGGCGCTCAGGGCATTGGATACATAGCTCGAGTAAAGCGGGAGCAGAAGGATTTGTTTATCTCGGAGACCCGGGCACGCAATCGCTCTAATTTCAAGATCTGGCCCGACCAGGATCGCGATGAATACGATCCCGTTGTCTACTTCGAATCGCTCGATCAAGGCCAGTACCAACTGGTTGGTTACGACGTGAGTAGTGAGCCGGCGCGTCGTGCCGCGATGGAAACAGCGCGCGACACCGGGTTGCCCGCCGCTACCGCGCGCACGCCACTAAATAATGATGGCAGCGACTTAGGATTTCTGATCTACGCACCGATCTACAAAGACGATCGCACTCCAACAACGGACGACGAGCGTCGAGACGCGTTTGCTGGTTTTGTATTTAGTCGTTTTCGCGGCGCGGACTTCATGAAATCAATACTGGCCATCAAGAACACCACTGATATCGACATTCGCTTACACGACGGACAAGAACCCACAAATGAAAATCTAATCCACGATACGGCAACGGTCGCAGCGCCGATCTCCGGCGCTTACCGGCCTTTCCGCGCTCAAAGCAACGTTGAGGTTGCGGGCCGTACCTGGACGTTGGTCTTTTCGTCCAGACCTGAATTCGCCACTGCGAAAGGCTACTCGCTCGTTTACGTTGTAGTCGGCGGCTTGCTCATTAGCTTCCTACTGTTTGGCCTGACGCACGCTCAAGTGAGTTCGCGAGCGGCAACGGAACGCACTGCTTCCGAACTACAAATCTCCGAGAGTACGGTCCGCAAGACACTTAGCGATCGAGAACGAGCGGAAGAAGCGCTTCGCGAGAGCGAAGAGCGTTACCGCGAGCTGATCGAGAACGCCAACGACATTGTGTTCACGCTAGATCTCGACGGCAACGTCACTTCCATGAACAGTGCGGTAGAAAGACTGACCGGTTTTTCGCGAGAAGAAATGCTCAAGATGAACATGAGACAGTTTCTCACCTCGGGATCGGATTCGGCCGCGCGCGAAATGACTCACCGGAAGCTTGCCGGCGAAGAGCGCACAAACTACGAAGTCGACGTGCGGGCGAAGCACGGTGCCCTGGTGCGATTGGAAATTAGTAGCCGTCTCGCTTTCAAGTCAGGTAAACCGATTGGCATTCAGGGAGTCGCCCGCGACATCACCAAGCGGCGAGCGGCGGAAGAAGCCTTGCGCGAGGCTGACCAACGCGCGCTCTCAGAATATGAGCGACTGCTGGAACGGGTCTCCCTGCTCTCGCAGGCGCTAGGAACTGCGCGCGACTTGCTCCACATCTTTCGCGCCTTGCGCGAGTTTGCTGTTGTTTCGGCGCCGTGTGATGGAATCTTTGTCTCACTTTACGATCCGATTCTTGACGTCCGCACTGCTTGTTACGGCTGGGGCGATCAGCAGGAAATAGACACCAGCGAACTCCCGCCGATGCCGGTTACCGCGACTGGTCCCAATAGCGTGGCCGTCAGGACCGGTGAAGTTGTAGTTACCAACGACTACATGAAAGCGAGGCACAATCACCCTGGGGTGATTGTCGGTCAGGATAATGGCTTGCGACCAAAGTCGTCGCTGGCCGCGCCGATGTCAGTGATGGGAAGGATTGTCGGAACTATTGAAATTCAGAGTTATGAGGCTGCGGCATATCGTGATGAACATATTACGGCGATGCGCATGGCGGCTAACCTCGTCGCCGTTGCGATCGAAAACGTCAGGCTTTTGAATCAGGAAAGTACTGCTCGCGCGACTGCGGAAGAGTCTAATCGTTTGAAAGATGAATTCCTCGCTACGGTTTCTCACGAACTGCGCACGCCTTTGACAGCAATCCTCGGTTGGTCGCGCATGCTGCAATCTGAGTCGCTGGATGAAGCAATGGCGGTGAATGCCATTGAAACAATCAGGCGCAATGCCAAAGCGCAGTCGCAAATCGTCGATGACATCCTGGATGTTTCTCGAATTATTACCGGCAAACTCGCGATGGACCTCCATCCTTTGGAGTTGGCTCCCATTATTGAAGCGGCTGTCGACGTCGTCCGTCCCACCGCCGAAGCCAAAGGTTTGCGCATCCAAACTGAACTACCGGCGCAACCCATGGTCGTCGCCGGCGATTCCAATCGCTTGCAACAGATTGTTTGGAACCTGCTTTCAAACGCAATCAAGTTTACGCCGAGCGGTGGACGAGTCTTATTGAAGGTCCAGGGCAGGGGATCGCAGGTAGAGATAACAGTGAGCGACGACGGCCAGGGCATCAGTAAAGAATTCCTTCCCTTCGTCTTCGATCGTTTCCGCCAGGCAGACAGCACGACGACGCGGCAACACGGCGGCCTGGGATTGGGATTGGCAATTGCGCGTCACCTGGTGGAAATTCACGGCGGAGCAATCAAAGCGACCAGCGACGGGCCCGACAAAGGCTCGGCGTTCAGCGTGTTACTGCCACGACTGGGCTCGAACTCAAAATTGAGTGACCAGCGAACGGATGACGCAACCCTGCCGGATTTAGCATCGAGCAGACTTAAGGGCATCCACGCTTTATTAGTTGACGACGACGAGGATACGCTGCGACTGATGAGCGCAGCCCTGGCTCAGGGCGAAGCAAAAGTCACCGCTGTCTCCTCGGCAGACGCGGCCATGGAAATGCTGAAATCCGAGACCCCTGATGTTTTGATCACAGATATCGCCATGCCGAATGAGGACGGATACCAGCTGCTGGCAAAAGTGCGCGCGCTGGATCTCAAGCACCTCAGATTACTGCCGGCCGTGGCGATTACCGCTTACGCTCGCGAAGAGGATCGTTTGCTAGCTCTCGCATCAGGATTTCAAGCGTACTTGGCAAAACCGATTGAGTTGGCGGAATTGATCAACGTAGTAGCGAAAGCTGTCAAAGATGCCGAATCAAGCCGAGAGGTAGATCGGGTGTGACGATGTCGAAACTTTCTCAGGTCGTAAGTGGCGTTGAGATCGCGTATGACGACGTTGGATCCGGTCCGATTGTCGTTCTGCTGCATGGTTATCCTTTTAATCGTTCGATGTGGGCCGGCCAGGTAGCGGTGTTGCAGCAGAATCATCGCGTGATTGTGCCGGATCTGCGCGGACATGGTGAAAGTGCCATCGTCCCAGGCCCTTCAACGATGGAGCTAATGGCTGGTGATGTCGCCGGCTTGATGGACAGTCTAGACATCGCAGAAGCCACCATTGGTGGGCTTTCGATGGGCGGTTATGTCGCTTTGGCGTTCTATCGCCTGTTTCCTTCCCGAGTGCGTTCACTGATTCTGGCTGCAACCCGGGCGCAAGGCGACAACGAGGAGGTTAAACGAAACCGCGACGTGCAAGCCTCGAAGGCGCGACAAGAAGGAATGGAAGGAATCGCTGACGCTCTTTTGCCAAAGCTACTTACGGCGGACACGGTGACGAAGCGTCCTGAGATTGTTAAGCACATGCGCGGAATGATGGCGAGTACAAATCCCGAAGGCGCTGCGGCAGCATTGGAAGGAATGGCGATACGTCAGGATCAAACTTCATTCCTGTCGCAGATTGTGACGCCGACGTTGATTCTGGTGGGCAGGGAAGACGCGATCACCCCGCCAGCCGATGCAGAACTGATGCATCGCGAAATCCCCGGGTCGCGCCTGAAGATTATCGATGGTGCGGGTCACGTCTTGAACCTGGAAAAGCCGGAGGAATTCAACGCAACCGTTGTCTCGTTTTTGAATGCGGCGGAGGGTGAGGCTTAAGGCTAAGGTCTTAGGACTCAAGTCTCAGGTCTCAAGTTCCAATTTCTCAGGTCTCGAGATGGTTCTCAAGACTCATGGTATTAAGGGCACTTGGTTTGGCCGAGCTTGAAACTGAGACCGCGTCTGAGTCTTGAGACCTGAGACTTGAAACCTGAAACTTGAAACCCTGAAACCTGAAACTTGAGACCTTGTTGAAGTACACCATCGAAGAACGCGTACGCTGGGGCGATGTTGATGCCGCCAGTATCATTTTCTATGGCGCCTATATTCGCTTCTTTGAATTCGCCGAAACGGAGCTGTTTCGCGCCGTCGACTTGCCCTATGGCGTAATGTTCGAAGAACTCGACGTCTGGCTGCCTCGTGTTCATATCGAGTGTGATTTTCATCATGCGGCCCAACTGGATGATTTGTTAGAGGTTTCAGTTTATGTCGGCAGGTTTGGCAACAAGTCGATGCGGTTGGATTTTGAAGTGCGACGGAAAGGTGAAGAGCTGTTAATCGCCAGGGCGCATTTCGTTCTCGCTGCGGTTAAGCGCGATAGCTTTGAGACCGTTCCCATTCCGGAACTGCTAAAAACCAGGCTCGCTCCCTATACTGAAGCCGGTGGAACTTAATGTGGAAGATATCTCTGTCCTAAATAAACCTGCCGAGCTCGATGAACGTAACGTCGACGCCAATCCGATTCGTCAATTCCAAATCTGGTTCGACGAAGCGATAGGCCGCAGCTTGCCCTTAGCGGAAGCGATGACGTTGTGTACGGCAACTGGCGACGGCAAGCCTTCCGCGCGAATGGTGCTGCTCAAAGGCGTTGCTGAATCGGGCTTCGTTTTTTATACGAACTATCGCAGCCGCAAAGCCCGAGAGTTGGACGTGAATCCTTTCGCGGCTCTGGTTTTCTATTGGGAGCCACTCGAGCGGCAGGTGAGAGTTGAAGGAAAAGTTTCTCGGATCTCGGCTGGGGAATCCGACAACTATTTTCAAACGCGTCCGCGTGAGAGCCAGCTGGGCGCGATCGCCTCGCCGCAAAGTGATGTTATCGAAAGCCGCGAGATGCTGCAGCAAGAGTTCCGGGAGCTCGAGGAAAAATACAGTGACCACCAGACGATTGAACGCCCAGCTCACTGGGGCGGATACCGTCTTGCACCTGAGCGAATTGAATTTTGGAAGGGCCGACCCGGGCGCCTACACGATCGCTTACTCTACGAGCTGCAAGCGGATGGAAGTTGGAAACGTAGTCGTTTAGCGCCATAAGATCATCACGCTGAAAGCGTGAAAGTTAATAGCCGTGGGCAACGCCCACGGCTATTGGCAAATGTAATCCCGACCCTGAAAAGGGTCGAAGCATGTTGGACCCCTTTCAGGGTCCGTAATTTTATGGCTTCCAAAACCGTGGGCGTTGCCCACGGCTACTAACGTTCACCCTTTCAGGGTGAAACCCAACTTCAAAACTCTACAAGGGCCGTATCGCACTCTTCGCCAGTTTCTTTTTCAGATCCGTATATAACTGCTCACCCGCGACCAAATCGCCGAGCACGCGCTTGATTCCACGGTGTCCGCGTGCAAACTCAATCATTCGCTCCGTAAACGGTGCACCCCAAAAATTTCCATAAAAACGCCTGCGCATCTGCGCTGCCCGTTTTAATTCGGCGCCAAAGTCTTCGCGCCAGCGCTGCTCATACTGATCAGGTTTACGAGTTAGGGCGCACTCCGCGAACAGTTCCGCGGAGCGTAGTGCATAGTAAATACCTTCACCGGTAACCGGATCAGCAAAGCCTGCCGCATCGCCTATCAGCGCCCAACCTTCGCCACAAACCTTTCGCTGGTTCCAGGTGGCGGCGTTGAGTCCCGGAATTCGCGCTGCGTATCGCTCGGCCGTATCTTTTAATTTATCTTTAAGTCGTCGATCACGTTCCTGATCAACCTTGCGAGGGGACCACAATTTTGCTTTCGCATCTTCGCGCTGCCGGTAGTAACCCACCATGAAATCCCACAACAGATCATCAAGCGGCTTGTGAATGAAAGCATCCTGGGTGGTCGCGATACCGAACGAAATGTGATCGATACGAGGAAACGCCCATGCGTAGCCGACCCAACCCGGCAGAAAGGCAACGACCGTGGGCGCGTCCGCATGTTCCGGGAGGGGCGCGCGATAACCGAATGCTACTTCCATTTCAGAAGGCGGCAACGGGCCCGCCAGCTGCCGCGCTATTGGGCTGCCGGCCCCGTCCGCACCTACCAACAGCGGCCCTGCCCATTCGTCACCGGTCACACTCTTAACAATCCAACCATCTGAGCCTTTGCGAAATCCTCGTCCGGAAATTTTCGCGGCAAACACTTCGGCGCCGGCTGCCCGCGCCCGTTCGCGCAGATAGGAATCAAAAGCGATGCGGGAATAGATGGCGAATGGTTCGTCGAGCTCAAGATGCAGGCGCTTGCCGGACGGAGAATAGAGATCGAGCTGATCAACCGTGCGACCAACCGCATTCAGCAATTGCGGCCAGGCCTTCAGTGCTTTCGCAGTAACGCCGCCGCCGCAAGCCTTCGGATCCCCGGGCGGCCGGCCGTCGAACAGCGCCACTCGTTTACCTCCCGCAGCTAAGAGCTCGGCGGCAAATGATCCAGCAGGACCAGCACCCACAATCAATACATCAAACTGTTCCATCCTCTTCATCATAAGAGCCGTTACGGGGGATTGCCAATTGGCGATTGCCAGTTGGAGTTTCGAGTTTCGAGTTCCGAGTCTCGAGTTTTTCCTAGCCGTCAGACTACAGGTCTGCTGTGCCCGACGCGAGCGAACTCGAAACGCGAAACTCGGAACGCGAAACTCGGAAGGGGCAATCGCTACTCGGCAATCGGCAATCGTTTAATCCGGTTCTGCGTGATAAAATCCGACCGTTTCCTGCACAAACAATCAGCGCCAGGCTTTATTCAAAGCCGAGCTCGGGTTCCTACTGGAGGGGACCAAAAATGGGAAACGGAAGCTCTCTCGTTTTTTCCGGAATCGCTCCTCACCCGCCGATCATGGTACCGGAGGTTGGTCGTGACGCTATTGGCGAGGTGCGCCAGTCAATCTCCGCCATGGAGGAATTGACTAAGCGGGTCGTTGCCAACAAAGCGAAAACTGTAGTCTTAATCTCGCCTCACGCGCCGCTCGAGCCCTACGCTTTCGTCGCTTACCGAGACCGGCAACTCCACGCTGACTTCGCCAACTTCAGAGCGCCTAAGGTTCAGCTAACAGCCCCACTCGATCAGGAGCTATTGAATGCGATCGCCGAGCGGGGTAGCGAAGCGGACTATCCAGTCGTTGGAATCACTCATACTAAACTCGATCACGGGACCGCCGTGCCACTATATTTTTTGCAACGCTATGGCTGGCGCGGACAGGTGGTCGCCCTCGGATACAGCTTTCTTTCGAATGAAGATCATGTGCGGTTTGGCTCATGTATTGGACGGGCGATTCGCGATGTCGGTCGGCCCGTCGCCTTGATCGCCAGCGGAGACCTTAGTCACCGGCTCAAACCCGAAGCTCCGGCTGGCTTCAATCCTACTGCGTACATCTTTGACGACGAGATTGTTGATGCACTGCGCGCTAACAATCCAGAACGGATCGTGCAAATCAATCAAAACCTGCGCGAGCTCGCTGGCGAGTGTGGCTATCGCTCCATGTTGATTGCCGTGGGGGCTACCAGGGAGCTCCCGCTCTCATGTGAAGTGCTGAATTACGAAGCTCCATTCGGTGTGGGTTACATGGTTGCACAACTTACAAGCAAAGAAACTTTTAAGGAAAGTGCCGCGGCGCTCGCCTCTGAAATTGAGGCCGGCAATGAACCAGAGGGCGAGAATCTGCCGGCGCTAGCGCGCGCCGCCGTCGAGCAATTTGTGCGAGAAGGCACTCAGCTAAATTCGTCGGGCACAGACTCAGAACTTCTGAGGGCCCGGGCAGCCTGCTTTGTTTCCTTGAAAACTCTCGACGGTGACTTGCGCGGCTGTATTGGCACCATCGAACCGGCACAGGAAACCCTGGGGGCGGAAATCATCGCCAACGCAATTAGTGCCGCGACCCGCGATCCGCGCTTTTCACCTGTTGCACCTGAGGAACTTGGGAATCTTCGTTACTCTGTCGATGTGCTTTCTGCAACTGAACCCACGCAAATGGATGGTCTGGATCCGTCAGTTTACGGAGTGATTGTCGAGGATGAAGCCGGGATGTACCGGGGACTCTTGCTCCCTGCTCTCGAAGGGATCGACACGGCGGAGAGGCAAGTAAAGATTGCTGCGCGGAAGGCCGGGATCACACCCGGCACTCCCATTCGGCTGCAGCGTTTCAGTGTAAGTCGTTACAGTGAAGGAGGGGTTAGGTGAAGGCGGGTCTTTTCAAACCCGCCCCCTCCGTTAGACGTCGAGATTCCTAACATCCAGTGCATTGTCTTCGATGAATTTGCGCCGCGGCTCAACGGCATCGCCCATCAACACAGTAAATAAATCGTCCGTCTCAACCGCGTCATCGACTCGAACTTGAAGCAAGGTACGCTTTTCGGGATTCATAGTGGTCTCCCAAAGCTGCTCCGGATTCATCTCGCCGAGTCCTTTATAACGTTGAATGCTCAAGTCTTTCTTGGCTGCGGCCAAGACTCTTTCCAACAGCGCCTCGCGAGTGGCGATCTCTTCCGAAGCTCCATTTTCACCGGCAATAAATGGGGCGGCCAGCTTCTCTTCCAATTCCCTAAAAATCTCCACGGCCTTTTGGAACTCGACGAGGCTTGCGAAATTCCAATCGATGGTCAGGTGCACTCCGGTGCTGGTAAAGGATTCAATCTCCCACAAGCTGTGTTCTTCATCGGTTGAGAGTTCGGTCTTATACCCAGCCTTTGCTAGAACTCCTTCCACCTGCGCCATTAGATCGCCATCTTGAAAGACCTTGCGTAATGTCATTCCCTCTTTGCGCAAAACGCCTTTCTTACCTCCAAAGGCATCGATCAGAGTGGCAAGCAGAAGCGCATCGCCACCGATGCGGCGCGCGGCGCGTTCGCAGTAGTGTTTAAAGTCAACCATTTGCTCCAGCGATTTCGCGAGCTCTTTACCTTCGATGGCCTGTTTTGAGCCGACGGACTTCACCGTCATGTCGCTGGTAGCCATTCGCATCAGGTAGCGAATCATCGCGCTTTCGTCTTTAATGTATTCCTCTTTTTTACCGCGCTTAACTTTAAAGAGTGGTGGTTGCGCGATATAGACGTACCCTTTCTCGACCAGCTCGGCCATTTGCCGGTAGAAGAAAGTCAGCAGCAGGGTCCGGATATGCGATCCGTCAACATCCGCGTCGGTCATTAAAATGATCTTGTGATAACGCAGCTTGCTGGCATCGAAGTCCTCTTTCCCGATTCCGGTCCCGAGGGCCATGATCAAAGACTTGATTTCACTGTGACCCAGCATTTTGTCGAAGCGCGCTTTCTCGACGTTTAGAATCTTTCCTTTCAGCGGCAAAATTGCCTGGTTCTTCCGATCGCGGCCTTGTTTGGCCGAGCCGCCTGCAGAATCGCCCTCAACGATGTAGATTTCCGAATTAGCAGGATCCTTCTCCTGGCAGTCTGCCAGCTTGCCTGGCAGCATCGTGGAGCCCAGGGCGCCCTTGCGCACAATCTCGCGCGCCTTACGAGCTGCTTCACGAGCGCGAGCGGCATCAAGCGACTTGCCCACGACGCGGCGCGCTACCGTGGGATTCTGTTCGAAATATTCGGTCAGGCGCTCATTTAAAAAGGATTCGACAGCGCCTTTAACGTCGGAGTTCAGCTTGCCCTTGGTCTGACCTTCAAATTGAGGCTGCGGGAGCTTTACCGAAATTACGGCAACCAGGCCTTCGCGCACGTCGTCGCCGCTCAGTGAACTTTTGAAATTCTTCGCCAGGCCGGACGACTGTGCATAGGCATTTATCGTTCGAGTAAAAGCAGACCGAAAGCCGGAGAGATGCGTGCCGCCATCGACAGTATTGATGTTATTCGCAAAGGAATAGACCTTCTCGTCATACGCATCGTTATATTGAATTGCTACTTCGATTGATAAGGCGTCGCTGTTCTTCTCGAAATAGATCGGTTTGTCGTGGAGAGTAGTCTTGTTCTTATTGAGATGTTTGACGAATTCAGCAATGCCACCCTTATAAAAGAACTCGTGCGAGCGCTCAGGCTCTTCTCGTTCATCTTTGATCGTGATGCGAATGCCTTTGTTAAGGAAGGCCTTTTCGCGCAGGCGCTCGGACAGTTTGTCGAAACTAAATTCGGTATGATCGAAAATCTGCGTGTCGGGCTTAAAGGTAATCTTGGTTCCGCGCTTTCGTGTCTTTCCAGTTTGCTTCAGCGCAACAACTGGAATCCCGCGTAGATACTCCTGCTCATAGGTTTTGCCCTCACGCCAGATTTCCAAACGTAACGTCTCAGAAAGAAAATTGACGCAAGAGACGCCTACTCCGTGAAGCCCCCCCGACACTTTATAAGCGTTTGAGTCAAACTTGCCGCCGGCGTGCAGTTTAGTCATAACGACTTCTGCTGCCGACTTCTTCTCTTTCTTCATTTCGTCGACCGGTATACCGCGGCCGTTATCAATCACGGTGATGGAGTTGTCGAGATGAATTGTGACGTCGACGGTGTCGCAATAGCCTGCAAGTGCTTCGTCAATCGAGTTATCAACCACCTCATAGACCAGATGATGCAAGCCTATTTCGCCGGTTGAGCCAATGTACATTGCGGGTCGCTTGCGCACTGCGTCACGGCCCTCAAGCACGGCAATCGACGATGAGTCGTATTTTCTGTCAGTTGTTCCTGCTGTAGGCAATCCCTTCTCCTTACTTCTACTTTTACTAATGTCTTCAATATCCATCGAAAATAGCTGCTCTTATATCGTTTCCAATGTCGCCCAATCCCGAGGTAAACCTGGCTCTTCTTGTTGAGTGTCTAGCGCCGCTCCGTCTACGATCTCGTAGACTTTTGCCCGCTCAAGGAAAGCTTCGAGATGAGTTCGTTTCGACGTTGTAATGAAAGTTTGCGTTCGATTTTCTAAGTACTCCAATAGATGTTGGATTCTTCTTTCATCAAGTTCTGCGTCGACGTCGTCGATGAGAAAAAGGGGGTACTCACCATGTCGCGAATTATACAATGAAATCGCCGCTAAGTCTAATAATAACAATGCACTACGCTGCTGGCCGGAGCTCCCAAAAACCCTCATCTCGCGACCTTCCAAAAGCACCTCTAAATCGTCCCGGTGAGGTCCGATAAGACATCTGCCGGCGGCGAGTTCAGCCTGGATTCGAAGCTGCAGCCGTTGGCTCACGAGGGATTTGTAGTCGCTCAGATCGCCTTTGCCGGCGAGTGCGGAGACATAGTCGATGCGAACGTCTCGCTGCTCAAAAAGACTTCGCTCCAAAACCTCGTTTATGCGCCTAATGTAATCGGTGCGGGCCTCATGAATCTCAGAAGCAAGTTCCACGATCTGATCGTTCCAGGGCGAGACTAAGTCCTCCACTTGCTGCAAACCTAAGCCCTGCTCATTTGCGTCTTGCAGAATCCTATTCTTCTGTTTTATGACGCGACTATAATCCGCAATCGTCTGCACATAGGCGGGCTGCAGCGAGGCCACGCCTCGATCGATGAATCGCCGGCGCGCTTCAGGGACGCCGCGCACAACTTCGAGCTCCGCTGCTGTAAAAGAGAAGACCTGAAGCTGGCCTAAATATCTTGCCAATGGCTCTCTCTTTCCATTAACGGAGATTGTTTTGGTGTTGCTTTGAATCGAGACCTGAAGATCGCGTCGCAACTCCTCGCCGCGCGTAACCTGACCGCGGACAAAAGCTGTCTCTTGTCCAAACTTGATTCCTTCCTGAAGGCGTTGTGTGCGGAAAGACTTAGTGCGCGAGAGTAGATAGATGGCTTCGAGCCAGTTCGTTTTACCTTGCCCGTTATTGCCAAGAATTATGTTGAGACGGGGGCCGAGAGAGAGTTCTCCACTCAGGTTACGGAACTGGTGTGCCTGAATGGACTCCAGGATCATCTCAGAATTTTAACATACGGTCTGAGTTCGAGGTTGGCTCAGCACAAGGCTGTCGGTTAAAGAAAAAGGCGCCCTCGAGCAGAGGACGCCGTAAGGAGTAGGTGTAGTTTGCTGCCTAGAGTCGCATCGGCATCACGACATATTTGTAATCGTATTCGCCGCCTTCAGCGGGACGAAGTTGTGCCTGAGAATTTCCATCCTTAAATTCAAACGTTACGTTGCCTTCACCGATGACGTTGAGAAAATCCTGAAGATACTGAGCATTAAAACCAATATCAGTGTTTTCGCCGTTGTAGTCCGAGGGTATCGTTTCCGCCGCTTCGCCCTCTTCAGCGTTCTGAGAAGTGATTACCAACTGGTTGGGTTCGAGATGAAACCGAATCGCGTGTGAACGATCGTCCGCCATCAGGGCGACTCGTTTTATCGCAAGGTTCAAGAGCGCACTGTCGAATTGCACGGCCTTGTCGTTGTTCTTCGGCATCACCATTTCATAATTCGGAAACTGGCCGTAGAGCATTCGGGAAATCAAGAGTCGCGCACCCACCTCGAAATAGATGTTGTTCTCGTCCATCCCCAGGTTGATGTCGCTGTCATGATCCGCAGTCAACTTCGTTAACTCTGCCAATGTCTTCCGGGGAATAAGAGTATCTATCGAGTCGTTAGCGCCGTCGTTTCCGGTATTCTTTCTTTCCACATAAGCCAGGCGGTGACCATCGGTGGTAACCATCTTCGCTCCTAATTCGTCCAGAATAAATTTCGCTCCCGAGAGCGTGTAGCGCGATTCTTCCTGGGTGATGGCGAAAATGGTCCGGTCGATCAAGGTTTTAACAACGGCTGCGGAAATCTTAGTCGGTGCGGACTTGGTGGAAGGAACTTCCGGAAATGCGTCTTTTGATACTCCCACTAACTTATACTTTGCGCGATCACATTTGACCGTGACCCAATCATTTTCTTCTCGAGTAAAAGTAATCGGCGCGTCGGGTAAGAGTCGAACGATCTCAAAAAGTTTCCGGGCTTGAACGCAGATCGCACCGGCGGTCTTGATCTCAGCTTCAGTGTCACAGCGAATGGTGACATCAAGGTCAGTACCAGTAATTCTGATCGCGTTCTCGCCGAGAGATTCGATCAAGATATTTGAGAGTACGGGTATCGTGTTTTTCTTTTCAACCACGCCCTGGACGAAGCTAAGTTCCCTTTGCAGGTTCTGCTTACTAACGATGAAATTCATTGCTGAACTCTCCGCAACTGATTTCTTAGTGCCTAACATTTCTAATCCGGCCTCCTATTCTACTATTGCTAGATTAAAAATCATTCTATCTTGATCCAGTAGTAGTAGTAGTAACCTGTTGATATGTGGAAAAACTGAAAGATGCTTTGTTCTTAAGAACTTCGACCGCACATTGGTACTGCTGATATTTAGTTTTATCCAGCGTTCTTCGAAGTTAAACCGCAAACACCAGAATTACCAAGCTGCCTCCACCGGCCAACACAGGCGCATTATTGTGAATGGCTGTGAGTATCTCAATACAACCGCCAAACGCCTGCAATCGTTCCTGTAGCCTTGTGAAAAAGTTGATAACTATTTTTGCAGACCTTCTGAAAGTTCACTGACCAGCTTCTGCATTTCAGAGTCTCGACGTCGCAGAGAATCTACCTTTGCGTAAGAATGCATCACCGTGGTGTGATGCTTTCCGCCAAACGCTCGTCCGATTGCCGGGTAACTATGTTTAGTTAATTGCTTGCAAAGATACATCGCTATTTGCCGCGGCCCAGAAATGTGCTGGGTGTTGCTCTTCGATATTAGTTCGGCAACGCTGATCTTAAAATTAGCTGCAACGGCCTTTTGAATTTTCTGGATTGTGATCGCGTCTGACTCTTCCTCTCCGGAGATATTGCGCATCGCATCCTGCGCCAAAGCCTTCGAAATCTTTTCCCCGCGGAGTGACGATATTGCTACGAGCCGAATCAGCGAACCTTCCAATTCCCGAACGTTGTGCTTGACGCGACCTGCAATAAACAGCGCCACCTCATCGGGAATAACAATCCCCATTGTCTCTGCTTTTCTTTTAAGAATAGCAACTTTTGTTTCCAGATCTGGAGGCTCAATGTCAGCAATCAATCCCCATTCAAACCGCGAGTGCAGCCTTTCCTCAAGGGTGGGAATTTCACGAGGCGGACAGTCGGAACTAATAACAATCTGTTTTTGCTGATCATAAAGCGAATTGAAGGTATGGAAAAACTCTTCCTGCGTTCGTTCCTTTCCTGCCATGAACTGAACATCATCAATTAGCAGAACGTCGACTGACCGGTATCGCTCTCGGAAAGCCGGAGTCTTGTCATAGCGAATCGCATTGATGAGTTCATTCATGAACTTCTCTGAAGAGAGGTAACAAAGCCGCAAATGTGGATTGCGGTGCTTTATTGCGTGACCGCACGCGTGCATCAAGTGGGTCTTACCTAAACCGACACCGCCGTAGATGTAGAGCGGGTTATATGTCTTACCCGGAGCTTCCGCTACGGCCAGCGAAGCAGCATGAGCGAACTGATTACAGGAACCTACAACAAAACCTTCATAACTGTACTTGGAGTTGAGCGATGGATCGAGCGGCTTTGCATCTGGCGATCGCGCTTCGTCCATGAAAGATTTAATGCGTTCCCCTGGCCCCGAACCGGCTGGGTTTTGAGATGCTACTGAGTTTTTGGACGAATCCGACGGTGACTCCACGTTGTTGGCTTCGTGAGAGGACGGAATGCTTGTCGCAGTGACATCTGTCTCAGTAATCCAGCCGATCGAATATCCTGGCAGGGAAAATTCCACGAGCGTCTGCTCCAACAGCGAAGAGAAACTCGTCGTCACCCAACTCCGGACTATTTCGTTGGGAGCACGGAGACTCATTCTTTTCTGAGGATGGTCGATTCCGTGAAACTCGATCAAACTGAACCAAGTGTCGAAGGTTTCGTGGCTGAGTTTAGCCCTGAGCGAATCGCGAACCCCGATCCAGACATCCTCAGGTGTCCGGACCGTCACTTTTTGTACCGCCCCTGAAGCTTCAGGCATGTTTGTTTTAGAACCGTACGCAGGTCCAGTTAATCTGAAAATCAAGAAGTTGAGCTAACTTTGGAGTTTTTGTCCAAGGCTATTCCGAGGAAGGCCAAAACGGGATTTCCACCTCTATTTTCACAGGTCTGTGGAAAAACCCCCAGTGCTTAATGTAATGCTTTAAGCTTATAGCCATCAATAGGTTAGCGGTGTCCTTAGCTGAGACGAGCGGAGACTAACACACGGCACAACTCTGATCAAGGCAGGGTCCCACATAAAACACCTTTGGCCCGGCTAGGGTTGGCTGGGGACACCACGCCCAACTGATAAGGGAGCAATTCAGTACTATTCCGGAACACTGGTTGGGAGGCCGAGCACTCCCCAGTAACTGATTCATGGTTCCTTCGGGGGGGTCAAAACTCAAAGGTCAGTGTCGCTTAGCCATGGGCAACGATCAGCGGCAGGTCGTGAAGCTGGGCGAGCAACTCCCTCCTGTGAACAGGCCCTTTCTTGACACAAACAGGTCTGACCGTTAGTCTTACCGTTTTCGTTTCCCAGGAGATTTAGTCACTTATGGCGAAGCCAACATTTCAACCAAATAATCGACGACGTGCTAAGACTCATGGCTTTCGCGCGCGGATGGCGACCAAGAATGGCCGGCTGGTTTTGAAGCGCCGGAGGGCGAAGGGTCGCAAGCGCCTGACGCCAGCGCATTACTAGTTCTGGTCATGAAGCATAGCCTTCGTGGTACGAGCGATTTCCAGAGGGTCTACAAACGGGGAAAGCGGTATGAAGGCTCGCTGATAACAGCCTTTGTTTTGCCCAATGGGTTTGCGTATCACCGTCTGGGAGTTACTGCTTCGAAGAAGGCACTCGGAAAAGCGCACGAGAGAAACCGAGCCAAGCGTCTGCTGCGAGAGACTTTTAGATTAGCTAGTCTGCCTTTGGGCAATCTCGAGAGAAAGTACGACTGGGTCCTAAACGGCCGCAGGCGGTTGTTATCATCGAAGGTAACAAACTCGCTGGCAGAGTTTGAAAAAATCATAGGCACTGTCACAGTCGATGAAACTGTCCCCGAATGAATTACAACCGGCGTGAAGACAATTCTAATTTCCATACTTAGGTTTTATAAGTTAGCTGTCTCACCTTTGCTTCCGCCTTCCTGTAGATTTGTTCCAACCTGTTCAGAGTTTGCAATGGAGGCAATCGCCCGGCACGGCGCCTTGCGTGGCTCTTTTCTTGCGCTGAAGCGTTTAGCCCGTTGTCATCCTTTCAATCGTGGTGGTTACGACCCGGTAAAGTGAAAACCAAATCCCCAGGCCCTCGCGCAGCGATCCTAATCTAAAAATGCAGCAGAAGCGTTTACTACTCGCCTTACTTATCTCCGTTGCAATTCTGTTTACGTGGAGCCAATTCTTCGCACCCCCACAGCCTACGGTAAATCAGCCGTCTGCAAGCGCGTCTCCTTCACCTGCGAACCCCGTTGCCACGGCGACCCCGGCCGCCACGACTCCGGCGCCGAGTGCTAGTCCCGCGATTGTAGTTCCCGTGCAAAAGGAGCCACAGGTAAAGCGCACCGTCACGATCAAAACCCCTCTCTACGAAGCGAAGATTGATAGCACGGGCGCTGAGGTTGTGAGTTGGATCATTAAGAAGAATAAAGACAGCGGTCGCGAAATTCATTCTGTCGCCGGGAACAAAAACAACCCGGTGCCGTTGGAACTGGTTTCCCCAGAAGGTCTGCAGCGTCAACCGAGACAAGTGCCACTTCAGGTTGTGACGGGGGATGGCGCCCTCGATGCAGCACTCTCGAGTAGCAGTTATTTAGTGGAAGGAGTTGATTCTCCCGCGGGCGACGTCGAATTGATTCTCAACGGCAGTGACAAGAAGACAATCAACTTTTCAGTGAGAGACGGCAGTTCAGGTTTAGACGTCTCCAAGAAACTGACCTTTGATGCCAATAGCTACGCGGTCGATTTGGAGTTAAAGATTCAACGAGGCGGACAAGCGGTCCCAGCAAAGTTGAAGATTGGACCAAGTGTTGGCGACCAGGGCATCAAGCATTACACATTCTACTCAGTGGCCCCTGAAGGGGTCACTTCGCTCAATGACCAAGTCGAGCGTCATACTGCGGCGGCCATAAATGAAAACAAAGCCTCGCCGGATCGCTTGGCTCTCGCGGGAGGGGTTGATTGGGCTGCAGTGGGCGATACTTATTTCGCGATGGCCGCAATTCCTTCGCGACGACTTGAGGGGCTGGAGTTTCGCACAGTCCAATATGATTTCAAGCTAAACAGCACGCCGGAGAAGCGTTATCTCATCGAAGCAATTGTCCCGGTCCCGACGGATGGCGCAAAGACGATTCTATACGTCGGTCCGAAAGACCACTTCATCCTGACTCAGGATAGTCAGCAAATCGGCGCAGCTGTCGAGCGGCCCATCGACCTGGAAGGTTTGATTGATTACGGGTGGTTCACCTGGCTATCGCGCCCGATCGCGGTGCCAATCCTAAAAGCCATTCGCTGGTTGCATCGGCTCACCAACAGCTATGGTGTCGCGATCATCCTCTTTACCATCGTCATCTATTCGCTTTTCTTTCCACTCAAATGGCGTTCATCCAAAGCGATGAAGAAAGCTCAAAAGCTTGCGCCTCGCATGAAAGAATTGCAGGAAAAGATCAAGGGGATGAAGCAAACCGATCCGAAGTTGAAAGAGTTGCAGATGGAGCAGCTGCGGCTGATGAAGGAGGGCAACCCACTGGGGGGATGTTTACCGCTACTGATTCAGATGCCGTTTCTGTTTGCTCTCTACCGCGCCATTACAATTTCTCTCGATTTTCGGCAGGCTAGTTTTCTTTGGTTGCCAGATCTCTCGGCCGGCGATCCGATTCATATCCTTGAGTTCCTGATGGCCGGAACGATGATTATTCTCCAACTGATCACGCCGGCGCCGTCAGCCGATCCGATGCAACGTAAGATGATGGCCATCGGAATGCCGCTATTCATGTTGTATGTCCTTTGGGGTGCTCCGTCGGGTTTGTTAGTCTACTGGCTCGTAGGAAATATTGTAGGATTCAGTCAACAGTTTCTAATTAACTACCTAACCCGGACTGATGGAGAACCGACGCCCGCGCCGGCCAAAGCGTAACGACTTGCCTAACCATGAATGAGACCTACACACAAGCCGTCGAGTTTCTGGAAGAGGTTTTTGCGAAGTCTGGACTTGAACTAAGCGTTAAGCTTGAACAGGTCGATGAGGGTGCGGCACTGGATTTGGATGGTCGCGATGCAGAACTGCTGTTGGCAGAGGGCGGCGAGGCCCTGGAAGCGATTCAACACATCGTCAACCAGGCGTTCGGCAGAAAGTTGGCCAGAGGTCAGCGACTTGTTTGTGACGTACGTGGTTTTCGTGCCACTCGTGAAGCGGAATTGCGAGCCATGGCTCATCACGCTGCAGCCCAGGTTCGTTCAACGGGCCTGCCTTTTATTTTCGGCCTCATGAACGCCAACGAGCGTCGAATTCTTCATCTCACTTTGGCGGACACCGAAGATCTCTATACAGAGTCTATCGGTGAAGCAAAAGACCGCCGGCTTAAAGTCAGTTTAAAAACCCCCACCAAATAACTCTTCCGCGCTTTAGGTCTCTTCAGGTTGATTTACGATGGATACCATCGTTGCACTTTCCACGGCTCCCGGTCGCAGTGCTATAGGTGTCATCCGTATCAGCGGTCCACGCACAGTTAAGATAGTGAAAATGCTTGTCGGCGATCAGGAACTCACACTGAAGCCTGGGCAGGTCGTCGTGCGGAATCTTGAGCCCGCGGGCGAGACGGTTGCTCTCGATCAGGCTGTGCTCTCGTACTTTGCTGCGCCGCATTCTTATACCGGCGAGGATGTGATTGAGATCAGTTGTCACGGATCTCCGGTGATCCTGCGCCAGGTTATTGATCGCCTGGTTATGTTTGGCGGTCGCTTGGCGGAGCCAGGTGAATTCACTCTAAGAGCGTTAGGAAACGGCAAGCTCAATTTGAGTCAGGCGATCGCAGTGCGCGATTTGATCAGTGCACGCAGTGACGCTGCAGCGAAGCAAGCAGTACGACAACTGAAAGGCGAGCTCTCACTGCGAATGGGCCGAACGAAGGAAAGACTGATTCATGCGATTGTGATCCTGGAATCAGCTCTGGAATTCGTTGAAGACGATCTACCTGCGGTTGAGAAGGAGAAGCTGCTAGATACCTTGCGCGAGATCGCTCAAGAGCTTTCGGGCTTGGCGCAAACGTTCGAGGTCGGACACTTGCTGCGCGATGGCCTGCGCGTCACTATCGCCGGACGACCGAATGTCGGTAAGTCGAGTCTGTTCAATGCGTTAGTGAGATCCGATCGAGCCATCGTCACGGATATTCCGGGCACAACGCGAGACAGTCTTACGGAGTCAATCAGCGTCAATGGCTTCCCCGTGACGTTGACTGACACTGCTGGACTTCGAGAGTCCTCTGATCAAATTGAACGGCTTGGCGTCGGTCGAACTCACCAGGCAATTGCGGATGCCGATCTGGTTTTATTGATCGTCGACGGTTCCCTTCCAATTGAGCAACGTGATCTCGAACCGAATAGCAATGGAGCGAAACGGCTGGTGGTTAGAAACAAGATGGACCTTCCTTCGTTCCGAAGAGCAGTCATGGACCAGGCGTCTTCGGAGACAATGATAGACGTATCAGCGATGACTGGCGCGGGCTTAGACGCGTTACGTGCTGCTATAATCGCTTCCTTCGGCAACTCCGACGCTGCGGACTCAGGTCTATTAATCACAGACGCGCGTCAACACGATCTCCTACGCCGTGCGGCAGCCGAAGTGAAGAGCTCTGTAGTGATACTGCAGCAGGGACATAGTGAGGAGTTGATTGTTCTTGGATTGAACAACGCGCTCAGATTAATAGGAGACATCACGGGAGAGACCACGAACGAGGATATTCTGACAGAGATATTCTCCACCTTCTGCATTGGTAAATAGAGCATGAGTTTCGAAGAAGTATTTGACGTAATCGTTATTGGCGGAGGGCATGCCGGTTGTGAAGCGGCGTCAGCCTCCGCGCGGCTTGGCTCCAGCACGGCTTTAGTGACAATGAATCTGGACCTCATTGGTCAGATGTCCTGTAACCCAGCCATCGGCGGGATTGCCAAGGGTCACCTCGTGCGGGAGATAGATGCATTGGGCGGGATCATGGGTCGCGTAGCAGATCGGACCGGTATTCACTTCCGGCTGCTCAATCGCTCGCGAGGTCCTGCGGTTCAATCGCCGCGGGCACAGTCTGATCGCGCGCAGTACCGCAAGGAAATGAGACTGACCCTGGAAAACACCCCGGGTCTGCACCTCCGTCAAGGCACCGTCGTCGATTTGATCTTCGATCAAAATGAGATTAAGGGCGTCGAGCTGCTTGATGGACGTGAGCTTGGTGCACGCTCAGTGGTAATTGCTACTGGCACATTCCTTAACGGACAAATTCATACTGGGCCGAAGAGCTACAGCGCCGGTCGCGCCGGCGAACCGGCATCGATTGAACTAGCCGAGGCGTTGAAACGATTGGGATTGCCGGTTGGAAGACTGAAGACGGGGACTCCTCCGCGGCTCGATGGTCGCATGATCGATTGGGCGGCTTTTCAGGTGCAACATCCTGATAAGGAAGCAGTGCCCTTCTCGTTCGGGACTGACGAAATTCAACAGAAACAGTTGGATTGCTACCTCGGCTACACCACGACCGAGGTGCACGATTTAATCCGAGCAAACCTCAAGAGCTCCCCTCTCTACTCGGGAAAAATCACTGGCGTCGGCCCACGATACTGCCCGTCTATCGAGGACAAAGTCGTAAAGTTTGCCGGCAAAAACCGGCACCAGCTTTTCCTCGAGCCTGAAGGACACGACACGAACGAAGTCTATCTAAACGGCTTTTCCACATCCCTACCGGCCGAGGTCCAGCAGGATTTAGTGCGGCTCGTGCCTGGGTTAGGTAACTCGAAAATTATTCGACCGGGCTACGCTATTGAGTACGACTTTGTTGACCCGCGCGAGCTAGGGCCGGATCTTCAAACCCGACGATTTCGCGGGCTTTACCACGCGGGACAGATAAACGGAACGACCGGGTATGAAGAGGCCGCGTGTCAGGGATTGATCGCTGGAATAAACGCGGCCTTGAGTACCCAGGGCCGGAAACGCTTTAGGGTCCGTCGCGACCAATCGTACATTGGCGTCTTGATCGCCGACTTGATAAGCCAGGGCGTGGATGAGCCGTATCGAGTTTTCACTTCTCGTGCTGAGAATCGCCTGACCCTCAGATTCGACAATGCCGATGTGCGATTGCGGCCGCTTGGGCGAGAACTGGGCCTTGTCGAGAACAGAGACTGGGACCGTTACGAGGCTCGCAAGGACCGGACTTCCAGGTTAAGAAGGATTATCAAGGAAACAAGAGTCCGACGGTCGGACGCCTCTTACGCGGCTGCTAGCCTGGCGGTGGGTGCTGATCTCGGCGAATCGATATCGCTCGAGCAGCTATCAAAGCGGGCCGGGGTTGGTGCAGACCTGATCAACTCACTGTTACCCGAGCCGTTAGAATTGACCGGAATTAGGGACATTCAAACCGTCCTAGCCGACGTCCTCTATGAAGGGTACATTGAGAATCAGAAAGTCCAGACCGAGCGGCTCCATCATCACGACGCTCTGCGAATTCCGGATGAATATGACTTCCGGGGACTTGGCGGCCTTTCAAGCGAGATGATAGAGCGATTGGAAAGAGCGCAACCGGGTACCTTTGGCGATGCCCGCAGAATTTTGGGCATGACGAACGCTGGCCTAACCGCCCTTCTGGTTAACCTAACTGTTGCCAACACAGCGTCTTAACTCGAAGGTTTCACGTGAAACAGAGAGTGTATGACGATGTTTCACGTGAAACCTTCCCGTTTTCGCTGGCTCACTCATAAAACCAACCTTTTAAGTTGTTTCATAGCTTGCGCCTGTTCCATGTGGTAATTTACGGCCACAATTTCGTGACGTCAGAATGACAAGAATCATCGCAATCGCAAATCAGAAGGGCGGAGTCGGTAAAACGACAACTGCGGTGAACCTGGCCGCAGTGTTGGCCAAAGAAGGATCACGCGTGTTGCTGGTCGATTCGGATCCCCAAGCCAATGCGACTTCGGGAGTCGGTATTGTTCGCGGAAGTTTTCGGCGCAGTCTTTATCACGTTTTGGTACTTGGCGAAGCCATCGAAAACGTAATTCTTCAAACGGAGATTCCGGGACTTCACGTGGTGCCGTCAAACAAAGATCTCGCAGGGGCAGAGGTTGAGTTGGTAGACGGTGACAACCGAGAGTTCCGACTTCGCAGCGCCCTTTCCTCCTTAGAGGCTGCTTACGACTTCATAATAATTGATTGCCCGCCATCACTTGGCCTCCTGACCCTCAACGCACTGACGGCTTCCAAGTCGCTACTGGTGCCTATTCAAGCTGAATACTATGCGCTGGAGGGTGTTACAGAGTTGTTTGATACGCTGGCGCGCATTAGGCGGCTTCATAACTCGACGCTGGCAATCGAGGGTTTACTCCTGACGATGTACGACGAAAGGACCAACCTCTCCACTGCCGTCGCCTCGGACTTGCGAGACTTCTACGGGCGCCAGGTTTTCAAGACGGTCATACCTAGAAACGTTCGGCTGGCGGAAGCCCCGAGCTACGGCAAGCCGATTATTATTTACGATCCGCACTCCAAAGGGTCGGAGGCATATATCGAATTATCCAAGGAGATCCGAACCTATGACACGCAAGCCGCTGGGCCGGGGACTGGGAGCACTGCTGTCGGCTGACAAAACGAGTGAGCCTTCAGACTCAACCGAGATAGATCCATCTCTCATCGAGCCTTGTTCTGCTCAGCCCAGAATGCGTTTCGACGATGCTTCACTTCGAGAGCTTGCAGATTCCATCAGAGCAAACGGCGTCGTTCAGCCCCTCCTTGTCAGGCGAAAAGGTAGCCGCTACGAGCTCATAGCGGGCGAGCGGAGGTTGCGGGCTGCCAAGTTGGCGGGTCTTGAAACGGTACCAGTGGTAATTCGTGAAGTACCTGACGAAAAACTTCTGGAGATCGCTCTGGTAGAAAATATTCAACGGGAAGATCTAAACCCAATTGAAGAAGCTCATGCTTATCGAGGCTTGTTAGAAGGCGTGGGGCTAACTCAGGAATCGCTCGCCTCCAGGATAGGAAGGGACCGATCGTACATCACGAATTACCTACGACTGCTGCGCCTTCCGGATGACGTCCAAGAGCTCGTTCAGGATAGGGTCTTATCCACTGGGCATGCGCGAGCTCTTCTCGGGACCGCTGAGCCGAGCCGTCAAAGCGAGTTGGCAGCGACGATCGTAAAGCGAAACTTATCGGTACGAGAGACCGAGGATCTGATTCGCCGTTCCACTGGAAAGACCGTGCGGCCACGAGCCTCTACCGTGGCCGGAGAGGGCGTCGATCCGAACACGCGGGCACTGGTAACAAGGCTTAGACGCGAACTAGGAACACAAGTTAAAGTGGTGCAGAAAAAAGGGAAGAATGAAGGAATAGTCGAGATTGAGTTCTACAGCCTAGCGGACCTGGATCGAATTACAGGTCGCCTCCTCGGTTCCAATGTACAGAGTACATCTGGCGGATTCTAGCGCGGCTGTAACAAGGACACTGAGGCGGACGTAGGTGCAGTGTACGGCCTTCTCTTGGTGAGTAGAGCAGTGCAAGGGGCTCGCTGAGAGGGGGTTTGACCGCGTTTTCGCGGGCATGGTATCCTCGGCGACTTTTCGCGATTGGAGTTCGCAGTTATGGCAATGGCAATCCTACTTGCTCAGACATCGATCCAGTTGGTACCCGACGGAACGATTGTGTTCCACATAGTCCTAATCCTGGTGATGATTGCGGTTCTGAATCGTACTTTGTTCCATCCGATTAATAAGATCCTGGCTGAGCGCGAAAAGAAGGGCAGTGGGGCATTGGCTGAAGCGGCCGAGACGGAAAGCCGAGTGAGTTTGGGTAACAAGCAGTACAGCGATGCTTTGAAAAGCGCGCGGGCCTCAGGGTACAAGCTAATGGAGGAGCTACGCAGCGAGGATCTCCGCGACCGCGAGGTCCGGTTGGCGTCGTTGAAAAGTGAGATTGAAGCGATACTTTCGCGGGAACGCTCGCTTATTGAAAGCCAGGCGAACGAAGCGCGCAGAGGCTTCGATCCGTTGTCGTTAGCCAAGAAGATTCGCGACCAAATTCTTCAGCCATTGGGAGATTCCGGGAGGGTAGACTAGGTGCTGATGGTTTTGATGATAGCGGATTGGCTGGATTACCCGGGATTTGAAGCTTGGCGTTTCATAAATCTCTTCCTGTTCATCTTGGGCTGTTTTGTTGCACACCGTTGGTTCGGGAAGCCAATTAGCGAAGGATTGCGTCGCAGGCGCGCAAATATCAAGTTGGAGCTCGATAATGCGCGCCAGAGAAGGGATGCGGCTGCTGCTGAGCTTACGGTCGTTGAAGCGCGTCTGGCGGAAGTGGACAGAGAGGTGGCAAAGATTCGTGAGGAAGCCGAAGCCGAAGCGGAAATGGAACGGCGTCGGCTAAGAGCCGCTACCGAGGCGGAGATATTTAGGTTGAAAGCGCAGTCCGAGAGGGATATCGCAAATCTCGTTAAGAATGCCCAGATAGAGCTGAGACAATTCGCGGCGTCGCAAGGGATCCAAGCAGCAGAGACGCTAATTCGGCACGATCTCGATTCTGCCAAGGATGCACGACTGATAAAAGTTTCTGCTGAACAGTTTGGAGGGATGCGACATTGAGTTCACAGTCAGTGAGCCGGCGGTACGGGATAGCTCTAGCGGATGTATTGAGTGGTAGCGGGCAGGAGCGAGTCATTCAAGACGAACTTATCTCCTGGGAACGGATGATCAGTTCGAACCCGGAACTGCGAGAGGCATTTGCGAATCCCACAGTCCCGTATGAACAGAAGAGAGCGGTTCTGAATGAGCTTATCGCCAAAACCAAGGTGAACCCCATCACCGCAAATTTCCTGCAGATACTTCTAAAGAATCAAAGACTGACCGCGTTAGGCGAGATCAACAACAGGCTGGCCACTGTAATTGATGATCGGGCTGGGGCAGTCGCAGCCCACGTCACTACAGCAAATCCCCTTAACGAAGAGACGAAACGTATCTTGTCGGAGAAGCTTTCCGGCTTCACCGGAAAGTCGGTGCGGCTAACTTTCGACGTTGACGATTCCTTGATCGGAGGAGTTGTCACTCGCGTGGGTTCAACCGTGTACGATGGGTCGATTAGAACTCAGCTCGACCAAATGGAGAAAACACTCGCTGGCCAAGCGTGAAATTATTTCCGCGGAATTGTGAGATCGAAACTTTAAGAGCATAGAGGATTGAAATGGACCAACTCAGGGCGAACGAGATTAACGAAATCATTCGGAAGCAAATTCAGAATTTCGAAGTGGGCGTCACTGTGATGGAAGTCGGTACCGTCATTAAGGTGGGCGATGGCATCGCGGAAATTCATGGTCTGGAAAAAGTAATGGCTGGCGAGCTTCTCGAGTTCCCTCATGGGGTTCGCGGGCTCGCATTGAACCTGGAAGAAGACAAGGTTGGCGCCGTGCTTTTTGGTGAATTTCAGGCGATCAAAGAAGGCGACCTGGTCAAGCGCACTGGACGAATCATGCAGGTTCCGGTGGGCGATGCCCTCATCGGCAGGGTGGTCGACGCTTTGGGAGTGGCGATAGATGATCAGGGCCCGATTGTTACGGAAAGCTTCAACCCCATTGAACGTGTCGCGCCCGGCGTAGTTGATAGGCAGCCGGTAAAAGAACCGCTGCAAACGGGTCTCAAGGCAATCGACGCGATGGTCCCGATCGGGCGCGGGCAACGCGAATTGATTATTGGTGACCGCCAAACAGGGAAGACGGCAGTTGCGATCGACACGATTATCAATCAAAAAGGCAAAGACGTAATTTGTATCTATGTTGCGATTGGTCAGAAGGCGTCGACGGTTGCACAGGTAGTGAAAACGCTGCACGACTTCGGCGCGATGGAGTACACGATTGTTGTGAAGGCGACGGCGTCCGACCCGGCGGCCATGCAGTTTCTCGCCCCGTATTCCGGCGCGGCAATGGGTGAGTACTTCCGCGACAACGGCAAGCACGCGCTGACCATCTACGATGACCTTTCAAAGCAAGCTGCAGCTTATCGAGAAATCTCGCTGCTGCTCCGGCGGCCGCCTGGACGCGAAGCCTACCCGGGCGACGTTTTTTATCTCCACTCTCGTTTGCTGGAGCGTGCCGCAAAACTCTCCGACGCGAAGGGCGGTGGTTCACTTACCAGCCTGCCGATTATTGAAACCCAAGCGGGTGACATCTCTGCTTATATTCCCACGAACGTGATTTCAATCACCGATGGTCAAATCTTCCTGGAAGCCGATCTTTTTAACAGCGGCATTCGTCCGGCAATCAACGTTGGTAACAGCGTTTCGCGCGTGGGCGGTTCGGCTCAGATCAAGGCGATGAAACAAGTTGCCGGAACGCTGCGCATTGACCTCGCTCAATTTAGAGAACTGCAAGCATTCGCTCAGTTTGGCTCGGATCTCGACAAGGCCACTCAAGCTCAGCTCGCACGCGGCCAGCGGTTGGTCGAGATTCTGAAACAGCCCCAATACCGGCCGATGGCGATTGAAAATCAGGTGGTTGGTATCTGGGCGGCGAGTAATGGTTTTACTGATGATGTCGCCGTTGAAGACGTTCGAAGCTTTGAAGCAGAGCTGCTCAAGTTTATCGAAAACTCTCAACCGGGACTGCTGCAGAACATCCGCGAGAAGAAGAGCTTGACTGACGAGATCAAAAACGATCTCCAGGTTGTTCTCAAAGACTTTAAGGATCTGTGGAAGGAAAAGACGGAGACCACTGATTCTGCGGCGGGCGTGGTAGCAAGTACCGCCACCGCCTAAGATCGTGACACAAAACTTCCGGTGACTTAACAAACCACGATGCCGAACCTGTTAGACATTCGCCGCCGGCTTAAGTCGGTAAAGAACACTCAGCAAATTACCAAAGCCATGAAGATGGTTTCGGCGGCAAAGCTGAAGCGCGCCCAAGATCGTGTCGTCACCGCGCGCCCCTTTGCCAACAAGATGATCGAAGTTCTTGGAGAATTGGCCGGCAGGACGGATGAGAACTTTCATCATCCGTTGCTGGATGAGCGTGGCGACGAACGTTATCTCGTCGTGCTGATCACCGCGGACAAGGGTCTTTGCGGAGCGTTTAATACAAATCTGATCAAGGCCGCCCAAGCGTTTGTTCGCGAGCATGCAGGCAAGACTATTGAGATTGTCGCGGTTGGGCGTAAGGGCAGAGATTTTTTCCGTCGCCGCGGAATTCTCAATAGTGAATACATCGGACTTACCGGAAAGGGCCGCGTAGATTTTGCGGAAGCTATTGAAGTGGCCCGTGATGTAATTAAGCGCTTTACGGAGGATCAAGAACTGGACAAGGCTTTTGTGATCTACAACGAATTCAAGTCGGTGCTGCAGCAACGAGTCGTCGTTGAACAGCTCTTGCCAGTCTCACGCGCAAAGACTGATAGCGAAGCGAATGCTTCAGCTCAGCCAGTTTCTTTAGTTGATTACATTTACGAACAACCACCGGCCGAAATGTTCAGCCAATTACTGCCGCGTTTGATTGAGACGCAAATCTTCCGGGCCCTGCTTGAATCAGTCGCTTCGGAGCAAGGCGCACGTATGACGGCGATGGATTCTGCTTCGAAGAATGCCAGCGAGCTGATTGATTCCCTAACGTTGAATATGAATCGCGTCCGACAAGCGGCGATCACAAACGAGATTATCGAGGTAGTCTCGGGTGCAGCTGCACAGTAACAGCGACTTGTTGATGAACACTGATGGGAAGCTGGCTTGTTGCGGCTTCCCATTATTCTAGGTTCTTCCCGCAACTGCCGAAACCAACGATTCTGATGGCTGATCAATCAGGGCAGTCCAGGCAGTCCATTCGAACTCGGACCTGGCGTTACGCGCCCCTCTTGTTTTGGATGGCAGTAATATTCTTCGCCTCCACCGGCACATTTTCTGGTAACAACACCTCGCGCCTGCTAAAACCCTTCCTGCTCTGGCTTTTCCCGCAGATCAGCGAAGAGCGAATCGCTTTCCTTCATTTTCTTACTCGTAAGCTGGCGCATTTTGGCGCCTATGCTGTGTTAGGGTTTTTGGCCGCGCGCGCTTTCGTAAGTTCATCACAACGCTGGCTCCAAAAACATTGGATCAGTGCCAGCGCCATCCTGATCGTCGCTTACGCACTGTTGGACGAGTTTCACCAGAGCTTTGTGTCTTCGCGCACCGCTTCTATCTTTGACTGCCTCATCGACATCGCCGGCGGTCTTTTTGTTCTGGTTTGTCTTAGGTACTTCAAAGGTTTTCAAACCAAATTGGAGTACTCGTAAAAGTCATTGGGACATTGATACCAATCTACTTTCCCCAGACGACTGCTTTGTGCAATATTGATGTGGACGTTGAGCTGTTGCTCAGCGATTAAAGCGTCAGATCGATCAAGCAGAAGAACTGCTTCACGAAGGAGATTTCAGACATGGGAATTATGGATGCCATACGCTCGCAATTCATTGAAGTCATAGAGTGGCTTGACGACTCTGGCAACACGCTGCTTTATCGCTTTCCGGTTCAAGGTCAGGAGATCAAGAACGGCGCCCGGTTGACGGTCCGCGAGTCGCAAGCGGCCGTGTTTGTATATCAAGGACAGATTGCCGACGTTTTCACTCCGGGGCTCTACACAATCGATGGCGGCAATACTCCGATCCTCTCCAAAATCGGTGCCTGGATGCACGGATTTAATTCGCCATTCAAGGCGGAAGTCTACTTCGTAAACACCAAACAATTTACTGATCTCAAATGGGGAACGGCGAATCCCGTCATGATGCGCGACACTGACTTTGGGATGGTCCGATTGCGTGCCTTCGGCATTTATTCGATCCGCGTCAGTGACCCGCGAGCTTTCATCAAAGAGGTGGCGGGAACGAATGGACACTTCGTTACTGAGGACATTGAAGGCCAACTTAAGCGCACACTCGTCAGCGGTTTTAGCGACGCCCTCGCTGAATCAAAGATCGCCGCGCTTGATCTGGCGTCCAACTATGATGAGCTGAGCAAGTTTGTGCGGAGTAAGTTAGCTGACGAGTTCAAGTCGTACGGGTTGGAACTCACGAAGTACTTAATCGAAAATATTTCCTTGCCGCAGGAAGTAGAAGCGGCTATGGACAAACGAACCTCGATGGGAGTGATTGGCGACGTAGGCCGGTATGCGCAGTTTCAAGCGGCCGATGCAATGAGAGACGCGGCACAGAACACCTCCGGCGGTGCAGGAACTGGAGCGGGCCTGGGAGCTGGATTCGCAATTGGGAACGCAATGGCCGGCGCCATGACTAACGCGATGAATCCGAAACCGAGTGACACTGCAGCGGGCGGCGCAAAAGTCAATTGCATCAAGTGCGGCGCCTTGATGCTCGCGGGCGGTAAATTTTGCAGCGAGTGTGGTGCGAAGCAAGAAAAGCAAAAGTGCGCAAACTGCCAGACAGAAATGCCACCCGGAACTAAGTTCTGCAACGAGTGTGGGACGAAGGTAGAAGGTTAGATCTGAATTTTTATCAAAACTTGCTGGGGTCGCTTGTGATGCAAACGAGCGACCCCTTTTGCGTTGTTCTCTTGTCCCGTTGTTTTGCGCCCGGCAGTGTTATCCTTCTAGCGATCCCTGAATCGCCAACGCCTTACCGGAGAAAGCGAAATGTTTAGCCGGTTGGAACGCCTGCGCCGCGTAGTAATTACGGGGATGGGGTGTGTCACACCGATTGGCATTGGACGAATCGCGTTCTGGCGCGCGTTGATCAATGGGGAAAGCGGGGTCCGCCGGATCTCTTCATTCGATACCGCAAACTCACCAGTCAAGATTGCCGCCGAGGTCGATGGCTTCGATTGGCAAGCACAACTCAATCCTAAAGATCGCAAGCATGTACCACGGACCGTTCCGCTCGCTCTCGCGGCAGCCCGCGAGGCCATGGAAGATGCTGGTCTAAATCCCAGTGAATTCACCTTAGACCAACGCCGCGAGTGCGGCGTCATACTTGGCACTGGCGGCGGCGGTCTGGCATTCACTGAACGTCAGTATGAATACTGGTACATTGGTCCCGCGAACAAAGCCAGTGTCTACACAATTCCTTCCTCAACTCACGGCGGCCTCTCAAGCGAGCTTTCAATGGCGTTCGGCCTGCGCGGGTTGTCGCACATTGTCTCGACCGGATGCACCAGCTCTACTGACGCGCTGGCGTATGCTGCAGAACACATCGCATTGGGACGTCAAAATGTAATGATTGCCGGTGGTGTTGATGCACCGATAGCTCCGGGAATTCTGGCGGCCTTCAACTTGATGACCGTACTGACGAATGAGTGGAACGAGGAACCGCAGCGGGCCTCGCGACCTTTCTCGCGCAATCGATCCGGAATAGTCCTGGGCGAAGGCGCCTGGTTGTATGTTCTGGAAGATCTAGAGCACGCCCAGGCTCGCGACGCAAAGACCTATGCCGAGATAATTGGATACGGTGCCACCTGCGATGCTTATCATCGCGTGCGTCTCGAAGAAGGCGGCGACGAACCAGCGCGCGCTATGCGACTCGCGTTGCAGGACGCAGGCCGCGGCCCGGAAGACGTTGATTACGTCAATCTGCATGGCACGTCGACGTTGCTAAACGATCGCATTGAAACTAGCGCGCTAAAGTTGGCGTTTGATGGTCACGCGACGCGCATTCCGATGTCGGCAACGAAGTCACAAGTAGGCCATCCCCAGGGTGCAAGCGGCGCAGCAGGATTAGGCGCAGCGCTTTGTGCGATGCACGAGAACATGATCCCGCCGACGATAAATCTCGATGAGCCGGATCCTGATTGTGATTTGGACTACGTGGCTAACCAGGCGCGGGCGGCTGATGTAAAAGTCGCACTCTGCAACTGTATCGGTTTCGGATCAAAGAACAGCGCGCTATTGGTTGAAAGGATGTAAGTTTCGAGTTCCGAGTTTTGGGTTCCGAGTTCTGAGAAATCTTTTAGTCGCGGATCACGAACGCCCGACAACTTGGAACTCGAAACGCGTATCTCGAAACTCGGAACTCGGAACCCGAAACTCGAAACTCGAAACTCGAAACTCGAAACTTTTCTATTATGTTTTCTCGATTTCAAAAACGCAGCCATGAACTTGAGCACCTCGATAAGGGCGATTACACGCCCGAGGAATACGAGGGTTGTCTGGTGGAACTGCGTCGCATTAATGCCTGGCTCGGCGACACGCGAGCGTTAACTCAGACATTATTAGCTGAAGTCGAACAACTAAATCTAAGTAGCTTCTCAGTTCTCGATGTTGGCGCGGGTTCGGGTGAACTACTACGAGCCGCTGCGCGCTGGGCTAGACAATCGAACCGGGCTGGTACGTTTGTTGGGGTTGAGCTTAATGCTCGTTCGGCCCGGGCGATAGTAGAAGAATCGCATGAGTTCCCGAAAATTAGTGCTGTTAAAGCCGACGGCTTTCAGCTGCCGTTCGCAGACAATACTTTTGACTATGCGATCTGTTCGCTGATCACGCATCACTTTACCGATTCGGCAGTGGTTGCTTTTCTGAAAGAGCTGAGTCGAACGGCGCGACGATCGATTTTTGTGATCGATCTGCATCGAGAACCTGTTCCTTACTATTTGTACCGAACCGTTGGCCGTCTGTTCCTCCACAACCGTTTGATACGCGAAGACGGCGCACTTTCCATCTTGCGCAGTTTTCAGCCCGACGAGCTGGAACGATTGGCGCAAAAGGCTGGACTGAGAAACATCAAGGTGCGGCAAATGTTTCCCGCCCGATTGGTGCTCAGCGGTCATTCGCAGAAACAGCAGCTTGCCTCGGATTATCGGATCGCGAACGTCTCGCCCGCACTGAGCGCAAAGCGCGAAGAGCCCCTGCAACAATGTCCCGAAGAAGCGCGCCGGCGTCGGGTTGCGGGCGTGACGCCCGCGATCCGATAAATGTTGAGCAAGCCACGATGACTGACGAAGCTTACGACGTAGCAATTGCCGGCGGCGGACCGGCGGGAACGAGCGCCGCGATTCATTTGGCTGAGCGAGGGATAAAGGTATTGCTCGCGGAGCAGAAAAAGTTTCCCCGAGCAAAACTTTGCGGTGAATTCATTTCTCCTGAATGCATCAATCATTTCGAGCGGCTCGGCGTGGCTGAGCACATCTTTGCCGCAGACGGAGCCACACTAATCGAAACTAGCTTTTACTCGCGGCGCGGCAACAAAGTAACGTTGCCGAGTCATTGGTTCGGAAGCGACCGCGCTGCGATCGGTCTCAGCCGAGCAGAAATGGATCGGCTGCTCCTCGAGCGAGCAAAGCAGGTAGGGGTTACTGTTTTGCAGGAAGCTCAGGTCCTCGATCCAATTCTACAAGCGCAGCGAGTTTCCGGAATGCGGGTGAGACTCAACGATCAGATTAAAGAATGCCGCGCCTCAATAACGATTGATGCCACCGGAAGAACGCGAGCTCTCGCACGTAAACTCAGCGCCACGAGCGACCGCCGCCGCGCACACTTAGTCGCCTTCAAAGCTCATTTGCAGCACGCACAAGTCGCTCCCGGCGTCTGTGAAATTTACTTTTATCCCGGCGGATATGGAGGGTTGAGCACTATCGAAGGCGGTTTGAGTAACCTTTGCTTTATTGCTGCGGCTGGCGATGTACGGCGTTACGGTTCGGATCCGGAAGAAGTTTTGAAGGCCACAGTCCTGCGAAACTCACGAGCGACATTCGCGCTCGCCAAAGCTCAGTATGCTAAGCCGTGGTTAAGTGTCGCCTTGGAAAGTTTTGGCCGGCAGAAGCTGGTACCGGCGGAGGGACTGCTGTTGATTGGTGATGCAGCGGCGTTTATCGATCCCTTCACCGGGAGCGGAATGCTGATGGCGCTTGAAAGCGGCGCGGTTGCGGCACAAACCATAATTGACTGTCGCAATAGAATCGGTGACGAGATTTCGTTTTCCGAATTGGCAAATCGTTTTCGACTCAACTACGCCCGAACCTTCAATTCCCGCTTGCGAGTTAGCAGCCTGTTGCGACGTGCCGCGTTCGTTCCTCGACTTGCCGAGGCAGCGATGATCTGTTTTGGAGCCAGCGATCGGTTGCGCCGAAAAGTGGCTCGGGCAACGCGCCCATCGCGGCCCTTAAAAGCTCCCGTTACCAACTCGGATTACTGACCGTAAACTCCGTAACCCTCGTCAGATCGTACATTTAATAAGCCTTGCCACCAGCGCACTTTTGGGGTAAAAAGACGGAGCGTAATTGCTTAGTACTCTTGGCACCTTCTCTCCAGGGGGGCCTGGCTCAGGTCAAAGGCTTAATTGACCGATCACTCCCCACAAGCCGTGAAAGATTAACAAGGGGTGATCTGGTTTCGTTGATACCAGGAGCATTGTCGTCCACTTCACCGAAAAAATCGCTCAACGGAATTCGTGAGTTCCGAATTCTAAAATGTTAAGGAGACTAAGATGATGATCCCGTCCTCCAGGCAGTGGATTCACGCCTCGATTCGGCTCACGTTCTTTTTTGTTATCGCTGCTTTCTGCACCCTGGTTGCTTTGGGCCAATCGCAATCAAATGCCGCTGACTTACAGGGCTCTGTGCGCGACCCGTCAGGAGCGGTCGTAGTCGGCGCCACTGTAACGGTGCGCAATGCTGCGACAAACTTCTCACGTGAAGTGACGACTAATGAGGACGGTTACTATCAGATTACCAACCTGCCTCCGGGTAGTTATGAAGTGACGGTGGAAGCGCCCGGCTTCTCTAAAGGAAGAATTGCGAGCGTGACATTGACTGTCGGTCAGCGAGCGGATTTGGACATTCCGCTGACTGTGGGTGAGGTCGGCGCCACGGTTGATATCTCGGCTGCCGAGGTTGCACTGATCGAATCATCAAGCACGACCGTCTCCAATACTATTGATCAGGCACGGATCAACAATCTTCCGATCAATGAACGGAGCGCAACGGGATTCGCGTTAACCATTTCCACAGTAGGTCGCGACAACGGCCGTCCGATCGGACCAGCTCCGACTTCGGGCCTGAACATTGGCGGCCAGCGCGGGCGCTCCACTTTGGTTCAGGTAGATGGCGCTGACTATACCGACAACTCCATCAACGCTGCGCGCAGTACTGTGAGCCAGGAAGGAGTGCAGGAGTATCAGGTAGCGACTAACTCTTATGCTCCGGAGTTTGGCCGCGCTACGGGTGGAATCGTGAACGTAGTCACCAAGAGCGGCACCAACGATCTGCGCGGGAACGTTTTTGGTTTTTTGCGCCACAAATCAATTCAATCTCGAAATCCCTTTGCACCGGTTATCGATGGTGACCCTAGCAAAAGGCCTCCCTTTACTCGAGTCCAATATGGCGCCACCCTCGGTGGACCTCTCGATCGAGACCGCACATTCTTCTTTACCAGTTTCGAGCAGCGCCGTCGCCAGGAGTCGGGATTCTTTACCGGTAACGTAGGTGCCGGCCTAACCAGCACCGTTACCATTCCCATTCCCGGACTTGGCAACCAGGTGTTTACAAACCTCACTCCGGCCCAGGCAGCTTTCATTGGTGGCGAGTTGGCAACAGGGGATGCCGGACGCATCAATCGCGCAATAAGTTATGCGTATTTTGCGTCGACTGGTGGACAGATTGGCCTTAATGGCGTCAGCACGCTGCGCAGTCCCGGGGGCGCAATCGGTGCGGGTCAAATCATCGGCGGACGTTTCTTTTTGACTGGGGCACCTGTGCCGACACTTGCTAACAATGGAATTTTGCCGAATTTCACAACGGTAGATGCGAGCGGCCGGGCGATAGCGTTTCGACCGCTGAATAATCTGTTGCGCATCTTTCCCATTTCTGAAGACACGACTTACTTTTCGTCTCGTTTAGACCATCAGATTACCGACAAACACCAGTTCTCGATGAGGTTCGGATACAACCCGAGCGAGCTAACCGGTATTCAAGATGAATCGCAGAACCAAACAGTCGGGCAGAACGACTTTTCGCGAACTGGTATTCAGAAACTGACAGACGCTTCATTCGTAGCATCTTTGGCATCTACACTCTCCGACCGGGCTGTAAATGAGTTTCGCTTTAATTTTGGCCAGCGCAAGGCCGCTTTCAATTCGCAGATCCCTGGCGCAGCCATCCAGATTATCGGCGCGGCCTTCCTCGGATCGAATCCCTTTTCTCCAGTTGATCGGCGAGAGACTCGTTACCAATTCACCAATAACTTCAACTTCCTGCATGGGAGTCACACTTTCAAAGTTGGAGGCGACTACAGTTTTCTCGATATTAGGGCTCGCTTCGACCTAAACTTTCCCGGACTCTTCAACTTTAGTGGTGTTCCAGGCGCTCTCTCGCAAAGATTCCTGGATGGTACTGTTTCAACTCAGGCGGGATGTGTAGTCGCGCCTCCAACCCCGGTTCCAGCATATTGCACACCTCCCGATTTGGCACCTGTTCAATCTTACGGATTCGGTGTGCCTTCCGCCTTTATCCAGGGTTTCGGAAACCCGAACAGTACGATTAAGAATCGGCCGATTGCCTTCTTCGCTCAGGATTCGTGGAAGGTCCGTCCCAACTTCACCATGAATTACGGTATCCGTTATGACGTCGAGCTGACTGACACGATTGCGCCGATCGGGTTCACTGATCCCCTCACGCGCATCACGCTCTCTCCGGAAGATTTGCAGAGAGCTCAGGATGTGGTGGGCGTGCAACAGGGATTCCCGCGCGACAAGAACAATTGGGCGCCGCGCCTGGGCATCGCCTGGGATATTAATAACGATAGCAAGACAGTGATTCGTGCGGCTTTCGGTCTCTTCTACGATCACCCCCTCCTTGCTGTTGCTTTCAACTCTGACATCGCGGATGCCGCGCAGCAGCAGCAGTACTTTAACGTTCTGCCCGGGAGCCCGGCGCCGAACCAACTTCTCAATCCGCTACAGATATTTCAGGGAACCGTTTGTTCACCAGCAAGTGGTAATCCGATCTGTGCTCCGTTAGGCGCTGGCTTCACGACACCGGGTGTCGCCACCACGGCGCAATACCTGCCGGGAAGAGTTCGTTTCAACGATCAGACATTTGTTGGCTTTGGTCCCATCTTCCCGTTCACCCTCGCTGTCGACAAGAATTTTGAGTACGCCTCCGCCAGACAGGGCAACTTTACGATTGAGCGCCAACTGACAAACAACATGTCGTTCTCAGCTGGTTATATATTTGTCGGCGCGCAACATCTTCCCCACCCACAGGACATCAATGCTCCACGCCAGGATCTGTTGATTGAAAACTTCAGGCGCTTTGCGGGGCGCAATCCCGCTAGCAATAGCGAAGCCTATCTGTTCACGATACCTAATGCATGCCCGGGTGCCGGTTGTCCGCCAGGATTTACAGTAATCATCCCGGGACTCGTTGGACGGAACGGTTTAGGTCAAGGCGTTGTAAATCCTATTGTTGCCAACTTCTTCCGGCCCAATGCGCCTAACTACTTCTTCGCCAACTCGGTGACAGGTGGTCTTGTGACAAAGGCAGTGCTCGACGCTGCCCTCGCGGCCTCAAACAGCCTGCGGACGCCGGGTGGGCTCACCCCATTCGGAGAAATTGACGCTCAGTTATCGAATGGTAACTCCACCTACAATGCAATGAACCTGGAATTGAAGCGGCGTTTCTCAAACAACTTCCAGTTTCTCGCTTCCTACACCTGGTCGCATTCGATTGATGATTCCAGCGACCTGCAGACGCTGCTCAAGCCGCAGGACAATCGGAACTTCGCCGCTGAACGAGCTGACTCGCTCTTCGACCAGCGTCATCGCTTTGTCTTTAGCGGTGCCCTAACTTCTCCTGCATCATGGCGCGGTTCGTCGAGCGCGGCTCATCGCTTTTTGGCAGATTTTACCGTCGCTCCTATATTCGAAATTTCTTCAGGACGGCCTTTCAATATTTTGACCGGCGTTGATGCGAACGGCGACTTACAAGGTTCGACCGATCGCCCAGCCGTTGCGGCGGACGGAACCCTGTTCATTCCCACCACGGCATTTACTACCGGCAGCCTCGGTCGGAATATGGGTATCACTCACAGTTACGCTTCTCTAGACTTGCGTGTAATGCGAGCAATCCGTTTCGGCGAGCGGGTGCGTCTCGACCTAATTGCCGAAGGCTTCAACCTCTTCAATCGTTTCAACGAAGCGGCGGCGTCTCCTCTCTTCAGCGACGTTAACGCGTTCGGTCAGCGAGCGGGTAATGGTAGATATTACAGTTTCCCAACCGCCTCGTATGACCCACGTCAGTTTCAGTTTGGAGTGAAGCTGAATTTTTAGGAACCAAACAACGTCACGATAAATCAAAGCGATCGGTGCAATTTGCCGGTCGCTTTTGTTTTAGGAAGGAAGCAAAGGTTCTCGCCGCTTTGAGACATTGGTGCGTCTAATCATTGCCGATTGCCTTTTGAAGATTGGCCGATTCGCAAACAAAGTCGTCTTTCGACACAGAAATCAACGGTCAGCACTAAGCAATCGGCAATCGGCAATTGCCAATGCGGGGTTTGAACCCCGATTCCAATTGAGCTAAATTGCCAGCAGGCGAACTAATAAGAGATCAATGGCATCCGAAGGCTGTTGTTCCAGCAGCTTATTCGCCACAACAATCCTCTCCCCGGAAGAAGTCTTATGATCAACCAACATTGGCAGCGGCTAATTTCCCTTATTGCTCTCGTGTTTACCCTTAGCGGGGTGGTAGCCGCGCAATCAAGCAGGCCGCGGCGCGTCAGGCCGGCGGCTAAACCTGCTGAAGATCCCCTCTTGCGCCCCGAACCGCGCACTACGAGCACGGCGCGCACCGATCCCAATGCACCTTTGATCACGGTGCAGCCCGTGAGGCCGGTCGCTAATCCGATCGCCTCGGGTGATACGGCCAACGCTTATCAGTTGCTCCAGCAAAGGCAATTTGCCGCCGCGGCAAAAGAGGCCAAGGCAGTCGCCGCTAATTTTCCGAATGATGCGGAGGCCTGGAAAATCGCCGGCTTTGCCGAATTGAACTTGAAGCAATACACCGAAGCGGCCGCTGATCTGGAGAAAGCTGTAACGCTACAACGAGCCGCGAAACAGGAAGATCCAAACACCGTTGACGCGCTCGCCCAAGCTTATGTGCTTTCTGAAAAGTTTGAGCCCGCTTTGCCACTGCTGGTGAATGCAACGTCTCGAGCGGGCGCGAAACCGGATGCAGCGATGCTCTATTACCGCGGACTCGCTGAATACAAGACCGGTAAAGCCGAGGATGCGGAGCGGACCTTCAATGCGGTTATTAAACTCAACCCGCGCGACACGCTCTCGCTTTTTTATCTCGCACAGATTGCGCTTGGCCGTAACGATTTAGATAGTGCGATCGTGTCTCTTAATCGCGCCACTGTTAACGACGCGCGCATGGCTTCTGCCTGGTCGTTGCTGACTTCGGTTTATCTCCGCCGCGCTGCGGCGGCGACCGACACTGCGAAAGCTGACGCAGATTATTTGAACGCCGTGCGCGCCGGGGAAGGGCTTATCAAAGTCCGAACTGACGCGGAAGCGGTGACACTTTTTGGCCAGGCCTTGATCGGGGCGCAGCAGTACCCGCGCGCTGCGGCGGCGCTGGAACGTGCGGCGCAGGGAGGCGATGCTCCCGGAGTCACTTATTATTTACTCGGCGTCGCGCAATCTCGCGCCAAGAATTTTCCCAAGGCAGTCGCCGCGCTCGAGACCGCAGCCACCAAGACGCCTAATGATGTTAACGTCTATCGGGAACTTGGTTACGCTTACGAAGTCTCAAAACAATATGGCAAGGCGTTGGGCGCTTACGAGAAGGGTGCGAAACTGGCGCCCGGCGATGGCGACTTCAAGGAATCGATTGAACGTGTGCGCCCATTCGCTAAATAAGACAACCGGTGACTAGTATCAGGCGTCGGATCGGCGCAACACCGACACTCACCACCACACACCTACGGAGTTACCAATGAAAGTTTTAGTCCTAATTTTAATCATGCTTGGCGTCGTCGCGTTGGATGTAAAAGCGCAAAAACCGCGGGTCATCGATAACAGTACCAACAAGACCGCGCCGAAAGTGGCACCTGCACCGGATACCGTGAAGGCGAAATATGAAGGCGGCGTCTTTGGTTATAACAAAACTATGGAAGGCACCTTATCTTTCGACGATACCAACAGCCGTCTTGTTTTTAAGAAAGCAAATAGAGAGGTTTTCTTCATCCCTTACAACGCTGTCACTTCGGCTTTTGCCGATACGCAGAGACGGCGACCGGCGGCAGCGACCATTGCAAGCGCTATCCCTCTTATCTATGCCCTACCGGCTCAATTCATCAAGACGAAGGTCCGCTACCTGACGATGAATTTTTACGATCCGGACACCCACGTGACAGGAATTACCAGTTTTCGCATGGAGAACAAGGAAATACTCGCATCGGTTTTGCAGCGGCTAGTTGAGGAGACGGGAATGGTGGCGCGAGGCGAAGTATATGTAAGGTCTCGGCCCGTGGAGCCGACAAAGACAAATCCGTAATCTCGCCGGTTCAGAAAATAAAACCGCCAAGTCGCCAGGACTTGGCGGTTTCTTTTGTGGATACACCCCGCTTTACCGACCTACAACTAACGCACACGCGCCGCAGCAAGAGATCGGGTCAGTCTACCGATCCTTTGATCTCTTCCTAAGATTAGTTCGCACGCCTTAAAAGCATATTCCTCAAACTCCGGCAGTCGCGAGGCGAGCACAATCCACGCTTTCTTACCTGAACGCCAGATTTGCCGCCGGGGTAAATCAGTAAACTCTCGAGCCAGACCGTCAGCATGCTCGGTTGTAGTGTAGAGCCACATTCCATTCGAGCCAGGCTGGGTGGGGCTATCGCGGAGAGAGAAGAGCAGCTTGTCGTCCAAATAGACGTGAGTGAAACCGAAAACTGTTCTCACCGTTGGGCGCAAAGACTCCAGCTCATCAATGACGAACGGAAACGGAACGCGTTTTCGTTGTGATTCGCTCTTCATAAGACTTCCCGCCAAACCGCAGACCGCTTGCACAAAAAGTCAGCGCCGTAGGCGGATAATGTGTATAGAATTAAATTGGATAAAGACCAAGAAGCCCGCCAGGGGCTCAATATCTAAACACGCTCCTGCGTCTTGGCGGTGAAACGCGTGAAAACTGAGACTAGTTCTAGGGTTTGACATAGTCTGTCCAGAGAAACAAATAAGTTGCATAAGCATTGATTGCAACGGAAATCACGAAGAGAGCTGTTTCTAATAGCGAAAGATGCTTCTTTCCGTTGTTAAGCAGAATCAAAAACATCCACGGCAAAAGGATCATGCCGTAACGGTAAGAAAACTGCCAGCCGCCCGGATTAGCATGCAGCCACAACGCGAACGTCAAGACCACAATTGCAATCCAGGAAACAACAATTAGCGAATGGTTACGCACGTCTCGTAATCTGATTAGCAACAACAGCAAGGGACAGCTGATCAAGATCGATCCGCCAAATCCATGCGGGATTAGATAAGGCGGGCTTTCCACAAGTGTCCAGCCCTCGAAGATCATGGCCTTCGCGTTCCGCGGAATGGAGTAAAACGAAAATAATCCGTGCTTGAAATACTCTTCGGTGGCGACCTGCGGGATTCGCATATAACCAAAATCCGCGATGGAACCAAAACGAGCGTAGTTGTAAGCAAGCGTCGCAAGTCCAAGCACAATCGGTATCGAAACGAACCAAGCCAATTCGCGAGGGTGAGCAAGGAGCCGCGCACGCAAACTTCTGCCCCTCTCGGCTGCGCCTGCGCCGCACCACAAATAGATGAAGAGTGGCGCAACCAGTAAGACTTCGGTGCGATTCCCGAAAGCGACTGCGAAAAAGAACCCAGCCAGCAACGGCCTGCGATCGACAAGCGTGAAATAAAGCGCGCCCGCCTGGCCCATCAGTGCGAAACCAAGCGCCAACTGCCAGGCGCCCGCATAAGCGAGATTGCACCAGGCCCACGTGGCCAGCACCGGAAAGAGCGCGAGCAACACGCGTCGCCCTATCGAGATGTCTTGCCTTGCTGAGAGCAGGAAGAAAAACATTGCTGACGCGGTAGCCAGAGAGGCCGCAACGAAGCGTGCTGGTAAGGCTTCGATGAGGTGCGCCGACTTCAAGAGCGCGAATGGGACCATGCTCAAAACGCTGCCGAGCGGGAAAACCGAATAATAATAGTCTCCCGCCGGCACTAGCTCGTTCAACCACGAAGGCGCTTCAGCGACGCCGAGGCGTCCATGAAGCAACGCCTCCGCAATCCGATAGGTGTAATCGAAGTGCTCCATGGGAACAGGGCTGGAAAACCAGTAGCTCAAAAAGACGCCGGCGACGATTGCGAGGGGCGGGAGCTGCGAGGGAATTCGCGAGCGGTTTTGCGAACGTGGGGGACGTTTCATTGAGAGCTTAAACGTGGCGAGTTAGGAAACTACATCTTCCTCACGCGCGCACTGATCCAAAATATCTTCAATCAGCTGATAACATGAACGGCAACCGGCGCCGGCGTTTGATGCTTTCGTCACTTCAGAGATCGTGCGCAGGCCGCCTGTTTGAATCGCCACTTCTATGGTCTTTTCCGAAACTCCAAAGCAGGTACAAATGAGCGCCTCAGCTCCCGACCATTCTTCCCGCTTGTTGTCGCTGTAGTTGCTGATTGCGGCAACAAACCCGCCGCTGGCGAGCATCACGCAGTCGCGCTTCTCCGCCGGCCAATCCTCACCCAACAAGGCATGCAATGCCGTTGAAGGTTGGCACATGACCGCCGCTTCGCCGGTCGTTTTGCCACTCATCGCTGTGCTTAAAACTGAACAGGCGGACACGAGGTAACTGCACCCGGCAACCCTGAATTTCGCCTCGGTAATTCTCTGGGCCTGATCAACTCTTAATGAGACCCGCAGCACCGCGCCGCAGTTCACGGATGCAGCGCTGCCAACGCCCTCGGGGTTCTCAATCTCTCCCACGTTAAGCGGTGCAAAGAAGTGTTCAATTACGAGACGTGCAGACATTAGTGGCGATGCAAAGCTAGTAGTGGCTACTTTGTTTGTCAAAAGTAAGATGAGTCAGGGCGTTAGTGACCGCCTTCAACTGCCAGAGTACCGCCAAGCGTCCGAGGATATTAACGCCAGGGCTCCAAGCCGTAGGGACGCAAAGAATGCTTTTGGCAATAAACCAGATAATTCATTGAACTGGGCGTTCTAACTTTTCTCTTTTGCTTTGCCTCTCTGCCTCTCGGCGCCTTAGCGTTATATATTCCCATTCGTCTTTGGCGCTCTAGTCCCAGTTGAAGCAGTGCGCATGGCATCGGATGGGACTTGTTCGACTTCTAAAACTCCATACGGCATAATCTAATTTCAACCTAACAACACATGTCACAACTAACTCCAGAAATTATTCTCGCTGCCCTCCGGCAGATCATCGATCCCGACTTGAACAAGGACATTGTCACGCTCGGCTTTATTAAGGACCTGGCGATTGATGGCGGCAATGTTTCATTTCGCATTGTGCTGACCACGCCTGCCTGCCCAGTCAAAGAGCAAATGGAAGGCGCGGCCAAAGAGCTAGTCGGCGCCATTCCCGGTGTGCAGACAGTGAGCGTGAAAATGGATGCCGAAGTTCCCAAGGGTCGAGGCATCGGCGAGAAGGTCACGGTTCCGGGAGTTCGCAACATCATCGCTGTGTCTTCGGGCAAAGGTGGCGTTGGTAAATCTACTGTCGCAGTCAACGTCGCTGTCTCCTTAGCGCTGGATGGCGCCCGAGTGGGCTTAATGGATGCGGACGTTTATGGTCCTAATGTTCCTATCATGCTAGGTGCAAGCGATGCGCAACCGGTTGTCGAAGGGAACAAACTGGTTCCCATCGAAGCTCATGGCATAAAGATCATGTCCATGGCTTTTCTGCAGCCGGGCGACAAACCGATGATCGTCCGCGGGCCAATCCTGCACGGTCTCGTCAAACAGTTTCTTTCTGATGTGAAGTGGGGCGAACTCGATTACCTGGTTGTTGACATGCCGCCGGGCACTGGAGACGTCCAATTGTCGCTTGCGCAACTCGTGCCCGTGCAGGGCGCCGTTCTGGTTACGACTCCCCAGGCGGTTGCCGTAGCCGATGTCAGGCGTGCTCTGCGGATGTTCGAAACCGTCGCGATCCCGATTCTGGGTATCGTGGAAAACATGAGCTACTTCATCGCGCCCGACACAGGAAATCGGTACGATATTTTTGGGGAGGGTGGCGGCCAGAAGCTCGCTGCGATGTATCAGGTTCCCTTTCTGGGGTCGATTCCGCTCGGTATCAGTGTCAGAGAGGCCGGCGATTCAGGTAGACCGGTGGTCGTAAGCGAGCCGGATTCACCACAAGCGCTGGCTTTTCGTCGTCTCGCCGAGGAAGTGGCGCGCCAGGTCTCAATCGAAGCGATGAAACCTGAACTTGTCGTTTTAGGAAAAGGCCAGTAACATTCGATTGGCAATTGCGGATTGAAGATTGCCAGCAGCGACTTAATAATAACGCTATACCAGTACTAACGTCCGAACTAGTAAGAGACAAATCGACAATTGGCAATCGCCAATTGGAATTTTATTGGGGAGAATTTAAGAATGTCAGCAAATACAACACCTACCGGAACCACCAGCAGCGCCCCGATGGCCCCGGCAATGTCACTTATCGTGACCGAACCGGCCGCGGCGGAAATTAAGAAATTCATGTCCGGTGAAGAAGGACTGCCGGAAACTTCCGGACTGCGAGTCCGCGTCGTGCCGGGCGGTTGCTCTGGTTTTCAATACAGTTTGAATATCGAAGAAGAATCGCGGCAAGGAGATTTCATTCTCAACGAGCACGGCGTGCGACTTTTTGTCGACATGTTTAGTGCCCAGTATCTGAACGGTGTGCAGATTGATTACGTCACCGGCGTGATGGGTTCGGGCTTCACGTTCACCAATCCCAACGCGACCGGCAGCTGTGGCTGCGGCACCTCGTTTACGGCATAAGTTTGAGGCAGGCTGACCTGCCAGTGCAAAGACAGGCGCAATGCCTGTTATGAAAACGGCGCGGTGCATATTTGAGGCTGGGTAGTCTGAAGCAGACACCCGGCCTCATTTGTTTGAAGCTTCTCCGATGCGAATAGTTCAAGCTCAATCCGAAAGCGAAATCGAGCAAGTGCGCGAATTGTTCGGTGAGTATGTCGCGTGGCTGGGCATCAATCTTTGCTTTCAGAACTACGATAAAGAAGTGGCAAGCTTGCCCGGCGAATATGCGCCGCCGCATGGACGATTGCTGCTTGCTCTGGCTGAAGACGGCGCCGTCGCTGGTTGCGCGGCGCTGCGCGACCTGGGAAATGGTGTAGCCGAAATGAAACGGCTGTTTGTGCGACCGGCTTTTCGCGGACAACGTTTAGGGTGGCAGCTCGCTGAAAGGATTGTTGATGAAGCGCGAACTCTCGGTTACGAGCAGATCCGGCTCGATACGTTGCCGGGTAAAATGGATCAGGCGATCGCGATGTATCGAGTGCTGGGGTTCAAAGACATCCCGCCTTACTACAATAATCCTGTCGCGGGAGCGGCGTTCATGGAACTTAAGCTCAAATGATTGCCAATTGGGGATTGGCAATTGCCGATTGTTCTTTTTTTTTGCCGCCACGGTTCCTGGCGGTGGGAGGCAGACTATTTCTTGAGGACGATTGTGAGTATGTTAGATAAAATTACCAACAGGTTTTTAACTCGGCAATTGGCAATTCTTGAGAATTGTGCCAAATTCATTCTGCAATCAAACCAATTTCTTCGGAGTCTAAATCATGCCCAAGATCGAAGCTGAGACCGCGACCGGTCTGCAAGCGTTTGACGCCCCACAAGGTAAGAAACTTGTTCTCGCTATCGAAGACGCCGGTATCGACATCCTGCATCGTTGCGGCGGCAATGCTCGCTGCACGACTTGCCGCGTAGCCGTGCTTGCCGGTGACCCTGGTGAGATGGGAGAACTCGAGCGCGATCGTTTGGCGATGGAAGCCGAGCTGGCTGCAAACATTCGACTGTCATGTCAGGTTAAAGTCAACGACGACCTAAAAATACAGGTGGTGAACCAGGCAAGCGTGCGCGGCATGGATCCGGGCCCACGGCCGTTCGACGAATAGCCACGGGATTGCCGATTTATCATTGCGGATTGCCAATTGCATTTAAGGCGACAGGCTCAAGATCGACAATCGGCACTTGGCAATCGGCAATTCTTGAGACTTGAGACCTGGGACCTGAGACTGCTTTTCACTTGTTTGCGCCGTGCCACTCCTTGGGTGTAATCTGCGCGCGTCACACCGCATTTGAATTAAACAGAGATTGACGGCGGACGACTCTGTCTGCCAGGCATGACAGCTCGTCAGTCAATCTTCACCCAAACTCCGGAGGTCGTATGCTAATTGAGTCAACTGTCCATCTCCCCATCAGTCTGGCCATTTTTCAGGATGTGTTTCACCTACCGACCGGCGAGGCACTGCCGCGCATTATTCTGCGCTGGTCGCACTTCGTCGCCGGGATCACCTGGATCGGTCTGCTTTATTTTTTCAACCTCGTAAACGTCCCTTTCCAGAAAGCTCTCGATCCCGACACCAAGAAAAAGGTCAATCCCGATCTCCTTTCCCGCTCTCTTTGGTTTTTCCGCTGGGGCGCAGTTTTTACGGTGCTCGCGGGGCTCGCTTACTTCGCGATGTATACGCTGAAGGGTGACGTGAATAATGCAAACGCAATTGGCGGCGGCAACATAAACCTTTGGTGGGTGCTATTTGCGTGGCTGTCATACCCCATCGTGCTGTTCATCGTCCAGTTTTTGATTATTAAGAAAGTACCGGCTCTGATAAAGGATGGCCGTCTCTTCGCGATCGTGATGTTTATCCTCGTGGCGATTGTTACCTGGGGTCTGCTGAAGTTTTTCGGCAGTATTCTCACCGTCGGAGGAGAGAGTTGGGCCAGCAACAAGACCTATTCAATCGGCATTGGCGGCGCGTACGGCATCGTCATGATGCTGAATGTTTGGGGAATTATCTGGCCAAACAACAAGCGAATCATTGCTGCGACGGCGGGCACTGGCCCAGCAGCGGCTCCTGAGCTAGCTCGTCAGGCGTTTATCGCTTCGCGCACGAATGCCTGGTTGTCGCTCCCACTCCTTTTGTTCATGGCCACAGCCCACGGCGATTGGGTGATCTTCGGAAAGAACTGATAGGCAGCAGTCCAAGGTCCAACGTTTCAGGTCCAAAGTCAGTCACGAACCTGAGGGCCTAGGAACGGTACAAGCGCCGAGGCAGCAGAAGAAGTTCCTGCTGCCTCGGCCTTTTTGATGGATTTGGTTTGGACCTTGGACTTTGGACTTTGAACCTTGAACTCTTCGTCACCTATTCGGCACACTTGCACGTAATAGTCGTCTTGGAAGCGAAGGAGGAAATCAATGGAGAGTTACAAAGCCAGACAATATGATCTCAGCGGTCTCAAAGGCATTACAGATAAAACCCTGGAGATGCATTTCAAGCTCTACCAAGGTTATGTAAAAGAGACTAACAACCTCTCGACGCGCATTGCCGAGTTCATTAAAGACGCGAATGTCGATCAGGAAGAAATGCCTGCCTACTCTGAATTAACACGCCGCTTGGGTTTTGAATACAACGGCATGGTGCTGCATGAGTACTACTTCGAGAATCTCAAAAAAGATGGCGGCACGGGAGATCCCGAACCGAAGTCAAACTTCGTGAAATCGGCGGAGGCAGCGTTTGGTAGCTACGAAATTTGGAAAGCTGACTTTGTCGGGATTGGCAAGATGCGCGGCGTTGGCTGGGCGATTTGTTACGAGAATCCAGCGAACGGCCGGCTCTCAAATCACTGGATCAGTTTGCATGAGACCGGTAATGTTGCCGGCTTTACACCGATCCTGGTGATGGACGTTTGGGAGCACGCTTACCTGCTCGATTACAAACCGGCGGAGCGGCCGCTATACATTGAGGCTTTCTTTTCGAATATTGACTGGACCACGGTAGGAAAACGTGTTCAGGTCGGCGCGAAGAGTGAGAAGGCGACTGGCTGATCATTGCCGATAGGCAATTGACGATTGCCGGTTGGTCCTGCGCTAACGGATCAAATCGAAATCGGCAATTGGAAATTGGCAATGTCATCTAACCGAGCAAATGCTTTAACAAACCTCCCGCTGAAGCGATACCTGCGTGCCGCTCATCATCTTTCTCTGCAATTCCGAGGAGCGACCCTGAGGGCTGGCTCCGTTTCATTGATTCGAGCTGGCGGCGTTCTTCCTCGAGCGCCGCTTTTTCTTTTGATCGAGCCGCGTCGAGACCACCTGCGCGAATAAACTCGATAATGCGACTCAACTCCTCACGATCAAACCAGGTTCCGTGGCCTTTACAAACATCAACCACCACTCCCGAGCAGCGGGCAAAATTGATCCGGTTCATCAGTTGTTCACATTCGGGACAAGGAACATAACGGATCTTATTAACTCCCCGAATGGCCTTGGTGGGCGCGGGCGATGCTGCCCCTAACACGGCGGCCTGCTGTTCACGATCTGCACAGATTTTTTCGAACGCTGGCACGTCAACCCACAAGCCTAAGCAACGTTCGCATTCTCTAATTGCTGTGGCGCCAAGCAACAGGGAATGCATCTCGATCACACACCGGGGACATTTAAGCGCGGGCAGATCGGTGGCAGAGCGCAGTCCGGCAGGGGCTCCGCAGCGCGGGCAGTGTTTGCTGCCACGAAACATCATGCCGAAACAGGAGGCGCAGGCCACCGTTGCCAACCGGGCACCGCAATAATTGCAAGTGGGATCGTCGGTAG
>JBGSYG010000060.1:0-133180 GCA_041750995.1 Pyrinomonadaceae bacterium | reverse complement strand
CAGCGCGGCATTGAGCTTTATCGTCAGAACAATTTCTCCGCGGCAACCCAGCAACTAAAGAATGCCCTAAAGAAGAACGACAGAGATGATCAAGCTTGGTACTACCTGGGCCTCGCGCTGACGCACCAGCCAAAAGAACTTAAAAGTGCCACTAAGGCGTTTGAGAAGGCGATTAAATTAAAGCCAAATTCTGCAGCTGTTCACACCGGATTAAGTTATGTTCTTCTGCGCCGTAATAAATTTCCCGAAGCGCTGAGCGAAGCTCAGACAGCCCTCAAGATCGAACCTGGAATTGCGAATGCCCATTACATTGTTGGCGTCGTTCGGCTAAGTGAATTGGCTTTTGACGACGCATTGTCCGCAGCCAGCGAAGCGATTCGACTAAACCCAAAGCTTGCAGCTGCCTACCTTTTAAAAAGCGAATCGCTGTGGGGAAAATATGTCGGCCCTGTGGACCGGCGGCCGCTGTCTGAACAAATCAGGAAAAAACTGACTTCTGTAGCCGCCCCACCTCCGACCCCCGAACAACTGGAGGAACGTCGGCAAAAAAGGAAGCAGGGCCAGGCGATTCTTCATCAGTCGGCGGAGAGTCTCGAGGCCTATCTCAAATTGAATCCGTCCGATCCATCAGCGAACCTCTGGCGCGAGCAATTAGTCACTCTAAAAATCCTTAGCAATGATGGCAAGGTAGATGGTGAAATTATTAGGCATGGAGACGAGGTGACAACGAAGGCGCGCGTCCTCGCTAAAACAGAACCACGATACACGGAAGAAGCACGGCGAGCCCAAATCGTCGGCACAGTAGTGCTCCGAGTGGTTTTTTCAGCGGACGGAATCATTCGTCACGTCCTGGTTATCAGAGGTTTACCATTTGGCCTTACTGAGCGGGCCATCGAGGCTGCCAGAGGGATCCGGTTTACTCCGGCAACGATTGATGGAGTGCCGGTCTCAATGTTCGTTCAGCTCGAATACAATTTTAATCTCTACTGACAATCGCCTCCGCGAAGACGAAAAGATTTCTCCTGTTCTAACTCTTCCCCCAATACCAGTTCTGTTTAAGGTAAACTCGAACCCGGGTTAGTTACCTTCATGACTACTGCAACTAAAAATCCAGTTGTCGAAGCCATCATCAGCGGCAAAGCTCCGCGTCCCGCGCGCCTGGCGGCCGCGAGCGGCATGCTTCCCCTCGCACAAGCTGATCTGCTCGAAGTGCTGGTGGCTTTGCGCGAATCAGAGGAAGCAGAAATCTCGGCAGCTGCGACTGAAACCCTCTCCACTCAGGACGACGCCGATCTTCTGAGCGCAGCAAAGGCGACTGATACTTCGCCCGAAGTACTCAGCTACCTCGGCGGTGTGACAGCCGCGCGCGAGATTCACGAAGCAGTAATTCTGAACAAGAACACTCCGGACCCGGCAATCGTGCAGCTCGCTGCGACGACCGAGGATGGTTCACTTTTGGAGCTGATTACCCATAACCAGCAACGTTTGGTGCGGGCGCCGAAGATTATCGACGCAATTCTGCAGAACGCTGCGCGCAGCGCTGAGGCCGAACGGCGCGCCCGCGAGACTCAAACGGAGTTTTTCGAGAAAGAACGCGGTGCGAAGCAGATTGCTGGGGAGTTGCGCGCGCGGGGCAAGACTGCCGCGGCTGAGTTTTTTGAGTCAGCCGAGCTGACGACGATCCATGGCGAGCTCAGCCTGGAAGACGCCTGGCTGATTGCGGAACACATCGAAGTCTCTGATGCGGAGCTGGACGACTCCTGGCTACCTTCCGAACGTTATGATGAAGAGGATTCCGCTGTCCTCGCGGCGGCGATGGAGAAAGTGATTGAGCAGGAAACTCTGACCGCAGGTGCCGATCTTGCCCCCGAACGCGTCTCTTTAATTCGACGTTTGATGTTGATGAACGCGCGCGATCGCATGAAACTGGCGCGCAAGGGCGACCGCGAGGCGCGCAGTATTCTGATTCGCGATTCAAACAAGATGGTCGCAGCCGCTGTTATCAACAATCCGCGCATCACTGATCAGGAAGCGGAAAACATCGCGACCATGCGCACAGTTGCCGATGAGGTTTTGCGCCTGATGGCCATGAACCGCAACTGGGCTCGTTCCTACACAATTATTCATAACCTCGTGCGCAATCCCCGCACGCCTATTCCCACTGTGATTAACATTCTTCCGCGTATTCGCACCAAGGATCTGCAAAACCTCGCGCAGAACCGTAACGTCTCTGACGCTATCCGCCGCCAATCGACCCGTCTCGCGCAAGCTCGATCGGGGGAATAAAGGAAGACGGCAGTAGGCAGGGGCAGAAGGCAGGAAAACAAAACGAGCCGCGTATTAGCAAGGGTGACGCCGATAAGAAACTTAATTCCGATCCAGGCGATGCGCGCTAAACCGCGGCTTTCGTTTTCCTTTCTTCTGCTCCTGCCTACTGCCGTCTTGCTATTCAACCACCCAGGTCTCGCCACTATTGATTAGCTTATCGAGACTGCCGGGGCCGCTCTTGGCGATCGCGTCGTTGATCTGATTAGTCATCAAATCTTCGTAAGTAGCGCGCTGCACGGCGCGGAAGATACCCACTGGTTGCGGGTATTCAGGCTGCTCCATACGGGCCAGCATGAAAGCGACCGACGGATCTTCAAGATAAATATCGTGAACCAGCAGGTCCGCTTCAGTGACTCCATTCTCACCAATCGTCACCACTTCCGGTAATGCGCTCTTCATGCGAATGCCGCGATTTCCGTCCTTGCCAAAAATCATCGGCTTGCCATGTTCCAAGTAGAGCACGCGGTCCTGCCGCACACTGCGTTCCGCAAATTGATCGAAAGCGTGATCGTTGAAGATGTTGCAATTCTGATAGACCTCGACGAAGGAAATCCCTTTGTGCCTGGCCGCAGCTTGCACGACACCGCCGAGGTGCTTCACGTCGATATCGATCGAACGACCAACGAAGGTGGCTTCGCTTGCGATAGCGAGGGACAAAGGATTGACCGGGTAATCAATCGCGCCCACCGGCGTCGACTTTGTCCTTTTGCCAAACTCCGAGGTGGGACTGTATTGCCCTTTTGTCAGACCATAGATGCGGTTGTTGAAAAGAATGTAATTGAGATCCAGATTGCGCCGGATTGCGTGCATGAAATGATTGCCACCAATTGAAAGCGCGTCGCCGTCGCCCGTAATCACCCAGACACTAAGGTCGGGATTCGCACACTTGATGCCGGTGGCGATTGCCGGTGCGCGGCCATGAATACTGTGAAAGCCATAGGTATTCATGTAGTAAGGAAATCGCGAAGAGCAGCCGATTCCGGAAACGAAAACAATCTTCTCGCGCGGAATGCCAAGCTCAGGCATCACCTTCTGCACGTTGTTCAGAATCGCGTAGTCGCCGCAACCGGGACACCAGCGCACTTCCTGATCGGAGACGAAGTCGGCTTTCTTTAACTCGCCCGGGGGCGGTGCAATTTTGTAATTACCGCTTCCGCCTTCACTTTCAGCCGATACTGCTTGTTCGACAATCGGCTTATCGCCATTGCCATTACCATCATGCCCATTGCCACCTGTACTCATCTATATCTCCTCTAAAACTTTACCTTTTCTTCGATCAAGATTTTCTTGGACCTGGGTCGGTAGCTTGAATCTCCATCAGAGAACCAACTCACAATCGAACTTACAAGTACTCTTCAACCTTCCTGACAATCTCGCGGATCTGGAAAGGCCTTCCTTTAACTTTCGAAAACGCAATTGCATTAACCAGGTATTTCGCGCGAATCATGGTGCAGAGCTGACCCAGATTCATCTCCGGAATGATCACGGTTTCAAATCCGGCCAGCACCTCTCCGAGGTTCTTCGGAAATGGATTCAGGTGACGCAGGTGGGCGGCGGAGACGCTCTTTCCTTCTGACTGTAGTTTCTCCACCGCAGTAGCAATCGAACCGTACGTTGACCCCCAACCCAGCACCAGGACTTTTCCGGTCGATTCGCCCATCACTTCGACGAGCGGAATATCATTAGCAACTCGATCAATCTTTTCCTGGCGGAGTTTTACCATCAGGTGGTGATTTTCTGGATCGTAGTTTACGTTACCGGTGATGTGCTGTTTCTCGATGCCGCCGATGCGATGTTCCAAGCCGGGTGTGCCGGGAATGGCATACGGCCGCGCCAGAGTTTCCGGGTGCCGCGCATAAGGCATAAAGCCATCCGGATTTGTAGCAAACGAGACTTCGATTTTCGGCAACTGATCGATGTTGGGGAGAGCCCAGGGCTCTGCACCATTCGCCAGATAACCATCAGACAGATAGAACACCGGGCTCATGTATTTGAATGCGAGTCGCACGGCTTCAATTGCCATGTGAAAACAATCTGCGGGTGTCGCCGGGGCGATCACGATCGCGGGGCATTCACCGTTGCGTCCCCAAACTGCCTGAAACAGATCCGCCTGTTCCGTCTTCGTCGGTAAGCCAGTCGAGGGTCCTCCGCGCTGGACGTTCACAATTATCAACGGCAACTCAGTCATGACCGCCAGTCCAATCGCTTCCTGTTTGAGCGCCACCCCAGGACCTGAAGTTCCAGTCAGTCCGATATCTCCGGCGAAGCTCGCTCCGATGGCCGAGCAAACGGCGGCAATCTCGTCTTCGGCTTGAAATGTCTTCACACCAAAACTCTTGTGACGCGCTAGCTCGTGCAGAATGTCAGACGCCGGGGTAATGGGATACGAGCCATAGAACAAGTCGCGTCCCGCCAGTTGCGAAGCAGCTACAAAACCGATCGCCGTCGCTTCGTTCCCAGTGATCTTCCGATATTTGCCGGGAGCAATCTGCGCCTTCTTGATGGTGAAGTGCGTTGTAAAGACTTCAGTCGTGTCTGCAAAGTTGTAGCCGGTTCGAAGCGCAATCTCGTTGGCCTTTGCGAGTTGCGGAGTCTTACCAAACTTGGCATTGATCCAGCCGAGCGTGTTCTCGAGCGGCCGGTCGTAAAGCCAGTAGAGCACTCCTAAAGCGAAAAAGTTTTTGCAGCGATCGATCTCTTTGCGCGTCAACTCAACATTGCCCTTCAACGCATTCATGTTCAGCGTCGTGATCGGCAATTTGTGCACGCGATAACCCGCGAGGCTTCCGTCATCAAGCGGATTGGCTGCGTATTTGGCATAGCGCAGGTTCTCTGGCGTAAAGCCGTCCGTGTTGATGATCAACGTGCCCCCGTCTTCAAGATCGGCAAGGTTGACTTTCAACGCAGCCGGATTCATCGCTACGAGAACGTTCGGTTGATCGCCCGGAGTCTTGATGTCCTGACTCGAAAAGTTCAGCTGAAAACCGCTGACACCCGGCAAGCTGCCGGCAGGAGCGCGAATCTCAGCGGGAAAGTCAGGCAATGTCGAGATGTCGTTACCGACAACTGCTGACGTGTTCGTGAACTGGGTTCCCGTCAACTGCATGCCGTCGCCTGAGTCGCCGGCAAAACGGATCGTTACAGTTTCGACTTCTTCAAGGTGCTTTACCGGTTGCTCGCGCGGAGGTTCAATCACAGTGCTCATGGATTTCGCTTAGCCTTTTTGGGTCTTTTTCGTGCTTCTGATGTGGAATTCCTTCTTTGGAAGAGACGAGTAAATTGTACCACAGCGAGAAACGAGTCTCAGGTCTCAAGACTCAGGTCTCACACATTTCACCGCTGGGGCGCTAAGTCGCCAAGACACTAAGATGCACAGAAAGGTTAGCCGTAAGATTGAGCGTATAGATCTTGGGTTGCCAACGAGCATCCCAACTGGAAAGGCAACCGACACGTTTAATCTATCTTGCGACTTGGCGCCTTGGCGTGAAATGTGTGAGACCTGCGTCTTGAGACCTGAGACTTGGGACTTGAGAGCCGCCACCCGTCACCCGACACCTGACACCCGTTTTCCCGAAGCCCGTTTCTCGTAAGGCGACATCTCGAGTAGTTTTTCGATGATGCCAGGAAGCACGTCGAGCGTTCGATCGATGTCTGCATCCGTATTGTATCGTCCCAGGGAAAATCGGATTGAGCCTTGTGCCGCCGTGAAAGGAACGTTCATCGCCCGCAAAGTTGGTGAGGACACTTTGGTTGCCGAATGACAGGCCGATCCCGTCGAGACACAAATTCCCTCGCGGTCGAGATGAAGCAGAATGTTCTCACCTTCAACATACTCGAACGAGATATTTGTTGTGTTGGGAAGACGCTTCCCACGAGTTGTGGCGCCGTTCACACGGGCGTTGGGAACTCTTTTAATAATCTCGGTTTCCAAGCGGTCGCGCAATCGTTCGATCTTCTCATGCTCGTTTGAGATGCGAGCCAACTCACACGCGGCACCTAAGGCCACAATGTTTGGCACTGCCGAGGTGCCGGCGCGGCGGCCGTGTTCCTGAGCTCCACCGATAATGAATGGCGGCAACTGCACTCCTTTGCGCACGTAAAGCGTTCCGATGCCTTGCGGCGCATGTAGCTTGTGGCCCGAGAGTGCAAACAGATCAACTTCCAGATTTTTCAGATCAATCGGGAGCTTGCCGACCGCCTGCACGCCATCGACATGAAACACTGCATCGGAATTTTCTCTGATAATTTTTCCGATCTCTTCAATCGGAAACAACACTCCGGTTTCATTGTTGGCGAGCATCACCGAAACGATTCCAGTGTCGCGCCGCAAGGCTTGGCGCAGATCGTCGAGGTTGAGCTCGCCTTTTTCGTCAACGTCCAGCCACGTAACTTCGCAGCCAATTTGCGCGAGATGCTCACAAAGGTTACGCACAGCCTCATGTTCAACGCGCGTGGTGATGATGTGACGGCGCGTGGGGTTTTGTTCGAGGAACCCGCCAATGGCCCAGTTGTCCGACTCTGAACCACAAGAGGTGAACACTACTTCGTTCACATCCGCGATCCCAATCAATTCCGCAACCTGTTGGCGTGCATGCTCAACGGCAGCCTTCATTTTCTGTCCCAGCGAGTGCGCCGAAGAAGGATTACCGTAGTGTTCCGCGAGATAGGGCAGCATCGCCTCAAGGACTTGCGGAGCGATTCGAGTGGTAGCGTTGTTGTCTAAATAGATCATCGGGTGCAGGTTTCAAGTTTCAGGTCTCAAGTCTCAGGTTTCAAATTCAAGTCTCATACATTTCACCGCCGAGGCGCCAAGTCGCAAAGTCGCAAAAAATGCTGGCAGTAGATCGAGCGCTTAGATCTTGGATAAAGCACACTAAGAATTCCTAACTCGAAAAGCCAACTAACCCGCCCAATCTATCTCTGGAGGAGGAGGTTTATCAGTTGGCCCGCTTCTATAATCATTCGTCCCTAACGGGACGGTGTTACCCTTACCTCCCAAGGCTGCGCTGATCTGTCAGCGCACTTCAAACCTGCAACTACTCACTCAGGCTTGACCGCGGAGTGCGGCAACCTGTTGCCGCTTCCTGATCATTTACGCTGATCTAACAGACCGTGAATCTTTTCCGGCGCGATTAATTTCCACGCTTCGCTCAGGTGCATTTTGAGTTCCTTATCGCTCACGCGTGGCAACTCGATTCCTACCCAGCCGGCGCCGCCAACATAAGGCGGCCGGTAATACTTCCTGGGCTCCGCTTCAATCAGCATCGCCTGAATTCCAATCGCAGCTGGTACCGTTACGGCAATGTGACCATCGTTATGATGGTTGATCGAGCACATGGCGAAGACGCGTTTCCGAACAAAGAAAGTGGGCTCGCCGTGCGAGAGTTTTTCCATAGTCTCTGGTAGCTCCAGACAAATAATTCGCACTCGCTCTACGTGGTCTTCATCTAAAACCGGCTTTTTCGTGGATCGCTTCATGGTGCTGAGATTAACCCTAACGCGAAGAATATCATCGAGCGCTCGGTACGAGGACTTCACGCTTTCATCGTGAAGCGACTAACGGTAACCCTCTGCTTGAAGAGAGAAGAGCTCGCTGTACAATCCGCCGCGCGCTACAAGTCCGTCATGCGTGCCTTCCTCCACGACCCGACCTTCATCAAAAACAACAATGCGATCAGCCATGCGGACTGTAGAGAAACGATGCGAAATGATCACGGCCATTCTGCCAGCCATCAACCCGGCAAACCTACGAAAGACTTCGTATTCGGCTCGAGCATCGAGCGATGCGGTGGGCTCGTCAAGTATAAGCACCTGCGCGTCGCGCATGTAAGCACGCGCGAGCGCGACCTTTTGCCACTCTCCACCTGACAGATCAACGCCACCTTGGAAACGTCGCCCAAGGATCTGCCCATAACGTTCAGGCAATCGCGGCAGCAGGGAGGCGGCTAGGGACTTTTCCGCCGCGGAAATGATTATCGACGGAGTAGCGTCGCCGTTTGTCTTGATTGAATCCGTTTGAGACCCGTGAGAAGCGCCGGCAAGCCGCCCTTCCGGACTAAGCATCCCATTCAAGCCTTCCGTGGAATCGAAGTAGTCGCGGACCTCCTCAATCTCGCCCACACCAATGTTTTCATCAAAGCGCAGGTCGTAACGGTAAAAGTCTTGAAAGATTACCCCGACATTCCGTCGCAAACTTTCCAGATCGTATTCGCGCAATTCGACACCATCGAGCAGGATGCGGCCTTCTGTCGGATCGTAGAGTCGCGTGAGTAACTTAACCAGCGTGGTCTTGCCGGCTCCATTACCCCCCACCAGCGCCAACCGCTCGTTCGGTCGTAGCGAAAGGTTAACTCCTCGCAACGCCCACTTTTCATCGTCGGGATATCGGAAGCCGACATTCTCAAACACAAACCCTTCGCGCAAAGGTCTTGGAACTGCGGGCGCTCCTGGCTTTGAGGTGATCGATGGTTTGGTTTCGAAGAAGTCGAAAAGATCTTGCAGGTAAAGACTCTGTGAGTAGAGGGCGCCGGCTCCGGAAAGCAGTCTTTGAATGATGTCGCGACTGCGCATGAAAGACGCGGCGAGAAATGTTAGGGAGCCAAGCGTCAGCGCACCTTGCACAGCGCGTAGCAGAATGATCGCGTAAGCGCCGTAATATCCAAGCAATCCCACGGCAGAAAGCAGGGTAGCAACGGCGCTGCGGCGAATTGTCAGCTGCTTATTCTCTTCGTAGAACCTTGTCGAAAGCTTTTGATAACGTTCAACCAGCCACGCCGCGAGTCCAAACAATTGCACTTCTTTCGCCGGACGATCACTGGCGCCGAGATAACGCAGATAGTCGAGTTGGCGGCGCTCGGGCGTGCGCCGAAACAGCAGCGAGTACTCAAGCGCGGCATAGTGAGCTTCACCCAAAAACCCCGGGACGACTGCCACAGCCAAAAGCAGTAACAACCAGGGACTGTAAACCAGCAGCACGGCCCCAAGCGACGCTAACGTCAGCGCATCCTGCGACATGGAGAGCAATTGCGCGAGCAGACCGATGCGCCCGGTTGTCTGGCGGCGGGCGCGATCCAGTTGATCATAGAAGGCGGGATCCTCGAACTGGTAGAGGTCGAGTAAGGCGGCATGCTGCATCAGCATTATGCTTGTGCGATTGGAAAAGAGATCTCCGAGCAGGCTTTCAACGACGGCCGATAAACGAGCAAGGACCTCTCCAAGAAATGCCAGGGCTATTTCCAGCCCCACCAGCTGCCAAAGATATTTCGAGTCGAAACTGCCGCCGCGCGCCGCCACTACCGCATCGATAATGAGTTTTCCGATCCACAACACCGCGACCGGAACAAACGCCCGCGCGAGCCGCAACATGATCATTGCGATCGTTAGACCACGATGCGTTTGCCAGACGAGCCTTACAAACGGCGGGATGTGCCGCAGTACAACGATTCTTTCACGTAGAGTGGGAGATTCCGCCGAGAGCGAGGCTTTCCATGCAGATCGCGACGACATGTTACAAGCAGGAGGTCCGGTCGGGGGTTATTGCCGATCGCAAGGAGTCAGGCCAACGATTGACTCCCAGGCACCAAGTGCATGCGGCAGATCGTATTCGGTGACACGTTCGCGCGCGGCCGCGCCTAATCGCGCTCTTAAGTCACCGTCGTTGCCGAGCCGGCGCAGGGCCGCAGCCAGTTTTGCAGGATCGTTAACAGGAACAACAAGACCGGTTACGCCATCTTCCACCAACTCAAGTGGGCCGGGTGCACCATCACTCACCACCACGGGCAGCCCGCAACTCATTGCTTCGAGCAACGCGTTTGGCGTTCCCTCCACACGTGAGGGCAACGCGAACACATGAGCAGTGCGGTAAAAATGGTATGGGTCGCGAACAATGCCATGCCAATCCACCCGCTCACCAATACCCAATGTCACGGCCTGTGCTCGCAGTGTTGCGGCCAGCCGACCTTCGCCCACAATTGCGAGCCGCCAGTTCTTGAAATCTTCGCCGGCCTGTGCAAAAGCGTCGAGTAAAACGTCCTGCGCTTTGTCTTCGACTAAACGTCCCACTGTGAGGACGAAAGGTGCAGCAGTCTCCCTTAGCTCGTGCGCTGGATGTCCATTGCCATGATGGCCATTACCGTTTCCGTTACCGTTTGGTAACTGAAGGGGGTTGGGCACAAACGCCAACTTTCTCTCTCCGACAAAGCCACGCATGTCGGACAGAGCGCTTCGTGTATTGGCTGTAACCAAGTCAGCAAGCGGGTAGTAATGACGCCAAAGATTCTCCCAAAGCCTAATCAGACGGCCAGGATCGTTACGTTCGGAAATGATGACGCGCCGCCCGAGGCCATGGCAGGCTTTCAGGGTGATGACGTTGACTGCAGTTCCAAAGGATACAACCACTCCAGAATCAATGCGTCGGAGGGCGCGGCGCAGACCCAGCGTTTCAAAAGCAAGATATACCGCTATGAAGGCCCGATGACCTATCTCAAAAATGAAGTCAAAAAGTGCTGGACCCAGCAACCTGATCAAGAAGGGCTTCGCTCCCCTGAGTTGGGTGAGAAGAGACTTTAGTTTGCGTAAGAAGTGGGAGAGGCGGCTGGCGCCGTGTTCGACGACGACGTGATGAACTGCGGGATCGAGCGTGTAAAACCTTCGATTATCGTGAAGTGTGACAACTGATACTTTTCGTCCGCGACGACTCCATTCGTTGGCGAGAGTTGAGACGACACGTTCGATGCCGCCTGCGTCGAGACTATCGCAAACAAGGATTAACTCGGCAGAGAAATCGGTTGGTCCCTGCATGTAAGTTTAGGCAACCCTCTCTGCTGAAAAGCTAGTCGGGAATTCGGATGATAGCACAGGAAGCGAAGGTCCTTTTGGATTTCCGATTGCCAATCGCCAATCGAAGGGCCCACCCGTTACTGCTGGTGGTACTGCCCTCAACTAATCGGCAATCGGCAATCGCCGATCGGCAATCGGATGGCCCACCGGTTACTGCTGGTGGTACTGCCGTCAACTAATCACAATCGGCTATGTGACAAGTGCCGCCGTGAATACCGCATGAGGCGAGGAAGAAAAGTTCGTGCGTAGTACACCGCGTGTCGCATTCGATGAGCTGGCGAGCAACGATCCGCGCCTGCCATAGCCAGCCACTTCCGTACTGCGTCCCGTCGAGAGCCTTGATAAACTGACTCCAGGTCTACCCAGTTTAAGTGACCAGAGTCTTGAAGCCTGGCCTTGATTTCGTGCTCGCGATGAGCTTGAGACGGAATTTTTCTGACATCGAACGACACGCCCAGCGAGGTGATCTTGCGATACTCATTTGAATCGAGGAGATCTTCGATAATGTCGACCTCACTACCTTCGCAATTCAACTTAACGTAAACCTCGTCCGTCTCAGCCACATGGTCACGGAACCAGTCGCTGGCGCGCACAAACTTGCAAATAGTGTTATCCGCTGGATCGACATTCATTTTGTCCACGAAGATTGAGCCGCTTTGCGTACCGGGACTGTAAATCGGCCTCAGGGATGTTTCCCTCCATAATCCAGCGTCCAAGATGGTAATGCGAGGGTCATGAAATTTACTTGCGAGGAATTTGCGCAGTGCGGGCACGGGTTCGAAACAGTAAATTTTCTCGAAGTCATACTTGCAAAAGAGCCTGTCGAACCTGTGCGTAGGTTCCATGATGTAGCTAATCGTCTGCCCCTGGTTGCTGCCGACATCTAAGAAGATCTTCATGCCCCGATCGCCGTGCCTTCATGCAGAAATGCTGCGCTGCATCAAAAGATCAGTTTGGGGATCCTCGCCTAACTGAAAAGGATGCGTCCCCACTTCACGAAAGTTCCATTTACGATAAAACGCCTGAGCCCGAATATTGTGTTCCCAAACACCAAGCCAAAGTGTTTTATGACCGCCACGCCTCGCCTCATCAATGCAGGCCTGCATCAACGCCGCGCCAACGCCGCTCCCCAGACTGTGCCGCGAAACATACAAACGAACTAATTCGATTGGACGCGCTCCGGTAACTTGTTCCGGCGCCGCTCCACTGCGAAGCATCGCGTACCCCACTGCAACTCCGAAAGACTCGGCAATCAGAAAGGCGCAGCGATGATCCACTAAGTCACCGGTGAGCTGTTGGGAGGTGAATGTCGCGGCAAGATACGCGGCAATGTTTTCTGGCGTGTTGTCGACAGCAAATGTTTCCGAGAAAGTCCGGGCCCCGAGCTCAGCTAACAACTCAGCATCCCGGACCTCAGCGCGGCGGATGATAAGTTCGGACTCGAACCGTGTTTTTGGTTTCATCTGACAAATTGCATTAACGGTACGGTACGGGGAGCGGTAGCGACCGTACTGTACCGACCACACATCGCCTAATGAGTGTCGCAACCAGCCGCGCAGCGGCGGCAGAATTTAGCCCGGGGTAAGCGAGCGCAGCGAGCGTAGCCCCGGGATCACGGCCCAAATACAATCCGAGCCCGCTTTAGCGGGCGACAGATAATGAAACCGAATCCAAAGCGCCGACCGCTGCGCTCTGCCCGCGCACTCCAAAAACTTACCTTATCTCGACAATTTCATGCTCTTCAAAGCTCGCTCGAGCAGGCCCTTGGAAATTGTCTCCCACTGATCGGCGGCTTTACCACCCTTAGCTAGGTCAGCGGCAGTCAACTTCATCTCGCTCAAGTCTTCCAGATAAATGATCATCAACTCATTGCGCTTAGCCTCATCCACGAGGTGCACCAGACGTTGCGACAAAACTTCATCGCTCCCAAGGCGAAAGCCCTTGCTCTCGAGAAACGCGCGCGCCCGGCTGCCATCGGAGTCGGTCCGGCCGGGGCTTGCTTTAATGTTGCGCGCATAGGCGTCAGCGAAGAAATCGAGTCCTCCAATGTTTACCGTCTTTGGGCTCTTGTAATCGTAAGTGTGCGTGTTGCTGGGCAGGTATCCTTCAAACTGGATCCAGTACATGCGTCTGATCCGGCCCTCTTTATCAGCGTTGACGAAGAAGTGCTGTTCGGCATTCGCCACCTCGTAAAGAATAAACGAGTGACCGCCTGCGTACCGAAATGGCTGGTTGAACTCCAGACGCACTGCGGGCATTTGCGTGGACGTTAAAGTGCGATCTTTAACGGTGCGAGTTTGAGCCACCCCCGCTACGTGATCAGTCGAAGTATTAACCGGCCGCACGCAAGCCGCTGCTGATGAAATTGCGAAACTGAACGCGACGAATAACAAGAGACCAACTTTCATATCTTATTCCTTCCTTTCCGGGGAGGACGCCTAGTCTCTGTAGGGGCGGCACTCTATGGGCCCGCCCCTGTTTGAGATGACTGGGGCGCCCACGGAGGGACGCCGCTACATCTTCTCGCTTATCCCGCTTCGCCCTGCCTGTGCACTACCGGTAAACCTCTCCACCCGCCGCCGCAAACTCTTCCGCCTTCTCTTGCATCCCCACTTCCAACGCCGCCTGCTCGTCGATCTCCTTCTGCGCGGCGTACTCCCTCACGTCCTGGGTGATCTTCATCGAACAGAAATGCGGGCCGCACATGGAACAGAAGTGCGCCAGCTTCGCGCCTTCTTGGGGAAGCGTTTCATCGTGATACTCGCGCGCGACCTCGGGGTCGAGTGAGAGGTTAAATTGATCCTCCCAGCGAAATTCAAACCGAGCTTTTGATAAGGCGTTGTCGCGATACTGCGCACCCGGATGGCCCTTCGCTAGGTCGGCTGCATGCGCCGCGAGCTTGTACGCAATAACTCCGTCCTTGACGTCCTTTTTGTTTGGCAGTCCCAGATGTTCTTTAGGCGTGACATAACAGAGCATCGCCGTTCCGTACCAGCCAATCATCGCTGCGCCGATCGCGGAAGTAATGTGATCGTATCCGGGCGCGATGTCAGTAGTGAGCGGGCCAAGCGTATAAAACGGAGCTTCATGACAAGTTTCGAGTTGCTTGTCCATGTTCTCCTTAATCAAGTGCATCGGCACATGGCCCGGGCCTTCAATCATCACCTGGCAATCGTATTCCCAGGCAATCTTCGTCAGCTCTCCGAGGGTTTCCAGTTCCGCAAACTGCGCTTCGTCATTTGCATCGGCGATCGATCCGGGACGTAATCCGTCTCCAAGCGAAAAGGAGACGTCATAAGCAGACATGATTTCGCAAATCTCGCGAAAGCGCGTGTAGAGAAAGCTCTCTTCATGACGCGCGAGACACCACTTCGCTAAAATTGATCCGCCTCTACTCACGATCCCCGTTGTGCGCTTAGCGGTTAAGGGGATGTAGGGCAAGCGAACTCCCGCATGAATGGTGAAATAGTCGACACCTTGTTCGGCCTGCTCAATCAACGTGTCGCGGAAGATTTCCCAAGTGAGCTGTTCAGCTTTCCCGCCGACCTTTTCCAACGCCTGATAGATCGGCACGGTACCAATCGGAACCGGCGAGTTGCGCAGAATCCATTCGCGCGTGGCATGGATATTCTTGCCGGTGGAAAGGTCCATTACCGTGTCAGCGCCACAGTGAATCGCCCAGCGCATCTTTTCTACTTCATCATCGATTGACGAGAGCACGGCCGAATTGCCGATGTTAGCGTTAATCTTTACGAGAAAGTTGCGACCGATAATCATCGGCTCGGCTTCTGGATGATTGACGTTGGCCGGAATGATCGCGCGGCCGCGCGCAACTTCATCGCGAACAAACTCTGGCGTAACAAGTTCAGGAATTGCAGCGCCGAATGATTGGCCCCGGTGTTGGTGGGATAGTGATGAACGGTCGTCTTTATTTGGAGTGCTGCGACCCGTCGCAGCTTTTAAAAGCGGTAACGAGTCACCGCACTCCAAAGCGCGGCCCAGGTTTTCGCGGATGGCGATGAATTCCATCTCGGGCGTAATGATTCCACGCCGCGCATAATGCATTTGCGTAACGCAATGCCCGCTCTTCGCACGTAACGGCGTCCTTACAAGAGCGGGAAACTCTTCGAGGCGGCCCTTGTCTTTCAGTCGCGCGAGGTTAGCGGCGTCAAAAGTCAGATAGCCATCGTCTATTGGTTTGATATCTCTGCCGGTGTATTGCTCGACGTCACCGCGTTCATGAATCCAGTCCTGCCGTGGCGTGGGCAGTCCCGCGCGGACGTCGCATTGCTGATCCGGATCACCCCAGGGACCCTCCGTGTCATAAACACGAACGGGCGGATTCTCTTCCAACTCGCCTTTGAAATTGCGCGTTTGATTCTGCGCGATTTCGCGGAAGGGAACGCGTACGCCGGTGTGATTCCCATTGACGTAGATGCGGCGCGAATTTGGAAGCGACTTGGTCTGGGAAGGCCCAGGTTCAGTTTCGCCTGTAGCTTCGTTTTTAATAGCGGTGCTCATAAGAACTCCTTAGTCATTGCAAAAACCAAAGCGGTGTCTCCCGACACGTCGGGATTGCCGCAGCACTCCAAAACAAAAAAACCGTTCAGTCCAAAGGGACGGAACGGTCATCAAGTGGCTGTTTCTCCCTTCGACGGTCTTAACCGTATCAGGTTCAAGGGGTCTCGAGATTGGCGATTGCCAATTGTAGATTGCCAATTGCTTCGCTAATGAAATAGAGCTGGATCCCAAAGCGACCAATCGGCAATCGGCAATGACTAAATCGGCAATGTCCCGACTCTCAGCCCCGATCCTTTTAAGATCGGGGCTCCCCCGAAAACTTTGTAACAGCAGTCTACTACAGAATAGTTTCGAGTTGGCGTTCCGAGTTTCGAGTTAGCGTTCCGAGTTCCAGTTAGGTGATGCTGGGATCGCGGGCGACCCGCCCGCAACTTCGGTCGGTAACGACCGGCGCAAGCGCAAGGCGCGTTAGATCGCACTGCCGTACTGTACCGCGTGGTGTTGCTGTAAGTGCTCGTTACCGCAGCCCTAAGTTAATGACTCTTGATCCGTGTCATCTGCGTAAATCTGTGGCGCTCTCCGGGTTGATTGCGGTCGCTACCGCTCCCGTACTGTACCGAGTGAACGTACCGAATATTTCTACCGAGTTTTCGTGGGCGCATTCAGGTTAATGGTTGCGGGCTCCGCGTTTGTCAGTCTGGCCACGTGTTTCAGCTATAATCCCACACATCCAAAACTACCATTCGGAGATCACTTATGTTCACACGCCGCACGATGTCTTTATCGTTGGTCATTTCACTAGCATTGCTGCAAGCGTTGCCGCCTGCAACTATCGCTCAGAATTCCGATCGCGACGAAGAAATGCTTGCGCGCATTCGCAAGGAAGGCATGGAGCATTCACAAATTCTAAAGACGATGCACATGCTGACCGACGTTTATGGGCCACGTTTGACCGGTTCACCAAATCATAAGCGCGCTGCGGAGTGGGCCATCAAGCAGATGACAGAATGGGGTTTTGAAAACGGTCGTTTGGAGCCTTGGAACTTTGGTCATCCTGGGTGGCTTAATGAGCGCCTGAGCGCGCACATAATTTCCCCCGTGAAGGATTCTCTGGTTTGCGAAGTGTTGGCCTGGACTCCCGGCACGCGGGGACCGGTCAAAGCAAGTGTCACACAAATAATCTTGCCGGAGAGGCCGACGCAGGAACAGTTCAACGAGTTCATTGCAAGGGAGAAAGGACGAGTGCGCGGGCGCATTGTCCTCGTTGGCAAACCTCAAGTCGTTCCGGTAAATCTTACGCCGTCGCCGAAACGTGCTGACGATAAGCAGATCCAACAACGGTTCGATCCTGATGCGCGCCCGTCTCCCACACCGACGCCCACTCCCACGCCGACGCCGGGGCCAACGCCACTGACGGGACAACAACTAGCCGATCAACTCGACAAGTTTCTTAAGGATAACGGCGCTCGCTTGCGAGTGAATGATGCCGGCCGTGAGCACGGTCAGATCCGTGCCTTTAATAATCGCACGTTCGATGTGAACAAAGCTGTGCCCACGGTGGTGATGCGCAATGAAGATTATGGCCGCATCTCGCGAATCCTGGCTGACGGAACCGAGGTGGTGCTGGAATTCGACATCGTCAATCGCGTCTATCCTGAAGGCAAGACTTCATACAACACGATTGCTGAGATTTCCGGCTCCGATAAAGCTGACGAAGTAATCATGCTGGGCGGCCACTTGGATTCGTGGCACGCAGCCACAGGAGCGACTGACAACGCCATCGGTTGCGCGATCATGATGGAAGCTGCACGCATCCTCAAGAGTATTGGCGTGAAACCCAGACGAACAATTCGTGTGGCGCTTTGGAGTGGCGAAGAGCAGGGACTGCTCGGCTCTCTCGCTTACGTGAAAGAACACTTTGGCTCGTTTGAAAATCCCAAGCCGGGTTACGAGAAGTTCGGCGGCTATTTCAATATTGATTCCGGCACAGGCCGAATCCGCGGCGCCTCAGTTTTTGGTCCCCCGGAAACCGGCAAGATCCTGCGCGAAATTCTCAAACCTTTCAAAGATGATGGTGTTGCCGGTGCGATTGCCACGCGCAGCCGAGGCACTGGCGGTACCGATAGCACTTCATTCAATAACGCGGGCCTGCCGGGCATTGGCCTCGCGCAGGACTCAATCGAATATGGCACGCACACCTGGCACACGAATCTGGATACGTACGAACGAATCCTGGAAGACGATGTAAAGAAGGACGCGGTCGTGGTGGCATTTGCGCTTTATAAGCTGGCGATGCGCGACGAATTGTTACCACGCTTTTCCCGAGAGGCAATGCCGCCACCACCTCCTACGTCGTCGCCGACACCGACACCTACTCCGAATCCCCGAAGGTCGTGACCAAACCGGGACCCCGTGCCTGTTAAAAAACTTGAGAACACGATGATTGTGCTGATCGGCTTTGCCGGAACCGGCAAGTACACGATCGGCCGCGAGCTTTGCGCGCTGACTGGTGCAAAGCTGATCGACAATCATCTAATTAACAATCCGGTCTTTAAGGTCGTTAACCCCGACGGCATCACGCCGTTACCGGATGCTATTTGGGACAAGGTGAAGGCGGTCCGAGCGATCGTTTACGAGGCGATACGCGAACTTTCGCCACCGGAACTCAGTTTTGTTTTTACGATTGAATTGTTTGAGAGAAGTCCCGGCGATCAGCGGGCCTTCATCAATCTGGAGGAACTAGCGGCTTCGCGCGGCAGTTTGTTTATACCGGTGCGGTTGCTTTGTGAAGTTGAGGAGCTGTGCCGGCGGGTGGTTAATCCGTCGCGATCGAAGATGATTAAGTCGATCAATCCCGAAGGAGCGAGGAGAAAGTCAGCAGAGGAATCAGTCCTGGATTCGCCTCATCCAAACGTCTTGACGATCGATGTCACGGAAAAAACGCCGACTGAGTCCGTAGAGATTATTCTGCGGCATATTAAGGAGACATCGGCAAAGCCGATCAAAAGCTGCAACTGACTAACAGCACAAGTCGCCACGCGAAAGGGCAGATGCTATTCTCAGTGACGTAATGAAAGACAGCGGATCAACAGCGAGGAGAATTGAAATGACAGCAGAAATTGGCAAGCGTTTTCCGGAGTTTAGTTTGCAAAACCAGGACGGCAAGACCGTAAGTTTGGACGACTTCGCGGGTAAGTGGCTGGTCCTTTATGTTTACCCGAAGGACGACACGCCCGGTTGCACGATTCAGGGAAAGTCTTTCACTGCATCGAAACAGGAGTTTGACGATGCCAACATTTCCGTCGTTGGTGTTAGCGCCGATGATGTCGCATCGCACAAAGAGTTCTGCAACAAGTTCTCGTTCACGATCGATCTGTTAGCGGATCCTAATCACGAGTTGCTGCAGGCTGCGGGCGTCGGACAAAGCGATTACAAAGGCACGATGTATTGGGATCGCACTTCCTTCGTCATCGACCCGGCGGGAACGCTGAGAAAAATCTATCAAAAGGTAAATCCGGAAGGTCACGAACGACTGTTGCTGGAGGATATCAAAGCGCTCCAGTCGGATAGTGCGAAGATGAGCGCAGGTAATTCCTAACTAAAAGTCTCAAGTCTCCAGAGGCCTTTCAGACCTAACGTGAAACCTGAGACTTTTGCTACCCACCGATAAAACTCATGGTGCGTGAGGGAGTGACGAACTGCGGATCGTTAATGTAGTGACGAGGTTCCTTCTTCAATACCACTGACTCGATATACTCGACAATTTCCTGCCGCGACGCGCCGCCCCGAACGACGTCCCGTAAGCTGTGTTCGGTAGTGGAGAAGAGACAGGTGCGAATCTGACCGTCGGCTGTTAGACGGATCCGTGAGCAGGCGCCGCAAAATGGTTCGCTCACAGGAGCGATGATTCCGATTTCACCAGGGGCGCCATCCGCGAAGCGGTAGCGCGAGGACGTTTCCGAACCGCGCGCCGTATCAACAGCCACAAGCGGGAAACGTGCGCTGATTCGTTCGCGAATTTCCTGGCCGGAGACGACCATCTCTCGCGACCATTCGTGCCCTGAATCTAGGGGCATGAATTCGATGAAGCGCATCTTCACGTCATGTTCGCGCGCGAACGCCGCAAAGTCAGCAACCTCGTCTTCGTTATGACCGCGCACAATGACAGCGTTAATTTTAATCGGATCGAGGCCGGCTTTTTTAGCCGCTGAGATCCCCGCCAGCACGCGATCTAAAACATCGACACCCGTCATCTCTTTAAAGACTTCGCGTTTCAAGCTGTCGACGCTGATGGTGACGCGATCGAGTCCAGCTTCCTTAAGACTTTCGGCGCGGTCGGGTAGATAGTAACCGTTGGTGGTAAGCGCGAGATCGAGCAATCCTTTTCTTTTTAAGGCCGAGAGCTTCGCAATAATCGTTTCGATGTCGCGACGCAGCATCGGCTCGCCGCCCGTAAGTCTAATTTTCTCGATGCCCAAACTGACAAAGATCTCGCAGACGTATTCAATTTCTTCGTACGAAAGCATTTGCTCTTTGGGTGCAATTGGCGGCTCGCCGTGCGGCAGGCAATAGAAGCAGCGGAAATTACAACGATCGGTCAGCGACACACGCAGGTCGCGGATCGCACGGTTGTAAGAATCTTTCAGAAGGGTGTTCATCGGAGCGATTGCGAGTAGATGATACGTCATTTCAAGCGTGCGAAGCACGCTCAAACCCACGTGAATCACAACAGCGCCGGGTGTTCCTACACCCCCAACCCTTCATTCATCATGAAAACTGAGGAGGGTAAACGTCTGTCCGTTCCCGGTACCCTGATCGTTCGCTTCAAGACAAAATCAAACAGCAGGGGATTGTAATCGTAGATCTCATTTAGCGAGTCGCGCTCCGCGGCATTGATGTAACCAGCTTTCACAAGAGGCGCGGTTCGAATCAGAACGTTGATGGCTGGAAGCGGATAGTCGCTGCCATTAACGAGTCGCCCATGCAAGTCTTCTCTTTGCAAAACCGTCATCAAGGGTTTTCCCGCACGGTTGAACTGCGTCATCGCTGAGATATCTCCGAACACGAGACCGTCGTAACGTTTCTCATTCATCAGCCGCATGAACAAGTCGAAGTTCGGGATCCGCTTCTTGTCGGGGTCATCCAGATCCTCGTTCTCACCAAGTCCGGCGCAATGCGCCACAATAACTTTCACGCCGTGATCAAGCGCCCGCCGCAACAAAAGAGGATTGCCGAGTTTCTGATCTTCGTCCGCCTCAACTGCTTTTTCTTCGCCGCCATGGCTTAACAGAACCAAACCCAGCTCCTTCATCTTTTGATAAAAGCGATCGCATTTGGGATCAGCAGGATTGATACCCATTGCATTCGGCAACCACTTCAACATACGCGCGCCGCGGCGGGCACACCGTTCAAGTTCTTCGAGGGCATCGGCCCGATAAGGGTTGATGGAGATCGTGGGAACGAAAAGATCCGGGTGTTGTTCCGCGAGTTCGAACACATAGTCGTTGGGCACATAGAACTCAGTCTTCCCTAAATCCGGAGCGCCATCGGACCGGTAGTTCTTGTCGAAAGCCAGCAGCCGGTGCTTGCCGTGATCGGAGATGTGTTTGATCAGATTGACGAGACGGTCGACGAGTTGTGCATCGGCGTGCGCAACATCAGCGACCCCCGCTGCGCTGAGATAGACTTTAAACTTCAGATGATGAAACGGGTGGGCCCAGCTTCGCATTTTGGGATTGATGAATGCCCCGCTGGAACTCGTGCCGATGCCGGCGATATGAGTGTGGTGATCGACAAGACGCGCCGGATCGATGTCGTCGAAAGCGCGTTTGATCAGATCCTGCGCCTTAACACTGACACGGTCGGCCAGCTCTTCAGGTTGGTGTTTAAACGCGCCACCAATGAAATGTACCAGGCACATAATCGCAAAGTTTCGAGTTTCGAGTTTCGAGTTTCGAGTTCCGAGTTCCGAGTTCCGACTTTCGAGTTCCGACTTTCAGGTTTGGGTTAGCTCAAGTACCTGGTCCGGTGAAGTCAGTACCACCAGGCGGTAGCGGGTGGGCCGATACCCAAGCACTCACGCCTCGCGTGGTAATGTTTCAATCGCTTGAGTTGCGGATGTTGGGCGCGATGTCGCAAGAATTGAGTGCCGACGTATCGGCCCACCGGCTACCGCCTGGTGGTACTGACTTCACCGGGCCCGCGCTTGAGCTTATCCCAAACCCCAAAACTCAAAACTCGAAACCCGGAACCTAAGCCCGGAACATTGTCCCAAGCATCGTTGCCACCAGACTTGTTTTCGTCTCTTGAATTGCAAACACGTCAGCGCGCACAACGGTTAAAGTCTTTCCCGGCTTGATTACTTCCGCTCGTGTTAAAAACCTTTCGCCGTCGGCCGGGCGCAGCAGATTTACTTTGAACTCCACGCTGAGGACGCTCGATCCCGCAGGCATGAGACTGAAAGCAGCGTAGCCGGCTGCTGAATCAGCAATTGTCGTGATGATGCCGGCGTGCAGATAACCATCCTGTTGCGTCAAGTCATCTCTATAAGGCAAAGAGATTTCGACTACACCGGGTTCAACGAGCGTGAGTTCAGCGCCGATCAGCTGCATGATCGACTGCGCGGCAAAGCTTTTTCTAACGTCCTCAGCAAATGAGGCGTTGCGGGCTGCGATTTCCATTTAGCGTTGCGCCAGCCAGCGCGCAGCGTTGCCGACGTAGGTCTTGATGTCGTTCAGCGCTTGCGGATTGCGTTTGTAACCAGCGCCCGGCGCTTCCTCGAGGAAACTGGGGCAGCCCATATCGGTATCCCAATTGTAGTCGGCGAAATGATGGAAGCTTGATTCAGCGATGCCGCGACCGAGTTGATTGCCGTGTTCGTCTGGTGCGCTTTCGAAGGCAACGATGAGGTTGAAGTCTCGGCCGGTGGTTTTGCTCTGACCGGTCGCTACCACTTGGGCGAGTTTCTCGTCTTCGGGGACTCCAACAGCGCCTTCGTGCGGATGCGCGGGAAAGAACTCCACAACACCCGCGGGCGATCCGGGATTGCGTAATAGTTCATGCGCCGACTGCGCCGTAATCGTTTGATAGTCACCATTGGCTCCAGAGTGATAGTTGGGCCAGGAAATGGAAGTGGTGAAAGAATCATCCGGCGCGTGGCGCAACGGATCAGGTTCCTGATGTTTGGAATGAAAGAAATGCGCGCGTCCGATGCCTCCCAATGTGCACAGTGAGCTGCCCAGATCCTGATGATCCCTCGTGGCGAGCACACCGCCGCCGCGCTGGCGAAAGCGCGTGATGCCTTCGCAATCCGGGACAGTCAGTCCGTTGCCCAAGTCGATGGCAAACAGCCACAACTCGGAAAAGTCACTCTTATCCAATTGCGCCAACACGGGTTCATTGCCCGCGGCATCTGCTTCACGATCGCGCGCTACGACCTCGTACAAGCGATTGCCGTCGTCATCTTTAAGAGAAGCGAGATGATCGCGCAAGAGTGAAAAGCGGCCGATGTGCCAATTGTCAGCTTCGAAGGGAATTGTGGTTTGCATCAAGATACGAATCGGATCAGGCATGAAAAACTTCCTTCTTTAAAGCACGAGACTGTAACGACGGACATCCGGCGCTGGTAAAATTAAACCGTGGAGTTTGGCGGCCGCGTCTTTAAGATGCGGGCTAGCTGCGTGGGCGTCAAGCGCAGCGTCACTCTCCCACTCTTCAACGAAAGTGAAATCCGTTTCATCAGCTCGGTTTTGCCATAATTCGTAAAGGACGCACCCGGCTTCCTTGCGCGTCGGTTCAATCAACGTCGTCAGGACTGCTCCCACGTCATTAGCCTTATCTGGTAGCGCTTTGAAGCGCGCCACCACTCTTACTGAATTATTCGGCATGGCACTCCTTTTTCTTGAGCTACAACGGCGCTGATCCCTGATAACGCTTTCGAGATAGCTTGCCGGCTACCCACCGGGCGCATGGAAAATACGTCGTCAGCGGTCTGATCACGAACCACGGTAGGATTCTTCAGACCTTCGATTAGATGGCGCCCGACCTCATAACTTGCCGGTGTCACGAGGGCCAGCCAGAGTCCCGAAAGATAAGGTGTCAGCAGCGGCACCGAGATCAGCCAGCGATGCAAGCCTCGCTGCTTTGCGTATTCGCGAATCATGTCTAGATATCTAACGACATCAGCGCCACCTACCTCAAAGATCCGACTACCGTTCACAGCGACATCTTTCGCAGCTAGTAGATATGCGAGAACGTCGTCAATCGCGATTGGTTGCGTGCGCACGCTCACCCAGCGGGGACAGATCATTATCGGCAGGCGCTCAGTTAGGGACTTCATCAATTCATAGGAAAGGCTGCCGGCTCCGATGACCATCGAAGCCCGAAACTCGATTGTCACCACACCGGAATCGCGCAGGATCTGACCCACCTCATGACGGCTGCGCAAGTGTGGCGACAGTTGTGGATCGCGGTCGTCACCGAGACCTCCGAGATAGACAATGCGTTTGACACCCGCTTCCTGTGCAGCCTGACCAAAGTTGAGCGCCGCTTGTCGATCATCTTTTTGAAAATCCGCCGAACTGGACATCAGGTGAACCAGATAATATGCGGTGTGAACACCTTTCAGCGCTTGCCGGAGAGATTGCACATTTAATACGTCCCCGGTAACGATCTCAGTGGCGGCACTAACCTGATGCTGAAGCGTCTCCGCATTTCGCGCGAGACACCGAAGGCTAATTAATTGCTGTTCCAGTAAAGGAAGCAGCCGCGCACCGACGTAGCCCGTGGCCCCGGTTAGTAGCACGAGCGGGCGGTTTGGATCTGGTTCAGGACGCATCAGCCTCTAGCGCGGTTCGTGGCTTGTAAACAATCGGAGAACTCATTTGAAACAAAACGGTCCTTCACAGATTGTCTCGTCGAGTTTGCGACGATCGCTGGGGGCTTCTTTCGCTTGCAGTTTCTCAGGTAAGACTTCCGGACTGGCAGCAAAGCCAACGGCCGCCATTGCTTCAATCTGAAAATCGTCGGGAACATTCAGCTCGGAGCGGGCGCGCTCGTAATCGAATCCCTGCATGCCGTGAACGACATATCCCTTGAGCGAACCTTGTAGCGCCAGGTTTTCCCAGGCAGCGCCGGTGTCGAATGAATGAGTAATCGCAGGCTTGCCGTTATGGGTGAAAGTTTTCTTTGAGAGAAAAAGCAACAGGGCTCCGGCATTCTTCGCCCAAACCTGATTGCTTTCAACAAGCAGATCGAAGAACAGCTGCCAATGTTTGCTGTCTCGAGTGGCGTAGAGAAAGCGCCACGGTTGATTGTTATAAGAGGAGGGCGCCCAGCGTGCTGCTTCGAAGAGTGTCAGCAACCCTGCAGTGGGAATCGTTTCTCCTGTCATCGCGCGCGGCGACCAGCGATCGAGAAAAAGTGGATCAATTGGATGGTCGGCAATTCGTTTCTCGCTTCCCTTAATCATGAGTCTGCCTCGTGTTGATTATTGTTCTGATAATCGTCAGTTATAAAGGGAGGTTTATCCCCGCTGCTAAAAACACTCAACCCTATCGGGGGCAAGCCCGCCTTCCCAACTGAGCATTTCTTCAAGGGCTGAGCATAACTGACGCGACCCGGATCGGCTATCATGGCCTGCAAACAATGGCGAATGACTGCACCTCCAAATCCGGACTTCACTGTGAAACTTATGGGAGCGGCGATCCGGTATTGTGCCTGCACGGCCTGGGAGCAAGCACGCATTCCTGGCGAGAGTTTAGAGAGCCACTAGCAAAACAGAACAAGCTCTTCTTACTCGACTTCAAAGGCTTCGGAGCTTCGCCTAAACCTAAAGACAAACACTACGCAATCAAAGAACATGCGGAGTCTGCTTATCAGTTCATCGTCGAACACGATCTTCGAAATCTAACTTTGATCGGGAATTCATTCGGCGGCGCTGTTTCTTTATTGGTTGCATTGCGCCTTTGCGAAGAGAAGTCAGGGCGGATAAGACGGCTAATTTTGATCGACAGTGGCGGTTACAATCAGCATCTGCCGACGCATCTGAAGATGATGCGAACTCCGATCCTCGGCTGGCTAATGGTTCACCTCTTGCCACCCAAACTTGCGGCGCTAACGGTGCTGAAAGATTCTTATTATGAGGATAGCAAGATTACGAGGGAACAGATCGAGGTGTACGCGCGGCCGATTGCGGACTCGGGCGGCCGTCATGCATTGTTGGAAACTTCGAAGCAGATCATTCCCGAGGACATTGATGAGCTGATTGCGAAATATCCGAAGATCACGGTGCGGACACTGATTATCTGGGGCCGGCAGGACAAGGTTATTCCCATTGTAATAGGCGAGCTGTTGGATGAGGCACTTCCGGATTCGCGTTTAGTAGTAATCGATCATTCAGGACACATTCCTCAAGAAGAAACTCCGGAAGCTGTAGTGCCGCTCGTCTTGGATTTCCTGAGAAGATAGTCAATGTAGGGGCGCCCTCGCGCTCACGCGTAGGCGTGAAATTTAATAGCCGTGGGCAACGCCCACGGGAGCAGCGGAAAAATTTAGTCGGCCCGGAAGGGGTCAGTGAAGGTGCGACCCTTTCAGGGTCGGATTTGCGTAAAATCGAGTTCCGGGGGCGTCGCGAAACGCTTGCCCCCGGCTATTAACCTTGTCCCCTTCAGGGACATTCTTGTCTGAGGAGAAGGCTGAGTGTCTAATAGAATCCACTCAACAATTGAGAGCGGTAAACTTCCGTTCTTGAGCAAGTCGTCGTGAAATTGTCCCAGGCGGAAGTTTGCACCTTGCTTGTCGCGGTATCTTCCGAGCAATCGCATGATCTGCCACTTGCCTACCATGTAAGTAATCTTCTGAGTCGGACTCGCAGCTGCACCCGCTGCTTCGCCTGTGGCCGCCTCGCGATCTAGTCCTCCTGCTTCCATGAAGTAATTCACCGCCTGTTCAAAGGTCCATTTACCCGTGTGCAGGTTCACATCAACGCCAATGCGCGCCGCGCGATAGCGCGAGAGCCGGAGCACTTGTCCGTTGCCTGCCGAATTGGGTGGATACAGTCCCGCACGTAACAACATCTCTTCGCCGTAGAGGGCCCAGCCTTCAATGAAGATGCCATCTCCATGCTGGCGCCGGATTTCATTCGAAAGATGGTTGGCAATAGAGAGTTGCAGGAAGTGCCCGGGAATTCCTTCGTGACCAAGAATGGGCCGCGGGTCTTCAATCGCGGCGCGAATATAGAAGTTCTTGCTAGTAGGGCTGTATGTCGGAATGAAATAGAAGCCGCTGTTGTCTTTGTCATAAACGCCGGGAGGATTCATGAAACCGCCGGGACTCGTTGGTTTAAAGGCTTCCGGCAGCTGCCGAATAGTGAATGGTCCTATGTAATCAGGAATGGTGATCAGCCGATTCGTCTTGAGAAAACTAATCATCTCCTCTTGCCGGCTCTCATAGGCCTTTAAGAAGGCCTGCTGATCGGCCGGAATGTTTTTGCTTCGAGCCGGATTCGGATCGGCAAGCGCCGGATCAGTTAACAGCGACTCCAAGCCGCGATAACGCGCCAGCTCAGCCTGACCTAACATCTCGACTTGCTTGGCATCGAGCGGCAGCAAATAGATGTTTTGCAAAATGTAGTTGTAATGCTCTTCGCCCATCGGCTGGAACGCCACCATGCCGGGCAAGCGCCGCTCTAACCAAGCGGCATAACCGTGCAGCGCCACGAGCGCAGCATCGCGCGCTTTCACGAGGTCATTTCGTTCTGCAGCGCTCAGGCCACTGGCGAGGGTCATCAGACTGTCATTGAAGAGACTGTCGATCGAGCGCGCAGACTCCATCGCCAACTGAGCGTAAAGTCGCACAGGCTTGATTAAGTTTTGTTTGCCTTTCTCGAGCAGCTGCGGCATTTGCTGTAGACGCGCGGTGGCGGAAAGCGCGCGGTTCCGCGGCGTGTCGTATTCCTTCTTCAGCAGGGAAAAGATGCCGTTGCTGCATTCGTTGACATAGAGCTGCGGATCGCGCTGTTCAAAGTCCATCACTCGATTAAAGAAAACAACCCCATCGATCTGCGCGCGAAAGAGCATCCAGTCGATGCGATCGTCCTTGCCCCAGCCCGCCGTGGGCATCGCATCAATCTTGGCAAGCAGCTCTTTTGCGTACAGGCGCCGCGCTAAAACGGCGGAGAGCGAATAATCAGTGAGACGGTTGTCCCACGTGTGCAGTCCGGCGTCGCTGGCGGCCACGGGAAAATTCTCGTTGCGCCAGTTGTAATAATCGGCCGCCAGTTTGTCCAGGTCTGCTGGAGTTTTTGGTTGCTGCGCAGCTGCGGGAACAGCTGAGTAAAAGATTAAGGCTAAGACAAAGAAGATGAAAAATGAACGCTTCATACCTGGTTACCTCGTTGAGAGTGTTTTTCTACAAACCGAAACCGCCAAGTCGCCAAGAATCGCGGAGTACGCCAAGAGAATATGAATTAGAAAGTACGCGACCGCGTCCTAGTGATTTTTGGAGACTGTCCATTTTGTTCCGAGGTCCTTGGCGTACTTTGCGGTTCTTGGCGGCTTGGCGGTTTTATTATCAGAGCACCGTCAACAAATCTCACGAGCGATTAGACTCCAGCAAGGCCCGCGCGTTGCGCTGAAGTCCTGTCAGCTTCGCTCGCTTCATTGCACTCCCGCGGAAACGTTCCGCGTAGTCGCCTGCGGTTAGCTCCAACATAGCTGATAGATCAGCATTGACGTTTCCGGGACGCGGCGCAAAAGACACTTGGTCGGTAGTTTGTGCAAAACGGTTCCAGGGACAAACGTTTTGACAGATATCACAACCGTAGAGCCAGCCTTCGAGGTGCGCGGCGACGGGGCTCGGGATTTCAGGCGCCCGTAGTTCGATAGTGGCGTACGAGATGCACTTGTTGGAATTGACAACGTACGGTTCCACAATTGCGCCGGTGGGGCAGGCGTCAAGGCACAAGGTGCACGTGCCGCAATGGTCTTCAATTACTTCCTGATCGTATTCGAGGTCTAGGTTGGTTATTAGCTCGCCAATAAACACCCACGATCCAAGCTCGGCAGTGATGAGATTGGTATGCTTGCCGATCCAGCCGAGTCCGGCACGCACCGCCCACGCTTTGTCCATCATCGGTTGAATGTCGACGCAAACTTTGCCCGTCGCGGTAGGAACGCGCGCTTGGATCCACGCGAGCAAGTCGCGGAGTTTCTTGCCGACGACATCGTGATAGTCGTCGCCCCATGCATAACGGGAAACTTTGCCGGTGTCAGGTGAAGAGGAATGTTGCTCCGCAGTGTAGTAATTAAGAGCTACGACGATTACGGAGCGAGCTGCGGGAAAAATCTTAAGAGGATCGGTACGCTTTTCCGGATCGCGCGCCATCCATGACATGTCGCCTTGGTAGCCGCGTGCGAGCCATTCGCGCAGTCGTTCCTGCTCGGATTGAAGCGACGCCGCCGGAACAATGCCCACGAGCTCAAACCCCAGCTCGCGAGCGTGCTGCCGAATCTGATCGCTAAAGCCCGGGAAAGGTGGATCGACGGGTATTGGAGTGAAAGTTTCGCTGCCCTGGTACACGAAAGTCAGGATAAGCGTGGACCGGCAGGGCGTCCAGCGATGGCGTCAAGGAAATGCCAGGAAGCTAGTCGATCTTTTGCAGCGTCACGCTGATGAGCGGGGACTCGCCAGCAGTTTTGCTGTACGAAAGCCAATAGCCCGCTTTCGGGTAACGCGTCATCTTATAGAGCGAGCCGTCAGGCTTTGCAGCTAACTCTTCGCCAAACAGCACCTTCGGAGTTGGAACGTTCTGGGCACCGCGCAGAAAGTTGGCTGAGATGGCCATCACCTTCTTGGTCTTGTCATAGAAAATTTGCGCGCTTTCGGCATCGTTGAGCATGAAGAAATCTTGCTCATCACCTTTATCAGTCGGATTGCCAAGCTTCTTGCGTACTTCATCGGCGGCCATTCCTAACTGGATGCCGCGATATTCCTGGAAAAGCGGTTTGTCGGGATCTTCTGTTTTTTGTCCCAGCGCGGTCGGCATGACGAACACCGCTCCGCAAAGCGCGGCGCACAGCACCAGCAGGTTCCTGGATCTTGCCGGGCGCTTGATCAGTGAATAACTCATCGGGGTTCTCCTAATACAAACGATGTAATTAGTTTTAAAGGGTCAGTAGGCCGGAAGGCGGATGTTCCCAACGAAGCTGCCGAACGGCCTGTCCAATCGGGTCGATTGGGGCGACAATAATCCCATCTGTTTCGTCCTGTCAATGCTTCACTCAGGTAGGGTGAGGTTGAATTTTGGAAGGGCGGCGGCGAACTCTCTCCCCAAAGTACGCCGTCGCCCTTTTCCGTGGAAAGACGGTGCACCAACTATCCTTGGCCGTGCCTCAGCCTGAGGATTGAATTGCCGTCGTTTCCACTATTGCTAAAGAACAAATCAGGTAAACATTTCCGGGATAGAAAGCGGGAGAGCCTCAATGTGAGACAATTGTGATATCTAGCAGGCGCATAGGCCGCTGAATTCCTCTAAGGTTCTCAAATCAGTCAGTTTATCGAGGCTTCTAATGTCCCAAGTTGCCCTTACGGATGAGAGCCAATCGAAATTGGCAATTGAAAATTGGAACTAGATCATTTGACTCACCCGAGTGTTTTGGCATATAGCCGCAACTCAATAAGACGTCTTGTGCGACCCGGTACGCAAACCTAAAGTTTGTGTACACAACAAAGGAGCAGCTTAGATGAGAAAAACAAGCCTCGCGGCCGCGCTGGTAGCGGTCGTCTCCCTATTCACTTTTCAAATAGCCTGCCAGCCTGCGGCAGATACAAATCGCTCGGAGTCTGTAGCTCCTAACACCAATTCCGGAAGAGAAACAGTTGACACTGCCGCGATCGAGGCAGAACTGCTGCGCATCGAGAACGACTGGCCGCGCGTTATCAAGGAGAAAGACGTGGCCGCGGTGGGTCGCGTTGAGGCCGACGATGTTGTCATCGTCTATCCCGATGGCAATGTGGGAACCAAGCAACAGGATCTGAATGACATCGGCAGCGGCGCTTTGACTGCAGATGACATCGACATGACTGATCTCAAAGTGAGAGTCCTGGACAGCGACGCTGCAATCGTCTCCGGGCAAACTGAAATTAAGAATGGTAAGTACAAAATGCCTGACGGCAAGTTGATGGACATCACGGGCAAGTATCGGTTCGTCGATACCTTTGCCCGGCGCAATGGTGAGTGGAAACTCGTGGCAGGCATTTCGACGAAGATCACTGCGCAGCCTGCGACAACCGCATCTCCTGCAGCTTCACCGGCGGTAACGCCGGCAGTAAGAGCTTCGCCAGCCGCTTCACGGCCAGCCGCCTCGCCGGCAGTTAGGGTGCCAGCACCTACGAGGTCGCCAGTGGCAACGCCGGCTCACTAAGATAAGGCAGAACTGGAAAGGATTGCCGCGCCGAGGGGCTTTTCACAAAAAGTCCGAGAGTGCTTTTGTACCACCGTGGAAGCTGCGCCTGCGTCTGAGATAGCGTCTGATCCTTGACTAATTGCGGCAATTGGCATAAAACCGCCGCGCTACATCCAAATCAAAATTTAGGAGTTCATCATGAAGAAGACCTTCGCACTCGTGTCTTTGCTCGTTTTTGCCCTGGCCTGCGCGGCGCCACCGACAAACGACGTGGCAACTACAAATCGCAATGCCAATACCGCGCCACCAGCATCTTTGGCAATGACCGAGGCGGATGCAATTGCCAAGGAAAAGGCGATCTGGGACACCATTAAAGTTAAAGACTATGAAGCCTTTGGCAGCATGTTGGCCAACGACATGATTGAAGTGATCGATGATGGCGTCCACGACAAAGCTGCCTCAATAGCGGGTGTAAAAGACTTTGAGCCCAGCGAAGTTGTATTTAGTGACTGGAGGTATCTGCCGATCGATAAAGATGCGTTTATCGTTATGTACACGGCAAACACAAAAGGAAAGATGAAAGGCAAAGAGTTTGGGCCGCTGGCTGCGCGAGCAAGCTCGGCTTGGGTGAATCGTGATGGAAAGTGGGTGGCGATCTTTCACCAGGAATGCCCAGTCAAGCCACCGATGACTCCCGCCGCAACTCCAGCTACTTCACCAAAGCCAACGGCGTCACCTTCAACCGCGCCTGTGGCGGCGGTTACGACGGGCCCGGATCCGATTGCTAATGAAAAGATTGTTTGGGATTTGTTCAAAAGCAAAAACTATGACGCTTTTGCAGACTTGCTTGCTGCCGACTTCATGGAGGTTGAGCCTGACAACGTTTACGACAAGGCCGCATCCGTCAAAGGTGTGAGCATGTATAATGCATCGAAAGCTGTCTTAAGTGATTTCAAAACCGTCAACATCGATGCAGACGCAGCTATTGTGACTTATTCGGTTGCGAATCCAGGGGTCTTTCCTGGATCCGAACGTCATTCATCTATCTGGGTGAATCGTAACGGTAAATGGATGGGTCTCTTTCATCATGGCGGCACTCCGGTTGGGAAAGTGCCCGCAACGCCAGCAGCGTCAGCTTCACCCACGGTGAGATAATTTAAGTCTCAAGTCTCAAGTCCCAGGTTTCAGGTCCCGAGTTCTTTAGCTTAGGGCGTGGAACTTGGGATTTAATTTGAAACTAGAAACTGAGATGTGAGATTTGAAACCCGAAACCTGAGCCCTGAGACCTGAGCCGGGAGACTTTTAATGCCAGATGCCCGGAATCCTCGTAGCGCACGATGGGCACGAGCCAGCACGCGAGACGTTCATCTGTCGAATTAAATAACCGTAGCGTTCCACCAGCAGGTCATCACACGTCGGGCAATAGGTGTTTTCCCAACGTCCCACCTTGCCCGGCAAGTTTCCCGCATAGATGTAGCGCAAACCCGCCGCACGTCCAATTTCACACGCGCGCACTAACTGCTCCGCCGTCGTGTTCGCGTTTTCCTGCATGTGATAGTCCTGGTGAAAGGCGGTCACGTGCCAGGGAATGTCCGGAGAAATCAAAGCAATGAATTCAGCGGCTCGTTGCAACTCAGCTTCGGAATCGTTGAATCCGGGAATCACGAGCGTAACTATCTCTTCCCAAAATCCGCGCTCGTACACCATCTTCACAGTTTCTAAAATATTATCCACCACGCCGCCGAGTTGGCGATAGTTCCGATCGTTCATCGACTTCAGATCGATCTTGTAACAATCGGTCCAGGGCCGCAGATAATCGAGCACTTGAGGTGTCGCGTTGCCGTTCGAAATGAACGCGGTGCGAAAGCCTGCTGGCCGCGCTTTCTTGAAAACGTCAACGGCCCATTCGGCAGTAATCAACGGCTCGTTGTAACTGCTGCCGACGAGGGATGCGCCATACGCCTTCGCCATGGCGACGAGGCGATCGGGCGTCACCTGTTGCGGCGCGGTACCGGCGGCATCGTCGCGCAGGGCCTGCGAGGTAAGCCAGTTTTGACAGTAGGCGCAATGAAGATCGCAGCCAAGCATGCCGAAGGTGAGCGTGTCCGACCCCGGTAAGACATGGAAGAAAGGTTTTTTCTCAGTTGGATCGCAGGCAAGCGCCGCAACGTAATTAGTGGGCACGCGCAGCTCGCCGCCTTCGTTGAAACGCACTTTGCAAATACCGCGCTTGCCGCTATTGATTAGGCAACGGTGACCGCAGGCATAGCATTTCAATGCGTCGTTCGCGAGGTGTTCAGTTAGCTCCGCTGCGCCTGTCATCGTTGAGGCGTCGAGCACTTCTGCCAAAGGGTTTGCTGTTTTAATGCGGGGCATAACGAAAACCTTGATTAATAAGAGAGGGAGATGATTATACGTCAAGATACGGTCTTTGGCCTTTGGTCTTTGGCCTTCGCTCTTATATCGTTCCCAGTACTTCTTCGGGCAGGAAGTTCAAAGACCAAAGTCCCAAGGCCAAAGACCGTTTTAATAAAGATGATCATCGAACAAGTTACAGTCACCGCATTTCAACAACACACTCGCATCGTCGGTTGTGAGAAAACTAAACGGGCCCTTTGCATCGACCCCGGAGATGACTCGGAGGCAATCGTAAACGCCATCGACAAGCATGGATTTGAACTCGAGGTGATCGCTTGTACTCATGCGCATCTCGATCATGTGGGAGGAGTCGCGGCATTAAAGCAGCTCAAACCGCAAGCGCGGATCATGCTGCACCAGGCCGACGAGTTTATCTATCGGGCGCTTCCAGAGCAGGCTGGATGGATTGGCGTTCCCAGATCACAGTGGGCGGCACTCGGATTTGATTTTGCCCCACCGCCGGGTGTCGATGAGTACTTCAACGACGGCGACATACTGCGCATCGGCGAGCTTGAATTTCAAGTGTTGCACTGTCCCGGTCATACGCCGGGGCATGTCGTGCTATTTGCGGCAGCCGAAAGGAAAGTATTTGTGGGTGACGTGCTTTTTGCAGGATCGGTGGGGCGAACGGATTTGCCCGGAGGATCTTCGGAGGAACTGATGGCCTCTATCAACGAGAAATTATTGCCCCTTGGCGATGATATTGAAGTTTATTCGGGTCATGGGCCAGTAACTACAATTGGCATCGAGCGCACTTCCAATCCGTTTCTGACCGGAGTTTATCAAATGGGAAGCGGCAGGATGTGAAGACGAAAAAAAGACATTTTCCATTTGTCATTTGTTATTGGGAGAGCCTAAAGAGCAGAGCCACGAAGGCGCAGAGCCGCAAAGAAGAATAAACGGCTAACGCTAAATAACAAATGAAAGGACGTTTCCTGACGCTTGCCCGGCGGCCACCCACGAATTAAGACAACCCGAACAAGCTTGCAAAGACGCTTAGTCTAACTTTGCGCCTCTGCGTCTTCGGCCCTTTGCGCTTAACTTCTGAAGATCCGCAATCAATGAAAATGGAAAATGAGAAATCGAAAATGCTACGGTTCCTTTTGGCCAGGTGAGCGCAACCGGCTAGCCTTAAGTTCTTCCCACTTTTCTTTCTGGTCGTCGTCTAGTTGGCTGGGCAGAGATTCAACGGGGATGTTGTTCGACGAGCAGAAGTGACGCCATAGCAGAAAGCGAAGATCAAACTGTCCCGTCTCGTCTGAGATCACGTTATCAACCGGGGGTGGTTCGTCCTTCTTGTCTTTCATCAATTCTCCCTACTCGGCTGCTTGATTAGTCAGAAGTTTAGCAGCTTCTGAAAAATAGATCACTCAAGCGACGGGCAAAGAAATCAATGAGACAAAGGCTTGGAAGAGATCAGTCGGTGGATTGTACCGTCCTCCGTCGAGTGGCCTGCCCCGGTGGAGACGCAACAAGAGACGCAAGTGTGTTTCTGGCAATTTCTGCCGGTCTCAACTCGAACTTCAGATTGAGCCTGAGAGCCAGTTGCAAGTCTTTGACGGCGCTTCGACGGTCACCAAGTGCATTCGCAATCATCCCTGAATGATAAAGAAGCCGCGCGTCGCGACTGCCCGTGCGCAACGCTTCCTTCATCACTCGCTGCGCTTCAGGAAGCCGGCCATTTTTGAAGAGCGCCCAAGCCAGACTGTCACACGTGAAAATGTCCTTTCGTGATTCGTACTCTCGCTGTGCATGTTCCAGCGCCAAAACCAAATTTTTGTCGTGATCCAGCCAGTAATTAATCATGTGATGCCAGGAATTTTCGACGATCACGTTTTCTCGTTCGAGAGCCTCAAAGCTTTCGTACTGCTTACCGGCATCCGCCTGACGACCTGTTTGCGCATAAAGATCGCCAAGCGCCAGGGCCACATCTGCTGAGGGAGAATTGCTTTGCTCGCGTTCGTAAATCTGAATTGCGGAGTTGAGATCGCCGGCGGCAATCCGGCTGCGCGCCTTTGCGTCGAGGGCAAGCTTGTGTCCCGGAAATGTTAGCAACGCTTTATCGAACTCAAGCTCCGCTACCGCCAACCTTCCTGCTTGGGCCAATTCAAGGCCGAGATGAACGCGCGCCCAGGCAGCCGCTTCCGGATCTTTAGGACTGGAACTTTTTACTGCCACCTGCATAGCCGCAATGGCACCTTCTGTGTCCCCGTGCAGTGATCTAAGGTAAGCGACGCGCGCATAGGAAGACGCATCCGGGCGCAAGTCAACCATTTTTTGAGCGGCCTCAATCGCGGCTGGATATTCACCTAGCTCGACATATGCGTCAGTCAGCGCTCCGTAAACGTCGTGATCCGTGGGGCGAATAGATTGAGCGCGGCGGGCCAAATCCAACCCTTCGCGGAAACGGTGATAAGTCAGGTGCAGCTTGGCCCGGAGCTTCAGGGCGTCGTAGTTATCCGGTTCCACTCGGAACGAGTTATTGATTGCCTCGTCCGCCCTGGCGTTGAAACCGAAGTCGCCGGTCTCCCGCGCCTTCTGCATCCAGGCGGAAGCAAGCAGGTTGTACCCTTCAGGCTTGTCTGGCCGCAGCTTGATCTGGTTCTCACCGGCGCGGAGGCGCAAATCGGCCGGAGTCGACTCAATGGCTGCACTGGCCGGCTGGGGCTGAAGCGAGTTTCTGGAAGATCCGTATCTTACGACTGCGGGCAAAGCGAAAGCCGCAAGCGCCAAAACGCTGGCGCCTGCGATCGCTATTAGAATGAGTCTAACGGCTTTCATCTGATCAGTGCTCCGATGGGTTGATGTGAAAAAACCACACTGCGGCTCCGCGAAAACCTTGCAAGAGAGCCTCAGCCGTTAACCAACGCAGCCAAAGTTACGGCGACGTTTTTCGCCACACCGCGTAGGGCTAGCGTGGGGCGCGCACTCCGTCGAAGTCAGGATGGTTGTTAAAGACACAGACGTCTTGCAGCCCGACGGAAGAGTTTCCGAACCCCTTTCCCTTGTCGCGTGTATCAACCTTGATTCCCGCTCCGAAGCTGCCGGTGACACAGGTATTGCAGATGAGGCCCGAAGACTCATCCTCATACTCGATACCGTTGCCAGGGTTGGGCGTCAGGACGCGCGGGAAGTCCATGCCACCACCGACGCGGAAACCCGTAGCGCTGACTTGCGTGTGATTGATTTTCACTTTGGCGCTGTCACGCACGCGAATACCGTAGTTAATGTTGTTTTCAACGCGACAGTCATCTATGAGCACGTTGGATGAACCCCTTACGCTGATGCCCTCGGTCCAGTTGCGGCTCACGATATTGCGGATGGTGACGAAACGGTCGGCGGGCGCATTCACGATAATGCCGGGTGCGTTCTGCCTGGCTGCACTGCCCGGATCACCTTGCAGCACCGCATCAACATTTGCCTCGACGCCCTGCGCTGCTTCTAGCGTGACGTTGCCATTGGCAGCTGTGATGTTGACGACCTCGGGGAAGACCCCAGATGCAACAATCACAACGCGGCCATTTTGGTTAGCCCCTGTGCCTGCGGCGGCACCGGAACCCGGACCGAGCGCGGCGTTAATGGTGCCGAAAACTCTGTCCGCTTCGTCAGTATCTTCGGCAGTGCCGATGCGGCCATCGCCGTCATAGTCGCCGCATGTGCCCGGCGTAACGGACGTTCTCTGCGTGGCGCCGGGGCCGAGGCAGGTGCCTTCGACGAAGACGGGGTGATTAGCCGAAGCGTCAAGCGCACCCCAGATGCTGATTCCGAGAAGTGCCACTATCACTGCTGATGGTAATGTCACGCTGACTCTCTTGAATATTGATGTTGGTTGTCTCATTCAGTACTCCTTGGTGGAAAGTTAAGCGCGAGATTCATTGCCGATTACAATCGGGCTCCGATCCTCCTTGCGCTCAATGAAGGTAAAACTTAGCGAAAAGTTCGGTCTTCATTCGGCTAATCTATTTTGCTAACCGAGCGGTGGCAGCGCATCGATGATGCTCGTAACGGTGCCCCGCCGGCGTTTCTTGAATGTCGAGGAGAGAGGCCCCGGGAACCGTAGGCCTCATTCCTCCGACGCTCTTCGAGCTATTACAACGATTGACGACCCCGCGATCCTCTACGGAAGCACTCCATTTGAGCAGCAAATCACATGATGCTCGTGTGGTTTGCCCGTCTTGGTATTGCCCGAATGTGGCACGCCCAGATACGGGAATCGCTCAAGGTAAGGCAGGTCGTTATTGGACACGCCATCCGAGAGCACATTGTTCGGGAATACGTTGAAGGCCGGCGTGAACGGCGTTCCGCCCGCTACCGCTCTCAGCTCGATATCAACCACGTCGTCAAATACACGCCGCCCGTTCGGGAAGCCGGCGAGATCGTTGCCCAATAGCCCAAGCCTGCTTCGCATTCCGGCAGGTGTAGGGGCAATGGCGACGTTAAGTCGCTGGTATTCGTGCGGCTGTCCATCGGACAGGAAGTTGGTGTAGGTCGGCGCCCCAGGCACCGCACCGGCGGGAATGCCAGTGGCGAAAATTGCCACCAGGTCAGTTCGATTCGCCGGAGGCGCCGAGAACGCCGTCGCGGGAGTGATCGGGCCGGGCACGTTGATGCCGAACACCGCCGAGATCAACCTGGCGAGTTGCGGATCTAAAATAAACTGAGCGAACTGTGAATCATTCTGCGGTTCCGACGCATTAAATGTGTCTTTGAGCCGGAGCGGGATCACGACTTCGTTGACCAACGGGTTGCCGAGCCGCGACACCTGGCGGTACGGACCGGCGTTCAGCGTGATGTCGCGGCCCTTGCCGATGGAGGGCCTGATAACCCGCGTCGTCTGGCGGCTCGCAGTGGCCCACACGCCGATGACCGCGTTTGGGTCGGTCGGATTGGTGGGCGCCGAGTTGTTGCGTGTCAGGGCCTGGATTGGGGCCTCAAACGCGATGGTGTTGACGTTAAAGCCGGACGTGCCGTCAACGCCGCCTGTAGGACTGATGCCGCCGCCACGCAGGGCGAGAGTGTCAAAAGTAGCTCCCACATCAATGTAAAAACCTTCGTCGCGCTGGCCGGCGAAGACCCGCGCGCCGCTTTGCAGGGTGTTCACCGCCGGCTGGCCGAGCACGGCTTCATAGTTGGGCGTGGTCCGCTCACCGATGTTGCTCGGCGGCATACGCAGCCCACTGGCGAGGACAGTCCTACTGAGTTGTCCGTTTGTGCGCCCTCGCGCTAGCCTCACGGTGTAGGTCTGATATTCATTGTAGTCGGGGTCGGTGAGCGAAGTGATCAAGGGTTCGATCCCTCCGGTCCCCGCAGCAGCCTCGTTGGGCGCGGCCATACCGAGTATGGAGTCCCCGTTGACGAACTGCGTTTGAAAAGTGAATTGGTAAGTGATGTCCTCGACGCCATCCCCGGTGTTGTCAATCTTGATCTCGTAAAGGACGGTCGGGTCGAACAGGTAAAAGTGTGGCCCGCCCGAAGGCTCCTGGAACGGGATGAAGTTGGCAATCAGGGTCACGAATCCTTCGCGCCCCGCCTCATAGCTGCGGAACGAGTAAACGTCCGTGTTATCCGCTAATGGGTCGGCGATGATAAGCGGGGCCTCGCGGTGGCTCGACGCCTGCGTGGGCTGGGTGTTCGGCCCGCCCGCAAACAGCATAGCCAACATTGCGCCGAGCAGCGCAAGGGCTAACATTTTTCTGCTAAATAGCTTTTGCATTTCTATCTCCCTTTTGTATTGGACGGTGTCTTTCCTTCAATCCCGTCAGTTAATAAGCCCACGACATGATCGTGTTGCTTTTGTACAAGCAGCCCAACGGCGGCTCCCTGTTATTAGGTATTGGCCGCACCAATGGGTTTCGCTACTCTGCACGTGTGCTCTCGTTGCGCAACCGGCGCCGGCGCACGCTCGCGACTACCCCTGCCAACCCCGTACTGAGCAGAAGCATAGTCGCCGGCTCAGGTACGGGGGCCGCTTGGGTTACGCCGGGGCCCGAGATTTCGAGACTGAAATTCCCCCCAGTGAATCCGAAGTCGGCGAAGGTGAGCTCGCGACCGAACTGGTCAGTGGCGAAAAAGAAACCTTCACTCAAATTGGAGCCCGGGAGCAGCGGAAGCGGCGTGACAGCGAGGAGGTACGTTCCGGGCATTAACGAGAAGTTGCCGAACTGATCCTCCAGGGTAGCGACGAAAGGTGGACCGAGGCCGTCCTCATCGATGGCTATGTTAAGTGTCTCGCCCGCCGCGTCGAATAATGATAAATCGAGGTCGAAGTTGGCCGTCGCCCGGATCAGCACTGAGGAAGAGCTACTGATAGTGAAACTAAAGAGCTGAACGGGGCTTCCCGGAGACAGATTCCCGTTTAAGGTGAATGAGTCCGCTTTAGCGTTAGGCGCGGCAGCGAGCCCGATGACGACGAGCGTCAGCAGCGCAAGTCCGAGTTTGCGAATGCAAGTAATCATGATTTCCTCCCCCCTCTGTAGGCAATCCGCTCAAGCTAGACGAACACCGCGCCGGAGCAATTCGCCGGATTCTTGGCTTGTATGACACATTCAAGAGCTGGAAAACTCGGCGCCGAGAATGTCGTCCTCTGGGGGCAATTCAGCTAGCGAAGTAAGACGCAGCCGGCACGCTTTGAGCGATGAAGGCCTCTCCCACTTTTGTTTCTTGCGATTAAGTTAGTTACGTTTCAAACAAGGTCTCTGGATTTACCTTTTTCCCACTCCCATAAAGCGGACGAACAGTCCGCTCCCTCCGAAAAGCTCCGAGGCTTGCGTCGAGTGACTCACCGACTCCCGCGTCGCTTTGCCGGAAGAGTTGGTGTCCAGACTGCGCAGGAACTCCACCATGTCTGCGCGCTGTTTGGCATCGGACAGATAAAACGGGTGCGGAGCCAACGGACCACGCGAAGGGTTCAGCAGATTTTCCATAGTTGGCACGGAATCATCGTGCAGAAAGACAGGCTTGCGTGCGAGATCCAGCAAGAGCGGCAGAGCTATGCCGCGCTCCTCACCGCGCAGACTGGCATTCACCACCGCCATTTTGTCGTCGAAGATGTTGCCCGCTGTATTCAAAACTGGATTTAGCGGCGGCATGCGTTGCGCGAGAACGATAGGGTTGTCTCCGGGAAAGATTGTCTTCATCGGGACGATGAACGGCGGCACAAACTTGCTCTGGTCCACGTTGTGACAAGCGGTGCAACCGGCAGTGCGGAACAACTGACGCCCGCGCGCCATGGCTTGCCTGTCACCATCCACGCCGGCGGGCGCCGGCAAGCTGTCCAGATACGCACTCAAGTCCAGCAGCTTGGTATTGTCAACGCGCACTCCGAGCGGGGCTTCCTCGCTGCCCGGCAACGGGTGCGCGCTTGATGCAACAAAGGGATAGCCATTGACGCCAGTCTCTTTCAAAATCTTGACGTAGTCATCGGCGATCTCATCCCCGGCGGCGCCACCGAGCTTATGCAGGAATGCGCGACCGCCGGGAGTCGTTAAAGTCGTCTGGTCGAAGAGTCCCGTGTAAACGAGATTGCTAAAGTTATCCAGCTTGGCGATGGCGCCTTCACTGCCGAAAGGAAAGGCCAGGTCCTGACGGAACAGCGGTGTGTTGTGCATCGGATCGCCGTTGCCGTCAAAGCTGTCGTCAAACATTCCGACCGGATAAAAAGCTGGATTGCTGAGATATGCATCGACTTCCTTCTCACTCGATTTTTCTGTTAGACCTTTAGGCGCTCGACCAAGAGTCTTGTCGCCGTTGGCCTTGAGTGAGAGTTGCAGCACGGGATAAAGAGCACGCGAGTTGTCGGCCATTGCAAAGATAGCGCCGAGATTAATAGTGTGGACCGCACGCCCATCCAGACGCCGCCCAATCGATCCGCCATTGGGTAAGTCAAACACCGATTTGTCCGTGATGGTGTGACAGAGCGCGCAACTAACTCCCACCTTATCGCCCTTGGGCACCATGCCGATTACCGCATTGGCTGCAATCAGCTTCATAGTCGTCTCGGGGTTGTTGAGCAGCGGCGCGTTCTTTGGCGAAAGGTCGGTCTTGAGTTCCGCTGCCACCGCTTGCTGCGTTGCCGAATCCAGCGCTTCAACGTCCACCGATAACCCTGCCTTCAAGGCTTGGATTGGCGTCAGCTTCGCTTTTTTGATTCCTTTCGGCACTCGCACTGCGTCTGTCCAGAATCCTTCATTGCCAAAAGTCTCGAAACGGAAGACGCCGCGGCCAGCCGCGGCATCGCCGGTTTCGTGCGGAACAGGTTTCTCCCTGGTATCTGGGCCGTCCGGAGTCGCTCGAGGAGTTTGACGCTGAGCCGTCGCTTGACCGCGCTGATATGCAACGCCGAACATGGCTAAGAGAATGGCGCAAAGCACCAGCATGAGAGGAAAATTGAAGATGAAACTGGTGGACTTACGTTGGCGAAACATATTTCGAATCGTCCTTTTACCGTCGTTGCGGCGCTAATTAAAGAGTTCAATTTCTGCTGAACCGGATACAAGCCAATCAATCGCAGGCTCGAAGTCGCAAACGAGCTTTACCGTTACAGAACCGCGGGAAGACAAATTCCACGGCGGTGCTTACTCCGTCAGAGATACGCTTGGGGGGGGAATGCTTCCAGGGGAGAATAGTTGAGCGTTAAAGAGCAAGTTTCATCGCGTGACAACCTGCCAAGCAATGCGCTTAGCTACTTTCAACAGGGGGCAGGTGTCGTTCGAGCACGCTACCAAGTCTGCCCAAGCCTAATGGCTTGATGAGATAGTCAGTACAGCCGGCTGCAAATGCTTTAGCTTCGTCCGCAGGCTGTGCGTGCCCGGAAAGAAAGACGATCGGAACTTCACGTGTAGCTGTAAATTCACGAATGCGGCGCGTCGCTTCATAGCCGTCGACGAGGGGAAGACTACCGTCGATCAGAATGAGATCGGGGTGAATGCTCTCTGCCAGTTCAATTGCTTTCAACCCGTTGCCGGCTTCGACAACGCTGATCCCACCGCGCAACTCCAGCATTGTCTTGATCATGAAGCGGGTGTCTTCATGGTCTTCAACTAATAGCACGCACGAATTTGTTGTTCGCAGGGGCATGGGGGATGGTGGCCTATTGGCACTCAAGAGGGGTGTCTGGTTGTAACCTAATGTGGTTGCCATACTACAAAGTGCTGAAATTCTTTGGGAGCAGAGCACTTGGCTGCTTCCAAATAGACCATGGAGCGAGGGTCTCTCGCCCGTTGGCTCCGCTATCTCGTCCGATTATCCGCTAAAGAAAACAGATGACCGCTAAATTTCTCATCAAGTAATGATTTTATAAAGAGTGGTTAACTTTTAGTTGAGGCAGCGAGTTTTGGGTATTGGGAAGGTCTGTGAAAGTGGTAAGGGTTTTTCCCTAGCGGAGAGAAGACGAAGCGAAACAGTTAAGAGTATTAAGTGTCCTGGAGCCAGCCTTGCAGTAAAGCGTAGCGCACAATATCAACGCGGCTTTTCATGCCCATTTTTCGCATTGCATTGGCTTTGTGAACCTCGACAGTTTTGACGCTCACGTTAAGGCGCGCGGCTACTTCTTTATTGATGTGGCCCCACGCGATGAGGCGCAGAACTTCCTCCTCCCGGTCACTCAAATTTGCGTTGGGAGGCAGACCACGAGTGGCCCGGCTACGAATTGGATTAACTGCTTTTTCGGCTATGGCTGGATCGAGATATGTCTGACCGAGGGCGACGGCGCGAATCGCGCGTAACAATTCGACGGATTTGCTTTGTTTGAGTACATACCCACTAGCGCCTGCGAGTAGCAGTTGTTGCAGGTAGCCGTCGTCCGTATGGCGAGTCAAGGGCAAGATTTTCATTTGCGGGAACTTCTCCTTGAGCTTCTTCGTCGCCTGCAGGCCGTTTAGCTCAGGCATCGAAACGTCCATTACGACTACGTCCGGCACGAGCTGCTGTGCTAGTTGGACGGCGACGCGCCCATTGTCGGCCGCGCCCACCACCTCCATGTCAGGCTGTGAGTTGACCAGAAGCTTCAACCCGTCACGGATCGTTTCATGATCCTCGGCTAGAAGAATGCGCAGCTTATTCATCTCGCCTCTCCGTTCCGAAGGCTCGGGACAGGAATTCGCACGACCACGGTAGCGCCTTTGTTTGGGCGTGATTCAATCTCCAGGGTGCCATCCACGAGGGCGGCGCGCTCGCGCATTCCGATCAACCCCAGGCCTTTATCCTCGGCCTCAAATACTTGTTGCAAGTCGAAACCTGCGCCGTCGTCTTCGACAATGAGCGAGACCTGGTCGGTGCGACGTTCGAGCACAATCGCGACCTGGGCGGCTTGCGCGTGCTTGGCGATGTTGTTGAGTGCTTCCTGTGCGATGCGATAGAGAGCGGTTTCAATTTGTGGTGTTAAGCGTTCTCCATCCATTCCGCTCGTGTGCAGTTGAACAGGAATGCCGAGATGTTGTTCCCAATTCGTTACATAGCTGGAGAGCGCTACGTGTAAACCGAGATCGTCGAGCGCCGTCGGGCGCAAGTCCCAGACCATGTGATCAACATCTTCGTTAAGCTGCATGGCCAGCGTCTGCAATGCATCAACCTGTTCACAGAGCTTCTGATTCTCACCGCAATCTTCTTTGATCGCATCAAGTTTCAGTTTCAAGACGGTCAATTGCTGTCCGAACTGATCGTGCATCTCGCGCGCGATGCGGCGGCGTTCGTCCTCTTGGGCGAAGACGATGCGGCGCAGCAATTCGACGCGCTCAGCTTCGATGCGCCGCCGGTCTTTGACTTCCTCCTGCAACATGGCGTTCATCTCGGAGAGTGCGGCAGTGCGTTCCGTGACCCGCCCTTCGAGTTGCTCGTTGATTTGCTTCAACTCCGCTTCAGCGCGTTTGCGCTCAGTGATGTCACGGACAATAGAAGTAATGTAGCGGTGCCCGGTGACGGATGAAGCGGAGACCGACGCCTCGAGCTCGATCAGAGTCCCGTCCTGGCGCTTTCCTTTGAACTCGTAAACTGACGCGGGCAATTTGCCGCCCAGGCGGCTCTGGCCGAAGCCCAGCAGGCGTTGCGTGTCTTCTGCGGAGATAACGGAGGATACGTGCTTACCGATTAACTCTTCGGGGGCGTCATAGCCAAGCATTTGCGTGTACGAGTGATTGACGTAGATGATGCGCTCGTCGTCCTCAACGAGAATTCCGTCGCGCGATGCCTCGAAGATAGTCCGCAGCCGTTCTTCACTGGAATTTAATTCCTCTTCTGCGCGCCTGCGTTCGATGGCGAGCGCGACGGTCTTGGCGAGAATTTCCACCGTTTGCCGTTCAAGCGATGTCGGCTCGCGTTTCTCACGAAAGTAAGTTCCGAAAGTCCCCAACACGCGCTTGTCCGCTGCCATAATCGGCAGACTCCAGGCGGCCTGGAAGCCGATCTCGAGGGGAAGATTCTTCAGGGCTTGCCACTTCGGGTCGGCGGCGATGTCGGACGTAATGACTGTTTTTCCTGTTGCTGCCGCCGCGCTGCAAGTGCCGACGTTGGCGTCCGCCTGGATGCCTTCAATCGCTTGCAGGTAATAGTCCGGCAAACTCGGCGCCGCGCCGTTATGCAATCGTCCTTGTTCGTCAAGGAGCATGATTGAAGCGGTCGATGTACCGCCGGATTGATGTTCGACGATGCCGGTGAGATATTTTAAGACTTCGGCGAGTGGTCTGCCGCCGACGACCATTTCCAACGCCTGCTTTTGCGTGTCGAGCAATATTTCAGAGTGCTTGCGCTCGGTAATGTTTTGCGTGATGCCGACAAAGCGGTGGGGAGAGTCTTGCGTTCCTCCAACCAAAACTCCTTGCCCGCTCACCCATACAATCTCGCCGCTCTGCGGGTTCACCAGGCGAAATTGAGATTCGTAACCTGCGCCTCCCCCAATCGCCTGCGCGATCAGCTTTGCCGTTTCTTCCCGGTCTTCGGGATGCACGAAACTAATTACGTTTGCAAAATCCAAGGGCAGGGAAAAACCTATCACCTCTTCCAGATTGTTAGACCACTCGACGTGCTGCGTTGCGAGGTTCAGCTCCCAGGAATAAATTTTCGCGGCGTTCATCGCCATTTGCAGACGCTCGCGATTTTCACGCAACGCTGTTTCGACCCGCCGGCGCTCAGTGTAGTCGCGCGTTGAACCTGCGACAGCCTCCACCGTGCCGTCGGCGGCGAAGACCGGAGTAAAGATATATTCGTAGAACCCTTCCACGCCGGTCGGGCTGGTGTAGGGTGTTTCGTCCCTGAGCGGCTGCCCCGTGTCAAAGACCTGCTGGATCTGTTGCTGAAGCCGCAACGCCAGGTCATTGGGATATTGCAGGTCGAAGAAATTTTTGCCCACCGCTTCGTCGAGCTTCAGTCCCCACAGGTCGAGCAGCGGTTGATTCGCGTAGATGAAACGCCCCTCGCGGTCGAAAATGTAGGCGAAGTCGGTAATAGCTGAAAGTGTCGTATTAAAGACGTTGGATTGCCGCTCTAATTGACGGGTGAGTTCTATCAGTGAGTCTTCCTGCCGCTTGCGTTCACTGATGTCAATGGAAACGCCGACAATGCCAATCAATGTCCCATGGTCATCGTTGATAGGTGAGTTGATAATTTGTACCGGAAAGGTCGTGCCGTCGCGTCGCTGAACATTAAATTCACCGGTCCAGCTTTCGCCCTGCCGCAGGCGGTACATGATATCAAGCGCCTGTTCAGTCATTTGTTCGGGGGTTGTCAATTCCATGATATTTCGACCGATCGCCTCGGTTGACGTCCAGCCATAGAGTTGTTCGGCAAACTGATTCCAGTAAATGACAATCCCGTCGAGATCAGTCGCGATAATTGCCTGTTCCACTCTGGCCAGCAGGTGAGCTTGAAAATCCTTGAACTCCTGCAAGCTGTTCGACGCGCCCGGCCCAGCCGGAGGACCTGGCGCGCTTGTCCGCGTCTTTGACGCCGACTGCTTTAAAGTTTGTTCAGCTCTCTCGCCCATAAGATTTCCAGTGTACGTTTGCTCCAAAGTATCACAAAGAAATTGAGGGAGCGATCCGATCGTGCATTCAAAAGTAGCGTTGATTTCGCAAGCATTGGGGATAGGTTAGAAGGCTTGAATAAGAGCTACCCACAGCCTACTCTTTTTATGTAGAGTTAGAAAAAGGGCGCATCAGGGGTCGCCTACAAGGAGAAATTGTCTGTCTCCCATTGACCCTGCAAGCTGATAGAATAACGATGCTTGAAACTTGATTCGGCGCCGGTCAACCCAAGAAGCTCACGTTACTTCGGTGGCGAAATAAATTGAAATCATTGAACCATCTCGGTTCTCTCTACACAACCGCAAAACATTTAGGGTTGACACTTAAGTCAGGTGTTAACGTTGAAGCCGCGGTTAGAGTTGCCAATAATTAGACACTCCCAATGGATACGCCGTCTTCACCGATGCGAGAATTGTCCCGGCGCTTGCTGGCAGCGAGCCAGACCAACGCGGACAGTCATGTCCATGAAGCGGCCGTGATAAGTGAGAAGCTGCGGATTCCCCTGACAAGATTCGCGGGCGCCGAAGGTTTCGCATCGCTGCTGCGGCGGGCGCTAGTGCTGGCTAGGGCGGAGGCGCCGACGCTGCAAAGTATCAAGATCGGTGCGGATGGTCGCCTGGAAGGATTTGAAGAGCTCGCTGCTGATAGGGAGACTGCCGCGGGGGCGAGTGAGGCGGCGGTCGCAATCACAGCACACCTGCTCGGGCTGCTAAGCACCTTCATCGGTGAACCCCTCACTCTAAGGCTGATTCGCGAAGCCTGGCCCGACACCTCGCTGGACGAATACATTCAACAAATCGAGGTTGATTGATGAGCACTAAAGGGAATGATCAGGAGAAAGTTCAAGGCAACGGTCGCGTGCCCATTCGGCAACTGCCCACTGGCGTGCCGGGTCTCGATGAAATCCTCGGCGGCGGCCTCCCCGAATACTCCTTCAACATCATCGCCGGCGCGCCCGGAGGCGGTAAAACCACGCTGGCCCATCAGATCATGTTCGCCAACGCCACCCCAGAGCGGCCCGCGTTGTACTTCACGGTGTTGGGGGAGCCGGCCATCAAGATGCTGCGTTACCAGCAGCAGTTCGCGTTCTTCGACCATGCCACGATGGACGCAGCGATCCGCTTCATCAACCTCAGCCAGGTCGTTCTCGAGCAAGACCTCGCTGCGGTGCTCGCTGCCATCACGCAGGAGATCGAAGCGTCCAAAGCGGCTATTGTCGTGGTGGACTCCTTCCGCACCGTGGTGCGCAGGGCGCTCAGTAACACAAGCGAGATGGAGCTCCAGGGCTTCATCCAACGCCTGGCGCTTCACCTGACCAGTTGGCAAGCCACCACGTTCCTGATCGGCGAATACGTGGAAGGCGAACTGCGCGACAACCCTGTCTTTACCGTGGCCGATGGGCTTTTTTGGCTCTACCAGAGCGTCGAGCGCAACTCGATCGTGCGCAAGCTGCAGGTCATGAAGCTGCGTGGTCAGGAGTCCGTGCTCGGCATGCATACCTTCCGCATCACCAAAGCCGGACTGCAAACCTTCCCACGAACTTTCGGCCTTGTCGGAGAGGCAGGTCAAGTCAAGGGCGAGCGGCGGCTTTCCAGCGGTATCACCGAACTCGATGCGCTACTAGGCGGCGGTATCCCCGAAGGCGACAGCCTGCTCCTGGCCGGGCCTTCCGGATCAGGAAAGTCAATACTCGCCACGCAATTTATCGCCGAGGGCTTGCGCCAGGGCGAGCCGGGGATCGTCGCCGTCTTCGAGGAGATACCGGCTGAGTACAACCAGCGGGCCGCCATGTTCGGCTTCGACTTCGAGACGCCGCAAGAGGACGGCAATCTGAAAATTATCTATCTTCGACCGCTGGATCTCTCTGTCGATGAGACGGTCCATGAAATCGTCAACAGCGTTAAGGAGATCGGCTGCAAGCGGCTAGTCATCGACTCCCTCGTCGGCTTTGAGATGGCTCTGGCCCCCGGCTTCCGCACGGACTTCCGCGAGTCGCTGTATCGCATGATCGCAGCCCTCACCCGCCTGGGCGTTACAATCGTCAGCACGGTCGAGGTCGCGGAGGAGTTCACCTCGATGAATCTGAGCAACTTCACCGTCTCGTTCCTGGCCGACGACATCGTGCGTCTGCGCTATGTCTCAATTAACGGTCAACTCCGCAAGATGCTACTAGTGGTTAAGATGCGCCGGAGCGGGCACAGCATCGACATGGTGGGATACGAGATCACTTCCGCCGGATTGGTTATTGGCGAGCCGCTGCGCGGTTACAGCGGCCTGACCAGCGGTATACCGAGCGTCAGCCCCTGGTCATCTCAGCCTGATGACATTCCGCAACGGCGCGCCGAGGCTGAAGAAGAGGATTCCAATGGATGACACTTCAACTGTCCCTCCGATGCTGCCGCCGCTGGAATCAATTCTTCGCACCGAGGAGTTGAACCGCCGGCCCTCACGTCCGCCGGACTATGAGAGGGAGAGCCGCGCGCTGGTGTCGCTGGCACAGGCGCTGGCCAATACACCCGGCACCATTCTTCAGACATTGGCCGACACGATCCTCGAGGTGTGCGCTGCCGACTCAGCCGGGATCAGCCTCCTTACGGAAGATGAAAAGAGGTTTTACTGGCCGGCGATTGCGGGCGTTTGGAAGCCGCACATCGGTGGCGGTACACCGCGAGACTTCGGCCCCTGCGGCGATGTTCTGGATCGCAACTGTCCGCTGTTATTCAGCCACGTCGAGCGGCGCTATTCCTATTTTCGACCAGTTACGCCTCCCGTCGAAGAGGCCTTGCTGGTTCCTTTTTATGTCGAGGGAACAGCGGTCGGCACCCTTTGGGCGATCGCGCATGATGATCGCCGCAGGTTCGACAGCGAAGACCTCCGGCTGCTCGTCAGCCTGGGCACGTTTGCCTCGGCCACCTACCAGGCTGGGGAGCAATTGCGCACGCTCAGAGAGCAAGCCGCTGAGCGTCAGCAAGCCTCGCAAACCATGCGCGAGATGAACGAGGCGCTGTTAGTTTCCTCGGTCCGCCAGCACGAACTGGTCGAGCTGGGGCAGCAAGCTGAGCAAAAGCTGCATGATTCGGAGGAACGTTATCGGCGGCTTTTCGAAACGACCAAAGACGGCGTCCTGGTCCTCGACTTCACTCGCGGCAGGATCGTGGATGTCAACCCGTTCATGATTGAATTGCTAGGCTATTCCTACGAACATTTCCTTGATAAGGAACTGTGGGAGATCGGCCTGTTTAGCGACAGGGCGGCAAACGAAGCCGCCGTCAGAGAACTGAAAGAGCAAGGTTATATTCGTTACGATCACCTGCTTCTCGAATCTCAACATGGGGGAAAGGTCGAGGTCGAGGTTGTTGCCAACGTTTACTCGGAGGACCAGCATAGTGTCATTCAGTGCAACATTCGGGATATCACCGAACGCAGCCGCCTGGAGCGGCAGACCCAGGAGCAAGCGGAAGCGTTGGCAGAACTTCACCAACGCAAGGACGAATTCCTGGCGATGCTTTCTCATGAGCTGCGTAATCCCCTCTCCGCAATCTTCAACGCCCTTCACATCCTTCGGATTCAGGACACCGGGAACCCGATCCAACAGAAAGCCAAAAGCGTTATCGAGCGTCAAGTGGGACAACTGGCGCATCTCGTTGATGATTTGCTTGAGGTCTCTCGCGTCATCACTGGAGGGATTCAACTGCATCAGGAGCGCCTGGAGATGCGCGGCATCGTGGACCGTGCGATAGAATCAGTTCGCCCTGTGATTGATCAACGCAAACATGAGCTTTCAGTGTCCCTTCCGGCCGAATCTATCTGGCTGCAAGGCGACCCGACGCGATTGGAGCAAGTCGTCGTAAACCTGCTTAACAACGCCGCTAAGTACACCGACCAAGGCGGACAGATACAGCTCACTGCACAGCAGGAAGGGGCTGAGGCTGTGCTGCGCGTGCGGGATACCGGCATCGGCGTAGCACCCGAATTGCTGCCCCGCATCTTCGATCTGTTCACGCAGGCGGATCGCACCCTTGACCGCTCGCAAGGCGGTTTGGGCATCGGTTTGAGCCTCGTGCAAAAACTTGTGGAATTACACGGCGGCACAGTCGCAGCTCATAGTGATGGGCTGGGGAAAGGCAGCGAGTTCATCGTCCGTCTGCCTGCTCTGTCCCCGGTAAGTGAGCCAATCGCCCCCATTGAGCCTGCGAAGCAACAAGCACACACGTCGCGCGTGCTGGTAGTTGATGACAACAAAGACGCGGTTGAAATGCTAGCCATCACGCTGCAAATGTTTGGACATGAGGTTCAAGCGGCTTACAACGGTCAGACCGCTCTGGAAACAGCCGTTGCGTATCAACCGGACTTCGTGTTGTTGGATATTGGCTTGCCCGATATGGATGGCTATGAGGTCGCGCGGCGTTTGCGTCAACAGCCGAGAGGTAAGAATTTAAATTTGATTGCCATGACGGGATACGGCCAGGACTCCGACCGCCAACAATCTCAACAAGCGGGGTTTGATCATCACCTCGTCAAGCCAGTTGAGCCGCAAAAACTTCAAGACCTGCTGGAGACACTCGGGAAGCAGCCGCGCCGTGAAGATTGACCAGGAATTATTGTTTGACGACCCTCCCATCCGATTAGGCAAAGAGCTAACTCCTGAACTGCGCACGTTCTCTGGTGTCTGTTTCGGATTGCTGCTGTCATTACCCTTTCCCAGAACGTTCGAGATTCAGCGCGAGCAGCCGCGTGAGAATTTCATCATCAGACAAGGCAGGTTCCCAACCGTAGGCGGCGAAGACAGCGTCATCAAGTTTGCGATGCGCGAGGTCCAGCCATGTTGGCCGTTCGTTGTAGAGATTTGTAAGCGTGCGTTTCGCGAGTTGTTCGGCGGCTTTGTCATCTTTCGGAATCAGACGCGGATAACGAACAGTGCCGATGCCGCGTTCGTCCGCATCGCTAACATAGCGCGCCCAGGGACCATCAACCGAACCGGGAAATTCCAAAACCTCTTCACGCGTCCATTCGGGCGGATTTAGCCACGCATTCCGAAGCTCATCCAGTTCTTTTGCGGCGGCAGCGATTGCTGCCTCTTGTTCTGGAGAAGGCAGTGGAATGGGAAACGTCTCGAAGCACGTGGTTGGCGTGTAACGGAAACCGCTCTCCCGCTCCCTGACCTGGGTTCCTTGCGCCCTGGCCCAGACTTCGTGAGGGCGCGATTGAAGAATTCCAAAGAAGTATTCGGAAGAATGAGCAAAAACAAAAGTGGCGCTGTCTGGCAACGTAGGAAATCTCAACCAAACAAACAACCTGTGTCTTGAGACTCGCGGGGTGCATAAAAATCGGGGTAAATTCGATAATGCCAAATACATTCCGGGCCTTGCTTCTACATGTCGCCACCAATATTTTCGGTAGGCTTCGCGGTTGTTGTTTTTTCTCGTCGGCCACACATGTGTCTGAACATGCTTGAAAGGTGCTTCAAATTTAGCGCTTTCAGCTTCGCTCATTCGCGTGCCGAAATCGATAATAAACATCTCACGAGAACGGCCTGTTATATCCGAACCGTTCAACCACGGCACGATGACATCAGAGTTCGGTTTCCCATGAGGATTTGGGGACCTAAGCATTGAGGACGCAACCCCCGCGTCGATATCGAATGTTCCACCCTTGGTATCTCCCATGAAAGCAATGCCGAGATTTTCGGACAAACTCTTCGCACGGGTTGTATCGACAGATGTTGTAAGATTTGAATTAATTGAATCAACACTCTTTCCATCTAAGATCCGCTCAGTTTCCTCGCCTTGATCGAAGCCGACCATAGAAACGTGAACATTCGCTCCATCTAGTATCCAATCACGGTCACTCTCAGCAAAAAAGATATCGCCGCTGTTCTTAACCCGCTTTAGCACGTCACGATTAGCCCCGCCGCGTATTCCCTGAGTGGCTAGGAGTCCGGCCCGTTTACTCTTAGCAACTTCAATTTGGCCCCTCGCTTTCTCGAACCAGTAGGTTACCAAGTCGCCTTCTGCTGGCACTCTCGCCTTGTAGACAGCGAATAGCTTTTCAACGTAGTCGTTACCCAGCTCCGTTCGCATCCTCTTACCTCCGAGAAACGGTGGGTTCCCGACAATGAAATCCGCCGCGGGCCATTCGGGTTCTTTGGGATTCTCCGGATCAGACAGGTCGAGAATTGCATCCATGTTTTTGAAGTTGTCCATCTCGCGCAGGATTGGTTCGGCAGGTACGCCGAAACCGTTGGCCTGTATCCATTGCAGGTAGCCAATCCAAAGCGTCGTCTGTGCTAACTCGAAAGCGTACGGATTGATCTCGATTCCGTAGAACTGCCACGGCCCAACCTGGGGAAGAAAACTGCCAAGCTGCTTGTCGCCTGCGTAAACCAACACCTCTTTCTCCAGGTCCTTCAACTTTTGCAACGTGACGTAAAGAAAGTTGCCGGAGCCGCAGGCCGGATCAAGGACCTTGATGTGTGCCAGCCGCTCATGAAATTGTCTGAGCAGAGCACGTGCTTCGCGGTGCGCCTTATTCGCGGCGTCTCTTGATAATGGTTTCTCTTTGCCCGTGGGTTTCGCTTTACCGGTTGCCAGCAGATTAGCGATCGACTCTCGCGTTTCCTGCCACTCCCTTCGCAGCGGCTGCATGACCACTGGTTCAATCAGAGTCTCTATGTCTTCGCGGCTGGTGTATTGCGCACCGAGTTGCGCGCGCGTGTCGGGATCCAAGCCTCTTTGAAACAAGGTACCAAAGATGGAGGGGTCAACGGCGCTCCAATCCAGTCTCGCTGCCGCCCTGACGTGATTAATATCCGTTGCGGTCAATTCCAGCACCGGACTCTCAGTAAACAGGTTGCCGTTGAAGTGTCGAATAGTCTCCAGTCCAAAGTCTCCGCCTGTGTTCATTGCCTCAAACAACTGCCCAATATGTTTTGCAAAATGGGCGGCGTCCCGCGACTTCTCGATGATCTGGCTGAAGATTTTTTTCGGTAACAGGCCGACATCCTCCGCAAAGAGACAGAAGACAATGCGATCGAGGAAGCGCGCTACCTCCATTGCATCCAGACCGCGCTTCCGTAATCCCTGGGCAATCTGCGCCAGACGTTGCGCGACCTCCTGGGTGATTGCCTCGCTGGTAGCATCGGGGCGCAACTTTGCCGGCTCGAAGAAGAGATTGCGCATGATCTCGATGTTGCGAGGAGTATCAAGATCGTCGAGCGAGATTGCGTAAGTTTTGCTAACGGTGGCGGTGAAGTTAGTGTGGATCTCGAATCGATCCATGTCGCAGACAACTAACAAGGGAGGACTCTCCAGTGCCTCTCGATACTTGAGTAGTTGATCGTAAGCGGCTACCAGATCCTTGTGCTTGCCTTTGTATTCCCAACCGAAGAATCCCTTTTTCCATACGTCGGCCCAGCCCTGACCGCCACCATGTTTTGCCGCGCCTTTTTCGAAGGTGAAAGTTTCCCCAGTGGGATCGGCTTGAGCGGGTGTCGGATGATTGAAGACCTGACAGAGATCGAGAAAATGTTGTTGCGAGGCGGAACGCTCAGTCAGTTCGACTTTGCGCCATTTTGCGACAAATTCGGAAACATTCATGCGTAAGGCTCTCCGCGGTAAGGGTTCGGGAGTATAGCATTCTGACTAAACTGGCGGGTTGCAGAGGCATGAGGTGGTCTACGTGCTGGCTAAATCCAGGTGAGAATGAGAACCGACGTTTGTATCTTGAATGAATTGTTTTGGCGAGACTTCGCACGAGGACGAATCGCGAGAGGGCGCGCGCCGCTGAATAAACTCGACCTTTCCAGCTGAGATCTTTCATGTGTGTAGGACGGCCCGGTAAAGGCGACTAAGCGCCGCTGCTTAGATAGATGGCGCCGGTCGGCGCTGGAACGCCCCCCGCTGGTTCGAGGGTGATAGCGAAGATTGGCGAGTTCATTGCGGCGGAAGGCATACTGTCCGTGAGTGTGCCGGCGCCCGAAGCATCAGTGGTGAAGACCTTGCCGGGCAGGGGTTTGCCACCAGCAATAAACCAAAGTTGATAGGCCTTGCCCGCAGGTGGCGCCGGCAGACCTTTGGCCATCAGGATTGCGCGACCGCTCGTGTCGTAGGCAACCATTCCATGAGCGCCGGGCACTTCCTTCGTGCCCGCCAGTTGTGACACGCGAGCTCCGGGTGCGTTTACGAGCTCGATCACCTCGCGCTGCCGGGCTACTTGTTGTTGAGTTTCCTGAACTTGAGCGGCGAGCCGCGCTAAGTCTTGGCGCGCGGCTTTGTTTTGTCGCCAGAGGACATACAAGGAGCCCAGCAGAACCACAAACACGAGTCCCGCGGCAATAGCGAACCAGGACGGTATGCCTGATGAGACCTTACGATGAGTTGGCAGCGAGACGACATTTGTCCGTTCACGCCGCGACGCTGCCGAGGGCTCAACTGTGCTGCCGGAAGATTTTGACTCAGCAACATCATTGCGTACGACATCGATGATTCGATCTTTTAATTGCTCCGAAGGGGCGGCTGGTGCGGCTTCCAGGGCCAACATCGCCGCCGTTGCTTTCCACTCGTCTAACTCCTGACCACAGTCGGCGCAATCACGCAGATGCAATTCCAGCGTGCGAGCTTCCTCCACGTCGAGCGCCCCTAGTCCATGCGCCGCCAGCATCTCTTTGTAATCTTCGTGACCTGCCATTACGACTCTGTCTTAACCCGGTCCGGAACCGAAAAAATTCTGCGGTTGATCGGCCAGAAGTTCTCTTAACGTACTCATCCCCGCGCGCATGCGCGTCTTAACTGTTCCCAACGGACTACCCAAGCGAACCGCTATCTCAGACTGGGTCAATCCTTCAAAGTAGGCGAGTCTCAGAGCCCCTCTTTGCTCTGCCGGAAGACTTGCCAGTGCGCGGGCAATGATTTCCCGCTGTTCCGCATGAAGCGTGTCTGCGACGGCATCCGAGGCTTCGGCCCTAACTTCCAGCGCGGCGGAATCAGTGAGACGTTGGCGTGCTGCCAACACTCTCAAGCGATCGATACCACGACTGCGCGTCAACGTCACCAGCCATGTAAAAGGTCGGCCGCGTTCTTGGTCAAAATCTGCGGCGCGCCGCCAGACCTGCAAGAACACTTCCTGTAGAACATCCTCCGCTTCTTCGCGGCTGTTCAATATACGAACGAGGAGACCGAACAGGATTAGCCGATAGCGGTCGTAGAGCGCCGTAAGGGCGCCCTCCTCGCTTCGTGCTATCGCGTGGAGCAAATCGATATCTGAGGTTTGTGCAGGTTCGGCGTGCAAGATGCTTTGCCCGTATCAACGAATATACGAAGCTCGAGGGGCGGAGGGATTGGAAAAAAAAAGGTCTCAAGACCCAAGTCTCAAGTCTCAGGTTTCAGTCTCATGACCGCGTCCCAGGTTGCTTGCCTGAGACGGGGGAGACCTGAGACCTGGGTCTTGAGACTTGAGACCTGAGTCTTGAGACTTGGCTTTTACGCGACGGTAATTTCTTCGCTCAGGTAAACGTCCTGGATCGCGTTAAGCAGTTCCACACCTTCGCTCATCGGGCGCTGGAACGCTTTACGTCCTGAAATCAACCCCGTGCCGCCGCCACGCTTGTTGATGACTGCGGTGCGCACAGCTTCAGCAAGATCGCTCGCGCCCTTCGACTCGCCGCCAGAATTAATCAAACCGCAGCGGCCCATGTAGCAGTTAGCTACCTGATAGCGAACCATGTCGATGGGGTTATCGGTGATCAGTTTTTCGTTAACAATCTTGCTCGTCTTTCCATAAGAACTTCCCAAAGCTTTTTCCACTGACCCATACCCGCCGATGCGTTCCGGCAGCTTTTGCTTGATGATGTCAGCCTGAATCGTCACCCCGAGATGATTTGCCTGGCTAGTCAAGTCGGCCGCAGCATGCATGTCGCCTTCAGGCGTTTTGAATTTTGAATTGCGCAGGTAGCACCAAAGAATGCACGCCATGCCAAGCTCGTGCGCCTGGGCGAAGGCTTCACCAATTTCCGAGAGCTGGCGGGTTGATTCGTCCGAACCGAAATAGATCGTGGCGCCGACAGCGACGGCGCCCATGTTGTGAGATTCTTTCACAGTGCCAAACAGCACCTGGTCAAATTTATTCGGCAAGGTCAACAACTCGTTGTGATTAATTTTTACGATGAAAGGAATCTTGTGAGCATAACGGCGCGCGACACTACCGAGTACGCCAAACGTCGATGCAACTGCATTACAACCGCCTTCAATCGCAAGTTTGACGATATTGTCCGGGTCGAAGTACTGCGGATTGGGGGCGAAAGAGGCTCCGGCGGAGTGTTCAATACCCTGATCGACGGGCAAAATCGAGAGATAGCCTGTACCCGCGAGCCGGCCGTTATCAAAGAGCGATTGCATCGATCTGAGGACTGCGGGCGAGCGATCCGACGGCGCCCAAACGCGATCGATGAAGTCCGGACCCGGCAAATTGATCAGTTCTTTCGCGATAGTCTGGGATTTATGGTCAAGCAACATGCGGGCGTTTTCGCCTAATAATTCTTCGATCCTGCCGAGTGACGTGCCGGCGCGACTGAGTTGGGTGGCCATAACCTTTTAATTCCTCCTGAATTGATTGCGGGTCGATATCCTATGAAAAACGAAGCGAAATTATAACATGGGGTGCTTTGGAGCGTATGAGCCGCCCCTTTTGATAAATCGCGGGGCGTCCCTCCGTGGGCGCCCCCTTCTCAAAATGGGGCGGTCACAGAGTGCCGCCCCTACAGATTTAGGACATTACAACTTTAGATAGTCCTGCAGTCTGGCGTGATGCCATGATCACCCAGCGGTCCGAATAGTCATCTCGTGGCTAATTGACGATTCTGATGACCCACCGTCCTGCCGGCGGTTCCTTTCAACCAAAAGCGGCTGAATTCTGTTGCCCCGAAGCTTTTCTTGGTATTAGAATCAGGACGGAATCCAAACCGGCGTCCTGACCGAGCCTGGCCCGCCATAGTAAGTAACACTCAAGAGGTTAATAAAATGAGAAGACCCCCCTTCGCCCTCGCTTTCTGTATTGCCGTTTTCTGCCTACTCTCAACTCCCACAATAAGCCGAGCTGCCGGAGGTGAGGATTGGAAACCCATCGATCCTGCGGCGCTGGCCTTGAAAGCCGCAGCGGTCGAGAAAGACGCTGATGCTGAAGCTCTGTTTTGGGAAGTCCGTTTGTTCGACGAAGTGGAAGGCTCGACACCGCGCACAGTTATCAAGCACTACGTGCGAATAAAGATTTTCACGGAGCGTGGGCGTGAAGCACACAGCAAGATCGACATACCCTTTCTGGGTAATTGGCGTGTTCAAGATATCGCTGCGCGCACTGTGAAAGCCGATGGCACTATCGTAGAGCTTAAAAAGAACGACGTGCTGGAGCGCACGATACAGAAAGCCAACGGCGTAAAAGTTAAAGCGAAATCGTTTGCAATGCCCGGCGTCGAACCGGGCGCCGTCATTGAATACCGTTGGAAGGAAGTGCGCAACGATCGGCTAGCTAATTATATTCGCCTTTACTTCCAACGTGAGGTGCCGGTTCATCTCGTCAAGTACTACCTCAAACCCCTCTCGCTTCCTGGTTTTCCTTTTGGCATGCGGGCGCAGACTTTTAATGGTTCGCCCACACCGTTTGTGAAAGAGAAGGATGGCTTCTACAGCATTACCATGAGCAACGTTCCGGCATTTCGTGAAGAGCCGCGCATGCCCCCGGAAGATTCAGTGCGGCCGTGGATGCTGGTTTACTACTCCGAAGAAACCAATCTGGAAGGCGACGCTTTTTGGAATTCATTTGGGAAGAAAGTCTACGACCAGTACAAATCCCGAATGAAGGTTAACGACGAAATTAGACAAACCGCAGCAACCGTGATAGGCGATGCCGCGACCCCTGAAGCCAAGTTGGAACGTTTGTTTGAGTTCTGCCGCGCGAAGATAAAAAACATCAACGACGATGCCTCCGGCTTTACTACAGAACAACTCGAGAAATTCAAAGAGAATAAGTCTCCCTCAGACACCTTGAAGCGAGGCGTCGGTACCGGTCGGGACATTGATCTGCTCTTCGCCTCGCTTGCGATTGCGGCCGGATTCGAAGCGCGTGTTGTGAACCTGGCTGATCGAAGCGACATTTTTCTTGACCGTTCGTTTCCCGACGACTATTTCCTGCAAACCTACGACATCGCAGTCAAAGTCGGTGATAGTTGGCGTTTCTATGATCCCGCGAGCACCTATGTGACTCACGGGATGTTGCGTTGGCAGGAAGAAGGGCAAGAAGCGTTGCTTTCCGATCCCAAGCAGCCAACCTGGATTAGCACACCAATGTCGCCACCGGAGATGTCGAAGGTCAAACGAACCGCCCAACTCACCCTCGCGGACGACGGAACGCTTGAAGGCGATGTGCAGGTCGAATACTACGGTCACATGGGAGTGGAGAGAAAAGAGTGGGACGATGACGATTCTCCGGTCCAGCGGGAAGAGACCTTGCGCGAGAGCATTAAGAGCCGGATGAGCACCGCGGAGATTTCGAACATCAAGATCGAAAACGTTACCGACCTAATTAAACCGTTTGTCTATTCCTACCACATTAAAGTCGCCGGCTATGCCCAGCGCACGGGAAAGAGATTGTTCCTGGAGCCGGCGTTTTTTCAACACGGAAACCGGCCGCTCTTTTCCGCCAGCGCGCGCAAGTATGACGTTTACTTTAACTACCCCTGGTCGGAAGAAGACGAGGTAAAAATCACGCTGCCCGCGGGTTATGCGCTCGACAATGCCGATGCGCCGGCGCCGTTTGAAAGTCCCGGTGTGAGCGGCTACAAACCTACCCTTGGCGTGACAGACGACAGGAAGGGCCTCGTCTTCCGCCGCAACTTTTTCTTCGGCGGCAAGAACTCGATCATCTATCCGGTGTCCGGTTACGACCGGCTCAAGGCGTACTTCGATGCGCTGCACAAGAGTGATGGCCACACCGTGACGTTAAAACAGTCCGCGAGTACCGCGTCGTCGCAATAACCAAGGGGAGCATTCATGTATTTCAAAATCGCCTTATGCAGTTGTTTGCTGTTACTCACCTCCAGTGTGGCTCGGGCCTCAGGGGATGAGGCCCCGGCGTGGTTGCAACAAGCTGCCGCCATGAAGGTGCCGGTCTATGACAAAGATGTTCCGGCCGTTGTGTTGCGCAATGATCAGTCTGTAGTCGTCGACAGCGACGGCCGCGTGACGGTCTCGACGATCTATGCTGTCCGGATTCTCCGGCGTGAAGGAAGAGTTTTTGCCCGGGCCGCCGAACGCTATTTGACCAACAGCGGTAAAGTGCGCGACATGACTGCCTGGCTAGTCCGCGCCAATGGTTTTGTTAAGAAGTACGGTAAGGACGAAACAGCGGACCGGATCATTGATGCTAACGACATCTACAACGAGTACCGCGTTAAGGATATCGATGCTTCATCAGATGCCGATACCGGTGAAGTCTTTGGTTATCAGGCAACCAGTGAAGATCGGCCGCTCTTTAATCAGGACACCTGGAACTTTCAATCGCGCTTGCCAGCGATGACCTCTCGTTACAGCCTGACGTTACCGTCCGGCTGGAAGGCGACCAGCATAACTTTCAATCATCCGAACATTGAGCCCAGCGTCAGCGGCTCGACTTACGCTTGGCAGCTTGGTGATTTGCGTCCAATCAAATATGAACCCGCGAGTCCGAGCGTACAGAGTCTCGCGCCCCGGATTGCAGTTAATTATTTTCTTCCTGAAAGTGCTCAAGGAGTAGGCGCGAAGGGATTTGAAGATTGGGCCCAGGTTTCGCGCTGGGGTACCGCCTTACACGATCCGCAAGCAATACCTGACGAGAGCGTTGCCGCGAAAGCACGCGAACTGACAGCAAGCGCCAAAACTGAGCTGGATCGCATCAGGGCGATTGCTCGCTTTGTGCAGGGACTGCAATACATTTCCATCGATATCGGTATTGGACGCGGCAATGGTTATCGACCGCACTCTGCGTCGCAAGTGTTGGCTAAGGCCTACGGCGACTGCAAGGACAAGGCGAACTTAATGCGGGCGATGTTACAGGCCATCAACATCACCGCGTATCCAGTGTTCATCTATTTGGGAGACCCTGTGTATGTGCGCCAGGAATGGGCCTCACCGCGGCAGTTCAACCATTGCATCATTGCAGTAAAAGTTTCTGATGAGACTCAGAGTCCCACCGTGATTCAGCATGCCACGTTGGGACGCTTGTTAATTTTTGACGCCACCGATCCCCATACGCCGCTCGGTGATTTGCCGGAAGTTGAACAGGGCAGTTACGCATTAATAGCTGCAGGCGAGGCGGGACAACTAATGCGCATGCCGAAGCTTCCGCCGGAATCCAGTTTCTTCGATCGCCAAACTCATGTTGTGCTTAGTTCCGACGGAGCCATCTCGGCAGTGCTGAGCGAGAAAGCCAACGGACAAACCGCCGCTGACTTTCGCCGCGAGTTTCGTCACCAATCGGCGCCGCAATACTTGAGGACCATCGAAAGCTGGGTGTCAGACGGAGCGCCAGCCGCGAAGGTCTCAAAAATTGAGCCCACCGATAACAAAGAGACCGGCCGTTTTGATCTGAACGTCGAATTCACGGCTCACGCCTATGGGCAGTTGATGCAAAACCGCTTGCTGGTCTTCAAGCCGGCGGTCGTATCGCGGCGCGAAGCTCTCTCGCTGACCGAACCAACGCGCCAGTACCCTGTCGTACTTGAAGCGCGCGCCTACAGCGAAACAGTTCGCGTTAAGCTGCCTCTTGATTTTGCGGTAGACGAACTTCCTGATGCAGTAAAGCTTGATACGACCTTTGGTTCTTACAAGACATCTTACGAAGTAAAAGATGGCGAGTTGGTTTTCACGCGCTCGCTGGCTCAACGAGCCGGCAGCATTCCCGTGGATCAGTACCAATCGGTGCGAACGTTTTTTGAGAAGATTCGCGCCGCGGAACTGGCGCCGGTGGTGCTGATCAGGAAGTGAGTAATCGCGGACGCGGGTCTAACTGGTCAGAACAAGAGTGCCGAATGCTTTTCTCAGGCGGGCGCCGATGCTTTCAGGCGTAACTGCATACTTGCGAAAGTCGAAGGTTGTGACAACTGCCACACCCAGATTTGCCGAAGTTAGAAAAATCTCGTCGGCCTCAACTAAATCACTGAGTTCGTAAATCCCTTCTACGACCGGAATTGCATCGGCGTCCGCCAGCTTCAAAACTGTGCTGCGGGTAATACCGGCAACCGCGCCGGTGCTGAGTGCCGGCGTGTAAACCGTCCCTTCCCTTACCCAAAAAATGTTCGCCATTGTCGCTGCGGCAATTTCGCCGCGCTCATTCAGCATAACTGCTTCATCGAATTCGCGAGCCTGCGCTTCTTCCCACGACAAGACCTGTTCGAGATAGTTGAGACTTCTAATTCGGCTGAGTGGTGAAAGAGTGTTGAGCCGATAAGGTGAGACGGCAAGCGTGATTCCCGAAGAGGGAACCTTTTGCGCTTCGCCCGTCATTATCAACATGTCGGTTTGCTTCGTGCCGGGAGCTTTCGTTTTCCAAAAGTCGCGGCCGCTGCGCGCGAGCAGAATGATGCGTGCCCGACCGTCGGCAACGTTGTTCACGTTAATTAGCTTGCGAAGCGCGTCGCCGACGCCGGTTACCGTACAACCGCTGCAATCGATATTCAAGCGTGCGGCATGCTCAAGCAGGCGGCGCCAATGTTCCGGCCAAAGAAAAGGTTTGCCCTTGTAGATGGCGACGGTGGTGAAGACGCCGCGACCGTACAACATTGCGGACGAAACCGGCGCCACGCGTGCTTTTGTGGCTGCCAGCATCGTGCGATTGAGGTAGATGACGGGATGCACTGTTCAGACGGTCCAACGTCCAAAGTACAACGTCCAAAGTCCGCCGTTCGAAAGATCGTCCCGTGGCAATTGGCTATCCTTCATGAGTTAACCTCGCACTCAGCTTACAAGACTTTGGATTGGACATTGGACTGATTATTCCCTTCCAGCGACCATGGCCTGAGCTTCGAGTTTTTGCGACAAAGAATTGCGCCAGGCAAACTCCAACTCTGCAACAGGCTGATCGATCGCGGGCTCGCCATTCACCATGATGGAAAGGTTCTTACCGCCGGCCTTCCCCAGAATCGATAAAGGAACGTTGTGTTGTTGCACAATCGCTGCAATCGACTCGCGTCGCTCTTCACTAAAGCTGATGACGATGCGCGACGGTGTTTCAGCGAAAAGCAGTGTACTTACCGGCAACGCTCCAGCCAGATTCAGATCAGCTCCAATCGCTTCGCGGTTCAAGGAACTGAAGCAAGATTCAGCGAGCGCGATAGCCAGCCCGCCATCGGAACAATCGTGTGCTGACTGCAACAGTCCATCTTCAGCAGCTTCCAAACACGCATCCTGAATGGCTTTCTCAAGTTTCAGATCGACTTCAGGCACTCCGCCGTTTGCGATCAAGTCGGAGACCGATTGCTCGCCAACCGTCACCGCGTATTCGCTAAGCGCCAGATCATCCGCGGTGGTTCCTAAGAGCGCAATCAAATCGCCTTCGCGTTTGAATCCAGGTTGCACCACGCGCCGTACATCTTCCACCAGTCCAACCATCCCGATTACCGGCGTCGGCAGGATGCCGCGTCCCTCGGTTTCGTTATAAAAGGAGACGTTGCCGGAAACTACGGGCGTGTTAAATACGGCGCAGGCTTCAGCCATGCCGTCGATCACTTCCGAAAAGGCCCACATCACTTCCGGACGTTCAGGCGAAGCGAAGTTCAGACAATTAGTAATCGCGAGTGGACGCGCACCAACGCAGACAACGTTGCGCGCGGCTTCGGCAACGATTAGCCTCGCGCCTGCACGCGGGTTCGCGGCGCAGTAGCGGCCGTTGCCGTCAAGCGTCATCGCAAGCGCGCGTCGGGTCTCTTTAATTCGCACCACCGCCGCATCGGCGCCTGGCAGCACCGCGGTGTTGGTGCGCACCATGTGATCATATTGACGATAGACCCATTGCTTAGAACTCAAGTTAGGGGTTGCGAGAAGCTTGAGCAACGCAGAGTTGAGGTCTGTGGCCTTTGGTCTATGGTCTTGGGTCTTTGAAGGTTCGCTCGCGGACTTTGAACTTTGGGCGTTGGACGCTGGACGTGTCATTAAGCGGTCGTATTTGGGCGCTTCATCAGTAAGGAGTGAAACCGGAATATCAGCCACCGTCTCGCCGTGATGAATCACTTCCATCCGCTGGCCCTCACGAACTCGACCAATCACTACTGCGTCGAGATCCCACTTACGAAAGATCTCCATCACTTCGCGTTCGCGACCTGAATGGGCCACGATCAGCATGCGCTCCTGAGATTCCGACAACAGCATCTCGTAAGCAGTCATGCCTTCTTCGCGTTGCGGCACGAGCGAAAGATCCAATTCGATCCCCGTCCCTGCTCGCGCGGCCATTTCGCACGACGAAGAAGTCAATCCCGCCGCTCCCATGTCTTGGATGCCGGCTATTGCGCCGCTCTTCATTGCTTCCAAGCAGGCCTCGAGCAAAAGTTTTTCCAGAAACGGATCGCCAACCTGGACTGTAGGGCGTTTCTCGAGTGCCTCGTCATCAAACTCCGCTGAGGCCATCGTCGCGCCGTGAATGCCGTCCCGACCCGTCTTCGCTCCTACATACAAAACCGGATTGCCGATACCACTGGCTTTGCCGAAGAAGATTTGATCGCGGCGCACCAGACCCAGGGCGAAGGCATTGACAAGCGGGTTGAACGCGTACGCATCGTCAAACGCGACTTCACCCGCGACAGTAGGCACTCCAAAAGCGTTGCCGTAGTGCGCGATCCCCGCGACCACGCCCGCAAGCAGGGAACGATTACGCCGGCCGTACTGTGGATGATCGAGCGAGCCAAAACGGAGGCTGTTCATCGACGCGATCGGGCGCGCGCCCATCGTGAAGACGTCGCGCAGAATTCCGCCAACGCCCGTGGCCGCACCCTGAAATGGCTCAATAAATGAGGGATGGTTATGCGATTCAATCTTGAAAGCTGCACACCAACCATCGCCGACATCAACGACGCCGGCATTTTCTCCTGGAGGCACGATCACTTTCTCGCCGCTGGTCGGCAAACGCTTCAAGTGAATGCGGGAAGACTTGTAAGAACAGTGTTCCGACCACATCACCGAAAAGATTCCCAGCTCAACCAGGTTTGGTTCGCGGCCTAAGAGTGATTTGATTCGCTGAAACTCTTCAAGGGTAAGGTTGTGGGCGGAGATTACTTCGGGAGTGATCATGTCTTTGACAGTTTGGAGTTTCGAGTTCCGAGTTTGGAGTTCAGACCTCGAGAAATCAATCAACCGAAATTTCTTGATCAGAAGTTTGAGACGCGGGTCACTTTAAACCCGGTAGCGCGGCACTCGAAACTCGGAACTCGGAATTGCGAAACAATCCGTCACCTGATACCCGATACCTGTGACCCTTTGAGCAGCTTTTCGATCGCCGCTGTCAGTTCCGGCAACTTAATTCGGCCGAGTCGTTTGTAGACAAGTTTGCCTTGCGAGTCGTAAAGAAATGTCGCCGGCAACGCACCGCTCCATGCGGGATCGACCTGATGAATGGCAATGTCCGGATCGCTTACGTTCAAAAGATAAGTCGGCACAGTCACCTGCATCTGCCGAAGAAACTTTGGCACTGATGTTTTGATTTCGGAAAGATCGTCTAACGAAACGGCAGTGAAATCGAGGCCTTGGGTCCGGTACTGTTTTTCGATGCGGACGAGATCGGGAAACTCTTCGCGGCAGGGATCACACCAGGTGGCCCAGAAGTTAACGAGCAGCGGCTTGTTCTTCTCCGCGTTGCGCTTGAGCACCTCAAGCAGGCCGGCAGCATCGATAGCCGCGATTGAGATCTTGGGTTGGGCTTTTTTGGAGGTCCGCTTCTGTTGGGCAGCGGCGGGACTGGCGCTGAGGATAAAACTCAGCACCAGACCCAGTACGAGCAGTTTGCGACTTCGCTTCATTTGCCTAGGCACGTTTGATGCTGCAACCAAAAGCATCAGCAAGGGGCTTGGCAACCGGTTTGTCGGAGAGAGTAGCATCGAGGGCGTCGCGCAATTCGGTTGACGTCACACCGGTCTCGTTCCGGGAGTTATCGATTCTGCCCCGGTAAATCAGCTTGTTCGAGCTGTCAAGAAAGTAAGCCTGCGGAGTTACAGTGGCGCCCAGACGATCAGCGATCTTGTTGCCTGCGTCTTTCAAGATCGGGAACGTCAGTTTCTTTTCAGCAGCGTGAGCTTTTACGGCGTCTGCAGATTCGGCAACGTTCGAGTTGATTCCGATCACGTTAATCCCTTTCGCCTTGTAATCCTGGGCGAGTTTTTCCATGCGCTCGTTATAAGCATTCGATACGGGACATTGCACTGCGACAAAGATCAATACGGAACCATTCTTTCCGGCGAGCGAAGCAAGTGTGTGTTCCTTGCCGTTGGCATCGGGAAGACTGAAATCAGGGATCGTCGCGCCGATTGCGGGCGGCTCTGGCACATCACCTTCAATTGTACGGCCGCTTACTGCAACGATGACGCCGACGAGCAGGGACGTGACGAGCAGGGTTGTAATTAGATTCTTCTTCATGACTGGGAACTCCTTATTAAATTAAACACTTGGGGAATGTAGGCAGAGATTAGCAGCGCGGTAGAGGTGAGGCAAGTTGAGTACTGATGAACGTTCATCCAGCGGGCAAAGGGAGAGGCAAGTTCGGTGGTGATGAACGTTCATCGAGCTATTATTCTCACCGGCTTCAGCCCGGCGCACACATCGTCCACTAGTATCGAAACGTTTCAACGGTTTCGTTTGGAAAAACCATACGGTTGTCTTGATTATTGGAGCATCGAAGCACCGGGCTGAAGCCCGGTTAGAATGGGGTGGTTCAGGATCATTCACCGGAGCTTGAACCTGTCGGCATTGCCGTCAACCACGTTTGCGCTGAACCAGGAGGGTTAAAACCGTAAGGATCGTCGTTACCGCAGCAGACAAAAGGCAGAACTGGCAGAACTGACCGATGACAACAGCTTGCAGGTAGATCAGCCAGAGTGTAGTGAGAAACATCAATCCCACCACAATCAGAAGCAGTCTGCCTACAAGCGGGTAACCGAATGCCGCGAGGGTCGCGAGGCTGAAGACGGTGAAGTACGCGATGGCGCCAATCAGCGCGAGCGGGATTCCCTTGAAGGAAGCGTACTGACTACTCAGAACTTCTGAGCAGCCGCTTACGATCGTGCAGCGAACGCTTTGCCCGGTTACATGCTGAACAGTGAGATAGATCGCATCGGCCAGTCCCACGAGTGCCAGACAGGCCATCGCGATATATAGCTTCGTTGCTTTTGGGACCGAAGGTTTTGTTGGTGTTACGGTGTCGGCCACTTTTTCATCAGCGACCCGCGGCCCGTAACTCGGCTTGGATCAAAGGACGCAGCCGCTCAGGAGGCAGAGATTCAAAGGGGATCTCGCGTCCATTCATGAAGACCGTTGGAGTTCCCGTGACTCCCAAGGCGCTTGCGCGCCGGCCATCAAGGGCAATGCGCTGATCGACAACGCTACTGGTTACGTCCCGGCGAAACTTTGCCATGTCGAGTCCCAGCTTGGCCGCGTACCCTTCGAACGTCGGGCGCGCGTCAAAGGCCGTATGCCAGTTGCGCTGGGTCTCAAAAATCAAGTCGTGCATTTCCCAAAACTTTCCCTGCATGCCGGCAGCTTCTGCGGCGCGCGCAGCTGAGATAGCGTGCGGATGGGCTTGCGCCAGGGGAAATTCACGAAAGATTACGCGCAGCTGCGAACCAAACTCCTTCTCCATGTCTTTCAAAACCGGATGCAGCAAGGCACAAGGCGGGCACTGAAAGTCGCCAAACTCCTCGAGTGTTACCGGCGCGTCTGCCGGACCAATGCTGTGGGCTGGCTCTGCTCCAAGCTGCGCCACATTGAGCCGCGCTGGTGTCGGTGAAACTGCGGTGGTTGGAACGTTGCTATTAGCTTGAGGCGTGACGGGCGGCGCCGGCGGCGCAACCTTCGGACGTGTCAGATACCAGCCAGCTCCTAGAGCGATACCAAGCACAGACAGGATGATTAACAGCGGTAGGAATTTTCGCATGATGTGAAAAGTGAATGTCTGGAATTAGTTTTGAGCAAATCACTCGACCGAATAAGGCACAGTCTCTTCAAGATTGCCGTTGACGTAGACCTCAACTTTGTATTTTCCCGGAGGCCAGTCGCGTGGCGCGACCAAATGTCCATGAACTACGTTCTCGAGCGCCCGAGTCGTATAGTCGATGTCTCTGATTTTTTCGTTTTGGCTGCCCTCGGCATCGACAACAATCCAGGAGAATTTCATCTGCGTCCCTGACTTTGCATCCTTCAGGGTGGTGACGCAATGAATGGTGCGATCCTTCGAATTGAAGATGTTTGTCTCCTCACCGGGATCCCCTTTTCCGTCGTCCCGTGCCATGTGCGTCTCTTTCAAAGCGCCGGTCGAGGTTGAAGGTTTAGCTGAAGAGGTGTTCGAGTTTTCAGTATTGTTAGTGGAGAGGTTGCTTGTTTTCTTCCCGAGATTACACGCGATAACTACGAAGAGCATTAGTCCAACAGCCAGCCAGGCTGGGTGACGTTTCATCTTTATTTTCTCCAGGACGGCATTGACTAGAGCGTGTTCGTTAAGCGACAGCGGCAAGCGTCGCGGCGAGTGAGCTAAAAACTTCACGGCCGTCGCTCGAGCCGAGCAGATCCTCACAGGCGCGATCCGGGTGCGGCATTAGCCCGAGCACGTTGCGTCCGGCGCTGCAGATACCCGCGATGTTGGCACGCGACCCGTTTGGATTTGACGCATCGGTTATGTTCCCGTCCTTGTCGCAATAGTTGAAAATGATTCGATCGTCGCGCTGCAGCTCAGCAAGGGTAGCGTCATCGCAAATATAGTTTCCCTCGGCATGGGCGATGGGTAGGCTGAGCACAGCGCCAGCCGGCAATTCACTGGTAAAGGGCGTATCGGCAGACGCCACGCGCACATAGACGTGCTCGCAAATGAAATGTAGATTGCGATTCCGAATCAAAGCGCCGGGCAGCAACCTGGCCTCGCACAAAATCTGAAATCCATTGCAGATGCCCAGGACAAAGCGTCCGCTGTGGGCAAACTTCTTCACTTCGGCCATCACTGGAGAAAAACGCGCGAGCGCGCCGGCTCGGAGGTAGTCGCCGTAGGAAAATCCCCCTGGAAGAATTACTGCGTCGTAAGAACTGAGATCCGTATCGCGATGCCAAATAAAGTCTACCGGCTGGCCTACATGTTTAGAGATTACATGATAGGCATCATGATCGCAGTTCGAACCAGGAAAAACTATAACGCCAAATTTCACGCTTCAATCTCCACGCGATAGTCTTCAATAATCGGATTCGATAACACCTCGCGCGCCATACGCGCGACTGCTTCCTTCGCTTCAGTTTCGTTTAATGAGCTGTCGAGCGCCACTTCAAAATATTTTCCTTGGCGGATATCGGCGATTCCACTAAAGCCCAGCAGCTCGACCGAGTGGTGGATCGCTTTGCCTTGCGGATCAAGCACTCCGGGTTTGAGATTTACATATACCTTGGCTTTCATTTTGTTTCTCGCATTTTGTTATTTTCGCCACTTATACTATGCCAACCCGTTGTTCTAAGTGTAGGGGCGGCCCTCCGTGGCCGCCCTTGTCTTTGAACCTGGGGCGCCTACTGAGGACACCTTACGATTTAAACACGCGCGCGAAAATTGTTTCGATGTTTCGCAGGTAAGTGTCTAAGGAAAACACGCGATCGATTTCTTGCGCGGTTAAATTCTTGTTGATATCGGCATCGCCCTTAACGAGTTTTTGAAAGTCGCCGTTCTCGTCCCAAGCCTTCATGGCATTGCGTTGGACCCATTCGTAAGCCTGTTCCCGCGCCAAGCCTTTTTTCGTCAATACGAGCAGCAGTTGCCCGCTGAAAATGAGTCCGTGTGTGGCGTTGAGGTTCTCGAGCATGCGTTCCGGATAGACGACCAACCCATCCAGCAGTGAAATGGTTTTTTGCAGAATGTAATCGAGCGCGATACTCGAATCTGGCAAGACCACTCGTTCGGCGGATGAATGAGAAATGTCCCGTTCGTGCCAGAGCGCGACGTTCTCGAGACCGACCAGGCTGTTAGCCCTTACGACTCGAGCCAGGCCGCAAATTCTCTCCGAGATGATCGGATTGCGTTTGTGAGGCATGGCGCTCGAACCCTTTTGCCCTTTCGCAAACCGCTCTTGAGCCTCGCGTACTTCGGTGCGCTGCCAGTGCCTGACGTTGAGAGCAAATTTATCGAGCGATGAAGCGATGATCGCCAGCGTGCTCAAGAATTCAGCGTAGCGATCGCGTTGGATGATTTGCGTCGAGACAGCTGCGACTGCCAATCCCAGCCGTTCGCAAACACGTTCCTCGACAACTGGATCCAGGTGAGCAAAAGCACCGACGGCGCCGCTAATCTTACCGACCGCGGTTGCCTCGCGGGCGCGAACCAGGCGCTCACGATTGCGACTCATCTCGCTAAACCAAAGCGCGAAGGTCAATCCAAACGAAGAGGGTTCAGCGTGGATCCCATGAGTCCGGCCAATCTGCGGGGTGTTTTTGAATTCGAAAGCCCGGCGTTTGAGCACGGCGAGGAGGGCATCAATCTTCGCTAACAGGATGTCGCAGGCCTCGCGCAGGAGCAAGGCGTTGGCTGTATCCACGACGTCTGACGAAGTTAAGCCGAAGTGGACGAATCGTGCGGCAGCACCTATCTCCTCAGCGAGATTCGTCGTGAAGGCAATTACGTCGTGATTAGTGGTGCGTTCAATTTCATTGATGCGTGATACGGAAAACTTTGCGCTGGTCTTGATCTGCTCTAGTGCGTCGCGTGGAATGGTGCCCATCTCCGCGTGCACTTCGCACACGGCCAGCTCGACGTCCAGCCACTTCTGGAATTTGTTTTCTTCCGACCAGACGGCGCCCATCTCGGGCAAGGTGTAACGATCAATCATAACCTGGCGCAGTTTCGCGTTTCGAGTTTTGGGTTTTTGCTTCTTACCGCCAAGGCGCCAAGAACCGCCAAGGTCGCCAAGGATTTTGACAGCACGGAGAGTAGCTTCGCCTTCATACAGCGGAAGTAGAATACCTGTTTTACTTATTGCTTTTTCGACTTAACGCCTAGGCGGTAAACCTAAAACTTGAAACCCGAAACTCGGAACCCGAAACCTATTTGAGCGCCGTCGAATTTACAAAGTACCTGGCGAGGCGCCATTGATGATCGCGTTCGACAAGCGTGAAAGTTTCCATGCCATCGGCTTTTTTAAACCTGGCTTGATAAGTAACGATGAAAGCCTTGCCCTTCAACGGACCGCCAGAATTGTCCTGCTCAGTTGCTGAGTGAAGCGAGCGATTCTCCATCTTACCAAGCTTCTCTTGCAGCGTCTTGAAGACACCGACAGTCTCTTCCAAAGTTAACTCGGCTTTCCAGAGATCCGCGGCTTCGTTGTAAATTTTCTCGAAACGTCCAGCGGCAACGTCATCAGTCACCGTGGCAATTACTGCTTCAACCTCCGCCGGCACTCCGCGGCTTTGAGATCTGAGTCCACAGCCGGCGACCAGAGAGAGCGCTGTAACACACAGGGCCAACCATACAGTCGAAGTATAGAATGAGGAATTGCGCATCAAGGCGGGGCGCATTGACCTCGAGCTGCGAAATGCTGCCTTCATCCGTCGCTTATACCTCAATCCAGGGTGTCGGTTCCTTGGGAAAGGAAAGACTGATTTGAGTCTCGGCTGGAAAGAGCGGCGCGCGCTCCTGGAGTGCAACCTCGGCGGAAATTTTAGCTAGATAGGGATTGTTGGCGCGCTGCGAGAGGTGGGCCAGCACGATGTGCCGCGCGCAACCGTCAAAGCCGTCGCGCAACCATTCGGCAACGTCCTCGTTGGAAAGATGACCGAGCCGGGAAAGGATCCGCTGTTTTAGTTCCCAGGGATAGGCGTCGCAGGCCTTTAACATGTCGCGACTATGGTTGGATTCCATGAGGATGGCTGCGCAGCCGCGCAATTGTTGACTAACCAGCGTCGTAATATGGCCAAAATCCATCAGCGTCGCGATTTTTACGCCTTGATGAGTCGCCGTAAATCCAAAGTTGTCCACGGCGTCGTGAGGAATGGTAAAGGGATGAAAATCGATCTCGCCGATGCGGAAGTCTTTGCTGGATTCGATCTGCTCCACGCGATTGCTGAGCGCCGCCGCCCGTTTTCGCGGTTCATCGTTCGCGAGATTGGTGCGCTCGCTGATGTACGCATCGCAAGTGGTGGCGGAGATGTAGACGGGACAGTCAACCGAGCGCAGCAGAACGCGCAAGCCGCCGACATGATCGCCGTGCTCGTGCGTTACGAGAACGCCGTCGAGACGATGAATGTCTTCGCCGACGAATGCGAGGCGACGCGCCAGTTCTTTAGCACTGAGACCCGCATCAACGAGAACGCGAGTATCGCCCGCAACGATCAAAACCGCGTTACCAGTTGAGCCGCTGCCGAGAACGGAAAGTTTCATGTTTAAGGACTCTAGATTAGGACAGGACGACGAAGGCAAACTTTACCACAGAAACAGCAGACAGTAGACAGTATGAGAGTAGGCCGTTCGCAGTAGGCCGTTCGCAGTGGCACCAAGAACAGGGTAAACAAATTTTAAGCCCCGCAAGTTGAACGTACCTGACGGGGCTATTACTTCTGACTGCTTACTTATAACTTCTGTCTACTGCCTACTGTCTACCGTCTTCTGTTTTCAGATTTCCAGACGTGAGCGATCGACGCTGAAGCCGTTGAGATTACCCAACGCTCCTAACGCGAGTTTTTCAGTGGTGAAGAACTTGCGCGCTACTTGCTGAATCTCCTCCGTCGTAACCGCTTCAAGATGCTGAATAATTTCATCTGGTGAGATGTGGCGATTGTGGATAATCTCCTGGCGGGCGAGCGTTCCCGCGCGGGCACTTGAAGATTCCAAGCCTAACAGCACCGCAGAAATAGCCTCTTCCTTGACGAGTTTTAGCTCGTCTTCAGGCACGGCCTCGCGCACTATGCGCCGCACCTCAGCCAATGAAAGGTCGAGAACTTCATCGAGGTGGTTGGGAGAAGTACCCGCATAAATTGTAAAGACGCCCACATCGGAAAACGTACCGCTGCCTGCTCCCACTGAATATGCAAGGCCGCGTTCTTCACGAATTATCTGCCACAGCCGGCTGGAAGTGCCGCCGCCAATTATTGAAGCCAGAAGACTCGCGGCGTAGCGTTCCGGGCTCAGTGCCGTGGGGAAAGGGGTAGCGATGATCAGGTGGGCCTGTTCCAGCTCTTTCTTGTGTTCAATGAGAATCGGTGCCGCCGGTGCTGGAGACACGATCGCTTCTGAGGAAATTTGGGAGGCATCAGCGTGCGTTGTTACGTCAGCAAATGCTCGCTCCATCATCTCCACCAGGCGTTCGTGCTCCACCTTTCCCGCTGCGGCGATGACAAGATTTGCCTGAGAAAAAGCATGTGCATGGAAGTCGGTAGTAGTTTGCTGGTCGAAAGTGGAAACCGTGTCTTCAGTGCCTTCGATCGGACGGCCGAGTGGGTGATTGGGAAAGTAAGCGGCATTGAACAGCTCGCCGAGTAACTCGTCGGGAGTGTCCTCGACCATCTTAATCTCTTCGAGAATCACTTTTCGCTCTCTTTCGAGATCCTGCTGGTCAAATCGTGGGCGAGAAACCAGGTCCGAGAGGAGATCGATGGCTTCCGGCAATCTGCTGTCGGCAACCTTTATGGCAAAGCCAGTCATCTCCTGAGTAGTGTAGGCATCCAAATGCCCCCCGAGCCTGTCTGACTCGACAGCAATATCTCGAGCAGTGCGGCGCGTCGTTCCTTTAAAAACCGAGTGTTCGATGAAGTGACAAATACCGTTGAGCGTGGCCGATTCGTGGCGGGAGCCCCGGCGCACCCAGATTCCGGCGGTAACTGAACGCAGCCCGGGCATATGTTCCGACAAAATTGTGATGCCAGTCGGGTGTCGAGTTAGTTGGACGTTGTCGATCATGCTTTGCGTTGAAATGCTCGGTTTGAGTGATTAGACGTTTGGGAGCTGGGATTGAAATCGTAGCACGCGGCATAATTGCCCGCAAACAGTCCCAAAAACAGGGCATTTCGCTTGACAGAGCTTTGAAAAGTGGCCGAAAATGCGGTCATCTAGTGGTTCCGGTAAGTCTCCTGACCTGAACCTGTTCGCCCTGCTTGAAGGGCACTTATTCCTGATGCATTGGAATGAGGATGAACTTCAGGAAAGTCCTTCCCAAGTTGAGCCGAACATACAGACGCCGTCTTTCGTCGCAGCCGCTACCGTACCGAGCGTCTGCGCTTGGAGGTTTTCGCCCCATGAAAAGAAAAGTTGGCTCCGCGCTGAGTTTGGCGCTGTTAAGTTTGTTTTTTTTGAGCGTTCCAGAGGCGCGGGCAGGCAAGGGTTCGCTGGCAACGATCACCGGTTCGGTAAAGGACGATAAAGGTAACCCGTTGGCTGGCGCTCTCGTTTCCCTGCTCAAGGATGGCGCGAATGTCGTAATCAAAGAGACTAGAACTAGCAGCGATGGGCGTTTTGTGGCGAAGATTGTTCCGGGACGCTACAGCATTCGGGCGATTGCCGAAGGATTTACTGCAGTCGCGTTTGCGTCGGTTGAAGTGCGGCCCTCACAAGAATTGATTTACCGATTCAACCTGGAACCGATCGGCTCCGGGAAAACCTTACCGGAGCGCCGTAGAGATCGGGAAGACGTTAGATGGATCCTCCGTTCAGCCCAAACACGCCGTTCAATTTTCCAGGTTCAGGAAGGTAGCGACGAAGACATCAAAGCAGCTCTCGGAATAGAAACGGCAAAGAACGAAACAGAAGCAAACACCCCTCCTGAAACCACAGCAGAGGCAACCAACAGTTTTAAAGGACGGACGCTCGGGGTAGTCCAAACGTATTTTGCCGGCAATACCACTGAGCCCGGCTACGTGGGGCTGAACTTCGCCGTCTCAACGCCAGTCAGTGAACAAGTTGAATTGATATTCGCGGGACAGACAGGTATGGGGGCAGTTGCTCCTCAGCGATTTGAAGCGACCGGCCGCGTGAGAATAAACGAGCGGCACAACCTGGAAGTTAGCGGGGGCGGGATGCGTTTCAACTCGGTGTCGGCGTCCGACGGTCTGGAAACCCGGCCTGCTGGACAGTTTTCCATTCGTGCCGTGGATGAATGGGTCGTGCGGAATGGCGTAGTCATCGTCATGGGTCTGGACTATTCCCGTTTTATCGGTGCTGGTGGTGCGAGTTCGCTAAGTCCGCGAATTGGTGTGCAGTTTGATCCCAACGGTCGCACGCGAGTTAAAGCTGCTTATGCCCCAGGTGGCGACGAGGGAGAGACCCAAAGTGTCGCCAGTTTTGAAGGGACGGATATGGTCTTTACCAACTCAGGAAATCGACCGATTGCTGTGATTGACGGACAAGCAGTGATGGAACGTACTCATCGACTCGAGTTTGGACTCGAAAGAGTTCTAACTGACGACTCGAATGTAGAAGCAACCGCGTTCTTTGACACTACTGCAGGCCGCGGAGTCGGGCTCTTGCGGACACCGATTTCCGGCTTCTCCGGTTCAAGCGGCGACGCCCTCATCAACGTTGCCAACCAGGATGGCGCGGCGCGTGGCATGCGCGTGGTTTACACCAGAAGGCTCGGCGGCCAGTGGAGCGCTTCAGCGGGTTACTCATTTGGCGCGGGCCAGCGCCTGGCGCCGGGTTTCACTGCACCTGATGAGATGTTCGCAAACTCATTCTTCCAGACAGCCGCGTTGCAATTGAGTGGTGGATTCAGCAGCGGAACTCATGTGCGGACTGTTTTACGCTTCTCGCCGAATGCCACCGTTTTCGCCATCGATCCTTTTGCCGGACGGCTTGGAGTCTACGATCCTTCGCTGAGCATTCAGGTCACCCAGGACTTACCGAGCTTTGGATTGCCAGTTCGCGCGGAAGCCATAATCGATGCCCGCAATTTGTTGGACGCGCAGACGTCGACTGAGAGTGGCGAGATCCTGACCCAGATCACAACTAACCGTCGCTCAGTGCGCGGCGGCATCTCCTTGAGATTTTAAGAGCAGGTTTTCCGGTGGCAGGAGTGGCCACCGCCGCCCGTTACGGTGTTTTGTTCCAGCCCTCACCGGATGTTTTCTCCAAAAACATGGAAAACTACAAAATACTGAATCCCGAAAGGGCGCCGTCGTGGGCTTTTAAGTTGGCGAACTCAGTATTGAACCGCGAAATGGGAATGGAGTTTGGGGAACAAACATTGCTCTTTCCCATCGGATCGGGAAGGACCCCGATGTTGGTGAACTGAAACGTGAAGAGATCGGTGCTTACAACTGGAACCTGGTTAGTGCTCGCTGGCGCGGCAATCCTGCTTGCTGCCGGGGTGCTCAACTTCGTCCAGCGGGCCCGGCGCGAAACGCCACCCTGGGACGGCGTTCGCTGGACTGACACTAAGCAGGGAATCATCGCTGAAACTGTCGAGCCACACTCTTCGGGAGCGCGTTCAAGATTACTGCCGGGAGATCGGCTCATTGCTATCAACCTCAGTGGCCTGAGCAACGAGAAGTACCAGCCCGTCGTGCGCGCCGCGGACGTGCAAATGTATCTGGAGGAGGCCCGGGTTGGCGGCCAGATCCACTACCTGATTGAGCGTCCCTCTTATCCTGAAGAAAGCCGTTACTACTACGCTGACATCGATAACCTCGACGCCACCCATAAATGGACGCCTCGAGCGCTCTACATCAATCTAATCGGCGTGGTTTATTTGTTTGTCGGCTTTTTCGTTTTATTTAAACAAGGCGGTCGAGCGCCTTTCGCGCTTCACTTCGCGACGCTTTGCCTGGCGGCCTTCGTTTTTCATTTCTATACGCCAGTAGGTAGTTATCGCGATCTGGATCTGGCGATCGCGTTTCTGAAAAATGTAGCGTTCATCTTATTCCCTCCGCTGTTTCTGCATTTCTGCGCGCTGTATCCGTTGAAGCAGCAGTTGTTCACTGACCGCCGCCGCACGGTCCTCCTTTATGTGCCGGCGATCTTATTGCTGGTACTAACTAGTTTCATTTATCTGCGCGACGTCGTGGCCCAGGCGATTCCTGTCGTGCGTCAGATACCTGCGCTTTCCGAATCGTTTGTTGGCCTTGCGTGGAAACTCAGCTTCTTCCACTTCGTTGCGGCCTTAATCGCGAGTGCGGCGTTCCTCGTGAGGACCTGGGTAAAGGCGAAGAGCGCGGTGGTGCGTCAACAGCTGAAGTGGGTGGTGTGGGGTTCGTTGCTGGCGATCACTCCGTTCACCATCCTTTACGGAGTTGGCTACTTGTTAGGCGCCGAAACCGATCCCTGGCTGATCGATACCGCAGTCTTGCCGCTCGTTCTGATCCCGCTCGCGTTTGGTTACTCTGTAATTCGTTACCGCCTGATGGATGTCGAGCTCGTGGTGCGCCGTGTTTTTGTCTATGCCTTAACCACGCTCGCGATTGCGATGCTGATTGGGTCGGTGGTTTATCTCGGAGGCATCTACGCCATTGGCGGAGAGAGTTTCAATTCCGGCGAGCTGACCTTGAGAGTTGTAATTGCGATCGTCGCCATGGCGGTAATCGTTATGCTGGCGGCCCCGGTGAAGGCTTTTTTGCAGGAACGCACGGATCGGCTCTTCTATGGCGAGCGCTACGACATGCGCAACAGCCTCCTGGATTTTGGGCGAACGTTGTCTGCTACTACTGCTCTTGAGCCCTTGCTCGATTCTCTTGTTAGCCGCTTGCAGGAAGTAATGAACGTCGGCCGTGTCGCAATCTTCATTGAGGATGGAAACGCTGGCTCCGGATATCGCCTCGCGCGCGCGGAAGGATTGGCAGCGGAGATGATTGTGCCCCCCGACTTTCGCGAGATGATTCGCGTGCGTTCTGCCGAGAGCGGCGTGGTGCGCACGGATGATCTCGATGTAGCTCCTGAAGCGAGTGGCTTTGTGCGGCGGGCGCTTCATTACTACGTGCCCTGTGTCGTGCGCGGACGCATGGTTTCCGTGATCGGACTGGGACGTTCTTCAGACGGCGCCTTGCTCTCTTCCGAGGACGTGGAAATCTTGAGGACCGTTTCCGGGTATGTTGCAGTCGCGATTGAAAACAGTTTGCTTTACCAGGAGCAACAAGCCCGCGCCTCAGAATTGAAGCTGCTTAAGGAGTTCAACGAGTCGATTATCGAATCGATTAACGTGGGACTGGTGGCCGTGGATCTCGAAGGCCGCGTGACGCGCATGAACTCGGCGCTGGAAATCATCCTGGGACTGGCGCGCGATCAGGCAATTGGGAAGCGAGTTGAAGATCTATTCTCGGAAGACTTTGCCGATACGCTCCGGCAGGTATTAGGCAACGATCGCTGGCGCCTTAAAGAGATTCGGAACATCTATAAGATCCACACGGCAACGCGCGCGGGCCAAACTTTGGTACTGAACATCGCGATCGCGCCACTGCAGGATCTGCAGGAGCAGACCGGCGCTCTCGTCGTTGTCGAAGACGTCACTTCGCGCATTCACCTGGAAGAGCAACTGCAACAGCGCGAAAAGCTATCGTCGATCGGTTTGCTGGCGGCTGGCGTGGCTCACGAAGTAAACACGCCGTTGACGGGAGTCTCGTCGTACACGCAAATGCTTTTGGGAATGTTGCCGGAAACTGATCCAAAACACGCTCTGCTGCAGAAAGTTCGGCGGCAGGCAGAACGCGCGACCAATATCGTAAATAACCTGCTCAATTTTTCGCGCACCGGAAGCGCGACCGAGTTTGGCGAAGTAAACATTCACAAGGTTCTCGACGACACGCTGCAACTGCTTGAACCTCAGCTGCGCAGTAATCAAATCGAGATCGTTCGTGCTTATCAGGACGAGCAACCGCTCGTATTCGGCAACAGCGGTAAGTTGCAGCAGATCTTTACTAACCTGTTGCTCAACGCGCGTGATGCCATTCCCAATGGCGGACAGGTCAAGATTTCGACTGCGACGGGCGACAATGATTCCCTGGTCGTGGAGATTGCCGATAGCGGCATCGGGATTGCTCCGGAAAACGTCGCGAAGATTTACGATCCTTTCTATACAACGAAGGGTGTGGGGCGCGGCACAGGTCTCGGCCTGGCGGTCTCTTACGGCATCGTGCAGGAACACTCAGGTCACATCTCAGTGGAAAGCACGCCGGGCCGGGGGACTACATTTAGAATCAGCTTGCCTACGTCAGACTTGCGAGCTCGCTTGCAAGCCGTCGGCGATTAGCATCACTCGTGCAAACTATTTTGAGCCGGACGCAAATGGCCTTGAGCTGTTTGTCTCCGGCTTTTGTTATCTGTGTTGTTCTCGCCTAAACTGAACCACAATTTTTCATCAGCATAAGAGATTCAAAAGGGCGCATGGCTAAAAAGGGTGCAGTATTAATAGTCGACGATGAGGAGATCATGCGCGATGTCCTGGAAACGCTGCTCTCCGCGGAAGGATATCGAGTCGATCTCGCAAAGACCGGCGAGGAGGGAATCGAAGCGTATGGCAAGCGGGCGTACGACGTGGTCCTGCTTGATGTCTCGATGCCCGGCATCGGCGGATTGCGTGCGCTCGAAGAGCTGCTCAAGAACGATCCCGAAGCCGTGATCGTCATGATCACTGCCTACGCCACATTCGATACAGCGATCGCGGCCTGGGAACGGGGCGCTTACGGCTGTATTCGCAAGCCATTTCAAAACGAACAGATCACGGCGACGGTGGCCGCAGGTATCAAGCGCCGCCGTAAGGAAGAAGAGCGGCAGACACTAAGGCGAGCGATGAGCCGCGCGGTGGATCGTGGTGAGATAGTCGGCCGCTCAGATGTGATGCAGGAAGTTTTCCGGCTCGTGGAACAGGTTGCCCCAGCCCGCTCGACTGTCCTGGTGACAGGCGAAAGCGGCACCGGCAAAGAGCTAATTGCCAAGGCGATTCACGAAGCCAGCATGCGCGCCGCCAAGCCGTTTGTTACCGTCAACAGCTCAAATATTCCTTCGGAGCTGTTGGAGTCGGAGCTTTTTGGACACACGCGTGGCGCTTTTACCGGCGCCGTGGCAGTGAAGAAAGGACTGTTTGAAGTCGCCGATGGCGGCTCGATTTTTCTCGACGAGATCGGTGACATTCCTCCCGAAACGCAGGTGCGCTTGCTGCGTGTGATCCAGGAGCGGGAGTTTACGCCGCTCGGAGATACCACGCCGCGCCGCGTCGATGTTCGTATCATTGCGGCGACCAATATTGATCTGAAGGAGGCTGTGAAGCAGGGAGCCTTTCGCGAAGATCTTTATTACCGGCTGGCGGTTGTGCCGATAGAGCTTCCCCCGTTACGCGATCGGCGCGAAGATATCCTCGCCCTCGCGCAACACTTCATTGCGAAGTACAACGAGGAGAATGCACGGCAAGTATCGTCGCAACTGGCACCTGAAGTGTTGGCGCTGCTTGAGGCTTACTCCTGGCCAGGCAATGTGCGCGAGCTCGAGAACACTATCGAACGCGCGGTGGTGATAGCTCCGGGAAATGAGATTACGCGCGAGTGTTTGCGAAACGAGATTAGCGATCCGCAAAGTGCCGCGGCCAGGTCACACGACGGCGCGAGCATGAATGCAGTCCAGGACATTGGCCGTGGCGTAAATTTCTACGACGAAGTCAGGCGTTTCGAGATTGATCTAATCCGGCGAGCTTTAGATCAAACGGGGGGACACCAATCGCGCGCCGCGCGGTTGCTGGGTATGAACGCGACTACCTTGAATTCTAAAATAAAGACTTACAATATTAATCTGCGGCCGCAGGGTTAGTTTAGGAAGAGCATCGTAAGCTTTGGAAGGAGTAGCAAGTGAGACGTCGTGATCTTGATGGTTGTCCGATCGCCGGCGCGCTACAGGTGATTGGAGATAAATGGACGATGCTGATCATTCGGGACCTGGCGCACGGGCCGCGGCGCACAATGGAGCTGCACACGAATTTGCAACCGATCAGTAGTCGTACTCTCGTGGGCCGCTTGCGAGACCTCGTCGCCGACAACATTCTGGAGCGCACTGACTTTGGCGGAAATCCTCCGCACATTGAACACGCGTTGACTGCGCGCGGTCGACTGTTGATTCCGTTACTCGACGCATTGCGAGAAACGGGCCAATTGTTAAATTGCAATGAATGTGAGGATCGGAAAAAGCGTCGTGGCGCTTACTGCGAAACTTGTCCGAGCAATGGCTGGGTTCCAGTTGCCGCAGAGCCTATCTCACGTCCAGTGCGGCAGCGGCGCGAGCGCGACGATTCAATAATCCTGCTCTAACTATGTAAGGGCGGCCCTCTGTAGCACCCCCTAGCTGTGGGTCTGAAAATGGGGCGTCCACGGAGGGACGCCCCTACTTTCTTGCCACGTCAGTCCCCTGACTTCGCAACTTCAACTTGGTTGGGAATGACTTTGCCGTCAGGCGTGATTACCGACGCGTGATCGGAAGTGACTCGTTCACCCTCAATCGTGATCTCTTCGCCAGTGGGCATAGCGACGGGAAGGTGATCCAGAAACCTTTCCGCATCGAGCGCCGACATGCAGCCGGTGCCGGCGGCGGTGACAGCCTGTCGATAGATCGAATCCTGCACATCGCCGCAAGCGAACACGCCCGGGATATTGGTGGCGGTTGAATGACCGGAAGTCTTGATGTAGCCAACGTCGTCAGTGTCGATTTGGCCCTTGAAAAGATCTGTATTGGGTTTATGGCCAATAGCTACAAACACGCCGGCGCAAGGAAACACACTCTCCTCATCGGTTTTGAGATTGCGTAGTCTGACGCCCGTGACTCCTTCTTCCAGAGTGCCCAGTATCTCCTCCACCGCGGTGTCCCAAATGAACTCCAACTTTTTATTACCGAAGGCCTTGTCCTGCATGATTTTTGAAGCGCGCAATTTGTCGCGCCGGTGCACCACATAAACGCGATCAGCATAGCGAGTTAGAAAAGTCGCCTCCTCCATCGCCGTATCACCACCGCCAATAACCACGAGAACCTTGTTGCGGAATGCCGGGAGTGGTCCGTCGCAGGTGGCGCAGGCAGAAACGCCGTTGCCCCCCAGTCCTTCCGGGATCTTAGCTTCGCCGGGAATTCCCAACCACTTTGCCGACGCTCCGGAAGCGATGATCAAAGTGGCAGCTTTAATGATGTGTTCGGCGGTGTGCAGCGTGAAAGGTCGCTCTTGCAGTTCCACTTTAGAAATCCAAGCCTCGAGAAACTCGGTGCCAAAACGTTCTGCCTGCTTGCGAAACTCAACCATTAAATCCGGACCCTGAATTCCTTCCGAGAAACCGGGGTAATTTTCCACGTCGGTGGTGATCATTAACTGTCCCCCCGGCGCTGTTTGCTTCTCAGCATCAGCGGGAGCATCAATCACAAGCGGCGCCAGATTGGCGCGCGCGGTGTAGATTGCGGCCGTCAATCCGGCGGGGCCGGAGCCGATGATTACCACGTCCCGGTGGATGGTCTGTTTCGTCATTGAGTGTGGCGTTTTCCCTTCGTTTGGCGGCGAAAATAATCAGGCAAGACTGTAACTAAATGCACATCAGTATAGCCTTTTCGGTTAGGCGTATAGTATAACTACTGATACTTAAGTAGTCGAACTAAGGGCTTGCGACCACGCAACTCGCCACCAGGAGATTCTGGCAAAATTTGAAGGAAGGCACTCCCCAGAAGATTGCTTCCGTAGCCGTAATCGGAGCGGGCACCATGGGGCATGGTATCGCGCAGGTTGCGGCAGCCGCTGGTTATCGGGTCATCCTCCGAGATCTCGATCGCGATAGCCTCGCGCGCGGTATCCGGGCCATAGAACGCAACCTCGATAAGGGGATGCAGCTGGGCAAACTGAGTGAGGACGATCGCGAGCAAACTCTCCAGAACATCCACGGCACCGTAGAGCTCCAACAAGTAGCGACAGCCGATCTAATAATTGAGGCAGCGCCGGAACAGTTAAAGCTGAAGCAGGATTTGCTACGCGAAATGGAATCATTTGCCGGCCACGACTTCATTTTTGCGTCTAACACGTCGTCGCTTTCGATTACCGACATCGCCACCGCTTCCGCGCGGCCTGGGCGGGTAGTCGGTATGCACTTCTTTAATCCGGTCCACCTGATGCGTCTGCTGGAGATTGTCGTGGGCAAGGCCACGTCAGACGATACTGTCGAAACTGTTCGTGAGGTTGGGCGTCGCCTGCGCAAGGATCCGATCATTGTTAACGACGTCCCCGGTTTCGCCTCGAGTCGTCTTGGTGTGGCGCTCGGCTTGGAAGCGATGCGCATGTTGGAACAGGGTGTGGCGAGTGCGAGAGATATCGACAAGGCAATGGAACTTGGCTACAACCATCCCATGGGGCCGCTCAAACTTACTGATGTGGTTGGCCTTGATGTTCGCTTAAATATCGCTGAGTATCTTCACAATGCTTTGGGTTCCGAAACTTTTCGGCCCCCGGAAGTGTTGAGACGGCTGGTCAGCGAGGGTAAGTTAGGCAAGAAAAGCGGCGAAGGTTTTTATAGCTGGCGAGAGGAGAATGGAGATGCGCGCCTGGCGCACTCTTCCTGAGAGCGTAACGCCACTGTGTTACCTACTATGAGCACACCCTACAACAACGAAGAGAGGCGTTTCGCATTACGAATGTCCTTGCGCCTGCCGATTGTTGTCTCCGGGCGCGCGGAAGATGGTTCTGCGTGGAGTGAGCCGACGGAGACTGACGACATTTCCAACACCGGGACGCTTTTCCATCTCAACCAGAAGGTGAATCGCGGCGAGCGTCTCTACCTGCGCGCGCATCGCCCGGACGGAGCACCTATCGAAGTAACGGCGATTGTGGTGCGAGTAGCACCGGCCATCTACGGCACCGCGCGCGTCGGCGTGCAGATTGCAGAACCAACTGAAAACTGGTTACGGCTTTTCGTTTCCTGGGTAGCCGACGAACAACCCGCTGTTTCCGATCCCGAAGCTCCACCTACTGAATAACGGATCGGGGGCGTCCCGCTCGCCACGCGCCGAAGGCGCGAAGATTTTAAGAGGCCTTTCCATAGTCTTTGCTTTCGCGCTTCGCGCTCATTGCGGGCCTGACGCCCACGATCCGGTGCGTTTGACGATTCACGTTCCAGCCTTTACGATTCCCGCACTTCAATCCAATCAAATCGACAGGAGCAGTTCATGTCGCAAGCCATACCACAAGGTTACGAAACTCTTTTGCTTGAACAGCGCGGACGTGTCGCCCTGGTTACAATCAATCGGCCGGAAAAAAGAAATGCGCTGAATATTAAAACGCGCGAAGAAGGCGCTGCGTTGCTGCGGGAACTTGACCGAGACGACTCAGTAGGCGTCGTGGTGATCACCGGCGCCGGGGACAAGGCGTTTATTGCAGGGGCCGACATTGCTGAGTTTGCCGGACGCACGGCGATGATGCAGCGAGATGTAATGACCGGGCAGTCGTTGTTTACGGCCATGGACAGCTTCACCAAACCAATTATCGCGATGGTGAATGGCTATTGCCTCGGCGGCGGCTGCGAGCTGGCGCTCGCATGCGATCTGCGCATCGCAAGCGAGTCCGCTTCCTTCGGCCAGCCGGAAATTAATCTGGGAATTATTCCGGGCGGCGGCGGTACCCAGCGCCTGACGCGTTTAGTGGGTGAAGGTAAAGCGATGGAGTTGATTCTCACGGGCGACATCATTGACGCGAAGACAGCGTTCGCGATCGGCCTCGTTAATCACGTCGTGCCTGCCGATCAACTTGAAAAGACGACAATGGAGCTTGCTGGTCGTATTGCGGACAAAGGACCGATCGCTCTCCGCCTCGCTAAAGAAGCGGTAAAGATCGCTGCGCGCTCCTTGCTCGATGAAGGTCTGCGTCGAGAAGTAGATTTGTTTGGACTTTGCTTTTCGACTGCCGACAAAGATGAAGGAGTGAACGCATTTCTACAGAAGCGCAAGCCGGAATTTAAGGGAAAGTAAAATCCTTGGTCTTGGGTCTTTGGACTTTGGTCTTTGATTTGTTCGCCGAAGGTCGTGGCTCCTTTAATCAAATTCCAAAGACCAAAGACCAAAAGCCAAAGCCGAAAAACCGTGAAAATTGTTTTTGTGGTCACTGGCATTCTCCTCGCAGCGATCGGTGGCGTCATCTTCTACCGTGCAATGTTTCTTGAGCCTCCAGCGGCAGTAGTGATCACCAACACAGACGTGCGCGAAGTCCCAAACACGATGCGTATCATCGGCGGCGTGGCGCTGTTTGCTGCCGGTACGACGATCGCTTTCCTCAGCGCCCGCCGTAAACGCTGAACCTCATCCGAAACAATGCATTCGAGAGCGGCCGTCTCTGCTTGGATGAAGGGCCACCAGGTTTGCCGGGCCCGATATGCTGCACGAGGCTCTAACGGAGAAAACTCGATGAAGCTGTTAGCAAAGACTGTGACCGCACTGGTGGCGGTCCTACATCTCGGCTTCCTGACACTCGAAATGTTTTTTTGGGATCATCCGGTTGGTAGAAGAATCTTCTCGATGACTCCAGAGGTTGCTGCTTCGTCCGCAGTGCTGGCAAAGAATCAGGGACTCTACAACGGTTTCCTGGCTGCGGGGCTGATCTGGGGAATATGGAAAGAGCGTCAAGACGTCAAAGTGTTCTTCCTGGTCTGCGTAATCATCGCCGGCATTTTCGGAGCGCTCACCGCAAAGACATCAATTCTGTTTACACAGGCACTTCCAGCAGTGATTGCGCTTGCTTGCGTCCTGCTGGCCACGAGCGCGGAGAGACCTGAGCGCAAACGTAACTAGCGGTCGCCCTTCCAAACTTTTCTTATCCCCGTCTCAGGCAAACGGATTCTCATCCGCACTTGGCCCATAGATCGAGGGAATCGGAATGTCGAGTTCGCGCAGGTACACAGACAATTGTCCGCGATGGTGGTACCAGTGGTTCAGCATGACCGACCGCAGCATTGCCACTCGTGGAATTGCTAGCAGCTCGCGAGCACCCTGCATCATGCGCCAGGTCGCAGTCAGTGTTTCATCATCCATCGTGCTGAGCATCTTTTTCGCTTTCGCAATACTTTCCTCGAGCGCTTGAACCAGCTCCGCAGCTTTCTTGGGAACGGGGTCGGTAAACTGTGGCGCCTGAACTGGGGATTCAGCGGCGACGAGCTCGGCGACGCTACCGGGCACGAGCGCAATATGGAGCGCGAGCTGTCCCAGCGTTCGCGACTTTTCATGCGGCCGCCAATTCAACTTGTCGTCCGGGACACGCTCTAGCACGCGTCGTGTCGTCTGTGCCTCCTGCTCGAGCTCTTGCAACATTCCGTCGATCAAATCCATCGCTTGCTCCATCCGAATCCGCCAATTACTGCTGGCGATTCTTCTCGTAGTTCACCATCCACTGCACGCCGAATTTGTCGGCAAATGATCCGTAGTAAGCTCCCCAGAACATGTCCTGCAACGGCATTTCGATTTTTCCTCCAGCAGAAAGTCCGTTGAAAAGCCGCTCAGCTTCTTCTTTGCTTTCGGGCGAGAGGCAAATATAAAAGTTGTTGCCGACAGTCAGTTTTTGTCCCAGCGATTCCAATGAGTCAGTAGCCATCAGAGCGTTACCGTTACCAATCGGCAAGGCGACGTGCATGATTCGCTCCTTGTCGCTTTCGGACATTTGTCCACATTCCGGGTTGTCCTTGAAGCGCATCAACGCCAGGAACTCGCCGCCAAACACCGATTTGTAAAAATTGAATGCTGCTTCGGTGTTGCCGTTAAAGTTTAAGTAGGGGTTAATTGCCGCCATTGTAGTTCTCCTTAGTTTTTTAGTGTTATTGGGTTAATTCCAAACCTTGCCCTCGGCCACCTCTCCGACGCAAAGAATATTTGTTGCTGCTAACCATTAGTCGAATGGCCAGGACTCAAATCGACTCTCTTAGAGAAGTTTTTCCAGAATCGTGTGGTGCGAACCGGTGGGCACTAAAGTGGGTCTGGCAAAGTGGCTTCAGTTTTCAAGTGTTTGTCACCGAAGGTAACCTGGTCAGGCCTAGCTCACTTGAAACGTGGAACTTGAAACTTGAAACCTTTAGTCAGCGCGATTAAGCGCACGGACTGCGAGGAACAAACAAATTACGGCGAAAACTACAACAGCGACAGCCTCTATCAGCAGCGTCTTTGGCGATCCCACGCCCAGCAAGCTGAATCGCAATAGATCAACCTGCCAGGTCATCGGGTTGAGGTACGCAGGCACGCGAAACCAAATCGGCAAGTCACTCAATGGATAAAACATTGAGCTTAGAAACATGAGCAGGATGTAGGCGGCGCTCGTTAAGGTATTGAATGCATCCATTCGCGCGAGCTTAATAGCGAAGACGCTGAAGAGAAAAAACCACCCTGCGGTTGCCGCCGTCACGATCGCGGCTGTCAGCGGCAGCAGGTCCCAGCGAATCGGAGCGCCCATCGCAACCACCCCAAGCACGACAGCCAGAACCGAACCGATTACCGCGAGCAAAACATTAAAGCTGATCTTGCCGATCAGAAGTTGCGGACGAGTGATGGGATAGGTCAGCAACTCGTAGAAGATTCCCGAGTCCTTGTCCATGAAGAAGCCCCACGAAGTGTTCATTGCGACTGAGAACGTGACCATCCCGAGCACACCCGGCAACAGGAATGCGGTGTAGCCAAAAGCTTGTCCTCCGACAGTAACTGAGCTGCCCAGCATCCCTTCAAAGCCCATCCCGAAGAGAACGAGATAAGCGAGTGGCACAAATAGATCCCAGAACACGAATCCGATATTCGTCATCCGCTGGCGGTAATCACGGTAAAAAACCGCGCCGATCCCTGTCATCTCTTCTCCTTCATGAGAGTAATAAAAATCTCTTCGAGCGTGGGTCCGCGCACTTCAAATTGCAGTATCGGAGTTTCGCGAGAAATGTCGGCAAGCCTGCCGAGCAAAGACGCCTCTTCTCCCTGGAACACCATTTCGACCGAGTTGCCATCAACGTCTAGTTTCACCGGTTGCAGAGCCTCAAGTTTACTTACCAGGTCTCCGTTCGTATCTGCAAATAAAAGATTCACGCGAAACATATGGGTGGACAGTTTGCGCAGCTCCGGCAAGGTGCCCGAAGCCATCGAACGTCCACGGTCGAGTATCATGATGCTTTCGCAAAGTTCCTCAGCTTCACTCAGGACCTGAGTGGTCAAAAGAATGGTGCGCCCCTGACGGGCTTCCGCGCGTAAGCGATCCATGACTCGTCTTTTCATAAGAGGATCCATGCCGGTGGTGGCTTCGTCCAGCATGATGACCGGCGCATCCAGCATGAAGATCTTCGCTACCTGAATGCGGCGTTTAGTGCCCAGACTCAGCTCCTGCACCGTGTCGCGCAGCTGTGATCCAAGCTCAAACTCCTCGACCACCGTCTGCAAACGTTTTCGGGCTGCTTGTGATTTCACCCCATGGAGATAGGCATAAATGAGCAGGTTGTCGCGAACCGTTAAGAGGTTTTCGGTCGCAGTTTGTTGCAGCACCACCGCCAACTGCTGACGCGTTGCTAACGGTTGACGGGTGACATCGAAACCCAGCACGGCCGCGCGTCCGGAAGTGAGAGGCGTGATCGTGCTAAGGATCTTTACGAGGGTGGACTTGCCCGCGCCATTCGGTCCCAGCAGACCATAGATGCGGCCCTGGGGAACCTGGAACGAGACGCCGTCTAAAGCTCGTACCACTTCACCATTGCTGGTGCGATAGACCTTTTGCAGATCTGCAACTTCGATAGCGTCAGTCATTTCCTACCTGCGGCTGCGATGTTTGTAGGTTTCGTTGAGCTTATCATTGTTCGGCATTCCGTTGAGGATCATGTTTGGAAGGTAGTGCAAGCTGCTTCCGTTTTTTGCACTTTCGTTGATGTTCAGCGCAGACTACGATGATATGAACCAGTCAGAACAATCTTCGTATCTACTGTAGTCGGCGAAGGAGCCTCTTATGTACTGTCCCCGCTGTGGTTCAAATCAAAATGAAGAGGTGAAATTCTGCACTGTGTGCGGCGGCAATCTCTCCGCGGTGCGCCATGCAGTCGAGACTCGGCAGACCGCTGGAAAGGTCGACCCGAACAAGCCCTGGTTTGCTGAGATGACCCTGTCAGACGCAGAGAGCAAGCGACGTAAAGACGAGCTGGATCACCAGCGGGGCATCAGCGCGGAGGTCAAGCGTCATAACGAAATCAAAGGCGGTGTAATTGTTGCCAGCATCGGCCTCGCACTTTCGATTTTTTTATTTATTTTCATGCAGGGCATCATCCTCGGCGGGGTCTCGCCGAAGGGAGCCGAAATCCTAAGCCGCCTCTGGATATCCGGGGTCCTACCTTTCTTCATCGGGATCGCACTGATTGTTAACGGAGTATTCGTAAGTAAGAGGCTGGCCGAAATCACGCGACGAGCAGCTCAGATGGATTCGAGTTTCCCGGAGAAAGATACTAATCCGCTTTCGCTGAAATCGGGTGAAGCGACAGAATTCCTTGCTCCGGGTTTCAGCGTGACTGAGGGAACGACCAAACACTTAACAACTTCGGATTATAAGTAATAGTTGGCGACGTGAAAGAAGTGAATCGAATCGTGATGCCGAAGGCCGACCTGAAGCGACGAACCACGCGTTATCGGCGCTACTCTTCAGGTGGTGCTTGACTCGATTGAAAGCGCTAGATTAGTCTGCCATTAGCACTTCCGACGAAGCGACTTAAGTAGATGGGGCCGTAGCTCAGCTGGGAGAGCGCATGACTGGCAGTCATGAGGTCAGGGGTTCGATCCCCCTCGGCTCCACCAATACCCTACACTTTTAGGGCTACCCCTGTAGGCCGAATCGTTTTTGACTACCTTGACCAAACCCGGCGACGGTAGGTGGCCTTTTACTCGCCTATCAGCGCGTTCACACCCGTGGTTGTGTCTCTCAACATTTCCAGCATCACGTGTGAGTAGGTGTTCATCGTGGGGCAACGTCACTGTGTCCGAGGCTGTCCTTCACTGCTCGCCGGATTAAAACTTACATCTATAGGGCCCCACGCGTCACCAAGCGCTCTGGTAAGTCGATCAACAGTTGCATTCGCAATTCAGAATTCTTATCGCCCATCGGGTTAGAACCTGAAATTTCCACGTCCGAGACCCAAAAACTTTCAGAGTCAGAATAATTCTTGCTGTGCTCCCTCGGCCTCGCGAAGGGGCCACCCTAGGCTCTAAATTGGAGCCTTCCGGGATTCGGGCTGTCTTGCTTATTTGGATCGAAAACTCAATCAGCACCGTAGCCTACATAAAATTCAATACAAGGCATTGCACCAGTAGCGTTTCCTCCGCGCCTCTATACATTCCGTAAAGGCGTGAACTATTATTACAACTTCCGTGTCCGCTTAGGTCAGTGAAAAGTGCGCCTTAGCGAGGCCTTCCGTTTCTCACGCTCACAAAACACTCACGATTTACCTTCACAAATTTTCGACTAATTTCTTTATGGAGGGACGATGATCGGTCAAAGGCTTTCTAACCGCTACGACATCAGGGCGGAGTTGGGTCGCGGCGGCATGGGCGTCGTCTATCGAGCGCTTGATCCCTTATTGAACCGCGAAGTAGCCGTCAAGCTTATTCCTCCAACACTGTTGAGCCCAGAAATGGAAGAACGCTTCCAGCGCGAAGCGCAGTTGGTGGCCCAGATGGATCATCCCGCGGTTGTGCCAATCTTCGATTTTGGCAAGCACGAAGGATCACTATTCTTTGTCATGCCCGTCCTCCAGGGAACAAATCTGCGCTGGTTCCAGCGCGAAAACGCGCTCACGCTTGGCGAGGTTATCGACATTGGGATTCAGGTTGCTGAAGCTCTTGAATACAGTCACTCACGCGGCGTCGTTCACCGTGATATCAAACCGGAGAACATCATGGTGGTGCGCGAGGATGGCGCAAGAGTCAGAGTTCGGATCATGGACTTTGGTCTCGCCAGAGGGGCGACCGAGAGTCGTATAACCAAGACCGGAACCATTGCCGGCACACTCTCCTACATGAGCCCGGAGCAGGTAGCGGCTAGCAGTGTGGACCATCGTTCGGACATCTACTCTCTGGGCACTGTGCTGTACGAGTCTCTTACCGGCGAACCGCCATTTTCAGGTGAGCTCCAGTCAATTCTCTATCGTATAGTTCATGAGATTCCTCAGCCGCCGCGCTCACTCGGTGCCGACATTAATGAAGATCTCGAGGCCGTTATACTTACCTGCATAGCCAAGGATCCTGGTAAAAGATCACAGCGTGCGAGTGAGGTCGCTGATTCTCTACGGCGGTGCCAGACCCGACTTCACCAGAGCGATCTTGGTAAATCAGTGGTATTGACGAAGACACTGATGATGCCTCGTGTGGCGCTCTCTCCCTTCATAGGCCGGGAGAAAGAACAAGCTGAGTTGCAGAAGCGACTCAATGCCGCCATTGGTGGTGAATGCCAGTTTGTCGTCGTTTCCGGTGAGCCTGGCGTGGGCAAGACACGACTCCTTGACGAAATCGAGAACCTGGCGAAAGCCCGCAAACTACTGGTGCTTCATGGTCGCTCAATTGAGCAGGATGGCGCCTTTCCCTACCAGGGGTTTTGTGAAGCCATTCAGGAATTCTTCCGACAAAAGGATACGTCCAGCTCTCCTGACAACAGGATAGAGCTTTCGGACGTCGCCCCTGATCTCGTTTCGCTGTTTCCCATGCTTACAGAGATCAGTGAGATTCGCGCCTCGGCGACTGGCGATTCAAAGTTGGCCCAGACTGTAGGATCAATAGGCGGATCGCAAGGCCCTGAGAACCGCACCCAGATCTTTGAGCTGTTGGCACGAACACTCACACGCCTTGCCGCGGGAAAGCCCCTCATTCTTTTTCTCGAGGATTTACATGCGGCCGAGATATCCATCGAGGCATTGCAATATATCGTCCGACGACTAGGGCCCACACCTACACTAATCATAGGTACCTACCGCTCAAGCGAAGCAGACCGCTCCCATCCACTGCTGCGCATGCTTGATAGTTTTCGCGGGGACCGCCGTTTTTCGGCAATCGCGCTCGGACCGTTCTCGCCACCAGAACATCGCCTGTTTCTCGAAACACTTATTGGCGGGCCTAAACTAGCCGACAGTCTCGTGCAGAAACTCTATGAAGGAACTGAGGGCAACCCATTTTTCACGAAAGAACTGGTTCGTTCGCTACTTGATTCCGGCGGCATCTCAAAGGACCAAACAGGGGCCTGGAGTCTAGGAGCGGCCACTGATCTCTCCACCGGTGATTTGCCCGCCACAATTCAACAGGCGGTTGAAAAACGTATCGAGCGCCTGCCTGAGGAACTGCGTGAGATTCTTTCCATTGCTTCGGTGATTGGCAAAGCCTTTGACTTTCGCGATCTGGAAGCGCTGGCCGGGGGCAAGGATGTTGAAGACGCGATTGACCGTCTGGTTGAAGAGGGAATCCTCGAGGAGGAGCGGGAGTCGCGCGGTGATCGCCTGACCTTTTCAAGTGGTGTCGTTCGTGACGTGCTATACGGAGCAATTTCTCGGCGCAAGCGACGGTCCTTGCATCGTAAATATGCTGAGGAGGTCGAACAGCGTCACGGTGGAAGACTTGAGCGAGTTTACCCACAGCTGGTCCACCACTTCTCCCAGGGCGACGTCCCTGACAAGACAGTTGAGTATGGCCTGCGGATGGCCAAGACCGCCCTCGATGCTTTCAGCAGCGAAGAGGCAGCACGAGCCTCCCGTACAGTACTCGAGTTTCTCGATGACGAATGGGAAGGTGATCCGGCGCTTGAAGGTGAAGCGCGACTGCTGCTGGCCCAGGCACATCGAATGGCTGGAGATGTCGATGCCGCATTGAAAGAGGCGGAAGCGGCTGGACGGATCCTCGACCGCGAGAGATGCCAGGCGCGGTCCGTGACCGCACTCTTGCTTGCCGCCGAGACTGCCTGGCAGGCCAGAAAGGTCGAGGAGACAACCCGATTGGTCCAACAGGTTATGGACGCTGCACGCGCTGTCGGAGACAAGGATAGCCTCAGGCATGTGCTGTCTTTGGCTGCCACGCTCGCCAACCTGCGTGGAGAATATGAAAAAGCCAACGACTATCTCGAGGAGTCTGTTTCGCTGGCTCCGGCGACAAAAGAAACCGAACTCCACGAAGAGGTGCCCAAAGGGGGCAGACTAGTTGTGGCTATGGCCACTCCGCTCGGCGAAATCAATCCCGTCAATATGGAACTCGTGGAAGAGCAGGAGATTCTAGCGAACGTCTTTGAGACGCTCTTAGCCGCGGATCTTGAAGGCAACTTGATTCCGGCTCTCTGTGAGAAATGGGAAGTATCCGAAGATGGCACTTCAGTCTTCTTTACACTTCGAGAAAACGTCTGCTTCCAGAATGGCCAAGTCCTGACCGCTCCGGCTGTAAAGCATTCCTTCGAACAGAACATTCGTCTAGCTCGTGAGCTACCTCCGGGTCTTGAGGCGATCCGCGGCGCAGCGGAATTTGCTAAGGGCAAAGATAAGGAACTGGCGGGGATTCTGGTCCACTCAGATTACAAACTGGAAATACAACTGCCTGACCCGCTATCCATCTACCCCGGCCTGTTAACAGATTACAAGACCGGTATCACCCTGGACCTCGATGACGGAAAGACCGATTCTATTCCCATTGGCACCGGTCCGTTTCGAATCGCCTCGTATACCCCCGACCGCATATTGCTAAAGCGCAATGAAAGATACTGGAAGGGTTCCCTGGCGTTTCTTGATGAGGTCGAATTTCGCGCAGGGCTAAGCGCCTCAGAGATAGCTTCAGGGTTGCGGTCAGGTTCGATTGACCTCGCACGTGATCTATCGCCCCGAGAGCTTGAAGAGTTTCTCCGCGATCCGCGCTTTCGTGGGAGCTTGGTTGAGTCTCCGCGCAAGAATACTTACTTCCTTAACTTTAATTCCACGAGTGGTTCAGTCGCTCAGAACCCAGACCTTCGTCTAGCGCTCTCACGAGTATTGCGTACCCACGATCTGGTTTGGCAAACATTAGGGCGCTTTGCACAGCCTGCCGTCTGTCTGATCCCACCGGGGATGCTTGGGTATGATCCGGGCAGGCGGCGCCAGACTCTCACTCGCGACGAGGCCCTGTCAATGCTGCGTTCAGCTGGCATCAGCGATCCAATCACGCTCAGGGCAGCCGTGCATCCTCTGTTCCTGGACCGATACAAGTCGCTTCTGACAACCCTGCTCTCAATTTGGTCAGAGCTCGGCGTGAAAGTGGAGGTAGTCACTCCCACGATGGCCTCCTACCTGGAATCCTTCCAGAATAGTGCCGGAATAGATCTGTTCATCGGCAGATGGAATGCCGACTATGATGACCCGGACGACTTTACCTATGGTCTTTTCCATTCGCGTGTGGGTCAATATCGCGCTTACATTTCCTCGGCGGACGGGGACCAGATTCTTGAAGAGGCGCGCACCGAAAGCCGTCCCGGTGTTAGAGCCTCGCTTTATCGGAAGTACGAGAGTTTTTTGCAGGAATCAGGAATGGTTTTGCCTTTGTTTCACGACGTCGATTATCGACTTGCCAACTCAAAAGTTCTGGGCCTTACCCTTCGTGGTAGCGCGCCATATGTGAACTATGCTGAGGTGAGCAGATTAGAATCGGTGGCCAAGGCAACCGACGCTCAACGGGCCGGCGGTGGGACTATTGAGGTCCCAATTACCGGAACGCTGGACCACATCGATCCTTCGCTGGCGGGCACCGTAGAAGATTCAGAGGTACTGCCGAGCATTTTTGAAACCCTAACTCGAGACGTCGGTGGCGCGAGGATCGTTCCTTGGCTGGCGAGTGAATTCACAGCGGAACAGGGTGGTAAGAGATATCGTTTTCGCCTCCGCGATGATGTCCGCTTCCATGATGGACGCAAAATGACACCGCGCGACGTTCGTTATTCGTTCGAGAGGCTACTACTGAACCCCGCCAGCACTGGCCGCTTCTTCTATTCATCAATTCGCGGCGCGAGGGCCCTTCTCAACGGAGAGGAGTCGGACCTGGCGGGCTTTCGAATTCACTCGGCCGAGGAGTTTACAATCGAGCTCGATGAGCCGGTCTCATTTTTTCCGGCGCTCATTTCTTATCACGCTGCAGCCATCGTTCCGGAGGGTACTGACAAGTTCGGGGGAAGTTGGCAAGAGGGCAGTGTGGGAACCGGCGCTTTTCGCGTGGTGAAGTTTGAGCCAGGCGTTCGTCTCGAACTCGAGCGAAATAGAACCTACTGGCGCAATGGCTATCCTAGGATAGAAAGACTTATCTTCAACTTCGGTGTTTCTCCGGCCGATATCCTCTCCCAGTTCCGAGCCGGTCGATTCTCGCTGGCGTCGGACTTGTTGCCTTCGGACGCAGAGGCTCTGCGCCGCGAGCCTGAGTTTGCGTCCGGCTATCACGAGATCCCCAATCTCCTGACTTACTATGCAGCATTCAACTGTCACAGCGGACCACTGAAAGACAAACGCCTCCGCCAGAGCCTGGCGCGGTCTATCGACGTTGCGAGCGTGGTACGTCAGACCCTGGGACGGCTCGCCGTGCCCGCGCATGGACTCATTCCGCCTGGACTGCTTGGTCATGACTCCGCATATGTCCCAAGAATGCCTCTGGCATCCACATCTTCGTCTGAAAAGCCAATCACGGAAATTGAACTGACCGCCGCCGTTAACCCGGTGTTCCTGGGAGAGTATGCAGCTCTCGCGCGTGAGATCTCGCGATCTGTTGCCGATCGCCAGATAACGATTCGTGTTGTGAGCAGCAACATGGAAGGATTGGTAGAGGCATTGTCAAAGGGTTCCGTCGACATCGTGCTTGGGCGCTGGGGCGCTGATTATCCGGATGCGGACACTTTCGCTAACATCCTGGCTACTAAAGAGGGTTTGCTGGGAAAGCTATGCGGTTCAGCCGAAGTTGACCGTCTGATAGCACGGGGACGATCAGAAACATCTCCGGCGGCGCGGCACGCGGTCTATCGGCAGATCGAGGAAATCATCGCGCGCGAAAGATTGCTGCTTCCTCTCTTCCACGAACAGACTTATCGCTTTGCCCGACCAGAGGTCCAGGGACTTTCCCTATCTTACGGTGCCATAGTCGTTGACTATGCCAGCCTGCGCATCCACGATTAGTGCGCCGAGGAAGAGAATGATTCGTGCGCATTGCGGATTACTCAGACGGCCCTTCTTTACAACCCGATCAGCCACAACGTGTATGAGCGTTTGAATGCCTCACTGAATTCGGGAAGTTGGAACCTTTCGCTTGTTCGCTTGCACACGATTGTTTTGTCGCAACCCTCGCGCGCTGCGAGATGAAGCGAGTAAGTGCATTCTCAGATGTTTGTCTTCCATCTTACTCTTGGCTGCGGGCCCTTGCGCCGCAGGAACCGGCAGTGGCTGCATTGCTTACGGTTGGTGAGGTTGGATAGATGACGCTGACCTAGTGTCGCTTCATCATATGAAAGACCATCGCCCGCACCTTGGCCATCTTGGTAGGCCATTTTTGTGTGCCAATTGTGTGCCAACTCAGCCCAACTAGGTAGAACTGTTCCAAACCAAACAGACCTCGGATTCTTCTCAAGCCCTAACAAACATGCGCTCAAGAGCACTTAAACGAACACAAGTGAACTGAGTAGAAGAGGCTATAGCATCTCTGGCAGTCATGAGGTCAGGGGTTCGATCCCCCTCGGCTCCACCAATGCAATTAGTAACGAGGGCATCCATTGCGGATGCCCTTCGTTGTTCTACGCCGCGTGCTGAGCCCCGCGTTGCCAGCGCATCCGCGATACGTTAAGGTTGCGGCGTTTTGATAATGAAACTTGTGTCGAAGCCTTGGTTTGACATCTTTGCAAGTAACTCCTGGTAAAATGCCTGGTCAATCTGCGGCGTCCGACTTAGAATCCAAAGGTACTTTCGACTTTCATCACCGACCACTGCGTACTCGTAGTTGGCGCCCAGTTCAAGGATCCAATAGTCCCCGTAGAAGGGCCAAAAGAAAGTGACCTTCAATTTGGCGTTCGACTTCTTGTCAACTACCTTGGCCTTACCTTTCGCCCTCTTTAGTTCTCCCGAAGCCTTCTTGCATTCGTTCAAGACCTCTATTTGTCCATCAGATCGTAAAGTGTAAGTCGCGGTGACGGAGCTGACGCACTTGTTTTCGAAACGATTGGGCAAGCGGGCGATCTCATACCACTTGCCGACATACTTTCCAAGATCTACTGATGGCACCACAGTCAGCGGCTTTCTTTCCTTGTCCATGTTCCCGCTCCAACTCATCAACAATAATGACAGTATGATGGTCAACTTTATTTTTATGAAAATCATCTTCCGGTCCCCCAGTATTGCAGTTCCAATGTTCAATGTGAGGAAAGCCGCGGCCCTGTTTAGATGCCGCGACTCTCCCACCCCCCTTGCTCGTTATTCCATTTTAGCTTTGCGGCAGCAACACAGTGTCAATCACGTGGATGACGCCGTTGGAAGCTTTGATGTCGGTTTGAGTTACCTTGGCATTGTCCACCCGCACTCCATGTTTCGTGTTCACCTTGAACATTCCGCCTTGCAATGTCTTGACTGATTGCCCATTGAGTTTCATCACGTCCGTTGCCGTGACCTCGCCAGGGACAACGTGATAGAGCAGGACCGCCTTCAACTTTTCCTTGTTCTCGGGCTGCAGCAGTGATTCGATCGTGCCCGCCGGCAGCTTGGCGAAAGCAGCATCAGTTGGTGCAAACACAGTAAAAGGTCCCTTTCCCTTCAAGGCATCGATAAGGCCGGCGGCTTCCAGTGCCTTGGCCAGTGTTGTGAAACTTCCGGCCGCTACAGCGGTGTCCACAATGTCGGCAGCTGAAACCGCCTCTGGATCAGTCACGCCGGCATTACTTGCCGCGTTAACATTAGTAGCGATTCCGACAGCAACGAGTAAAAACAGAGCGATGGCAAAGCTGCCCAAGACTCTTGTCCCTAAATTGATTAACTTCATACGACTACGTTCTCCCTTGGTTGTGGCCCCCGCAGGGGCCAGTTTTTTCGAAATTGCATCAAAATCCGCCCCATATTCCGCCCTCCTTTATGTGAGCGGATTGAGCGGTTATAAGCTACCGGGAATCTAGCTAGCTGTCAAGTGTACTTGCGAAGTCATAAAAACACATGGTCGTTATGAGCGATTTCTGGTAAACTCCGTCGTCAGGACAGGGAGGGGAACTTATCTTAGGGTAAGAAAGGAAATGGCTGGTACTGCACTAACAACTAAAGCTGTTGCTCGCCTTCTCAACGTCAGCGAGGCGACAATAAAACGTTGGGCGGACGATGGCCTCATCCAATCGGATAAAACTGTAGGAGGACATCGGCGCTTTGGTCTGGCAGGGATCGCACGATTCCAGCGTGAGCGTGGTGCCACTCCTCAGCGAACTGCCGCTCAAAGCGCGCGCAAGCCAGCGTCCAAAGAAAAGGTTTCTACCAGTCTGCTTTTTCAGCATTTAATAGCGGGCCACGAAGATGAAACGCGAGCATTGCTGATAAACGCTTACCTGCACGGAACGAGTTTGGCCTCACTCTTTGATCGAGTGGTCACCACGGCGATGCATCAGATAGGAGATCACTGGTATAGAGGCGAACTAACAATTGCAGATGAACATCTCGCTACCCAAACTGCGATTACCGCACTGCAAGATTTGCGTAGTGTGATTCATCTGGCGGCTGCCAGCGAACTTAAGGCATTAATTTGCGGAGTTGAGGGAGACCTTCATGAGTTACCGGTCCATCTTTCGCATGTGTTGCTCGAGAATGATGGCTGGGATGTGATCAATCTCGGGCCCAACACGCCATTTTTTGCCGTGGCCGACGCCCTGACCAAACACCGTCCGCGGTTGTTATGTGTTTCCGCAAAATTAATGACCGACCCCGATCGCCTAGCGCGCGATTATGCTCAAGTGCATAAGGCCGCAAGCAAATTAGGTAGTGCCATTGTGCTGGGAGGCGATGGTTTTGCGGATAGTTTGTTAAATCAGCGATTCCCGTCAGAGTTCTACGCCAAAAACTTTGAGCAGCTGTTGAGGTTCACGCGTTCATTGGTTCCCCCCGACGGCGATTGAGTTGACGGGTCAATCTTGCGCGATTAGGCGAATCTAGCGATAAAAAATGGCCTCCACTGCAGATTTAATTATTTCCTTTGGATGCGCCGCGCGCACTTGATCACCTGCAAAGGGGTCGCGCATGTGGCTTGCGACACATCACCAAGTAGGCCGCACCTATGCGCGATCATGTACTTAGGTCCTCGCTTCCAATCATCGAGACCTACCGCTCAGTTATTGAAATTTGAGGTTAGAGAATTTACTGGTAGAGAGGCACTGGTTGGTCTGAGCATGCCTGACCAATCCCTTGCCCGGCGGTGGTGCTTGTGATAGCGTGCGCCGAGTTCACGTAACAATACTTCTGCACGACTTGTCCACCCTGAAACTCGGTTTAACGTGGCTGTCCCCAAGCCTAATCAAAAGGAGCTTTTCAATGAAAAGACTATTTGGAGTCATTTTATTAACATGCCTTGCTTTGTCTATCGCTCTCGGTCAAACCCAAACGCCGGAGAAGAAGGTAGAGAAGGTTCAACCAACTGGGGCGAAAGTCTCTTCCACTAACAACGCCGAACAAGAAGTGACACAATTGACTGACCAATATATCGCGGCACTCAAGGCCAAAGACACGGCCGCACTCGAACGCATCTGGGGCGATGACTTGACCTTCATCAACCCGGGCGGGGTCGTGCTCACGAAGACGCAGCGCCTGGCCGACATCCAGTCCGGCGCCAACCGGTTCGACTCGCTCGAAGCCAGCGATCGGACGGTGAGGGTCTACGGAGACGTCGCGGTGATGACCAGCCTGACGACGATGAAGGGACAGTATGGCGGGCAAGAGGCCAGCGGGCAGTACCGGGTGACGAATGTATTCGCAAGGCGCAGCGGGGCGTGGCAGATCGTGTCCCTGCAGATGACGCCCATCACTACGCCGGCCGACAAGAAGCCTTAAACTAATTTTTGGATGTACAACATCCTGCAGCGGACGGGCGGAAGCCCTTATCATCAACTCGTCCGTCTTGCGTTCCGATCCCGCTTCTTCAAACGGCGGCGAACGGGAGTCCGTTCTTTGAGCAACTCTTTGTGTCGGGTCTGGATAATATAAGCAAGTGCTTGATAACTCAGTCCTAACAGAGAAGCGGCTTGAGTAATTCTGCCGTTAGCTTGAGCCAATGCCTGTCTGATCATTTCTCTTTCAGCATTCAGTTTTCCCTGTTGAAAATCGCAACCGATAGTCGATAAACTTTCATTGGCATCCTCTGTGCTTAGCCGCACACTCGAAACAAACTTACCGGCGGCGTGATTCAATCTCGATAAGACGTCTTTGCTCTGACAATCTGCGAGCCATTCACGCGCTCGCTCGTATGCGGCTTGAATCCCTGACGGTGATAGTTGGCTTACTTCTTCGATCAAAGCGAGAGCGGCTAAGCCTGCTTTACTAGTGGCGTTAACCCGCAACGCAACTTCGATCGCCTTTTGCAAGATTAGCTGGGCCCGCTCTGGTTTACCGCCACGAGCGCATGCTATTCCCTGTGTGATCAACGCGTCGGCTAACAGACATTGATTACCACTCCTGGCGAAAGCAGAGGCGGCCTTACCCGCAACGGCATCGGCCTCTTTAAACTTTTTCTCAGCGATCAATACTTGCGCCCGTGTCTCATCGATCTGAGCAGTTCGAGACTTGTCTTTGAAAATAACTGTTAAGCGCCTGGCCTCGTCAAGATACCTGTGAGCTTCTTTGAACCGAGACAACTTGAGGAGCAACAACCCCACATTGTTCTTTACGTCTGCCCGATAGATATGATTGCGAGCCAACTTAAAGTGATGGTCGGCCTGTTTATACTCATTTACTGCTCGCTGAAAATACTCACTTAAATTCTCACGGGTAGCGAGATTGCGCATGACGATGGCAATCTGACTGTGGTAGGCGCCCTTGGTTGTATGGTTCGGAATCTTCTCGAAGAGAGCTGTGTTCTCGTTGAGAATTGTCAGAGCCTCAAAGAAGTGACCGCTAGTCCATTCGATAGTCGTGAGTTTCAGAATAGCCTTTGCCCTTGTATCCCCTGCCGTTGTAAGTTTTTCTAAAGCCTCCCGAAGCATGATTCGCGCTTCATTGAATTCACCATTTCGCCAATAGCAATAGGCTAATTCCACACGGGACGCGGCAAGCTTCTTAACATCGCGTACCGACTCGAAATAATTGATCGCCTCACCGATCAAATTCTTGGCTGTTTCCTGCGCATCTTTTTTCTGAATTTTGTTTCCAATCCATCCGGTCAATACCCCGGCACATAACAACACCTCCGCGGCGACCGACCGATGCAAGCCCGATGTGTTTGGTCGCTCGCCGACACCTTGCCACAAGGGACTCATTGTCGCCTGGGCCCCTTCGTGATCTTCGCGGTCGTATTGCTGCAAAGCGGTTTGACACCGGAGCAGAGCTTCGTCATTCGCCGTTAGGTGGGCCGTCTGTAGTTTTTGTGAGGCTATCTTCAAGCCAGATAAAACCCTCGTGCGCGGTGAGTAAGACTCTTTTTACTTGCCGATTGGATCTTAGTCCGAGTCGCACAGCACTGCAAGAATTTTGTCATCTGCACTATTCTTCTCTCATGCAAGCTGTCTTGCATTCTCAATTCAAAAGGAGAAAACAGATGAAACGGATTGCCTTAGGCCTAGCGTTAACGTTAGCACTGTCGGCCTCAGCATTTGCCGGGGAAATACCCTCCACAGGTATTACGGGACCTCCGCCACCACCAAGTCCTATCGTGACGTTAATACTCACTATGCTTAGCGCCGTGGTCGGCTAGAGATTACCTCACTTCAAAAAAAGGATAACTGCCCTATGGGCGGTACGGTGGGCGTGTGTCAGAGGACCAAGATCTTTCCGTGATTAAACCTCGCGCTTTCTCAACCGTTAGGTTACCCCCTATAATCAAACAGACCCGCAAGTGTAAGTCCTTCAAGCTGGAGAGCATTTCTGAAAACCACCAACGAGAAAATACTTGTAGTCGATGACGACGACGCAATTCGCTGGACGCTGAGCGAAGCTTTGCGGAGCTGGAGCTTCGTGCCAGTTGAAGCTGGCACCGTCGCCGAGGCTTTGAAGCAATTCGAGTCAGAATCACCAGCGGCGGTATTGTTAGATATTGATCTACCTGACGGTTCAGGATTGGATGTGTTGCGGCAGGTAAAGCAGGAACGCCCCGAAGCAATCGTGATCATGATTACAGGCAACGTTCAGGTTGAGAGCACCATTTCCGCGCTACGAGGGGGCGCCTATGATTTCATTGGCAAACCAATAGGTCTTGAAGAGCTCCGTATCACTATCCGGAACGGAATCGAAGCTAATCAATTGCGGCGTGAGGTTGAGCAGGTAAGAAAAGAACGGGCCAGAGAGTTTAACTTTCGGCAGATCATTGGCGAGTCGCCCGCGATGAAGAAGATGCTGGGGCTTGCCGGAAAGGTAGCTGAAAGCGATGTGTCTTCAGTTCTGTTACAGGGGGAATCGGGCACGGGCAAGGATTTGGTGGCGAAAGCAATTCACTACGGATCCCACCGAGCCGATAAGCCGTTCATCGCAATCAATTGTGCGGCGCTTCCGGCAACGCTGATCGAGTCGGAGCTGTTTGGTTACGAAAAGGGAGCTTTCACTGATGCAAAGTCACGAAAGGAAGGCCTTTTCGAACAAGCCGAAGGTGGCACTCTCCTGCTGGATGAAATCGGAGAGCTTGAACTTGCCCTGCAAGCGAAATTGTTGCGTGTACTAGAAGAGGGAGCATTCAGGCGGGTGGGCGGTTTGAAAGACATTCCCCTCGATGTTCGAGTGCTTGCTGCGTCCAATCGCGATCTAAAAACGGAAAGCGAGGCCGGCCGTTTCCGCCTCGATCTGTATTATCGGCTCTCCATAATACAGATCGATATCCCACCCTTGCGTGAACGCGGGGACGACGTTCTGCTACTAACTAAACACTATATTGAAAAGATCGGTTCGAGACTTCGCTTGCGTAAAAAAATCACAGGCGTGTCATCCGAAGTAGCTGAAGTGTTTCGCGGATATAGTTGGCCTGGAAATGTGCGCGAGTTGCGCAACGTGATCGAGCGCACGCTTATCCTCGAAGACAACGATACGATCACCACTGAATATCTACCTGGCAGCCTTTTGGGCCCGGTGCGGAAGGACGGTGGCCCAACAACCCAAAGTGATTGGGGCTCCGTTCAGTTTGCGCTTCCCACTGAGGGAATCTCTCTTAATGAAGCAGAATTGTCGTTTGTGCAGCAGGCGATCGATCGGAGCGGAGGCAACCAGACTCGCGCCGCCGAATTACTCGGCATTTCCCGCGACCAGTTACGGTATCGACTCAAAAAACTCGACGAAGCACGGGGCTTCGCGGCCGGTTCCGAAAGCGTCCCTTCATAGCACCTTATGGCTTTGAACAAGACATCACAGCTGGAGACGGAGCTTCACGCAGATGGAGCGTTACAGCGTTCGCTCAAGGAATTGGCGGATATCAAATTCGCGCTTGATGAAGCCGCAATTGTAGCTATCACTGATCAGCGCGGCATTATTAATTATGTTAACGATAAGTTCTGCGAAATCTCCAAGTATTCACGTGAAGAGTTGCTCGGTCAGGACCACCGCATCATCAACTCCGCTTACCACCCAAAAGAATTCATCAGAGACTTGTGGATAACAATCGCTAGCGGAGAGGTTTGGCATGGTGAGATAAAAAATCGCGCGAAGGATGGCAGCTACTATTGGGTGGACACCACAATCGTCCCCTTTCTAAATGCGGAAGGAAAGCCTTATCAGTACGTCGCAATCCGTAGCGATATCACGGAACGTAAACGTGGCGAAGAGCAAATACGTGAGCAGGCTGCATTGTTGGATCAAGCGCAGGACGCAATCCTGGTTCGAGATCTTAATCACAACATACTTTTCTGGAATAAAGGCGCCGAACGAATTTACGGATGGACCGTGGAGGAGGCGGTCGGGAAGAACGTGGCTGATTTACTCCTCAGGGAACGCTCCACTCAGTTTGAGGAAGCACGGCAGGCGGTGCTTGAGGCCGGCGAATGGAGTGGTGAAATTCATCAGTTTCGTCGTGACGGCGCCGAAATTACTGTGGAGAGCCGGTGGACATTAGTGCGTGACGATCAAGGGACACCAACATCTATCCTTGTGATCAATACCGACGTTACCAACCGGAAGCTGATGGAATCGCAGTTTCTGCGCGCTCAGAGAATGGAATCCATTGGAACACTTGCCGGTGGCATCGCCCACGACCTCAATAACGTGTTGTCGCCAATTCTGATGGCGATCGACATGCTGCAATTGAAGACCACGGATGAGGCGAGCAAGAAATGGCTCGAAGTGCTGCGCACAAACGCTGAACGAGGCGGCAACATGGTGCGGCAGGTGTTGTCTTTCGCAAGAGGAGTGGAAGGTGAGCGCGTGGCTCTGCAGCCAAAACATCTGATAAAGGAGATTGCCAAAATCCTTCGCGAGACGTTCCCCAAGTCAGTTGAGATCAATTTCCACTTGCCCGACGACCTGTGGATCATTTCAGCGGACGCCACGCAGATGCATCAGGTACTGATGAATCTGTGCGTGAACGCTCGCGACGCCATGCCTGAAGGAGGATCCATTTCAATCGGAGCTGAGAATACGGTTGTGGATGAGAATTACGCGCGAATGCACCTTGAGGCTAAGCCAGGCCGTTTTGTACTGATAACAGTTTCCGATACTGGACCAGGAATCCCGCCGGAGATCCAAAGCAGAATGTTTGAACCCTTCTTCACGACGAAGGAGATGACCAAAGGTACCGGACTGGGACTTTCTACGGCGCTGACAATTGTGAAAAGTCACGGTGGTTTCATCAATGTCTACAGCGAGCTTCACAAGGGAACTCAGTTTTCGCTCTACCTCCCAGCCCTCGACTCTCCGCGTGCCGTCGAAGCCGGTGCGTTACAGACGGATCTTCCCCTCGGTAATGGCGAGTTGATTTTGGTGGTGGACGATGAGGAGTCCATTCGCGAGATAACACGCGGCACGCTCGAGACTTTTGGTTATACCGTGCTCACAGCGAGCGACGGAACTGAAGCCATCGCGCTGTACGCCGATCGAAAGAACGAAGTCGCCGTTGTGCTCACCGACATGATGATGCCCTTCATGGACGGCCCGGCCACGATTCGTGCCCTGCAAAAAATGAATCCGGGGGTGAAGATCATTGCCGCGAGCGGGCTGACGGCTGGCCATAAAGCAGGCGAAGCTTCACTCGGAGGAGTGCAAATGTTTCTAAGCAAGCCTTACACAGCAGAGAAATTACTCGTTTCTTTGGCCAAGGTCCTGAAAGCTTAGTGGAAACTTCGTCGTTCGGTTAGGTGAAAGAGCCAAGGATTGCCGATTGCTAATTCCCCGTTTAGCCTGCAGCGGAAGGGGGCAAGTAGTGGTGGCACCTGATTTCAACTAATCGGCAATGGCCAATCGGCAATCGGCAATCGATTTAGCCTCGAGTTGGCTCATAGGAACTCGAAGTAGATTGAGCCATCGAACGTTCCCCGTCCTTTCTCATCATAGAATACGGTGCCGTAAAGGTAGGCACTGCCGCGCATCTCGCTCATCGTCCGGGTGCCGCCCTGAATCAGCATCTTTAATTCGACCGTAGCAGACGTTCCTGTTTTGTCCCACGTCACGCTGCCTCCCTCAACACTGCCGAAGATTACACCCTGATAAGGATCGAGTAAGATCGGTCTCAACCGGGAGAATTTTGTCGGCATGTAAACTGGGAGCGTCCACGCGCCACCGCTGACATCGCTGCTGGTGTCAGGCGCCTTCATTCCCGCCAGGTCAATCGACAAGGTGAGATTACCTGGTAAGGCCCCGGTGGTCCTCGCATAACACATCCAACCGTAGGCTTCCCCGGATTCTTCGTGGCCGGTGGAGATTTCAATTCCCTTGAAGGAAACAAATGCGCCTTTCTGCGCCTGCGCCGTGCCTGCGAGCAGAACAGTAATCAAGGCAGTGAGCGCGAATGCCGTTAATCTTGTTGTCTTCATGATTTCGCTCCTTTCCGTCGACACTGTCGGAAGCCGCGGCAAATTGAGCTCATCCCACCCGAATAACGTTTAATGCTGTTCACTTAAGCGTCAAACTTCTTAAGGCTTTGATTGCTGCAACAAAGCTCCTCGCGTTGCTTTCGACGATTCAAAAATCAACATATTGGGCGGGAGGCCGTAATGTACGGTTGAGGACTTCGCAACTCTTAGGCCGTTTTAGTAAGGGGCCAAATCAGACAACAGGCTAATTAATCGTGCGCACTTTGACCCAGCGTTTGCGAAGGAATTCGCAATTATGTCGGTGGATTTCTGGCGGTTGGGAGGACGGGCAAAAATAAAGCAGCACCAAACTCGTTGCTCTTCAGCGACACCGCTGATGCGATTGATGCGAATACGAAAGACAATCACTGAAACGCGCTTATGGGTTATCTCGGCATGATCATTGCCCCGGTTAGGAAGGCAAACACAATGAAGAAAATGGAACACGAACATTCGGCTCAGGCGATTAGCGAGCGGCTGGCCGCCGGACCGGCACACAACTACCTACGCGACTGGATCTACGGCGGAATCGATGGGGCAGTTACCACATTCGCCGTCGTAGGTGGTGTAGCCGGTGCTCGCCTATCTCCGTGGATCATTCTGGCGCTGGGTTTTGCCAACCTGTTTGCGGATGGATTTTCAATGGCCGCCAGTAACTTCCTCGGCACTCGAGCCGAGCACGACGATTGGCGCCGGCTGGAGGCGATCGAGCATCGCCATATCGACATGGCTCCTGAAGGAGAACGCGAGGAAGTAAGACAGATCTTTCAGTTGAAAGGTTTCGAGGGTCAGGATCTGGAAAGGATTGTTGAACTTGTAACAGCCAATCGTGAGCGCTGGGTTCGTACGATGTTGACTGAAGAGTACGGACTTCCCTGGGAAGTGCGTTCTCCCGGGATCGCAGCTATCAGCACCTTCACGGCTTTCATTGCTTGCGGTTTGGTTCCTCTGCTTCCCTATTTGTTAAAGTTCCCGCACGCGTTCGAAGTTTCCATGATCATAACGGGCGTCACCTTTGTTGCAATCGGATCGGCCAAGAGCAGGTGGTCTACGATTCCGTGGTGGCGCTCGGGCGTAACGACTTTGCTGGTCGGTGCGATTGCCGCAGCCCTCGCGTACACAGCCGGCATGCTATTGAAGGAGTTACTTGCCGTTCCAGGCTTCAACCTCCTAATACCAGCCCGTCTTTAGAAAGAGTTGAATCCCCTACACCCGGCTTTGTGCTGCGCGAAAATTCAGCTTCATTGCGAAATACCCCGCAACTAAGCAATCGCCAAAGATCACAGAGCGTGCCAAAGCTCGCCATAAACCCACGGATAGTAACTGGTACGTCCCGTGCAGAGCACCGAGGCAGATGCGGCGCCGGTTGGGCGTCAAATTTTAAGTTGGGGTCAAACTAATGTCGAAGATTTTGATTTTGGGTGGTGGCTTTGGCGGGGTTGTCGCGGCGGAGCGTTTAGCTGAGCAGTTGAGTGACGAGCATCAGATCACCCTGGTGTCGCGCAGCCGGAACTTTGTTTTCTATCCGGGACTGGTGAAATTAGCGTTCGGTAAATGCAAACGTGAAGATGTTTCATTTAATCTGCGCGAGAGCATGCTAAGCCGGCGCATAAACTTCATCGAAGCTGAAGTCGCACGCATCGATCCTTTGGAGCGGAAAGTAATCATTGCCCATGGTGAATTGGAAGGAAAGCTTCACTACGATTATCTAGTTTTCGCGCTCGGACGCCGGTTAGCAACTGAACGAATAAAGGGTTTTTATGAACACTCGCACCATCTGCTAAGTGTGGATAAAGCACTAAGGTTTGCTATGGCCCTGGGTCATTTCCATGAGGGCCGCGCGGTCATCGGCGAGTGTCCTGGTGCTCGTTTGCCGGTGCCTGTTTATGAGACTGCATTCGCATTGTCGCGTTTACTGCGAGAGCGGGGTGAACGAGAGCGTGTAAGAATCACAATTGTCAGCCCTGACCCACCGGGCCTGCAGCTCGGCGATGCGCAGGTCACGATCGCACTCCGGAATGCATTCGCGGACCACGGAATAGAATTCGTTCCGGATTTCCCGATAAACCGAGTTACGGCCGGCGCTGTCGCAACCAGCGACGGACGCGGTATGAATTTTAACCTGCTAATGTTGGTACCGCCGTTTCAGGGGTCGCCATCAGTCTTACATCTGGGCATCAGTAATCAGGCCTACATCAATGTGGATTCGACTATGCGCGTCGTCGGCGCGGAACGAATGTATGCCGTTGGCGACTGTGTAAACTTTAGTGGGCCCAAGATGGGTCACATGGCCGTGCGTCAGGCAGAGGTTGCCGCTGCAAATATGGCAGCGGCGATTGATGGGCATCCGCCTCTTTCACACTACAGTCATGAGATGAAATTTGTTGTTGATGAAGGTGGTAGCGAGAGTTTTTACGTTCACAAAGATATCTGGACAAATGAACCGGCGAGCGTTAGACAGGGACGTTTCTGGAGCTGGGCAAAGCGTGCACAAGAAAAGTATTGGGAGGCCGCGCATTTGTAGTGAATCTGCCCGTGCCGCGAACAGAAGAAAACTCTCATAAGCCCAAACAAGAGCCAGTAGCTGTGGTGGCGCCCACCAAGTCTAAACGCGACAATCTCATACTGCGCCAGTCGTTGGCTGCCAGTCTTATTGCGGCCCTGGTCGTAATGTCGTGGTTGTGGATTTCGGATCCCGTATTCGCCAGAGCCGTGGCTATCGCGGGAACCTGCCTTGTGCTCTGGCTTACGGAAGTTGTTCCCCCTTATGTGCCAACTCTTCTGCTCTGGGCGCTTACCCCGCTCCTGTTAAGTGGATACGGAGCTCAATTTCACCTCGCGCAGGTTTTGGGATGGTCAGCAAATCCCGTCCTGGCTCTGTTTCTAGGTGGATTCGCCCTAAGCGTTGCGGCGAGTCGTCATGGTATCGACAAACTCATCACCCGTTTCGCTGTGCGGTTGTCGGGTGGTCATCGGTTGGGCCTGGTTGGTCTCGTGATAGCGGCTACCGCGGTCCTGTCAATGTGGATGTCCAACATTGCTGCGGCCGCGATGATGCTAGCGGCTCTCCATCCACTATTTGCAGGCACAGCTAAAGACGATCCCTTTCGACGAGCCACATTCTTGGGAATTGCCATGGGCGCAAATTTTGGCGGCATCGCTACGCCAATTGGCACCGGTCCCAATGCAATCGCGATCGCGTCCGTATCCCACAACGTGCGCATCACTTTTCTTAATTGGATGGTATTCGCGGTACCGCTCGCTTTGGGCCTAATGATTGCCGGCGGCGCGCTACTGATGGCGCGCTTTCGTCTGCGCGGATTTACTGAAATGTCAAACATTACAGTCAAGCCGCCGGATGGCCGGGGCCGCCTGGTAATGGCTCTCTTTTTTCTCACAGTGGCAGCCTGGTTGACGGAGCCCATCCACGGAACATCGGCGGCAATTGTGGCCTTGATTGCCACCGCTGTGCTCTTTGGCTCGGGACTCCTACGCCGCGAAGACATCACGCGCATTGACTGGTCCACTCTGGGACTCATTGCGGGCGGCATTGGGATGGGGACTCTATTAGATCAAGGAGGGTTAACCAGGTTTGCTGGAGCGGCTCTACCTTGGCAGGAGATACCTCACACGACTCGTTTGTTCATGCTGTGTTTTTCGGCCGCTCTGCTCTCTGCGCTGATGAGCAACACGGCCTCCGTAACAATGTTGATTCCATTAGCCGCGGGAATTGATCCTGGGCCGTCCACAGCAATCTTGCTGGCGATATCCGCTTCTCTCGGCATCCCTTTCGTTATTAGCACGCCTCCAAATGCGATGATCTATGGCGAGGGCGGGATTACTTTCTCCGACCTGGCGATACCCGGCCTGATTCTCATGGTTTTAGGTTGCATACTGGTCAGCCTCACTGGCCCCTTCGTTCTGAATCTGCTTGGCATACCGTGAAACGCCGCGCTTGAATCGCTGGGAAAACTTTCCCATAACTTGCGAGAACATCCCCAGGAAAGGCTTGTTCGGGGTCCCTACCTCTCCAAAAACACGAGAAAAACGTCCGGAATACCTCTTGCCAAAGAAGCATTGTGAACAGCGAGATCCGTGAGGTTCATGATGACTGTGAAAATGAAAATTTTGATTGCCTACGATGGCTCAGATTGCGCCGAGGCAGCACTCGACGATCTACAACGAGCGGGCTTGCCTCCGGCTGCAGAGGCTTTAATTATGACTGTGACCGAGGTCTGGCTACCTCCGCCACCACCCTCAACTTACGAGATCCTTGCGTTGGCAAATGCTGTCTACGTGCCGGCCGACCTGACCCGCATTTATGCTCAGGGCTCTCAACCACTCGATGAAGCGCAAGCTCTCGCTGATCGCGCAGCCGTTCGACTACGAACCAATTTCCCGAATTGGCAGATAACCGCGCAAGCCTCCGTCGGCTCACCCAGACGCGAACTGATTCGGCAATCCGATGAATGGAAACCTGATCTTATCTTAGTGGGCTCGCACGGACGTTCCCTGGTCGGACGTTTGGTACTCGGCAGCGTTTCACAGGGAGTGTTAACTCATGCGCGATGTTCAGTTCGTGTTGCTCGAGGGCGGGTTGATGAGCCCGGAACACCGGTCCGCTTGGTAGTCGGAGTGGACGGTTCACCTGAAAGTGCTGCCGCTGTATTAGAAATAGCACGCCGAATTTGGCCAGCTATCAGTGAGGTGCGACTAATTGCAGTCAACGATCCGCTAACGCCCACCTTCGTCGGACGGTTCATTCCACCTGTTGAGAAAATGGTCGAAGAAACTAATCAAGCCGAGCGCGAATGGCTGAAGCAGATCCTGGAAAACTCTTGCGCTCAGTTGCGACAGTCCGGCTTAAAAGTGTCGAGTGAAATTCTAGAAGGCGATCCAAAACTCGCGCTTGTGGAGGCGGCAGAAGCATGGGGTGCCGATTGCATCTTTGTCGGATCACTCGGCTTTAGCAACCGCTTCGAACGCTTTCTACTCGGCAGTGTGTCCACTGCGGTCGCGGCCCGGGCACATTGCTCAGTTGAAGTAGTTAGATTACCGAAAAATACTGGAGGCAATAATGAGCGCCAATTTGAATACTCCCGCAATTGATCAACCCGGCTCAGCTGGCTCGGTGTGGCACCGTTTGCACTCTGAACGCGAAGAAGTTTGCGAAGCTTTGGTAAAGGACTTTGGAACAGGTTCTAAAGTTGCTGAGCGATCAGAGGTGAGCGACGCACACTGGCACGTTGAACTGCTTCAGACGCGTTTACGCAAAATCGACGATGCGCTCGATCGCTTGATGTCAGGATCCTACGGGGACTGTGTCAAATGCGGTCGTTGGGTTGAAGACACAAAGCTGGACTTTGATCCGGCGATTGCGTTTTGCGTCGAATGCTGGCAGCGGCTGCAGCGTCAGGACACTGGCAGATTGATCGGCACGAAGTCTGAGGTTGCAGAAATTCGAACGAGTGATTCGCTGGACAACTTGATGAAAATTAGTCCGGTCCTTCCGGGCATCGCGCTGGAGTCGCTGGCGCCACTCGATACACTCCGAGTTCGTACGCTCAACAGCGACTATCGGATCTTCTTACTCGATTCCAGCACTGGCCGCGCCCTGGTGGATGGTGGCTGCTTTCCCGAGCCTGTTGAAGCGGTTGTGAACGGCTCGAACTTTGGCGGTTCCACGCTTAAAGTGGGATGGATTGGGATCGGTTTGCGCATAGAAATGTGGGCAGAAGACAGACTAGTAAGCACATCTCCAGTTCAATCGTTTTATGTGGAACGTCACACGGGGGGTCAGAACCCGATGGCGTCAGCGGCTCAGAGTCAGAGACATTGATGGGCGGTCGATAGCGGCTTGTTTTCATCCCACGCCTTTTGCGCTGACCGTACCATCGAGAAATCCAATGAAGAAAATGAAGGCTAATGTCTTTCACGGCAAGAACGACATCCGTGTCGAAGAGGTTGAGAAACCGCGAGCTCGCGTAGGTGAAGCTGTAATCCGCGTGACGCTGACGACCATTTGCGGAACGGACCTGCACATCGTCAGGGGCGAATATCCAATCGCACCAGGTCTCGTAATCGGTCATGAACCGGTAGGTGTTATCGATGAGCTTGGTGAGGGAGTGACAGGGTATCAAATAGGCGACCGCGTGCTGGTAGGCGCAATCACGCCCTGCGGTCAATGCCGCGCTTGTTTGTCAGGACACGCATCTCAGTGTGGACATGGCGGCGACTACGAGGCCCTAGGCGGTTGGCAATTCGGGAACACTATCAACGGTACACAGGCCGAATATCTTCGAGTTCCCTACGCCCAAGCGAATCTGGCAAAGATCCCGAAAGAGTTGACTGATGAGCAAGTCGTTTTACTTGCTGATATTGCTTCCACTGGATTTGGAGGCGCCGAGGCTGCCGGAATAAAAATCGGAGACGCCGTCGTCGTGCTCGCGCAGGGGCCGATCGGGTTATGCGCCACAGCCGGTGCTAAACTCATGGGAGCGTCGTTCATTATCGGCGTAGACGGTGATGAGCACCGTCTTGCTATGTCGATGAGGATGGGTGCAGATGTAACACTCGACTATCGTAACGTTGACGTGGTAGCTGAGGTGAAGCGCCTTACTGGAGGCGGCGCTGACGTAGCAATCGAGGCGCTGGGAACACAGCAAACATTTGAGAGTGCGTTGCGCAGTCTGCGGCCGGCCGGAACGCTTTCGAGCCTGGGAGTTTATTCAGGCAAACTAGAAATTCCCTATGAAGCTTTTGCGGCGGGTATTGGCGATCACAAGATTGTTACCACACTCTGTCCTGGCGGTAAGGAACGGATGCGCCGGCTGATGGAGGTTGTGCTTCACGGACGGGTTGATCTAACACCGTTGCTCACTCACGCCTTTACTCTGGACGAAATTGCTGAGGCCTATACTCTTTTTGGAGAACGGCGGAACGGCGTCATGAAGGTGGCGATCAAGCCTTAGCGAGTACGCACGCGCAGCACCGAGTGCTTCAACATGGGTGAAAAAGTCATGAATGAAAATATGAGAATACTCATCGCCTACGATGGTTCGGAGTGCGCTGATGCCGCCCTGGAGGATTTAAGAAGCGCCGGGTTACCTGAAACGGCCGAAGCACTGCTCCTGACTGTTGCCGATGTTGTTCTGCCGCCGCTTAACGAAGAGATCGATAACTCGTTTCCTTTGTATGTGCCGGCGGGTGTGCGACTCGCTCACGAAGGTGCGCAGCGAAAGGTAAAAGAAGCGGACTCAATGGCACGGCGGGCGAGTGAAACAATCACTCAGAGTTTTCTTAAGTGGAAGGTTGGCCACGAGGCGCTTGCTGATTCACCGGCGTGGGCGATCATAAAAACAGCCGACGACTGGAAACCCGATCTGGTAGTTGTTGGAGCGCAAGGGCACGCCGTTTTGGGCGGCAGGCTGATTTTGGGAAGCGTGTCACAAAGGGTCCTCTATGAGGCCAGTTGCTCCGTGCGCATCGCCCGCAATTCGCCACGCAACCGCGACTCTCCGCTGCGGATTCTACTAGGCGTTGACAATTCCCCGTACTCCGAAGCGGCAGTGGAAGCTGTTTGCCGGCGCGATTGGCCAAAAGGAACTGAAGTTCGATTGCTGGCTGTCGTCGACACCATAATGGCAATTTCGCCCGACCCTTCTCAGCCTCAGGTTATGAAATGGATCGAGGTGGGAGACGAAGAGAACTGGGATCAGGTCCGGCAAGTGTTTCAACCGCTAGCTGACAAGCTTAGCGCTTGTGAACTTGATGCAGCGGTAATGATCAGGAGGGGCAATCCAGCTACCGAGCTTCTTGACGAAGCCGAAAGCTGGGGCGCGAATTGTATTTTTCTGGGTCCGAAGGGCACGCGAGGAATCGACCGGTTACTTCTGGGCAGCGTGTCTTCGGCGGTCTCAGCCCGCGCACATTGTTCGGTCGAGATTGTGAGATCTAAGTCAATGGTTTCGAGAACTTAGCAAATATTAATGGGAGGTGGCCTACCAGGGCCTAGATGTGATGATCAAAATCAACCGAATACTTTGCCCGACGGACCTTACCATGGATGGCGATCAAGCTTTGGGTTATGCCCTGGCCTTAGCTCGAGCGTACAACGCGAAACTTGTGGCTTGTTATTGCGTCAAGGCTGCGGAAATCCTCGGCGCCAGATCATTTCAGCCGTCACCGCCAATGCGTTCGGCCGAGGTCGACTACGCCTTGACGCACGGTCGAGTTAAGGAACTCTTCGAGGGTTTGCTACTGAGATTACTCGGGCCGGTTCCTTTCGCAAATCTAGATTGGGAAGCGCTGATCATCGAGGGCGACGATGTTGGCGAAGCGATAACCCAAACTGCAAGTGAGGAGAACATCGATCTTGTCGTAATGCGCTCCCGCCGCCGGCCACACCGCGCGGCTATCTTAGGATCAACCGCCGAATCGGTTTGTCGCACAGCTCCTTGTCCAGTATTGGTAACTCACACCGACGAACGTGAATGTGTTGAGGCATCTGCTGGAAGGATAGCGATCACGAAACTCCTGGTCGCTTACGACTTCTCAGACTATTCCGAGCTCGCTCTAAAGTATGCTCTCTCTATCGCTCAGGAGCATCAGGCGGAACTGCATGTATTGCATGTGTTACCTCGCGGTAGCGTGAGTGAACCGGAGCTCGCTTGGTATCCACTGGGTAAGGACACTGCCTATCATCAAGCTGCGCAGCGATTGCAGAGGGCGATTCCGCCAGAGGCCTACCTCTGGTGCAACATCAAGAATGCGGTAAGCGAAGGTAAACCGTTCCGGGAAATCTTGAACTACGCCGCAAAGCATGAGATCGACCTGATCAGCCTGGGCGCACACGGAGCAGGCTTCGGTCTGCACACCTTGTTTGGATCTAATGTCGACCGCGTTTTGCGGCAAGCGCCTTGCCCGGTGCTGGTAGCTCGCCCCTTGAAGCCGGCATTATCAGAACATTTGACGAGCGGCCTGAGTGCCGGGGTTCAAGTTGAAAGATCTGTGTGACTAAATCCTCAAGAAGCCTGATTCCCTTTCCGCAACGCGGCACACGCAGATAATTAATTTCATCCCGGAAGGCGAATCGAGAACGCGAACGGGTGAAGAAATCGGTCCGTCCGATGCTGGAGGTATCGTCGCTTCAGAGGACTTAAGCAGGATTGGCTGAAGGTAGAGCCGTCCTACTATTGCTCTCTGTTCGGTTGCGAGCAGCACGTTTGTGATGTCTCCAATCACATCGTCGCAATCAAGCCGAACGGCAGCCAATGCCTTCAACGAAGACAATCTGACTGAAAATGTAGGTGAGATGATGAGGACAATCTCATCGTACACAGTGAGGGTTCTTTGATCGGCATCGTTTGCCGTTAAGTGGATCCATGCAAATGCATTTGTCACCTTGAAGTGGCGCTCGTCCGGTGCAAGAAATCATCCTAGAGCGTCACTAACGGCATCCACCAGCCCCGCGTTCGGCCGCACCAATGAATCTTTTTCCCGAGTGTCGCCCACTAAGTAACTGAGATGGCAAGTCTTGCACTCGTAAGTGTCGCCCTGGGATAAACCGGGTGCTAACCAGACCATCATGCAGTTTGGGCACGTGGTAATGGGCAGTTGTTTTAATCTATTCAGACCGAGTGATCCTTGTAGTTCCAATCCTTACCTCGCCTTCAACTATATCTTTTGCATCGTAACCGTAACGATTGGGTTGTCTCCCGCGGTCCGGCTGTAAGCCACCCAGTAGCCTGCTTCGGGGTATCGCTTGAGCTGATAAATTGAGCCATCCTGTTTAGCTTGCACCGCTTCACCGAATACAGATTCGGGTGATGGCGCGCTGGCATCTTTGCCTACGTAGTCAACGGAAATGACAATTAGCTTACCTTTGTCGTCATACACGGTTTGAGCCGACTGAGATTCCGAGAATACGAAAAAGTCCTGCCGCTCGCCTTTGTCCTTGAGGTGGCGAAGCTTTGTTCTAACTTCCTCAACACTCATCCCCAGCGTGACACCCATAAAATCCTGGTAAACCGGTGCGGTTGTGATCGTCGTCTCACCAGGCGGTTTTGTGGCGCGGTCGCTTGTGCTGGCGATCTCGTCGTGCGTGCGCTGCGAATTCGTCAACTGCTGCGCCGTGGCGGATAACGAACTCGACAGGAACAACGTGACTAGCATCAATATAAACAGGCAACTTTCAATAAACTTTCTTTGTATCCTTAACATTACTAACCTCCAGATTTGTGCTCAATTGAATCTTAGACACGCTGGTGAAACTCAGAAACCACGCAAATACTTACCGGAGTAGGTGATTACACTCACCTGCACGCGCGTTTACGGGTTCAGAAAGTGCGATTCAAAACCGACGCTCCTTCGAGCTGCCTCGCACGTCTCGCTTTTAATTTCGAACCACTGGTACCGTGCATAGGGTTGAGTCATCGTTTCTCTGCTGAAGCTAAATACGTTCGTCACCCAGTGTCACGGGTTGTCTGTTTGAAACAACAACTAATCGCTTACTGCTGGCAGCTCTGATCCATGAAAGTCGGGATGCGTTGAAACGTATCGCCATTCATTCAGCAGCCGTGTTGAACATGAAATTCGTAGAGATATTCCTGAAGACCCGGTTCTCAACAGTTGAGGCGCCTTGCGGCGCCTCACTGTCACAAATGTGACTTGTCTCCATGGGTACTGCGGCTTTGCCCTGCTTTTTTCAAGCGACCCGCAATTGCCACATTTGCTAATCAGCGAGTAAAGAATACCCAAACCAAAATCAGAGCGCATCAGTTTTATCACTTAGTAACAATAAGTGTTTTCACCCATTCTTTGATCCCATTTTAACGACAAGAAGACAACATTCAATCGGGATGAAATACTGGCATGACAAGATTCAGGTTCTCTGAGGCAACGGGAGGGATGAATTGAATGGACATAAAAGACGCTCATATAAAGCAGGAAGTCGATAACGAACGAAGCGAAATTCTGAATCGACTTGAAAACTGGTTGGAGACTCCGATGATTGTGCTGGGTTTCATGTGGCTGGCGTTGTTAATCGTCGAGTTGCGTTGGGGACTCAATCCGCTGCTGGAAATGCTGGGGACCGTTATCTGGGTCACCTTTATCCTGGATTTTGTATTAAGGCTGGTAATCGCTCCACACAAGCTCACTTACCTCAAAAGCAACTGGCTTACGGCGATCGCACTGATTGTTCCCGCTTTTCGGATTCTGCGGATAGTGCGCGTAGTACGTCTGCTGCGGGTCGCCCGAGCAGCGCGAGGATTAAGGTTGCTGCGTGTCATCACGTCGCTGAACCGTGGGATGAAAGCTATCAGTGCAAGTTTTGGTAGGCGAGGATTTGGTTACATCGTCGCGCTTACCTTAATCGTAAATCTAGCTGGAGCAGCCGGGATGTATGCGTTCGAGCAGGAAATGCCACGAGGGTTTAAATCCTACGGCGCGGCGCTGTGGTGGACGGCGATGTTGCTCACGAGCATGGGAACTGAGTACTGGCCACAAACCGCCGAGGGTCGCGTCTTATGCCTTATACTCTCGCTTTATGGCTTCGCGGTTTTTGGGTATGTCACCGCCGCACTCGCCAGCTACTTTGTGGGACGCGACGCAGACAATGAGGAGGCCGAGTTGGTAGGTGCTAAACCTTTGAAAGATCTGCGAGGCGAAATTGCAATGCTACATGAAGAACTGCGCGCGCTCCGCAGGGAAATCGCGGTACCGAAGTAAGTATAGCGATCAGGTTTATAGAATCTGATCAATGCCCAAACCAGGCTCCTCCAACTAGTGTGTTCCTCAGGAATCGTGATGAGCTGACGCTTGAAGTAACAGCTGAAGAGCGCAACTATCTCTACAACGAGTATGCAAAAGATCGGCGCATGCACTCAAGGTGGGCAATGCCTTACCGAGTTGGGCCATAACCTTAGACAGTGGGCTCTGACCTTCAATACGTTCGGCTCCAATCCCACATTACGTTATACGCGCGCGATAGCTGGTCGAGTTCATTTCGTAGTTTTAGCCAGTTGCTTTGGGCTCGGCGATCCAGAGGATGGCGCCTCATAAAGAGGTCGATGCGCCCCGCACGGTTGAGCACCGATTCAACATCGGCGGCTACCGAAGTGCGACCATCGAAGCGGTCACGCAATTGCTTGGTCGCATCGTTGAATTCTTTGACAAACTGGTTGATGTCATCTTCACGGGCGGTGCCATCCAAGCGGCTGCGATCCAGAGCCCGGTCGAGGCTGCCGCGAAACGCGTTCGCCGCCTTTTCCGAATTTCGCAGCAGGCGCTCGACCTGTTTGTCGCTGACGCGATAGGGACGCGGCTGCACTTCAACCGGTAAGTATGTCTGCTGCCAACGCCAGGTGACGCTATATGCGTTTGCGAGTCGGTCCAAATCATGTCTCATCTTCGACCAATCGTTTTGGGCGCGACTGTCCAGCCTGTTCCTGCGCATGAACTCGTCAACGCGCGACGCCCGATCAAGCACATTCTGCACGTCGCTGGCCGCCGACTGCCCACTGTCGAAGTGGTCGTGCAGTTGCTTGGTCGCCCCTTCAAAGTCCTTGATGCGGGCATTGATATTGTCCTCGAGGATGGTCCCATCGAGGCGGCTCCGGTCAAGCGCATTGTCGAGGCTACTGCGGAAACTCTTGGCACCGTTCTCAATACTGTGAATGATCGTCTCCACTTGCTTATCGCTCTGGCGGTAAGCACGTTGGTAACTCTGCGCCCGCGCAATGCCCGTCAGTCCTATCAGCACCGCGATCAACGTCAGCGCTATGCTGAAATTCGATTTAGTCATCTTTGCTCCTATTTTGCTCTCTATCATTCATAGCGCGTGCTTTTGTTCTCGCTCATTCACGCTGAACATTCATTTCTAGAATACAAGATCATGCATCCATTCTATTCTTTGATCTTTTTCAGCCTGTCACTTCTTTGTGTCGCAATTGCTGCACTCCATCTCCTGTGACCTTTGTTGGGCGATCGTCTGTCGACTTGGACAATCGCCCGAAAAGCAACCTCTCCACATCTAGCTAGCGGTCGCGACCTTAGTCTTACGAAAGAGAACCGTGTCGATTCCGTGGATTACGCCATTTGAAGCCTCCAAATCTGGTGAAACAACCTTCGCTTCATTGATCCAGAGACCGCCGCGCGAATCGATTTCCAGATTCTCTCCCTGGGCAGTCTTGGTCTTGTCGAGCGTTTTTAGCTCATCGGCAACCAGCTTGCCCGGAACTATATGATTCCGGAGTAGCAACTGAAGTGTGGCTTTGTTTTCCGGCTTCAGAAGGTCGTCGAGGTTGTTCCTGGGTATTTTTGCAAATGCCTGGTCCGTTGGAGCGAATATCGTGTAGGGCCCCATCTCCGTCAGAGCCTCTTCCAGGCCAGCACTCGCAATGGCTCTGGTGAATATCTGAAACCCGCCACTTTTCTTCGCTGTTTCCATTACATCGTAATTCTGTTTCATTGATCTCCTTTCGCTGTTCCTATATGGGCAAGCCACAAGCGTTTGCACTCGCCCTATTCGTGTCCGGTCTATCGCGTGAAAGAATGGATACGGCGCTAAAGCCCCGCAACATCATTAGACCGGTTAATCCACCGTTGCAAAAGCGGCATAGCGCCGTCGTTATGCAATTAAACTAACAAATTGTGGTTGGTTTGGAATCAGCAGAACCACCCAGATCATTTGGGTGTTATTACTCAAGTAGTGAGAACCTGAGCAGAGGGCTATTTAGTAAGTGTGGCGTTGTTCTAAAACATGCCGCGCAATTTCTACTCGATTACTAAATCCCTTCTTATCGAGGATGTGACTGATATGGTTCTCCACCGTGCGCACGCTGATTTCTAATTCTGCGGCAATCTCTTTGTTACTCAATCCACGCGAAACCGCCAAAGCCACGCGATCCTCTGCCTCAGTTAGTTCCTCGTCCGGACATGTGACAGGCTCATCTTTCGCAATTGTAGAATCCACGAGTCGCGCGATCTGCGAGTGAGTTCTTTCGACTCGGCTCAGAATGCCATCAATGACTGCGATCAGCTCTTCCGGCTCGAATGGTTTCGTGAGGTACGCGTCGACGCCTGCGCGAAAGCCTTCAATGCGGTCAGCGGTTTCAGCCTTAATAATGAGAGAACAGTGTCCGCACAGACCCCCTCGTCGTGACGACCCGCGTCGTGCCAAGCTAGGTTAGGAGTCCTCTATTCAAAGCAGAGTGGTTAAAACGGGATTCTAGGCGAACCCGATCGCCTTAAGTTTTGCTGGGTATCTCACAGAGATCCTTTGCAACTGACCGGCGGTTTTCACTGCTTTCGCTGATGGCATTCGACGCATTGAAAGCTTGAGATGTCGCCAAGATTCACCGGATGTTTGAAAGGTTCGTTAGCTTTGTGGCAGGTCTCGCACTTGCGATCGGCGAGGCCGCCCAGATCGACCGGGTGCTGAACCGACAGCGTCTTAAGTGCGGATGCTGGACGCGCCGAATCGGACAACACGGTGTGGCAGATGTTGCAATCGTTCGAAATCACCTTGCCGGTGTTGCTAACGTGCTCACCATCGTGACAGCGGAAACAACCTGAGGAATAGAGGTGGCCGATATTATTGGGGTGAGTTTCCCAATTGGTTTTCATCTCTGGGAAGAAATAAGTTTTGTAGATGCGTTGGGTCTCACTGACTGCGTTCTTAATCGCATCTCGCCTTTGGCCGTACAATTCGCTGTAGTTGGTACGATAAAACGCTTCTAAACTCGAGGCGATCTTGCTGACTGCCTCATCCTCCGTTGCATAAGGTTGATTCAACGACGCTATCGTTTCCCGCTTGAGATAGGGTAACGAGGGCTCCATTCGTCCCGCGGCGAAGGACTGATCCACTGCAACATCGGGAGGTAGATAAATGTGCGCCGGACGATTATGACAATCAATGCAGTCCATGCGGCGCTTCTCCGCCTTCGAGACTTGCTCTGGGCTTAGAGGTCGAGTGCGATCATAGTATTCAGTAACGTTGCCCTGCCGGTCCTTCACGCGAATCCAGGGAATCACCTGACGATGCGTGTCCGTGGCGATGTAGGAAACTTCGTTTGCAAGATTCATGTGCCAGTGAATGCCGGCGACTAGTCCCGTATCGGGATTGCCACCACCGACACTGATGAGCATTCGAGTTTGCCGTAGCGAGTTCTTTTCGTCGTACGCGTAATGGTTGAAGGTTTTGAGTTGAGCTCCGTAAAACTTTGAGGGCCAGTGACATTGTTCACACGTCTCGTTTGCCGGACGCATGTTATGCACAGGTGTATTAATCGGTTTGGAATACTTATTGAAGGCGAGTGAGTAAAGTTGACGAGCGCCGTTGAGTTTGGAACGCGCATACGACTCCGCGCCATGGCCGACATGACAGTCAACGCAACGAATCCTGGCGTGCGCGGCAGCCTTGAAAGCTACATGTTCAGGTTTCATTACCGAGTGGCAGGTTGTGCCACAGAATTCCACCGATTCGCTGTATTCGTAAGCCCGATAGCTACCGAAGGCGCTCATGAAAATAAAGATGAATGAAGCGCCTACTAAAGAGAACGCAACCCGGCGCTGACGCGGATCGTTCAAATCAATTTTTGGATACGGGGTAATTTCAGATTCGGGACGCAACCTCCGCCGGCGGCGTTCTAAGAGCATGCCGGCAAGGATTATCCCCAGGCCCAGGATCAGAAAAGTCGGCAGAATCACATAGGTGACGATTCCCAAGTATGGATTATCGGCGGCCTTCGTAATCTCGATTAAGAAGAGCAGGACAATGCTTACGAGACTGGCGGCAACCAGAACAGCTCCGGCGAAGCTGATGTAGTTGCGAAATAGGGTGGGAGCTTTTGCCGACGATTGTGCTTCATCGCTCATTAGTTTGTCCTGTTTCGAGATAAACATTCGGGGTGTACTCGACAGAAAAACGCACGCCTCTCCATGCCCGCTTGCTACTACAGCAAGACAACATGGAGAGGAATGCTAAAAAACTTCAAGTTGGTTTGCGGCTAAACAGTAACGCAAAACTGTTAGTTTGCGTCCGGCCGAGTTAGCGTCAAGGTCTGATGTTCACGCTCAACGCAAACTAACAGGTTACGCTACGCCCCTGAGGCTAAGGAGCACTCTTCAAGACCTTCATGTGCTCAACCAGTGCCTTCGCCTGTTCTGCTGATACGCCTTTGTCTGCATAGGCCGGCATGTTTGGCGGTTTCTCCGGCTTCTTGCCCTTCATCACAATGTCTATCAACTGCTCATCCGGAAGAGTCGAATCAAACTTCTTCTCCGCTTTCTGCCCGTGGCAAGCGACGCACTTGGCTTTGTAGAACCCCCCCGGATCAGAAGCCTGGACTTCGCCCTGCGCCGTGACGCTGATCAGCAGTCCCGCAGCGAATAGAACCACCGCTACTAGGCCAATTACCATTTTCTTAAGTTTGCTCATGATGCCGTCCTTACACTGATTAACTTGTCAAGCGGTGTTCCCGCTAACACTGTCCTGTGCACTGCCCGTGCCACTCGAACCAGGAGGGAATCCCGCTTAGATGAGAGGTAGCCGCCCGTTTTGAGCGAGCTTTCCCACATCGGGTGCGAAACTTTTCGCAAACGGTACGGTCAGGCGCTTCGTTTGTGACAAGTCGTACATTTCTTCGAAGTTGGCGGATTGAGCCCTAAACTCGTTTTTACGATTTCATCATGACAACCGGCGCAATTGCGATGAAAGGCTTGTTGGTTATTTAGCGTTATCAATTCGGTGCCGACTTCCAACTTGATTTGCGGAAGTGCAGGCAAGAGCTTTGGCTTCATTTCTGCTCGAGCATGACAGTCACGGCAGGCAGCTACCTCAGCTGCGCCAAACTCTTTCTCGAAAAGCTCGGCCGTCAACGTGGTTGTGCGGCCGGTGGGCCACGCCGTTTTGAGCGGCGGATGTTTGGCAGCTTCGGCAGCGGGTTGAGCCACGTGGTGACATTCGATGCACTGGATCTTTGCCCCCTCGATGCTGCGATTCTTTGTTACGTGATCGACGTGACTAAACTTAATCGTTCCGAGTTTAGCTTCTGGTCCTAAGCTGATTATCTCAGGGAGCTTCGTTCCGCCCTGGGCCGAAACGCCGAGGCGGTGTGACGTGTTTCCGATCAGGAAAACGGAGACGAGCACAAGTGCTAACAACGCAAAGACTTTCATACGAAACCCTCCTGTTTGAAAAATCAGACTGCTCCGAGGGTAAACTAACAGCTATTCGTACCCTAGAAACGCCATGCGTTGCCCGTGTGGCATCGCTTACAAACCGAAAAATCATCACCGCCAAAAGCACGCTTTCCGTTATGACATGACATGCAGCTAAACGCCCCAGGGGATGCATGATGATTAAGTGGCTGCGGCGCGGTCACCTGAAGGCGTCGCGCGACACCGGCGCGCACACGATGACATTCGTTGCAAGTCAATCCCTCCGATCGATCGTGCTTGGCATGACTGAACCCGACACGAAAGGCTGGTGATGCCTGGCTCATACGCACAGGCCTGCCGCTTTCATGACAGGTCCCGCAGGACGAAATGTTTTTGTCTCCCGACTTTGCACTTGGCGTATGGCAACGGAAGCAAGTTGTATGAGCGTTAAAGCCCACGGGAATTGAGAGGGCCACTCCTCCACGTGAAGGTCGATGACAACTGTTACAACTCACATTGCCCAGTCGCAGATGACGCGCGTGATCGAATTTCATGTTAAAGCTGCTCAATCGGGGAAACGATTTTAGCTTGCCAGATTGCGCGTCCGTATGACAGATCGTGCAGATCGGACCTGCCGAATTGTTGAATTGTTGAGCGTGGCAACCAGCACACGGGGCATGCTCGGATTTGCCGGGCAACGTGGGTCGCGCCTCATTATTTTCGCGCCGATGGCAAAGTAAACAAGGCAGGCGCGAGTGTTGTGGGTTGTCATGCTTGAATCGCGAGTAATCAACACTCGCACCTTGAATCTCAACCGTCGTGTTCAGATCATCTTCTCCGCCCAACTTAAAAGCCGAAACTGAATCGTTCAAAATCCAGCCGAGTATAATCGCGGTGGCCAGTGCCATCACCAACGCCATTAGTGGCTCATTCCTCGCCAGGCGAATCAGCCGAATTATTTTTCCTGGTGCGATCATTGGATACTCTGATCCGCACTTAGTTCACTGCTGCCTTCTGAATCGCCTCAAGGTGACTCGCAGGTGGTGGCTTAGTACCGAACACGATGTGGCACTTAACACAAGTAAACTTCTCACTCGTCTTCCTTTGATCGATCTCATAGTTAAGGATGCCACCGTCATCGGGGGTTGCCGTCACGTGGCAACCTTCGGCTCCGCCGCATGAAGTAACTCCGACCTTGAGTGTTGCCGGATCGAGCGTGTTCATGCCCTTCACGTTATGACACTGGGTGCATGCCTGCTCGCTATGAACGTCATGACGAAAAGTTCCAGAAGAGAAACGATCGCGCCACGCGGTTCGGATCCACCAATCATCGATGCCGATCTTGATGGCTAACTGCGGATCAAAGTCTGCGGTCGGTCTCGTTTTGTCGGGAAGCTTATGGCAAGCGTCGCAGGCTGGCGGTAAAGGCGCGAGCTCGCTCTCCTGATTGTGACAGGTGAAACAATCGGCATGGGTTAGCGGCCGGCTTTTAAAAGTTCCTTTCTTCAACCAGAAGGAATCGCCAATCTCTTTTGGCGGCTTGGTAACAAACTCGTCATCCGTCTTTCCTTGTGGCTGATGAGTCTGGTGACAAACGGAACAGCTCTTTGGATCACTGTCTTCGGAACGCGGCAACCGAGGGTCAAAAGATGCCCGCACGAAAACCTTTGAATCGTTTAATTCCCGATTGAACTTCTTCGAGATGACGTCTAGATGTTTGTCATGAGGAAAGTACACTTGGAAATCTGAAACGAAGTCAGCGGCTTTGGCTGAAGCAAGAAACTTCTGACCCAAACTCGGAAAGGGGTAACGAGAGGTTTCGACCGGCGTCGCATTTAAATGGCAGTTGTAACAGATTTTTGGGGCCGGCCGTTCCCGCGCAAAGAACTGTTGCCGATGGCAATTGAGGCACGATTGATGGTCGGGATACTCAGTCACATCAGGAAAAGCGTCATTTCCTGTTCTGACTTCTTTCCAGTTCTTTGAAGGAAATTTGTGGCAGGAATCACAGTTGAGCTTCTGCTGCGCAACATGCAACTGATGCGAAAATCGTGTGTAGTCGACTTTCTGCTTTCTCGCAGCTGACGGCCTTGCTGGCCTTCGTTGCTGAGGCTGTTGCACTCGCTGTCGCGATTCAGTTGCGCTCATCACCACGGCACAACTCGAATTCAAGGCTGCGCCAAACGAATAAACCGCTAACACTACGAGAACCAAACTCAGCGTCTTTATGAAATGTTTAGGCGACATCTAAAGACTTGAGCACTAAACTAGGAAAGACTCCGGTCCCACAATCATGGGCACCGGAGGTGTTTTTAGTCCCCAAATGAGATCCGCGACTTCTATTCCCTGCGACCAAAATAAACTCGCAACGATGTGTAAGGAAGATGCGCGTGATAATTCTGTGGCCGGGGGCCGACCAGGGCGCTTTCGTTATAGTTGTAGTATTGATAACCAATGTTCCAGTCGAGGCGGTGATTCAGCTTGATAGCCAGCCGGGCTTCGGGCGATTGGTAACTCATCGGATATGAGGCGATCAATGTTCCTGGGTTTCCGGTCGGGTCCGCCAGGAGGCTGCCCTGTCCAATGTCCTTATTAATTCGATAGGCCGCGTAAAGCGTAACCCTCGAGTGCAGCCTTGAGACCGAATCCACGAAAAAGAAATTGTTGTTTTGGTGGTATTGGCTACTGCCAAAGGGATGTCGCACGCTGTTGAAAAAGTATTCCACCACGGCATCGCTGTTGATTCGGTGATGGGTGTAACCAGCGCTAAACGAAAAGTCCGAAGTCGGGGCCCAGTCAAGAGTGGAACTGAATATTCGCGACTTCACATCTACCCCGAAGTCCTCTAAGGATACTCCGGCTATCTCGGAAGGATTGGAGTTGTTTCTGGTGATTACTGCCAGAGTGAAAGATACCTTCCTGCCTGGAAGCGCAAACCTGCTCTTACCGCGAATATTTGTATAGTTGTAATTACCAATACGCGTGAACACATTGTCAGCAGTACCGCGTTCGGCGTCGAAGTAGATCGTCCAATTACTCGCTGGCCGGGCCTTGAACCCGCCAAAGAAAGCGTGAGTATGATTCTGCACTTCAAACTCGTCGGAAGTGCGGACGGCCGGCGGTGTTACCGACCCATTGGAGCCAAGATTGAAGCCATCAAAAATCTCTTCGATGTGGCGTTTTCCATAGCGGTAACCGAGGTGCATCGAATAGCGAGAATTGAACTGGTAATCGCCTTCGATGGTGTTCTGATACTTGCGATACTTTGTAATCCTGGTGGCATCAAGATTATTGAAGCCAACGGTATCGGTTCTGAGGGTAGCGCCAGATCCTCGCGTGATTGAGAAGAAGTTGCTAAACACAGCTGTCCCGTCGATCTCAAAGTCTTCAACTCGGAACGTATTTGAAATTCGTAGCTTATCTGAAGCGAAGAACGTGATGCCAATATCCCCGAGGGTGTTTGGCCGTTCAGTTTCTCCAGTAATGTTGTACTGGCCGACGTTAAGTATATTCGGGGTCGCCGCTGGGGGAGTGGGAGGCCATCCAGTAATCCTCGTGTTCCAGTTCCTACCCGTGAATCTTTCAGCCAACGAAGAGGTCGATGTCGCCTTGCTGTAAACGATGCGTCCAGTAATATCAAACTTTTTCGCGATCAGCGAATGAAGGCTTAGTCGTGTGTAGTTAACGCTCCCGCGCGTGGGTTCGTCGCGAGTGAAACTCGTCAGGCTGGCGGCTGCGGGGTTGAGGTTTGTGCCCAGGGTTGGTCCGACATTGATGACACTATCATCCCTGAAACGACGGAAGCCTTGCAGGAACGAGAAGTCAATTGGGCCGAGTTTGCCATCGGCGCCGATACGGAAGTCGTTGGCCCGCGACCTAACTTGGTTGGGCAGCACGAACTCGTTTCCACCAGGGCGGTAGTTTATGAACGCGGGGCCGTCGTAACGCTCGGGCGAGTAGCCGACATTAAACCGGATGCGCTCGTCCTTCGGCAGAAGTGTTAAATCGAAATCTCCTAACTTCATCCGCGTATCGGTGCCGTGCTCGCCAGTCACGGGGTTGGGCGGACGGCTGAAGCTAGCAGGACTAAAAACCCAATTCGGATTCGCAAAGCTATTGAGAAATCTAAAATACTTAAAGCGCCGGTAGGTTGCGTCAAAGCGATACCATTTTGGCTGCTCGACGCTCATCCGCATTTGACCGTTAGGATCTGCTCCCCAGCCGGTCGTGGTGACTAGGAAGGAATCGAAGAGGCCGCCTTTCCCGTCCTTGGATTTCATTAGAAAACTGCTATCGAATAGGCGTGGACCAGCCTTGTAGTTGAGATCGCTTCGATACTTGTTGAGATCGCCGTCAACACTAAGACCTCGGTAACCGACCTCTACGCTGGAGATGATGGTGTAGTCGCCGGCATCTTCACCCGCTTCAGTAACACTGGCGGCCTGAGGTTCGGCCTTCTTTGGTGTTGGAGTTGGTTGTTGGGCCCTGGTTACCATCGCCGCTAATGCGAGTATTAGGCAAGCTGGGGCCATTACGCTCAATATCGATTTAGTTTTGCTCTTCATGACGATTCTCGACCTCAACAAAGCAAGACGCCTTCAAATGTGTCCGGTGCGCTTCACCTAAAGAACACAGGACTTGAACGTGACCCGTGGATCTTCACGTGACAATTCGTGCAATTGGCGTATTGCGCGTTCAGGTTATGCTGCGGGCCAGCCGGTTCAATCGCGCCGACATCGTGCGAGTTGCTGTGACATGTCAGGCAAAGCTGTGCCACGCGGCTGGTTGCCAGGAGGCGAGGGTTGGCCGAGCCATGCGGCGTATGACATGAGACGCATCCTTCTGTCTTAACCGGAGCATGCTCGTAAACAAAAGGACCCTGCTTGTCAGCATGACATTTGATACAAGCGGCATCGACTCCAGTTGCTAGTCTCGTTTGTTTGAGTTCAAAGCCCCCGTGCGGATTATGACAATCACTGCACTTCATGGCGCCTTCGAGAACCTTGTGATGGAAGGGCAAATTAAACTGGTGCTTTACTTCACTGTGGCAGCTCAAGCAAAGCTGCGGCTCGCCGACTTTCAACAATTTCACGGCGGCGAAGCCTGGCTTTTCTCTGTTCGCCGGACTCACGAAGACGTTCGAGCTGGCGACATTCTTTCCCGCCGGAGATGTCGCGTGCGCCGAATGGCAATCTGCACAACCGATGTCGTTGCGCCAATGTTCTCCGCGCCTGAAATTATTGTGCTCTTCTCTTCCGGCATGGCAGGTAAGACAAGTCTCCGACGTTTCTTTTGGCGACTTGTTTTTGAAGGAAACAATCTTCTTAGGATCGCCTTCTTCCGCGTGAGCTTTACCGGGGCCGTGACAAGCCTCGCAACCCGTCACCTTCCCTTTCCAACTGCCAATAGTCGATAGCGAAGCATGAGAAGTGTGCGAGAAGGCTTTGAATTGATCCTCATGACAATCCTTGCAGGCGTCGCTGCCAATATAATCGTCGCCGTGAGCGGCTACAGAATTGGCTTTGCCAGGGTCAACAGATTGGGATGAAGTGCCGGAGGCGATCCACATGACCGAGGCGATCAGCGAAACGCAAAGAAGCAACGATTTGGTGATTCTGTGTGGACTCAACCCCGGTCCTCCTTCATGCGATCGAAGATGAACGCAATCTGCATCAAAACCGGGAGTAGCGTGTTGCTACCTGGCTATTAGCGATCGCATTTTCCGTCCTAACATTGTAATAGCTGCATTGTTTGGCTGGCTGTGACGGCCATCACATCAAACTAACAATTGGCAAAGGCTGACGAGCCTTAGAACCTTAATAGAAGGCCAGGAATGCTGTCTGTGGGTTAACACACATAAGACTGATCATGGCCATATTTACTCAGCACCATGCCAGTGATTCAAGGGCCTTGCGATTGCGAACGTGCATTGCATTGTTGGCGAAGCCGACAATGTGCTTCCGCCTAAGCTCCGCAAATAGGCGCGTAACTGTTTCGCGTGAAACGCAGATCATCTGAGCAATTTCTTCGTGCGTCAGCCCGAAATGCACGCGAACTCCTTCCGGCCCTAACTCGCCGTGCTCATCGCACCACTTGAGCAACAGCCTGGCTAGTTTTTCTGCAGCGGATTGAGACAGAAGTAGCGACCGTAGGTTCTCGACTAAGTCGCTCAATTCATTGCCGAGGGTATTAGCGACTGCGACGAGTGCCGGATCGGTTTTGTCGAGCAGCTTCATGAAATCAGTTCGCGAAATAAAGTCGATCCGGCAGCGTTCTATAGTTTCGACTGTAACTTCGTGTGGTACATCTTTGACAACGGAATTTACACCCAGCAACGCGCCGGCTTGCACTACTCTCAAAATTAAAGTTTTTCCGGCAGCAGACGAGATAGAAACTTTTGCCCGACCTGAGCGCAGCAGATAAACACCATCACCGGGCTGGCCCTCGGCGAACAACACTGCTCCCCGAGGATGGATGCTGGTCAGCTTGATATCGTCGCTTCCCAGGAAAATCTGGAACAGCTCGTCGCCTGATAACGGGCGCGTCGCTTTTTCTTCCCCTTCAACGTCGAGATTCGTCGCGTTCTGCATCGATCCACCTGTTCCAGGTCTTCTGAACAGCGCGTACGAAAGCGCAATGCTTGTGCCAGCCTGAATCTCACTTATTAACCAAACCAGGACGATTCTTTAGCGATGCTCTGGCGGAATATTGCGCACTCGAGTGGAGGGATGCGGGAGAATCCCCACATCACCGCATCAAAAAATTAAACGAGCGACTGTGATGACGAGCGCTAAGCAGGTTGGGCTCACTCTCGATCAGAAAGATTCTCAAACATTCGAAGTACCGAAAGTAGCGCTTCATCATTGAGCATTCCAGCCGGGGACTTGCGAAAGTTTTCGCACCATCATTGGGCGCAATCTCCAAATCACTGGCGATTCTTGAACCGTGCGTCCGGCATGTGCATTGCTGATTTAGAAGGTGCGGGTGATACCGGGAGTTGATTCAGCGCAGTGGCAGGCCTTGGAAGTCAGGCAGAGTTATTGGAGGTTGCTGGCATGTCAAATGATGATCGCGACATTCTTGAGCTACTGAAGGAGGAACTGGATTTCATCGAGAAGGGTGGATACGGTCGTTCGGTCCGAACTCCGTGGAAACCAAAATCTGCTTTCCAAGACTCCCTGACCTGCATCAATTACGGTTACCCATACCGTGCCCATCCGTGCAATGAATGCCATTTGCTCGATTTCGTCAGTCCCGAGCACCACGTTGAAGAAGTACCCTGCCACTTTATTCCTTTGAATGAGGCCGGGGAGACTATCGAAGACCTGGAAGCTGAGGACAACCAGGCGAAGTTAGAACAGAAGGTTAGAGACTGGCTTCGTGCCAGGATCAAAGAGATCGAGGAGCAACGCGCCACACAAGCAATCGCCGGATGCCCTTGAGCGGAGGTTAAAATGAATACCGCAGCCTATCTCATAGTCATAGTACTGATAGCTTCGGCCTCCTACTTCGGCATCAAGTGGCTGGTGCGTGCGTTCTCCCGATATCGCGGCACTAAGATCGTTACCTGCCCGGAAACTGGAAGGCCTGCGATAGTGGAAGTGGATGCACTCCACGCATCGCTTACATCGACCGTGGGCCATCCAGACATTCGACTGCAAAATTGCTGGCGCTGGCCAGTGAAAGAACAGTGCGGGCAAGAGTGCCTGACAGATCTGGACGTAGCGCCCGGACAATGTCTAGTTAGCGGCGTGCTAATGCGATGGTATCGCGGAAAGACCTGCTACTACTGTAGCAAGCCGTTTGAAGGACTTCACTGGATAGATCACAAACCAACGCTCCAAAGCCCCGAGGGTTCACTGGTGCGTTGGAGTGCAGTTCTTGTCGAGAACCTCTCGATGGTGTTGGAAACACACCTGCCGGTTTGTTGGGACTGTTACGTAGCTCAGTCTTTCCGTCGGGATCATCCCGACCTGGTCGTTTACCGGCCATGGCGGAACGACATTCCCAGAGGCGCGGACGGCTCGTCTGCGTCACGTCATCTCTAGTCAGGCAGAAGCTGCGCGGGTGGGCAGGTTGCCCTTGTCCACTTGTAAAGCTCCGTTGAGAAAGGGAGGTCTTTTGAAATGACACGCGAAACCTCTATGAACCCGAGCACATGCGTAATACCATTCGAAATGTTTCGTTTATACGCGCCGACATTCGAAAAGAATGGGACATTGCCGGACTGGACGCCGCCATGTGACATCTATGAGACCGAGAAAGAGATCGTGCTCAAGATGGAGCTGCCGGAGATGAAGAAAGAAGACGTGCACATCGCGCTCGAAGGGAACGTGCTCACGCTGCGTGGCGAACGCAAGTTTGAGGCGACCGTGAATCGCGAAAACTATCACCGAATCGAGCGCAAATACGGCGGGTTCATGAGGTCCTTCAACCTTCCAACACTCATCGAAGGGAGCAAAGTGCTTGCCGAGTTCAAAGAGGGTACGCTCACCGTAACGTTGCCGAAGAACGCAGTGTAATGAAGGGCGCAGAATAATGAGCGAAACGGCGGGATCGAGGGTACTGAGTGGGCTTGCCAGGATTTGGAGTCTCGCGAGTATTGTCTTTGTCCTGGTCTTTCTCTTCGGCGACTTTTTGAGTGGCCATAGTGCCAAGCCTACAGCGGCAGAATGGATCGGCTTGGCCTTGTTTCCAGCAGGCGTGATTGTTGGCCTTGTCGTCGCATGGTTCCGAAAAGGACTGGGAGGCGCCGTTGCTATCGTTTCCCTTATCGCTTTTTACCTTTGGTACTTCCTGGAGCGCGGGACATTTCCGCGAGGGCCGTATTTTCTTCTAGTTGCTGCCCCCGGTGTTCTGTTCCTGTTATCGTCGCTCTTATCGCGGCCGCCTCAAGAGATGCGGCCAGCATGACCAAGTGAAAGCCTATTCGGGCTGATCTTGCTTCCTCGGTCGCAGGCGGCTTTTTCCTTAGTCGCCTGCGGCCGATTTTTGTGTCAGGCCCATCCATGCGGGACAACTTCGGTTAGCCGCTTTCCCTTCGGGCACAGCAGGCCTAAAAGTTGGCGGACACTTTCAGAGGTCTCAGATTTGCTGCAAGCATAGCAATCCCCGTGGGTGGTACAGATAGCACGTGGACTGAGAATCTTATGGGTAACATTACGCAAGACAAGCCGGCCTTTCTGGGTGGGATTACGCAGCAATGAGCACACAACAAGTAACGATTGACGGTAACGAAGCGGCTGCGCACGTGGCCTATAAGACCAACGACGTGATCGCCATCTATCCCATCACGCCCTCGTCGCCAATGGGAGAATTCTCCGACGCCTGGTCAGCATCAGAGGAGAAAAACATCTGGGGTATGACTCCAATCGTGCGCGAGATGCAATCTGAAGGCGGTGCGGCCGGGGCCGTTCATGGCACGCTGCAAACCGGCTCACTCACCACCACCTTCACGTCAAGCCAGGGTCTGCTCTTGATGATCCCAAACATGTTCAAGATCGCCGGCGAGCAAACCAGCACGGTGTTTCATATCGCCGCCCGTTCGGTGGCCACTCACGCGCTCTCAATCTTCGGGGATCACAGCGATGTGATGACCACCCGTACAACTGGCTGGGCAATGTTGTTCGGCAACTCAGTACAGGAGGCAATGGACTTTGCCCTGATCGCTCAGGCAGCGACACTCCGGGCGCGGGTTCCTTTCCTGCATATCTTCGACGGCTTTCGCACCTCTCACGAGGTAATGAAGATCCAGAAGCTTTCCGATGAACAGATCCGCGCCATGATCGACGACCAACTCGTGCAGGCACACAGAGCCCGGGCCCTGACACCTGACCACCCAGTAATGCGCGGTACTGCCCAGAACCCGGAGGTTTTCTTTCAGTCGAGAGAGCGATCCAATCCTTACTACCTCGAAACTCCTCAGATTGTTCAGGAGACGATGAACAAGTTTGCGCAGATGACGGGTCGGCAGTATCAACTCTTCGACTATGTAGGAGCGCCCGACGCCGAGCGGGTAGTGGTAATGATGGGGTCCGGTTGCGAGGCCACACAAGAAACTGTGGATGCACTTTGCACGCGCGGCGAAAAGGTTGGCTTGTTGAAAGTCCGCCTTTATCGCCCCTTTTCAGTCGAAAGCTTCATCGCTGCGCTGCCCAGCTCGGTAACTGCAGTTG
>JBGSYG010000059.1:0-55527 GCA_041750995.1 Pyrinomonadaceae bacterium | reverse complement strand
GACCATAAAAAAGTCCTATCCGAATATTCCGGCGCCGTTAGTTTACCGGGGCGTAATGTATCTAATGAAGGAAGGCGGAATTCTTTCAACTGTAAATCCGTCGAGTGGCGAAGTGTTGAAGATGGGGCGCACGCCCGAAGCGCTCGAGGAATACTACGCTTCTCCTGTCGCCGCGGATGGCAAGGTGTTTGTAGTGAGCGCGAGCGGCAAAGTCAGCGTGGTCAAGGCGGACGCGCAGTGGGAAATTCTTAAGGTGAACGACCTGGGTGAAGAAGTTTGGGCCACTCCGGCGATCGCTGGCAACAATCTCTACATTCGGACGAAGAGTGCGTTGTATTCGTTTGGTTCGAGCTAGAAGTGATTGGCGAATGCCGATTGGTCTGTAGCTCCTGAAGAACTTAAGCCCCGTTCGCTCAGAAATATTCTTATCTCCAGGGATCTCAAAAACGCTAAGCCGCCAAGACGCAGAGACGCCAAGGAATGCCACATCAGAAGAGTTGAGTTGCTTAACTCAACCGCTCTCTTCTCCTCTGCGACTTGGCGCCTTTGCGTCTTTGCGCTGAAATCCAGGCAGTCCTTTCGAAGCTCGCGGCCTGTTGATGTTCCGAGTTGGTGTACGGGCCGCCCTAAATGCGCACTACCGTCTCTGTAAACTCCAGTTGACAGCTTTAGAATTCTCCTGAAAACGCGCAAAGAGCACCAGGCGTTTTGGGGAGGTTCGGACAGACTACCATTCGGCATGGTCGTTGCACCTCGTGACGATAACGGCGCTGAGTCCCCTTCAGCGAACCTTACCGAGGAGTTAAAGATTATGAAAACGACACAACGAATCCACGACCCTTATCACAATCCCTTCCACAATCGATTTCACGTGCCGGTAACTTCGCGACTCGATGAGATGCAGGCCTTCACTCATATGATCTGGCTGCATGAGCCGGCGGAGTTGGACCATGGAATAACGAAACAACACTCCGGTCGAAATTGGAGACGCGCACTCGCCGGCGCCTTTGCTTTCGTTCTGGCTGTCGTATTCTCCGTGACGCTACTGTCGAATTGAGCGGCCACCCTAAGATCAATAGGGCAGCTTACCGGCGCGGCAATGCCGCGCCTCCCATCCGGCGGCAAAGCCGTAGCGGTGATGAGATGGTCCAGGCTGCGCGCTCAGTGCGGGCGAGATGCGCGCGTTCCGATTACGCCCGCGATCCCGTTCCGCCCGCGATCCAATTTACTTTAGATCCGAAGCGCGTCGCCGCTCAATCGACATGCGCAACTCTTCGGGTGTTGCAGCACGGCCGTGCACGCCGTAGATCTTTTCCACGCTCAATCCCAACTGTTGTAGCTTCTCGCTAAAGCTAATCGCTGAATCTTGCGCAATTGGAATCGTGCCGTTGGCTGCCGGGTTTAGCAGGTCAGCCTGAAACAGAATCTTCTCCTTGGGCAGGTACGCAACCAGGATTTCAGTTGCGTGAGGATTCGGACCAATGTCGTACACCTCCACGACGTGCTTGTCGTCCTGAAAGACTCGCTTCTTTTTCTCGAGTGTTTCGATATTCAACTTCTTACCCGACAACTTCGGCAGGAGAGATGACTCGGTGGCGGCAGCTTTTTCGAGAGAGCTTTTCGTTGCGGCAGTGGTGACAATCGTCGTGCCCTCCGCGACATACTCGCGAAAGCCGCCTACGTGATCAGAATGATGATGCGTCAGGACCAGATACTTAATCGGTTTGCCAGGCACTGTCTCCTTGATCTTGGCCAGGGCCTGGACCGAGTTATTGGCATAAAGAATTTGTTCCGGAGCCTCCACCACGAGTACATGATCGTTGAAAGCTACGAATAGGACGTTGTGTGTGCCTCCCGCCAATCCCTGCAATAGGTAAACATCTTCGGCGATCTTGCTGACTGCCGGCGGTGGCGGCGTCGCCGGTGGCGCACTAAGTTTCTCAAAACCCTCTGGCCCGACAAACGCACTCTCGGCCGGCCGCGTGTTGATCTGTAGATCTGTGTATTCCGTCTCCTGCACGACGCCGCCCGAGTTGTACAAAACACGTCCGGTGGGAAGCTGCAACTTGCCGATCGCGCGATAGCCGGAATACGTTTGCGCTATCTCAGAGTCGCCGGTAACCGGGTCGGCGTAAAGGTAACCATACCTGGTTAACAAATTGGTCTGGGCATCGAAAGAAAGAGTCAGCACTTGATTATCCGGCCGCAGAACACTGATGACTCTTTGCTTCCTGCCGCCGATCTCATCTTCACCTAACCAACGCAGCGTTGACGCGCGGTCCAACGCTTCGAGCAACACAAATGGCGGCAGCCGGCGAATCTGTCCGCGGAAAGTGTTTACCGAAGCGTTGACGATCGGAGTTGCGGTTTTAGACCACATGTCATAGGTCTGCCCTTCTGTGCCCTTGATGACAGTTTTGATCCAGTTGTTGTTGCCGGTGTTGATGATCTTCAAATCATTGAATACGAGTCCACGATCAGTATCGACGATCAGAGTCTCTTCGGAGGTCCCGATAGCGAACGGTTGTTCCGCAGTGGGGCTTTGAAAGCGCGCGTGAAGTTTGCCTTTCTCCTTAAAAGTGAAGTCTTTTATCTCACGTAAAGCCGTAAGTCCGCCGTGGGCTGCGATCGCATCATCGAGCACGCGTCGGGCTTGTTGGTAAGAACGGTAGGGAGCGCTTGGTTGCTGAGCGATGATCAAAGTCGATGCTTGCAGAATGATCAAGGTAACGACGACAAATAGTTTCTGCTTCATGGTGGTGCTCCTAAAGTTTAGAAATCCGGAGGGGATTCCAATAGTTGGGAATAAAGATTTGGTAGGAAGACTGTTGGTCTAATACTTAAAAACTTGCGGAAAAGTTCTGAGAGTTTGTGAGGACAAAAATGTGAAGATGGTCCAAGAATATGTATCTGGAGAATGGACTAGCGAGATCAGACGGCAGGAGCAGACGGCAGCCCCGCAGCGCGAAGCGGCTGGTTGAGGAAATTTTTGACGGCGTGAGCCGCTAGCCGTCTATTTTCCCAGGATAATTGCACCGCCAAGTCGCAGAGGCGCCAAGACGCAAAGAATACAAAAGAATAACAAGGCAATGGCGAGTATTTGAGGCCCGCTAAGGGCTTACCTTTTTGCGTCTTGGCGTCTTGGCGGTTAATGAGTCTGCGGCCTTTGTTTTTTGGCTGCGTGATCCCCGGCGTTTGCCGATTGCCGATTGCCGATTTTCAATTAGCTATCGTCGACACGGGCCAATTGGCATTCGGCAATCGCAAATCGCCATTCATCTCTATGGTGCAAGTTTGAAGATCCGCGATCGCGTGACCATGGACCGCGCCTTGTCTGGTTCGATCACCTCAAGGAAGGCTTCAGTGATTTCGTTGCGATCTTTTTCTGAACGCCGCGCGCGATCGGCAGCGAAGGCCGGCCCAATCTTGTCGGCGTCCGCCATAGTTGCAGTGCCAATCCATACGAAGTGAGTCCATTCACCATCAGTCTTAACTTCTTCAGCAGCCAAACCGTAGGCCAATACCACACCATCGGCAACGAGCTTGTCGAAGATTGGTTTATTGTACTTCTCCCAGGTGCGCCGGTACTCGTTAGCTTTCCCCGGTTTCACTTTAATAAAGTTATAGCGGGTGAACGGGAGTACTCCGGCCTTCGGGGGCGGACCATAAACGGCGACGATATCGCGTATTAACCAATCGCGTGTCTTGCTCCCATCAAAAACCGCACGGCTGCGTTCGGCTGTCGTCATTCCTTGCCTACCGCGCCGCGCTGTTTGGGCTTCATCGGCGGCGAGCTTCGCGAGCCGCGCTTCCATTCCATTCAAAACTTTTTCCACGCCCGCCCAGTTTGCAACGCTAAACCAGATGAGATGTGTCGTGCCGCCGGGATAGCGCAGGATTGGAGTCTCAACGCCCCAGGCCATGACCACGCCTTCCGCCATTAGCTTGTCGCGAACTGGCGCGCCGACAGTGTTGATGAGAGTCATCAGCTCATCTTCCTTGCCCGGGAAGACGCTGTAGTCGTAATAGAAAGTAAGCGCCCCAGGAGTCGGTGTTGGCTGTTGGGCTTTTAAGTCCCTCGGGGCAGCAGAGAAAAGCAAGAGAAGTGTTAGGGAGGCTAATATTAGTTTGCGCATTGTTTCTCCTCGGAGACGGAAGGAACCGCCTCTGGTTTTGGGGGTGGAAAAACGGAGTTAGAGATCTGGGCGCCCGCTTGTAACCTAATTGGGAAGATTCTCGACGACGTTGCTTAGCTCAACAATCGCACTAGCTGGAACGCCGTTGCCTGGTTGGAAATCAACAATGAACGTAACGCTTTTAGTTTATCTTTAGTTTGCAGTCAAGGTCGTTCTGTTTCGAAGCAGTAGTTAAATAGCCACTCTGCGACCGTCGCCCTCTATATACTATGAGTCCTATGCAGAGACCGTTAGCGGACGAGTACCACGAAAACTATCAAAAATATTTTGACCTGGTTCCAGAAGGTGCTTACCTGGAGTTGCTGGGACAAAACTCAAAAGATACCGTCAGGTTTTTTGAAGCAATGCCCAAGGACAAAGTTGATTATAAATACGCGCCGGGAAAATGGACGGTAAAAGAGCTGTTGATGCACCTGATTGACACCGAAAGGGTCTTTTCCTATCGCGCGCTTGTTGCCGCCAGAGGCGACACGACGACGCCGCATTACCGGATGGATGAAGAGCTGTACGCCAGCAATGTCGATGTTTCTCACCGGACGTTAGAGAGTTTGATATCGGAGTTTCAGGCTGTTCGCAGTTCTACGGAGAAACTATTTGAACATCTCAGCGAAGCTCAAAGTAAGTCGCGGTGTAACATCGTCACTCATCCGATGACCGCCCGCGCGATCGGCTATTTCATGATTGGGCATATCAAACATCATCTGAAGATTATCGAGGAAAGATATCTCTGACCCTGCAATACCACCAGAGCGAACGATCGTTAATGTCGTCGCTTCGCTCTGCCGGCGCACTCTAAGAGTTCGCAACTCAACCAGTCCCGCTAAGCGGGACGGCAGAATTTAGCCCGGGGTGGAGCGAGTCCCGATGTATCGGGACGAGCGCAACCCCGGGAATCCCGTCCACTCAAAAACTAGAGCCCGCTTTAGCGGGCGACAGATGATCCGCTCGTGAGTTGGCCTATCGATCTCATAGCGTAATCTTGGATAACCCTTCATCTGGCGCTTGAAGTCTGTTAGGTTATCCGCGAATCCCCAATAAGCAACCCCGCAATCGGGAGTAGTTATGAATACGAATCTTATCGGCGTGCTGCTGGCAATGGCGGCCGTCATCGTGTTGCCGACAATCAGTTCTTTAGCCGGCCCGCAGAACCCCAGCGAGCTTGCCGGCACATCATGGAAATTAATCAGACTCCAGGCAGCCGACGAGACGACCCTCGTGCCGGGTGACGGATCGAAGTACACCATCACGTTCGGAAGCGACGGCCGGGTATCAGCTCGAGTCGACTGCAACCGTGGCAGCAGCACATGGAAATCGACCCGCGCGAACGAACTGCAATTCGGGTCGTGGTCGATGACACGTGCCAAATGCTCTGGTGGCTCTCTTCACGATCGCATTGTTAGAGAAGGGGCCGCTGTGCGCTCCTATTACATTAAGGACGGACATCTGTTTTTAGGGGGAATGGCGGCCGGTGGTTCCTACGAGCTCGAGCTGCTAGCTGCTCCGCGGCGGCGACCCTAAGAAAAAGGCAGAAACCAATCATTTTCATTTAAAGAAATGGCAAGGGGTGCGCGCTACCAATTCCGAGGAAGGCGGCCCTTGCTTCGTCACAGTTGAGTCATATTTGGAAGTTGATTCCGCCTGATCCCCGCCAAGTGCCCACGTTTACTGCTCACCGCTAACAATTTCCCGTAGCCTCATCGCATCCTTGACCGCACAGCCACCAATATCGTTGTTGAAATACACGTAGATATCCTTCAACTCCTTTCGCCAATTCTCAATCTGCCGCGCCCACTTGTTTAGAGCGGCATCCGAATAAGATCCCGCGTAAGCAATCTCTCCCGGTCCATGCATGCGCACGTACGTAAAATCTGCCGTGATCTCTCGCGGCGACTGCTTGCCGCGAAAATCCTGGATGCAGAATGCGATGTTGTGTTGCCGCAGTAGTTCGTAGACCTCCTCGGCTTCCCAGCTTTCATTCCGAAACTCAAAAACGTATCGATGGCCACTCGGTATCGCTTCGAGGAATTCCGCGAGTCGCTCACGGTTGAGTTGCCAACCAGGCGGCAGCTGAAACAGGATCGGCCCCAGTTTGTCTTCAAGTCTCTCACTGCGGTTGAAGAATTTTTCTGAAGAACTTTTTGGCTCTTTCAACTTCTTCATATGCGTGATGAAACGGCTGGCTTTCAATGCAAACGTGAAACCTTGCGGTACAGTGTCGCGCCAGGTCTCAAACGTGGTGTACTCAGGAAGTTGGTAAAAGGTGTTATTAACTTCGACTGTATCGAAGTGCTCGACGTAATACGCTAGCCATTTTCTCTGCGGCAAATCTTTCGGATAGAACGATCCTTTCCAATGCTTGTAATTCCATCCTGAAGTCCCAATGTGCACGCTCCCAGTCATGCTCCCCATCTTGAGCGCGAACGGTTTGGTAATAATCACGATTCGCTGGTGAATTCTTGAAGTGTCGATGTCAGAACTGGGGGGGTGATTGCCCCGTTGCGATTAACCTGCCGATTCGTACTAAAGCGGGCTCTAACTCTTGGTGAACATGATCCCGGGATTGCGCTCGTCCCGACACATCGGGACTCGCTTCATCCCGGGCTAAATTCTCCGTCCCGCTTAGCGGAACTGGTTGAGTTGCGAACTCTTGAAGTTTCGATTCGGCTCTAATCCGCAATCAGCAATCAGCACTCTGCAATCGCCTCGCCGTTGCACAATTTGCGCTTTTTTATAACCGAGTTGTCGATTTCGCGTTCCCTCGTTCGACTAATATACGAAAGCAATCAAAAGTTTGAGGCAGTTTGCACAGACTAAAAAAATTAAGGAGAACGGAATGGAAACAAAACCGACGCATGAACAAGCCCAGTTACACTTGCAGGTCTATGACTTGCGCCGCGAGGCGCGTTTACGCCAGGCACGTGATTGGTTTCAACAGAACTATTATGCTGAAACATTGGATGAAGCTATGCGCATCGCTCCGATGGGAACTGAACACGGCACCTTCATGGGCATGGTGATTGGTTATTGGGAGCAAGCCTGCACGCTGCTTAACTATGGCCTGCTGCACGAAGATCTTTTCTTCGAAACCAGCGGGGAATTTTTTGGTGTGTGGGAATTGCTCAAGCCCGTCGTGCCGCAATTTCGTGAGCAGTTCAAGGATCCGAACATGCTCGCAAACCTTGAAAAGGCAGCCCAGCGTTACGAAGAATGGTCGGAACGCCGCGCTCCTGGTCACATCGCCTCGATGAGGCAGATGATGCAGCAAATGCGCAGTAAAACTGCTTCAGCGGCCAAGGCCTGATTGTGAGCTAAGTTACGCGTCTGGCAGACCGCCAAGGCGCCAAGACACGGCAAGCGCCAAGAATTTCCGAGCTACGCGAGTCGATAACTTATCAGACTGCTTGTAGCTAGGTAGTCTTGGCTAAGTTGCCTGTCTTGGCTGCTTGGCGGTTTCAGTGTCACCCAAACGAGTACAAAATTTCTGAGCTACTCTGGAGGCGGGTTTGCCGGCGGTTCGATTGCAGTTTTTGTAATAAGTGCGGCGAAGGCTTCATCACGAGTGCCTCGCCCGTCGAGATAGGGATTCCAAATTTCTTCAAGGGCAGCTCTAAACGGGCCCATGCCGCGTTGCCAGACGCCAAACTTTTCGGCGTAAGGCACATGACCTGGTACCGCCCGCCGCACAGCTTCACCCGCCGTAAAGAAAATCAGCGAATGCGAGAAGCCTCTTGGAAAGAACTTGTTCAGCTTAATCGCTTGTTCACGCAGGACTGCAAAAACCTGATCGTCCCACTGATGCATCCCCTCATGAAAAATAGTTTCCAAGCCATATAGCTCTTGCAGTGACGGACTTTGACTCGCGAGCACTAACAGATTGCCGGTAGTTGAGTAGGCTCCCGCCCAATTCGAGTAGGCCGAAACGTGAACCGGAAACCCTTCCGCAGGCCACTGCAATTTGTACGCGTTCGTAATGAAACGGAGCACCTTGTTACCGTGCAGTTTTATAAGCGCGTCCATGCTCTTCTGCCAGCGACGGTTTGCATCTCGATGCTTCTTCCACCAGGCCTTGCGATAGATTGGCGATGCGCGCAGCAGGATCGGCTGAATAGCTGGATCTATTGCATTACCTGGAACCGCCAGAGATTTGGTTACGGCAGGCATCGGATCATCAAAAACAATGTCCTTCTTACTCGGTCCGGCCGCATACGAGGCGACAGCCTCACGCCAAATTTTTTGCTCATTCGCATTTAGCTTCCCGAGTCCACTTTCCTGATCAGCGGGCGCGCCCGATACCGCTTCACGCGCTGCATCCGTTTCCTTGTTCTCGGCGCGGCCGAGGACGTAAAGAAAGTGGTGCAGGTTCAGCCAGAATTCGTCAGTGTGAAAAACGAAGATCGGATTTGTGTCAGACCTCTTTGCGGGGACGCTCGGGGCGCAGATTGAGACCGCTATGATGATGAAGAACAGACGCCTGCAGAGTTTGTGATTCATGGATAGGGAATGATAACTCTGACATTCTTCAACACAAAAACATTTTCCATAAACCATCTTTCATTTCCCATTCCATTTTGCACTGTAGTGAGTGACGAGAGGATCGTGGGCTAGCCTTAGTCAGCGTGAAGCGCAAATAAAAGACCTGCCACAGACTTTTACGGATAACCTGATTAGAGTCTGAGCGGAACGCAAGTCTTCTGAGGTTTTCCGTCAGGATCTGTGTCCATCCATAAAGATCTGTGGCTCGTTATTCTGTCGCCCTTTCAGGGCTTTGAGATTTTTGGTGCACTGATCCCCGGGCTGACGCCCGGGGCTACCTTCTGCCGCAGCTTCGCGGCTCGTTGTCGCAAACAAACAAGTTGAGTCTAACGGATCGGGCCACGGGCTACTAATACTGACTTCGTTTTCTTCAGGGGACACCAATAGACTGCTACTAACATAGGTGTTTTATGAACTAAGGAGTACAGTAGTCGCCTCTTCCTTCCTTCAAGTCACGAATAAGCTGCGGACTAAACAATGAGAGAAATGACTAGCAGTCGCCTTATCCAGGTTGTCAGAGCCGGAGTGTGTCCACGGTTCTTCCGACTGTCGATGTCTCTCTTCCTTCTATCCGTATTGGTGGGCTTCAGCTTTTTGTTCGAGGGCGACTTTCAGGTCAGTGCTGCCCGCGGACCAGTCAACACTCATGTGTCTCTTAGCGATGTAAAGGCGGCACCCCGTGGCCGCCCCCGAGAATCCAGCCGGTCCGAATCCAATTACCTCTGGCAGTATCGAGAGACGTCAACTATTAAGAGGAGCGTCGCAGGGAGCGCCAGCCGTTGGCAAGAACAGGCGGCAGACGGCGGACGTAGACTTCTAAGTCTCAATGAAGTTGCACTAAGAATGTTGCTGCGCCGTGCCCCCTTGGAGTTCACACAAGCAGCCACACAGACTCGAGTAGTGATGACGTTGCCGCTGCCGAATGGAACGCTTGCCAGGTTTGGTGTTGAAGAATCGCCTGTGATGGCAGCCTCGCTCGCCGCACAATTCCCAGCTACCAAAACTTATCGCGGTCGGGGTCTTGATGATCCAACTGTCACCACGCGCTTCGATCTGACGCCTGCTGGATTTCACGCCCTCGTGCTCACAAGCGAGGGCACGGTCATCATTGAGCCTGCCACGTATGGGCGCCGCGGCGAATACGTTAGTTATGACCAGCGTGATGCGCCAAAGGAAGCTGGATCATTTAGTTGCCTGCTCTTAGGCGCTGAGCAAGCATCGACCCAGCCACTAAGACAACTACCACGCAAGAGCGACGCGAATCTTGGTGTTTTCTCCGGAGCCACGCTGCTTAATTATCGGCTCGCGCTCGCGGCGACTGCTGAGTTTACGCAAACGTACGGCGGCGGAACAGTCGGCGGCGCCTTGAGCGCGATGACCACGATGATTAATGCGGTCAATGCAATTTACGAACGTGACCTCGGGATCCGCTTGATCCTCGTGGCTAATGAGACGTCCATCATCTTTACCAATCCGGCAACCGACGGATACACCAGCAACGAAGTCACGCCAATGCTAACTCAGAATCAAGCGGTTCTAGATCAGCGGATCGGCGCTGCGAACTACGACCTCGGCATGGTTATGGATGGTCGCGCTTTCACGTTCCAGCCCGGCAAGTTCATATTTGAGGGAGCGGCTAACTATCAAAGCGTATGTACCGGCGGGCGAAAAGGCACAGCCGCTACAATATTGCGTTCCACCGCGCCTTCGACTACTTCGGCCATCTGGGTTGTCGCTCATGAGCTAGGGCACATGCTGGGGGCGCTGCACACCTTTAACAGCACCCTCGACGACTGTGGTCCCAGTCGTTTTGCTCAGGTTGCGTATGAACCGGGAAGTGGATCGACGATCATGGGCTACCGCGGTGGGGTTCTGCCCGACGGGACTTACTTTCCTCTATGCTTAAGTGACGACCTGCTGTCGACAGACACTTACTTCCATTCGGCGAGCATCGAACAGATTTTCTCCTTCACTACGTTTGGCAACGGCAGCAGCTGTCCGATACTCACGGACACGCAAAATACTCCGCCAACCGTTGATGCTGGATCTGACTTTACGATTCCCGCTAGCACGCCATTTGCTCTTACGGCGACTGCGAGTGATCTCGAAGCGGACACACTCACCTATTGCTGGGAAGAATTTGATCTGGGATCGCCGGGTCCGCCGCATACTGACAATGGCAAACCGGCCCATCTTTCGCTCGTTCGCTCCCGTAGCATTCCCCACGCGAACGTTTCCGCGCTTGTCAGACATCCTGTTAGGCACTGCGACGTTCGGGGAATCGCTGCCAACGACAAACCGGACGATGAATTTCCGCGTTACGGTGCGCGACAATCACCCGGGTGGGGGCGGAGTCAATACGAGCGCGATGCACGTTAATGTCGTCTCCGGCGGCGGACCGTTCGCGGTCACGCGACCAGGCTCTGGAACAAGCTGGCTGGCCGGTTCTAATCAGACTGTCGCCTGGAACGTTGCCAACACATCAGGTGCTCCAGTCAGTTGCGCGAATGTACGCGTGTTGCTCTCGATCGATGGCGGCAATAGTTTCCCGTTCACACTTTCATCGAGCACACCAAACACCGGGTCCGCAACGATTACTGTTCCGAACACGCCAACGTCATCCGCCAGAGTTAAAGTCGAAGCCGTCGGCAACATCTTCTTTAGCATCTCGTTGCCGAACTTCGCGATCACGCCAGGCAGCAATGGGGCTCCCACACTGCTGACGGAAGCGAATACGAATCGCGCGTTGGCGCTCGACTCGGTGATATTCGTGCGCGATCCTTTTTCGCTCACAGTTCCGGTGAACTTCGGTTCGGATCAGCGCACGCGCGTAATGCTTTTTGCGCTTGGTCTCGAGCTACTGCCAGGCGAGGACATTTCAGTTGTCACGGCTCAAGCGGAAGATTCTGCTCACCGGATCTATCCGCTAACTGTCGAGTCCCTTGGAAAAGTATCCAGCTTCGATTGGTTTACACAGTTGAATGTCAGACTACCGGACGGACTTGCCGGCGCCGGCGACGTGTTAGTGAGCATTTCTCTGCGTGGCGTAGAGAGCAACAAAGTAATTGTTGGGATCAGATAGCCTTCCAGAAAAAAACGAGCTTAGAACTTGGTGCTTTGTGCGTAGTGCTTAGTACTTTGCTTCAATTTCACAGCGAACAAGGTACCAAGCTCAAAGTACCAAGTTCCAAGTTCGTTTTTTACCTACTGTGACTTAATCGTCAGTAAAACGATTTCCGGAGTCACGCCGAAGCGGATCGGAATAATGCTGGTGCCAATGCCTGTCGTTACGAACAGATGATGATTGTTTTTGAAGTAGTGTCCGCGGACGTAGCCGTAGTTTGAAGGCTGAACTATTGGCCCCAGAATTGGAAAGTGGATTTGTGCAGCGTGAGTGTGTCCCGCCAACAGCAGCGGAACTCGCTGCGGCAGGCGCGGAAAGATGTCGGGGTTGTGAGTAAGAGCAATGATCGGTTGGTCTTGAGGAATCTTCGCAATAGTGCGGTCGATGTACTGCGGACGCGTCCATAAATCAGCCAGACCGGCCAGCCACACGGATCGGCCTCGACCTGTTAGCTCCACCACTTCATCATCCAAGACCTTAATGCCGTTCGCTTCCAAGCCTTGCCGCACGCGCAGCCCGTCCCACCACCAATCGTGGTTGCCAAGCACTGAATAAACACCAAGCGGCGCACGCAGATCCTTCAACATCGGACCAAACACCTCGGGCACTACGCGGTTGCTCATCCAACCCTGACCTGCCATGTAGTCGCCTAGTATGACGATCAGGTCGGGCTGCTGCTCGTTGGTACGTGTGACTATCAAACGCATTTTGTCGTCGCGGACAAACCAGCTCCCGACGTGGATGTCGGAGATGACGGCGACTTTCAGACCGTCAAGTTCCTTCGGCCACTTGTCGATGGTAACAACTTCTCGATGCAGGACGAGGAGGTTGGGCTCAATTAGAATTCCCCAAAAGAAGAAGCAGGCAATCAGTAGCGGGATTGCAGCGAGCGCGACACGGATTCGTTTCTTCCACCTCGGAGTACGCCCCCACTCACTGGGACCAGGTGGACGACGGATTTCGTTAAAGAGGAAGAGTGCTAAGCCGAGGATGATGGCTATGGAGAGAATGAACGGAACGGTCATACAAAAAGATTAATTTTTTTTAAGACCTGATACCGTCAACAGGCAGGCGCCAAAACCAACGCTCATTGAAGGGCGTCATCATTGTTAAGGGCGCGGAGACTTGATCAGCTTGCAACTAAGGCTTCGTGATCGTGAGACCGCTTACTAGTGCATCTGTGTTATGTGCGAAGCGCAGACCGTAGACGCCATCAGTTGACTTAAGCTTCCCTGAAGTTACGAGAGCTGACTTGTCGTAACTGGCGACGACTTTGTTGTTGATCGCGCATTCAACCTTGTCACCCTTCACTGAAATCGCAATCTCCTGAGTTACCGGTTCACCGACGCCGGCCGCTTTGTTCACCGCCGGATCCGCAGCACCGCGTGGCCCATTCATTTGAAATGGAGCGGGCCCGAAGCCGCGAACGATGAAATTGCCGTTGCCGTAAGCCGCGCAGTAGAGATAACTCTGCTGATCCGTTCCCAGATCATTACCCGCGATCACCAGCCCGTAAGGATGTGGGTGGCTATTAATGTTCATGTATTTCGGCTCTTTGAACGTCGCTTTTACTGTGTAGTCTCCCGACGCTTTGTTGGCTGGATTCCAATACGTCACTGCCGGACCGGTGGTGACATGAAGGATCTCGCCTTCTTTAGCGAACTTCGCGCTCTTGAGAGTCATTCCTGCTGCTTCTTCTTTGGCATCGATTTTTCCGGTCCAACCGGGAACCGACACTCCACCGCCGGCAACTCCGCGGGAAGTCTCCATCTGGGTTGCCGTCTGCCCACCCTGGGCAAAGTTCGCGATTGGGAATGAGATGACTACTGCAAGCAGAGCTAGCGCGAAGATACAGATACGTCGCATGTTAAGAAGTCCTCCTGATTAGATTGCCGCCGGTGATTAGGAATAATAACTCTCGGAGCCGATCCAGCGCTAACCGTGTGAAGTGTACTTTGAAAGCGACTGGGGCGCGGGCTTCACTCAGGTACGAGGCGCCGTTAGCCCGCGACCCATAAGATTCTCTTCCCTGGGGTGTGACACTCGGAGTTGCGCAGCTTGGGAGCCGCTCTCTTTTACGTTTGCGCTCACTTCTTGATTCTACGCGCGATCACGGAGTACGTCTTCGAAGGGAGCCCGCGGATGGTCCTCTTGTGAATCAAGCAACGGATGCGGGCAATCCTAGTGAACGGCTGGCTCAGTAAGTATCTCGCAAAGCTTTGAGAGGTTGATATTCCCGCCCGAGACAATACATACCACTTTGCCTGCGCCGGCCTTTCCAGCTAAGGCACACGCGAGCGCGCATGCTCCAGCACCTTCGGCGATGACTCGGTTGCGTTCAGCCAGCAGTCGTACTGCCGCTTTCACTTCATCCAACTCCGCAACGAGCGAGCCCTCAAGCAGCTGTTTTGCACGCGCGAGCATTTGCGGAAACACAACTTTCGCGCCGATGCCATCGACAAAGGATGGTTGGTAATCAACGGCGGTGGGCGTTCCCGCTGCAAGTGAAGCGGCCAGCGGTGCCGCCGTTGCCACTTCAGCTGCGTATACCTTGCACTTCGAATTCAGCGCACGCATAGCAGCGGCGATTCCACACGCAAGTCCGCCACCACCCCAGGGAATCACGACCGCATCGATTTCCGGCAAGTCCTCGAGGATCTCAAGCGCAATAGTGCCGTTTCCGGCCATTACATTCAGATCGTCAAACGCGTGGATGAAGGTTGCGTCAACGCCGGCAAATGTTCTTGTTTCAAAGGCGCGCCACCAGTCTGCAAAAGGAACCTTAATGACGCGGCCGCCAAGCCGCTCGATTGCTTTGATCTTCGTATCGGGGGCGGTGTCGGGCGCGATGACGGTGCAGGGAATTTTAAGCTCCCGCGCGCGCCATGCCACGCCTTGCGCCATGTTCCCTGCCGATGCAGTCAATACCCCTCGAGACAACGACTCCGGCGACATGTGGGCCATCGCATTGGTCGCTCCGCGGATCTTGAAAGAACCGATGGGCTGAAGGTTTTCGAGCTTGAGATAAATTTCGGCGCGTGCTTCCCGCGTGTTGAGGCGGACGAGTGGAGTGCGAACCGCAGAACCTTTTATTGTTTCGCGAGCTGATTTGATTTGGGCGAGCGACGGAAGGGAATTATTTTCCATATATCATTTCTTGGTCTCATCTGAATTGAAAACCGAAAATGAAACCGCCAAGACGCCAAGGATCCAGACTCCGCCAAGAAGAAGAAAAACGAGCTTAGAACCTGGTGCTTCGAACTTTGTTCCCTGATGCAATTTTAGCGGAAGATGTTGGCCCTGATGGCTGCTGCAAGTTTAGAGCACAAGTGCTAAGTAGCAAGTTACCAGTTCGTTTTATTCTCTTGGCGTACTCTGCGATCCTTGGCGTCTTGGCGGTTTCAGTTTTCCCACTGACACAAGAAAACGTTTCTAGTAGTCAACCCACGTCCCAACATGCGACTCCTGCGCCTTCCGGTAAAGGTATTCCGCTGCAAAAAGATCCTCGATCGCAATTCCCAAAGACTTGAAAATCGTAATCTCCTCCGGCGATTTGCGTCCTGGTTGTTCGCCCTGAAGAACCTCGCCGAGTTCGGCGCGAATGTGATGCGGGCCAACCAAGCCGTCAGCCGCTGCAAGGATGTAGTCCCCTGCTTCGCTGAGTGCTGATTCCCGGCTGTCCACAAACAGACTTGCTGCCGCGATAGTCATACTGTTGGCCTCGCGCGATTTTGGTGTACATGCCCCGACGAGGTTTAAGTGAGCACCGTCCGTAATCCATTCCCGCTTTACGATCGGCTCTTTAGTATTTGTAGCACTGACTATCAAGTCGGCATTCTCCAAAGCTGCCGCGACAGTTGCAACCGGTTCAATTGGAAAGGAGAGGTGTTGCCTCATCTCTTCCGCAAACCTTCGCGCGTGCTCAATGTTTCGGCTTGCAATGCGACAACGTTTGAGACGGCGAACCTGGGACATCGCAATCAGATGGGAACGAGCCTGGACTCCGGAACCGAGAATGGCGAGATCGCAGGCGTCTGCTCGTGCGAGCAAGTCTGTCGCTACGCCGGAGACAGCAGCGGTGCGGATGGCCGTTATCGCTGAAGCGTTCATCATCGCCAGCAGCTCGCCGGTTTCCCCGCTGAAAAGCAGCACAGCTCCCTGGTGGGCATCCTTACCGTGAGCAGGATTTTCCGGAAATACGCAGATGGCTTTTAAACCGAAGGCTGCCGAATCGCCAGACATATAGGCCGGCATCAATCCCATTACACCCTTGGCGTCGGGTGGCCGGATGATTGTTCTCAACGGCTGATAAGCCTTACCAGCGGTGACCGCGATCAAGGCATCGCGCATGAGGGGAATGCACTCCTTGATCGGAAGGAGCCCCTCAACTTCCTTATGACTCAGCACCAGAGTTTTCATAAGGGTCTTTCATAAACGATTGTAGTGGGGGAGTAAATAGGAAGCCGGAAAAAAGAGATTTGTCATTCTCATTTTTTATTTTTTAAAACCAAACCGCCAAGACGCCAGGGAGCGCAGAGTTCGCCAAGGTAGGAAACGAGGATCGACCTTGGTTCTTCGAACGTTGTTTGCTGATGAGCTTTGACCGGCAGATGTTAAGGCCGAGCTTTTGAAAACAAAGCCACTAAGTACTAAGTTCGTTTTCTTCTTCTCAGCGACCTCGCGGTTCGCTTCAACCGCTAGCGAACGGCACGCTGTCAAAAGAAAACGGGCGAAGTCTTTCGACCTCGCCCGTGGGGCGGCAGCGTCAGGGCAAAACTTTTAGTCTCCAATCATGATGCCGTCGCCGAGCACGATGCCGTTGCGGCTCATCATGCCATCGCCGAGCACAACACCGTCACCGAGAACCACGCCATCGCCGAGCACCACACCGTCGCCGAGCACCACACCATCACCAAGGACAATGCCGTCGCCGAGCACGATGCCGTCGCCAATCATGATGCCATCGCCGAGGACTACTCCGTCGCCGAGCACCACACCATCGCCAAGCACCACACCGTCACCGATCATGATGCCATCGCCGAGCACCACGCCGTCTTTGGTTACCAGACCGTCCCCGAGCACCACACCGTCGCCGAGGACGACGCCATCGCCGAGGACTACACCATCACCAAGGACGACGCCGTCGCCGAGGACGATGCCGTCACCGATCAGGATGCCATCACTGAGCATGATGCCGTCGCCGAGCACCACTCCGTCACGCAGTCTTAAGCTATCGCCGAGGACGATGCCGTCACTCAGAACCAGGCGACCGTTGTGAACAACTGAATTGCCGGGAGTGAAGTTGTCGCCAATCACGATGCCGTCGCCCAGCACTACGCCGTCGCCGATCATGATGCCGTCACCAAGGACCACACCATCGCCGAGCACCACACCGTCGCCGATCATGATGCCGTCGCCGATCATGATGCCGTTGATTGAAACGGGCTGGTTCGAGAAGAGCACGCCGTGCGCGTAGAGCACGCGATTGCTGATGGCGATGTTCTCGCCACCGATGTTCACTGAACCGAGTGAGCTCAGCGTTGCGGAGCCGCGGAATAAGCGGTCGCCGGCAGTGAGGTGGTCAGCGCGTGGGGTGATTGCAGTTGCCATCTTGACGGCCGCTGCTGCGTTCAGTAGGCCGGCGCCTTGCGACAAGATTGACTGGGCTTTGTTGTCATAACCGGAAAGTTTTTGTGCAGTCTTCACCAACACCGCTTTCACCTGAAGTGGGGTTAAGGATTTGTTTGCGTCGAGCATGAGCGCAACGGTTCCGGCAACAACGGGTGCGGCAAAGGACGTACCTGAGTAAGTGAAGTAGCTGTTCGCGCGGGCATTCGCTGAGGTCGGTTGCACAACCCGGTCAGGATAGGTTGACGCGAGAGTCGGATTTACTTCCTGGGACATCGCCGCCACCAGCCTGCGACCAGGAGCAACTAGGTCGGGCTTCGCAAGGTGGTCGAAGCGAGTCGGGCCTTTTGAAGAGAACGTGGCAACTGTGTCGTCAGAGCGGTTGACGGTCTCATGACTGTCAGTGGCGCCGACGGTGATCGCGTAGGGACTGTTCGAGGGGCTGCCGACCGCGCCGTACACCATTTGATAGATGGGCGAGCCGTCAGCCTTGTAACCCAAGATCTGTTCGGTGCGACCGAGGTTGCCTGCGCTGGAGATAACAACGATGCCGGCACGAACGGCCATTTCGACAGCCTTGCAAAGCGGGTCCTTGTGGAACGATTCACGCACCGGCGTGCTCATGCTGAGGTTGATAACGCGAATGTTGTAACGCTGGCGGTTCTGCATCACCCAGGCGATGGCTGACAGCACGTTGCTCGTACGGCCCATGCCATGCTCGTCAAGGACGCGAACGTCGATGATGTCGGCGCCAGGGGCGACGCCTGCGTAGTTCGCTGCATAACCAGTTGAAGCTGCACCGCTGCCGGCCGCGACACCCGCCACTCCAGTTCCATGACCGTCGGCATCGCCTGAGCGAGTGCTGCCACTGAAATCTACTGAAGCTACAACGCGAGAGTGGTTGTTACGAATGAAATCCGGATGGTTCGCGCTGATGCCGCTATCGAGGATTGCGATGCCGATCCCCTTGCCGTCGAACGCTGACATCGAGCCGGAGCCTTCCTGAACCTGAGTTGCCCCGGTGGTGTCGTTGGTTAGATTGAACTGTCCTTTGACCGGACGATCAGGAGCGATGTAAGCGACATCTGCGCGAGCGGCGAGGCCGGCGACCTGATTCAAGGGCACGTCGGCAACGATGGTGTTGAGCTCGGCATAGGTACCGCGCTTGTTGCCGCGGGCGGTAGCGAGCGCGCTGTCGTGAGCTGCGGTCGGAGCGCCTTTGGTCTGCATCAACACGCGGACGGTGCCGTTGACGTTTGCTGTTGAAGCGAATTCCGGCGCCGTTTTCTTTTCGACGGGGCGGGACGCATTGCCGTTACCGGAAGCGGGAGCGGCGAATGTGGTCACGGGGGCAATGGAAACGACCATCAAGCTGCTGATGCTGAGGTAAGTTGCGATTCGCTTTAACATTTGGGGCCTTCCTTTTAGTGCTGATTTTTTCAAAGTTTCTGTTGCGTGGCGCTGTTCCCTATTTCAATGCTTGTGCCACTCGCAGTCAGAGACTTTGTAAGGCCGTTAAGCTTTGGTAAATCAGGTAGTTAGGAGGGCGAGGGGTGGGTACGGTCGAGTTGTAAGGTAATTTGGCTAAGGTTGCATACCTGGTATTCAAGTGGGGCGGTAGCAGCTCACTTTTCTTCGGTTTTTATGGAATTTGTGACCAATTCGATCTAAAAGGCCCTCATGGCAACCGGGTATACATTGGTTAGCTGGTATCCAGTGGGGCAGTGGGGCAGTGGGGCAGTGGGGCACCGGGCACCGGGGGACCGGGGCTGGGGACCGCAGGGCGGTTAGGCCAGCCGTTTTACGGCTGGTTAGGTGGCGCAACGATCGGATTCTTAGGTCCATTAGCCAGTCCTCCGGGAACCTAAAATTGCAGGAATGGTTATTGTGCCGGGAAGGCGAGAAGGGAGTTAAGCACTCGCGCTGAGCTGGTAGCGCTCGAGTTTGAGGTAGAGGCCACGGCGGGTGAGTCCGAGTTCACGAGCAGCACGGGAGATGTTGCCGCCATGCTTGCGCAGCGCTTCAGAGATCATGCGCCGCTCCACTTCTTGCAAGGCGTCAGCAAGTGTGAGGTTCTGCATTGAAGCTGAAGGCATCGATGCCAGGGTTGAAGCCGCTGCTCCATGTGAGATAGGAGCGGAAGTGCGTTTCAACTCCGGGGAAAGCTGTTCCGGCGTAATCACCGCGCCTTCTTCCGCGCGCGCAACGATGCGCTGGATCTCGTTGCAAAGTTGCCGCACATTGCCCGGCCAATCAAAGACCATCAACAGGTCGACAGCCGGAGGCGTAATCTGAACGTCTTTCCGTCCAAACTTCGCGCCGTAATGATTGATGTAATAGTTAACGATCGTGGGAATCTCCGAACGCCGCTCACGTAACGGCGGAACGCGCAGCCGGATCACATTGAGGCGGTAGTAGAGGTCTTCTCGGAAACGTCCCTGCGCGACCATTTCCTCTAAATCACTATTTGTGGCCGCGATGATTCTGACGTCGACTTTGATTGGTCGTTGTTCGCCAAGCGGTTGAATTTCGCCTTCCTGAAGAAAGCGCAAGAGCTTTGGCTGCAAGTCGAGTGGCAGATCTCCAATCTCATCGAGGAAAAGCGTGCCCCCCGCCGCTGTGCGAATAACGCCCTGCGAATCAGTTACTGCGCCGGTGAAGGCGCCGCGCCTGTAACCAAAAAGGTAACCCTCCGAGAGCTCCTTCGGGACTGCCGTGCAATTAAAGGGAACGAATACCTTCGCGCGGCGCGACGACAACGCATGAATGGCGCGAGCGACTAATTCTTTACCGGTACCAGATTCCCCGGTTACGAGGACAGTTACATCTGACGAGCGAATCTTGTGCACTTCTTCCACGAGGCGAGTCATCGCCGGACTGGAGTGAATAAATCCCGGCATCAAACTCGCACCTGCAAGTTCGTCTGGCTGCTGCAAACCGGTGCCTTTTTGTGCTCCTGCTCGCAAAGCACAAACGTCCATCCCTAAGCCAACTACGCGGAGGAGTGGCTCCATCGACATTCCACCCGGCAATCGACTTCGATTTCGCGGGTAGATATAGAGTGTTGCGGTCGGTGCGTTTGATGAGCGCAAAGGAATGATGGCCGCATCATGCTTCTTGGCGTAGCGATCGCGATCCTGATCAGTATCGAGTTGTTCCACTTCTTCAGCGATCTTAGTTGCGTCAGCGGGCGTGCAACCGTGAGCAATCACTACGCGCGGACGACGATGTTCACCTTGTTCGCTTATCAGCACACGCTGCGCGGTGGTTTCCTGACGCATGATCGCGGCGAGTTCGCGCAGCAGCAGTTCGCGCGAGGCAACTGCTTCCGCGAGGCGCAAAGTTAAAAGTTGCGTGAGCGCCGAGTGTTCCAGACTCGGTTCAGGTGTTGTTTGGTCAAGGTTATCGAGTGCCTCTTCCGCGCGCGCGAGATCGAGACGCGCGCCTAACTCGCGAAACGTATTGATTGCTCGTGAAAGCTGCTCCGCAGCGCGATGTGGCTGACTGATTGAGTAAGCGCGTCCAAGTTCGTAGTGGGCGCGCGCGGCGCGATAGCGATCGCCCAACATGTCGAAGATCGAAACGCTGCTTCCGAAATGCTGCGCTGCCGCGGTCGCGTCAGACTGAGTCATTTCCAACACGCCCAGCAATCGTTGCGCTTCTCCGGCAAAACCCAAATCGGTGGTCGAGTCGGTAACTTCCGCTTGCACCTTCTGCAGCTCCTTGGAGCATTCACCGATATCGTTGTGGCGCAAATGCGCTTCGGCGACCAGGAGACGCGATTCGCAAATAGCCTGGCGATCGCCAATGCTCTCGGCGATTGCGAGTGCTTCCAAGCCCTTCGAGAGCGCGCGTTCCTCGTCTTCGATCGCGAGGTAGCAACGGCCGAGGGTCCGCAAGGCCTGACCGGCATACCACTTATTACCGTTCTCAGTAGCGAGGACTACCGCTCGCTCTAAATACGATTGTGCTTCCTCAAGATCGCCGCGCAGCATGCTGAGCTCGCCGAGCGAGTCGAGAATCATCGGCACTTTTGCGCCGCGTTCGTCGATCTCAGAAGCCAGCGACAGGGCGCGTTCCAAAGCTTCCTGCGCCCGCCCCCACTGTCCGATCAGAATCAGGTTGATCCCGAGATTATTGTAGCCATCGGCTGCGCTCGTCTTGTGATCGGTGCGTTCGTAATAATTGATTGCCTTCTCGAGAAAGCGAATGCCTTCGAGCGGGCGTTTGAGGAACCAGCAGGCGCCGGCCATGTTGGCGTAAATGCGACCGAGTGTATAACTGGCGGGATTGTCGCCGATTAGTTTGAGAGCTTGTTCGAAATTTTCTAGACCCGATTCGTAGTTCCCCTCCTGAGTATCGGCGATGGCTATCCCAAAATAAGCCTCAGCCAGACCGCGCCAATCTCCTGTCTGCCGATACTGATCGAGAGCGCGTTGCGCGTAATCGCGCGCGATCGGATATTCGTTGATTGTTCGATAGACACGAGCGAGGGCGCCGTAGATGGGGCCGAGTTTGGCTTCGGATCCAGCTTCTGAAAACTCGCGGAGCACAGCTTTCAGATTGGAAATAGCCTTTGGGTGATCGCCGTTGTGGTTATGGGCGAGACCGATCTGCACGCGCAAGCTGCAAACAGTTTCCGGATCAAGCTTGGCTTGAGCTTCGGGAGTCTCATACATCGCCACTGCGGTTAGCGCCTCACGATACCTGCCTTGCATTTCCAGGGCGGCGGATAAGGCGCAGCGGGCGAGGGCCAAGACAGTGGGATTATTTCGTGCGGCCGAGATCAGGGAGGTAAGGCGCGTCCGAGCTTCAGTGGAAAGGCCTTGATCGAGAAGGGAGCGTACCTCGTCCAGCTCCTCAATCAGAGCTTCATTTGTAGGGTTTTTTGAGCGCAGACGAACGCGAGCGTCGGCGAGGTCAACGACACTTCGCCCATCTGCGGTCTCTTCTTTTTCAGGACCGCCAGGTCCCGAACGCACACGTTTAGCCATTTAACCTTCAGTAAAGTCGCAATCAACGACTTGTTTCATACTGCTTACTGCTGTGAGAGCGGAAGGTTGGAAAGGTCGCCCGTTTGGCCGCGACGCCTTCTCATTAATTCTAAACGAGTTAAATTTAACACATGCTCCAAAGGGCGTCTATATAGTTACAGTTAGAAAGTGTTGAAATCTGGGCCGCAATTGGAGCGGGACCTACACTGATTTCCCCGAACCGCAACGCATCAATCAATGGTTTCCGGGGCATCGTTAACTCAAACTACAAGTAAAACTTAGCGTGGTTGTAAACTTGACACTCCTCAGACCCGTCGCTATTCTTGCCGTTTCCGTCGTAAGCGCGGAACTTCGCCTAGGGATGTATGTTTGAGTCGCTGTCGGACAAGCTAAAGCGAACCCTCAAGAATCTGCGGGGCGAGGGCGTGCTCACGAAGGAACACGTTGAGGCGGCCCTGCGCGAAATTCGGCTTGCGCTACTGGAAGCTGACGTCAATTACAAAGTCGCGAAAGACTTTATCGCTTCGGTTAAAGAGAAGGCCGAAGGCGCCCAGGTTTGGCAGGATCTTAAGCCCTCCGAACAAGTCGTCAAAATCGTTTACGACGAACTTGTTGACCTGCTGGGCGGCCAGTCGTCACGGCTGGTTTTTACCAGACAGATTCCTAATGTGGTGATGATTGTCGGACTACAAGGTTCCGGCAAGACAACTTCCACGGGAAAAATCGCTCGCTGGCTGGCTCAGAACCAGGACCGAAAACCGCTCCTGGTTTCAGTTGACGTTTATCGTCCCGCAGCGCGCGAGCAATTAAAGGTCATCGCTAAAGCGACTGGCCAGCAGATCTTTGAACATCCTGAAACGAACGATCCACTGACTCTCGTTCGCGAAGCTTACAAGCACGCGCAACAGACTGGATTCGACACCCTTCTGATCGATACCGCCGGAAGACTTCATATTGACGATGAGTTGATGGTGGAGCTGGAACGGATCAAGGAGGAAACTCATCCCGTCGAAATCCTGTTTGTCGCGGACGCGATGACTGGTCAGGACGCGGTTCGTTCGGCAGAAGAGTTTCACAAACGCGTAGGCATCACTGGAGTCGTGCTGACAAAGATGGACGGCGATGCGCGTGGCGGTGCGGCACTCTCCATCAAACAGGTCATTGGCCAGCCGGTGAAGTTTGTCGGCGTCGGCGAAAAGTACGACGCGCTTGATCCTTTCTATCCGGACCGAATTGCCCAGCGAATTCTGGGAATGGGCGACGTCTTGTCGCTGATTGAAGAGGTCCAGTCAAAAGTTGATCAGGACGAAGCCGAGGCGCAGCTTAAGAAGATCCAGAAGAATGAATTCACTCTGGATGACTTTCGCTCGCAATTGCGGCAAGTCAAAAAGCTTGGCTCTTTCTCAAAAATTATGAAGTTGTTGCCGGATCAGCTGCTGGGCGGAATGGGCATGCCTCAGCTTGATGAGGAACAGACCAAGCAGATGGAGAAGGAGTTGAAGCGCACAGAGTCGATCATCGACTCGATGACGTGGCAGGAAAGGACCGACCACAAGATCCTGAATGCGAACAGAAGGCGGCGCATCGCGAGAGGATCGGGAACGTCCGTAGCCGAAGTCAATCAACTGGTGAAGCAGTACACCGAGATGCGCCAGATGATGCGGCAGCTAAGCGGCTCGGGGATGTTTGGTGGTGGCGGCTTGAAAAGCAAAATGATGCGGCGCATGACTGGGATGCCGGATCTAAGCGGGATGGCAATGGAAGGCAACGGCGGTGAGCAGCAGTTACCCGCCGGGCCGTCGCGAAAAAAACTGAAGAAGAAGAAAAGAAAGAAACGACGATAACAAAGCATTTGATGTTACGGAGGAGAAGCAATTGTTAGCTATTAAATTAATGCGCACCGGCGCGAAGAAGCGTCCTTCATACCGGGTGGTGGTGAAGGAGAAACAGTCAAAGCGCGATGGAGCATATCTCGAGAACGTAGGGACGTATGACCCGACACGTCAGCCCGCCGAGATAAAGCTCAAGATGGATCGCGTGCGTTACTGGATCGAAAAGGGAGCCCAGCCGACAGATACAGTCGGACAGCTAATCAAAGCCAGCACCAAAGCGGAAGCAGCGGCCCAGGCTGCCACGGCTTAGTACTTTTGTTGTTCGCTTGGCGGATTTGAATTTGAACGCACCATGAAAGAGACCGTGGAGATGATTGTTAAGGCGCTGGTCGACGATGTTGAGGCCGTAGACGTGCGCGAGATCGACCGCAATGGTGCGACCCTCCTCGAAGTGCGAGTGGCGCCGGACGACATGGGCAAAGTGATTGGGAAGCAAGGCCGAACGGTGCGTGCGCTGAGATCGTTGACGCACGCGGTTAGTTTGAAGCGCAAGCACCGCTTCGTTTTAGAAATTGTCGAATGAAGCAGCCGAGCCTAGACGACCCCGATTTGGTCCTCGTCGCTCGCACCGTAAAGACACGAGGTCTTAAGGGCGAATTGGTCGCCGAGCTTCTGACAGACTTTCCGGATCGCTTCGCCGACGTTAGCTCCTTGATAGCAGTTAGTCCGGAGGGCAACCGCAAGCCCGTCGAATTGGAAAACCACTGGTTCCAACAGGGCCGAATAGTTTTGAAGTTCGCCGGCTTCGACTCGATTGAGGACGCCCAGGAGCTCGTTGGTTTTGACTTCGCCGTTCCTGAAGGCGAGCGAGTTGACCTCGAAGAAGGTTATTTTTTCGACTGGGAATTGGAAGGCTGTCTGGTTGAGAGCAACGACGGCGTGCAGGTTGGAACAGTAAAAGAGGTTATGCGACTTGGCGGAGAGATTCAAATGCTTGCTGTTGTCGACGTGGACGGAGTCAGTCGTTTAATCCCCCTCGTCGAATCGATCATTCTCGACGTCGATATTTCCAAACGGAAGATTCGAATCGATCCGCCGCCGGGGTTGTTGGAATTGTAGGTTGATTTAGCATCGTGCTGCGCTTTGACATAGTCACGATCTTCCCAGACTTCTTTGGCGAGGCGTTTAACTATGGAATCATTCGCAGAGCACGAACTGCGGAGTTGGTTGAAATAAAGGCGCACGACTTACGCGCCTGGGCCACCGACAAGCATCACTCGGTTGATGATCGACCTTTTGGCGGTGGCGACGGCATGGTATTTAAGCCTGAGCCTGTTTTTGCGGCGGTCGGAGCGGTGACGGGCAAGAGCGAACGAGTTGATTATCCGGCCGAGACGCGAGTCGTTTTGCTGTCACCCCAGGGGCGAGTTTTTACGCAGCAACTGGCACAGGACTTCGCGAGTAGCGCAACCCACGTTGTTTTGATCTGTGGCCGCTACGAAGGCGTGGACGAAAGGGTGGTTGAAGGCCTGGTTACCGATGAAGTTTCAATCGGCGACTATGTGCTTTCGGGAGGCGAGCCGGCGGCCTTAGTTGTTATTGATGCGGTTGTCCGTTTATTGCCGGGAGCTTTGGGCAGCGAGACGTCAGCAGAGCACGAATCATTTTCGGAAGGCCTGCTGGATTATCCGCACTACACTCGACCGCCGGAATGGCGTGGTTTGAAAGTGCCTGATGTTTTGTTAACCGGTAATCACGCGGAGATTGCCCGGTGGCGGCGAGAAAAAGCGCTGGAAAAGACGCGCCGAAATCGTCCGGATTTGTTGAAGCAAAGTTAAGTGATTCGGGCTGGTTGTTTGGGATTGCGGATTTCAGAATTTGATTTTAGTGGAGTGATGACATGAATCGACTAGACGGAATTGAGAAAACACAATTGCGCGACAAGCTGCCGCAATTTCAGCCGGGCGACACCGTACGCGTCCACGTGCGGATCAAGGAATCCGAGACCAAGGAACGACTTCAGGCATTTGAAGGCGTGGTTATTGCTCGTAAGCACGGCGGTGCTCGCGAAACCATCACCGTCCGCAAAACCAGCTTTGGTGTCGGCGTCGAAAGAATCTTTCCGCTCCATGCCACCATTGTCGATCACATTGATGTGATCAAGCGTGGCCGAGTCCGTCGCGCAAAACTTTATTATCTCCGCGAGCTGCGTGGCAAAGCGGCGCGCATTCGCGAACGCGACACTCGCGGCCAGCAGACAAAAGATTCTGCTGCATCCGCTGCTGGCAAGGTTAAGTAGAACCGGCCGCCGTTTCTCCGCCTTGGTTCAAATGTGACCGGGAGCTGACTTTGCGGATCGCTATAGATGCCCATGCAGTCGGCACTGGCTTGGGCGGGAACGAGAGTTACGCGACTAACCTGATTGAAGCGCTAGCTGCGATCGACCCAGTCAACGAATACACTCTCTACGTAACCCGCCAGGAAGCTGTTGAGAAGTTTTCGCATCGCTGGCCCAATTTCATCGTTCGTCAGACTCGTCCGCACACCCCCCTCATTCGTGTTCCGCTGACGCTCAGTGCCGAGCTTAGAAAAAATCCTGTTGATGTGCTGCACGTTCAGTTTACAGCTCCACCTTTCGCGCCTTGTCCGGTGGTAGTCAGTATTCACGACCTTTCCTTTGAACATCTTCCGGAAACGTTCAAGCGTCGCAGTCGGGCCCAGCTGCGCTTAACAGTGCGGCGTTCTGCGCGCAAGGCGACTCACATTCTGGCCCTCTCCGAACATGCGAAAGCCGATATTGTCGCGACCTATGGCATTGCACCCGAAAAGGTGACGGCCATCCCCCTTGCGGCCGCCGATCGCTTTGCTCCAGTCACTGACGAAAGAGAACTGCAACGCGTACGACATACTTACGGAATAGCTGGAGACTACATCCTCACAGTTGGATCGATTCAGCCACGGAAGAATTTTAGCCGGCTGATTTCGGCCTACGCTCAGTTGCGGCGAAAGGATCCGCAAAGCACACATCCCGGGCTTGTAATTGTTGGTCGCCAAGCCTGGTTGTTCGAGGAAACACTGCGCTCGATTCGCGAGAGCGGTTTTGGCGATTCGATAATCCTGACCGGCTATGTGCCGGACGCTGATCTGCCCGCGCTTTATTCGGGAGCTAGTTGCTTTGTCTACCCCTCATTCTTTGAAGGGTTTGGTCTTCCGCCGTTAGAAGCAATGAAGTGTGGCGTGCCGGTAATCACTGGAAACCGCACCAGCCTTGTAGAAGTTGTCGGCGATGCTGGAATCCTGGTCGATCCACTCGATCCTGACGCAATATCGGCGGCGCTGTCAGAGGTGTTAAATAATGAGGACCTTCGTGAAGAGCTGAGCGTCAAAGGCTTGAATCGTTCGCGCTTGTTCAGATGGCATGAAACGGCGAAACGAACTCTTGAAGTTTATGAACGCGCCGCCGATAATAAACGTGCTGCTCACACTTAGAGGCGCGGAAACAGAGACTTCCTTAGGACCCCCAAATTGGCTGCTGACAAAAGTATGCGCATTGCGATCCTTGGCACCCGCGGCATTCCTGCCAGCTATGGTGGCTTCGAGACTTTTGCAGAACACTTATCTACCCGGCTCGTAGCGCGTGGGCACGACGTGACTGTGTATTGCCGCGCCCACTATGTTTCTCCACGCCAGCTTGAATACCACGGTGTCCGCCTAAAAGTACTGCCCACGATTCGTCACAAATACTTCGATACGGTTGTGCACGGCTTTCTGTCAGCGCTGCATGCGGTGCCCTCGCGGTTCGATGCCGCCTTGATCTGTAACGCGGCCAACGCGCCCTTTGCCTCCATTTTGCGGGGTACTGGAACTCCTGTGGCAATCAATGTTGACGGGCTCGAACATAAACGAAAGAAGTGGAACTGGCTGGCGCGGAAGTACTACGTTCTTGCCGAACGTCTCTCTACGATCCTCCCGAACGTCACCGTCACTGACGCCAAAGTGATTCAGGACTACTACGCGGCTAGATACCATGCGCAATCGACAATGATCGCCTACGGGGCGGAAGTCGAAAGAAAACCAGATCGCCCGGCGGTGCGACGTTGGCGTGTTGAGCCTAATAGATATGTGCTCTACGTTTCGCGGTTAGAACCGGAAAACAACGCGCGGATGGTGATCGAGGCGTTCAAGAAAGTTCGCACTGCTTATCGATTACTTGTAGTTGGTGACGCTCCTTACGCGCATGAATACATCAAGGATTTGAAGGAGCGAGCCCGCGGCGACCGGCGGATAATTTTTACCGGTTTCGTGTTTGGCCAGGACTATCGGGCACTCCAACAAAACGCTTATTGCTATGTGCACGCCACCGAAGTAGGCGGGACTCACCCGGCTTTGCTGGAAGCGATGGGCTACGGCAACTGCGTTCTCACGCTCGCGACTCCGGAGAATATTGAGGCGGTTGGCGACGCCGGCATTCCTTACGCCGACGAAGTTGACCTAACGCAGAAACTGCAGCGAGTCCTGCGCGACGGATCTCTGGTCCACTCGTATCGCAACCGGGCGCAGCTCCGAGTGCAACAGAACTATGATTGGGAGCACGTGGTCGATCAGTACGAGCAACTATTTGCTTCAATGACCGGCAAGGACGTGCCGCGGACGCCAACTGGGGCAGCTTCCGATGAGTTAAGGGAAAGAGAGATTTCGGGCATCAGAAACTAATTGAGGTTGCACGGTGAAAGAGAACGGCCCCGTCATTTCTGGCGGGGCCGAAGTTTCTGGCAGGTTCGGGTAAATCGTGTGGCGCTGGCAAAGGGGACTGAGATCGTCATTTGGGGGCGACCTCACGGGCTAGGCGGTGCGTTCATGCGGGCGAGATAAAGCCGGTATTTGTGAAAAATTCGCCGCTTAGCAGGGCCTTTTGCTACCCAATCCTTAATTGAAAGATCAAATTAACGTGACAGTGTGGGAAATTATACGGAACTATTGTGACCTGTCAAGCAAATATTAGGACTTTCGCAAAGTTTTTGTAACATTTCCCGCCCCGTTCGAAGTCGTTCTAAGGTAGGGTGCAAGAGTTCTAATAGAAATATCCTTTGGGAATTTGCGAGTAACTGGGTCGATCACTATAATGCGCCCCGTTCGTTTGGGCTGATTTTGGCAGAAAGGCTCAAATCGAAAAGCGGCAATCTTACAAAATGACAACTCAACTTCGACTGAAGCAGCGTAGGCGACCTGCGTCCTTCACGCCCAAGCGATCCGACACGCCTCTTCGCGCGCTGGCTCTCAGCCTTAGTCAAACTGCTCGCGCAGCTTTGACAGAACCCTTCCTGCTTACCGTCGAGCACCACGCAATTGAATTAGCTAAGTTGCCCCCAGGGTTTGACGGTTTTCGTGTCGTTCACCTTTCCGATATTCACCATAGTCCCTTTACCAGTAGGGAGCAGATTGAGCGCGCGGTTGAAACAGCAAACCGTCTCAAGCCAGATATCATTGCTTTGACTGGAGATTACATTTCACATGACCGCCGGTACGCAGCTCCCTGTGCTGAACTCCTGGGTCGGCTCCGAGCTCGTCATGGAGTCTTCGCAGTTCTGGGTAATCACGATCACTGGACCGATGCGGCGCTAATAACCGACCTGTTTCGCGCCGAGGGAATCACTGTTCTGGTAAATCAGGGAATGCGCTTCGAGCGTAATGGTGAGGCTTTCTGGTTAGCTGGAGTCGACGACACCATGGTCGGCTTGGAGGATCTGTCACTCGCCCTGGCCGGCGCCCGCGAAAGTGAAATGAAACTTCTGCTGGCCCATAACCCGATCATTTTGCGACGCGCCGCTCGAGCTAACGTTGATTTCATTCTGAGTGGGCACACTCATGGCGGGCAGGTTAAATTCCGCTCAGAACAATCTGCCTCGGGAAGACCGCGGCGACGCCTGCTTCGCGGACTCGGGCGTCAAGGTGAGACGCAGATCTACGTAACGCGCGGGGTCGGCACTGTCGTACTTCCGATTCGTTACGGGTGTCCGCCAGAAGTATCGCTCTTAGAGTTACGTCGTCCCGCGTAAACGCCCACTTGACCACGAAGCTCGTGGCACTTGGAAACAAGCTGACTCCCACACCCAATCACGACGTAATGTCGTCCCGAATTATTACCCTTCCGAACTTGTTAACCATCTTCAGGATGGTTTTGATTCCCGTCTTTGTCACGCTGCTTTTTTATCAACGATTCTTGCTGGCCCTCGCCGCTTTCGTACTCGCAGGGGTTACCGACGGTCTCGACGGTTTGTTCGCTCGCCGCTTCGATCAACGTTCTCAGCTCGGCACCGTCCTCGATCCTATAGCCGACAAATTGATGCTGGTAACGGCCTTTGTCGTGCTCTCGATGCGAAGCGTCTTTCCCCAGCCCCTGCCTGGCCATTTACCTGTTCCTTTTTGGGTTACCGTGGCGGTCATCAGCCGGGACGTTTTTATCGTGGTCGGTGCGGCGGCAATTAACATCATGACTGGTTTCCGCGGCTTTCGTCCTTCCTGGCTAGGTAAGCTGAATACAACCGTTCAGATCGTCGCCATTGCAATAATCATCTTCGCGGCTAGCTTTCCTTACGGAACGGGCTATTATCTGCCGACCCTTTACGTCATTGTCTTTACCTTTGCCGTGCTTTCCGGCGCACATTACGTCTTTTTTGCCTCAAAACTTCTGAATGAGGATCGGCGTAACCAGCCCGCGACACCCTCCGAATCCGACCCTCCCGGGAACCCATCCTAATCAGCCTCTGCACGTCATCATCAAAGTTGACAGCATCACACTCAGGTATTATATTAACCCGGCATTCAACCGGACTGGGTAAGCTGGTGTGCTAATTAAGGTAAACAGACTCCAGACGGAGTCTAAGAGGCGAATACCCAGGCCGAAACTGGGTTTTGGAGAAAATAATAAGATGAGTAGCAAGATTATTGGTATTGACCTTGGAACTACAAACTCTGTCGTGGCTGTTATGGAAGGTGGCGAGCCGACAGTAATTCCTAATTCAGAGGGTGGGCGCACGACTCCATCAGTCGTCGCTTTCACAAAGGACGGTAGCCGCCTGGTAGGCCAGGTGGCCAAGCGCCAGGCAGTCACCAACCCTGAAAACACTATTTATTCAATTAAACGATTCATGGGCCGGCGCTTCGACGAAGTGACGGAAGAAATCAAGCAGGTCCCCTACAAAGTTCAGGCTGCGGGCAGCGATGTCCGTATTGCTGCTGGCGGGAAGGAATGGAGTCCGCCGGAGATCTCCGCGATCATCCTGCAGAAGATGAAGCAGTCTGCCGAAGACTACCTGGGCCACAAGGTCGACAAGGCTGTCATCACGGTGCCGGCTTACTTCAATGACTCGCAACGACAAGCGACTAAAGACGCAGGCAAGATCGCCGGTCTGGAAGTGATGCGTATCGTTAACGAGCCGACTGCCGCGGCCCTCGCCTACGGCCTTGATAAGAAAGGCGACGAGACGATCGCTGTGTTCGACTTTGGCGGCGGCACCTTCGACGTTTCGATCCTGGAAGTGGGTGAAGGCGTCGTGGAAGTTAAGTCAACCAACGGTGACACACACTTGGGAGGCGACGACATCGATGAACGCCTGATTGAGTGGATCATTGAAGAGTTTAAGCGCGATCAGGGAATCGATCTTTCGAGCGACAAGATGGCCTTGCAGCGCCTGAAAGAAGCGGCGGAGAAAGCAAAGATTGAGCTTTCCAGCACCATGGAGACTGAGATCAATCTTCCGTTCGTCACAGCCGATCAGTCGGGGCCGAAGCACCTCGCAATGAAACTAACGCGCTCTCGCTTCGAGCAGTTGGCTGAGCCAATCTTGCAGCGATTGCGTGGCCCGGTTGAACAGGCCTTAAAAGACGCGGGCCTTGATTCCAAGAAAATTGATGAAGTCGTGCTCGTGGGCGGTTCAACCCGCATCCCGAAAGTTCAGGAGATCGTCCGTGAGTTATTCGGAAAAGAGCCAAACAAGAGCGTGAATCCTGACGAAGTCGTGGCTATCGGCGCGGCCGTGCAGGCAGGCGTGCTGTCTGGTGAAAAGACTGACATTCTGCTGCTCGACGTCACTCCGCTTAGCTTGGGAATTGAGACTCTTGGTGGGGTGTTCACGAAACTAATTGAACGCAACACCACCATTCCCACGCGAAAGTCGGAAATCTTTTCCACGGCTTCAGACAATCAGACATCCGTCGAGGTCCATGTGCTCCAGGGTGAGCGACAGATGGCTGGGGACAATCGCACTTTAGGCAAGTTTCACCTCGTGGGCATTCCGCCCGCACCGCGAGGCATGCCGCAGGTCGAGGTAACTTTCGATATCGATGCGAACGGCATAGTTAACGTGTCCGCGAAAGACATGGGTACGGGTCGCGAACAGAAGATTACGATCACCTCATCGTCAGGTCTCAACAAGGACGAGATCGACAAGATGATGCGTGACGCCGAATCGCATGCCGCTGACGATGCCAAGAAGCGCGAAGAGATTGAAGCGCGTAACCGCCTCGACGGTCTGGTCTATCAGATGGAAAAAACGCTGAGCGAGAACCGCGAGAAAGCCGGCAGCGTGGCTTCCGAAGTGGAAACGGCCATTGCCCAGGGCAAGACTGCGTTGCAGGAAGGCGGCGTCGATATGTTGAATGACGCATTCAATAACCTGCAGGCGGCTTCTCATAAACTGGCGGAGGCGTTGTATCAGCAGGCTCCGGCTCCGGACGGCGCAGAAACTCAGGCGGGAGCCGATCAGGCCTCAGCAGCTGGAGCCGCTTCAGGCTCGGGTTCGGGTGAAGACAATGTCATCGACGCTGAATACGTCGATGTGGATGATAAGAAGTAAATACAGTTGCCGACTTAAGATCCAATTGCCGATTGGTTAGTGACTCGAGTTCGAAGCTGATGTTCAGGCGCGATGAGAGTTAACTGATCAACCGGCAATCGGCGATTGGCGTTCTGGTCCCGGTAATCAGAAATGGCGAAACAGGACTACTACCAAACGCTCGGCGTGAAGCGCGATGCCAAGCCTGAAGAAATCAAAAAGGCCTATCGCCGGCTCGCCCGTAAGTACCATCCTGACGTCAATCCGGGTGATAAGGCGTCTGAAGAACGTTTCAAGCTAACGACCGAAGCTCATGACGTCCTTTCCGATCCAAAGAAGCGAGCCGTCTACGATCGCTTTGGTCAGTATTCCGACAATCTTGCTGATGCGGCTGCACGCGGTGCGTCACCAGGCAGTACGAGTGGCGGTGCTGCACCGGGTTTCGATTTTACCGGATTCGATTGGGGCACGAGTTCCGGCGCCGGCAGCGGCACAAGTTTCAAAGACATCTTTTCCGATCTTTTCGGCGGTGGCGCCGCGAAAGAGCACGAACCTCCGCGGCCGCAGCCTAAGCGGGGCGCTGATATCGAAATGCCGCTCGCGCTCTCGTTCGAAGAAGCGCTGCAAGGCTTAACCACCAACATCACGGCAAATCGATCCGAACAATGCACCCGCTGCAACGGCGCAGGCGACATCGGTGGACCGGTAATGGTCTGCCCAACCTGCAAAGGCTCCGGCCAGGTCCAACGATCAGGCGGGCGCTTGCGCTTCGCTCAGGAGTGTACCGATTGCGAAGGCACGGGCCGGCGGCGTTCGCCCTGCTCATTATGCAAAGGCAAAGGTACGCTTCCCAAGACCGAGACGGTAAAAGTGCGCATTCCCGCAGGTGTTGAAACCGGCTCTCGCGTGAGAATTCCCGGAAAGGGTGAAGGCGGAAGGATGGGTGCTCCGGCTGGCGACCTGCACATCATCACGAATGTAGGCAAGCACAAACACTTCACGCGCAAGGGCGATAATATTTATGTCACCGTGCCGATCACGGTGCCGGAAGCTGCGTTAGGAGCGAAGATCGAAGTGCCAACTGTTGAAGGGAAAGCGCAGCTGCGCATTCCCCCGGGCACGCAGTCGGGGCAGAAGTTTCGTCTGCGCGAACGCGGTGCCCCCGTCCTGCGCAATCCCGGGTCCAAGGGTGATCAGTTTGTGGAAGTGCAGGTAATTCTACCGAAAGTGATTTCGGAAGAGACGAAAGAGTTGCTGCGCCAGTACGCGAAAATGAACGACGACAATCCCCGAGTGGAAATGGGGCTGGAATAAATTGAGATTGATTCACATTGCCGATTGGCGATTGCCAATGCCGATTGGTCTTAATTAACAGGTTGGGAGTTCCTCAACAGTGAAGGGCAGCGAGTAGTAACAGCCCTGATGTTGTTAGTCGGCAATCGGCAATTGCCAATGAAGACATGAAGCGCAAGCCAAAGACATATACGATCAGCGCGGTGGCGGAACAGTACAGTCTCCACCCGCAGACCTTGCGTCTCTACGAGCGCGAAGGGCTTTTGAAGCCGTCGCGTTCGGAAGGCAACACGCGCCTCTATACCGACTCCGATCTCGAGCGGCTCGAATTGATCCTGTCTTTAACGCGTGACCTGGGTGTGAATCTCGCTGGCGTGGAAATCATCATGAACATGCGCGAGAAGATGGACGCAATGCAGCACGAGTTTGAACGCTTCTTTCTTTACCTGCAGTCACACGCCGAAGAGTTTACTAATTTCACCGAACCGCCTGCGGAAGGCACTTCCGACGCACTTGTTCCTATCAGCCGAACCACCATTATCCGCCGCCGCACCGTCTCGCGCAGTTAACTGAACTCTTGCAATAATCTGAAAGTTCTAGTTAGCTCGGTAACATTGGCTTCACTGCTTTGTAGTGCTAGCCTTCGCTCGTTTTCGAGCACCCTCGGATCTTTTAAGATTCGGCGAAGCTTGATTGCGCCACGTTTCCGGTAATTCGATTCTCTTAGGTCACAGCCGCGCTGTGCCTTCCTCACGGGAGAAATCAAATGCAGCCTTCACCGCTGTCGCGTCTCGCACCACTTCAAATCATATTGATAATCGTCTGGACTTTATTCGGTTTGCCCACGGTTTTCGGTCAAGACCTCGATGGCGCCAGCATCAACGGCAGAGTTATCGATCAAAATGGCGCAATGATCGTGGGCGCATTGGTCACGGCAACTCTCAACCGAACCGGAGTGATGCGGAAAGCTACTCCCGGTAACGATGGCCGCTTTTCAATTCGGCAACTTGAACCAGGAACATACGCCTTGCGAATTTCCGCCGACGGGTTTGCGCCGAATGAAAAAAGCGAACTGCTACTGCTCGCCGCACAAACAACTTTCATTGAAGTAAAACTCTTCCCGCAGGGGCTCGCGGTTGATCCGGTGACAGTCAACGCGGCTGACGAAGCGCCGCTGGATACGACTCGCACCGTAGTTGGCGGAACGCTGACCATGCGTGAGATTGAAGCATTACCGATTTCCAGCAGGTCGGCTCTCGATCTCCTGTTTACTTTGCCGGGCATCACGGAGGAGCCGCTTTCCACTCGGGACCTCGCGGAAGATCAGGAAAGTAGTCACGCGGGCAGTCCGGAGGAAGCGGGAATATTTGCAGTGGCAGGCGGCCCCGCGTATTCCAACAACTTGACGATTGACGGCCTAGACAATAACGACGATCGCGGCGCGCGCGAGCGCTTCCAACCTTCCGTAGAAGCCGTTGAAGAAGTTCAGGTAATTACTAATCAGTTTTCCGCTGAGTATGGTCGGGCGTCCGGCGGTCGCATCAATATCAAGACGCGCGGCGGCTCGCAGACGCTGCACGGCCGTGCTTTCGCTTTCTTTAAAGACGAAGCGCTCAACGCAAACACGTTCAAAAATAATTCTCTCGGTCTGAAGCGACTTCCCCTCCAGGAACATAATCCTGGTTTTACTCTCAGTGGGCCATTGCGCCTTTCAGGCAGCCAAAGCACCAGTACCTTCTTCTTCGTTTCATATGAGCTAACTAAAGTGCTTGATAGTGCGCTAGTCGATACGCTTGTCCCGGTGCGGCAGAATCCGCGCTTTCCTTTGCCCGGCCCAACGACGTTGGTGGGATTGCGTCTTGAGGATGCCGGCAGCACGTCTGCAAGCACCGAAGTTGCGCCCTTCATCTCCGCCATTTCCACGCCCTTAAGAAATCAGACCCTCACGACGCGTACCGATCACCGGTTCAGCCAGACCCATAACGGAACTTTTCTCTATCAAATTGGAAGACTGAAGAATCTGCGCCAGTTCGGCGGCGGTAACCGTCTTGCGGAAGCCCTGCAGGCGAAAACGCGTAATTCGGACGCGCTCTCTTACTCGGACAGTTATGTGTTCTCCGCAAACACGGTGAATCAACTGCGCATGCAATGGGCGAGGCTGGCGCCGGGCGTCAAGGCCGGCGGTGGAGACACGCCAGTAGTTTTGATTACCTTGAATGATCCGTTACCCGCGAATGATGCCGCTCGTCATACCGGTACACTTGTGGCCGGTTCCTCGACGACCGGTGCTACGGATCGAAGCGAAGTCCGATTTCAGCTTCAAAATGTACTGACTCACCTCACGGGAGCACACACCCTAAAAACGGGCCTTGACCTTCAGATCATTCGTTCGACGTTCATCGATCTTGCCGACGCTTCCGGGACGTTCAGCTTTGCGAGTGCGGGAGATTTTCTGGCTAACACCCCGAGCCGTTTTCGTCAGAACTTCCTCAGTCAATCCACGCAACGGAACCGCTACGTGGGCTTTTTTGTGCAAGATGAATGGCGCGCGGCGGCGAACCTCACGCTGAGTTATGGGCTTCGTTACGAACGCGAAAGCATTATCGATGACAGGAACAACTGGTCTCCGCGACTCTCAATTGCTTACGATCCCTTTGGGTCGGGAAGAACAGTGCTCCGCGGCGGCGCTGGAATTTTTTACAATCGCGCTTTGCTACGCACCGTCGATGACTTCACGCTCGGAGCGACGCAGAGGTTCTTCGACACAAACACGCTACGGGACCCGAACAGCGGCAGATTGTTGACGGCTGCGCAGCGCCGAGAATTCATTGGCGCGAATCTTAACTTTCCTCTGACGCTCACGCCCGATTCGCCACTGGTGAGGCAGCACGGAATGTTGAATACGGGGTTCTCGCGGCGGCTGGATCCGGCACTAAGAATTCCCGAGAGTTATCAGGCAAACGTAGGACTGGAACGCGATCTCGGACGCGGCTTCTCCTTCGAAGCGAACTACACATTCAATCGCGGACTGCATCTATGGCGGGAGTTAAACATCAACGCACCACGGCTGCCGCCCGGCTTTCGAAACTTTACTCAGTATCTCTCGTCCCGCGATTTCGCAAACTTCCGTGCGGGAGCGACGGGTTTGCGTCCTTTGTATAACGCGGCAACGGCAGGCGAATTGGTGAGATTTGTTTTGAGTGCTTCAGACCCGACGAACCCAAACGCTGTGGTGCATGTGTCTGAGTTTGGAGTTCCCGTCTCGCTGATAAATCTCAACAGCATTTCGTCGTCAACGGCCATCGAAGTCGCGCTCGCGGCACTGCAACATTTGCGGCCTGATCCTTCGCATACCGAGGTAGAACAATTAGTCTCGGCCGGAAACAGTTTCTATCGAGGTCTCACGCTTGAGCTCCGCAAGCGTGTCAGTTCGAACAAGAGTCTGACTATTGCTTTTCGCGCCGCTTACACGCTCTCGCACCTGATCGACGACGGCGTAGTCAATACCTCCGATGCGCTTACGCCAGGAGATTTCCGCCATGAACGCGCGCGTAGCCTGCTCGATCGCCGCCACCGGTTTGTTTTCTCTGGCACTTTTACTATCCCAAGCCAACTGGGAAAACTTCAATTGTCGCCAATTTTTCGTGTCGCTTCAGGTGCGCCCTTCAACCTTTCCAGCGGCGGTGTCGATCGCAATCTGGATGATGTCAGCAACGACCGGCCAAACTTTTCCGGCAATACCGCAGACTTGCGGTGGCGCGGGCCGGGCACGCCGTTAGACTCGGCAATTCTCGATCACTTTTCCTTGCCTACAATTGGGCAGTCCGGAAACCTGCCCCGTAACGCCGGGCAGGGGCCGGGTTTCATATTGTTCGATCTTAGCGTTACGCGTGAGTTTCGGATAAATGAAAGGATGCGGCTCCGGCCGGTGGTTGAGTTCGATAACGTGCTGAACAAGACCGTGTTTAGTTTCGGCGCCGAGTTCATCAACTTTAACGCCCTCGCTCCAACCGCGACTGCGGCGCAGCGACAAGCGTTTCTGGATTCATTTCTTTTAACGACGCGGACCTTGCGACACAGGCAAATCCGACTGGGAATGAGGTTGGACTTTTGAAGCCAGTAGTCAGGCGTCAGTAGTCCAGTCGTCCATAAAGACCACCGCCTGACCGTCAGCCGCTCCTGACTCCTGGCTACTGACTCCTGGCTACCGACTACTGTCTACTGACTACTGTCTACTTCTTTCAACATCCGAATCGGTCCAGCGCCTATGCTAAACTCGGCTCGTCTCTTTTCAGCTGCAAGGTTGAGAGAGTAAGTAGGAGCAGGAGCAGGCCCCCGTTCCCAACGGGCCAACGGTCAATCCGGATGGTTGAGACCCTTTCCAACACAGACTCGCAAGCAAAGACAGGCCCAGCCGCTGAGGTCGACTCCGCGCTGCTCGACGCCGAGCTGTTCGTCAAATACAAAGCTCCCGAACGAGCTATCAAACGACTCAAAACCGCGCTCGAACGGAACCCGCGCTCCATAGCTCTGCGTGAACGGCTGCGCGAGATCGCCGCCTCACACAAACATCCCGACGAAGCCGCGCGGCAAGGCCTGGCGCTCGCCAGCCTCTACATCGAGCGCGACGATTTTGATAGCGCCTACGATCGCTTGTTGGAAGCCAAGCAACTCGATCCGCGCATCAATGTTGCCAAAGGTTTGGAAGCGATTCGCAGAGCGCGCCGGCCGGATTTACAGCCGACCGCTGCTGCTGTAACGGAGCGTCAGTTAAAGCGCGAATACGTCACCCTCGCCGGCGATCTCGCTTCCATCAGTTTGTTCGATGCGATTCAGGTCGTGGAAAACGCCAGGCTAACTGGGGCCTTGATTCTTTCGAGTGAGGCGCAGGCGGGCCGCGTACTTTTCAACGAGGGCCGGATCGTCGATGCGGAAGCCGCGGGCGCCAAAGGCACATTGGCTTTTCGCTACATCGTGGAAATCACGAACGGCAGCTTTGAGTTTCAAAAATCTCCACAGCTATTTCCGATCGCGCTACAGGCTGTTAGTAACACCAACCTGATTCTCGATACTCTCCAACAACTCGACGAGGCAACCAAGGCTTAAGGAACAGGAGACGGTGTGGGCGCTTGTTTTACGAGGGCCACTTGTACCATCTGGTCCTGAGAAATAGTGATCAGCGAGCCGAAGGTTTCGCACTGCTTGGCAATCACCTGGACTCTGACTCTTCCTTCAGGCACTGATGACGCGCTCGCGATACCGTTTTGGTTCGTCCTCGTTTCCTTGCTGAATCTGACTCCTGCTTCTTCGGACACCAGGAGCACTTTCGCGCCCTCGACCTTGTCGCCGCCAGCTGTTACTTCCAGCTGCAAGCGAAAGGTTCGCCGCGGCGTGGGTCGTGACGGCGCTTCGCCAACGATTTCTTGCGCTCCAGCCTCGGAGACGCCAAAGAAAAGGATGGTGATGATCAGTAACAGCAATCTGTGGAAGTTGTGTTTACGCATTGGGGCATCCTCTCTTAAAAACGATTAGTAATTGGTCACGTCAACATGGCCATGCTTGGCCTTCACTGCATTACTGGCCGCTTCAGATTGAGAAGGATCTCGTCATAGTAAGGCTTCTCTTTCAGGCTGGCGCGCGTCCCGGGGAAGTAGACAAAGGTGAAGTCGGCAAACTCCGGATCGAATGTGTTGAGCACTACCGCGCAACGAGAGCCACCAGGGAGGCGAATGTTGTCCAGCATTGGGAAGTCGAAAAATCCCACCGTAAAAACTGCATCAGCTTCGTAGGTATCGGGTGAGCTTCTGACGATCAAGCGAACGCTCAACTCCTGCTTCTCAGGATTTACCTGTAGCACCTCGATGCGAACCTGTTTTTGCACGAGCGATTGATCCTGGTCGGATTTCACTGTGATGTAGTTGTCCATCACTGTAACGCCCCCAGGCTGATCTTTCAGTTGCTCAAAAATGATGTTGCCGTCTCGCTTGCCTCCCGCTTCCGCAAGCATCGCGACCTGCTTATCAACCACATCCCGAGTTACGCGCGTTAAGCGGTCAATGTAAGGCTGGTTGCGGGATCGATTTGCTTCGAGCTCGTTGTAGACGTCCTTGAACAGGGGCCCGAGATCAAGCGAGTCGTGAAAATTGTAGGCAAGCATCTCGATGTTCAGCACTCTCTTCTCAGGAGGCTGATTGGCGGATGGTTTAAGAAAGTTTGTGATGATCGAATTGAACATCTCTTTACGCAACGACGTGTCTGCCTCTTCGCGCTTGCTCATCAACTCGGTGTAGAGACGGAGATTCGTTTCCGCTTCCTGTTGCCGGGCAAGAAAACTCGAGCCAAAGATTCCGACTAATCCCACGACGACGGCAGTGCCGAGGGCGCCGACAAACTTGAAAATAATGTCGATCTTATCCCAGCTGTCCCGCCCCGGCTTCGCTGGCGCGGGCTGAGATCCTTTATTCGCGACCTGCGGGGGCGCGCCCGGAAATGTCTCTTCCATGGCTACCTCCTCACCAGGCTCAAACCACCGTTGGCGTTGACCACGTCAAAGTCGTAGCGCAATGGGCTGTCGTACGAATAGAGATCGAAACTCGGCTGCTGGTTGCGGTAGTGAAGCCGAAAGGTGCACTTACCGCGACCGACGTTAATGCTATAAGCGCCGTAGCCATCAGTGACGCCGCGAAACGATCCCTGCGGACAGAAGACTTCGAAGGTGGCGTTGGCGACTGGGCGGCCGGCTTCTTTCAGACTTCCGTAAATCTGACCGGCGTAAGCTGGCGCGGTCAGAACTAATGTCAGCATGATTATCTTGAGGGCCTTTTTCATAGTCACTCCTTGGTGCGTGGCTGCCAAGCTGGGCACTGACTGGACAGTGCTTAGTAATTTTTGGGGCGCAAACGAACAGTCAGGACAAGCCAGACAATCGGCGCCTCAGTCAGGCTGATTCGGCGAGTGTGCTAACAAGCAGCGGCTCGTGAGAAATTCAGCCGGAAGTTAAATATTCCCTGTCAAAACACCCTGCGAGGTGGGCGAAGAATGTGCCTGAACATGGGGCTGTCAGCGAATTGAATGGCAGTTACCGTCAGAGCAGTTCAGGACCCAACCGGTATGATTTCCCAGGCGGAAACATTTCGGATCTGAGTAAAACTCTCCACTAATAGAGGGAACAAACACCGATTTGGGCAGCCCTGGCGAGCCTTCCGAGTGAGTCTGAATCTCAATCGATCAGCAATCGTGCATTCAAGGCTTCGGCCCGTTCAATAGCGGCAAGCAATCGCAGGAACTGTGAGTAGTTTTTGCTACGGGTGGTGAGGCGCGCTACTTCGGATTGATTGAGATCGTTGCGCAAGATCAAGTCGAGGAAGTCGTAATAGTCGGCGGTTGCCGCTGTTGGCAGCTCTCGCGTGTAGCTGGTCTGTTGGTAATCATCAGAACGAAAACAAGCGAGCAGATCGAAAATGTTGTCGGTAGAAAGGGCGACCGCTTCACGCGTCAGGCGGATCGGCAGCCTCAGCTCGTAAAAACGCAGACCCTCGGTAGTAGTCACGCGGCGCAATTCTTTTGTGGCCTCACCGTCGAAAGGTGATTCGGAATCCACCAGAATGCGCAGCAAGCGCGGCTGATCTTCTTTATCGAGCGTGTCGAGGCAGAGTTGAACGCGGTCAGCAATGAACTTCTCAAACTGCGCTTCGATGGGATAGGTAATGCGGCCTAGACAGCCGACTGACTCACCCTCACCGGCGGCATCGATGGGTAAGAACGAAGGACAGTGCGGACAAACCTCGGTCTCAATTTGCATTGTCTCGACTTCAGTACTCGCGTTTTCCACCCAGCGCAGTTTGTCTTCCGAAGGCGCACTGGTATCCCCGGTGGTCAATTGCGTATGCAGATTACTTAACCGGCCCCAATCGCGTAGTTGTTTTTCGGAATGACGCGCGCGCAGGACGCAGGGATACTCGACAGCAAATTCCAACGACATGCTCTAACAGTAAACCAACGAGGCGGGAAAGCGAAAAGGGGTTGACAGAAGTCGTTGCTGGCAAACTCTCCGAAAATATTTTCCATTTCTAGTTTGTCATTGGAGAGACTAAAACCGCCAAGTCGCCAAGGATCGCAGAGTTCGCCAAGAAGAGAAGGGAGACCTTGGTGCGTCGTGGGTTTGTTCGTTAATGAAAGGTTGAGCGGATGTTAAGGGTTGAATGCTGCTGAAGAATTCAAAGTGAAAGGTGCTAAGCACAAAGTACGAAGCCGTTTTAATTTCTTGGCGAACTCTGCGCGCCTCGGCGACTTGGCGGTTTCAGTTCCAATGAGAAAGGGAATGTTTGGGGACTCGCCGCGCTTCGGCCTTGATTAGAGGTTCGTCGGCAGCGCGGAAGAATCGCCGGAGGTTGGTGCAGCTTTCGGCAATTCGGGAGTGAAATCTTCGCCAGGGTTGATGAACTGGTTGCGCTCGAAGAGATACTGCTTGTCATATAGCTGCTTGTAGCGTCCCGTGGCGGCCAGCAACTCATCATGAGTGCCGCGCTCGACAATCTCCCCGCCTTCCAATACGAGGATTTGATCCGCGCTGCGAATCGTTGAGAGTCGATGAGCGATGACGAAGGTGGTGCGACCACGCCGCAGCGTCTGCAGGCCGTCCTGAATCAAGGCTTCACTTTCACTGTCGAGACTGGATGTCGCTTCGTCCAGAATCAGGATTTTTGGTCGCGCCAAAATTGCACGTGCGATGGCCACCCGCTGACGCTGTCCGCCTGACAGTTTCACTCCGCGCTCTCCTACAACGGTGTCGTAACCATCCGCGAAGCCATCGATAAACTCTTCACAGTGGGCAATGCGGCTCGCGGCAATGATCTCCGCGCGCGTCGCATGGGGATGGGAAAACCCGATGTTCTCCGCAATCGTGCCATCGAAAAGAAAATTATCCTGCAGTACTACACCAAGTTGATTTCGGTAATCTTTGAGACGGATTGAAGCGAGATTACGTTTGTCCAAAGTGATTTCCCCCGAAAGTGGTCGATTGAAAGCCATCACGAGACTGATGAGGGTCGACTTACCTGAGCCGCTTGAGCCCACGAGCGCGGTGGTGGATCCCGCGGGTGCAACAAAAGATATGTTACGGAGTACGGGCGAGTCGTCGTTGTATTCGAAACTTACGTCGTGAAAAGCAATCTCGCCAACGATAGTTTCCAGCGCTGACCGTTGTGCTTCGTCTTCATCCTCCGTCGACATCTGTTGGATCTCGCGAATCCGATCAAGGCCGGCAAACGCTTCGGTGATCTGTGTGCCGATAGAAGCAATTTCTACGAGCGGCGCGGCCACCAGTCCAGTGAAGATCATGTACATGAAAAGATCGCCGAGCGTCATCTGACCTTCAAGCACGGCATTTCCGCCCACCAGGATCAGAATCACGCCCACGACGCCGACGATAACTGTCGAGAAGGCGGTAACTCCGGAAACTGCGGTCATCGAGCGAGCGACGTTGCGAAACAAGCGATGGGCGCCGCGCGCAAACACCAGCTCTTCACGCTTCTCGGCCGCGTAGGCTTTAACGATGCGAATGCCACCAAGCGATTCTGTTAACCGACCAGTTACTTCCGCGTGGATTTTTCCCCGCTCGCGAAACAGTGGTCGAAGTTTTTTGAAGGCCACGGCCATTACGCCGCCGAAAGCTGCGAGGGCGAGCAGGGTGATTGACGTCAACTGCCAGTTCAAATAAAAGAGGACGACCAAAGCTATCGCCGCAGTCATTAACCCCCCAATTAGCTGCACCAGCCCTGTCCCCACCAGGTTCCTGATACCCTCCGCATCATTCATGATGCGCGAAATCAACACGCCCGTTTGGGTCGAATCGAAATATCTGATTGGTAAACGCGCCACGTGTTCCTGGACTCGTTTGCGCATTTCGGTGATGGCGCGCTGCGCCGCTACCCCGAGAACTTGGGCGAGGGTGAACGAGGTAAACGCCTGAACAACGGTTGCGGCTCCGGCAGCCAATGCGAGCGGAACTAGTAAGTCGCTGCGTTGTTTTAGGACCACGTCGTCGATTAAAAACTTGGAACTTGCAGGCAGGATCAGACCGACCAGTCGATTGATGATCATCAGCACCATGCCGATTCCGAGCCGGTAGCGATGCGTCCAAATCAATTCGCGGGCATCGCGCCAGGCGCTGGTGGCAGTTACACGCTTCTTCTTTTCCTCGACTGCGGTGCTCATTAGTTTGGTGTGGTAACGCTAGCCTAAATGCGAAGGTGCGACAAGCACCAAAGCAGTCGAGACCTGAGATCGGCTTTGCCAGTTTCCGTGCGGTCAGGCTTGCCTTACCGTTGGATTCCATTGAATCCGGACGCGGGCTGAGCCTCGCGAAATTAACAAATAGAATGATATCGGTAAGCCAAAGTCTTACCGCACGGAAGGCGGCAAGCCGCGACTGGGCTCACACCTGCTCAACGTCAAAGGTCCTATGATAAGCTTTGCGCTACCGAGAGCTACTTTCGTCATTCACTCCTTGATGCCGATTTAAATCAGGTTCAGAAAGGCTTTTTATGGCACTTAGTCAGGATCTCTTAGACATTCTTGCCTGTCCCGCTTGTAAAGCAACAGTGGAATTGAAACCGGATGGCAGCGCCTTGAAATGCGTCTCTTGTAAACGCGTCTATCCGATTCGCGATGACATTCCTGTTATGTTGATCGACGAAGCAACGATCGAGGACTCCAACCAAGATGAAGAGCCTGCGCGACATCGTTGAGTCTTCTCCTCACCTGCGCGCGACGGCTATGCATGGTTTGCGCCTTGAAGAAGAGCCACAACCGCTCGGTCCCGCACTTTGGGACTGGAAGGACGTACGTAGTGTACTTCTGATCAGGCTCCGTTCAATCGGTGACACCGTCTTAGCTACGCCTTCGCTATACGCTTTAAAACGTTTTCTTCCCCATGCGCGCATCGACATTCTTTTGGAAGATTGGGTTGCTCCAGTGTTGGAAGGATTTCCTTACGTCGATAACGTCCTGACGCTTAAACGTGGCAGCAATGTGGCGCGTGCGCGCGTGATGCGCCAATTGCGATCCCTGCGTTATGACGTGGTCTACAACCTGCACGGCGGCACAACCGCAACACTACTCACGCGTGCCTCAGGTGCTACTCGGAGAATCGGTCTGGAAACTTATCAGTACAGCCGCTTATATACGCACCTGGCGCCGTCGCCCTTGCTGTTGTGGAAGCGCGATACGACGCATTCAGTTGAACAACAATTGGCGTTGCTGGGTTGGACAGGGGTTCCCGTAACTGATCGCCCGCGAACTCAACTTGCAGTAGTGGAACATGCCGCTGCCAGCATCGCGGCGCGGTTGCGAGCGGCGGGTTGGGATGAGCAACAGCCATTGGCTTTGATACATCCGGCGGCTGCGTTTGCGACAAAGCAATGGGCCACGGATAAGTTCGCAGAAGTTGCGAACCATCTCTACGAGCGAGGGTTCGCTGTCGTAGTAATTACCACACCAGCAGAATCGGAGCTTGCAAACTGGATCGAAGCTCTTTCCCTGGTTCCAGTGATCGCTTTCAGTAATCTTTCGCTACCTGAAGTGACAGCGTTAGCGTCCCGCGCACGGATATTTGTGGGAAACGACAGCGGCATCGCTCACATTGCAGCGGCTGTTGGGTTGCCGGTGGTCGTAATTTTTGGTTCTTCAAACACCGCGCACTGGAGCCCCTGGGCTACCGCTGCAGCTGAAGTAGTATTTGAAGAACTGGACTGCCAACCGTGTCATGGCTATTACTGTGAGAAGTTTGCTCAGCCTGAATGTATCTTGCGCGTACCTTCTGAAAGAGTGATCGCGGCTGTCAATCGAGTATTGGGACAAAGCACTTAAGAACAATAACTTTGTGCTTTGTACTTTGTGCTTTGTACTTTGTTCGCTTTCGGAAGCTATCTTGCAAAGTTCAGGACATCAAGATGCTCGGATCAAAGAACCACGAACAAAGCACAAAGTGCCAAATTCGGAACTGATAATTGAAATGCTGTCACGAGAAAGAGCAGAGCAGTTGCTTGGATCCATGCGCGGCCGAAAGGTCGTTGTGCTGGGCGACGTCATGCTCGACGAATTTGTTTGGGGTGACGTGACGCGAATTTCACCGGAAGCACCCGTTCCGGTAGTGGACATCCGGCGTGAATCTGCTCACCTCGGCGGCGCCGCCAATGTTCTGGCCAACCTTCTGGCCTTAGGCGCGAGTGGTGCGGTGGTAGGAGTTGTGGGAAACGACGCGGCCGGTGAACGTTTGCGAGCAAGCTTGCGTGAAACCGGATCGGGTCACGACGAATATCTGATCACTGATGAACATCGGCCATCGACGGTAAAGACGCGGATCATAGCGCATAGTCAGTTAGTGGTGCGCGCCGATCGCGAATGGCGCACGCCGGTAAACGGTCAGACCGAATCAAGAATCATAGAAGCGCTCGAAGCGGCGCTGGAAAACGCCGCCGCTCTAATTGTTTCTGATTACGATAAGGGCGTAGTCACGCCTCGCATTCTCGAGAAAATTCTCCCCATCGCGTATGAACGGGTTCCCGTGTTGGTCGATCCCAAGTTGCGCAACTTCGCGGCCTATCGCCCGGCCACCCTCATAACGCCGAATCATCATGAAGCGCTGCGCATGGCAAGTCTTGAAGCTGACACGGACGAAGGCTTGCACGAAGCCGCGACACGCATTCGTACCGAGCTCAATTGCGACGCCGTTCTGATCACGCGTGGCGACCGCGGCATGATGCTTCTTGACGGTTCAGGCTCTCCAGTTTATGTCGCCACAGCGGCACGTGAAGTCTATGATGTGACCGGCGCTGGCGACACGGTGATAGCAACTTTGGCGGCGGCACTCGCGGCGGGATCATCTTTGATCGAAGCCGCGGGACTGGCGAATCATGCAGCCGGCATTGTGGTTGGCAAAGTAGGAACGGCGACGGCGGGCGCGGCGGAATTAATTAACTCATTCAACTAATCGGTCTTCGATGATCGGCAAAACTCTCGGTAGTTATCAAATCATGGAAAAGCTCGGCGCGGGCGGGCAGGGCACAGTCTACAGAGCGACGGACATCAAATTGGGCCGCTCGGTCGTCGTGAAAGTCCTGCCTCCTGAGCTCACCTCCAGAGAAGCCAATCTCAAACGGTTCGAACGTGAAGCGCGGCTCGCCTCATCTCTCGATCATCCAAACATCTGCACTATCTTTGATCTCGACGAAGTGGAAGGTGTGCACTTTATAGCGATGCAGCATATCGAGGGGCGCAATGTGCGCCAGCTAGTTGGTGGGCGGCCCCTCGAATTAAAGAGTTCACTCCTGATTGCTATACAGGTTGCCGACGCGCTCGCTGCGGCTCACGCGCGCGGCATCATTCATCGCGACATCAAATCGGGAAACGTAATGGTCGCGCCTTCCGGACAGGTGAAGATTCTCGACTTTGGTTTGGCGAAGCTGCTTGACGATGAGGAAGCGAGTGCCACCGGTATTCACCGCACCGAATTGACTGAGGTCGGAGTTCCCTACGGCACGGCTACCTATGCCGCGCCGGAACAAGCGCGCGGCGATCGAGTAGACAAACGCGCCGACATTTTTTCTACCGGAGTCTTGCTTTACGAGATGCTGACGGGAACCTGGCCTTTCCGCGGCAAAACCACGATCGATGTGCGGCACGCTGTCTTGCACGACGCGGCGCCTCCAGTTGCGAACTTACGCAAAGAGCCGATTCCACCGCGACTACAACAGATTCTGGATCGCAGCATGGCTAAAGAGCCCCGCGATCGTTATCAGAAGATGGAAGAGATGCGCGAAGAATTGCGCAGCGTGCTGCAAGAGGTGTCGGAAGGCGTTTCTTATCCCGCATTGACGCCGGAACCGGCGCGACACCTTGGCGGCCAGAGCTCAATGTCAAAGGCGATGCGTTGGTTAAAGTCGATCGGAAGATCAGAAGCGCCGACGACCTCGCCTACTTTTGCTACCCCCACCAGGGTGGGTGTTCATGAGACGCCTTTCACGACGATGGCGGACCAGGAAAAGAAGAGTCTGGCAATCCTTCCGTTTCGCAACCTGAGCAACGATCCAGCGTCGAGCTTTTACGAGTTCTCACTCGCTGATGCAGTGATTACAGAATTAGCCCGCGTGCGCTCACTAGTTGTGCGCCCTTCGTCAGTAATTTCGAAGTATCAGGGTCAACAGATCGATCCCCGAGACGTCGGTCATGAGTTGAATGTGAGTGCGGTGTTGACCGCCGGATTCATGCACGCTGGGGAGAGGTTTCGCGTGACGGCGCAACTTCTCGACGTCGAATCCGGCGAAATTCTCTGGAGCGATCGCATCGATACCTCTGCGGCGGACATCATCGTTGTCCAGGACACGATTGCCCAGCGCATTGTTGAAGGCCTGCGGCTCGAGCTGACCCACGCCGAGCAGGAGGACATCGCCAAGCCCAGAACAGAAAATGCTACCGCATACGAGCAGTACTTGCGCGGCAGAGATCTGTTCGCGCGCTTTATCTTCCGCACTATTGCCGCTGAGGACTGCAGCGCCGCCATCGAACACTTCCAACGCGCGGTCGAGCTGGATCCGAATTTTGCGCTCGCCCATGATGGACTGGGCGCTGCTTATGTAAACCGTGTGTTTAAGGGGCTGGGCGGCGCCGAAGACTTTGAGCGAGCCGAAGTGGCATTTAATAGAGCTCTTGCCATCGATCCGCAATTGATCGAAGCGCGCATGTTGATGGTTTTCGTTTACATGTGGCGCGGAGAAAAGCAGAAGGCTCGGGAAGAGGTAGCGCGCGCACGCCGTGAAGCTCCCGATGAACCGGTGGTGCACTTTGTTAAGGCTACTTTGCATCGCCTCGATGGCGAATACGGACGTGCCCTGCGCAGTTATGATCGGCTGGTTCGCCTTGACCCAGCCGCTCATGTGGTGGCGAGCTACAACCGCGCCATTGTTCACATGTACATGGCTCACTTCGAAGAGACCTTCAGGCAACTAGATAACGCCGGCGAACCGGAGAATCCGCTCGTAAAGACATTTCGCGCGCTGGGTTTGTATTACACGGGTAATACGGACGCCGCTGCTGAGCTAATGCAGCAGGTAGTTTCCAAGCATCCAAACATGCACGGAGTGCGACCGTTCATGGCTATGTTCTTAAGTGCCCAGGGCAAACATGCAGAGGCGCTGGCGCAACTAACAGACGGAGTAACTCGCAACGCGGAAGTTGATCCTGATATCGCCTATTCAGTGGCTTCGGTCTATGCGCTCGAAGAGAAACGCGACGAAGCGTTTGCCTGGCTAGCTCGCGCGATCGCTCTGGGAAATGAAAATCGTCCTTGCTTCGAGAACGATCCGAACTGGGCGGGTTTACGAACGGATCCTCGCTTTGAAGAACTAATGAAGAAAGTTAAAGCGGCACACAGTCCGCAGCCATAAATTAAGCTCCCAACCATTCTTTAGCCAGATCCGTATCACCAAACAAACAACAATGAGCCAGTTTCGAGTTTCAAAAATGGCAAGTCTCTTAATGCTTGCCGCACTCTTCTGTCAGTCCCTTGGGCCGCTCGCTTTCGGTCAAGGCGCCCAACGTGATCGACAAGTTACGCAGCCGGCGCCCAAAGCGACGCAGATAGTTGCACGAAGACCCACGCCAACGCCCACCCCTTCGCCAACTCCGGAACCGATCACCACGCCATCTCCAACGCCGACGCCCACACCAGCGGTCCGCACAGCAACGACGACGCGGACCCTTCAGGAATTACAAACCAGGATCGGGGATGTGCTGCGACGGCCGGAGCTGGATGCGGCTTTCGTGGGAATCAAAGTGGTCTCGCTGGACAGCGGAAAAATTCTTTTTGAAGAGAACGCGCGCAAACTTTTGCGACCGGCGTCGAACATGAAGCTGTACACAGTCGCAGCGGCGATGGATCGACTGACTCCCGATTATCGTTTTCAAACCTCCGTCTACGCACCTTCGCGTCCGAATTCCGATGGCGTGCTGCGCGGCGACCTGACGATTTACGGCCGCGGCGATCCTTCGATTGCTGCACGCTTCAACAACGGCGACTACTTCAAGAGCATTAATGATCTTGCGGCGCGGATTGCCGCCGCAGGCGTTAAGCGTGTTGAGGGAGATATTGTCGGTGATGAAACTTACTTTGAGGGAGCGCCTTATGGTTCAGGTTGGAATTGGGAGGACCTGACGTGGTGGTACGGCGCCGAAGTTAGTTCGTTAACAGTCAACGATAACGCCTTGGATCTTTTGATTAAGCCCGGCAGCGATGTAGGCCAGCCAGCTGTAATCACCACCGGTCCGCCTGATCCTTTGCTTAAAATTGTCAACCGAGTGGTTACCTCGCCACGAGGTAGCAGACGCGATTTGAACATTTACCGCACTCTGAACTCAGACACGATGGAGATTGTCGGTTCCTTGCCGCTCGACGATCGGGGTTTCACAGCAGGAATCGGCATCTCGCATCCCGCGCTGTTGTTCGTCTATCTGTTGAGAACTGCTCTTGGCCAACGCGGCGTTACAATTACGGGAAAATCGAGAACTATTCCCCCCGCGAATTTCCTGAGTCTGCAGCCGGTTCCGCAACCTCCAATAAGAGTTGAGATTGCCAGCATGCAGTCGCCACCGTTTAGTCTTGTGGCGGCGCAAACTTTAAAACCAAGTCAGAACCTTTACACGGAGATCATCCTGCGAACTTTGGGGAAAGCCGTCGGTCCACCGCCGACGGCTACTAACACTATTCGAACCAACGAAGCAGCTGGACTTGAAGTGGTGAAGGAATTTTTAAAGGAAGCCGGCGTAAATTTGAGTCCGCTCTCGTTAACAGACGGTTCAGGCCTGTCGCGTAACGATATGATTACACCAGAAGCGTCCGTGCAACTGCTTACTTACATGAGCCGGCATCGGTTCGCGACTGCTTTTCGCCAAGCGCTGCCGATTGCCGGAGTTGACGGCACCTTGCGTAATCGGATGAGAGGCACCGTTGCGGAAAACAACGTACGCGCGAAGACGGGATCACTCAGCTCCGCTGCAACCTTATCCGGTTACGTAACAACCGCAGCCGGCGAGAATCTTGTTTTCTCAATCATGGTGAACAACTACCCGGAAGACACAGAAGTACGATCGCTTTGCATCGACCCGATCGCGGTGCTGCTGGCATCCTTCGCCGGCAGATCGTGACCCCCAAAGAATAAGGAGACGCTTATGTCACTAGATATGCTGATAGATACCTGGAAGGAATATCGCAAGGGGTTGATTGCTGAAGTCGAACAAATTCCCGAAGACAAGTTTGATTTTCGCGCCACACCGGAAACGCGCAGCATTGCCGAGTTGCTGCAGCATGTCGTCGAAGTGCAGAAAATGCTGATCGGTGAAGCGGAACGCGCCGATGGGAACATGCGGCGCCAGTCGTTTGCTGATCATGTGAAAGAGTACGCGCCGGAAGCGCAGGCGATTACTGACAAGCATGGTTTGCTGGAGCTGTTGCGCAGCAGCATGGAAGTTTGCGAAGCCAACGTGCGCTCGAATAATGATCTGATGCAGGGTTCGATGGGAGGAATTGACGGCAAGCCAACGCCGAAGTTGAAAGTCGTAAACTTTGCGATGTCGCATGAGATGTACCATCGCGGTCAGCTCACTGTTTATGAGCGTCTGATCAACTTGGAACCTGCGTTGACCAGGAAGTTCGCCCAAATGGCAGCCCAGGCCAACGGTTAGGATTCGAATGCCACCAGGATTTATTAAGTTTCACGGTTTCGGCAACGACTACATTGTCATCGAAGCCGAACGATTGGCGACGATTTCGAGTCTGGGCGACTTTGCACGGCACATCTGCGACCGACATTACGGCGCGGGTGCTGATGGCATTGCCGTTGTCAGTCCGTCTCTCGAAGTGAGTGCAGACTTTGGCGTGCGCATTTTCAATCCGGATGGGAGCGAAGCGGCCCTCTCCGGTAATGGCACTCGCTGCGCCGCCGCCTACCTCTTTTACCAAAACCTTTGGCAGGCGGATGAGCTGCGTTTGCATACCCGCTCGGGAATCAAGCGTTACTTCATCCGTGAAGTACCTCAGCCGGGGAAGTTCATCTTCGATTCAGAGCTTGGCCAACCGCGTTTCGCCAGCGACGAGATCCCAATGAAGACTGAAGAGAAACTGGAGCAGGTTGTTAACTATCCGCTTGTCGTTGGCGATCAGACCGTGAGAGTCACAGCTTTGGAGATGGGCAACCCGGTGTGTTGTATTTTGGTCGACAGCTTCTCGGATCTTGATTGGCGTGCGCTCGGCCCGCGGATCGAGAATCACCCGCAATTTCCGGATCGGACTAACGTGACCTACGTCAAGGTGCGCGATCGAGCGAACCTCGAGTTACGTATCTGGGAACGAGGCGTGGGGGAGACCACTGCTTCCGGGAGTTGCTCCTGCGCCGCTGCCGTCGCTGCGATGATCAATGGAAAAGCTGACAGGCGGGTTGGGGTCGTAACGCCTGGAGGTTCAGTGCAAATTCATTGGCGTGATGACCAGGAGGTTGTGATTACCGGCAGTGCTGAAGTAGTTTATTCTGGTGATTGGTTGGGATCGGTTGCATCCTGACGTCTCAGGCAGTATTGATTGAATAATCTGAATTCCCGCGACGAAATGCCCTTCCCACTGAAAGCCAGGTTGGTTGTCCGTCTTTTACTCGCTATTTTGGCGCTGGCGTTCGTGTTTGCCTGCACGGCATGTGGCGGACGCGTCCTGCAAAACACTGAAGCCGAAGTCCTTCCCAAGGCGCCCGCACCTGTTCCGGACGCCGTCCCACTTTGGCTGGGAAACCCCACTCGCAACTTCTACGGCACCGGCCCCTGGCCGGATCGGCCACTCGAAGTCCTCTGGGAATTTGAAACTAAACTAATTTCTGGACGGTTGCATAAGGATGGCTGGGGCGGAACGAGTTGGCCGGGCCAGCCTTCGGTAGCCGGGAATCGCGTCTACTTCGGGTCGGCTGATGGCTATCTCTACTGCCTCGATAAACGCGACGGCAGTTTGATCTGGAAGTTCAAAACTGAAGATAGCCTCAAAGCCACTCCGACAATTGCCGGAGACAGGATCATCGCCAGTGGCCTCGATCACTATGTCTACTGCGTTGATGCGAATGATGGCTCGCTGATCTGGAAATACAAGACTGGATTCGAAGTCGATTGCTCCGCCGCGGTGATCGATGGACGGGTCTATTTTGGTGGCGAGGATGGCTTCTTCTATTGTCTCAGTCTTACGGATGGAACCCTCGTTTATAAAACTGGGCGACTTGGTTCGATGGAGGGAAGCTTTTCGGTTCTTGACCAGCGTATTTTCATCGGCACTGAGCAGGGCGACCTTTATTGTCTGCGGCTCGAGGATGGCGGCACTATTTGGAAAGCGCGCATCGGCGCAGATTCCGACTCGACGCCGGTGATCGCTAAAGGGCTGGTTTACACCGCGGCTGAAGATGGATTTGTTTATTGTTTTCGCGAGTCGGATGGCACACTCGTTTGGAAGTTCAAGGCTGAAGGCGGACTGAGCCGAAACTTTAAAGAGCGGAGTGGGTTTTGGGCCAGCCCGGTTTTACACAGCGATCGGGTTTACATTGGGTCGAACAATGGCCAGCTTTATTGCCTGACGGCTGACAAGGGCGAGGTGGTTTGGAAGCATCTGGTGCGCGCGCCGATTTGGGGCACGGCTCCGATCGTCGACGGCCGAGTGGTATTTGGAGATAAGTCGGGTTGGATGTATATGCTAGCCGCGGATGATGGACGGCGTCTTTGGGAGCTAAAGATCGGCGATAACATCAACGCCACGCCTGCGATTCTTGATGGCAGGATTTACATCGGAGCTTTTAATGGAAAGCTGTATTGTTTGGGATAGTGATCGTTGACGCTGGGTCCGGACTTGAGACTTTTTGAACTTAGAGCTTTGAGCTTTGAACTTAGAAGTTCTACCCCATTTGAAAGCTGATCTAAGCTACCAATACCGCGGACGGGGGAGAAAATAAAAACTAAGTTCAAAGCTCAAAGCTCAAAAAACAGCTTACAAAATTTAGGTGAATTCAACCTTCCTTGATCTACCTAATCGACAACACCATTGATGGCCAGGGGGCTAGTCCTCGAGAAATTCGGGTGGCGCTGGAGAGGGTTAGACCTGATTTGGAGCTCCTAACCGAACGGTTTACCGAGGTTTCGCTCCAGCGCATTCAGGAACTGAATCCTTCGCATATAGTCCTCAGCGGCCAAAGTCATCCCTGGGAGCGATACTCCCCGGAATCGCTGGCCGGAGTCTTTTCAGTAATCAGGGAATCAAAACAACCAATCCTCGGAGTTTGCGGCGGTCACCAACAGATGGCTTTGGCCTTTGGAGCTTCGGTCGGGCTCATGGGACGGCTGGAACCGGGCGAGGGGTACAACGGCGCTAAACGCGAGCGCGGGTTCTATGACGTCCAGACGAATGCCCAGGGAATATTCCAGGACTTGCCGGCCAAAATTACTGTTTGGCATTCACACTTCGATGAAGTCAAAAGCCTGCCTCCCGATTTCCTGGCCACCGCCGCAAATGAGACGTGTCCAATCCAGGCGATGCAGCATAAGAACCGCCCACTTTTCGGTGTGCAATTTCACCCGGAACTGTTTGACGAAGCCCATCCCGACGGCCGGGGCGTGCTCGAAAACTTCCTGAGACTGTGAGTCGCCCTGGCTCGGTTCGGGCCTATATCCGACTCTGGGGACCGCCGAAAGCCCGTCTTGCCCGGATTTTTTCCCTAGGTTTAACCTCAGCTATTTTTCCACTTAGGCCGAATGGCGGCCAAAACCGCCTTTCAGGGCTAGACTTCGGCTGGACGCTCCCAACCTCCTATGCTAGCCTCCCAAGTGTCACAAGCGGGTTTCAAAGCTCGCTTGTTTTTCTTTGGCTTACTAGATTCCTTTTAGCGCCTGCATCAAGGATGCAAGCCCCCAACTTCGGCTGACCTCGTTCAGACTCCTAGAGCCGAAGGTTGAGTCTTAGGAAAGAACAGACTCGCGCACACGCTAAGAGGGTTAACAATTAACCTCGGTAGGAGAACCGAT
>JBGSYG010000058.1:0-9871 GCA_041750995.1 Pyrinomonadaceae bacterium | reverse complement strand
CCAGTTGTCCAGTTGTCCAGTTGTCCAGTTGTCCAGTTGTCCAGTTGTCCAGTTGTCCAGTTGTCCAGTTGTCCAGTTGTCCAGTTGTCCAGTTGTCCAGTTGTCCAGTTGTCCAGTTGTCCAGTTGTCCCTGAGAGTCTTAAGGTTCTTCGTCACGACTTCATCACTAACACCTAACAAATAACATCTCATTACAGCCTACTGCCTACTGCCTACTGCCCACTGCCCACTGCCTAATGACTAGTGCCTACCGCCGACGCAACAACGGAAACGGATTGATATTCGTTCCTTCCCAATAACGCTTCGGGTCATTCACAATCAGCAGCGAAAAATGTAGATGGTAGTTTCCGGTCCCTGCGTTTCCGGTGTCCCCGACGTAGCCGATTGTCTCGCCCTGCCACACAGTCTTTCCCACAATCAATCCCTCAGCGTAACCCTGCAGGTGCGCGTAATAAAAAACCAATTTCCGGTCTTTGCTCGCCTGGTAAATAGTTGTGCCGCCGCGCTCGCTCGCAGATAGTTTGATGATCTCGCCCTCGGCAACTGCAATTACAGGAGTACCGGGTGCAGCGGGAATGTCGATAGCGTCGTGTACGCGATCTTCAGAACGCGCCTCCTTGAACGTGTCGAGCAGTTGTTCTGGTTTCACACCTTTCACCGGCACAGCTAATTTCAACCGGGCCACGTAGCTGGGATCCAAAGTCAGAACTTCAATGGGAGGAGTGGGTGAAGGCTGGTTATCGGAGAAGTCGTTGGGTGTCGTTACTGCCGATAGTGACGGGGAACTTTCAGGCTGCGCGGGAGTGGGGACCACCGCGACAGCGGGACTTGCTGCAGGCTCGACGTTCAGCGCTGGCAGACTTCCCCGGTTCACGTCGTAGCCCGGGCGCTTCTGCAGAATCCAAACCGCAGTTGCTGTTGCCGTAAATCCGAGGAGAATCAGCAGCAAAACCCGAACGCGCGGCGACTTAATCATGAGCAACATCCGAGAAGTCTCTAATGATTCCTCTGAATTCCGAGGGGCAACAGCGGTCTGGGCTCAGTCCCGCCAAAAAACCAACTCGCGCCGACGCGCAGGCGATGATGCCAGGTGGGCAAACGCGACGTGTACATTGCGAACCTTGCCTGACGCGCAATAGGTCCTCCGAAAGCTTTGCCGCCGGCCAGAACCGCGGCGCGCTCGGTGCCCAGGCTCATCGCCTCGCCCAGCTCTTCGAAGTGTTTGCTTTGAAGTTTTTCGCCTTTGATAAGTGCGGAGATGTTTTGCGCGGCAAGTGATGCTTGCTGAAACGCTAGTTGCGCCGTGCCGGCCAGAGTTGGAGTGGCATCTTCGTAATAAGCAATGTCGCCGAGCGCGAACACATTGTCATGACCCTGAATTTGTAGCGTTGGGTCAACCACAATCAAGCCCCGCTTGGTTTTGGGGACCTCAAGTCTTTGAACGAGAGGATTCACTTGAACACCGCCGGCCCAAACCACGGCAGCAGTTTCAATCTCGCTCTCGTTGCCGCCATGCGAGAAAGTCAGGCTCTTTTCTTTCAGTCGCACTACTCGAGTCATCGTATGTACCTCCACCCGAGATTCTGCCAGAGCTTCCGTTACGAACTCGCGAATCTGACCGCCCATGCCAGGGACAACTTTGTCCCCCATCTCGATTACGAGGACACGAGGCTCGCCGGTTAGTGCGCGACGTTCAAACGCATCGCGGAGCAGATCCGCCATCTTCGTCGAGAGCTCGACGCCACTCGCGCCGGCACCGACGATGGCAAACGTCAGGGCGCGTCGCGTGTCCTGAGGCGGGAGGTTGGGAGGAACGTGATCGAGTGCATCCACCATGCGCTGTCGCAACAAGTCGGCGTGCGCAATCTTACGGAAAGGAATCGCAAACTGCTCCGCACCTTCTACCCCAGCGTAATTGGTGACGCCGCCGACGGCGGGGACGAGAATTTCATATGCCAGGGGCTTGTCCTGCCCATCGACGCTGACTCGCCGCTGCTCCAGATCGATATTCGTGACTACGCCCTGGATGAGCTTGATTCGCTCATCAAGCAACTCTTTGTACTTGGGCGCGATGTGCCAAGCCTCCACTTCGCCGCTGAGGTACTCGTAGAGCATGGGCGTGAAAAGGAAATGGTCTTCATCGCTGACAAGGGTGACGTGAGCTTTTCCGGCAAGTTCGAGGGCGGTGAAGAGACCGCCAATGCCGCCCCCGATGATCACAACTCGTGTTTGGATCGCCATGTTTTCCTCAGGTTGTCGGTTTGGGGGATTCAGATGGTAGCAAATGGAGGAGTTCCTAGCGATCTGGACCGGATCGTCTAATTGGCTATTGCCGATTGCCAATTGCCAATTGCCAATTTGTGATTTCTTTCGTTACAAGCCATCGCCAATCGGAAATCTACGATCGGTAATCGAGACGACCCGGTCGCTATCGCTCCCGGTTCTAACTTTGCCGACCCCACCGACTAACGCGACATGTAAAGGATGTCATCATAAAGAACATTTCCGTGGGTGCCCCAATAATTCCAAACAGAGACTAACAAAGAGGGGGCGGCAACAGAGTGCCGCCCCTACATTGCTTCAGGAAAGAGGCTCATAACTAGGGTAGGGCTAACACCTGCTAGCCGTTTAAGTTTTAGGTATAGCAGAGAGCGCGATACTGCATTGCTCACAGAGGCCGTGTTCATTCAGAACTAACTCATCGAACACTTGACGCAATGAAGCGTAAGCGCGATAGCGGGGTGGGCTGGGCTTGCAACCGGTGACAAGCGGCGCATTCATTAACCCACTGACGCATGTATCCGTTTTGTTCTAGGAACCTGTCTGGGTCTTTTTCCACGTACCTTATTGTAGACTCGCGCCGGTTATAGTCAGAAGCACATAACGGAGCACTACCAAAACACCTCGGCTGGACAGGTTTAGAAGCCGCGTGTTAAATTGAACCGCTTTTTAAGTTTAGCGGTTGCCGTCTTTAGCGGAGTTACTGCTGCCGAGGAGGATCATTTTACGTAGTGTCGTTAGCAAAAGAGACGAAAGCACAGATTTTGACTGATTTCCGGACCCACGAGGCCGACACCGGCTCACCCCAGGTTCAAGTAGCTTTGCTGAGCAAGCGAATCAACGAACTCACAGAGCATTTCAAAACACACAAGAAAGACAATCATTCGCGGCGAGGCCTGCTTAAGATGGTCTCACAACGCCGCAGTATGCTGGACTATTTGAAACGCACAGATATTGAACGTTACCACGAGGTAGTGAGTCGTCTGGGCCTGCGTCGTTAAGACAAGCTTTTCAGAACGAGAATCTTCGAATCTCGGGTTTTAGACTCCACGTCAATCGAAGAACTTGTGAGGGTGCCGAACGTGACGGCGAGACTCCCCAGCAGGTAGACGTGGTTAGCCTACGAGTTTTCCATCAAAGGCGGCATGAGCTCACGGTTAGGCTCGTGCCGCCTTTTTTGTTGTTCAGCTTAAGTTTCCGGGTTCACGTTAGCCGGAAACCAAGCGAAGTTTCACCTTACAACGCGAGGCGGATGAGACGCCCGCGAGCCTGAAATTCAGGCACTTATCGTCCCGAAGGAGACAAAGACATGCCAGTAAAGAAGTACCTTAAAGAGTCGATCAAACTTGGTGATAAGGAGTTGACGGTCGAGACCGGCCGCGTCGCCAAACAAGCTGACGGATCGGTCATAATCCGTTACGGCGATACGATGTTGTTAGTCGCCGCCGTCAGCGCCTCCACACCAAGGGAAGGCGTCGATTTCTTCCCGCTCACGGTTGAGTACCGTGAATCGCAGTTTGCCGCCGGGCGGATTCCCGGTAACTATTTCCGCCGCGAAGGCCGTCCCAACGAAAAGGAAGTGCTCACCTGCCGCTTAATCGATCGGCCGTGCCGCCCATTGTTCGCCGAAGGCTATCGTAATGAAACGCAGGTAATAGCAACAGTCATTTCAGCAGACACCGAAAACAATCCCGACGTCATTGCCATCACCGGCGCGTCCTGCGCGTTGTTCCTCTCGGATATTCCGTTTATGAATCCGATCGCCGGTGTTCGTGTTGGTTTGATCGACGGCCGCTACATTATCAATCCCACCTACGATGAAGTGCGTGAATCGCGCCTCAATCTAATCGTGGCCGGCACCGAAGAAGCCATTGTCATGGTTGAAGCGGGCGCTTCCGAGGTTTCCGAAGAAATCATGGTCGAAGCGCTGATGTTGGCGCACAAAGAAATCAATCGCCTTTGTCGCTGGCAGAACGAGCTTTATAAAGCGCTGGCAATTCAGAAACGCGAAGTTACGGCGCCGGTTCTTAACGAAGAGATGCTCGAGGAGATAAAGCGGAATTACAGCGAGCGCTTGCGTGAATCTCTCGATACGACAAACAAGGAAAAGCGCGCCAGCTATGCGGCAGTTGATGAGTTAAAGAAAGAAGTTGTCGACGCCTATCCGGCGGATTTGCTTGAGCAACGTCTGATGGCGAAGGCGATCTTCGATCATTTGAAGGAGACTATCTTCCGCGAAGACATTCTCGATAAGCGGCGTCGTCCGGACGGCCGGCGGTTCTCAGAGATCCGTCCGATCACGTGCGAAGTCGGTTGGTTGCCGCGCGTACACGGTTCGGCCCTCTTTACTCGTGGCGAGACTCAGGCAATGGTCACGGCTACGCTCGGCACAAAAGAAGACGAGCAGTACATGGACGACCTCGAGAAGGGCGAACTGAAGCGTCGTTTCCTGCTGCACTACAATTTTCCACATTACTCAGTTGGCGAAGTTGGTCGCTTCGGCGGTTCCAGCCGGCGCGAAATCGGCCATGGTGCCCTAGCGCGCCGCGCGCTCGAAGCGGTGCTTCCGGACGACGCGGATTTCCCTTACACCATTCGCATCGTTTCCGATATCACTGAGTCAAACGGTTCCTCTTCAATGGCGAGTGTCTGCGGCGGTGTGCTATCGCTGATGGACGCTGGCGTGCCGTTAAAGGCCCCCGTGGCTGGTGTGGCAATGGGATTAGTCATGGAGGGAAACAAATACGCCATCCTCTCAGACATTGCCGGAGCTGAAGACCACTACGGCGACATGGACTTTAAAGTCACGGGCACGCGCGAAGGCATCACGGCGTTGCAGATGGACATCAAGATCGGCGGCATCAATGCGCAGATCATGGCTGAGGCTCTGGAGCAGGCGAAGAAGGGTCGCATGCACATCCTGGGTGTGATGGAGCAGGCGATAGCCGCGCCGCGCGCCGACATCTCGAGTTACGCGCCTCGAATCATCCAGATAAAAATCAATCCTGACAAGATTCGCGACGTGATTGGACCAGGCGGCAAAATCATCCGCTCTCTCGTGGAAGAGACGGGAGCCAAGATTGACGTTTCAGACGATGGGACCATCTCGATAGCCACCGCCAGTGGCGCGGCAGCTGAGGCAGCTGTGGCCCGGATTCGCGGCCTGACAGCCGAGGCTGAGATTGGCCAGAGCTATCTGGGCACCGTCTCCAGAATTGTCGACTTCGGGGCTTTTGTGGAGATTTTCCCTGGAACTGATGGGCTTTTGCACATTTCCGAGATTGCCGACCGTCGCGTGAAAGACGTGCGGGATGAGCTGAAAGAAGGCCAGCAAATTTTGGTGAAGTGCATTGGTAAAGAGGGAAACAAGATTAAGCTCTCTCGCAAAGCAGTGTTGCGTGATGAAGAGCGCAAGGCTGAAGCGGCCAGTGCCGGCGACTCAGATTAGCGGCCAACGTCGTTTTACACTTAAGGGAGGTTTGCCAGAGGCAGACCTCCCTTTCTCTTGTTTACGTCTTCGGAGAACTGGTCCTATAATGGAATCACCATCTCATTGAGCATCTCCTCTTAATACCGGGCGAAGCCGTCTCTATAAATTACAATCCACAGTTTCAGTCCGGTAACTAAGAACAAAAACCTTTTCCAAGGATTGAGTGGGAAAGACCCAAAGGATCTCTAATGAGGAGTCGAGCGCTTCGCCCCATAGCCGTACTACTTGGCATATTGCTTTTGACAAACACGCCAGCACAGGCTGGTCCAGTGACCATTGGCGACGTGCTACAGATCATCGGCAGCTATCAAAATCCACCGTCAATTCGTCTGCGTGGCGTTTCGCAGAATCCCAGCACGCATGCGGCAGGGGTAACTGCGACTTCTGGTGTTGATAATGGTGACGGCTTAGTCGGTTCGAACTCCACTTCCTTGCTTAACGGAATCGCTTCTAATCAGGACCCTCAGAAAACCGTAACTATAGCTGCACCGGGTGATGTCGAAATCACGGTTTGTGATTGCGGGGTGGTCACCGCAGGTGCAGGGCTTCCGAAATGGCCACTGCTCTTCCTGGCGGCAATACCCTTGTTCTTTATTCGTGACAAAGATGGCGAGGAGATAATCCCGAATCCAACGCCAACGCCCAATCCAAATCCAACGCCCACACCGCAGACACCAATTCCCGAGCCGGCTTCGCTTCTGCTGTTCGGATCTGGACTGGCCGCTGTGGGAGCAAGCCTGCGCCGTCGTCGAATGAAAGCAAAGTTGAAGCTGCAAAGCGAAACAACGGAGGAGGGCTAAGCACGATGAAATTTAGATTGGCCCCAACCAAATGCTCGACCCGTGCGAAGTTTGCCTTTGCTGCTCTTCTCGCTCTCAATTTCTGCTTCGCCTATCCCGGTTCTGCTTACGCGAAGCGAAAGCCGGCCAAGCATGGCATTATCAAGATCCAAACCACACCTGCTGGATTGCCCATCGAGATAGACGGCAAACCAGAAGGATCGACGACAATTGACTGGCGCTCGTGGAATCGCAACCCAGGCGTGCACACAGTTGTCATGATTCTTCCAGACGGCCAACGTTGGACCCGCGAGATTAGTATCGCTGCCGGACGCATCAAATGTTTGGCGCTTAATTACCGACCGGGTGTACCCCCAACCGTCTCTCCTTGCCCATACCCGGTTAATCTCTCTGCTCCTGTCAGCGTTAACGAAGGTGAAGTGATCACTTACACCGCCGATGTTACTTACAGTGGGAGCTCGCCGTTGAACTATATGTGGACAGTTAGTCCGGCTGGCGCAAAGATTCTAAGCGGTGACGGCACCCAGACGATTTCCGTCGACTCAACTGGATTGGGAACTCAAACAGTTTCGGCAACATTGGTCGTCAATGACGGATCTGGCGAAGCTGCTTGCCGGCAAGTCTCTCACGCCGCGACTAACGTAGCGCGAACTCCGCGTCCGCCGCGTGAACTTCGCGAATTCGACGTCTGTTGCAGTTGCGCCTTTGACGACCAAAAAGCGCGTTTAGACAATCTCGCAATTGAACTTCAGAACGATCCGTCGGCGAGCGCATACATCTTTGGTTATGGCGGACGTACGAGTCGCAGCGGAGAAGCGGATCGTCTCGTGACCCGTGCCAAGGATTACCTCGTCAACCGGCGCGGCATCGACGCGGCCAGGATTGTGGGAGTCAATGGCGGTTACCGCGAGGACAATTGCGTCGAGATGTGGATCGTACCCAGGGGCGCCGCAGTTCCTGAACCTCGGCCCACTTTGCAACCCAGTGACTTACGCCCCGCACCAGAAGCACCTGCGCGTCGTCGCCGCGGATAAAAGAGTCTCCGGCCTCAGTTTCAGATCTCAGTCTTAGGTCTCAAGTCTCAAGTCTCAAGTCTCAAGTCTCGAGATTTGAGACTTTTTTCTAGATCGTCATTTATCACCCGGCACCTGCGCCTGACATTTGATCCTGCTTATCCGTTTACCAATAACCGATACCAAAAACTTGAGACCTGAGATTAAAACCTGAGACTTGAGACCTGAAACTTGAGACCTAAGATTTCCGCCTCGCCCCCTTGAGACTTCTGCATCCTTGTGGTAACTACTGATACCGTAGCTTCCCCTGAAATTCACGCCCCCTATTTTCAGCTCATTTAACAGGAGGATGCCTTTATGGCAGACGATAATGGTGGTGGCGGCGGTAGCACCGGAGTGGTGGCGATTCTCGCAATCTTCGTGATCATAATTTTGGTGGCGCTGTTCATGTTTCGCGGACGATTGTTCGGCGGCGGCACTCAAAAGATTGACGTTAACGTGCAAACGCCAAGCAGGTAGTTAACAGAGAGCTTTTCAAAAATTTTGCGGGCCGGGATTTAGAAACGGTTCGACGTTTTGTCGTAAACCTCGGGAGCGCAACGGCGCTCCCTTTTTTGTCATTGTTCCCGCTTCTGAATCGAATAGCGTTACAACTTACGCGCGCTCTGAAAAGTTGACCGCCCGTTGCTTTGTCGTCGCGACGGGTACTTATTCGCGCGTTTACTATTTTCAAGTGACCCTTTACGATTATCCGCCTATGTCAGCACCCAATATTGAAACCATTGTTTCCCTCGCCAAGCGGCGTGGTTTTGTTTATCCCTCGTCCGAGATTTACGGCGGACTCGGCAGCGCCTGGGACTACGGTCCGCTCGGCGTGGAATTATGTAATAACGTGAAACAGGCGTGGTGGCGCTGGATGGTTTACGAGCGTGACGACATGGAGGGGCTCGATTCCTCAATCATCTTGAATCGTCTTGCCTGGAAGTACTCCGGGCACGAAGACACCTTTAGTGATCCGCTGATTGATTGCCGCAAATGCAATTCGCGTTATCGCGCCGACAAGCTGATTGAGGAGTCTGGAAGAACCGGTGCTGAAACCGGAGGCGTCGGAAACATTAAATGCCCGAACTGTGGCGCTATCGATTGGACGGAACCTCGTCCGTTCAATCTAATGTTCCGCACTCACGTGGGCGCAACTTCGGAAGACGACGAATCTTCACTTGTTTATCTGCGTCCGGAAACGGCGCAGGGTATCTTTATTAACTTTGCCAACATCCTGACGACAAGCCGGCGAAAACTTCCTTTTGGCGTGGCCCAAATTGGCAAGTCGTTTCGAAATGAAGTCACGCCCGGCAATTTTATTTTTCGGACGCGCGAGTTCGAGCAGATGGAGATGGAGTACTTTGTGCGTCCCGGCGAAGACGAGCAAGTTCACCAGGAATGGATCGATAACTGTCAGCAGTGGTTTTTAAGTCTGGGAATCTCACCTGAGAACTTACGGTTGTATGAACAGCCGCCGGACGAATTGGCGCACTATGCGAAACGGACGGTAGATATCCATTATCGTTTCTTCCCTGAACGCGAAGATGCCGACCGGCAATGGGACGAGCTAATGGGGATTGCGAATCGAACTGACTTCGACTTGCGCACGCATTCGAAGAAACCGGAAAACGAGGAAGGCAAGCGCCTCAATCCTGATTCGACCGAAGATCTTTCTTATTTCGATGAAGCCACTAAGGAGCGCTTTTATCCTTATGTGATTGAACCGGCAGCGGGCGTGAATCGCACGGTGCTGGCTCTCTTGATGGATGCTTACTCCGAGAGGACGAATGACAAAGGCGAGATGCGGGTTATTCTCAAACTCCATCCAGCACTGGCACCGATTAAGGCTGCGATTCTGCCGCTGGCCAAGAACAAGCCCGAGATCGTGGGTATGGCGAAAGCAATTAAGCGTTCCCTGCAGCCTACGCTCCGAGCTGTTTATGACGACACTGGGGGGATTGGAAAACTTTACGCGCGGCAGGATGAGATCGGCACGCCTTTTTGCGTCACAGTAGATCACCAATCGTTGGAGGATGAGTACGTTACGGTGCGTGATCGTGACACTTGGGAACAGGATCGAGTTAAGGTATCGGAGTTAAGCGAATATCTACAACAAAGGCTCTCGCCGGTCCAAAGTCCAACGTCCAATGTCCAAAGCCTCGTTCCGTGATGTTGGAGACTCAAAACCCGGGCGAATAAACCCCGATCAGGACATTGGACATGTGACATTGAACTTGGGACTAGAA
>JBGSYG010000057.1:0-30336 GCA_041750995.1 Pyrinomonadaceae bacterium | reverse complement strand
AACCTGGGATCGCGCCGGCAAGAACTCTCGGAACGGAGGCGGGCGCTCTAAAAAATAAACACGCCCCGTTTAACAACAGGTGTTTCATCGGCTCTTCCAAGAGCCGTTGTTGCGCTTCGACTTTCACCGACAAAAGGCACCCCCGCAGCGATGCGGGCTCGCAAAGTCTCGAGGCTCTCCCGAAGAGATGGTCGGACTACCGAAGTGAGGATTAAATGTTTGCATCTGATTTCTCGTCGTTAGCCCCCCAGTCACTTCCAAATTTTTTATTCAAAGCTGTCTTGGTCGGCGCTTTTGTAGCACTGCTGACGGTTAACAATTCGGCCCACGCTGCCACGATCCTGGTGCCAGCCGGCGGAAGTTTTCAGGCTGCACTGAACGCTGCGCAATGTGGTGACACAATAGTGTTGGCGGCGGGGGCGACCTATACGGTCCCAGGGTTGGAGCTGCCTTTTCTGCTACGTTACAAGGGAGCTTGTACCAACACGGATGCCGATTACATAACCATCCAAAGTTCGGCGCTGAGCTCTTTGCCTGGGCCCGGCCAGCGCATCACTCCGGCTCACGTCGCATTCATGCCGAAACTGGTGACTAACGTATCGACCCCAGCGGTCGAGGTGGAGCCGCTGGCCCATCACTACCGCCTGATTGGGCTGGAGATCAAAAACGACGGATCAGCAATCAATCAAGGCCTGGTTAATATCGGAGTCTCAAGTGGAGGCACAGTGGCTGCCACTTTCGCGACGGTGCCGCGCAATATCGAGTTTGACCGTTGCTATATCCATAGTATTGAAGACGGCACTGACTCCATCTACGGAACGGGGGTTCGCGGATTCAACATTACGGGCTCCAACATAACCATCAAGAACTCGCGCATCGCCGGCTTCCGTGGATATTTTCCGGGCACCCAGACACCTATTTCTTCTAATGCAGTCCTGCTGGGAGCTGGGCCAGGGCCTTACACCATCCACAATACTTATCTTGAAGCATGGTTTGTTCCGCTCTTTACCGGCGGTGGCTCGCAGTGGATCACCAACCGCGCAACCGTGTCAGCAGGGGCGACAACGACGCAAGCGACCCTTTCCAATGTTGCCAACATATCTGTAGGCACGCTGATCGCCTTCAAAGTCTCAGGCAATCCGAACTTCGCCTACGAGGTGGCCCGAGTTACCGGTATCAGTGGTAACACTGTGACTTATGTTGGTCAGCCCAGCGCCGATGGCAATGGCAACCCCTTAGTACGCAATCCCGACTCTCCGGGGGATGCACTTTGGGAGGGTGACCTGGTCAAGGACGTGACGATTACCCGAAATGATTTTGTACTGAACCCAGTTGTTGCTCAGACGATTGCCCAGATGACGGGAAACTTCGGCAAGGGCTGTATCGAGCTAAAACTGGGTAAGAATATCCTGATCGAAGGCAATGTGTTCTCTGGTCCATCACTGGCCTTCACGCTTACTACTAGAAATCAGAACGATTTTCAAACCGGCGGTGCTAACCCCTGGGCGACGCTGGAAAACATTACGATTCGCAACAACTGGAAGCGTGAGACCTCCACTTTCCACAACAGTCACGTATTCGGCATTCAGATGGAAGACAATCTGGCTACATCGAAGCGTGGTCGAGGAATGCTGATAGAAAATAACCTGTTTGAGGGCAGTACGGCACCAATGGCCCAAATAGCAGGGTCCAACGATGTCGTATTCCGCCACAACACCGCAGTGGCTCGTCCGGGCAGCCCCGACGTTTCCATGATCTTCGCATACGGCGATAACCCTGGCTTTAAGCTCCAGGACAACATCTTCTACAACGGCGAATATGGCATGAATTGTCAATTGTTCGGCGGGTTCGGTGCTTGCTGGCCCGGCTTGGAGATGCAGAGGAATGTGGTTGTCGATAACCGCTCCTCCAACCAAAAGAACTCCCAGGGTTCATTGGCTAATGTCTATCCGGGAACGAATTTCTACCCCTCGGCCGTCTCACAAATAGGTTTTGTAAATCCCGCAGCTGGGGATTGGGCGTTGAGCGCTACCAGTCCCTACAAAGGCATGGGCACTAACGGGAGCGATCCGGGCGTGGATATGGTGGCGCTACTAGCTGCAATAGGAGGCACAGCACCTCCCCCGACGCCAACTCCGACGCCGACACCAAACCCGACTCCGACACCAACTCCGAATCCGACGCCAACACCGAATCCGACTCCGACTCCGACTCCGACGCCTTCTCCCGCTCCGGCTGGCGAGACGGTTTGGGTAGACGACTCAGTTCCGATGGGTGCCACTTCCGGTGGATACGCTGAACACTGGAACTGGGTCGGGACCAGCCCTTCGCCGTTCTCGGGAGGTTTGGCAAATCAGTCGGCAGTCGCTGATGGCATGCATCAGCACTTTTTCTTCAACGCGACCAGCACCATGAATGTCAACGCTGGGGATGCACTGATTGCCTACGTGTTTATCGATCCCGCCAACATTCCCAGTCAGATTATGTTGCAGTGGAATGATGGTGATTGGGAGCAGCGGGCTTATTGGGGCACGAGCAATCTCAATTGGGGAGCAGAAAATACCAATAGCCGACGTCCAATGGGGCCGCTCCCTCCCGCCGGCCAGTGGGTACGTCTGGAGGTACCGGCGAACCGGGTGGGATTGGCTGGGAAGACCGTGAACGGGATGGCGTTCACACTCTACGGCGGACGTGCAACATGGGATCGCGCTGGCAAGAACTTGGTGGGAAATGGTCTCTTCAACCCAATCGACTTGCCAGATTTCTTTGTGCGCCAGCACTACTTAGACTTTCTCGGACGAGAACCCGACCCTGAAGGACTTGCTGCTTGGCAGAACGTAATTAATAACTGTCCGCCGTTAGATACTACTTGTGATCGGATACATGTCTCAGGCGGTTTCTACCAGTCACCTGAGTTCCGAGGGCGAGGATATTTTGTCTATCGCTTCTATTTAGTAAGTTTTGGCCGCAAGCCTGACTATCAGGAGTTCACCCCTGACTTCGCGAGGGTAAGTGGCTTTCTGAGCGATTCGGAGCTGGAAGCTGCGAAAATGGCGTTCGTGGCTGAATTCATGGGGCGACAGGCATTCGTGGCCAAATTCAACGGGCTGAACGACACTCACTTTGTGGATTCACTGTTATTAACGGCAGGCATAATCCATACGTCTAGGGAATTCTGGATTGCAGCGTTGGCGGATGGTACAAGAACGCGGGCGCAGGTGTTGCGAGAAATCGCCGAAAGTACGGAAGTCTATAACAAGTACTTCAACCAAGCTTTCGTGGTTATGCAATATTTCGGCTATCTCCGGCGTCAGCCCGATGCCGAATATCTCAACTGGATCTTGTACCTGGATTTAACGAGCGATTTTCGCAGCATGATTAGCGGGTTCATGAACTCGCTGGAGTATCGCTCCCGGTTCGCTCCTTAAGAGCTCCAGTTGGGCCGGGAACCTGGTGAATGTCGTGGTTTTGCTCACGAACTCGGAGTCTTCATTCTCCATTGAAATGAACCCTCATTGTTTCCGTAAGTTAACAGCGTGGGGCTCTCCCTCGCTGCTAAGTACCTCCTGCCTCTGAAACGCGGTTCCCATCGAAGTTAATTTCTCTCGTGCGCTGTCGTTGAACTCGATATCCGATTACCGGTCACTTTGTGAAGCGAATTTTTTGATTCGCACACACCAAAGCGGAATTTTAGTACGGACGAAGTTCAACTCAACCAGTTGGAGATGTGGCGCGAAAGAACTTTGCGGAGGCTGTTACGGTGATCACACGATTAAATAATGGAACGCTGATCACGTTGCCGGTAGAGTTTGCCGGACCGCAAGGTTCAGTGCCTGGTCTCGATCAAGTCAACTTCGTTTTGACATCTGTGTTAGCAGGGGCTGGTCCGATCGAAATGACAATCTTCGTTAATGGGCAACGAAGCAACGCTCCTAAAATTGTGGTGAGCTAGCGAAAGGCAACAGATAGGAAAAAGGGGAAAAGGGGAAAAGGGGAAAAGGGGTCACAAACGAACCGCAAGGTGGAATAGGGGATTGGGGGCAGGGAGACCCCCTTTCCCCTATCGCTATTTCCACTCTCACATTTTCGCTGCTCCCCTTTTCCGCCTTTCTCCCTTTTTACAAAAACCTCGCCCCCACTTTGCCCGTACTTTCACACGCTCACAGTTCCAAAGATACAGTTACGCCTTGAGAAAAACTTGAGGTAACTTAAGTAGGAATCCTCAAGGCTGGCTCAACCACCAAATCATTACTTAGTGCGAGAAAACGGCGATCACGGGGTACCAGGGATCGGGTAACGCTGTCGGGCATCAGCCTCCGGTGACGGCGAGGGTAAGCACCTTCCTACCAGCAAATTTAGCCCGGCACCGGGGACCTGAAAGCGGAAACCCGAAACCGAAAATGGAAAATCCGAAACTTTCTGGAAAGGGGTTGAGATTGGTTCTTTAGACCAATTGCGGGCGTTTTACAGCTTTCAGCGCCCGCCCTTTGCCGAGGGTTGTTTGCCTTAACCGCGGCATCTCAAGTTGAACCTTATTGTGAGTTAAGTTAAGCTCGTTTTGCTCTTCCGGGTTTTAACCTTTAGGTTTTTGGGTAGACCCAAAGTTTTCTTAAGGGAACTTGCCCTTCTCTTGCGAGAACAGATCAAGGTAATTCATAAATGAGTGTCACTGCCTCCACAAGTTTGTGGCGACCTCTCGCCATTTCTGCCGCTTTAGTTTTCGTTTACGGAGTTGTGCTCATGAAGTTGGGGCACGATTGGTGGACTGACGAAAACTACTCTCACGGCCTCTTAATCCCTTTTATCATCGGTTATATCGTCTGGATTCAGCGCGAGCACTTCACGCGCGACAGCGCTCGTCCGGCGACACTACTCGGTGGTGCCATGGTCCTGTTGGCGTTGCTGATGCTATTTGCCGGCACGGCAGGCGCCGAGCTCTTTCTGCAACGCATCTCTCTGGTGGTCATGCTGGCTGGGCTCGTGATCTTCTTTTGGGGCCACCGGCTGTTGAGTCTGTTGTGGGTTCCGCTCGGTTTGTTGGTGCTGGCGATTCCCGTCCCGGCAATCATCTTCAACAAGGTGGCGTTTCCGCTGCAATTGTTCGCTTCGCGCTGCGCAGTGTGGTCCATGAGCCTCTGGGGAATTCCGGTCTTGCGACAGGGAAATGTAATTGAGCTGTTGCCTAAAGGGGCACGCGAGACGAAAAAGCTAGAAGTGGTTGAAGCATGCAGCGGCATTCGTTCGCTGATGACCTTGCTGACGCTGGCAGTTGTGTTTGCTTATTTCACTTATCCCAAGTCGGACGACGGAGATGACGACAAGGGCCAAGGTATTTTTTGGTGGGTGAAGAGCTACGCTTTCTGGCGTTCGGCAATCATCGTTATGTCCGCGGTGCCAATCGCGATCCTGACTAATGCGTTACGCGTGAGCGGCACAGGCGTGTTGTCTCATTACTATGGAACCGAAGTGGCGGATGGCTTCTTCCACTCGTTCTCAGGATGGGTAATCTATATCGTCGCCTTCCTGATGCTCTTTGCCGTTGCTTGGTTGACGGACCGCTTTCGTCCGGCCCGTTACAAAGCTCCCCGTAAAGAAGCAAGGGCTAGTGAAAATCCCGCACGGCCGCAGGTCCCGGCGGCTACAGTGGTTCAACCGGAGGGAATAGAATAACCGATGAAGAGTTCGATCCGTTTTGGTTTGCTAATTCTCGTACTGCTCATTGGCGGCGTCGTCGTCAACGCCTGGCAATACCTCGGCGAGGTGCCGGTCCAACGCAAGGAGTTGAAGGACTTTCCTAAAGAAGTAGGCTTATGGCAACAGCGCGGAGGCGATCAGTACTTTGATAAGGAAACCTTAAGCGTGTTGCGCGCCAGCGATTACCTGATGCGCGACTATCGCGGAATTGGCGGCATTACCGGGAATTTCTATGTGGGCTATTACGCGAGCCAGCGAGAAGGGGCCACTTATCACAGTCCATTGAATTGCTTGCCCGGCTCTGGCTGGGTGATGTCCAGTCCGGCGAAGGTCACGATAACACCTGAAGGACAGGCACCCTTCGAAGCAAACAGATACATCATTCAAAACGGTGGCAATAAACAGTTGTTGATTTACTGGTACCAGGGCCGAGGCCGCAGCACTGCCAGCGAGTACTGGGGCAAGATTTACACCGTGATTGATAGCGTGAAAATGCGTCGTTCTGATGGAGCCATGGTGCGCGTGATGGTTCCCGTGGGCGTCTCAGAAGCCACGGCTCTGGAAGCCGCGACCAGTCTTTCAGGAAGTGCCGCTAAGGCACTGCCTGAGTTTATTCCGAACTGAGATCAGTCGCTGGTCTCAAACTTGAAAGCCGCTCAGACGAAAATGGAAAAGGTTTCGCAACGAACAATCAGTTCCAGTTTTCGGAAAGATGTCGGCATTGGCAATTTTTAACTTTGACTCACTTAAGTGAGCCGACTTGAAGCGTTGCCCGCGAAAGTTGGTTAACCAGGTGAGAAATTAAGGCGAGCGGTCAGCCGGCTCGCGATGGAGTCTAAAACAGAAATGAAAACGGAGTGCTCGAAGTATTTGAAATACGCAGCCCTGCTGTCTCTACTCTTAACCGGCGTTTTGGCCCTCTCCGGTTGCTCTAACCCCGAAAAAGCTAAGGCGGACCACGTTAGTAAAGGCGAAGCTTACCTCAAGGAATCCAGGTTCCAAGAAGCTTCGATCGAATTTCGTAACGCGGTCCAGATCGACGAAAACTTCGCTCCTGCTCACTGGGGCCTCGCGCGCTCCTATGAAGGTTTGCAGCGTGGTCAGGAAGCTTTCGACGAGCTGCGCAAAACTGTCGAGCTTGACCCCAACAATCTTGAAGCCCGCGTCAAACTGGGCACTCTCTACGTAGTGGCAAGCAGAGGGAAGCCTGAAATCTTAGCTGAGGCGGAAAAGCTGGCGAACGAAATTCTTCAGAAAGATCCGAATCACATCGAAGGCCACATCCTGATGGGTACGGTCCACTTCGCGCGCAACGATCGCGAAAAGGGTCTCGCCGAACTTACTCGCGCCTTGGAAATTGACCCGAATCGCGTCGAGTCTCATCTCAGCCTGGCGCGGTTCTATATGGTGACCAACGCGCCAGCGAAGGCTGAAGAAGTCTTTAAGCGAGCGATTTCCCTTAACAATAATTCAGGTTTGGCCCATACGGAATATGGAAAGTTTTTGATTCAGGCAAACCGCTCGGCGGAAGCAGAAGCTGAGTTGCAAAAGGCTGTGGAAGTAGAGCCTACGAATCGTAATTCGCGAATGATCTTAGCTAGCTACTATCTGGTTAATAAACAGCTCGATAAAGCGGAGGTGGCTTACAAGCAGCTCGCCGATCTGGACCAGAGTCGGCCGGAAGGTCAGTCTGTGCTTGCTGACTTCTACTCGTCGATTAACCGTCTCGATGACGCTGCGCGAATCTATCAGGACATTTTAACTAAAGCGCCAGACTACACGCAGGGTCGTTACCGGTTGGGTGAGATTCTTTTGCGTAAAGGCGATAAAGATGGTGCGAACACCCAGATCAATGAGGTTTTGAAGAAAGACCCAAGCGACCGTCAGGCCCTACTCTTGCGCGCTCAACTGCGAACACAGCAGGGCAAGGTTGATGATGTTAAAGCGGCTATCGAAGACTTGAAAGAAGTTTTAAGACAAGAACCAAACTCCAAGCTTGGTCTTTACTTCATGGCACAGACCCATTTCAGTTTGGGTATGATCGATCAGGCACGGGCATTTGCAGGAGATCTGGAGAGAAACTATCCCGATTATCTTCCTGCGAAACTATTGCAATCGCAGTTAACGCTGGCTGCGGCAGAACCCAAGAAATCACTCAGCCAATCAACTGACTTACTGAATCGGCTGGCGAAAACAGCGCCTGACCCCGAGAATTCCCCGCAGTTATTGGCCGATCTGACCCTAAGGGCGTTGATCATTCATGGCGCATCGCAAGCTCAATTAGGGAACATCGAGGGTGCGCGGCAGGATTTCATGACTGCCAAAGAAGCAAATCCGCGCAACGCCGACATCTATGTCAACCTCGCGGGGATCGCGATGGCCCAAAAGAAACCCGATGAGGCCGTCGGCTTTTTTGAAAACGCGCTGCAGATTTCTTCCACAGACTTTAGCGCCCTGGATGGCTTGATAAAGGTCCATGCGAGCCGCAATGAGTTACATAAGGCCCATGCCCGAATTGATCAGGTCCTGAGTTCATTTCCGAACAATGCTTCTCTGCATTATCTCAAAGCGCAGGTTTACGCGAATGAGCGTAATGCCCAGGGAACTGAAGCCGAATTACGTAAGGCCCTGGAGTTGGATCCGAATTACATCACCGCCTATTCGTCCCTTGGTGCATTATTCATCAATACCAAGCAGGAAGATCGTGCCATCACCGAACTGAAAAAGGTCGTGGCACTCAGGCCAGAGAATCCCAGCTCCTATGTCCTAATCGGTATTCTGTACGATTCCAAGAAAGATTATGCGAACGCCATGGATAACTATCGCCAGGCGCTCGAGAAAGATCCGAACGCAGTGATTGCTGCAAACAATCTCGCCTGGCTTTATGCAACCCGTCCTGAGCTAAACGGAAACCTTGATGAAGCTGTTCGGCTGGCCCAGGGTGTGATTCAAAGGAATCCGAATGTGGCAGGCTTCGCAGATACCTTGGGTTGGGTTTATTACAAGAAAGCGCTTTACAGCGTTGCGGTCGAACACTTGCGAAAAGCAGTAACGATGGACGAAGCGGCCGCTAAGAGAGTCCCAGGCGCGTCACCTAGCGCGCTTTATCGCTATCACCTCGGGATGGCTCTTAAGGGCAAGGGTGACAACGAAGCCGCAAAACGTGAACTGGGGCTGGCAGTAAGATTGGCGGATAAGGCCCCCTTCTCCGATATCGACGAAGCCCGGAAGGTTTTGGCGACGCTGTGAGCCGGGGTTAATGATGAAAAGTGTCTCTTCAGTTTATGAACTGCTGCGCCGCCATCAATGAGATTTAGAAGGAGGAGTTCTGTATGAGTGTTGAATTTCGCCAAAGAAAGCCCAGTGAATATCTCCGGATTGCCTGGCAGCGTAAGTGGCTGATCATTCTGCCCGCCATTGCCATTGCTACCGCGGTGGCCTGGGTGGTCTACCGGCTGCCCGACGTCTACGAGTCGTCAACGCTCATCGTGGTCACTCCCTCGACGCTGCCTACTTCGGTGGTGCCCACGGTCACCGAAGACACAATCACGCGGCAGCTAAGCGGGATCACACAGGTGGTTACCAGCCGCAGTTCACTTGAACCGCTGATTGCAAAATATGAGCTCTACCATACCGAGAGAGTACGCGGTGAGCCGATGGAAAACGTCATCGAGGTCATGCGTAAAGACATTAAGGTCGAGGTAAACACCAGCCGCAACGAAATCACGAACGGTTTCAACATCGCTTACCGGGGACGAGATCCGCGCACTACTCAAGCGGTGACCGCAGCCCTCGCTAGTAAGTACATCGACGAGCAAGCCAAATCCACGATCAATTCCACGACCTCGGCCAAACAGTTCATCGACAACCAGGCGCTTCAGGCGAAAGCAGAACTGGATGCCGCTAGCCTGAAGCGGGGTGAATTCCTTACACAAAACGTCGGGAATTTGCCTTCCGAGGCTGCCTCTCTCGTTGGTCAGTTAACTGGCCTAAGAGAACAGCAGAAGACCTATATCTCAGAAGTTGGCCGTTACCAGGATCGACGCTCAGCGCTGACAGGCCAACTGGCGCTGATCAAGAAGTCCTCTGAACAAATCAAAGATGAAGTAATCGAGAACACTACCGATCCCAAGACAACGCTGGGTTGGGCCGAGCTGGTTAAAAGAAAGGCTGATTTGGAGGCGCAGATGCAGCGCATGTTGACTGAGTTGCGCCCGAAGCATCCTGACGTAATTTCCAAGGAAGCGGAGATCAAGTCCGTGAAGACCGAGATGGACCGAATGGTTGGCGAGTGGCAAGAGAAAATTAAGGCGAAGCAGGAGAAACTTAAAGACCGCCCTGATCTCGCAGTTGCCAATCTAGAAGCTGAAATCAGGCTTATCGATGGCGAGATAAAACGGCAGCAGAAGCTGCTCGGTGAAATCGATACCCAGATTGGTCAAGTGATGGTGAGAATAAACAAGGTTCCGGGAGCTGAAGTCGCACTCGGGGCTCATGACCAGGAATATCAAACCAAAAAGGGTGCGTACGACGCCATCCTACTCCAGCAACAAAAAATCGGTCTCGGTGCCGATGCCGCATCGCAACAACAAGGTGAAGGCATTCAGATTGTAGACGCCGCCTACCTGCCTTCCCAGCCGGTTGCGCCGAAGCGTCTCATGCTGTTCGCATTGGGACTCGGATTGGGACTTGGCTTCGGCGTAGTCTTGGCCGTCGCTTTTGAGGTTCCCAGGCTGCGCACGATTCAAAATCGTGAAGACGCAACCCACTACACAGGATTACCTGTATTGGCTGCGGTCCCGGAACTATTAACCGCTCAAGAAGCGCGAGCTATTCCGCGCAGGCGCCGGCTGCTGCTGGCGGCGGCGATTGCAATAACCATCGTGAGTATTCCTCTGTTGGCTTTGGCCCTCAGAGCCACGCACATCTTCGAGTTTTTCTCGTCAGGTCGCGCCTGATTTAGTTACGCGCTCATCGGGACTAAACCCGAGAGATTGTCAGGGAGGTTTAAAAGTGTACGCAGAATTCTACGGTCTGAAAGAGCTGCCATTTGCGCTGACACCAGATCCGCGTTTTATCTATTTCACCCCGTCGCACACAGAAGTGATGGCTAACCTTCACTATGGAATTGAAAGCGGCAAGGGTCTCGTCGTAGTCACAGGCGAAGTTGGCACCGGAAAGACCACAATTTTGCGCTGGATGATGCAGCGCCTCGATCGCACCGTGCTCGTTGCTTACATCTTTAATCCGCGCCTTTCAGTGCCGGAGTTTTACCAGCACGTCGCAACGTTGCTTGGTGTGCAGAATTGGGAAACGAAATCAGACCTACTGCTGGGATTAGGTCGCGCTCTTGAAGCACGCCACGCCCGCGGCTTGCGAACTGTTTTGATCGTCGACGAAGCTCAGGGACTTTCGCCTCACGTGCTGGAGGAGATCCGGCTTCTCTCAAACTTCGAATCGGATACTGCCAAGCAACTACAAATCGTTTTGACTGGCCAGCCGGAACTGCGAGAAGTACTTAACAATCCCGATCTGCGGCAGTTGAAACAGCGCATTGCGTTGCGTTGCGTGATTAAGCCATTGCCCACGATCGAGGAGACCGAGCGCTACATCACTTCAAGGTTGTTGGTTGCCGGAGCCGAGCGGACGCACATCTTTTCTTCCGCGGCGATCGACTTTATTTATCGCTGTTCGGACGGCATTCCGCGCAACGTAAACAATCTGTGTGACAACGCCTTGCTCGCCGGCTTTGCCGCGGGAGAGACAACGATTAGCCGGGAACTGGTTGAGGAAGTGGCTGAGACTTTTGACATGCTGCCATCGCCGGATCGTGGAATGCAACCCGGGGAACAGAAAGAAGCGCCGGGCCCAATTTTTTCGCCAGCGAGCCGCGCCGAATTATGGTCAGCCGGCACGACTGCTCCTGAGAGCGAGCCGGAATTGGAAGTACCAATGCCCGTCGAACATTGAGTTTGATGGAGCAATAACAGGCACACTGCCAGCGACCGATACCTGGTCGCAAGTAAGAAGGAGAGCTGATGGGAAGAGTTTTCGATGCAATCAGGCGTTCGAGCACCCCGCAAGACGGTGGCGCTCAGAAGCCGCGACCATCACAGAGTACACAAAGTTCTGAGCACCTCAGCGGCGGGGACGTTATCCCCAACGCGCGTCAAGTTGAAGAGCAACTATTTAGTGGCTCTTCAATCATGGCGCAAAACAATGGGGTGCACAGTTCAGCGTCCACTGCGCACACTGCGGATGCACCCGGCGGGTCGGCACTCCCCGGCGGAATGACTTCGCGTGCTGTTGGGGCAACTTTGGGCGCTGCCGGGCCGACGCGTGCCGCGGGATTCGTTTCTTATGACGTTTCCGCGGCGCGCGTTGAGCCTCACCTTGTGGCGGTGAGTCAACCTCGTTCGGGTTACTGCGAGCAGTTTCGCTCGCTTCGTACCAGACTCTTGCAAGCCGGTGAACGCCAGCAAATGCGTACTTTCGTGGTTACCAGTGCCGGCGTCGGTGAAGGAAAAACTCTCACGGCCCTGAACCTTTCATGGTTACTGGCCCAGACTGACGGAGTGCGTGCACTCGTGATTGACAGCGATCTGCGCCAACCTTGCGCCACCGATTATCTCGGCATAGATGCGCCTATCGGACTCTCCGAAGTCCTCGGCGGTGAAATCGGGCTAGAGGAAGCTATCGTGCGGCTTGATCCCGCCGGACTCTATCTCCTGCCGGGAGGACGCGCGCGCGATGACGTCGCTGAATTGCTTTCCGGACCAACGTTCGCCCGCTTAATTGCGGATTGTCGGCGCATGTTTGACTACATCATCATCGACGCCCCGCCGATGGGAATCTTTACTGACGCCAATGTGCTGATTAGCCGGGCCGATGCCGCCTTGTTGGTGGTGCGCGCCGGCAAGACGCGCTATGCCCTGGTAGACAAACTCTTGGAGCAGTTGCCCAAGGATCGACTGCTCGGCATTGTCCTAAACCGTGCTGATGAAAAGGTCGACTCAACCGCGTACTACTACCAGCAACGCTATAACCGCCGCGATCGCTCGATCACGATGGCCGAGCCGCTCACGGTCCCTAACGAACCAGCTGAGGAGGTAGCAGTCATCAATTGAGAGCATCGCGCCTCAATGCTCGCACGGTACTCTTATTGCTCGCCGAAGCAACAGTGATCTTCGGCGCGTTAGTGGGTGCTGTCGATTTGAGGTTCGGTCTGGATGGCGCTCACTACGAACTCGTCGAGCGCCATGGCTTTCTAAAAGCCGCATTCGCTACTGGTTTTTGTCTGGCTGCTTTTTACCTCTTCGACCTTTACGACTTCGTTGTCATGCACGACCGCCGCGAGTTGGTCCTGCGGTTGGTACAAGCTTTAGGGCTGGCGTGGATCGCCCTCGCCCTGATGTTTTACGCCTTCCCCTCCCTGATGATTGGTCGTGGCGTCGCTCTCATCGCCTTGCCTTTAGCCCTGATGCTGATGGTGGGCTGGCGTTTGAGCATTCACTGGTTCCTGGGACACCCCGATTTCGGCGAACGAATTCTGATAGTTGGCTCAGGCAATCTCGCAGTTGAAGTAGCGCGGGAGGTTCTCAACCGGCCCGATGCGGGTTATCGCATCATCGGTTTCGTAGGCACTGATTCGGAATTGTTGGGAAAGAGCCTGATCAACCCCCGGGTGATCGGAGTAACTTCGGAACTCGCTGAGGTCGTCAAACGTGAAAACATCGATCGCATCGTGGTCGCGATGGGCGAGCGGCGCGGCTTGTTACCCACTGAAAAACTTCTGCAGCTAAGCCTTACGGGCACCGTCTCGATCGAAGAGGGGGCAAGTTTTTATGAACGGATTACGAGTCGCGTGTCCCTGAACATGATGCGTCCGTCCTGGCTGATCTTTTCCGGCCGGGGGCGCCAGGCGCGTTTGGCTGGCATCGTGCGCAATTTGGTGCACCGCTTAGTCGCTTTGCTGGGTGTAATTCTTTCGTTGCCGATCGCGTTGCTCACGGCGGTTCTGATCAAGCTTGAATCGCGGGGCCCGGTTTTCTATCGCCAGGAACGCGTAGGCAACAACGGCAAGTCGTTTGTGCTTCTAAAGTTCCGCTCGATGCGAGTGGATGCCGAGCAGGACGGGCCCGTTTGGGCCAGCAAGAACGACGACCGCACGACACGCGTGGGCCGCATTATTCGCAAGATTCGAGTTGATGAGATTCCCCAGTTTTGGAACATCCTGCGTGGCGAGATGAGCTTTGTGGGACCGCGTCCCGAACGCCCCCACTTCGTGGCCCAGCTTGCCCAGGAGATTCCTTATTACGAGCAACGGCATCTAATACCCCCGGGCCTAACGGGATGGGCCCAGATTAAGTATCCCTATGGCGCATCGATTGAAGACGCGCGGCAGAAGCTGCAATACGATCTTTTCTATGTGAAGAATCAAAGTTTGATTCTTGATGCCATCGTCATGTTTGAGACAGTTAAGATCATTCTTTTCGGGCGGGGCGGACAATAAAGGCCCCGCGTCTTTTGGAGGTTGTGATGAAAGCAGTAAACAGGATTTCAGGTTTCGTCCTTGCGACGGGCCTCTTACTCTCCCTAAGCGTTGCGGTTCCCGCTCAGCAGGCGGAGCCGGCAGACAACAAAACGCGTCCGCGGGTGGCGAGTACGGCGAGTCCTACTCCGCCTGCGACCCAGGAAAAGTCAAAGGAGAGCAGGCCGGCATCACTTCCGACCGGAGAGCGCCTGGAACCAGACGAATCGAAGCCGGCGCCTCGTGACGTTCCTGCAGAAATGCAGGCGAACCGTCAGGAGCAGATGTCCGAGGAAAACGATGTCGTCCCCTATTACAACAATTTCTTCAACACCTATCGTCTCGGACCGGAAGACGTAATCTCGGTAGTTGTCTTTGGTCAGGATCGCTATTCCCGCGGCGGCATAATTATCCCGCCCAGCGGACGCGTTTCCCTGGCGCTAATTCCCGGCGGCATCTTCGTTAACGGCAAGACGGTCGACGAAGTAGCAGAACTGATCAAGAAACAGTACGACGAATACATCATTGATCCGCAAGTGACAGTTTCGCTTGATAAGGGTTTCTCCTATCGCTATGCAGTGATCGGCGACGTAGCCCAACCTGGGATTCGCGTAATGAATCGTCGTTTGACTGTTACCGAAGCAATCACGGAGGCGGGCGGCGTGTTGCCGACCGGCAATCGCAGCAAGGTCGTAGTTTTGCGCCGGCAACCGACGGGAATGCTATCGCCGATTGCTGTGAATGTGTCGGCCATCTACAAAGGCAAGGCGCCAGACAACACGTATCTGGTTCCGGGCGATCAGATTATCGTTCCTGGCAACAAGTTGAAGACGCTGCAAAAGATTATGAGTCTCAGTCCGATACTGAGTTTCGCCAGAATCTTTACCGGTGGCGGACTGCCGTTTTAACGAGAGTAGGCAGTAGGCAGAAGCAGTAGGCAGGAATGCGTTCTAGCGATTGCCGATTGGCGATTGCCAATTGCCGATTAGCACTTCAGGGATATAAACCCTAGACTGCCAAGCTCATGCAAGCACAACGTCGGCATTTCCCAACCAGCCATTGGCAATCGGCAATCACGTAATGGGTGCAGCGACGAAGCAACAAATCGGCAATCGGCAATCGGCAATCGGCAATTCGCGGGCTTACTGCCGTCTGCCATCTGCTTCCTGCCGACTGTTTTCTGCACTCGGCAATTCACGCGGATTCGCCGCGTTCCTCCTGCTCCTCGTTTGTTCCACCTCTGCTTTGGCGCAACGCGGCGCTTGGGCGCGACAAAGCTCGGGCTCATTCTCCTGGCTGCACGGAGTATTCTTTCTCGATCAAAGTCGCGGCTGGGCAGTGGGCAGCAAAGGCGCTTTCCTCGCAACCGAGGATGGCGGCAAAACCTGGAAGGCGCGCTCTAAACCAAGCGACGATGTCCTTCGTGACATATATTTTTCCGACTCACTCAATGGCTGGATCGTTTGCGAGCGCAACGTCTATCAGCTGAAGTCCAACGACGACCCGCGCACATACCTGATGAACACGACCGACGGTGGCGAAACCTGGGAGCGCGTAGCGATTCCCGGCGCTGACGTGAATGCGCGGCTGGTGCGAGCGGTGTTTAGCCCCGGCGGGAGCGGCTGGGCTTTTGGGGAGTTCGGCGCAGTTTACAAGTCGTCACCGGGCGATCCCAAATGGGTCCGCGTAAATGCCCCGACGCGCCATCTTCTGCTCGGAGGTACCTTCATCGACGACAACCGCGGCTGGTTAGTCGGCGCGGGCGGCACGATTCTCCAAACTGCCGATGGTGGTGAAACCTGGCAAGTCGCAAAGCTCGCGGACGCACCCGGTATTCGCTTCAATGCAACTTCATTCGTTGGCAATCGTCTTGGTTGGGCGGTGGGCAGCGGCGGCAATATCTATCGCACGATCAACGGCGGCAGAACGTGGCAAGCGCAGAGCTCGGGCGTTACTGCGGATCTTTATGACGTTAAATTTTTGGACGCGCTTGAAGGTTGGGCCGTAGGCGCCGAGGGAACCACAATCCACACAGCTGACGGCGGGTTCAATTGGGTCACCGAGCAAAGCAACACGACCCATACACTGGAGCGTTTGTTTTTCGCGGATCGCACGCACGGTTGGGCCGTTGGCTTTGGTGGCACCATTTTGACTTACGTTAAAGCCGAGGCGCCGCGTCTGCACAGGTAATTACTCACATGAGACTCCTTACAAATCAGCTAAGTAGAATCCTTTTGGCCCTTGCTTCTGTTTCGCTTTTTACTGTTGCCGTCCTGGCGGAGAGCCAAAACAAGCCAGCTTTGTCCGAACAGGATCCTGCTCCGGTGACACAGTCGGCGCCAAAATCCAAAACGAGGATTAGGCGCGCGGCTGGCTCCAAGTCCAGGAGCAAAGCCAAAGCTGCGGCGAAACCAGTTGCTGAACCGGCGACCGCTTCTGAAGCGGTTCCGGTCGCAAGCCCTTCGCCTGCGCCCGCGCCGGAAGAGGCCACACCTTCTCCAGCCGCCGAGGAAGTTACTGCAGCCGCCGAATCAGAAACGTCGAAACAGCCCGCCGTGGATTTTGATCCAACGCCGGAAGCAAGATTGCGCGAGCAGTTGAAAGTTGTGGAGCAGATGGCGGCGCAGGGGTTGAAGCAAGAAGCACTCGCTGAGCTACATTCACTTGACGCCGAAGATCGTTTTGACCCGCAGGGCTTTTACAACATCGGGAATGCGTTCGCGCGTCTCGATGCCACCGACTCTGCAATCAGTGCCTATCGGAAAGCCATAGAACAACGCAAGGGTAACTACTCGCGCGCTTCGAATAATCTCGGCGTGATCCTGTTACGGCAGGGATTTTGGGATCAGGCCTACGACGCTTTTCTGGGAGCGTTGCGCACGGAGAATTTTCACTACGCTGAAGCGAGTTACAACCTCGGCCGCCTTTATGCCGCGCGTGGCGAAATGGATCGCGCTGTCCGCGAGTGGCGTCGTACGATCGCCGTGGATCCAAAGCACAGCGGGGCCGCGCAGGCGTTGAGAGGTGCAGGCAGTTCCAGCCGTTCGGCTTCTAACTCGACTGCGACACCGCGTGCGATGAACAATAATCAAGCAGCTGCGCGAAATGGGAATGCACTGTCGGCGGCGAATTCCGCAGCACCTACTTTCACTCTCGATCCCGAGACTCACGACTTACTGCAACGAGCTCGCACTTCTCATGAAAAAGGTCGCTACGAAGAAGCGGTCGACGGTTTTCGGCGCGTCATTGCTCGCAAAGACGGCTATTTTTCTCCGGCGAATCTCGAACTGAGTTATTCCCTGATGGAGCTGCGCCGCAATGATGAAGCGATTGCCGCGCTCCTGCTTGTTGCCGAGAAGGACGCCGGCCGGTTTCCGATTGTTTACTACCATCTCGGCCGGCTCTACGAATTACGCGGTGACCTGCCGCAAGCGGAAGAAAACTTCCTGCGCGCAACCCAGGCTCATCAAGTTGATAATGCGCAATTCCTGCTGAACCTGAGCGGCGTGCGTGAGAAACGTGGAGACTTCGCTGGGGCCCTTGTGGCGATGGAAAATTACATCAAGCGCCAGGAAAAGCTGGGCCACAAACCAGACTGGTCCGATTCGCGGCTCGCGGCATTACGTGAAAAGGCCGCGGGTAAGCAGTAACCGCCAGAACAAACCGACAAGAACGCTGAGTCGCCAAGACCTAAGCAAAACAAAGCAGTTAGGAACTGGTTGGGGAATTCGCCCGCGCGAGTACTCACCTTGCCTAGAACAAATCCTAAACGGCGACCTTGTTTAATATTCTCCGCGTCTTGGCGACTCTGCGTCTTGGCCGTTAGATTCCGCCAATTCGACAGCCGCTTCCGCTTTGCGTTCCGGGCGCATGTGCGGGAACAGAATCACGTCGCGAATTGACGGGCGGTTAGTTAGTAGCATTACAAAGCGATCGATGCCGATGCCAATCCCTGCGGCTGGCGGCATGCCATACGAGAGGGCCCGGATGTAGTCCTCATCCATCACCATCGCTTCCTCATCGCCCCGCTCCCGCTGCTGCATCTGATCATTGAAACGATCGTACTGCTCCCGCGGATCGTTTAACTCCGAAAAGCCATTCGCGCATTCCATGTTCGCAATGAAAAGCTCGAAGCGTTCCGCGATCGCCGGATCGCCCGGGGATGCTTTCGAGAGCGGCGAGATAATTTTAGGGAAATCAGTAATGAACGTTGGCTGTATTAAGTGTGGCTCCGCCGTCCTCTCAAAAAGTTCCGCGATGGCCGCGCCTTCCAGCCCGTCAAGCCCCTCGAGATCGCTCGGTTCAGTGGCAAACTTCTTGATGGCCTCCTTCATTGTCAACCGTTGAAAGGGCGGCGCGAAATCCATAACGAGCTCGCCGTAACGGGCCTTGGTCTGTCCCAGCGCTTTCAACACCGTCGTGCGAATCATGTTCTCGCAAAAATCCATCATCTGGTTCACGTCAGCGTAGGCCCAGTAGAACTCCAGCATCGTGAACTCCGGATTGTGGGTCCGATCGATGCCTTCGTTGCGGAAGTTGCGATTCAGCTCGTAAACCTTTTCAAAGCCTCCGACGAGCAGCCGCTTCAGATACAGCTCCGGAGCGATGCGCGCATAGAGCGGAATGCTGAGCGCGTTGTGATACGTTTCAAACGGCTTAGCCGCGGCGCCCGTGGCTTTGGAAGTCAGCATCGGTGTTTCGACTTCAACGTAACCATGCTCGTCAAGGAAGCGGCGCATTTCCCGAATCACCGCTGAGCGGCGTTCGAACACTTCACGCGGGCTAAGTTCGTGTTTGAGGTGCTCGAGTTTGAGACTGCCGGCAATCAAATCGGCATAGCGTTGCCGTTGCCGAATCTCCGGATCGTGAATGCCGTGCATCTTGTCAGGCATCGGCAGCAATGCCTTCGCAAGAAACTGTAAACTCGTTACGTGGACTGACAATTCACCAGTCTTAGTGATGAAGAGATAGCCCTCAGCGCCGAGGAAGTCGCCGTGATCCAACAGCTCGAACAATTCCCAGCCTTTGCCTTCCTCATCAATTAATTGTCGCGTCGCATTGTTGACGGCTTTCGCGTCGGCCTTGCGAATATAGATTTGCAAACGCGATACGCCGTCCGACAGATGAACAAACGCCGCTTTGCCCATCACGCGTGGGGGTGAAGCAATCCTTCCCGCGAGCCGGACCGTGATGGCGTTCAGTTGTTGGTTGGCGAGCTCGATAGCTTCAGTGGCGGGTCGCTGACCTTCAGCGGTCTGCGGCTCAAAGTAACGGAATTTTGCGACAACTGCGCTAATGGTGTCTTCCCGGCCGGGTTCAACAACTTCGCTGCGCACGAAGCGGTTCGGGTAAACGTTGCCGACGAGTTGTCGCAGCGCCTCGAGGTGATCCTGGCGGGCCTGCGTTTGATCGTTCTCGCCGGTGATTTCAGTGAAAGGTGTCGACAAATATGATGCTCCCAAACGAAAGCGCTGATTATACAGATTGCCGATTGGCGATTGCCAATTGCCGTCATCGGTCGCTACTGCTCCCGTACTGTACCGCTATCTCTTCCCAAACCTCCGTTTGAGTTTGAGCTCTTAGCTGTTTCACGTCTCTTGGCGTCTTGGCGACTCTGCGTCTTGGCGGTTATGCCCTCGATCGGTTGCAATCGGCAATCGGCAATTGGCAATCGCCAATCGGCAATCCCGCGCGCGTCGTGCTAGTCTTTTGGATGAATGAGCGGAAAGGTAATGATCCACGAAGATTTGCTTCGGGAGCGCCAACGTCTGCGCGCGGCCGGCCAGGTTGTCGTGTTCACGAACGGTGTTTTCGATTTATTACACGTCGGACACGTGCGTTATCTGGGGCAGGCACGCTCGTTGGGCGACGCTCTTATCGTGGCAATTAATAGCGACAGCGCCGTAAGAAAATTGAAGGGCAACGATCGCCCCATTATCGACCAGGACGAACGGGCAGAGATCCTGGCTGCGCTGCGGGACGTAACCCATGTGACGATCTTCAATGAAGTTTCGCCTCGAGCGTTAATCAACGAACTGCTTCCCGACGTGCTGGTAAAAGGCGGCGACTACGGTCTGGATGAAATTCACGGGCGTGAGGAAGTGGAGAGAGCCGGCGGCCGAGTTATTTCTTTGCCATTCGTTGAAGGAGAATCTACAAGTGCACTCATTCAGCGACTGAGGAGATGAGTTAGCCATGCTCCCGGTTCAGCAACCGAGTAGATGAGTTAGCGATTAGGGTTTTTAGGATCGCGGGCGTCTCGCCCGCACCGTGCTCCCGGTTCAGCAACCGAGTAGATTTTTTAGGATCGGGCGTCTCGCCCGCAACGCTCCCGCTTCAGCATCCGAGTAGATGAGTTAGCGATTAGGGTTTTTAGGATCGCGGGCGTCTCGCCCGTAACGCGCTCCCGGCGCAGTTTTGAGGGTTCTTCTAAGCCCCTCGCGCGTTGCGCAGATGCGGCCGGGATGCCCGCGATTCGATAACAGGTTTTCAATGAGCAGTCAGATGCAAACAACGTCGCTGTTGCAAAGCGCGCTCGAGCGCGTCCGCGAGACCGCTGAGTTTAAAAAGCTGGTCGACGAAATTGCTCGTGGCGCGCGCGTAATTTCAATCAGCGGTCTTGTGACCGGATCAGCCCGGGCCCTCGCCCTCGCCAGTCTTCAACACGCGACCGGCAAGTTGTTCGCGATCGTGGCGCAGGCGAATCATGATCTTGAACCCCTGGAAAACGATCTGCGCTTCTGGTACTGCGCGCTGCATGGAAAAGTCGACTGTGAAAACGAAGTCCTGCTGCTACCGGCTTCAGAAAGCGATCCTTATGCCGGTTCTTCGCCCCATGCTGAGACGCTCGAAAAGCGCGCGCTGACGCTCTGGCGACTGACGCAGCACTCGCAAGACTTTGTGCTCCTCACCGCCCGGGCGCTCGCGCGCAAGACTGTTAGACCTGACGAGCTGGCGGGGCTCGGCACGCTCCTCAAACGCGACGAGGATCAGTCGCCGGAAGTATTAGTCGAAAAGTTAGTCGCCTCCGGTTACGTGAGGGAAGATCCGGTAAGCGGCGTCGGAGAGTTTTCCCTGCGAGGTGGAATTCTGGATGTCTGGTCACCAGGCGCGGCCGCGCCGGTTCGTCTCGAGTTTTTTGGCGACACGGTTGAGTCGATTCGCGAATTCGACCCGGAGACCCAGCTTTCGACCACTCAACTAAAACAAAATGAAATCGCACCTATGCGCGAGCTCGCCGTGACGGCCAACGATTTCAAAGCCTGGGCTGACGTCGCCCGGGAACGTTGGGCCGATTCACGCTTCGCGCGCTCCCTGCGTGATCACACGGCGTTCGCCGGCGAAGGTGAGGCGTTTACTGGCTGGGAGTGGCTGATGCCCCTGGTGCGCGAACGCAACTCAAGTGTCTTTGAGTATTTAAATGATGCTGTCCTCATAATCGATGAGCCAACCGGGATCGACTCGTTCCTGGGCGACGTTTATCAATCACTCTTCGATCGCTTCAACGAGACAGATGCCGCTGATGATCTTGCTCTGAGCCCGGAAGAACTCTATCTCACGGCGGATGAGTTGCGCACGAAGCTCGAACAGCTGCCTCGCCTCGAGCTGCGTACTCTCGGACGCGCTGCTGCGACTGTCGATCAAGAATTACTGCTGGATTCTGAAGCGCCACAGGTTCAACTCGGACGCAGACGTGCCCGCCGTCGTCCCCTTTTTCTGTTTCCCACTGTAGGAGCAGTGCCGGAGGTTGAATGGAAGTCGCAGTCTGTAATGCGCTATCACGGCAGGCTTGCCGATCTTGCTGCCGAGCTCAGCCGTAGTAGTGCTGAAGGAACAAACACGCTGCTGGTGATGCCGAGTTTAGGTGTGGCGGAACGAGTGCGCGAGATCCTCCTCGAATACGATCTCGATGCGCAACTGCTCGTGCAGTCGGGAGACCTGACAGGTGAAGCCGTCGCAGGCGCGACATTGGTAACCGTCGGCCGTGTCAGCAGCGGTTTTGCCTTACCCGCGGCACGCCTGGTGGTGCACATAGAAAGTGATCTGTTTGACGAAGCGGGGGACACTCAGCTGGAGCGACGTGGAGTAACCGCTGACGGCAGAGCACAAAAAGCCGGCGCGAAAAAAAAGAAGCTGAAGACAGCGGCATTCCTTTCGGACTTTCGCGATTTGAAAGTCGACGATTATGTCGTGCACATCGACCATGGCATCGCGCGTTTTGGTGGCTTGCAAACTCTTGATCTTGGTCCGCGCAGCGGCGAGTTCATGCTGCTCTTTTATGCGGAGGAAGCGAAGCTTTACGTGCCTGTCGAGCGCATGGACCTCGTGCAACGATATTCAAGCGCGGAGGGTCACCAACCAACGCTGGATCGGCTGGGCGGGCTCGGCTGGCAGAAGACTAAAGCCAAAGCAAAGCGCGCCATGCGCGACATGGCCGATGAGCTGCTGCGCCTCTACGCCGAAAGGAAATTGGTGGGTGGCTACGCATTCGCCGCTGACACCCCCTGGCAGCGCGAGTTTGAAGACGGCTTTGAGTATGTGCTGACGCCTGATCAGGAAACTGCGATCGAAGATGTGAAACGCGACATGGAAGAACCGACGCCGATGGATCGTTTGCTTTGTGGCGACGTCGGTTACGGCAAAACCGAGGTTGCGATGCGCGCTGCTTTCAAGGCAGTGATGGAAGGAAAACAGACTGGCATCCTGACGCCGACCACCGTACTCGCCTATCAGCACTACGACACTCTGCGCTCACGCTTTGCGCCGTTTCCGGTGAAGGTGGAATTGCTCTCGCGTTTCCGCTCGACAAAAGAACAAAAAGAAATCGTCAAGCGCGTCGAGTCAGGTGAAATAGACGTGGTGATTGGGACTCACCGAATCCTCTCGAAGGACGTGCGGTTTAAGGATCTCGGTCTGGTAGTCGTCGATGAAGAGCAACGGTTTGGCGTCGCTCATAAAGAAAAATTGAAGCAACTGAAAAAGCGGGTGGATGTCCTGACGCTTTCAGCGACGCCAATCCCACGTACCCTCAACATGTCATTGACTGGTTTGCGCGACATGTCGTTGATCGAGACTCCGCCCCGAGATCGACTCGCGATCCAGACTCAGGTAGTTCAATTTTCTGAAAACGTCATCAAGTCGGCGATTGAGCTGGAGCTGGCGCGCGGCGGGCAGGTTTTTCTGATTCATAACCGGGTGGAAACCATCGAAACCATTGCTGCCCTCGTGCAGCGGATTGTGCCCCAGGCGCGCCTGGTGGTGGGTCACGGGAAGATGAATGAGAAGGAAATGGAGCGGGTAATGCTCGATTTCATTGACCATAAATATGATGTTCTGGTTGCAACAACCATCATCGAGAACGGGATAGACATCCCCCGTGCCAACACGATCATCATAAACCGCGCCGATACTTACGGTCTTTCTCAGCTTTATCAGTTGCGCGGACGAGTGGGTCGTTCCAGCCGCCGCGCCTATGCGTATCTGCTGATACCGAGCGAGCAGGAGCTCACGCCGATAGCGCGGAGACGTCTCGCGGCTATCCGGGAGTTCTCAGATCTGGGCGCTGGGTTTCGGATCGCGGCCCTTGATCTCGAACTGCGCGGCGCCGGCAATTTTCTTGGTGGCCAGCAGTCAGGCCACATGGATGCCCTCGGTTTCGATCTTTACACACAGATGCTAGAGCGCACGGTGGCTGAGCTGCGCGGCGAACAAGTCGAAGACGAAACCAGTGTCTCCATAAACCTCGGTGTCAACGTAGCCATTCCCGAGGATTATATTCAGGACATGGGCCAGCGCCTGCGGACTTATAAGCGCGTCTCGTCATCGAGAGACGAAGAGACGCTTTCCAACATTCGCCGTGAGACTGAGGATCGCTACGGTCGTGTCCCGCAATCGGTGGAAGATCTTTTTGCTTACGCGCGGCTACGACGCCTGGCGGAGGAAATTGGGGTACTTTCGATAGACAAAACTGCGGAAGGAATCGCGATCAAGTTTAGTGAAAGTGCGCGTATTTCGCCGGGAAAGTTGACCGAGTTTGTGAGCCGCGACGGTCAGTCGACTTTCACCCCTGCCGGCGTTTTGCGGCTCAATTTGGAAGACTCCCAAGCCGATAGGGAATTGCAGGCGGCGCGTGAGGCATTGCTCGAACTTCGCCAGGACGTTTAGAATCGGGGCCTTGAAAAGCGAGAACGCAGAAGGTAGTAGGCGGACGGCAGGATCAGAAGTCAGTTTCACTGACGACTGACTACTGCTTTACTAATTCCACACATAAATTTAGGAGTAGTTTTTGTGAAATCTAACAAATTTTTATCGCCGGTATTCATGGTGCTGATCGCGTTTGCAATCGCAGCGCCTTCAGCTCTGGCGCAGGAAGCTGAAGTGACGGTCGTCGATGAAGTAATTGCCCAAGTCAACGAAGACGTCATTACGCTTTCGATGCTCAAGCGCGAATCCCGCGAACGGATTGAGTCGCTGAAACAGAATGGGATGAGTGCGCAACAGGCGACCGACGAAGTCACCAAAAATAAAGCGGAACTCATCGCCACCCTCATCAACGAGCGGCTATTACTGCAAAAGGGCAAAGAGCTTGAACTAACCGCGGATGTTGAGGCTGAAGTAAACCGCCGTATGCTTGATGTCGCCAAAGAGCAGGGCATCACCACCATTGAAAAGCTCGATCAGGCAATGAAAGAGAGCGGAATCGATCCGGTGACGACGCGCCAGAGCCTGCGTCAGGAACTCATGAAGCAGGCAGTGATGCAACAGGAAGTCGACCGCAAGATCTACTTCAGTCTTAACTTGGACGAGCTGAAGAAATATTTCGAAGCTAATCGTGAGAAATTCCTGAAGCCGGAGAATGTGGTGATTTCTGAAATCTATCTCACCTTCGCTGGTAAGAATGAAGCCGACGTGAAAGCGAAGGCCTTGGAATTGGTGACCCAACTACGGGCCGGCGCTGATTTCGGCGCGGTTGCCGCAACTAATTCCGAACGCGAATTGAATGGCGTGCGCGTCGCGCCTCAGAACAAGGGAAGAGTGGGCAGGTTTGAAACACCGCAGTTGCGCGAGGACATTGCGGTTGCGATTAAGAACGTCAAGGTGGGTGGCATCAGCGACCCGCTGAAGGGTACCGACGGTTTTCAAATCTTCCGAGTCGATGAACGCACTCCCGGTCAGACGACGGCGACCTTCAATGAAGATTTGGTGCGACAGGCGATAACTGTCGAACGCGCACCGAAAGAGCGCGATGCGTACTTACAAACTTTGCGCAACGACTCTTATGTCAACGTAGCCAAAGACTATCAGGAGACGGTTTTACCGCTACTGAAACTCTCTTCAGAAGCGGCTGCGACTGACACCGCCAAACCGGCCAAAAAGAAGAGTTAACTTTCTGACATTCTCTGTCTGATTTGTGATGAACCCGGGTTGCGGCGATTGCGCCAGCCCGGGTTTTAACTTTCCATGAGATTGGATCTGTTTCTAAAGAGTAGCCGACTTTGTCTGCGTCGCACCCTCGCACAAAAAGTGTGTGAAGCAGGTCTGGTTTGTGTGAATGGAAAAGTTGCGAAACCTGCTACTCCGGTTAAAGCCGGCGACGAATTATCCGTGCGCCGGCGAAATCTGATAACGAGAGTGCGAGTCCTGACACTCCCGGCTGCCCGGCAAACGTCTCGCAGCGATGCGACTTCGCTTTATGAGGTCATTGATGAAACTGAGTTAGTAGAAGAATAGGCTGAGTTAGCGGGACAATGGGCGGGGTAGTTGCGCGTAAGATGAAAGGCCGGTTTTGGGATCGCGGGCGTCTCGCCCGCTGTGAAGATAAGAAAGCATCATGCTTTTGGGATCGCAGGCGTCTCGCCCGTTCTGCACACCACAGTCATTCGGGAAATGCCTATCATTTGGCTTCGCTCTCGCAGCCTAGTCTTCTAAAATTGTTTTGGCGCCCGGCGCTTCTTGCGGGCGAAACGCCCGCGAGCCTATGAAGCAACCTTTCACACTCGTACTTCTCTTGCTGATAGCGGCTGGTGTGTTTGCTTGTAACTCCAGGACAAAGGCCGACGAACCTGCGGCAGCCGTGAAGGAATCCGATCCAGCTCAGCTTAACTCTTCCCGAAGCAACATGCAGGAACCGCTACAACTGCCATTGAGCGCTCCACGAATCGTCGTATTCAAGGCTAACCGGCGGCTGGAGCTGTACTCAGGAGACAAACTTCTACCCACTTACAAAATCGGACTGGGGTTGAACCCGGTACCGGACAAAGCGCGTGAAGGCGATCGCGCGACGCCCGAGGGCGAGTTTTACATCTTCACCAAAAACCCTCGCAGTGCTTTTCATCTTTCCCTTGGAGTTAGTTATCCGAACGTTGAAGATGCTGAGAGAGGTTTGAAGAGTGGCTTAATCACGCGCGCGCAACGAGACTCCATCGTGAGAGCGATCAAGAGGAAGCAGGGACCGCCGCAATACACCGCCCTGGGCGGGTTAATTTACATTCACGGCAATGGCGCCAGCAGTGATTGGACATGGGGCTGTGTGGCATTGGAGAATGAAGACATTGAGGAGTTGTACCAGGCAATCCCGGTGGGGACGCCTGTAACGATTAAGCCGTGAGTTACTTGGAGATAACTATGCGCACCTTTAGCCTGCTCCTACTTGTAGTTTTCTTAACTTTATTGGCACAGACCTCGGCAGCGCAATCTCCTATCCGCGCAAAATCAGAAGCCGGCAAAGACGTGTTACTGTTTCCGGACGGGACTTGGAAGTATGCGCCGGTGTCTTTGGAGCCTTCACCCGCGGCAACCGTGCATAACAAACCGCCGTCGTCCAAAAAGCTGTTCAAGCCCACGCGCGGGAACTTCGGGATCTGGTACGACGAAACCAAATGGCGGGAACAAAAGCCGACAGACCCTGATGAGAAGTTACGTTTCAGCCTGATCGGAGGCGACGCCTACCTAATGATTGTTGTTGAAGAGATTCCGATGCCGCTCGAGACCTTAAAGAAAGCTGCACTTGCCAATGCAAGGTCCGCAGCTCCCGACGCGAAGCTGAGCAAAGAAGAGACAAGAGTTGTGAATGGTAAGCAGATTTTAGCAATGGTGATTGAAGGCACTGTCGAGCAAATTCCTTTCACTTACTATGGTTACTACTATTCTGGTAAGCAAGGAGCAATCCAACTGGTAGGTTTTACCGGACAGAACGTCTTCGCTAAATACGAGGAGGAATTTACCAAGCTCCTCGACGGACTCGAGATTTACTAGGTTCTGGGGAACATCGATTTTTAGCTCACTTGGTTGTTCATGATCAAGCCATTCAAGATTCGAAATGTGGAAATTAGTCCACCGTTAATCCTCTCGCCGATGGCGGGCGTGACTGACGTGTCGTTTCGACGGTTGTTGAAACGCTGTGGCGGCGTGGGCCTGACAGTTTCCGAATTCATTTCAGTTGAAGGACTGACCCGAAACAACCCCAAGTCGAAACGGCAGATGCGTTTTTACGAGGATGAGCGGCCGTTTGCGGCGCAGATTTTTGGCGGGCAGCCGGAGCGGATGGTGATGGCGGCGCAGATGGCTGAGGAAGTGGGCGCAGATATTTTGGATATCAACTGTGGGTGCCCGGCGCCGAAGGTGGTGAAGCATGGCGGCGGCTCCGGGTTATTAAAAGATCATTCGCGGCTGGAAACGATCCTCAAAGAGATCAAGAAGGCGATCAATATTCCGCTGACGATCAAGATTCGCGCCGGCTTTTACGATCACACCATTAACGCTGTGGACACTGCGAAACTTGCCGAAGCCTGCGGCGTCGAGCACATCGCTTTACATGGACGCACGAAAGAACAGGGTTATCGCGGTTTAGCAAATTGGGACCTTGTGAAACAGATCAAGGAAACGGTGAGCGTCCCGGTTTCCGGAAGCGGCGACGTGACGACAGTTGAAGGAGCTTTTGCTCGCTTTCGCGAGACGGGATGCGATGGTGTTTTGATTGGCCGCGGCGCCATGGCGAATCCCTGGATCTTCCGCCAGATCGAAGATGCAATGAACGGCCGCGAACTATTTCAACCGACCCTCGCCGATAAACGTGCCGTGTTGCTTAGTTACTTCGACATGTTGCGCGACGACATGCCTGAGACACCGGCCATCAACCGCATGAAACAACTGGCGGGACAGTTCACGCGTGGCCTGCAAGGCGGCGCCCTGTTCCGTACGTCGCTCTATCACTCGCATTCAGTCGAGGAAATTCTGGACCGCATTGCGGAATACTTTGAAGCGATTGAGGCCGGCAAGCCTTACTTCGGAGAAGTGGGCGCTCCGGTCGAAGAAGCGCCCGAGTTAGATTCCTGCGAAGCTGCGAGTGCCGCGTGAGGAAGCAGGCTCGTAATCGCTAAGTCGCAGTGGCGCCAAGACGCAAGGAAAGTGTAAGAACAAAGAGATTCGTTTAGACGCTCTTTTTAATTTTATTTTTCTTTGCGTCTTGGCGCCTTTGGGTCTTTGCGGTTAACTACGAGCCCTCGCTATTCGGTTTTTGCGGCCAGTTTCTTTGCCGGCTTGCCACTGCCGGTATCAAGCTCCACCGGTGCGGGATAGCCCTTTCCACCCAGCGCCGCAATTTCCAAGACAACCTGTTTCTGCTTTCTGTTAATTGGCTTACGCGGAGTTTTCGGCTTCTTCACGTTCGCGTTCGCGACTGCTGAATTCTCATTAGCATTATTAGCAGAAGCCGGACTGGCATTGGCATTCGCGTTCGCGTTTCCTTCTTTGGGAACTTGTTTTTGCGGGCGCGACGACATCGCATTCAACGCTTCCCGCACCTGATCACGCTCTTCCGAACTAAAATCTTCGAACCGAACGTTGTTCCTTGCAAGCGTCAGTTGCAGGTTCTCTTCGGTGTTCGTGCTTTGATCGTAGACGTCTTTGTAGATATATAGCTTGCCATCCTCCACGACGATCGTTTCATAACGCAGCTCGACTGGTACCGGCGCGTCAAGTTTCACCGAGCGCGTCTTCGTGGAATCCTTCAGATAGCCGGCGATTGTTTGATCAGAAACTTCTTTTCCCACCGCAGCTGTCAAGGTTCTGGCAAAGTCTTTAATCTGCGCATTCGTCAAACCAACACAACCGTGCGAAGCGAAGGTGCCGATTTTCGCCAGCGGCTTGCCGCCATGAATTAATGAAGGCATGCCAATGGGGATCTTGATCGGACCGAGCGGGTTTAGCGGACTACCCGCGGCCACCTTCTCGCCGGCTGCGATGTCTTTCATCTTTGCCACCCAGGGCTCGTCAGGAGGAGTCCAGGTCGGATTAAAAATAATCGTCTGTGCTTTCCGCAGTCCCGTCGGGAGGGGGAACTGCGGATAGCCAATGCCGATCTTGTATGACTTAATTAGTTTGCCTTCTTGAAACAAGTCCATGCGGTAAGCCGGGATGTTGACGACCACGCGCGTGTCCGCGGGAACGGCATTGGGACCAGGCAGCATTGTGGCTTCACCTGGCTTGCCTGACTCGTCAGTCTCACTTCCTTTCAGCCAGCGTTCCCGCGCGAGGCTAAGGAGGGCTTCCGTTTGTTGTGCGCCGACTACGCCTTGGATCACCTCAGTGGCGCGATCGCGCGCTTCCGCTGCGGCACCTTCCTGTGGTTCGGTACTTGTCTCTTGGAGTCTGCCGATTTCCTCGGCAGAAGCTTTGCGCAAGGCCGCAATCTGCTCGTCGGTTAATTTGAGCTTAGACTTGAGTTCACCCTTAAAGCTTTCGTCAGCCAGTAAGGCGTCAAGGACAGGCAAAGTAACCGGAACCGCTACAGCTTCAGCCACAGCGCCGGGGGCGGGAGTCGCCACGGGAGTCGGCGTTGGACTACTGACAACCACAGAGTTGGTATTGGTCGGAGTCTCTGTGGCGCAGGAAATTGCGACAAGGGATAGGGCCAGTGCCGCGATTATCAAAAGAAATCTTTTATTCATGGTTTTGTCAGTTGTCAGTTGTCAGTTGTCAGTTGTCCAGTTGTCCAGTTGTCCAGTTGTCCAGTTGTCCAGTTGTCCAGTTGTCCAGTTGTCCAGTTGTCCAGTTGTCCAGTTGTCCAGTTGTCCAGTTGTCCAGTTGTCCAGTTGTCCAGTTGTCCAGTTGTC
>JBGSYG010000056.1:0-10283 GCA_041750995.1 Pyrinomonadaceae bacterium | reverse complement strand
GCTCAACGCACGCGCTCGCAGCGAATAGAAGATCACTGGCGTGACGATCAGTACGTGCACCAGACTCGAAACCATTCCGCCTAACACCGGTGTCGCCAGCGGCTTCATTACTTCCGAACCCGCGCTTGTGCTCCACATGATTGGCAGCAAACCCGCAACCACCGTAGAGACAGTCATCACTTTTGGTCTCAGCCGCAGTAAAGCTCCTTCCATAACCGCTTCCATCAAAGTACTGCGCGTTAAAGTTCCTACTTCCTGTTTCTTCCGTTCCACTGCTTCCTCGAGGTAGATCACCATGACCACACCCGTCTGCACCGCCGTCCCGAAAAGCGCGATGAAGCCAACCCAAACTGCGACTGAAAAGTTGTAACCAAGAGCCCACAGAAGATAGATACCTCCTGTCAAAGCGAAAGGAACAGCTAGCAGTACGTGTGCGGCTTCCAGAGCTGAGTGGTAGATAATGTAAAGAAGCCCGAAGATGATAATGAGCACGATTGGCACGACCACCATAAGCCGCTGGCGAGCACGTAGCTGGTTCTCATATTGCCCACTCCAGGCAACGTAGTACCCCGTAGGAAGCTGCACCTCCCGCGCAATTGCGCCTTTGGCTTCCTCAACCAGGCTGCCTACATCTCGTCCTCTGACATTCAAAAGAACCGTCCCGCGAAGCAGCCCGTTCTCACTCGAAATCATGGACGGACCCTCGACCGTCTGAATGTCTGCCACCTGGCTCAACGGAATAGGCGCGCCGGTGGGAGAGGTAATCGGAATCTGTGCCAACGCTTCCGGAGTGCCGCGAAACTGCGGAGAGTAACGCACGCGAACGGGAAATCTCCTGCGTCCTTCAATCGTGACCGTAAGATTGGTTTCTCCGATTCCTTTTTCGATAGCGTCTTGAATCGTTCCTGACTCAATGCCGTAGCGAGCCGCGGCAGTTCGATTGATCCTAATATCGATGTACGGGGCCCCACTGATCTGTTCCGGATAAACGTCGGCTGCGCCGGGTACCGTCTTGACCACTTCCGCGATGCTTCTGGATAAATGCTCCAGTGTCTTTAGATCATTGCCGAAGATCTTGATTCCAACCTGCGAGCGGATTCCCGTCGCAAGCATGTCGATGCGATTGATGATGGGCTGGGTCCAGATGTTTGTTACGCCAGGCAGGCGTAGTTTTTCGTCCATTTCGGCAATCAACTTTTCACGCGTTAAGCCCTGACGCCATTCCTCGGGCGGCTTGAGGTGGACGATCGTCTCTGTCATGTTAATTGGCGAAGGGTCGGTCGAAGTTTCAGCACGACCGGCTTTGCCGACAGCCCATTCGACCTCCGGAAAGGTTTTCAGGATTTCGTCTTGCTTACTGGTAATCCTCAGCGCTTCATCGATTGAAATTGCTGGATCAGTGACAGGCATAAACATCAGGTCGCCTTCATTGAGTGGTGGCATAAATTCATTGCCTATGCCACTAGCCAGAACCATCGCGCCGGTGAAAAGAACAGCTGCCGCAGCCACCGTCAGCAGCCGATGGCGTAGCGCGACACTGAGAGCGGGACGATAAAGAGCTTGCAGGAATCGCATCACCGGATTTGCCTGTTCCGCATGAAACTTGCCGCCGAGCAGGAGGGTGCAAAGGACAGGCACAAGCGTGACCGCGATTATCGTGGCGCCGACCATTGCAAATGTTTTTGTGAAAGCAAGTGGATGGAAGAGCTTGCCTTCTTGTCCCGTCAGCGCGAACACTGGAATAAACGCAAGTATAATGATCGCCATTGAGAAAAAGACGGGCCGACCAACGAGCTTTGTCGAATCCAGCACCGTTTGCCAAACCAGTTGCCTGTCTTTTGGATCTACTCCTCTTTTTTCCAGAAAACGGAATGCGTTTTCCGTCACCACGATTCCGGCGTCAACGAGCACACCAATGGCAATTGCAATTCCCGAAAGTGACATCAGGTTTGAGCTGATGCCCATGTAGTGCATGAACAAGAACGAAAGCAGGACGGCCATCGGCAGCGGAATTGTGACAATCAGTATCGAACGGAAGTGAGCGAGAAAAATGATATGAGCCAGCGTCACGAGAAGCAGTTCTTCAATCAGCGCCCATTTCAAGGTGCTGGTGGCGCGTAAAATCAGTTGCGTTCGATCATAAAACGGCACGAGCCGCACGCCTTGAGGCAGACCGGCCTGCAAGTCGTTGATTTTCTGCTTGACTGCGTCAATGACTTCGAGGGTATTAACGCCATAGCGCGCAATCACCACGCCGCCCACAGCTTCGTTGCCGTTCTTATCGAGCCCCCCCGTGCGGAATGCATTTCCGAGTTGTACCTCGGCCACATTGCGGACGTAGATCGGAGTGCCGTTGGAAGCGCCAATCACAATGTTCTCCACATCAGCGACGGATTCAATCAGCCCAACGCCACGTACTACAGCCCATTGTCCCGCCTGCTCGACGACATTGCCTCCCACATTGTTGTTTGATCGCTGAACCGCTTCAACAACGGTCGACAGTGGCATCGCATACGCGCGCAGCTTGTTAGGATCAACGTCCACCTGGTACTGCTGGACGTAACCACCGACTGAGGCAACCTCCGCCACGCCAGGAACGGAGTTGAGCTGATAGCGCACAAACCAGTCCTGAAGCGTGCGCAAGTCGCGCAAGTTCATCTCGTCGCTCTCGAGCGTGTACCAAAAGATTTGGCCGACACCCGTGGCATCGGGACCAAGTGTGGGAATGACACCTTCGGGAAGCTGCTTAGTTACGAGATTCAATCGTTCGAGGACCCGTGTCCTGGCCCAGTAGAGATCAACGCTGTCTTCGAAGATGATGTTGACCATCGAGAAGCTGAAGGCTGAACTGGCGCGCACTACGCGTACGCCTGGCAGTCCCTGAAGACTTGTCACCAGCGGATACGTAACCTGGTCCTCAACTTCCTGTGGTGAGCGCCCCGGCCAGTCAGTGAAGACAATTACCTGGTTATCAGAAAGGTCGGGGATCGCATCAATGGGCGTACGCAACAACGCCCAGTAGCCCCATGCGGCGAGCGCAATGTAGAGGACGATGATTATCCCACGATTCTTTAAGCTGAATTCTATGAGACGGTGAATCATGTTATTGCCGAATGCCGATTGCCCATTGCCGATTTGCCACTGCCGGTTGTGCAAATGTATGAATCGCGGCGCCGAACATGCTTTCTTGCAGGCGACTCAATCGGCAATCGGAAATTGGAAATGTTCTCATTGAGCCGTTATTAAAAAAGATGCCTGACCTCTCCCCGCCGGCCCTTCATACGTAATCTTCACTTGCCACTCACCGGTCATCTCGATGTTTGCGCGACCGCGATAGACGCCGGGCGTCTCCGTGGTCGTGAAAGTCGAGGCCGCATTCATCTCCGCCATCGTCCCCATCTGCGGCATGTGAAACGTCAATGCGACCGCGCCTACGTCCACCGCCTTGCCTGACGAATCTTTGAACGTAAGTATGAACTCGGTATCGCCCTTCTTAAGGACGCCGTCACTCGTGGCTAGCGACACGGTCAGGTTGTTTCCCGCCGGCGCACTCTTAATCACTTTTCCTGTGTCCGTAGTCCTGGAACCACAGGCAGCGCTTACCATCAATAGTCCTGTAAGACTTAGGCCAATTGCGAATTTGATCATCTTCATCCTCCAAAGAAACCTCGTTGAAAGAAAGGAGCGCAAGTTTAGAGCGACGTGACAGCGCCGTCTAACCCGAAATGAAAGAGTATGAGACAACACAGGCTGATGCCCGCGTTACCATCACGAATGTGACTGTAGGAAGGTCTAAATGCGGAAAATGTTAATGAGGATATGCCTGCGAGTTGAATCGCCAGGTGGTCCATGCGCTCTTGACGTCAAGACTAGAACTGCGCCAACGCTAACTGGAGCAATTCTGGATGAGTCGAGAGGAATACTGAGATCGGCGGAGCGCTTGGCTGCTTCAGTCTCGCGGACCGAAGCGGTGTTTTGGTTCTTACGCGAATGAACGGCGCAGTGTTGGCACGGATCAATCGGCTGAGCAAGAGCTAAAGCGTCGGGATTTGCCTGGGACGCATGCTCGTGCTTCATCTCCGCGTGGCCCATATGGCCCATATCTTCATGGGACATAGCTTCGTGCCCGCTTTTGGATGCCGAAGCCTCAGCCTCACACGAAGCTATTCCCGATTGCAGATGAGGACAAAGAGCAGCAACCAGGAAGCCGCCTCCCTGACTGAACAACAAAGCAGTAGTCACGACTGTGGTTGCTAAAAACCGCTTATGCATAATAACGGTCATTTCACATCAGTTCATTAGGGCTTGAATATAGCAGATGTCCATTAAACGTCCCAAGCGTTAAGTCGGAAACTCGCAACGCAACTATTGACGTTGTAATATCCTCAGCGTCGTCATGACAAGTGTGGTTTTCCATCAGGGAGAATGTACCTCGGTATGAAACTGTGGCACACATCACGGGCTTTTCCGCTTTTGATGCTGGCGACTCTTTCGTTCAGTTGTAATCAAAGCGGCACTGGTTCATCTCCCCAGCAGACGGTTAGCTCAAGGACAGCACCAGAGCTGCCGCTCACGATTCAACCGGGCAATTCCCCCGCGGGCAGGGACAGCCGAGAGCCAGAACTCAGTACGACCGCTGACGGTAGAATAATTCTGAGCTGGGTGGAGAAAATCGGGAATAAGCGATACGCATTACGCTTCGCGACGCGAGATGCAAGATGGTTCGGCCCTCGTTTGCTGGTTGTCGGGAGATGCCGAGGGTGGGGCTATCAAAGTACGACGTGTTCGTCCCGAGGGTGCGCTCGGACCAGCCGCCGTTATCGCTAAGACAGATATCTCGCGGTCAAGTGGTTTCCCGCGGATGGCACGTCTCGGTGACGAGGTGCACTTTGCATGGACCGAATTCGGCAAGCCGTCATACGTGCGCACAGCTACTGCAAACATTAGCGCTTACAAATGAGAAATTTGACTCAAGATGTGTGGAAGTTAGTATTAACATACTGGCAAAGGTCCGCGCGACTGACCAAGATCTTCGAATCGTTTAGTTCCCAAGTGGCCAATACGTGGACAAAAATAACTGCATGCTAGGGGTAAGCGATGGTAAGGGATGGGAAAGAACAGGAAAACCCTTAAAATCTCTTGGTGGCTGCAACTTTAAAAAAGGCAATCACTTACGTTTTTGCCGAGAGTCCCTTTCGCAATGCGGAGGTCAGGGGTTCGATCCCCCTCTGCTCCACCACACCCACTCCCTCAATCACTTACAAGCACAACTTCTGCAGACCCAAGTTTCCCAAGTGGCCAATACGTGGACAGAAAAAACAGCAGCGCATGGTACGAAACCGTAGAAAAATGGGAACGAATGGTAAACGCGCGAAACACAGTTGGCCCATAACTTTGTGAGTCGTAACAACTTAAATGTTTTGGGTGCAATGCGGAGGGCTGGCGCTTCTACAGATTATTACCTTGCTCGCTCGTAGTGATCCGGCCGCCGACCGGCTGTCCGATTTGTATGTAGCCTATCGTCAGATCATGAATGGTTGAGGTTGCCATACGAGACGGGTATCTTGCTCTTTCAACTGCTTGAAATATCTTACCGTGATTGCGCTCATCCCGCGTGTCCTCTCGCGCTTTCATCTGGTACCTTTTCCCCGACCGCTTTCGCCTCAGGGTCTCCTGCGCGAGCCGCCGCCTGCTCAATGATGGAGTTCACCTCGCCGCCGATAAGGATCGTCACTCCAGTCAAGTAAAACCACAGCAACAGTATGATGACCGCTCCGAGTGAGCCATAAACTACGCTGTAGGTGTTATAGAAGCTGAGATATGACCCGAACAGAAAAGAGACGAGCAGCCACAGGATGACGCCGACCGCCGCTCCCGGTGTCAGCCAGCGCAGTTGTTGTTTGTGCAGGTCAGGTGCAAAGAAATAAATCAGCACAAAAGCAATAAACACGAAGATGAGCACGAACAGCCATTGCAAGACCGTCCACGCTGCAGTAAAAGCCGCGCCTAAACCGTAGCGGTTTGCGATGCCTTCGGCAATGCGGCTGCCATAAAACATCAACGCCAGCGCGGTGATAATCAACACTGCGAGCGCAATCGTCAGCGCGATGGCGAGCAGAGTTCTTCTCCACCACGTGCGCGTCTCCTTCACGTCGTACGCGACGTTCAACCCTTCGATGATCGCGCCCATGCCGGAGGAAGCGAACCACAGCGATGTCAGCAGACCAAACGACAATTTGCCTCCGCTGCTTTTCTTACTGATTTCGTCAACTGTCGTATTGATGAGATCGGAGGCTGAGACGGGCACAATCGCTCTTAGATATGTAAGCAGATTGCGTCGCAACTCCGTTCCCGAGTCGGCGAAGGAACCCAGGAGAGCGATGAGGAAAAGCAACAGCGGAAACAGCGCGAGCAGGAAGTAGAAGGAGAGAATCGCGGCACGATTGAGTACATCGTCCGTATTGACCTTCGACCACAGGTGCTTACCAAACGTTTTCCATCGCCAACCGCTGATTCTCCAACCCCGTATTATCGACATCTGCCTTCTCGTCCGAATTGCATTTTACGAAACGCCTTAGGGTCATGCTTGCTTCAGTTCAAGGTAATTCGGCAGCTCTCGCGCACGTTGACGCGAATTTGATTATCCGCATCTGAGAGCTGGGCTCAAACGGCCGGGATCAGTTTTTGAGCAATTCATGAAAGTGTACGAAAGCCAGTTTTAAGAATTCTGACATCAGGATCATGGCCTGCCTCGAGCGTGAGGAAATCCTATACCAGCATAAGGATCTAAACGGTCACTATGTGCCCCGCGCCGTCGCTGCAATTAGCAGGTGGACAACATCTTCAAGCTGACGTTCACTCATAACGTCGCCGCCCAAGGCACAACCAGGTTGATTACTAAATACCCTGGGAGAAAGATAAGGAACGACACCCTGTCAAAGAGGCGCGATAGCGTCTTTTTGCCTTTCTTTTCATACAAGTACAGCGAGATCGCTGACTGCAGCAAAGAGAGGAAGATCGTTACAATACCCACATGGTTGACGATATCCGCCAGAGTCATCACCCCGGTGTCAGGCACAAGGGAAGAAGTGACGTACGTGTTGACTATGACAGCGCCCAGTGCGCCAACGCCAAGCCCGAAGCGCGGATCAACGTCCGTCGGCTTAATGAAGAACGCGATCATGGCGACCCCCACCGCTGCGAATAGGGCCACGAACAGTTTCAAGTAAAACCCCGAACCCTCACGATGGATCCAGACGCCCATCCTAAGTTGTGATTGAACCTTCTCGGTGCCACCGGCCAAGCGAGGGTCGCCGTGTGTGCTCCTGTAAGCGTGCGGCTTCTCGAGGACCGTTTCTTGATAAGTAGAATACCCCGGGATCCGGATGCGCGAACTGAGCCCGGAACTTTCCTTGTCGGCAACGAACAGCAGCTCGCGGCGCTCTGAGGCAGGGCTTTCAATGTTGATCGTCAGTACGTGGTCGTCGCGCGGGAAGCGCGAAACGTCAAAGAATTTAGTAATACGGGCGACGACCCTGTAGAGCACATAACGCTCGTCGCCGCTGGTATGCTCGTCCGCCTTCTCCTTTGATTCGATCGACCCGTCCACGATTTGGAACTTCTCCCCTGGATCAACTCCGGTGCCTTTCCAGCGAAACCAAAGGTAAAAGTCGACGGTCCAACTGGCGTCTTTCACAGAGAGATCGATGATGCGGTCTACATAAATGCCCGCCTGGACTTTGACGGGATTCGCCCCCGCGGGCAGGGATGTTGGTGGAGGCTTTGTCCCGCCCTCACCTACGTCCGGATTCATTCTGTCACTGTGTCGCGCGATGGCGGCGAGTTTATTCTTATACACCGCACCAGCGGTGACTACCGCGGCAGCGGCAAAGAGGAGTACTAGAATGATCGCCCAGATCCAGATGTTTCTCCGCTCGGCTGCGGTGATGATGTCTTTTTCATCCACCTGTGGGTTAGGCTCGTCACTCATGAAGAAATTTTATAAAGTCGACCGGCGACAAAGTATGCCCTTTGTTGTCCGCTCCGTCTCTGTACAGGCTGCGCATAAAATCCACGGCAGCGCCCTCGACGGCCGGCTGCCTGATATTCGCGTCGCCCGCCCCCGGCCGGAGTTCAATTGCCCTTGCGACGCCGGGTGATTGGTAACCTTGATGCTGAGGGCGATATTGGCAACAAGATCATGGCTGCCTCACGGGCGCGAGGGTTATTACTCCTCAATCAGCATAAGGATTTAAACGGTCACTAAATGCCCTGCGCCGTCTCTGCAATTAGCAGGTCAACAACATCTTCAAGCTGATCGCGACGCGCGTAGGCGCCGCGCTGGCGGGTCGCGCCGTTGCCACGGGCGAGCGTATCGCGCGCGAGGGAGTTGATCTCATCCCAATCGCCGTACCCTTCGAGCGCCGAACGGAGAGTGGCAAGTAGTTTTTCAACTAACTCGTGCGCCGGGATGGCACGCCTGCCAACGACATCAATCAACTCCCCTTCAAGGCCGTAGCGTGCGGCGCTCCACTTGGCGGCACGTAATAGTTCCGGGCGCACGTCCAATGCTGGTTCATCTTTAATCGCCTGGTCGTAGCAGGTGCGCGCCAGTGCTCGGGAGAGGCCGGCGATAAGCACTGCTTCGTCTATCGTAAGGCAGACATCAGTGACGCGAAATTCCAGCGTCTCAAAGCGCGCGGAGGGGCGCACGTCCCAGTAAATTTTCGTCGCGTCGGAGATGCTTCCAGTCTGGACCAAGGTGTCAACCAGCGCGTCGTACTCGGCGCGCGAAGCAAAGAACTGCGGCGTACCAGCCATGGGCCAGCGCCGCCAGATGCCCGTGCGAAAGCTGGCGTACCCAGTGTCCACGCCGAGCCAGAAAGGCGAGTTGGCCGCGATCGCCAGAAGCGGCGCCAGCCAAAGGCGTGCGCGATTCATTACCTGGATCGCCGCTTCACGATCACTTATTCCAATGTGCACGTGACAGCCGAAGATCAGTTGCTCGCTGGCGAGTTGTTGAAACTCGGTAGCTATGCCGCGATAACGCGCGTTAGGCGTGAGTTGTTGATCTTCCCAGTGCGAGAAGGGGTGCGTTCCCGCCGCAACGATCCGGTTGCCAAACTTCTCTGCCGCGGCAATCACTTCCCCGCGCAGGCGCACAATATTGGCGCGCACCTCTGCGAGCGTATGACAGATGGAGGTGCCGATCTCGATCTGGGACTGGTAGAGCTCTGGGGTTACTTGCTTGCCGAGCGTCGCCTGCGCTTCCGGCAAGATGAGTTGTGCGCGCGAACGCAACTCTCGCGTCGCCGGATGCACGATTTGATATTCCTCTTCGACGCCGATGGTGAACGGTTCGTCGGTGGTCATAAATTGAATATAGCCGCCGTGCTGCCCGAACAGATCTGTGGAGCCCCCTCACCGACTAGTCCGCGCGCATCGAATCCTCCGAACCCGCTCGACATTATTCAATCAATTGCTGAAAACGAATCGAAGCTGATTTATACAGTCGAGGAATCAACTTACAGTCAAACTCGGCGTTCGTTGGCCCGGCCCGCCTACCGGGTGCGCCCGGAGAGGCTGGCCACGATGCCGACCAACTCGTTTGGGCTAATGGGCTTCGGCACATGTATCTGGAAGCCTGACCGAAGTACTCGGATACGATCTTCTTCCGCCGCGTAAGCTGTCAGTGCCGCCGCCGGAATCTCGCCTCCTCGCTCCTTGCCAAGAGCGCGCACCTTGGCTATCAGGGAGTAGCCATCTTCATCCGGCATCCCGATGTCGCTGATTAAAACGTCGAAGGCTTCCTGCTCTATGGCTGCCAGTGCGGCGGCCGCTGACAAAGTAGTGGTCACCTGCGCCCCGCATCCTTCCAGTACTATTCGCAGCAAGTCACACGCGTCGACTTCATCGTCAACGATCAGCACATGCAAGCCATCAAGCTCTGACGGGCACTCAGCCTCCCGCAGTTTAAACTCAGGCGCGTGCGCATTCTCGGTGTCGCTCACCGCACTGCGCGCCGCCATCAATGGCAGACTGAAAGTGAAGGTCGAGCCAAGATCTTCACCTTCGCTTTCAGCTCGCACTGTCCCACCATGCAGTTCGACCAATTGACGAACAATCGCTAACCCTAAACCCAGGCCGCCGAATGCTCGCGTGGTCGTCGCATCGGCTTGGCGAAAGCGGTCGAAGACGTGTGGCAGAAACTCCGGCGCCATTCCCTGACCCGTGTCACTCACTATAACTTCAACATTCGAGTCGACGCGCTCTAGTCTTACAAG
>JBGSYG010000055.1:0-119298 GCA_041750995.1 Pyrinomonadaceae bacterium | reverse complement strand
GAAGCCGTCAAAGCACAGGAAGGTGTGCAGCAACGATTGCCACTCGACCTCAATGTGAATTTGGATTTAGCGGGTATCTTGTTGTTTGCGGGCAAGTATGATCAATCGATTGAACAAACTCGAAAAGCATTGGAACTTGACTCGAATTTTTGGTGGTCTTATCAAATCTTAGGCCTGGCGTATGAACGAAAGAAACAATACCCCGAAGCGATTGCCGCGTTGGAAAAGGCACGTCTAGTAGATGTCAACCCATCAATTCTGGGATATCTCGGCTATGTTTATGCGGCGGCAGGCAAAAACGCAGAAGCCCGAAAAGTATTGGAGGAATTGAAGGAATTATCAAAAACCCGATACGTTTCTCCATATAACAGCGCCTGTATATATGCCGGACTTAACGACAAAGATCAGGCCTTTGAGTGGCTTGAACGCGCATATCAAGAACGCTCCCATTTTATAACACTCTTAAAGTCTGAGACCGTTTTCGACAATCTACAGTTCGACCCGCGATTCAAAGATTTGCTAAAGCGGATGAATCTGCCGGAATGAATTTGAGCAAGATGAATACAGAACTGCCAGCCGGTTCCACTCTGTCGCATTACCGCATCGTCTCCAAAATCGGCGCCGGTGGGATGGGCGAAGTCTATCGTGCGATTCCCGGCTTAATCGTGACGTCGCGGTCAAATTACTTCCGGCAGACTTGGCGAACGACAAAGATCGGTTGCAGCGTTTCGAGCAGGAAGCCAAAGCCACATCTGCACTCAACCATCCAAACATTCTGACCGTCTACGACATCGGCGAACACGAAGGCACGCCGTTCATCGTTGCTGAACTACTCGAAGGCGAGGAGCTTCGCGATCGTTTGCAAGAAGGGCCGCTCCCGCCGCGAAAGGCGACCGAGTATGGCCAGCAGATCGTCGGTGGCCTGTCGGCCGCATACGAAAAAGGCATTGTTCACCGCGATCTGAAACCGGAGAATCTCTTTATCACGAAAGACGACCGGGTGAAGATCCTCGACTTTGGTTTGGCGAAGCTGCGCGGGCCCAAGCCCGCCGGCGGGCACGTTTCCTTGTCGCGCAAGGGTTATGAGCGTAATTGCCGCGTTTCACTCTCCTGAATTTTTCACTTACATGAGCCTCGAATTACATCAAGTAAGAATGGCGAGACGTTGGCAATAACAGTTTCTAGCATTGACGAATTATTAGATTTGAGTAGAATGCCCGGCACTCGGCGATGATTTGCTGGGGTGAGGACAGTAAATCCTGAGGCTGAACGCCTCCGCCAACCGAATTAAGCCCGGTCTCCAAAAAGCCGGGCCTTCGGTTTTTATAGGACCTAGTAGAGAATCCGCGATATGCCTCTCGACCCATTCCCTTCCGTAGTTCAACCGATGCTTCCCACTCTCTTCAAAACACCTTTCTCAAATCCTCATTGGATCTTTGAGCCCAAGTGGGATGGCTATCGCGCAATCTGTTTCGTTCGCAATGATGAAGTGCGATTAGTTTCGAGGCGGAGAAACGATCTCACTGCAAAGTTTCCCGTACTTCAATCCATACCTGAATCGATCAAAGCAAAGTCAGCGGTGATGGATGGCGAGATCGTCGCGTTAGACGAGAATGGCCTACCCTGCTTCGACGCACTGCGTTCGCGTAAAGCCGCTGGCGACTGCGTGATCGTTTACTACGCTTTCGACTTGCTCTACCGAGACGGTCGCGATCTTACGCAGCGCCCTCTTATTGAACGTAAGGCAGCGCTTAAAAGGATTCTGCCAAAGGGAACTAAGGCAAGGCTTCGCTACACTGATCATATTGTGGGCAAGGGCGAACAGTTCCTTGCGGAGTTGGAGAAGAGAGAACTTGAAGGGATGGTGTCAAAGCGGGCTGGAAGTCTTTACGTGGGCGGGCGCACCCAAGATTGGCTAAAGATTAAGACGACGGCTGGCCGCGAAGAGATGCGGAAGCGCTCTGAAGCATGGCAGCTATAGCAGCTCCCGCAGGCGCTCTTTGATAACTGCTTCTTTCGGGCTCCGGCTAGCGCCTTGAAGCCACTCCTGAACACGCTTTAGTGTGAGACTGTGTTTGACCGTCTTTCTCATCGACCGAGTTTGCTACCTGCTGCGAGCGTCATTTTTCGTCGCTGATCATCAGGGCGTCGCGCGTTTGGTTCCCGCGCGAGAGGGCGAGTTGTTTGCCATCGCGCGAGTAAGCGAAAAAGTTGATCTGATCGAATTTGAAGTCAGTAATCGGCACCGCGGACCCCCCGTCGAGGGGCAACCGCCAAAGGTTCGACACGTCGCCCTGCGTATCGATGTAGATGAAGGCGCGCGAGTCGGGCGTCCAACGGAACAGAGTCCGCGCGGTCACTGGAAGGTCGATCTTCTTGACAACCGCGCCACCGTCGAACGTGAGGACGGTAAGTCGTTCGCGTGTCGTCTCCGGATCTAAGCCGACATAGGCAAGGAGCTTGCCGTCGGGCGAAACCTGCAAAGAGAAAGCCAATGCGTCGGCCACCTTCGTCGGGGTGCCGCCGTCCACCGAGACTCGCCAGATGGTGGGCGCGTATAGACTGTAGATTACCCAGCGCCCGTCGGGCGTGAGAGCAAAGGTCTCTACCCCGCTGCCCTCGGTTAATTGTTTTGGGTTAGAACCGTCCGCGGCCGCGCGCCAGACCTGCTTGGTATTCGATCGCTGCGACTCGAAGAAGATGTGGTGCCCGTCGCGCGAGAGCTGGGGCAAATCACCGCCCTCGATTAAAGGCTTTTGTTCGCTGCCGTCTGCGTTCATTACCCAGATGCTCTGCCTGACCCCGGCCCTGGCTGTGAACAGCAAACGACCGTCCGGCGTCCAGTCGAGTTTAGCGTTACTCCCTCTTGCGGTGAGGGCGCGTGCGCGCTGCGCGTCACTTCCGGGTGCAATCCAGATACCGAACGTCCCTTCGACCTGCAAGGCGACGAGCGTGCGAGAGTCCGCTGTCAATGTCAGACTGATGAAGCCGTAGGAGTGAAGATCGTTCGTAATGCGTTGCGCCTCTCCGCCGGGATAAGAGACTCGCCAGATTTGCCAATTGTTAGCGCCACGTTCCCGCGCGGCCACGGCCAGACCGCTTCCGTCCGGGAACCAGGCAATGCGACCCACAAGGCCCCAGCGCTGCGGCGTAATTACTTTTAACGTACCGTCCGCAACCGCGATCGCAGCCACAGTCATGTGGTCGTTCTCCTCCTCGGAGCCGTAGTCAACGGTGACGTGTTTGCCGTCAGGGGTCCACGTCACTCCATTAAGTCCAAGCCATCGCGGTTCACGGCACGACCATAGGCGTCGTTCGTTCGCGCCGCTGGCGTCGGCCAGCCACACCTGGTACTGCTCAGCCGCGACAGCGGGGCGGTAACGCGCGAATGCAAACGTGCGGCCGTCCGGCGATAATCCCGCCGGTGACTGGATGTTAGTCAGAATCTTCTTCGGCGTTCCACCCAACACGGCTACTTGAAAGAGCCCGCCCACCGGATATTGTTCGTCGCGCTGCCCGTAAAAAACGTAACTGCCGTCCGCAGAGAAGAAGTAAGGCGTAAGGATAGTCGCGCCTACCGGAGCGACGATCTGCACGCGGCTGTCGGTGGCCAGGTGCTTGGTCCACAAGCTGCGCTTTCCGCCTTCAAGCAGGGTATACGAAATGTATTTGCCGTCAGGCGAGACGGCGACACTCTGCAAGTTGCCCTCGGTCGTAATGCGCGTGAGCTTCACCCGTTCAAAGCGGGACGACGCCGGCTTGGGCTTGAAGCCATAGTGATAAACTGCGAGAGCTGCACCCGCGAACACCACCAGTCCCAACACCGCCAACACAATCTTTTTGTTTCGTTTAACTTCCTGCACGAGGTACTCGGCGCTCGAGGGTCTCGTCAGTAAGGATTCAGGCGGAACGCTGGTCGCACTTGCCGCACCCTGCGCAAACGTGTTCCCACTAGAAGCCATAGAGTCGCTGCTTTCGGTACGAGTCACCGACTCGTGAAGGTCAGCTCCTTTCAACTCCTGCCGCAATTCGTCAATCTCGATGGCCACGTCTTTGATCGACTGGTATCTCTTCTCGGGATCCTTGGCCAAACATCGGCGCACCATACGTTGCAACTCTGCGGGCGCTACCGGATTGGTGTCTTTGATCTGTGGGGTCGGCGCGTGCACGATGTTGTGCAACGAATCAAGAACGTCTTTACCTGCAAACGCTTTGTTTCTAGTAGCTGCTTCGAAGAGGATGCAGCCAAACGCGAAGATATCTGAGCGATGATCGACTTCGTTAACCTTCCCCTGAGCTTGCTCCGGCGACATGTACCCTACGGTCCCCATAACCGTTCCGGGAAGTGAATGTTGAGGCATCATCGCGGTGGCAACTTCGCTCAAGCATTGATTGGCCGACGATGCAGGAGTTTGTGGTTCAACTAATTTCGCCAGGCCAAAATCCAGAATCTTTGCATGTCCTTCGCGGGTTACCATGACGTTGTCCGGCTTGAGATCGCGGTGAACGATACCAGCAGCATGGGCTTTGGCTAAACCCTGGGCTGCGTGCTGCAAATAACGCAAGAGCTTTGGCAGCTCGATTCGTCTCAGGTGAATCAATTCGCGCAGAGTCTGACCGTCAACAAACTCCATCGCAATGAAGTGAATGTCGCCTTGCGAACCGATCTCGTAAATGTGCGCGATGTTCGGATGATTTAGAGCGGCCGCAGCAGTGGCTTCCTGTTCGAACCTTCGCATTCGATCCCGGTTCGAGGCGAGTTCGGCTGGAAGAATCTTCAGGGCCACCCTGCGATGAAGCTGCGTATCTTCCGCCAGGTAAACCTCACCCATCCCGCCCGCGCCTATTTGCGAGCGGATTTCGTAGCGGCCCAGTTGTGTGTTGGGAGTCAGAGCCATGCCTGGCGGAGATGTAGGTGCCGTGCCCAAATTTCGCTCGACTCTATTACAAAGAAGTAAAAAGTTAAAGAGTTAGCCCTTCGACAAGTGCTATCAAAGAGCCGTATGGCAGTCACTACTCTGCTTGCCGAACCGGAGGCCATTGAAGGCGTTACTCGATAAGACCAATAAAGAACATCCGCAACCGAACAATGTAAATGCTCTATTTGATCTTTGAGGCATAACAGAAGGTTGGAGCTGTGGCGTACTGCGCTTTGTATGTTAACTGGGGGTGAAGCAGTAAGCATCTGCTTCAACAAGGACGTCGTCTGGCAGCTACTTCAAAACTACGCTGAAATCGATCATGAGAAAAGGGTGACGGTTTGTAACTAAGCCAGCCTAATGGCCGTGGTCCCTAACAAGTCCCGCAACCGCCCTTTCATCACAGCTTCCTTTGGGCTTTTACTTGATCCGTGTAGCCACTCCTGAACCCGCCTCAGTATCAGACTGTGGTTAAGACAGCACGACTGGTGACCCTAGGGACGTTTGCTAGACTGAAGTCGAGATGAGAAAGTCTCATAAGCGCAGCGATTCCGAGTACAACGGCCTCGAAAAAGAATCCACCTCCGGTTCTACTGTGTGTCTGATTGCGATTACGGGTGTCTCCGGTCTGTCGGTTCCAATTCTTCATTCACTGCATAAGCGCTTCTTTTGATATTCAGCCAGTCGCGTGTTCGTCCGCCACATAAGTGCATTGCTAAGATTTAGGCAATGTGGACTGAGGGCGACGCATTGGGTAATTAACACCCTTAAATCTAAGTCGAAAACAACAGAACATTTGTGTCGCGAGAGGGTTTCGACGATTAGCTTCTGTTGGATTGCATCTTCATCACAGGGGCAGTTTTGCCTGCCGGTAGATTCTCCGCGTGCTTTGTTCTAGTGGCGCTAACGTTCGGGCGGATTTCTCTCCCTTTCCGCGCTTGCCGCCACGGTATTAGTGGAGATATGAGAGCGCTTAGGTTTTGGGAGAAGGTCATCTGCACAGGTAATGATGGGTTTGTCGGGTTCCTGTGGGGATTGGAGTTTGGGTGCGAGGTCAGTCGGGGCGGACTCCGGGGTATCAGGTGCAGAGTCTACGCTCTCAGGTTGGGCTTCTTTCGAAGGAGGGGAAGTTTGGGGTTCGGCGTGCCGAACGGTGGCGGTAGTAGTAATAGCATCGAGTTGGGCAAGGAGCTCGGGAGGAAGTTCCCGGCCTGGGGGAAGTTCGAGCGACGTGGGAATCTGGTTACGGTTAATGCCGAGCAGCCGACAAAGCTCCATAGCAGGATCTGGTTCCAACCCCTCGCCTCGCAGAATGCGTGTTTTGTCTACAGCGATTCCGAGAGTGACGGCACATTGGGACAGTGTGGCCTTGCCGACTTTACCAGGCATAGCTTCGACGAGGTCGTGGATAAGTGATTCTAGCTTGGTAGCGAGGTCGCCCCTTTTCTCTCTCTCGAAATTCGACAATTTGATACTTCCCGATTTACGTTCTTCAACCCAGCCGTGAAGTGTGGCGTAAGGTATCTCGATAGCCCGGGCCGTTCGGTAGATATTGCCACCATTGAGGTCGACGGCAGCGAGCGCGATGAATTTCTCCTCAACCGAGTAGTCACGGTAACCCTTACGCTGATTATCGAAATCAGAATCGGTTTGGTTTGGGGGCGCGCAGTCCCTCGCGGCTTTATCGCTCATAGCTTACAACTCTCCACTCGGTCCAATTCGGCTCCTCGAAGTTAGCACTTCGTCTAACTTGCGATTCTGACAACTCGGCTCGATTTGATAGCCTCGCGCCTGCGGAAACTATTTTCCAGCAACTCTTATAAGAGTTGTTGGAAAACTGGACTGACTGGGGCGGACCATAAAGGAGGCATCAACTCCTGTGCGCCTAGGTTCATTATTTGAGTCCGAACCGAGTCCAACACCATCACGCCTATCCTCACTATCCGCCTGGTCTTCTCTATTGCCAAACTACTCCGCAGCCGATTTTCCGCCTAAGTTTACGTGCGGCTGTAGTTACGGTTTCGGCGTGAACCGCCCCCCTTCGGCACCATTAGAACTTCCTCAACATCGCCAGCCTTCCATAGTTAAGAAATCACAAAGAGGGCGAGGGCACTTCCTGCCCTCAATTGTCTTCACTTCGGAGCTAGTCGTTCCCTTGATGATGCCGTTGAAATAGCCGTCCGACAGCAAAAAGTCGAAAGCATGTTAGTATCGGCAACTTGAGGCGGCGCAGCGTTGAGTTGCAGAAGTCCTGCTTATCGGTGCCTCTGCGTTTCTCCCACCCGTAATCCGCCGCCGCCAAGATGTTCATGCGTGCTCTAGCTAGAATAAAAAACTACGTTGTCTGGGGAGGAATGCTGCTAGTTCTCTTCCTGGCAACATCCCTCGAAGCTCACGCGCAATCTAGCGAACCCACCGCTCCCTCTCCCATCAGCGCCAACGATTTGAGTGGCAGCATTGCTGCCCGCGATATCGGCGACTCGCGCTTCACGCATCATTACTACGCCTTCAGCGGGAACCCCGGCGATGTGCTGATCACCGTGCAGAGTAAGAATCTCAACGGCGACGTTGACGTTTTCACGGCTGGAACACTTCGACCTTTGCTGAAGTTCACACTCTATGCTGAGAGCTCGTCGCCGATAACCAAAGGTATCTTTTTGCGCGGGCGCGAAGATTTGATTCTGCGGGTCGAAGCGCGAAGTCCCAACGACGATGAAGGTACTTATCAAATTCGTTTTGGAGGATCGTTTGAACCGGTTGCTGTTCCTTTCGTGGCGGAAGCGGACAAGCCTGAAACCACTGAGCTGTCGAGTGGAGCCAAGAAAGGACGGCGCGTAACTTCGGCAGGTGCGCGCATCAATGAACCAACACCTCCGCCCGAAGAAGTCGCTGTCGCTACTCCCGCTCCGACTCCTTCGCCCGAAGCAACACCAGAGGAACGCACCGAACCAGCTCCGGTGAGAGCGCCCCCGAACCGCAGAGGTCGCGGACGTGCCGCGGCACGTCGCGCTCCTGCGCCCAAGCCGAAAGTAACCACTCCTGAGAAAGAGACTAAGCCAGCTGAAACTAAGGAGTCTGAGAAAGTGGCGACGGATGAACCGGAGCCTGCCCGACCTGCCAGACCTACAGGGAGGCGTGGGGCGCGCACACCCGCGACGACACCAGCCGTGCCGGAGCCTCCGAGCGGTCCACGTTTAGTTTTGGAGTTGCTCGATGGTACTCGCAGCGAGCGCTACATGAGCACTATCCGGCGGGTGACGATTGAAAACAATCAAATTGTAGTAACGGCTAAGGATGGAAAGATTGAGCGCATGCGGATGAGCGAGGTTTTGCGGATGACGATTGAACCTTGAAGAAGTAGGCAGGGAGTCAGTAGGCAGTAGGCGGAAGGCGTAGGCAGAAGGCAGAAGGCAGTAGGCAGTAGGCAGAAGGCGGAAGGCAGTAGTCGGAAGGCAGAAGGCAGTAGTCAGTAGAAGAATTCTTTTGTACTTTGAACTTGGTACTTTGTTTCTGGGCCAAAACTTGATGGCCATCATCAAGGAATAGCATCACCAAACAAAGCACAAAGTTCAAAGCACAAAGTACAAAGTTCAAAGCTCCAAGCTCCATGTTCAGAGCTATAAGTACAAAGCTCAAAGTGCTACTTTTTGGTTTTTAACGTCGCCAGCTTGTCTCTAAACTGCGGTAGGTCTTCGTTGGTGGGATCTGCTTGTTCAAGTTTCGCAATAGACTTTTCCGCTGCGCCCGCGTCGCCCTTCTGCAGCTGCGTATAAGCAAGACTCGCCAGCACGCGCAAATCATCCGGTTTCTTTAACCCTGCTGCCTTGTACCATTTCTCGGCTTGCTCAAAATTGCCTGCGTCCAGGTTCACCTGGCCCAGTGCGACAATCGCTTCGAAACTTCCAGGCTGAAGCTGGTTTGCTTTTAGCAGGTACTCAATCGCCTGATCGTAACGCTGAATTTTGTAGTAGAGCTCGGCTGCTTTCATTTGGGCGTCAAAGTTATTGGGCTCGCTGCGGGCCTTGCCAATCGCTGCCTGCACATCAGCGAAAACTTGCTGCGGATCTTGATTAGTATTTCCTTGGATCTGTGGATGGTCGGCAGGAAGAGCAGAATTGCTCGATATTGCCGACGGGTTTTGAGCTGTGCGTTGGTTCATCGTGCTGGAAAAAATGAAGCCGACGATGAAGCCGAGCAGCAGCCCGATGATCGCGAACATTAAGTTTTCTCGTGTCATGATTTCAGGAGTCAGGAGTCAGGCGTCAGAAGGCTTAATTTTGCGTCTTCAATTACCGCGATCGCTTCTTCGCTTCCTCAATCCTTTCAGTCAAAGCACGTCCAATTTCAGAATCAGGAGCATTCTTGTTGAGCAGTTTCTGCCAGTGCTTGATGGCAAGTGGAAAATCCTTGGCTTCAAACGCCGCGGCGCCTGCCAGCTCCAACGCTTTGGGGTTCTCGGGGTCGATCTTTAACGCCCGGTTGATTATCTCGGCCGGCTCGCCTGAAAGGCTTTTCCCATTCGCCATCGCCAGGACAAAACCGTAGTCAGCCAACAAGTCGGCGTCGTCTGACTTCAGCTCAATGGCCTTCTTATACGCGGCGTTGGCTTCTGAGAATTTCTCGAGCGAGGAATACGATCTTCCCAACATGATCCAACCCGCGACATCGTTAGGGTTCTCTTCGAGCTTCTTTGCGAGTGCGGCCACGTTGGCTTGGATGCGTTGGGGGGAGAACTCGCCCTCTTCGGTAGCGGTGGTTTCGGGCGCGGCTGTCGATCTTCCAATCGGCGCCGGCGACGCGGAAAGCGCGCTGGGATGACCAATCCGCAAATAGAAAACTACTGCTATAACCGGCAGCGCGAATGCCAGGATGTAAACCAGAGTGCGATTGTTCTTAGACTTGCCGGGTGCAGGGCGATCGTTGGCTGCCACATCTTCAAGCAGTCGGACCTCGAATTCCTGTCGATCCTGTTTGTATTGTTCTTCGCTTATCAGACCGTTGTTCAGATCGCTTTGCAGCTCCGCAAGTTGATCGCGGTAAACTTCAATATTAGCTTCCTTGCTGGAAGTGTCGGTGCTTTCCGTCTCTTTCTCGGATCGCTGTAGCAAGGGCGGCAACACAAACGCCAGACCGATCGCTATGAATGTTGCGCACAGCAGCCAGAAGATCATCATGCCGGCTCCTTATCGTTTGACGCTGCTAACAACTCATCAAGCCGCCGGCGATCTTGATCTGTAAGCGGATCCTGCGTGATTTGTTTGCGCCGCTGCTTAAGCTGCCGGTACAAGACCAGCAAACCCACCGCCAGCAAAATGAAAGGCCCGAACCAAAGCACATAGGTGGTTGGCGTCACGCGCGGCCGATAGAGTACGAAATCACCGTAGCGGGCTGTTAGAAATGCGATGATCTCCTTGTCGCTCTTGCCGGCCTTCATCTGGTCGCGAATCTCGCGTCGCAAATCTTCCGCTAAACCAGCACGCGAATCAGCCAGCGTCTCGTTCTGGCAAACCAGGCAACGCAGTTCGTGCGAAAGTGCTTGCAGACGTTTTTCGATCTCGGGATCTTCTCCGAGCGGCTGAGCAGTTTGAGCCCAGCCGGTCGCGGCCAGCGAAAATAGAAGTAACAATTGCAATGCGAGTCGCTTGATTTGTTTAAGTCGCGCGCGAGCGGAAGAAGTTTGCCTTGCAAAACCTCGGGCGTCAGCGGTCCAATGTGTTTGAAACGAATTATGCCCTCGCGATCGATGAGGTACGTTTCCGGCGCACCGTAAACTCCGTAATCGATCCCCACCCGACCATCGAGATCGGCGGCGCTTAACAGGTAAGGGTTACCAAGCTCATCGAGCCAGGCGATGGCATCGTTACGTTGGTCCTTATAGTTGAGACCATAAAGTGGCACGGCTCGCGAGCGCGCGAGCTCGAGTAGCAACGGATGCTCTTCGCGACAGGAGATACACCAGGAAGCCCAAACATTGAGCAGCCAGACTTTCCCACGCATTTCCTGAGGCGAAAAGGATTTTGTCTGTTCGTGAAGCTGCGGCAACTGGAAAGCGGGCGCCGGTTTGTTGATCAATGGTGAGGGAACCGTATGCGGATCGCGACCGAGGCCAATCGCCAAAAAGACCAGGAGACCAGCAAAGAGCGCCAATGGAATTACGAAACGACTCATGACTCATCCGCCGCCGCCGTCGCTAACGCCGGAACGGCATCACGTTGTGTGGTTTGTTTAGCTAAGCGTTCCTTGCGTGCCGCGAGCGCATAACGTCGATCGCTTACCGCTAGTCCACCACCTAGGGCCATTAACAGCGCGCCGCCCCAAATCCAGTTAACGAAGGGTTTGTAGTGGACGCGAACGCTCCAGGCAGTGCCGCCGACGGGTTCGCCAAGTGAGATGTAGAGATCGCGAAAGATTCCTGTGTCGATTGCGGTTTCCGTCATCGCGTTCCCGGAAGCTAGGTACGTACGCTTCTCCGGATACATCGTACGCAGCGGATTTCCGTTTTGGGAAATGTCGATCTCCGCGCGCACTGCGCGATAGTTTGGTCCGGCAACCTCTCGAATTCCGCCAAAACGAAAATCGTAACCGCCAACGCTCACCTTATCTCCTGGAGACATCTTCACGTCCTGCTCCGCCTGGTAAGCAGTAACAATCGTGACGCCGACAATGAATACTGCTACGCCGACATGGGCGAGCTGCATTCCGTAGTAGCTCCGGCTTTGCATGCGCAACTTCGTGAAAAGTGATAGCTGGCCGCTCGTAGTCTTGACCCGATCGCGCACGTTGAGAATTGCCGTAACCACGATCCAAATCGCGAGTAACAGTCCCAGGCTGGCGAGCGGCTTCCAACTTCCCATTACGAAAGGCAGCAGCACGGCCGTGATCACACTTGCTGCAAACGCCCAACGGAGTCGTACTGCCAACTCCGGCAAACTTGCTTTGCGCCAGCGGGCAATTGGTCCGACACCCATCAGGAAGATTGCCGGCGCCATTAGAGCCACAAACACCGTGTTGAAGTAGGGCGGTCCCACCGAAAGTTTTCCCATACCCAGCACATCAATGATCAAAGGGTACAGAGTGCCCAGTAACACGGAGGCTGTTGCCACGCTAAGGAGAACATTGTTCGCAAGCAGGAAAGATTCACGCGAGACGATTTCAAACTTTCCTCCAAGCCCCACTTGGCTGGCACGCCAGGCATAGAGAACGAGTGAGCCGCCAATCACTAAACCGAGAAAGACGAGGATGAAGACTCCGCGCTTGGGATCCGTCGCAAACGCGTGCACCGAAGTGAGCACGCCTGAACGCACGAGAAACGTTCCCAGTAGACTTAAAGAAAACGCCGTGATCGCTAGCAGCACGGTCCAACTCTTAAAGCCGCCACGTTTTTCTGTGACCGCTAAAGAGTGAATCAGCGCCGTACCTACCAGCCACGGCATGAAGGAAGCATTCTCAACCGGATCCCAAAACCACCAGCCGCCCCAGCCTAACTCGTAATAAGCCCACCAACTTCCCAGGGCGATCCCACAAGTGAGGAACATCCACGCAACGGTTGTCCACGGTCGTGACCAACGCGCCCAGGTGGCGTCTAGCCGACCGCTAATCAGGGCCGAAATCGCGAACGCGAAAGCCACTGAGAAGCCGACATAACCCATGTACAGCATCGGCGGATGGATCACCATCGCCGGATCCTGCAGCAGCGGATTGAGATCTCGACCATCCGCCGCGGCCGGGAACAAGCGATCGAAAGGATTCGACGTCAGCAACATGAAAAGGAGAAAGCCGACGCTAACTGTCCCCATCACGCTGAGCACGCGCGCCACCATCGCTTCTGGTAAGTGACGACTAAAGAGCGTTACTGCGACCGTCCAAAGCCCCAGCATTAAAGCCCAGAGTAGTAATGAACCTTCGTGTGAACCCCAGGTCGCGGCGAGGCGATAGTGCAGTGGCAATTGCGAATTGGAATTTGTCGCTACGTTGAGAACAGTGAAGTCGTTAGTGATGAAAGAATACGCCAGGGAGCAAAACGCAATCGCAACAAAAACAAACTGGGCCTGGCCGGCGGGCGCTCCGACCGCCATCCACGAGCGCACGCCACGCGCGGCTCCGATCATGGGAACGGTGGCCTGTGTCAGCGCCAGCAACAACGCCATGATCAATGCGAACTGTCCAACTTCAGGGATCATGTTACTGATTGACTACAGTTTTGTTGGCGTCGCGCGCGTGTTTGGCTTTGTCGATTGCTTGTCCGGCCTCGGGCGCCATGTAATTCTCGTCGTGCTTGGCAAGCACCTGGTCAGCATAAAACACTCCGTCGGCGCCAATCTTACCCTGCGCAACGCAACCCTTACCTTCCTTGAATAAATCCGGAAGGATGCCTTTGTAAATGACAGGAATACTTTGTGCGGTATCAGTGACAACGAAGCGGACTGTTAGTCCATCCTTATCCCGCTGAACTGTCCCCTCCTGCACCAACCCGCCAACTCGAAAGGTCCTGCCGATCGGAGCCTCTTTAGCTGCGACCTGTGACGGTGAGAAGAAGAAAACAAGATTCTCCTGAAAAGCGCTTAACACAAGTGCTGCGGCGATCCCCAAACCAGCGAGACCCGCAACGATGAATCCAAGTCGTTTATGACGGCGTTTCATTTTTAACTCCGAAAACTAATTTCTGGCCCGTGCCTGCAGACGTTTTTTCCGCTTCCAGAGAAACACGATTTCGCCTCCGATGGCGACGAAGCTAGCCAGATAAGAACCCCAAACGTAGAAGCCGTAATCGCCCATCGAGAAAAATCCTGCCCAACTCATTTGCTAAGCCCTCGCTTCCGCCAACCGGGCGATGTTTTGCTCGCGCTCAAGGATGATACATCGAACACGCGCCAGCACAATGGCTACCGAATAAAGCCAACAAGCTGCGAGCATGATCAGCATTGCGGCGAGCATCGGCGGCTCCATGGTTGGCTTGTTCAGTATTCTTATCGTGGCTCCCTGATGCAGAGTGTTCCACCACTCCACGGAAAAATAGATGATGGGAATATTGATGACTCCGACGATTGCGAGTAATGCTCCGGCGCGATCTGCACGGCGGTCATCTTCAATTGCCGATTGTAGTGAGATGAATCCGATATAAAGAAAAAACAGAATCAACGATGAAGTGAGACGGGCGTCCCAAACCCACCAGGTGCCCCAGGTTGGTTTGCCCCACAAGGCACCGGTGAAGAGGGACAAGAAAGTAAACATTGCCCCGGTAATCGCCAATGCTCTTGCCATCATCGAAGCGAGGCGTGCGTTAAAAGCCCAACCGATGGCGGCGTAGACTGCCAGCAAAACGTAAAGAAACATCCCCAACCAAGCCGCAGGCACATGAATAAAAATGATGCGATACACGTCGCCTTGCTGGGCGTCTGTTGGAGCCACGAAGAAACCAATGTACATGCCAACAACAAAAAGAATCGCCGCCGGGATGGCGAACCAGGGAATTAGCTTGCCGGCAAGAGGGTAAAAATTCGCAGGGGCTGCGTATTTATACAAATTCATAAAACGGTCTTTGGTCTTTGGCCTTTGGTCTTTGACGGCTTTGGATTGGCGGTTTTTGTTAGCGAGAATCCTTTTAAAGGGTGATCGAAACAAAGACCAAAGACCAAAGACCAAAAACCAAAGACCGTTTTCTATTCAAGAGATATTCTAAGCGCTGCCGATGTTGCCCAGGGTGCAAACACAAGAGTTATGGCAAATAACGCGCCTAACAAAGACAGGTTTGCTTGCGCGCTCAACCCCGAGATACTCGCATCCACAGCTCCTGCGCCAAAAATCAGCACCGGAATGTACAGCGGTAGAATCAGCACTGAGATCAAAACTCCGCCACTCCGAAGACCCAAAGTTAAAGCGGCCCCAATCGATCCAATCAAACCCAGTACCGGTGTTCCTATTAATAAGGACACGACCAAGACGATCAGGGTGTCGGGTGATAGTCCGAACTGAATTCCCAGAACCGGCGCGAGCAAGGCGAGCGGCAAACCGCTGAATAACCATTGGGCTAAAACCTTCCCAAGCACGATTAGGTACAAAGGCTGTGGCGTCAGCAACAATTGCTCGAGGGTGCCGTCCTGAAAATCACTCGTAAACAAGCGGGCCAAAGCTAACATCGACGCCAGCAAGGCAGCTACCCAGACCACCCCCGGCGCCACCGTTCTCAGCAACGCCATGTCAGGCCCGATTCCCAAAGGAAAGAGGCTTACGACGATTACAAAGAAGAAAAGTGTTGATAAAACATCGGTGCGCCGGCGCCATTCCAAAGTCAGATCGCGGACCACGATCCAGCGAAACATTGATAGGGCAGATGATGACTTCACGATGCAAGTTCGAGTCGCTGAAGCGAACCTGCGGCGAGATCCAATTCCTGGTGCGTAGCAATGATGGCCATTCCGTCGTTCTGCAAATGCTCTCCTATTAATGACTTCATAATAGCGACCGCCGAGCGGTCAAGCGATGTCAACACCTCATCCAGGATCCAAAATCTCGCGCCAGACGTGATCAGGCGCGCTAACGCCACGCGACGTCGCTGTCCTTCGGACAGGAGACGAGCCGGCAACGAGTCTCTTCCTGTCAAACCGATTTTTTCCAGCGCGGTTTTCGCCGCTGCCGGCGTCAGCGAAATACCCGCGAGCCCGTTAGAGATGCGCAGATTTTCTATCGCAGTCAGTTCTTCCTTCACCCCGTTGCGGTGCCCGACATAAGCAAGCAACTTGGAATAGTCTTCACCCAGCGATCGGATGTTCGCGCCTTGCCAGCGCACTTCGCCGTCGGTGGCAGCTAGTAGGCCACAAACTATTCTTAAGAGACTTGTCTTACCGCTTCCGTTTGGACCCGTTAGTTGAACAACGTTGCCGGGTGAGAGCGAAAAATTGATACCACTGAAAAGGAGCCGATCACCCCGCACGCATTGTAAGTTTGCTACTTCGAGAATAGCTGTCCGCCTCCTTCGAAAATCTGAGCAGCGAACTCATTGTATTGGACTTTTCCCGGAAAAGCATTTGGTGCGGAGAACTTTTTTGGCGCAGGATGGCTCGAAAATTGGGTCGGGCTTGCCGCCACCCGCCTTTTCAGCTAAAAGAACTGATGCCGCGTATGAAGGATCCTAAAACCAATTTGTTGGCCAGCGACCGATTGAAACGGCCGGAAGACTCAAAGAAGAGCCGGTCCTTCTCGAACTTTCCCTTTACGGCGATTGTTGGTCAGGAGGAGATGAAGCTGGGCTTAATTCTGAACGTAATCGATCCGTCTATCGGCGGCGTTCTGATCATGGGTCACCGTGGAACGGGCAAATCAACTGCCGTGCGGGGGCTCGCCGAGTTGTTGCCGGAAGTTTGGGTGGCGAAGCGATGCCCCTATCGCTGTGATCCGACGGACATAAAGAATGCCTGCGACTCCTGTCGCCAGCAGTTAGCGTCCGAAGGGAAACTTGAACGCGAACGAGAACAAGTCGCCGTTGTCGATTTGCCACTCGGCGCCACGGAAGATCGAGTCTGCGGTTCCATCGATATTCGACGAGCGCTAACGGAAAGTGTAAAGGCATTCGAGCCGGGTCTGCTCGCACGTGCCAATCGCGGCTTTCTTTACATCGACGAAGTAAATCTCCTTGAAGATCATCTGGTGGATCTGCTTCTCGATGTCGCCGTAACTGGTCAGAACAGAGTCGAGCGCGAAAGTATGTCTGTTACTCATCCCGCTCGCTTGGTGTTGATTGGCTCCGGTAATCCTGAAGAGGGTGAGCTGCGACCGCAGCTACTGGATCGCTTCGGCCTCAATGTTGAGGTAAAAACGGAAACTGAGTTGGACGACCGTGTGGAGATTGTCGAAAGGCGCGAGGCGTTTCAACGTGATGAGCAGAGCTTCGCAGCCGACTTCGCTAAACAGCAGTCGCAACTGAGAAAGCAAATCATCGCCGCGCAAAAACAAGTCGGCACTATCAGGGTGGAGCGACCACTCTTGCGCAAAGTCGCCGAGCTGTGTGGAGAACTTGGAATTGACGGCCATCGCGGTGAGCTAACGATTACTAGGGCAGCGCGTTCGCTTGCGGCTTTTGAGGGTAAAAAGAAAGTCGGCATTGCTGAGATTAAACGAGTCGCTCCCATGGCCTTGCGTCATCGTCTGCGGCGCGATCCTTTAGAAGAACGAGCCGAGAGTGAACGCATTCAGCAGGCAATTGAAAAGACCTTTCCCGATCCCCGAATGAACCGAAGTGATCGGTCCGGAGACGATGGCGATCAGAGCGGGCGCCAAAAGAATGTAAAGGCAGAGGATGGATCGAGTGCGCGAAGCAGCAATAACCGTCGCCGTGTCGCGAGTGCAGGAGCTGAAACTGCCGGCGATAAAACAACCTCACTGTCTGTCGGGGATCTGAAGGAGCGCGATGTTCGATTGCCAACGGTGCCTCCGACTCGGAGAGACTACCGATCCAATTCACCGTCGCCGAGCAACCGTCGCGCAGGAGCCACCTCTGCCCTGAATCAGCTGCGCGGACGATACGTGCGAGCCACAGCGACGAGAAGCGATGTTTCACGCGTCGCAGTCGCCGCGACCTTGCGCGCATCAGTTTCAAGTCAAACGGCTCAGCCGAAATCTACCAATCGCCGAGTCTCGCCCGATAGCCTTCGTTTTCAGGAACTCAGTTGCAAGACCGGCAGGCTCTTCATCTTTGCTATCGATACCTCGGGAAGTATGGCTTTGTACCGGATCAAGCAGGCGAAGGTTGCCGTGCTTGGCTTGCTGAAGCAGTCATATATCCAGCGCGATCAAGTTGCGATCATCAGTTTTCGCGGGGAGTCCGCCGAAGTACGCCTGCCGGTGTCGCGTAGCATCTTACGCGCGCGCCGCGCCCTTGATTCGTTACGCGTCGGCGGTGGCACGCCGCTCTCGGCTGGCCTCGCTTGTGCGCTGAAACTAGCTAAAGGCACGGCAGCGAAGGTGGGTGAGACCTCGGTCGTATTGTTTACCGACGGCAACGCCAACGTAGCGCTGGGAAATAAGGTCGTCAGCGATCCGCGCGCGCGCAAAGAGACTATCGATGAAGAGCTCGCGACGCTGGGATCCGCCTTCCGCAAGGAGCGAATAAGTCTGACAGTAGTTGATACGCAAAATACTTTTATTCGTAGCGAAGAGGCCGCGGCGCTGGCGCAGCGACTCGGAGCTCAGTACAGATCGATTAGGAGTTATTGAGGAGCGGCAAGCTCGCGTTCCTTACATATTCCTGACTGAGCGCACTCAAACCTGAATTAGCAATCCTGGTTTCAAATGCCAACGCACACGATGAATCCTCAGCCCGCCCCGAAGAAGTCACGAGATACCGATGTCGCAACGGAACGTGATCGTCGGGTTCTGGAGCTCTACGATCAGCTCGTCGAGATTGAAGAGCGACTGATCCCTACTGGACTGCACGTGTTTGGTCAGCCCAGCCAGGCCGGGGAACGGGCCGACATGCTGCGCATGATTGCTTCGTTTGATCGACCTGAAGCCGGAAGCCGCGCGCTTCCTGAGCTAGTGGCCGAACATCTTGGCCGTACTGCCAGCGACGAACGAGTTGCTGAAATCGTCTCGCGCTCAGTGAAGGAGTTTGTCGCCTCCGGATCTGACGCTGCGATTACTCTCTTAGCAACTGAAGCCCATGTAGCCGCGGAGCTATCGCGTCCGATCTTTGAGCTTCTCGGACAGGTTTCGAAACAACTCGAAACGAATGGCGAGACTCAGGCGCTGTTGCGCGCGCTGCGAGGCGAATACATTGAAGCTGGTCCAGGCGCAGACATTGTGCAAAATCCCGGCATCCTTCCGACCGGAAGAAATACGCACGCCGTTAATCCTTACAACATTCCCGCGCCGCTCGCGTACGCGCGTGCCGAGACGGTAGCCAACAATCTCCTCGCTCGTTATGTGAAGGAAAACGGTCGCTACCCGCGGGCGATGGCGCTTGTGCTGTGGGGACTCGATAACATTAAGACGCAGGGTGAAGGAGTGGCGCAGGCACTTTGGTTGCTCGGTGTGAAGCCTGTGCGCGACTCACTCAATCGCGTCACCGAAGTCGAAGCGATCCCTTTGGAAATCCTCGGGCGTCCACGAATCGATGTAGTGATGACGATCTCCGGAATCTTCCGTGATCTGTTTAGTCCGACCGTGCAACTCCTGGATAAGGCCGTGCGTCTGGTCGCGCAACTGGATGAGTCGACCGAGTGGAACTTCGTCAGACGCAATGTTGACGAGCAACTGAAAGAAGGCGACTGCGAATTTGATGATGCGGTGGCGCGTGTCTTTTCGAATGCGCCCGGCAACTACGGCACGAACGTGAACTTCATGGTGCTCGACTCGCAATGGGAACGCGAAGAGACGCTGGGCGATCTGTTCGTAACGCGCAAGTGTTTTGCTTATGGTCGCGATTCAAGCGGACGCTCGGTCGAAGGTCGCGAAGCAAAGCTGGCAATGGACCGGGCCCTGGCACGTGTTGAGGCTACTTATCAAAACATCGATACGTTTGAGATCGGAATCACGGACGTGGATCACTACTTCGAATATCTGGGCGGGATCTCGAAAGCCGTAGAGCAGCGTGCAAGTGCGCGCCCCGCGATTTATTTGTCCGATTCATTGACGCGAGAATCGAAGATCAGGACGTTGGAAGAGACGGTGCGTCTGGAGACCCGAGCCAAAACACTGAACCCAAAATGGTACGAAGGCATGCTGCATCACGGCTTTCGTGGTGTTGCAGAAATCGAAAATCACGTCTCGAACACGTTTGGCTGGAGTGCGACGGCGGATGCTGTTGACGACTGGGTGTATACCGAAGTCGCCGAAACGTTTGCGCTTGATCAGGCAATGTTGGAGCGGTTACGCAATCTGAATCCACACTCCGCACATTCCCTCGTACAGCGCTTGTTGGAAGCGAATGGTCGGGGTTACTGGGACGCTGATCCGGATGTGCTCACGAAGCTGCGGGAGATTAGCAGCAGTCTCGAGGATCAGTTGGAGGGAGTCGTTTGAAGGCCTCGTTGAATGAGATAGGAAGCCCCCAACTCCGGCTTGCTCGCCGAGTCGAAGCAGACAGCAATTCATGAAGGTCACAGTTTTATATGTAGGATCCAGCCTGCTGGCGCCGCTAAAGAATGCGGAGCGCGAGATCAATAGCGACTACGAGCTGGACCTTCAAGTGGCAGCCTATAACTTTGGCGCGCCTCTCGATCAAGAACAGTGGGCGATAGCAGATAGAGATCTAGGTGAGACCGATGTTGTTTTCATCATTCACGTGATGGATGGTGAGAATGCTACCCGACTTCTTGCCTCCCTCGACAAGCACCGCAAACGTCACCACGCGGTAATTGTCATCAACTGTATGCCGGAGTTGATGCGGCGCACGCGCATGGGGAAGTTGGATGTGACGCGGATGTTCGGAAGAGGGGAACGGGAGAAAGGGAGAAGGGGAGATTTTGAGACTGGGGAAGATCAAGGGCCATTTAGAAACACCAGGCGCGCCTTAAGTTTGATGAGTGCTGCCGGTTCATGGATTGGGCGCCAAACGCGTGCGAGCAAACCGGATGGAGCGCCAGGCAGTCGTAAGCGCGACCACAGCGCTTACCTAAAACTCGTGGATCGCGTGCCGGCGATTCTCCGGGTTGTGCCGAACGCCGGCACATTACGCGACGTCAAGAATTATCTGTATCTGTTCTGCTATTTCCTGCAGCCAACTCCGGCGAACATTCGCACGATGATCTTGTTCGCTTTGCAGCACTACGTTCCCGACGCCCGCCTGAAAGCGGTAAAAAAATTGCCACCGCCGGCAACGATGCCTTCGGTAGCCATTTACCATCCGGATGCTCCGGCGCTATTTGAGACATTCAAAGCCTATCGAAAGTGGTACCAAAAGCGTTTCGAGTTTAGGGTTTCAAGTTCCGAGTTCAAAGCGGTGCTTAATCCGGAGACAACCATTGGGCTCCTTCTAATGCGACCGCAGATTGTGAGTAACACGCGCAAGCATTACGACGCTCTGATACGCGCCATTGAAGCGGAGGGACTTAGCGTCATCGCGGCGATTTCGACGTTAATGGATAACAGGCAGGCGTGTGAAAAGTTCTTCATCGATGAGTCAAAGTCTCAGGTCCCAGGTCTAAAGTCTCAAAACTCAAGCTTCAAGTCTCAAAACTCAAATTTCAAGTCTCACGTTTCCGGTTTCAAAGACCAAAGGTTAAAGACCAAAGACCAAATCATCTCAACATCGCGTGTTAGCCAGATCGTTTCCCTAACCGGCTTTAGTTTTGTCGGCGGCCCGGCAATGAACGACAGCGCGGCTGCTTCCGAATTCCTGCAACGACTCAACCGTCCCTACCGATCGGCAGTCAGTCTTGATACGCAAACCATCGAAGCCTGGCAGGAATCGCAAACCGGCTTAAATCCCATTCAGGCGGGAATGCAGATCGCCATTCCGGAGATTGACGGGGCAACAGAGCCTTTTGTGTATGGCGGAATGCCGGCAGCTGGAGTTGAACCTGTTCCACTACAGGAGCGTTGCGAGCGATTCGCACGACGGCTCGCCCGCTGGAATCGATTGCGCACAGCGCCGCGCAATGAATTGAAGATTGCTCTCGTGCTGTTTTGCTTCCCACCCAACAAGGGAAATATCGGGACCGCCGCAGACCTGGACGTGTTTCCGAGCCTGTGGGAAACGCTCACGAACCTGCAGCACGACGGATATAAGTTAGCTCTTCCAGCTTCCGCGGACGAGCTACGTGAACTGGTACTCGGCGGCAATTCGGAGATGTTTGGGGCGGCGGCGAACATCTGCTATCGCATGAGTGTCAGCGAGTATCGCCGACTCTGCCCTTATGTCGACGATATCGAAAAGGATTGGGGCAGGGCGCCAGGTTCGATCAACTCCTATGCGAATGAACTCTTGATTCAGGGTGTCACGCTGGGGAACGCCTTCATCGGTGTGCAACCCACGTTTGGATATGAAGGCGATCCCATGCGTCTGATGATGGCGCGTAGTGGAGCACCGCATCATGGCTTCATGGCTTTTTATACTTATCTAACTCGCGTGCTGAATGTGGACGCCGTGATTCATGTCGGCACGCATGGATCGTTGGAGTTCATGCCTGGAAAACAGGTGGGCCTGTCCGGCGAGTGCTGGCCAGACCGTGTGATCGGCGAACTGCCAAATATCTATCTCTACAGTGTCAACAATCCGTCTGAGGGTTCCATCGCCAAGCGCCGCTCATATGCCGAGCTGATCTCCTATCTGACGCCGCCAATCGAGAATGCCGGCCTTTATAAGGAACTGGCTACGTTGAAAGAGTTAGTGATGGCCTATCGCGAGACGTCTGAGGAAAGCGAACGGGCAAGATTGTTTGAGAGCATTGAGGATTATCGTGCGCGCGCGCATTTTGAATCCCATCCAGCCTAGATGGCATTGACTCCTGGGCCCAGGCAACAGGCCTTATTACAAATAAGTATTTGCCACAGATTTACACAAATAGCTCAGGATAAAGCCAAAGTAAGTGCAGCAACCTTCCCGTTTGATTGTTCATACGTATTATCCGCGAAAATCTGTGGCTAGTCTTATTCGAAGATCGGCGTCAACCCCGCCTTCCTGACTGAGCATGTTTCGGAACGAGCAAGCTTGGACTAACCATCTTTTGTTACATAGCTTTCACTCGCCGAAGCGCCTCTCTAAATTCCTCAGAACTTACCCGATGCCGGAATGTTTCCACGCCGTCAAATGTAACTACCGGAATCTCGTAGCGGTAGCGCCGCAACAAGTCCGGGTCAGTTTCAATGTTTACTTCCTCGAGGGTGAATTGTCCTTCGCAGCCTGCCGCCTGAATCGCCGCTTTGGCCTCATCACATAAATGACATCCGGGTTTCGAGTAGATAACTACTTTAGTCATGACACGATAGTAGTCGAGCTCGCTTATGACGTCGCCGAGCGTGAAACTAAACTCATGCGCGTGAAAGACTTTCGTCGATTTAACTTGTAAATACCGCTTGCCACTGAATCCTGAAAAAGGTTATAAGTACCCGACCGCACCAATTTCATAAAATTTCTTTTGGAGCGGCGCTCTTAATGTTTACACGAAAATCTGAGCCACTCAGCAGAGAGAGTTCCCTGCACTGCGGGGAATTGTACAATTCGCTCTGCTTTGGAAGTGAACGTGTATCTACATAAGGCACTTCGACTTGCCTGCCACGTTGCGCTTCCTGACTGACGGAGGTTTGCGTTAGTGGAAAGTTCTAACAATCCGGATCAAGTAACCGCAACGCCGACGGTGGAAACTCCGGCGGGTACTCCGCCTGCTGCTCCACCGCCCGCGCCCAAAACAGCGATACCGGCAGCAGCGGCGCGCCCGGTCGTCCAATCCGGCCCCGGCTCAGTCGTTGAGAGCGCGGCGCCCGTCAACAAGATGCGCCGGCGGATTGTTTGGGCAAGCGTCACCGGATTTCTTTTCGCTTGCTTCCTGATGTTCCTCAGGTTTTTCCTGCCACGAGCGATTTTCGAGCCTTCAAGTACTTTTCGGATTGGACCTCCCAGCGACTACGCATTAGGTGTTGATACCAAGTGGCAACAGCAGTATCGCATCTGGGTCACGAAAACTTCGGACCGCCTTTTTGTGATTTACGCGCGTTGCACCCATCTCGGTTGCACGCCTGACTGGAAGGCCAGCGAAAATAAATTCAAGTGCCCTTGCCATGGTAGTGGTTACGACAGCGAGGGAATCAATTTTGAAGGCCCGGCGCCACGTCCGATGGATCGCGCACACGTGGAGTTAGATGCTGAAGGTCAAATCGTCGTGGATATCGCACGGCTCTACGACTGGACGAAGGGCGAAGCGACTGAGTTCGATGAACCGGGGGCTTCGATTCCCTTGTAGGCGCTGAAGAATCTATGGACCCTGAACGTCCTGATCAAAAAGAGACCAAGCAGATCACCGGCGGTGAGAAGGCAAACACCAGCTTGATCGGGAAGGTGCGCGACACGAGCACTGCGCTGAAGGAGCGCGCGATCGAAGAGGCGAAAACTTATAAGGATCCTCAGGACACTCAGCTTTGGAAATCGATCTTTCGCGTCTCTCATGATCGTTCTGATCCACGCAATCGTTCACTAGCTGTCCTTTCCAACGTCTTCCTCCACCTGCACCCGGCGAAGATCAATCGCGATGCAGTGCGCTATGCCTTCACCTGGGGCATGGGCGGAATCACCTTCTATCTTTTCATCGTGCTGACGTTCACGGGCGTGCTGCTGATGTTTTATTACCACCCTACGAAGGCCGACGCTTTCAAGGATATTCTCTACCTGGAGCACGACGTTCCGTTCGGAAAGCTGCTGCGCAACATGCACCGCTGGGCGGCGCACTTAATGGTGATTACTACATGGCTCCATATGTTTCGCGTGGTGTTGACCGGGTCCTATAAGAAACCGCGCGAATTTAACTGGTGCGTCGGCGTCGTGTTGCTGGTGTTGACCTTACTGCTCTCGTTTACCGGTTATCTGTTGCCCGATGACCAGCTGGGATTCTGGGCGGTAACCGTGGGAACCAACATGGCCAGGGCGACACCGATGCTGGGATCTGAAGGTCCATTTGGCGTGCAACTGGGAATGACGCCTTTTAATGACGTGCGCTTCGGTTTGCTAGGCGGCTCGATCGTGGATTCAAACGCGCTGCTTAGATCCTACATCTGGCATTGCATCGGCATTCCTCTCGTGGCGTCAATTTTCATGGCGGTGCACTTCTGGCGCATTCGCAAGGACGGTGGCATCTCCGGGCCCGCGCCCGTCGTGCTTGAGTCTGAGATGAAGGCAGTGAAAAAGAAAACTTAGTTTAGTCCTTACGAGATATGGCGAAGCGATTCAATCTGAGCCGGGGAACACTGATCACCATCGTTGTGCTGGTGGTGCTACTCGGTCTCGCCGTCTTCATGGTTGAGGACTGGAACCAGCTCTGGAAGATTTCCTCGGCGCCCGACAACGTGCCAATCGTCGCCATGCTTTTCCTGGTGCCGTTCTTTACCTGGCTGGGAATAAGGCAAGCAACTGCGAACGACCGGCTGATTGAAAATCTCGAGGGCGATGCGAAACTCGCAAAAGTTCATCACCGCAAAGTTGAACCCTGGCGACCGGGTTGGGCGCGGGAGATACACGTCTGGCCTTATCTGGTCCGCATTGAATTCCTGGCGGCGGTGATCGTTACCGTCGTTCTTTTTATTTGGTCAATCACGCTCAACGCGCCCCTCGAAGAACCCGCTAATCCCAACTTGACGATGAACCCATCGAAAGCGCCCTGGTACTTCCTGGGATTGCAGGAGATGCTCGTCTATTTCGATTCGTGGATTGCCGGCGTGGTGATGCCCAGCCTGATCATGGTCGGGTTGATGGTGTTTCCTTATGTCGATTCGAATCCGTTGGGAAACGGCTACTACACAATCAAGCAACGGCGGGTGGCGCTATGGATGTTTTGCGCCGGTTTTCTCCAGTGGATTCTCTTAATTGTCATTGGCACGTTCATTCGTGGACCAGGATGGATTTGGTTCTGGCCGGGCCAGACTTGGGACCACAATGCGGTAGTTTACGATCGCAACCGCGACTTGCATGACATCGTTGCCGATATGACGGGGCTCACGATGCTTTCGACTTCGTGGGTGCTGAAAGCGCTTTTTGGCGCGATCGTCGTCGGCTTGTTTTTCATAGCGGGCGCACTTTTCTTCCACTGGCTGCTGACGCGTGGTGGTATTGATCGTATCGACCCATCGCTACCGTTTTGGCGACGTCTCTGGCTGTGGATGACGACGTCCGATCCATTTGAACAAAAGCTACTCCAGCGCACGAGCTTGCTGCAGTATGTAACTTTCCAGTTTTTCGCGATTACTGTGTTGCTGGCAATGCCGGTGAAACTGATTCTGCGGCTAGTGTTTACTATCAAGTATGTATGGGTGACGCCCTGGTTTAACGTCTAGTGATTTCACGTTTGGCGAATTGGAGGAATGATCCTGAGTGGCTGCCTCTCCTGAAGCCGAGTCGTTAGTAAGAAAGGAAGCCGAGCTTCCCGTAAGTGATCCGATCGTCAGTCGTTCGACGAGCGGCATCATGTTGCTCTGCGCTTTGCTCCTCACGATTTCGCTTGCCTGGGCGCTGTATGACGAAGCGCTTGGTCAGCGTCCCTGGAAGGGCATTCAAAAAGAGTTCGTTAGTCGCTATACCCGTTACCTCCAGAGCATCAAGCCCCAAGCCGGAAAGACTGAAGCCGAATTGAAGGAGAGCCCTGAATACCAGGCCCTCGAGGCTGAGGCGCAAGCTGCCCTCGATCAGGTCAAACCGGAAACTAGCGAAATCGATCGCAACGTTGCGCAGATTCAGCGACAACTCGATGCAGTAACTGAGCCTTTCCAGGATCAGCGCGGACGCCTCACCGTGATCAGCTACAACATTGAAGTCGCGCAAGGTAATGCTAAAGATAAGTATCGTCGAGAAGCGACGGATAAACGCGCGGAAGTTGTCGAAGTGAGTTTGCCCGCGAGGGATGGTTCAGGATCGGTTTCGGTCCAGAAGATGAACTATGAACAACTAGAGAAATTCTACAACGACTTGCGCGAGGAGAAGGCCCAACTCCTTGGACGCAAGGCGGAGTTGCTTAAACAGCCTTCCGAACTTGGCAAGAAACGCGACGATTATTTAAAGCATCATTTGATCGGCTTGGGACCGGCCCAGATCGATGGTCTGCTTCGCAAAATGGACTCGTTTGATTATTCGATTCTCGGTCACCAGATTAGCGTCAACTCAGCGAACATCGTAGATCGTTGTGAAGTTTGCCACGTCGGCATTCGCGAACCTCTCGAAATCAAGGCCGAGGATCTCGCCCCGGATGGTCCGGGTAAGAAACCCGATAGTCTAGCGCGCGCCTTTATCAGTCACCCCAACAAGGAGCTGCTGCGCGTTCACAACCCTGATCGCTTTGGTTGTTCCGGCTGCCACTGGGGCAACGGTCGGGCGACGACGGGCGATGTGAAAGGGCACGGGCGGCACAAATATTGGCTGTGGCCGCTCTTTGAGAAAGAGAACATTGAAGCCGGCTGCCAACAGTGTCATTCCCGCGACCGCGTTACGCAGGGGGCCGAAACCCTGAACCTCGGTCGCGATCTCTTCGCGGAGCGAGGCTGCGTTGGTTGTCATCGTTACGAAGGCTTTGATCGCGAGACCGATGCACTTTCAGCGGCGCGGCAGAACACTACGCAGTTGGAAGAGCAAATTCTTGCGAACGAGAAGCAGATTCGCGAGGACACCGAGGCGGCGAACCAGGCTGCTGATGATACTGAGGCACAAAAACTCCTGGCCCATGCCGAATCGTTACGGGTAACGAATAGTTTGCTGGCGGCGCGGAAGGATCAGGTTGGCCTGCAATCGAAGTATCTGATGCAGGATCAAAAGAAAGTCGGACCCAATTTGAAGGATGTGAAGTTGAAACTTCGCAAGGAATGGATTCCGGTGTGGCTCAAAGATCCGCAAGCTTTCCGGCCCGGGAGCAAGATGCCGACGTTCTGGCGATTCGGGATCGACAAAGACGGCGAGGATCAGATCAAAGCTATTTCGGCTTATCTCTGGCAGGAAAGTTTTGAAGGCAAAGCTCCCGACCAGGCGCGTGGCGATGCAACCAAAGGAAAAGAACTCTTTGAAACGCGTGGCTGTCTTGGCTGCCATTCCACCGGCGAGCCGGATAGCGCGGTCGGCGGCCACTTTGCCGCTAACTTACAAAGGATTGGCGAGAAGGCAAACTACGAATACATCGTTCGCTGGATTCATAACCCGCGGGAACGCTGGGCGCCGTATTGTCCCAAAGAGAAACGCGATCTGACCCCAGCCGATTACGCTCAGCACAATTTGCCTTACGTCTTTGATACTGAGCTTCATTCGCGTTGTCCGAACGACGGCACCGAATTGCAGGTGCAGAATATGACTGTCATGCCGAATTTCAGGCTAACGGACAGCGACACGCGCGACATCGCGACCTACCTTTTCTCACTTTCTGGGGCGCCGTCCTATCCCGATGCTTCATACATGGACGACCCGAATCTAAAAGTGAAGGGTCACGCCCTCATCAAACAATACGGCTGTGCCGGTTGCCACGAGATTAAAGGATTCGAAGAGGAACAGCGGATTGGTAAAGAGCTGACGGTCGAAGGCGCTACGCCGATTGAGCGACTCGATTTCGCGCTGTTGACGCATGATGCGGAAAAGGGCCATGAGCCCGCAATGCCAACTAACGAAGGTGAAGCAAATCATGCGGCACCTACTGAGGCGGGCGCTAAGCACGATGAAAAGCCCTGGTACAACCACAAGGGCTTCTTTGAACATAAGCTCGCCGATCCTTCGATCTATGATCGAGGAAAAGAAAAAGATCCCAAGGATCGGCTGCGCATGCCGAAGCCTTACCTGACCCCGGAATGGCGCAACGCCTTAACGACGCTCTTACTGGGAAGTGTCGGAACCGAAGGCTCGAACGTTCCGCGGTCGTTGTTCTATGAACCGGAGGACCAGCGCCGTCAGGATGTGCAGAACGGTTGGTGGGTAATCAAGAAGTACAACTGCGTCGGTTGTCATGAGATTCAAGTGGGACAGAAATCGGTGTTGATGGATGTGCCGTACTATCAAACGCCGGAAGGAAAAGATTTGTTGCCGCCTCGCTTGACCAGCGAAGGTGCGAGAGTGGATCCGAACTGGCTCCTTCGTTTCCTGCACGACCCATCGCTAAGTGAAGCGAAAGGCACGACGGCGTTTGCGCAGCCGCAACAACAGATGCAGCTGCAACCGCAACCTCAGTCACAGCCACAGGCGCAGCCCAGGGCAAATCCCGGGGCAACACCGTTACCTCGCCCGGAAGCGACCGCGGGAAGTCTGAAAGCGCAGCCAGGGTTGAATCGCAACGGCGTGCGGCCTTATCTGAAGGCGCGCATGCCGACGTTCAACTTCTCACCTAACGAATTGCAAACGTTGGTTCGTTTCTTCATGGCGTTATCTGGTCAACAGGAGCCTTATATCAAGGAGCCGTTGCAACCACTCACTGAAGAAGAGAAGCTGGTGGCACGGCAGATGTTCACATCAGGAACGCCGTGTCTGAAGTGTCATATCACCGGCGATCCAGTCCACGACGAAAAAGCAATCGCGCCAGACTTCCTGTTAGCAGGAGAACGTTTGAAACCGGATTGGACCTTCCGCTGGCTGTTAGATCCGGCGCAGATTGATCCGGGTACGGCGATGCCCAGCGGCCTGTTTAGAAGGGAGGGGGAGCGTTGGGTGATCAACCTGCCCAATCCGCCTGCGAGCGCCAATGCTTATCATCAAGATCATGCGCAGCTACTCGTTCGCTACATGCTGCTGCTGACTCCCGATGAGCAGCGGCGGTTGTTGGCTACGTCCCCCGTACAACCCCCAGCGGCAACAGCTTCGCAAGCGCAGGGTGCAGTGCGGCGCAAGCGTAACGACGGTTTAGCTTCGCGACGCAAAGCCAGACGTGCGACAGTCGCGCGAACTGCGCCGCGGCGGAACAATTCGCGAAGTCCAGGATTTTGACTTGCAATAGCACGGGTCTGCTGATCGGCGAGCACCGTGTTACAGTTACAGAAAATTTATTTCGATTTGGAGGATTAAATATGTCAACGAAGCAGTTGAGGGTTGGAATTATTCTGACCATCGTGCTCTCTCTACTTGCGATCGGATCATCTTGTTCGAAGGCGCCAACAAACGACTCGTTAACTACGAACGACGCACCGACGGCTGGACCTGCGTATACGGCGGGCGATGGCAGTGTGACCGGAGCGATTGCCTATAACGGGGCTGCACCGGCGCCGAAGAAAATCGACTCGTCTGCCGATCCCGCTTGCGGACAAGCAAATCCAAACCTGTCTACTCAGGATACGGTTGTTAAGGACGGCAAGCTCGCGAATGTCTTTGTTTACGTCAAAGATGGTACGACGGCCGATGGCAAGAAGATCGCCGACTTCACTTTTGCGACGCCGACAACTGCCGTGGCACTCGATCAAAAGGGATGTCAATACGTGCCGCACGTACTGGGACTCCAAACCAACCAGAAGCTGTCCATTACTAACAGCGATCCGACGCAGCACAATATCCACCCAACACCAAGGAGCAATCCGGAATGGAACCAGACGCAGCCGAACGGCGCTGGTCCGATCGAGAAAACCTTTGCTCGTTCTGAGGTTCTAATCCCGGTGAAGTGTAATCAGCATCCCTGGATGAAGTCTTATATCGGCGTATTGAAACATCCGTTATTCGCGGTGAGCGCGGAAGACGGAACCTATACCATCAAGGGTCTCCAGCCGGGAACTTACACGGTCGCGGCGTGGCACGAGAAGGGCGGGCCAAACGGAACTGAGAAGACGATGCAAGTGACAGTTCCCGCGGGCGGCGCCGGCAAAGCTGATTTTGCTTTCGGCGAAGCAGCGACGGCTTCCACCAAGCCCGGCTTGGAAATGATGCCCGCGCTTGAAGTGCCGTTGATCGGCAGACACCAGTAACACGATTGGCGATTGCCGGTTGCCGATTTGCATGACAGGCGATCGGCAATTGGTAATCGCGATTAGCACTTGGCAGTGAGGTCGAACCGGTTATTCGCGATTAAACTAATCAGCAATCGGCAATCGACAATCAGCAATCGGCAATAAGATCAATGTCCCTGGCTCTTCATCGTTTTGCGCTACTCGTTGCAGCAGCGACGTTCTGTCTGATTGTGGCCGGGGCATTGGTAACGAGTCATGACGCCGGTTTGGCGACCGCAGACTGGCCGCTCACGGAAGGCCAATTCCTTCCGAAGGTCGAGTCTCTCGGTATCACGACCGGCGTCAACATGGTCGGCAATCTGTTTTGGGAACATGGCCACCGGATGGTGGCCACCACTGTGGGAATGCTTACGATCGGGCTTTGTCTGCTGCTTTATAAGACATCGATCGTCAATTCGATTAAGCGGCTCCTGAATCGAATTTTAGGAACCCGTTATGAAACAGCAGCTCGAGCGGACGAGCCTCCGGTGTGGCTGAAGCGCCTGGGACTGATTGCCCTCGGAGTTGTCATCGCGCAGGGATTGCTCGGCGGCCTGACGGTCAAACTGATGCTGCGGTGGGGAATCTCCGAAGCACATGCCACGCTTGCGCAATTGTTCTTTTGCACCACAGTTAGTCTCGCAGTCTTTACTTCTCGAAGTTGGATTGCGGCAAAGCCGAACCTTGAAGAGAAGGGAACGCCCGCACGTTACTTTTGCGTGGCCGCTCTCGTAACCATCTTTTTGCAACTGATACTGGGGGCGACGCTGCGGCACTCGGCCACGTGGGACCAGCCGCTGCCGACCGAGTTGGTCCTCGGTCACATCGGTGGCGCAATTGCGGTGATTATTATTCTCGCTATCGCTTCGGTGACGGTTCTGCGGCGGTTTCCCGAAGAGAGATTTCTGACGCGACCGGCGACAATTGCCCTGGCACTGCTTGGATTACAAGTCATGCTGGGAGTTGCGGCTTATCTGACGCGCTTGCAGTCGCCTAACGACCCGCAGCCATTAACGCCGATGGTGGGAATCACGGTGGCACACGTTGCTTGTGGGGCCCTGGTATTCGCCACGACAATTGTTTTAACGCTCAGGGTTTTTCGAGTGGTGCGGTCAACGGCTCCGGCATTTGAACTTGCGAGATCTACAGCAACATCCGGGTAGGAGCTGCGCCCGCCGGTAACTATGCCGGCGCACTCATCTCAGCGATTGACACTTTTATGAAAGAGTTGGCAGTGGAACTAAATACAGCGACGATTGCTGACCTGGAGGCGCCAATCATCACGCCTCGGGAGCGCGTCGCCGCTTTCATCGAGCTAACGAAGCCGCGGATCACGTTCCTGATTGTTTTAACAGCCGCTGCCGGTTTCTATCTGGGCTCGCGCGGTGGCGTGAACTACGCTCTATTTCTGAGCGCGATGTTTGGCATCACTCTGCTTTCTTCAGGCGTCGCCACTATTAATCAGTATCTCGAACGCGACCTCGACGGTTTGATGCGCCGCACGGCGGACCGGCCGCTGCCTTCGGGTAAGTTGCTGCCCTGGGAAGCCCTCGCGTTTGGCACTTCGCTTATTGTGGCGGCGGAAGTTTATCTAGGTGTGATGGTGAATCTGCTGACGGCAACGTTAGGGCTCACTGTTGTCGCCGGCTATCTCTTTGGTTATACGCCGCTCAAGACAAAGACTTCGCTCTCGACGATGGTGGGAGCATTTCCCGGTGCGATCCCGCCCCTGATTGGCTGGACGGCGGCGAGCGGGCAAGTCAGTCTCGAAGCCTGGGTGCTTTTCGCGATTCTCTTCCTCTGGCAGTTTCCTCATTTCCTGGCGATTGCCTGGATGTATCGCGAGGATTACGCGCGCGCGGGTATCTTGATGTTGCCTGTGATTGAGCCGGAGGGCCGCGTCACCAGTCAACAGATCGTCATCTACACCTTGATGTTGTTGCCGGTGAGTCTGCTTCCCTACGTGCTGGGGATTTCAGGAAAGGTGTATCTCTTCGGCGCGATTGTGTTGGGACTGCTGTTTCTCTACAGCAGCATACGCGCGGCGATGTCGCTCTCGCGACAAGAGGCGAGAAAGCTGTTGCTGGCGTCGGTAATCTATCTGCCGCTCTTGTTTATTTTGATGGTTTTGAATCGATCGTAAATCGGAAGTCGTAAATTGTTAATCGTAAATCGGTAAGCGGAGAAATTGTTATCGTGCAGCAATAAGACTTTCACCTGCGGTTAACTCAGACTTTGAAACTGGAGACTCGCGGTTACCATTTACAATTTACGATTCACGACTTACGTCACGACTTACGATTAACGAATTTACGATTTACGATTCAACGACTTACGAATTCACGAGCTCTACGATTCACGAGAGGAGTAACCGATGGGACGAGTTCTTGCGGTTATCATCTGGCTGCTTACGCTGGGATCCGTGTCGCTGTTTTTCGTGAAGAAGTGGTGGTTCCCGACCGCCATCTCGGAGCATGCGCCGGCTCTTGATCGTCAATTCCTGCTAACGATCATCGTCGTTGGGCTGGCTTTCACGGCGGCACAAGTCGGTCTCGGCTACATGGTTTGGAAGTATCGCGACACTGGTAACCGCGAACGCGCCACTTACACACACGGCAGCAGCAAGCTGGAGGTTATCTGGACCACGGTTACGGCTGTCATCTTCATCGGCCTCGCGGTGATGGGACAGAGCGTCTGGGCTTCCTTGCGCTTCAATGAAGCGCCGGCCGGGGCGTTTCCGGTTGAGGTTGTCGCGCAGCAGTTTCAGTGGAATTTCCATTACGCCGGCACGGACGGCGTCTTCGGCCGCACCGAGCCGAAACTAATCGACGACTCGGCACTGAATTTCATCGGCCTTGATGAAGCCGATCCAAATATGAAGGACGATTCGGTTCATAGTGTGCTTGCCGTTCCCGTGAACCGGCCGGTCGAATTGGCGCTTCGTTCAAAGGATGTGATTCACAATTTCTGGGTCCCGGAGCTGCGTTTTAAGCAGGATCTGGTTCCCGGAATGGTGATCAAAGTTCACTTCACAGCAAACAGGGTCGGGAAGTATGAACTGGCCTGCGCCGAACTTTGCGGCCAGCTCCACTTCAAGATGAAGAGCTATATGCTGGTGCTTCCGGCAGAAGAACATCAGGCATTGATCGGTTTACCCCAGGACGCTTTTCAAACCAGAGTGACTGAGTTGTTAGCGAAGTATCAGTTGCCGGCTTACTAATCATAGCTCTTACTCTTTCGTCAGGTTGTCAGGCCTAATCACGAGGAGACTAAAGATGTCAGGTGAAGCTCACGCAGAAGTACACCGGCACCCCGCGCCAACCAGCTTTATACGCAAATACATCTTCAGCGTTGACCATAAGGTCATCGGTATCCAGTACATCCTTTTGGCTCTCGTGGCCGTGCTGGTAGGCATGACGATGTCAGTCTTAATGCGCATGAATCTTTCCTGGCCGGGAACTAATTGGCCGATCCTGGGAACGCTGTTTCCGGGCGGCGCGCCCGACGGCATGATGACGCCCGAGTTCTATCTCTCGCTCGTGACTATGCACGGCACCATCATGGTCTTCTTCGTGCTGACAACCGCGCCCCAGGGCGGCTTCGGCAACTACTTTTTGCCGATTCAGATTGGCGCTGAAGACATGGCGTTTCCCTATCTGAACATGTTGTCGTTCTGGGTGACCCTGGTCGGCTTCATCGTGATCCTCGCGGCGATTTTCTTCTCGGGTGCAGAATCGACAGTGGGACCGATTGGCGGCTGGACCGGATACGCACCGCTCAGCGCTCTGGGACAAATCGCCGGCCCAGGGCAGGGCATGGGCATGAACCTTTGGATCATCAGCATCGCCATCTTCTGCGTTGGCTCGCTGCTCGGTGCCCTCAACTTTATTACGACATTACTCAACATGCGCACCCGCGGCATGTCCCTGATGCGGATGCCGCTTACTTGTTGGGCCTGGTTTACGACCGCTGTGCTCGCGTTGCTTTCATTTCCCGTCCTCCTCGGCGGCGGCATTCTCCTGCTGCTCGATCGGGTTGCCGGAACCAGCTTCTTCATTCCGGGCGGGCTTTATATTAGTGGCTTGTTGTCCGGAGCGGATGAGCGCTTTCCGATTCATACCGGCGGATCGCCCATCCTTTGGCAACACCTTTTCTGGTTCTTCGGTCACCCTGAGGTTTACATCGCAATTCTGCCGGGCATGGGCGCGACGTCGCATATCCTCGCCACCTTTGCGCGCAAGCCCGTTTTTGGTTATCGCGCTATGGTCTTCGCGATCTTTGCCATCGGACTGTTGGGCTTCTTCGTTTGGGGCCACCACATGTTCATCAGCGGCATGAGTCCATATTCCGCGATGACCTTCTCAATTCTGACACTCTCGATTGGGGTGCCGTCTGCGGTCAAGACTTTCAATTGGCTGGGAACGCTTTGGGGCGGCCGCATTCGCTTTACGACCGCGATGCTGTTTGCCATCGGCTTTGTTTCTCTGTTTGTCGCGGGTGGCATCACCGGCCTGGTGCTCGGGCAAACGTCGCTCGACTTGCCGATGCACGACACCTACTTCGTAACCGCGCACTTCCACCTCGTGATGGGTGTTGCATCGATCTTCGGCATGTTTGCGGCCACCTATTTTTGGTTCCCTAAAATGTTTGGCCGGATGATGAATGAAAAGCTCGGCAAGATTCATTTCTGGATTACCTTTGTGGGGGTCTACTGCATCTTTGTGCCGATGCATACGATGGGCATCGTCGGAATGCCGCGCCGCTTCGCGCAGTTCACGGAGTATGAGTATCTCAAATCGCTGCATCCGCTAGTTGTCTTTGTTTCAATTGCGGCGATCGCTACTGTGTTGACTCAGGTACTTTTCTATTTCAACCTTTTCTGGAGCATGTTCAAAGGCGCAAAGGCCACCGACAATCCCTGGGAGGCAACCACGCTGGAGTGGAACACCGCTTCGCCGCCGCCACACGACAACTTTGCCGGCGTGCTGCCCGTGGTTCATCGCGGTCCCTATGAGTTTGCTGTGCCGGGAGCTCCCAACGACTTCATGATGCAAACAGATCCCGAACCGGCGGAGATGCCGGCAGGAGATGGAAGCGGTAATGGCCACAATGGTCACAAGCACTAAACAACTGCCGCGCCGGAAATCCGGAAGCGGCCCAAAGCCACCCGGATCCAACGGGCGATCGGGGAAGGGCAACGGCCATGAAGGGCCGTTCCCGAGTTACGACTCGACTGCGAATCGTTATCGAGTCGGGATGTGGGTCGGACTGGCATCGATCCTGATGTTGTTTACGGCGTTAACGAGCGCCTACATCGTGCGGGCCGCCTCGTCAAACGACTGGAAAGCTCTGCCGATGCCGCGAATTTTGTTGCTGAGCACTTTCGTGATCTTGCTTAGCAGCGCAACGCTCGAATTCGCCAAGCGCAAATTGAAGGCCTCACTAGAAAGCGGTTACCGTACCTGGCTCTTGATCACCACGGCTCTCGGTGTCGGATTTTTGGTTTCGCAGTTGCTGGCCTGGCGGCAATTGGTGGGGCAGGGCGTTTACGTAGCTAGTCATCCGCACAGCTCATTCTTCTATCTCTTAACAGCAACGCACGGAGTGCATTTGTTGGGAGGTTTGCTGGCCCTCATTTATTTGATTGTTCGCACCAGCAGGCCGCTCGATGAGCGCTTTCAATCCAAGCGGCTCGCGGCTGCCGGCGCTGTCGGCATCTACTGGCACTTCATGGATATCTTGTGGATCTACCTGTTCCTGCTTTTGTTTTTTTGGCGATGACTTTGGGAAAAGTCCATGTCCAAGGTCCGCTTAGCTGACCTTGAGGTTTAGAAGGCTGAGTTACTGTTCTTAAGCAAGTATCGCTACCGCAGTTTGGACATTGGACATTGGACATTGGAATTTAAGATCTAATGGGCACTCATCGGGAGACGCCCTACTTAACGGAGGTGATAGGTGAGTACTGAGGCACGCGCACAACATTTTCCCGCAGCAGATTGGGACGGAGGTGTGCTCCCGTATCGCGTTGGTCATCGCAAGCTGGGAATGTGGTTGTTTATTGTTTCCGACTCGCTGACGTTTTCGGCGTTGCTGATTGGTTACAGTTATCTGCGCGCCTCGAACGTCTGGCCGACACCCTTTCCGTTTTATCCCAGCATCGTCTTTTCCTCGGTGATGACTTTTTGTCTACTCTCCTCGAGCTTGACGATGGTCTTCGGCGTCTCCGCATCCAGTCGCGGAGACAAAGACAAGGCCCGCAAATGGATTTTTGCGACGATCTTCTTTGGCGTCGCGTTTATTGTGCTCCACTTGATTGAGTGGCAACACTTGATTCACGAAGGACTGCAACCTTTTAGTTTGCCGGCCCACTGGGTCTCCACTTTTACCGCCCCTGATGGGACGCTCCCGTCGCCGCTTTTCGGCGCGACGTTCTTTGCGATTACCGGCTTGCACATGTTTCACGTAGCCACCGGCGCCATTTATCTCGCGGTCGTGGCGGCACGCGTCAAGAAGTTAAAACACGAAGACGTGGAAATCAGCGGACTCTACTGGCACTTCGTCGACCTTGTCTGGATGTTTGTGTTCCCGCTGATCTACATCATGTCGGTCGACGTCGGCGGCGCCCTGGCCAAATAGTCCAATTGGAGAAAACATCATGAGCGCACACGAAGAACACTTCGCCGGCAGTAATAAATTGTTTGTCTCAATTTGGGTTTGGCTGCTGATCCTGACGGTGATCGAGATCTTTCTAGCTTACAAGCCGATGCCGCTCCACTTCATGCTGGTAGTGTTGCTGGGGCTGTCATTAATCAAGGCAGCGCTCATCATTGCCTACTTTATGCACCTGAAATTTGAGCGGCTGAGTCTGATTCTGACAATAATTCCGATGCTGGTGGTCTGCATCTGTTTACTGTTCGTGTTCTTTCCGGATAGTTTTCGCTCGTCAGACCTCCGCTATAAATTTAAAGAGACGGTACCGGCGCCTACGGCTGAAGATCATTGATGAACCTAAAAGTGGTAACCAGGTTAGCAATTGCACTAGTGCCGGCAGTCCTGTTAATTCTGCTGCTAGAGGGTAGTGGTTTGGCGCAGTGCGCGATGTGTCGGGCGTCCCTCGCGGGATCCAACAACGCATTCTTCATTCGGAATTTCAATATCGGCGTGCTGGTGTTGCTGACGCCGCCGGTAGCGATCTTTTGTTCGATCTTCATCATCCTGAAACGGCATTCCGGGGAGGGCGAGCAACAGGGTGGGGATGAGGACAAGTAGTTATGTCCAGCGACAACCCACTCGCTCTTAATATCGACGTCCGCACCACGCGCGGGCGTTCGTGTCCGCAGTGTGGTGGCAAGATCATTCCTTCCGACCGCGCTGTCTATCAAAACACCGGCGATCCGAACGCTGTGTTTGCAGTCTGGCAATGTGAAAAATGCGGCTATGAAGAGATGTCGGAGCGTCCCAAACCGGCTGGCAAGGCAAAACACTAAGAGATGCGACTGATGAAGAATGAGCTGGGATTACTAAATCTAATCTGCATCGTCGTGGGCCTGCTTTTTATCGTCGCCGCAGTTCTTATCGCGCTTTTTTACCCGCCCCTTCTAAGTACCGATAATCTTTTCATCATCATGGTGTGCATGGTGATGGCGCTGGTGTTCATGTCCAGCCCGTTGCTTTATCTGCATTCAGAGGGAAGGCTGCCGATTCCCTTTGCCAAGCGTCTCGGTCGTCAAAAAACGGCAGCCCAGGTTGCCGGTACGAGTCCGCCTCTGCTCGATGCAAAAGGCCGCGCCGTGCCTCCGGATGTGAAAGCGATGATGGCAGGTATGAACAGGCGGAAAGAATAGTTGCGCGAAGCTAATCATAAAAGAGTCATGGATGAGGATTTAGCCAAACGAGTCTTAAGAAACTTCGCACACTGGAACAAAGAGTCCCTCGACCTGCACACGCTTTTTGAGATTGGCGGCAACGATCCTGAGGCGCGCACGGCGGTCTTCGATACCGTCGAGCGGCTAGTGAAAGACGGCCTCCTGGAAGAGCTGGGAAATGATTTCTACGCGCTAACTGAGAAGGGCCGGGCGGCCGCTCAGCGCGACTGATGCCGGCAGACGTGGTGTTTTCTTAGTTGGAAAGATAAGTCCGATCCACCAACTCACGCGAAGCAACACTAAGATGTTCGTGTCTCTCGTGTGATTTTGTGGATCGTTTTTGATCGAGGGGCCGAGTTCAAATTGAGTTTTCGTTAAGGTTTCGATGTCCGATTACATTTCGCAGCTTCCCCATCTCAACGCACTGCTGAACACGACAAGTGCGATTCTCCTGACAGCCGGTTATCGTTTTATTCGCAAGGGCAACATTCCCGCGCACCGGACTTGCCAGGTTGCGGCGTTCGTGACTTCAATTCTGTTTCTAACCTCGTACCTGACCTATCACTACTATCATGGTGACACGAAGTTTCTGGGGCAGGGGATCGTTCGTCCTTTTTACTTCACAGTTTTAATAACCCATATTGTGCTGGCGATTGTGATTGTCCCTTTGGTCTTGATAACTCTTTACCGCGCGGCGCGCGGCGACTTTCTGCGTCACCGGAAGATCGCACGCTGGACGCTGCCGCTTTGGCTTTATGTTTCTGTCACGGGAGTCATCGTGTATCTAATGCTCTACCATATCTATCCCACTCCATGACCCAGCAGGACCGAGAAAGCAATGGCAACAAGCCGGAAGTGAATGTCTCGTTGCCTGAGGTCAAGAGGTTGCGAGCCTCAGGGCCGATTCTGATCCTCGCGGTGTTGTTTGTGGTGGGAGCTTTTCTCACCTGGTACTTCACTTGGTTTGGTCGCACGTTGTCCGATGCCGACATTACTAGTTACCTTTCCGATCAAAAACACCCGCGGCGAGTACAGCACGCGTTACTGCAGATTCAGGAACGCATCGCGCGCGGCGATGCCAGTGCGCGCCAGTGGTACCCCCACATCCTTCGGCTCGCTGGCGATCCGGAAACAGAATTTCGTTTGACAGCCGCGTGGGTGATGGGCTTCGACAACAAGGCTGACGAATTTCATCAGTCGCTCGCAGGGTTACTCAAAGATCCGGAGCCGATTGTGCGCCGCAATGCTGCTTTAGCCTTGCTGCGTTTTGGCGACGCCAGTGGACGCGATGAACTGAGGGCCATCCTTCAGCTTTACTCCGTCACGTCCCCTGCGGGGGGGATGGTGGAAAGTACACTCAAGGAACAGTCTCCAATCGCGCGCGGAAGCTTGCTCGTGCGTCTGCGGCAGTCTAACAACGTCCTTGCAGAGGTGCGCTCGCCTCTTCCTGGGAGAGTTGAACGAATCGCGCTAGCGCAAGGGTCGACAATAAACGTGGGAGAAACATTGCTGACGCTTAGTGCGGATGAAGAGAGTATTTGGGAAGCGTTGCGCGGTCTTGCAATCGCCGGTGATAAGGACGACTTACCTGTGCTTGAACAATATGAGCGCGGTCTGGCGCCCGGCCCGATTCGTTCAGACCGTATAAAAGAGCAAGCGGCCCTGACAGCTAAGACTATCAGGAGCCGCTTCGCAGAAAATAAGTAGCCTATTAAGCGGGTGGTGCGGGCGGGGCATCAGGCAGCGAGATGCCGTGCAGCCCTTCCCAATCTTCAGTCGGCACCATCTCAATCGCGTCCCAGGGGCACCCATCGAGGAAAGCGCCATCCGGGCCTTTGCTCGTGCACTTCTGGCAGCCGATACAAAGATAAGGATCAACTTCAATTCGACCGAACGGCGGGTGATCCTCGTCTGGAACCCAGAACATGCAAGCCTCGATGGGACAGTATTCGACGCAAGCCGGTGATCCGGAGCAACCAGTGCAGCAATCCGTCGTGATTGCCAAAATGCGCGGTTTCTTTTTCCTGCTCGCTTTACCGTCGCCCTCCGACATGGGCCAATGTTTGTCAACGATGTCGTACACGCTTGTGATGTCCCTTATTCTGAAGTTGCTCTTCGAAGTCCGACTCTAACATAGCGTTGCTGATTTCCTCAACAATTTGTGTCGGTTACCGATCATCCTTGTCCTGCGCTCTGTCACAGGAGTCTAATGCTAAAAACATTCTCCAAGGGAGGGAACCGGCATGGAAACGGTAACAGGCATTTTCGCTTCGCGTAACGACGCTGAGCGCGCGTTCCAACAACTTCAGGCGGCGGGTATACCCAACGACCGGATTTCTTTTATTACTCCCGAAACTGCCGATAAAGAAATCGAAGCAGAAGTTCCTGTTAGCGATACGGAACAGTCGGGCATGGGTAAAGCAATGGGCGGAGCGGTTGGTGGAGCTCTCGGTACTGCGAGCGGTTTAGGGCTGGGCGCTGGTCTCGCGAGCTTACTTATTCCAGGGGTGGGGCCGGTCTTGGCCGCTGGTCTTGTGGGAGCGGCAATTCTCGGCATCGGCGGCGCCGCAACCGGAATGACGGCCGGCGCGGCGATGGAACGAACAATCGCCGATGGTGTGCCGCATGATGAGCTTTTCCTTTACGAAGATGCTTTGAGAAATGGCCGCTCGGTTGTAATTGCCTTTGCAGAGGACGAAGAGGCTGAAACGAAGTCCCGCGAGGTTTTGAGCGCGGTTGGAGCCCAAAGCGTCGATGCCGCTCGCGACGATTGGTGGCTTGGCTTGCGCGACGCCGAAGCGGAAACTTATGGAGCCTCCGGTCGCAGCTTCAGCGAGGATGAAGCAGACTATCGCCGAGGCTTTGAAGCCGCCTTTCATGCGAAGTTGCGCGGCCGCACCTACGATGAGGCAGCTCCGGAATTGATAGTCTTCTACCACGAGGCCCGGTCCAATGCGGCTTTTCGCCGTGGCTACGATCGCGGTTACGCATATCAACAGAGTCTTCAAACCAAACACAGAGCTTGAGAGACTTACTACTTAACCTTGTCGTGATGATCGCCATCCTGGCCGTGAGTGCGATCATCACGCAATGGTTTGCTCGCACGATGTACATTCGCTGCGAGTGCGGAACATTGAACGCCAGACGGCGCGTTAACTGCCGCTCCTGCAATCGCGAGCTTCGATCCCGCTAATTCGTTTACCCAAACATATGAATCAAGAATCTCGACCCCCGGCTCCCCCTGCCTGGCAAACTCGTGCCGAGCAGACTGATTATCGCGAGACCGCACCTTACGCAGAAACTATTGCCTACGCTCAAGGACTTGCCGACGCTTCGCCTGTGCTTCAGTTTGAAAGTTTCGGTAAGAGCGGTGAAGGTCGTGAGCTGCCGCTTTTGATCGGTGCTGAGGACGAGACGTTTACTCCGGAAGCCGCGCGTGCCGCCGGGAAGGCTGTTGTCTTAATTCAGGCCTGCATTCACGCGGGAGAACCTGACGGGAAGGATGCCGGCTTTGCGCTCTTGCGCGATATCGCCATCACCGAGACTCAGCCAGACTTGCTTAAGAATGTCGTCGTCCTTTTTATCCCGATCTACAACACGGACGGTCACGAGCGGTCGAGTCCCTACAATCGCATTAACCAAAACGGCCCTGCTGACATGGGGTGGCGCACTACAACCTCTTATCAGAATCTGAATCGCGACTACATGAAAGCGGATACGCCGGAAACGCGCGCCTGGCTTTCGCTTTGGAACCGCTGGCAACCGGATCTGTTCATCGACTGTCACGTTACAGACGGCGCCGACTATCAATACAACATCACTTATCAGTTTGAGCATCACGAAGGGATACCCCCCAGTGTGTTGAGTTGGGAGCGCGAGGTGATGAACGGCATAGTCTTTCCGGCGATGGAAGCTGTCGGCAACGTGGTCTCGTGGTACCTGGAATTTGCCGATAATCGCGATTTCGCGCAAGGCATTCGCGATTTCAATGGCAGTCCCCGCTTCTCCACGGGCTATGTGCCGCTCCGCAACCGGCCGGGAATATTGATTGAGACCCACATGATCAAGGACTACAGGTCGCGGGTGGTGGGGACGTATGACTTGCTGCGGTTCGTACTCGTCGAAGTCAACCGGGATCCGGAGAAGCTGCTTGCGGCCGGACGTGCGGCGGATGCTGCCACCATCGCCGGCGGCGCCAAATATGATTTGGCTCAGACCTATCCCATCGATTTTGAGCTAACCGCCGAAGCCTCACCTTACAACTTCAAAGCCTTATCCTCGCGCACTGAAATGAGTGACGTCTCGGGCGAACTTCGCGTCGTTTTTGGTTCCGAGCCGCTCGAGATCGCCGTGCCGATGTACAACACGTTTCGAATCAAAACAGCGATAGTTCCGCCAGTGGCTTACATCGTTCCGCCGCAGTGGCACGAAGCTATCTCCGTGTTGAAAGCTCATGGCCTTACCTGCCACGAGACTAAGTCAGCAGCGGCTATCGAGATTGAGAGTTATCGTTTCCTTGATGTGAGCTGGCCTTCAGGCCCCTTCGAAGGAAGGTTCATGCCACGTTTCAAGAGTGAGGTGACGCGCGAACTCCGCACATTTCCTGCTGGCTCGGTGGTTGTTCCGCTCGCACAGCCGCTTGCCAAAGTCGCAATCAATCTTCTGGAGCCACAGGCGCCAGACTCATTGGTAGCGTGGGGATTCTTCAATGCCATCTTTGAACAGAAAGAGTATGGCGAGCACTACGTGTTAGAAACACTCGCGCGGGAAATGATGGAGCAGGATCCGCAGTTGGCGGCGGAGTTTCGCGAGAAGGTGGCGACCGATGCGGCATTTGCTGCCAGCCCGGCAGCGCGCCTGGAATTCTTTTACAAGCGTTCGCCTTATTGGGACCAGCAAATGAATCTGTATCCCGTGGGTCGCATCACTGAAATTGAGTCTGAGATATTGAAACATAAATCATCGGATCATTGAAATCACTCCGCAATGACCCTATGACCCAATGACCCGATGATTTAATGATCTAGTGGGCGAGGGCATCGGGGCGTTCGATCACATCTTTAGCGGCGCGACTGCGCGCTCGTTTAATCACCACAAAAACACCCGCGAAGATTAGCAAGCAGGCGATCAAAGTTCGCGAGCTCAACTTCTCTCCAAGTAACAAAGGCGCCAGACCAAACGCGATCAGTGGTTGCAGATAGATGTAGGTGGCGACCGTCGTTGGCTCAACGCGCGTCAGGGCCCAGGCGTTGAGATAGTAAGCCGCGACCGTTGGAACCAGGATGATATAAATAACAGCCACCCAGATCCAGATTCCCGTCGCGCCCAACGAATCGTGACTCAAGGCGTAGGCGCCAAGGGGCGTTGTAATCAAACAGCCAATCGCAAACATCCAGGTAATTACGTTCAGCGCACCGTAGCGCTTGAAGAGGTCCTTCGAGATCGCGATGTACGCTCCATAGCAGAACGAGTTGACGACGATCAGTAGGTTGCCGCTCGTGGTTTCGGCTGAAAACTGTGCCCGCCACGGATCGACGAGGTAAACAACGCCACTCGCGGCGAGTAAGATTCCCAGGACGCGCCGCAGTGAAATTCGATCGTAACCAAAAACTATGCTGACCATCAGAGTGAAAACCGGAATCGTCGTTCCGAGGAGCGTGGCGTTGATCACAGTCGTAAGCGATAGCCCTCTCACGAAGATCAGCTGGTTGACTACTACTCCGAGCATGCTGCAAAGCGTCAACATCGCAAGGTCGCGGCCTGGTAATTTTGGTAGCTCGCGCAGTTTGCCGCGCAACACCACGAGTACAAGCGCCGCGCCCAGGACGCGCAGGCCAACCAGGCCGGTACTCGAGATCGAGCGCAGCACCACCTTGCCCACGAGCGGCCAGGTGCCAAACATTACCTGCACTGCGATCAAGGCTAAGTGCGGAGCGGTGCCGGAGCCCTTGATTTTCGCTTTCATTGAATAGATGCGGTAAGGAGCTCTGTAAAAGCATTGAGTCTGCTAGCCAGACCGATTATTAAGAAGCATTGGAAGCAAAAGAGAGTAAGCGTTGCAAACGCTTACTCTCTTTTTTGGTTACGCGCTGAATTGGTGGCCTCTTCACTCGAATCTCAGACGACGAGGTAAAGAGGATTCTCCATCGTTTTCTTGAAAGTCTGTAAAAACTTGGCACCGGTGGCGCCGTCGATCACGCGGTGATCACACGACATCGTCACGCGCATAATCTGGCGCACCACGATTTCATTTCCGCGCACGACGGGTTTCGCCGTCATTGCCCCGACCGCCAGGATTGCTCCTTCAGGCGGATTGATAACGGCAGTAAATTCATCGATGCCGAACATTCCCAGGTTGCTAATGGAAAAGCTCGCGCCCGTGTATTCCTCAGGTTTCAGCTTGCGCTTCCGCGCGCGCTCAGCCAGGTCGCGCACTTCGCGCGCTATTTCGCCCAGGGATTTCTGATCGGCCGAGCGAACGACCGGCGTTATCAACCCATCCTCGATCGCCACTGCTACACCGATATCGGCTCGTTCGTAATAACGGACCGTTTTCTCCTGGAACGAAGCGTTAACCTGGGGATGAGCAATGAGGGCAGCTGCCGCAACCTTGATGATGATGTCGTTGAGGCTCAGCTTCAACTCCGGATCAAGTTCATTGATGTTGCGGCGCATCTCCGCCGCGCGATCCATTTCAATCTCGGTTGTCAGAAAGAAGTGAGGGATCGGGCCGAGAGAAGTCACCAGACGCTTGGCGATGATGCGACGTATCTCGCTTATGGGTTCGTCCACAAAGGGCGAAGCTTCGGTCGCACCTGTCTGTCGCGCAGGAAATTTAACGACTTCGCCAGTAGTTGCGGACGCCGTGGCGCCTGCTGCCGCGCTCTGACTCATGGCCGCCTCTATGTCTCGCTTTACGATCCGGCCTCCGGGCCCACTGCCAGTTAAAGTTCGAAGATCGACGCCTGCTTCAGCTGCCATCCGCGCGGCAAGTGGTGAAACGATTAAACGTTCCGACGACGCGACGGCCGGCGCTGGCGCGGAACCGTTACCGTCAGACGCCGCTGTTTTAGCAGGAGAGCCAGCGGGCTTCGGCGGCGCACTGGGCTCTGCCACCGCGACTGGAGCTGTGGGTTGTTCTTGTTCTGGCTTAGCTTCAGGTTGTGCCGCAGCCTCTTTTGGCGCCGCGCCGCTGCCGGCGCCTGCAAGCATCGCGGAGATGTCTTCGTCAGGTTCACCAATGATGGCGATAAGTTGACCGAGAGGAGCGGATTCACCTTCCTTGATTATGATCTTGCGCAGCACTCCGTTCCCGAGCGCCTGCATTTCCATCGTGGCTTTATCAGTGTCAATCTCGGCGAGCGGTTCACCCATTGAAACCTTATCGCCCTCTTTCTTTAGCCAGCGCGAAAGCTGTCCCTCCTCCATGGTGGGAGATAGCTTTGGCATGATCACCTGAGTTGCCATTCAGACCTCGTGAAACGTGAATCGGAAATCGTGAAACGTGAATCGGAAATCGTGAATCGGAAATTGTTATGAGCGGCTTCGCCGCCTCCCGTGCGGTCAGGCTAGCCTTACCGTAAGTCTCTTATGTTCGTAGGAGGCGACGCCTCCTATGCAAGGGGGGCAGCCTCTCGCTTACTAAAAATAACTCTTGACGGTAAGGCAAGCCTTACCGCACGGGTTGGGCGGCAAAGCCGCTCCCGATTCCCAATTCACTCCAAATAAGCCACTTCTTTAACGGCTGCCACTAATTGATCGACCGTAGGAATTGCCAGTGCTTCAAGATTCTTTGCGTAAGGCATGGGCACGTCCGCGCCTGAAATTCTTCTTACAGGCGCGTCAAGATAATCGAAAGCGCGCTCCATAATTTCAGTGCTAATCTCCGCTGCCACGCCACAAAAGGGATGAGACTCTTCGGCGACAACGACCCGATTTGTCTTTTTTACCGAAGTCACAATTGTGTCAATGTCGAGCGGTCTGATCGTGCGAGGATCGATTACCTCGCAGGAAACTCCCTGCTCCTGGAGCACTTCAGCTGCTTTCAAAGCCACTGGCACCATCACAGAGCGCGCGACGATAGTGGCATCAGTGCCCTCGCGTTTCACATCGGCAACTCCCAGCGGCACCGTGAAATCAGTATCCTCCGGAACTTCACCTTTGTGTCCATACATTCGTTCCTGCTCAATAAAGATAACCGGATCGTCGTCACGAATGGCGGATTTCAATAAGCCCTTTGCATCCGCGGGCGTCGAAGGCATCACAACCTTTATTCCAGGGAAGTACGCGAACCAGGATTCAAGTGCTTGGGAGTGTTGCGACGACACTTGATAGGCAGAACCACCCGGGCCACGAAAAACAATGGGGATCTTGAACTGCCCGCCGGACATGTACAGCATCTTGGCTGCCGAATTTATGATTTGATCCGTGGCCAGTATTGAGAAGTTAAAAGTCATGAACTCCACAATCGGCCGCAAGCCAACCATTGCTGCGCCGACGCCCAGTCCGGCAAAGCCCAGCTCAGTGATCGGCGTATCGATCACGCGTTTCGGACCTAATTCCTGAAGCAGGCCTTTCGTAACTTTGTATGCGCCCTGGTACTCAGCGACTTCTTCGCCCATCAGGAACACATTTTCATCGCGCAGCATCTCTTCGCGTAGAGCCTGGTTGAGTGCTTCGCGCATTGTGATCACAGCCATTGATTCAATTTCCTCGGTTGACGTAGGGGACCTACTACTTCAGACCGTGCTCTCCCGGTGTTATGGGACTGGCGTAGACGTCTGTGTAAAGCTCCTCAGGCTCGGGCAGGGGGCTCTCATCAGCAAAACGCAGCGCGTGTTCCACCTCTTCCTGCACCTGTTTTTCCATCGCCTCGTAATCTTTATCGCTGATGACTTTCTCTTCGCGCAAACTCGCTGCGAAAACTTTTAGCGGATCGCGCTCTTGATATTTTTCGATTTCCGCGCGAGTGCGATAATTACCGGGGTCCGACATCGAGTGTCCCATGAAGCGGTAGGTTCGGACTTCGATCAGGGTGGGCAGGTAATCTTTGCGAGCACGCTCCACCGCACGAGCGGTTGCTTCTTTTACCGCCAGCACGTCCATGCCATCTACAAATTCCGCGGCCATCTCATAAGCGGAGGCCTTTTGAGAAATGTCGTGCAGCGACATTGCGCGTTGCAATGACGTGCCCATTCCATACTGATTGTTTTCGCAAATATAAATGCAGGGCAGTTTCCAAAGCTGAGCCATGTTCAGAGACTCGTGAAAAGCGCCCTGGTTCACGGCGTCTTCTCCAAAGAAACAAAGCGTGACTTGATCGGTGCCCTGATACTTACTGGCAAAGGCTACACCCGTTGCCAGCGGTATTTGGCCGCCGACAATCGCATGACCGCCAAGAAAGCCGATGCTCTTATCAAACAAGTGCATCGAGCCACCCTTGCCCTGCGAACAGCCCCCAGCCTTTCCGAAAAGCTCAGCCATCACTGCGTCCGGGGACATGCCTTTGGCAATCGCTTGGCCGTGATCGCGATAGCTGGTCAGGACGTAGTCGTCTTTGCGAATCGCCGAGATCGCGCCAACCGCGACGGCTTCCTGGCCAATATAAAGATGGCAGAAGCCACCGATTTTTCCCATGCTGTAAGCTTCAGCCGACTTCTCCTCGAAACGGCGGATTAGCAGCATTTGCCGCAGCAGTTCAACAAGTGTCTTGCGATCATAGTCTGCGAGGTGGCGCTTCTGGTCTTTTTTTACCGCTTCAGGCTCGACGGACATTTGACCCGTTTCGGGCCCCTCTGCATCGATCACCGCCACACTATTCTGTTCGTCGGCAGCTGCACGGCTGTTGGAGGGCAGGGACTGTTTGCTCATTTTGTTTTCTTCCGACACGCCGATGAGGATGTGGTGGCATCCTAAACCGCCCGGCAATGTTTCTTGTGATGCCGGGATTATACGCGACTTATCGCAAGGCCTGCAAAATTGGCCCCTGTGCCGACAGGACACGAGGGCCGCTAGACGAAAAGCGCCCACCGCTATTAGCGATGAGCGCTCTCTTAAAGCATGAACGGCGGCTTTAGCTAAGCGCACCAATCGTAGTGATTGGAGCTTTGGCGACAGTCAGAATCGTCTTGCGCCTGTGTTTGTCCCGCTGCATCGCGCTGCCCGCTGAGCTAAGCAGCTCTTCGGTTGTTTCGCCCTCGGTGGGGAAGGTCGCGATTCCTAAACTCAAACCCAGTTCAACTGTCTTGCCTGTGCGCACGGAAAACCTCTGGCCCTCGACAGCGGCGCGAATCCTCTCGCCAACCGTGCTTGCCATCTGATGCGAGGCCATCGGCATGATGGTCACGAATTCATCGCCGGCATAGCGCGCCAGGATGTCCATCTGTCTCAGCTCTTTCCGGATCACTCCGGCGACACTCGCTAAAACTCGATCGCCGATTGCATGCCCGTATTCATCGTTGATGCCTTTGAAATCGTCGATGTCCATACTAATCACGGCAAGTGATTCGTGATTCATTCGTTGGCACTCGGCAATTCTCTGTCCGAGCAACATGTAGAAGGCGCGCGCGTTGGGTAACTCAGTGAGTGGATCGACGAGTGCGCTTTCTTTCGTCTTTTCAAAAGTCAACGCGTTGTTCAAAGCGCTCGAAGCATGCTGGCTGACAGACTCGAGCAGGCGTACGTGCTCGGTTGTATATGACGTTCTGCTCTTTGACAGCAGGGTGATTGCGCCGAATGAGCCGTCCTCGCGCAGTAACGGTGAGACTAGGATGCCGCGGTATTCCTTGACGATAGCTTCAGGAACGCCCACCAGATCCAATTCCGGCGACGCGTTACACATAGAACGCGCGTTCGCGATAACCCATCCGGTGATGCCATCTCCCACGTCCATGCGACGACGTTTGAAAAAGTCTGCATCCTCGCCGGCCACGTGAACCGCGGTTGCTTTCCCAGACTTCTCGTCAACGACAAAAATGATGCAGGTGTCGAAAGGAACAATGGAACGCAGCTTGTTGGAGACGAGGGTGACGGTATCGTTGATGTTGAGCGATGAGCCAATCGTCTGGGCAATTTCGTGCAGCGCGAAAACCTCGCGCTGAGCTTCGGTAATTGAGCGGAATCCCGTTGTGTCGTTGGGGGAGCCGAGCACGTCGGAGGCGAGTCCCGCATCCGGGCGGGTCGCAGTTGAGTAATCGAGCAGATCATCCTCGCAATGAACTTGCTCACGAATGTCTTCTTTATCAATCAGTCCGTCAAATTCTTCAACATGCGCCACGAACATTTCCACTACGCGCGGATCGAAAGCGCTTCCCGCTATGCTTTGCAATAAGGCCAACGATTCTTCACGCGTCATGCCCTTGCGATAAGGCCGGTCGCAGCGGGTAGCATCGTAAAAATCAACAACCGAAATGATTCTAGCGACCAGGGGAATGGTTTCCTGACGCAGGCCCTTGGGATAACCGGTGCCATCCCACTTTTCGTGGTGGTAGCGAACGATGTCCTCGACCGGATAGGGAAAATTGACGCGCCGCAAAATGTCGCCACCAACCGTCGGGTGAATCTTCATTTTGGCGAACTCGGCTTCAGTCAACTTACCGGGCTTATTGAGGATGTATTCAGGCACAGCTAGTTTGCCGATGTCATGCAATAGCGCCCCGGCGATCAATGCCTTAACTTCAGACTCGCTGACGCGTAGCAAGGCGCCCATTTGTTGCGCATAGATTTGGGTACGACGAACGTGGCCGTGCGTGGTCTGGTCTTTCGCGTCAATGGCAATCGCTAGAGACTCGATCGTGTTCATATGAATCACGGCCATCTCTTCGATGTGTCGCCGGCGCTCCGCCTCCGCAAGTTTCACTTCGGCCACTCGTTTTTCGTTGAACCGGTAGAGCATGTAAACAAGGATCGTTATCAGCAATCCCAGCATGGCATAAGCTAATCCACTCCCATGAATAGCTGAGTAGAAGAGAACTGCAGACGAGGCAGCCGACAGTTGCGCGGTGATGGTCCAGACGATGCTCTCTTGTGAGGGCAGCGTGGCTTGCTTGCCGGTATCGATGCTGATGAATGCAGCGGTAGCTAAGGTGGTAAGAAAGTATTGCAACAGCGCGAGCGCGCAGAGGGGGACGAGGAATACATTTATGGGCAGGCCCTGGCCAACCAGCTCAGAATCCATTGCAAACACGCCGACGAGCAAACCGTAACATGATGCGGATATCGAAGTTGAAATGACGGCGATGGCTGTAGTGAGAATCAACTGTCTGCGGTTGCCGGAACTATAGGTTGAGAGAAAGGCAACGATAGCGGCAAGCACGATCGCCGGACCGGGAGTGCCAAGCGGCGGAATCGCAAAGAGCATTACCGCAAGAAACACAAAAGTATCCGCCGCTGACTTCTTGCTCTCGCTTTGACCATCGTTGCTGGTGACCGAGACCGTAAACCCACCGGCCACGAAGATGAGCAAGAGTAGACCAAACCAACTAAAGAGGCCCGCATCACCTCGAATTGGCATGGAGGTAGTCGACAGCAACGAGGCGATCAGTAGTGCAGCTCCCGCCAGTGAAACACCGATGAAAACGGCGCCACTTAACCAATTCTTTTTTTGCATATCTTCCCTTGATTCCTTCCCGAGGGAATAAGAGCTTTGGGGCTGGAGAGTATCGAGGCCGTCCGAACTGGGACTGCAGGCGTCGGACAGCAGGTTAGTGAGAGGTCTATTGAGAACTATTTGAGTGGATTGCTTATCCAGGCCGATGGCCAACCGTGTTGGCCACGAGGCTAAAGATAGCTTCTCAAAAGGTTTGAGTCAAGAAAATCGTTTTGAAGGCAGGGAGAAGAGTGCTAGGTCGAAGCCTGACTGATATGACGACGTATTTCGGGCCTTTCATCCAATTGCGCGGCCAGTTCAGCAGGAGCAGTAACAGGGTTCCTGCATACGTAATGTTCGCAAACGTAAGCGATTGGGTCGTCACTAACGTTGCGTTCGCGGAGGAAGGGAATTAGCTCGGCAGCGCCGGCCTGATCTTGTCGGGCCTCGCCCACCACTTTGTTTGGGAGGTAGCGTTTCCAGACTTCGCGTTTCAACGACCGCGTCGCAGGGTTTCGCGAATCGCCGGCAATCGCAATTTCTTTGGGCGAGCTGAGATGGAAGTCCAGCGCGCCCAACGCTCGCCCAAATCCGGCTGGGTAACGAGTCATGCCGCTGACTATTAGCCGTAACACCGTCGTTGCCCGGCGCCGGTAGTCTTCGTTGTCGGTCAGCGTTGCTAGCCGCAACATGACTTCGGCAGCAACCGAATTTCCTGACGGCGTCGCGTTGTCGAAGAAGTCTTTTGAACGAACGATCAAAGTCTCGTGACTCTTTCCGGTGAAGAAAAAGCCGCCGCCTTCATCATCCCAAAATTCTTCCACCATTTTCGCGGTTAGGGTTAGACATTCTTCCAGCCATTCGCTTTCGCCTGTTGCTTCGTAAAGTGTCAGTAACCCCTCACTGAGAAAGGCGTAGTCCTCAAGGTAGCCGTTCAACTTGGCGACACCATCCTTAAAGGTTCTAAGTAGCAGTCCATCCCTTCGCAGAGTGTCTAAAACGAACCGCGCATTACGCGTCGCGACATTGGTGTAGTCTTCACGATCGAGTATCGCTCCTGCTTCTGCAAAACTCGCGAGCATCATTCCGTTCCAGGCAGTTAAGATTTTCTCGTCACGGTCCGGCTTCACGCGTTTTTCGCGTATGTCGAAGAGCAGCTTTCTCGACTTTGCGAGTAGGGCTTCGAGCGCTGCCGGTTCCATATTGTTCTTAACGGCAACGTCCTGAAGTGAGCGTGTAACGTTAAGGATGTTTGCTTCTTCAAAGTTTCCGTCAGGAGTTACGTCGTAGTACTCGTTAAAGAGTTTCGCGTCAGCAGCGCCGAGAAGTTTTTCGACCTCCGCCTGACTCCAAACAAAGAACTTTCCTTCCACTCCTTCAGAATCGGCATCCTGCGTTGCATAGAAACCTCCGTCCGGAGATGTCATCTCCCGCACCACATAATCGAGTATCCCTTCCGCGGTGCGGCGTGCGTCGCTGTCTTGCGTCACCTGATAATGGTGCAAATAAAGTCGCGACAGGAGGGCGTTGTCGTAAAGCATTTTTTCAAAGTGAGGCACGAGCCACCGCGAATCAGTCGAGTAGCGATGAAACCCGCCTCCAAGTTGATCGTAGATGCCACCCTCGGCCATCTTGCGACACGTGTCGGTTACAATTTGCAACGCTTCGGAATTGCCGGTTCTGTAATACGTGCGCAGCAGGAACTCTAAAACCATCGCTGGCGGAAATTTCGGGGCGCTTCCAAAGCCGCCGTTTATCGGATCATAGTTCTTTATTATTCCGCGAAACCCCATCTCAAGCAGGTCCTTGCTCAGCAGCTCGGAGGATTCCTGAGCGGCGCTCAAGCGTTCCAACTCTTTGCGGACCGAAGCAGAAGTTTCGGCGATCTCGTCCGGTCGTTCGCGATAGGCCTCGGCAAGGGCCAACAACACACGCGGAAAACCCGGCATGTTATGACGATCCACCGGAGGGAAGTAGGTGCCACCGTAATACGGCACGCCTTCAGGAGTGAGGAAAACAGTCATCGGCCAGCCGCCATGATGAGTCATCATTTGCACGGCGTTCATGTATATCTGATCAAGATCAGGACGCTCCTCACGGTCCACCTTAATGTTGACGAAGTTCTTATTCATCAGCTCGGCAATCTCTTCGTTCTCAAACGACTCGTGCTCCATCACATGACACCAGTGACAAGCCGAGTAACCAATACTGAGCAGGATCGGTTTGTTTTCGCGTCTTGCTTCGGCAAACGCTGCTTCACCCCACGGGTGCCAGTTCACTGGATTGTGAGCGTGCTGCCGCAAATACGGACTGGTTTCGTTGATAAGCAGATTTGTGAATTTGTGGTCTGACATAGTCTTTAGATGCCCTGGGTTGTTTCTTTTGAGTGATTGTACAGACGGACGAATGATACGAGAAATTGCGGTGTCCGATTCGATTGGCGATTTCTAATTGCCACTTGCCAATTAGTTCCTTTCGCCAGAGCCAATTGGAAATCGACATTTGGAGAATCGGCAATCGGCAATAACGTTTGTTATACTCCCGCACTGAATGGTCATTCATTTTTTGTCGGCGGAACGGTGAGGGCTGATTAATGGAACGTGAAACGCTGGAGATGGACGTTGTGTTTGTGGGTGCGGGGCCGGCGAATCTGAGTGGCGCGCTGCACCTCGCACGGCTGGTAAAGCTTCACAATAAATCCATCGCCAAAGGTGAGAAACAGGGCGAGCCCCTCGGTGATATTGAAATTGGCGTTATTGAAAAGGGATCGTCTGTCGGAGCTCATATACTATCCGGCGCGGTGATGGATCCGCGTGCCTTGCGTGAATTGTTGCCTGACTTTGTTGAGCAAGGCGCCCCGCTTGAGTCCCCTGTGAAAGAAGATTACTTCCTTTACCTGACTGAAAAGCGAGCTATCCGTTCACCCATTACGCCCCCGCCGCTCAAGAATCATGGTTACTACATTGTTTCGCTAAATCGACTTACCGCGTGGTTAGGTGAACAGTGTGAAGCGGCGGGCGTCAATATTTTCCCCGAGTTCCCTGGCGCTGAAATGCTTTACGACGATGAAGATCGAGTCGTGGGCGTGCGCACCGGAGACAAGGGAATCGACAAGGAGGGCAAACGTAAGGCGAACTTCGAACCCGGCGTCGATCTGCGCGCAAAAGTCACCGTGCTGGGAGAAGGGCCACGCGGATCATTAACCAAGGAGTTAAGCCAGCGATTGAATTTGAACGAAGGCAAAGAACCCCAGGTCTACAGTGTTGGGGTTAAGGAGCTGTGGGAGTTGCCGGATGATCGATACCCCACCGGTCGGGTCACGCACACACTCGGTTTTCCTTCCGACGCTCAAACCTATGGTGGCGGCTGGATCTACGGGATGCAGAATCGCATCTTGAACATCGGTTATGTGACCGGACTCGATTACAGGGATCCATTGCTCGACCCTCACGCGGAGTTTCAACGTTTCAAATCACATCCGTACATTTCTCAGTTGCTCGAGGGCGGGAAGATGCTGCGTTACGGCGCTAAAACGATCGCCGCCGGGGGCTACTTCGCGATGCCGCAGATTTACGCTGACGGTGTGTTGCTGGTTGGCGATTGCGCCGGCTTCCTAAACTCGCAAAGGCTTAAGGGCATACATTCAGCAATCAAAAGCGGAATGCTGGCGGCTGAAGCAATCTTTGAAGCTTTAATCGCCGGCGACTTCTCGGCGAGAAAGCTGCAGCGCTACGAACAGCTTGTAAATGAAAGTTGGATCATTCCTGAACTACGAAAGGTGAGAAATTTCCACGCGGGCTTTAAGCACGGGCGCTGGTTGGGAATTGTCAACACAGGGTTTCAATTCATCACGGGCGGCCGGTCCTGGGGGATTTTCGATCGGGCTAAGGCTGAATCCGGTCATGAAGTGATGAAGCGTTTGAGCGAATACAATTATCAGGGCGATAACATCGCACAGCGCTACAAAGACTTACGTTTCGACGGCAAAGTCACCTTCAACAAACTGACCGACGTCTATCACGCATCCGTGGGACACGACGAGGATCAGCCGGTGCACTTGCACGTCCTTGACACCAATATTTGCTCCACACGTTGTGCGGAAGAATATGGAAATCCTTGCCAGCGATTTTGTCCGGCGGCTGTCTACGAAATGGTAGATGACGGAGCGAACGGGCGGCGAAAACTCCAGATCAATTTCTCAAACTGCGTCCATTGCAAGACCTGCGACATCATGGATCCCTACCAGATCATAAACTGGGTAACACCGGAAGGTGGGGGTGGACCGGATTACAAAGGGATGTAGTTGCCAGTTACTCTTCAATCGGCAACACTTCGGTTTCCTTAATCGTAAATTTCACCTTGCCGCGCATCACTTCCTCAAGTGCAATGCGCGTCGGTTTGTGCTTAACCGGATCAATTTCAATACGAGGACGCGCGCCGCGTTGCAGCTGCTTACTCCGCTTGGCGGCGAGAATGATCAGGCGATATTTGGAATCGACTTGCGGAGTTTCCATCTCATCCAAAGCATTTTCTAATTCCTGATTTGTGGACGGCATGATTGACGTAATAGTCCTCCTGAATAATTTGTGACGCCGGCGAGCGTTTACCTGCCAGCTACAATAGAAAGCTTTCCACTACTCCTCGGATCTTTTCTCTTTGACGCGACAGGCGCAAGCGTTCAGCTCCGATGATGGTTATTAATTTGGCTGCAGCCTGCTCAACATCGTCGTTAATAATCACGTAGTCGAATGTCTTATAGGCTTTCAGTTCTTCCGGCGCATTGCGCAGCCTCACTGCGAGTTCCTCTGCTGAATCAGTGCCGCGCGCGATTAAGCGCTCACGCAGCACTTCCAGAGAAGGTGGCAGGATAAAAACACTCACCGCCTCATCTATCAGATTGCGGATGCTGGCGGCGCCCTGCACGTCAACTTCGAGCACGATGTCGCGCCCCAGCAAAACGTCCCGCGCTACCTGACTGCGACTGGTACCGTAGAGATGCTTATGAACCGTGGCCCATTCAAGGAAATCATTTCGCTCAACCATCTCGGAAAACTGTTCGGGCGTGACGAAAAAGTATTCACGTCCGTTGACTTCGCCGTTCCGCGGTTTTCGGGTCGTATAAGAAACAGAGTAACTGAGATTTTGTAAGCGATTGAGGACGCGCTGGATCAGCGTACCCTTGCCACCGCCCGAAGGCGAGCTGACGACAAACAGAATTCCGCTTTCCGTGGCCGTCGCTACTTGTTCCCCTAACTCTTTTGTTTCACTCGACATTCTGGACCTGTTCGCGCAGTTTCTCGACCTCGGCCTTAATCCCCAGGGCCGCTTCCTTGATGGATAGTTCTGTCGACTTAGACAACGTCGTGTTTGCTTCCCGGTTCAATTCCTGAAGCAAGAAGTCCAGCATCTTACCTGTCTCATTAGTTGAATTAAGCGCCTCGCGAAACTGTTGCAAGTGGCTCTTGAGGCGCACCATCTCCTCGCTTACGTCGCTGCGATCGGCGAGGTAAGCAATTTCCTGAGCCATTCTTGCATGATCAATCTCGATCAGTTGAGTTTCGCGGTTTAGCAACTCGCCGATGCGCTTCTGCAAGCGTTCACGATATGAGTCCGCGAGACCACCGGCTGCTGCTTCAATCACCGGAACAAGAGCTTCAATCTTGTCGAGCCGTTCGCGCATCTCATTTTGCAGCGCTGCACCTTCCTGTTCGCGCATTCGTTCCAGTTCAGTAAGTGCTTCATCGAGGGCATGTTCGATCCCTGCAACCATCGTGTCGTCGAGAGCGTCGCGCGCAGGTTGCAAAGCGCCGGGAAGGCGGGCCACAACGTTAATATCCACTTCACCGGCGATCTGAAACTCTTGTTGCATCTCACGGAGAGCGCCGACATAGCCGGCGATCAGAGGTCGATTGAGTTCATAAGCAATCTGCGTGGTGCGTTCAAAGGTGACAGCTGCATCAACACGGCCTCGCGAGAGTCGGGAGCTGATACGCTTCTTGATCACCGGCTCAAGCGCCGCCAGCTCCCCGCCGATTCGCAGATGAATATCCAGAAAGCGATTGTTAACAGTCTTAAGATCGACAGAGGCTGAAAAACCATCGCCGGCCACCGAGCCCCGCCCATATCCGGTCATTGATTTCATAAGTAAGTAGTCAGGAGTCAGGAGTCTGGAGTCAGGAGTTTGTCAGTCAGTTGCCAGTAAGTAAGTCGTCAGTGGTCAGTTGTTCGGTGTCAGTAAGTAGTTAATTGTCATTGTGTATGCGAGTGTAGCGTTAACGTGGCCTAATCGACTACCTAGCTTCTAACAACTAAATAACCACTTACAACTGACCACTGACAATTAACCACTGACAACTGCCTCCCGCCTACTGCCTACTGCCCACCGACCACGCTTCCTTTTCTTCATCCGCAAACTGCATCTCGTAAAGTTTTCGATACTGTCCCCCGCGGGCTAGCAACTCGTCGTGAGTTCCAGTTTCGATGATCCGCCCGGCTTCCATCACCACGATCTTGTCTGCGCGACGCACGGTAGAGAGCCGGTGAGCGATTACTATCGTGGTCCGATTGCGCACCAGGTTGGCAATCGCGCGCTGTACAAAGCGTTCTGACTCGGCGTCGAGTGCCGAAGTCGCTTCATCCAAAATCAGAAGCGGAGCATCAACTAGAACCGAGCGGGCAATGGCCAAACGCTGTCGTTGTCCGCCTGACAGGAAAACGCCACGCTCGCCTACGATCGTTTGATATCCCAGGGGAAGCTCCATGATGAAGTCGTGAGCGAAAGCAATCTTTGCTGCCGTCTCAACCTCCGCCTGGGTCGCTTCGGGTTTTCCATAGGAGATATTGTGCAGCACCGTGTCATTGAACAGAACTGTCTCCTGCGTAACGAGGGCGATTTGCCGCCTCAAGCTGGCCAGCCGCACGTCGCGAAGATCGACGCCATCCCAAAGTACCGCCCCGGAAATCGGATCGTGAAAGCGGGGCAGCAGTTTTGTCAGAGTTGATTTGCCGCCGCCTGATTCTCCCACTAACGCGACCATAGTTCCGACGCCTACCTTCAGACTCACGTTGCGCAATACTGGTCGGCCCTCATTCGCATAACCAAATGAAACGTCGCGTAATTCAATCCCGGTTTTCAGCGGCTGCAACTCTCCTGCGTCTGCCTTCTCCGGAATCTCTACATGTTCGTCCATCACTTCCCAAACATGATGTGCTGCGGCGAGGGCCTGCTCCATGTTGTTTTGCAAGCGCGACAACTTGCGCATCGGATCGTAGCTGCGAAACAGAAAGAAGAGGAATGCCAAGAACTGCGCGGCATTCATGCGACCGGAAACGATCTCCTGTCGACCAAAGTAGAGCAGGAAAACAACAAAGACCATGCCAAGCATCTCAATGGATGGGGGAGCAAAACCGGAGATGCGTGCGGTGCGCAGGTTAGCGCGCACGATACGCTTCGCCACAGTAGTAAAGCGTTCAGCTTCCCGTTCCTCACCACGATAGGCTTTGACGATGCTTTGATTGGAGAGCGCTTCCTGGGCCGTGTCAGTCAGCTCTTTGCTGCCTTCGAAACTGTCGCGCGCCAGATTTCGCAGCCGCGTGCCAAAGCGTGCTGTCAAAATCGCCACCAGCGGGGCAAGCAGCAACGAGCCCAGAGTTAAACGCCAGCTATAAAAAAAAGACGCGCCGAGGAAGACGATTAAGGTAAAGCTCTCTCGCAACATGTCGCGAATCGTGCTCGTGACGGCGGCCTCGATTGCCGCCGCGCTGGATACCAGCCGGGACACCAGGTAGTTGGTGCGATGCCGTTCGAAGAAACTTGCCGACTGTGAGAGAACGTGGCGGTAAAGGTCCTGGCGCAGCTTCAAAACCGCGGACTGACCGATGCGCGCCATTAGATTAGTGGAGAAGTATTCGGCGACGCCCTTTGCCAGGGTGAAAGTGAGCAGAAGAATCGAGATCGTCTTCCAGGCAGCGAGACCTGAATCGGGAATGATTTGTTCTAATCCAAAGAGCGTGGCGGTGCGCTGACCTGCTCCCTGAGAAAATGCCTGGTTAAAAATTGGTACGATTAGCGCGCCAATGGCGCCTTCCAGCAACCCCACGATTACCATGGCGAAGGTCGCCACTATGAAGATTCCCCAGTGAGGTTTTAGATACCTGAGGAGTCGTCTGAAATCGTTCATCGGCTGTGCGAAAGTCTCTGATCCGTTGGTAGAAGGAGGGTTTCAGACGGTTGTAAATCTGAAAGCCAACTATACTTAGGCTCGCTTTGGCCCGTCAAGGTTACTAACTGAGTTGCTTTGCTCTCCGGGATGCAAAGGAGCGCTGAAGTTGTAATCGTTCATTGAAGACTTTTTGCTTCATTGCCGGAACGCTTTGCCCGTCTCAGGGATAAGTGAGTTATAATTCGCTTACAATTTCTTGAAATCAAATTCCTTCCCCGGCGGGTCTAACTTGGAACCACAGGCTGCCAGTAAGTACGCCGACAAGCGACTTCTTATCGTTGATGACGATGCGGACATGCGTCTGCTGCTGGCCGAGTACTTTCGCCGGCTGGGTTTTCAAGTTGATGAACGAGAGAGTGGAACTGCTGCCCTCGAGCCCGCAGTGGGGGGAAGGTTCGATTGTTTCATCTTCGATGTCTCGATGCCGGGCATGACCGGTTTCGAATTACTCAAGCGAGTGCGCGGTCGCGGTGTGAAAACCCCCACGCTCTTTCTGACGGCGCATGACGCCCTCGATTACAAAGTTGCCGGCTTTGAGGCTGGCGCGGACGACTACCTCGCTAAACCTTTTAGCCCGCGAGAACTTGAGTATCGCGTCGAAGCTTTGTTGCGTCGCTCGGGAATGGTGCAGGAATCGCGCGAGTCAGACCGGATCGAAGTTGGCGATCTAGTCATCGATAAGCGGCGGCACGAAGTAAGTCGGGATGGATCAAGAATCGATCTGACGCCGCTTGAGTTTCAAATCCTGGAGTTGCTTGCTTCGGAGCCGGGACGCGCCTGGTCGCGTAATGCGTTATTGGATCAAGTTTGGAGCACCGATTACGAAGGCTACCAGCGAAACATTGATCCTCACATCAATCGCCTGCGCAAGAAGCTTGAAGTCGATCCGAAGAATCCGCGCTACGTTCTAACCGTGCGCGGCGTGGGCTACAAGTTGAATGAAGCTCCGTGAGCTGAATGCTTTAAGCCGTTCCCGCATGTGTTACCGTCTTCATGCAATCGATATTGAAATTTTCTGCAAACTACCGCACCCGAAAGTTCGTTCTTTTCTTTACCTTCCTATTGCCCCACGCGTTCAGTGCCAGAGGTTTGTGCCGGCTCTGAACCTAACCAGGACAATCAGCGCGAACAGGTAACTACGAAAATGTGGATTGCCGGGACGAGTCTGTTGGTCGTTTGGTTCATTCTGAAATTCGTCTTCCACAAAGGCGGCTTCGTCCACATGCTGCTGTTGGGAGGGATCTCAATATTAGTTATCCAGTTCGTCGCCTACCGTAAAACGCGCTATCAAAGGGATTAAGTTAGCTTATTTGCTTGATCTTCTGCGGAGCGTTCGGCAACAATGATTCGCGACTTGGCATCAAGATAATTGGCTCTGCGGCATTTCGCAGCGCCGCTTCTGGTCGATGCGGCTCTCCAACAATCAGCATTAGGAGTGGTTTTGACATGATATCTACTCGCGCTTTTTTTGTTTCGCTCGCTCTTCTCATTTCGTTAGTAGCCGCCACGACTCTGCTAACCGCTGCCCAGGCAGATCTTCCGCGGCAGACTGTGGCCATAACATATCCGCTTGATGAGACGATCAACGTCAAATTTCGCGGCACTACCTTACTACCGCGATTGAAAGGGGAAGCGAAGGTTAAACGCGCGGGCCGGCGAGGCACTCGTGTTGAATTGAGTATCAATAATTTGACGCGCGCCAATGAGCTGGGCGGCATTTACACAACTTTTGTTCTGTGGGCCATCGCCCCTGACGGACGCGTGGACAATCTGGGTGAAATCAAACGCAGCGGTAGCGCGTTGGTCGATTCAAAACTGGACGTGACCACTAACCTGCAAACGTTTGCCCTGATTATCACCGCCGAACCGCATTTTCTGATGAAGGTTCCCAGTCGCATGGTTGTGTTGGAGAACCTCCCTCCGGCGCGCCTCAGCGGGAGCAACATCGAGACTGCAAATGTGCAGTACATTGGAAACTCCAGTGACTATTTCCGCGACGCGCGCGTACCGGAGCTTGCAGATAGCGATTACAAAACGACTCCTGTTTCTCTTTTAGGAGCACGCCAGGCGTTTAACCTGGCGAAGTTTGCCGGCGCGTCCGCAGACGCACCGGATGAGCTGCGTTTGGCGGAAGATGATCTGCAGGCAGCCGAACGGGCCTGGCGTGTTGACCAGCCGTCTGCTGAAGTTGATGTGCTCGCGCGCAAGGCAACGTCAGCCGGCGCCCGAGCCGAAGAAATGGCGGTCGCTCGCAAGGCTGCGCGCTTGCGCCGTGAAGACATCTCGCGCCGCGACGCGGCTCTTCGTTCTGCGGAACGGACCGCTGAAAACGCGGAGCGTGAGATTGCGCAGTTACGGAGTGATCTTGAGCGCGAGACACGGGCGCGCGAGCTTGCGGAAAGAGATTTGGGCGCGGCCACTGAACAGTTGCGCGAACAACGCAGCGAGGTCGCTCGCCTGCGCGACGAACTTCAGTCCGTCAGGTCTGAAGGAGATAACGCTCGCTTGCGTTTGGCCCGGATTGAGGGCGAGCGCCAGGCGGAGGTTGCACGCCGTGAGGCAGCACAACACGAGCAGCAGTCGCGCGAAGCAGCTGCGGCGTTGCGTCAAACCCTCGCGAAATACGGCACTGTAAAAGAAACGGGCAGCGACTTTCAGTTGATCCTGCCCGAGTCAATGTGGACAGGTGCGCGTGTCGCCACGCTCAGTTCCGCCATGGCGGCCAAGCTCGAACCTCTCGCAGCTTTACTTGCGAGTAATCCGGATTTTCAAATTCTGATTGAGGTTTTCACTGACAGCAACGGCGACGAAGTTTCCTTACAGCAGCTAACTCAGGAGCGAGCGCGAGTGCTTTCTGATCGTTTGCAGGCCGCAGGCGTCGAGGCTGGGCGCATTCAGGCGAACGGAATGGGCGCAGCAAATCCCCTTGCTTCGAATAAGACGGTAGCCGGCCGCGCGCGCAACCGCCGCACCGCCATCACCTTCAGCCCCTCAACAACGCGGACGGCTAGCAGCCAATGATTTAATTGGCGATTGCCGACGCGGATTGCGGATTGCCTATTGGAATTTGTCCCGGGTCGTTGAGACTAACTATCAGGTCCCAATCGAACAGAGTCTAATCGCCAATCGCCAATCGCCAATCGCAAATCGGCAATCGGCAATCGTAAATGTCCCCGCTCGACGTCCTTCAACTCATCGGCTATAGCATTGGCGCCGCGTTGCCCCTCTGGTTGGGCGTCCAGCTAATTTCCCGTCGTCACAGTTTAGGTCCGATTGAGCGTTTGCTATTTGCGCTCGCAGCGACGATGGGAGGTTGGCATACCAGTAATCTCTTTATCACTATCCACGGACTGTTTGGTCTTTCCATCACTCAGTGGGCTACGGCCTTAAGGCTCGCCGATACGATCGCTGTAGTCAGCATCACCTTCGCCTACTCGTTCCTGCTTCATATCCACTTGCACCTCTGGGCCCAGGCTAATGGGCGCGGTCTGACGAGGACTGAAAATGTCCGCGCCTATCTCTCGTACGTGCCGACGCTTTTCCTGCCCGTCGCCATCTGGACCATTTGGAACGGGGCCTACGCCCCGATGCTGACGAAGGTGAACTTCTTTGTTCTCCCGTTTGCGCTTTGGATCTTTTACGTGCTGGGCCTGATTGCTGTTACCGAGTTGTTGATTGCACGCAAGGCCCCGAACCGCAGCGAACAGCGGATCATGAAGACGCTTGCGGCGTCGTTCATTGCCATCGGCTTTCTGATTCTTGCAGCGTTGGCTGTGGGATTGGGCGAGGGAACGACTGCGGGGCTTTATCTCAAGACAATTGCGAACCTTGGTTCTTTGCTGCCCTCGGTACTGCTGGCCTATTACATTTACCGCTATCGATACCTTGAACTAATCATCGAAGAGAGCCTAATCGTGGCGACCTTCGCGACGGTCGTTCTCGCTATCTACATCTACGGAATTCGCACGTTTGGTGATTGGTTAAGCTCGCGGTACGGAGTTAAATCCGGCGTCGTTGAGGCCCTTTTAATTCTGGGTTTGACCCTCGTCGCGGCGCCACTCCGGCGTTGGCTGCAGAAGCGTTTTCGTAAGTTATTTGAACGAGAAGCAGCACTGTATCGCGACGTCGTCGCCCGCATCGGTTCACAACCGGGACATTATAAGCAACTGCCGGAGCTATTGCGTTTCGTCTCGGCCCGCACCGAACAGGCATTGAGTCTCAGACGCGTCGAAATCGTTCTTGCCGAAGCGGCATCGGCGGAGTCTGAAAACACTCCGGAGTGGATCACGAAACTTCTCGAGGTCTCGCGCAGCCATCAATGGTCTCCAGTCGAGCATGATCCGGCGTTGTGGGAACGCGATTTTCAAATTGCTTATCCGTTGCGCCGCGACGAGCGTGTCCATGGCGTCCTTTTGGTGGAAGGTTCTCCGGCAAGTTTAACGACGGAAACTCGTGCGGTACTGACAGTGCTGGCGGGGCAGGTTGCCATTGCAATCGAAGACTCTCGTCTAGTCGCCGAGAATGTACGCCTCGAGCGCCGCGTGGCGGAAGGTGAGCGGCTCGCGGCGCTTGGGCAGATGGCTGCGACCGTGGCGCACGAGATCAAGAACCCTTTGTCAGCGATCAAATCGATTGCCCAGGTAATGCGTGAAGACGACGCGTTGAGCGTGGAGTATGCACGCGATCTTAGTTTGATAGTTGGTGAAACTGATCGCCTCAGTCAAAGCGTAACGCAGCTGCTCAGCTTTGCCCGGCGGCAAACTGCCGAAACCGTAGCGCTGCCGATTGCTGAACTGATCCACTCGATCGTGGCACTGTTTCGCGCCAGCGCCGATCAGCACGACATCCGTTTGATAGCGAAAGTCGAGACCGACAAAGAGTTGCCGGGCACGGTGGTACCGGCTGTGAGAGATGCAGTTTCTAATTTGCTGCTTAACGCGCTGCAGGCGATACCGGATGGCGGCAAGGTTGCAATAGCGGCCAGCGAAACCGGAAAAGAGCTGTTGATTACAGTGGAAGACTCCGGCCCAGGAATTCCACCGGCGCTTGCTGCGAAAATCTGGGAGCCGTTCTTCACAACCAAGCAGCGCGGCACGGGCTTAGGCCTGCCCATCGTGCGCAAGCGAATGGAAGAGGTGGGTGGCTCAGCCGAAATTCAACAACCTGCCAACGGCGGCGGCGCCCGTTTCGAGTTGCGCTTGCCTTTGCCTTAAAACTCACGCGCCCAATACCTAACTCATTAACGGAACTTTCTCTGTCGAGCGGCGTGTCTGCTTCTGATTTTGGGAGCCCTCTCCGAAAGCAGCTTGATGATACGCCCACCGCGTTGTTCGTTAAAAGACGCTCAATCCACTCAAGCCAAACTACAACCGCACGACTCGTTTTGGAGGAGGAATGGCTATGTCTTTGATTAAGGTTTCCCGGACAGTTCTGTTTGTTTGCTTCCTGATTGCCGCGACAACACTCGGCGCTTCAGCTTTTGCCCAGGGCCAGGCCGAGCAACGCGATACGAAAAACGATGAGATCAATCTCGACACGCAACTGTACCTGTTATTCGCTACAAACCAGGAAGTTGACGACGCCAAGCTGCCGTCGAATCTGGAACCAGTTGTCAAGCAATTGCGTGCTTCGCTGCCATTCAAGAATTATCGTTTGGCGGCAACACTAATCAACCGCGTTAAGAATCAGGGACGACTGAATCTGCAGTGGGTCGGCGGGCCGTTGCTGGCTTCGGCTGCCGCTTCTGCTCAAACTCCAAGTTTTAATGAATTCAAAGTTAACCAGGTAAAGCTCGTTACCGACGCGAATGGGCGCGATGTAGTACGAATGGACGGTTTCCGGTTTGGTGCGCGGATTCCAATTCAGACCGGAACAACCATCGCCTCAAATAGCCCTGCCGTGCCAATCCTGAACTACGAAAACACCGGCTTGAATACCGACATCAGCATGCATGAGGGCGAGCCGGTGATAGTTGGCACGCTCAATCTGGGGCCTTCCGGCGATGCGATCATCCTGGTAATGACAGCCCGGAGAAGTTCGAAATAGGAGCTTCTGTACAGGTTTTCGCGCGTCCACGCCTTCTCGGCAGGGCTGATGGGGGAGCCGAAGGCGGTTAACCTCTCAGCCCTGAAAGTTTGACTCGTAACGGAAACCCTTTTATCCGAATTTTCCCTTGCAACAAGAGACTATGTAGGGTACCGTACCGACGTCCGTAGTACATTCTAGCAACCAGCTAGCGAGTTTAGGCCAACCTTCACTCCCGAAGGCAACCCCCCCGCCCGACAAGCTCTGCAGCTTCTCCCTTGGTTCCTTCAAAAATAGGTGGAAGGCTTTCAGCCTTCTATAACGCTCTTCTAGTGCCGTGAAGAGTTGTTTGGCCAATGCACGTTTGCCCGAGCTGCGGCCTGAACGGAGTACTTTCAACTATCAAGTGGAAGTTGATTCCTCCGAATTCACAAACCTGGGGGTTTGTTTCAATCAGGGAGATGGCAATGCGAACTTCAGTAATATCAGCTTTCAAGCCTCTTGTCCTTGGGCTCTTCGCGCTGGCGGTGATGGGTCTGAGCTCGAGCGCAGCGCGGGCGGATGAAGTCTTTATTACAGGCTTCTCAAATGGCTGTTTTAACGCCGGCTGTCCACCGCCTAATTCGTCGGCTAACCAAACAACATCGCTGCTTGGCCTAACCTACGTAAATTCAACTTTTTCGAACACAACTGTGGGAGGCTTTTTGGGTCTGGGTGGTAACCCGATTGCGCCCCCAATTCAAAACGTCAACAACCTGGGCGCTTTCAGTCTTGCCACTACAGCGGCGACTTACACCGGAAATACATTTACGTTGCGCGTGACCTTCACCGCACCGCAAGGCATCAACGGTAGCAATACATCGCTGTTTACTGCGACGTTAACTGGCGCGGTCAGTAGCGTGGGAAACGGAGGCGTATTTATTGATTTTAACAATACGCCGATCCTTTTCACGTTCAATGACATGAATTGTGAAGGGGGTTCGACGACTTGCGGTTCTGGCTCGTTCTTCTTTGCAGTTAACGATGTGTCTATCGACCCGGGTCAAACTGCATCGGTCACCGGTCAAATCACCGCCGCGCAACAAACAGCCATTCCGGAGCCAGCTTCCATGTTATTGCTGGGTACGGGACTGATTGGAGCAGCCGGCGCCGCCCGGAGATGGAAACGCTAGATAGAGGACTCTGATTAATTAAGCCTAAGTTGTCCCGGGTACGCGATGAACTGCCCGCCGGGTTGATACTCGGCGGGCTGGTTCATTTAGGCTTTAACCATTTCCCCACTTCTCTTCATTCATTCCTACGGTGACCGCGCTTTGGACGGAACTCCGCATAAGCTTTAAACTAACCGCATCTTGAAGAAACAGTCCCTGCGTCTTTTAATCGTCGACGATGAAGAGGCTGCGCGCTACGGCATGCGCCGCGCGCTCAGCACGTTCGGCTATGAAGTTTCGGAAGCCGAGTCGGCGGAGGTTGCGCGGGCGTTGGCGAAGCAACAGGCGCCCGACCTGATGCTCCTCGATGTAAATCTTCCCGGCCTCAGTGGCTTGGACTTTCTTCGCGAGCTGCAGACTGCTGATACTGGCAGTCCACTTGTGATCATCATCACCGCGCACGGTTCCGAGCGCCTGGCTGTCGAAGCCGTGAAAGCGGGCGCGTACGATTACCTGGCCAAGCCTTTCGAGCTTGATGACCTGAGGTTGGTGGTTAAGAACGCCGCAGAAACACTCAACCTGCGCCGCGAAAATCTCTCTTTACGGCAACGCATAGAAACGGAAAAGGCCCAAAGGGGCGCCCTGCTGGGAAACTCTGCCGGGATGCAACGGGTGCGGGACATCATCGAGAAAGTCGCGGAGACCGATGCGACGGTTTTGGTAAGAGGCGAGTCAGGTACGGGCAAGGAATTAGTCGCCCGTGAAATCCATGAGCGAAACAGCGTTCGCAGTGAAGGTGCTTTTGTCGCAGTCAACTGCGCCGCACTTCCATCGGAGTTAATTGAGTCAGAGTTGTTTGGTCATGAGAAGGGCGCCTTCACCGGCGCTGCGGCACGCCGGCAGGGAAAGTTTGAACAAGCTAACAGCGGCACATTGTTTTTGGATGAAATTGGAGACATGAGCGCAAATGTCCAGGCGAAACTGTTGCGGGCGCTTGAGGAAAGGCAGATAGAACGTCTCGGCGGCAACGAATCAATTCCGGTTGACGTGCGCATCGTGAGCGCGACGCATCGTCCGCTCGAACAGGAAATCGCCAACGGAAATTTCCGGGCCGATCTTTTTTATCGGCTGCAGGTGGTGACGATTGAGATTCCGCCTTTGCGCGATCGACGTGAAGACATACCTCTGCTTGCCGAGACATTCGCAGCCGCCGCTGCCGAAAAGTTTAGTTTGCCGGCGCGTCCAATTGCGCCGAACGCCTTGCGGCGGCTGGTGGAGTACAACTGGCCCGGTAATGTTCGAGAGCTGAAGAACGCGATGGATCGCGCTGTAATTCTGGCAGAGGGCTCTGAATTGTCAGCTCGCGATCTCCCTAATGAAGGTTCATCAGAATTTCGAACAACAGAAGTGAGTGACGACGGCGCCGGCGGGCTGCAGGTTCCTTTCACTGCCGACTTCCGCGAGGACCGCCGTGAATTTGAGCGCCGTTACATCTCGCGCTGTTTGGAACACACGCAAGGGAACGTCACGCGCGCTGCCGAGATACTCGGAATGCACCGGCAGTCTTTGCAGCATAAATTGCGGCAGTTGGGTTTGGGTAGAAGATACGTATCGGTTGGCGAAGAAGAATGAAGGGCAACCACAAAACGTGCAGGGGGTGGGTGGGCGCCCTACTGGAGTGATTCATGAAAGCCGCGCTTGACGCAATTATTCAACGGAACCAGGCAGAGTATCTGCAGCAGCTACATCCTCAAACCGACCAGTTACTCCGGGAGATGGAGCAATACGGCGGGCAGCACAATGTTCCCAGCGCCGATCGCGAAGTCGCAACGTTCGTGGAGATCACTGCACGCGCCATCAAGGCCAGGCAAGCTCTCGAAATCGGAATGGCAATCGGTTACACGACCACGCATCTCGCCCGCGCAGTGGGTGCCGGTGGCCTCGTTGTCACCATCGATCCCAGCGACGAAATGATCCAGGCAGCCGAGGGTTATCTCGAACGCGCCGGCTTACGCGAGCGGGTCCGGATCGAACGGGGCAAGGCGCTGGACGTCATTCCCCATCTGCGGGAGACCTTTGATTTGATCTTCATCGACGCGCTCAAAGAAGAATATACGGACTACCTAAAACTATCCTTGCCGCGGTTGCGCAGCGGCGGCGTGGTTATTGTCGATAACCTTTTATGGGGTGGCCAGGTGGCTGGCGAGATTCGTTCACCAGATCAGGAAAGCTCAACTAACGCTCTGCGTGAATTCAATAGTTACTTCGTCAATCATCCGAAATTGCTCGCCGAGGTTCTCTCGGTGGGCGATGGCTTAGGTTACGCTGTGAAGATTGCCGAAGAAGGTTTCCATCGAGGCCACTGTGGACCTCAAGACCAGCCCAATTCCTAAAGTTAAATCCTGCCATTCCTAATGATCGTTCCCGAAAGTGATCAAGCACGCATCGAGGCTGGGAAGATTATTCGGCGTGGCGGTGTAATCGCTTTTCGCACCGATACTTTTTACGGTCTGGGAGCCGATCCCTCAAATGCATCTGCTGTGCGCAAAATCGCCGAACTAAAAGGAAGGGAAGGGAAGCCGATCCTGATATTAGTTTCAGATCCTGATCTCGTTCCGAAGTATCTTCAGCGAACCTCGAATCTCTTCGATCGACTTGCGAAACATTTCTGGCCCGGACCGCTGACTTTGATTGGAACAGCGGTGAATGCTTTACCGGAGGAGCTTACGGCGGGCACTGGCACCGTTGGCGTTCGGCTTCCCGATGATGAGGAAGTGCGCACGCTCCTGCGCGCCTGTGACGGCGCCCTGACGGCAACGAGCGCTAATCCTACTGGTGAGAAGCCAGCCGAATCGGCTGCCGCAGTTGCTCGCTATTTTCCGGATGGACTAGACCTGATTGTCGACGGCGGCGAGGTGAAGGCTACCGCGCCATCCACGGTGATCGACTTGAGCGGGACGAATCCAATCGTGATTCGCGAAGGCGCGATCAAGCGTCAGGAGCTGGATCGTTTTTTGGCGGGCGCCGACTAGGCGCTTTTAAAGCGGCAACGAGTTGCCGCACTCCGAAGTCGGATCCTTATGACCTTGGACTTTTAATTGGACTGCGTCACATTCCTTACGAAACCCCAGTCACCACTCGCGTCGACCTGAATGTTGCCGACGTTCTTTTTCGCTATCACCATATTTGCCTGATACCACAAGGGAAGCACCGGAGCATCGCGACTGACGATTTCGTGGATCCGCGCATAGAGGGGCGCCGCTTTGGCGTGGTCGAATGTATTAACTGCCTCGTCGAGCAGCGCATCCAGCTCTTTATTGCTGTAACGGCTCCGGTTCCTGGACGCGCGCGTTTCGCTTGGTATTTCCGACGTCGCAAACAGATCCTTGAAGAAGATTGGATCCTGGTTGCCGCCGACCCACTGACCATACGCCAGCTGAAAATTACCGCGCCGCAATTCATCGAAGTGGGTGTTTGTCTCCGCTGCTTCAATAGAAGCCGGCACGCCCACGTCCCTCAGATAGTTTTGAATCACTCCGGCGAACTGACGCGCCTGCGCGCTGCTGCCCGAGATGCGATAGATGATCGGCTTGGAAAATCGCATCTGCGGACCGTCACCGTCAGGGTCTCTGAAGCCTGCCTCATCAAGTAACTTCTTGGCCATCGCCGGATCGAATGAATAAGTTTGCCCGCGCGTGTAGGCCCAGGACTCTTCCGGAAGAATTGAGTGCGCGATTTTTCCCTGACCGAGCAAGAGCGCGCTAATCATCTTCTCGCGGTCAATGGCGTAACAAACAGCTTGCCGCACCTTGACGTTGTCCATTGGCGCCGATGAAGTATTGAATGTCAGTAGCACCAGATTCGAACCATTGAATTGATGCACATTCAAATTCGGGTTCTGACCGAGTTGTTTGATCGAATCGGGCAACAGGCTGGTTGGCAGCGGAGAAATGTCAACGCGACCGGATTGCAGCTCAGCCTGGAGGGCATTGGTGTCAGAAATCACGCGCACGCGCACGGCACTTAACTTCGGAGGTCCCTGCCAGTAGTCAGGATTCGCCGCGAGATCAACGACACCCTGAGAATTGTCGTAACTGACAAATTTGAATGGTCCTGATCCGATTGGATGATCCTTTTGCCCGGCGTAACTGTCCTTGGGAATTATCGAAATGGGAATCAGATTCGACAGCAAACCGACCCACGGTTTAGTAAGGGTGACAATCAAGGTCTTCTGATCAGGTGCAGCCACACTCGCTATGTAGCTCTTCTTTTGGTCTCCGGATCCTTCGTAGAAACTCGCAGACTTTGCAAAGGTGCTGGAGAACACTAGATCCAGCGTGTATTTAGCATCAGCGGATGTTAGAGGCCGGCCGTCATGGAACTTCACTCCATCATTAAGCGTGAATGTATAAGTCCGTCCATCGTCTGATCTTTGGACGTTAGCTGCGAGCTCACCAACATAATCAAATTTCTCGTTTTTCCTGACGAGAGAATTAAACATCAGCACACGCACGCGTTCGCTGGCCGCGTCCACTGAGGGTGAACCAATAGGATCGATTGTGCGAATCGGATCACCGAGCGAGATTACGAAGGAACTACTCTTCTTCCGGCAACTGAGCGACGCGGTCGCGACGAGCAAGAAGGTGAGAATGAACAGACTGATTGTTCTGGCAGTCATACGACCGTCCCTCCGTAGGTGTAACCAAGTTTGCTATTCAGTTGCTCGATCTCACCTGCGAGGCTTGCGACTCTTTCGAGCTCAAGCGCGAGCGGCTGTCTGATTATTGCTTTCATAGATGCTATTCGGCGCAAGGAGGCACGCAGACGTTCCTTCGGCACTTTTCCCTTGTCGGCGGCTTTCACGAGTGCTTGATAGCCCGCGCGAATTACATCAGGTCGGGCGCAAATCAACATCATGTCTGAGCCTGCCATGAAAGCTCGCGTCGTCGCGTCCCCTATTTCACAGTGACGCGAGATAGCTCCCATCTCCAGATCGTCGGTGACGACGAGGTGTTGATAGCCGAGCTCCTTTCGCAGGAGTTTGGTAACGATGTTGTAGCTGAGCGAAGCAGGTTCCAGCAGTCCCCCCGTGACCTCTTGTTGAATGTCGATGTTTGGAAATCCTCCGTGGCTGACCATGACGCAGCGCACGCGGTCATCACGGCGTTGGAAGAGTTCGATATAAGGTGCGAGATCCTGGGCAATCAAATCATCGCGGGACAGCTGCACGAGCGGCATCTGTTCGTGTGAATCAACTTCTCCGGCGCCGATACCGGGAAAATGCTTGAGACATCCCACTAAGCCGGTTTCCTGGAGTCCGCGCAAGTAAACGGTGGTGTAACCAAGCACCTCGCCGGGTGAGCGGCCAAACGAGCGCGAGTAAAGACCATTGGAAAGCAGGTCGCGTTCGTCCGTCATGATGGACATAACGGGCGCGAAGTTCATGTTGAAACCCAACATTCGCAGCACTTCGCCGCTTACGCGGCCGAGGGTACGCGCCCCTGCCAGGTCGCCGTGTTCGCGAATGGTCCGCGCCGACGGCATAGGCGTAAAGATCTTGCGCAAGCGATCGACCAGGCCGCCTTCCTGGTCAATTCCTACGAGAGGCTCGACCGGCAGGAGCTCCCGGACGCCATCGAGCAAATCTCGCAGCTGCTGGGCGCCGGCAACATTCCTGCCAAAGATGATCACGCCACCTGGTTTTATTTCTTCGATCAACTCCCGCGTTTGGGCGTCGAGTTCCGTGCCGGGAAGGCCGATGTAGAAGAGCTGTCCTACTTGTTGGGGAAGTGGAAGCGAGTAAAGTGAATCCGATGGCATTTGATGGCGAAAAATTAGCTCAAGCTTATAAGTACGAGTAAGTCTAGCATGGTCAGAGGTCGAAAAGACGATTGAAAGATATCACCGGATCAACAACCATTCGATTTAATGTTGGTGATTGTAATTGGGTCGCATCGGAGTGAGGTCCTTTGGATTGGCGATTGGCGCTTGGCCCGTGGCGAAGGTTGCTAATCAAAAATCGGGAATCAGCAATCGGCAACCGATTGGGGCCCCCGGCTACGGCCTGATGATAATGACTTCATTTGGCACCGGGCTGCAATCCGCCAATCTTCGGTCGCCGATCGAAGTTATTTATCTTTAGTCGCTTAAAGTAGTATAAACGCAACATGCCGCGCGAAGCCCCCAACCAGGAAGCGCTAATTGAAGCTGTCAAAAATCTTCCCCTCACCGCCGAACTCTTCGACGAACAAAACGGCAAACAAAAATACGCGACCGACCTTGAAGTGATTCTCCGTGGCCGCGATTACGGTAACGGCAAAAGGGTTGGGCCGTACATGCACCTGCTCACCTACGACGCTGGTGAGGTAATCATGCACCAGGGCGAGTGGGGTGGAAACACCTTCTACATCGCTGTATCCGGCGTGCTCGATGTTCTGATCAACGATGGCGGCGGAGGCATGCGCAAGATCAGCCAGTTGCAACCCGGCACTTGCTTCGGCGAAAGGGCGCTGCTAGCCGGAGTGGAGCGGAATGCAACGATTGCGGTACCTGCAGGTGAAACTGCAACTGTGATCGAGGTGACGCGCCCGGCGTTACGTCTGCTGCGAAAGCTGCCACGATTTGGTCAGGCTCTTGACGAAACTTACCGGGACCATGGTTTCAGTCGGGTGCTCGAGGACCTGTCGCAGGTGATGCGCGACCCTCTGAACGAGGAGCTCGTCAACAAGCTGCGCGCGATTTCCAAGTTTGTCGTTTATGGCAAGCATCACGTGCTGTGCGAAGAGAAGACCGCCATCGAGAAGATTTATCTGGTGCACAGCGGCTGGGTGCGGCGTTCGCGCGGTCTTTCATTCCACGCTGAATCAGCAGGTATTGTGATGGGGGTAGGAGCCAGCATCGGCGTGGACTTTCTCGGCGCCGGCAATGTTCTCGGTCTCGAAGGTGATGTCTGGAAATACAGCGCGTCATTAATGGCCCGTACCGAAGTGCTGGAAGTTCCAGTTGCGCCGCTCTCAGCCGACCCGGATTTTCGTAACCGGTTGGTCCGCGCGTTTTCTGCTTTTTCGAACGCCGACGACCGCCTGCCTCCGACCATTGACACCGTGCCGGATCTGCGTCCCATGGCCGCGGCTGAAGAGGAAATTGCTACTGGCCTCGTCGACGGCGCGAACTTGCTGGTGATGGACATGGATCTCTGTGTCCGCTGCGGCAACTGCTCGCTTGCGTGTCACAAGGTCCATGGCCAGTCGCGGTTGCTGCGCCGAGGAATTCACATTGATCGTCCAATTAAACTTGCAGTGGGGCGCACTCAGCATCTGTTGTCGCCGCAGGTTTGTATGCACTGCAAGGATCCGGAATGTTTGACGGGCTGTCCGACTGGGGCTATTTTCCGTGATCCAAATGGCCAGGTGGATATCGATCCGGGGACGTGCATTGGATGTTACGACTGCGCTACTCAATGTCCTTACGACGCGATCTCGATGGTTCCGCGTCACGATAGTACCGAGCCCGTTAAGTTCAATCTCTTTTATTCAATAAAGCAAAAACTTAGTTTGGCACTTCCAGAGCCGCCTTTGCCGCCGCCTGCGGCCGACGATCTGATTGCTATTAAGTGCAATCTCTGCGAGCACACGCCGCTGAATCCAACTGGCGCGAAGCGACCGGCTTATTCATGCGAAGAGAACTGCCCGACGGGCGCGCTTGTACGAGTTAATCCGCTAACTTACTTCGACGAAATCAAAAACACCCAGGGAATAATTTTTCGCGACCAGACGCATGCGATTGGTCGCAACATTCATAAGAGCGACCCAATTGCGAGGCTTTGGCACATCGCGGGGATTGCGATGACTGCCATCGTTGCCGCCCTCGTGATTTGGGGTCTGGTCAATCACGGATTCAACAAGCCCCTCACAGGAACCTGGCTGACGATGCGTTGGTTGACAGGATTGATAGGTCTTTTCGGTGTCGCCGCCGTGATGACCTATCCACTTCGTAAACAGGTTTACCGGCGCCGCGCCGGCGCATTGCGCTACTGGATGCTGGCACATGCATACATTGGCGCCCTCGCGGGTGTGGTTCTCTTGCTTCACAGCGGCACGCAAACCGGCGGACTGCTGACAACTTCGCTCTATGTCACTTTTGATTTTGTGATTGCTACCGGAATTCTCGCAATCGCCTCTTACATTGTGGCCCCGCGCATCATGACCAGCATCGAAGGCGAGCCGCTCTTAATCGAAGACCTGGTGGGACGCCAGAATGAGCTGCGAAACGAATTCGATCAAATCGTCACCAAGAGCCAAGGCTGGCTGCGTGATGAAATAGAGGAACGAGTGCGCAAGCGTTTTTTTGGAGTTGGGTTTTTAGTGCGCCAGTTAGTTCGCCGCGAACAACTCCGGACTTTGCTGGCAGACGCCCGCAAGGAATTCAAAGAACGAATCACGCGCACGGCCACGGATGACGAGCGCGTTTTACTACAGGACGCTGTCGAAACCGCGGTTACGTTGCGCCGAGTGGACGCGCTGATTTTCCTACACAGACTCGTAAAAATTTGGATTGCCCCGCATGTTCTGGCGACCTCGCTAATGCTGGCACTGATGCTGGTTCACGTGATTCAGGTCATCTTCTTTTCGCAACGTTAGCGGCCGCGATGCGGCCTGCACAATGAGTCAGAACCGCTTCATCATCATTCGCGAGGATCTGGTTCAGGATCCGGTCACCATCATCAGCGATGGGCTTTTGATCGGCCGCTTGCTGGAGTGCGAGCTGCTGCTCAATCATCCGGCTGTTTCGCGCGCCCAGGCGGGTATTAAAGAGATCGAGGGTAACTACTATCTTTTTAGTTTACGCCCAGCGAATCCCGCGCAACTCAACGGAAAGGCAGTTGAACAGAATGAAGCGCTTGCCCCTGGCGACTTGATTGTTATCGGCCCGTTTCTGTTGGAAATTGATCGCAGCGAAGACGCGCTGATTATTAAGGTCGCGCTGCAGATCGGAGTCGAGGGCGGGGCGGTTGATTTAAGCAGTCCACTGATCGGGACAACGCAAAAGCTGCTGCTGCCCGAAGCCGGGAAAAAAGCTAAGGCGCCGCGAGCCGCTCCGCTTCCTGGCAACAAGACTCTCGATATTTTTTGGGACAAGCGAATTCGCGAAGCAGGGAAAATGGTGCGGCGCTCTCCCTTGTTTCCAAAATCGCAGAAACGTTCCGGCAAGTCCCAGTTTAATTGGACGCCCACGTCAGACCTCGCGCGGGGCTGGCCGGTGTCGTTGTTGATTTGGGGCGCAGTAATCGTCAGCGTGTTTTCTGTCGCCGGAGTCTTCTGGTACGCAAACGCCTACGCGCCGGCGCCGTTGTCCAGCAGTCACTCCCGCAACCAACTGGCGGTGTTTCCACCGATAGCGACGTCGGCAAATGCTGATTCGTGCACAAACTGCCATTCGTTGAGCGGCAACATGGAAGCGAAGTGCGGCAGTTGTCACAACACTGAGATTTTCGTTGCGACCGTCATTCAGCCGCACATTACCGCCGGCATTGGTTGTTCAGATTGTCACGCAGAACATCAAGGGGCGAGCTTCCGTCCTGGCGCCACTGCGCTCGCGACCTGTACCGAGTGTCACAACGATGCGAACCAGCGTGACTTCAACGGGAAACGCGTGAAGACTCCGCACGGCGGCACCTTCGGCTATCCCGTTGTTGATGGACATTGGAAGTGGGGACTCAACGACGAGGATTGGGCCTTGAAGAAGATCGAAGTTGCGCGCTTGCCGACCGATACGGACGAGCAGTGGCGCAGCAATCAGTTCCACGCGCTTCATGTGCAACGCGTTAAGAAGACTGACGCGATGCCCGGCAACGCTCGCGGAGAATTATCTTGTTCCAGTTGTCATAAGTCTTTTGATCAAATCGATCGCGAGACACCGCGGACGACTTGTGCAAATTGTCATAATGGAAAAGTTGAGCCGGGCACCAATCGCCAGTTAATCGCCGGCAACCAACCCAACTGCACCTCCTGTCACGTACAACACGTCAAAGACAAGCGACACTGGAATCCATCCTTGCTGGTGTCGCGGGCTGGTAATTGACTACGACTTTGATGATTCCGACCATGGCGAAGCTTATTTGAAGGATCAACGAATGCCTCTTAGCTCCCCCTTTGCGCTAATTCTTCCGAACGCTATTCGCCTGTTTCTTGGTTCCATTCTTCTCTTCGCCTTTGTTAGTGGAAAGGCCCAGGACACTGCCACCGGAGCATTCGAAGGAATTGTGAGCGACAGTCAAACCGGCTTGCCGTTGAAAGGCGCGGCCGTGGAAATAATTAATCAGCAAACAGGCGTGACCTTTAATATTCGCACCGACTATCGCGGCAGCTTCTTTCAGGGATTGTTATTACCGGGAATCTATCTCGTTCGCGTCACAATGCCCGGTTATGCAACCAAGTCAGTGCCGCAGCGATTACGCATCACCTACATCGGCGAAGTTGTCCCGGTTCCTGTCGCGCTTGACCCGGCGCCAAATGACGTGCTGTTAGTCAGGTTGCCGTTAAGATTTGTCCCGCCACCGAAACCCTGAGAGGGACGATCGTCCCCGAAGGGGACAGAGTCAATAGCCGTGGGCAACGTACACGGACAAGCGAAACAAACCATACCTGACCATGAAAGGGTCGCAGAAACTGATTGCTGGTTTGACCCTTTCAGGGTCATAGACTCCATCGAACAGTACCGTGGGCGTTGCCCGCTGCTGTTAACTCTGTACCCTTCGGGGGCCATGTTTCTTAATTTCTAATGGAAGGGAATCGGTTCCTGATCTTAACTAGCTCACGGGCTTGTGACAGGGAAGGCAATCGTTCGAGCCGGGAATTTTTCCCTTCAATGCCGGTCGCGCGGCAATCGCTTTGTCGTGACAGAGATTGCAGTTGAGATGGTAGGCAACTTCATTGGTTAATTTTGTCGGAGTGGTTTTGCCGGCATAAGTGACGCTCGGCATCGTTGCGCTATCGTCGCCCGCCTGGAGGTGGCAAGTGCGACACGACTTAACTGGCTTCGCATCCGCAGCGGCTAACGCCGCCGCAGTCAACCCTACATCTCGCTCACTCGTCTTTAGCGGAGCTTTTAGTGCCGCGGCGGGTTGATCCGTGTGATGGCACTCGACGCAAGCGAGCACACTCGCACCATCGACGCTGTAGTTCTTCGTGGAGTGAGTCTCGTGATTGAAAGGGACCTCGCCATACTTATCGGACTGGCTGTCCTTGCCCAGCACAACTTCTTTTGGCTGGACTTTGCTTTCCTTGGGAGTGTCCTGAGTGGCAGAAAGAGCACCGTCATGAACCACAACGCCTGTGGCAAGGCATCCCAGCGCGACGATAACCAGCAGTAGTTTTCTCATCAACGACCTCTGAGGACTGGATTGGCGGCGAAAGTGAGGGAAGTTCAAGGCCAGGCAATCTTAGTAACGTGCCGCAGCAGTGTCAACGGAATTGTTATTGCCCTTGCTCTTAGTGAGCCCCTCCCGAGACTTTTTCACCGCCAAGACGCCAAGATCCGCCAAGTACGCCAAGTGTTTCTAGTCATGGAGAGTTACATCGAACATCCATTCAACTTTAAAGCTCATGAGTGCCTTGGCGCCCTTGGCGTTTCTTGGCGTCTTGGCGGTGAATCCTGAAGACTCACGGCAGGCGAAAAGTTGCGCCGCGATGACAACGCGCACAATCCTGGAACGCGAGGTCGCCTCCAAAAGATCGTTTGCCGTTGTGACAGGTGGAGCAGTTCATCCCACGAGTCGGAAAGTGTTCGGCGGGCGCGGGAGAACTAACTTGGCGCGATTGTGGCGCGCCGGCGGTGAGGCGATGGCAATCAGCGCAGTCAAGCCGTTCGCGTCTTCCGTGTTGCGCATGACTAAATGCGTAGCGGAACGACTGCGCATTAGTCCCCGTGCGGCGGTAGGGCTTTTCGTCATGGCACACTCCGCATGAGCCTAGCTCACGACCGGCGGGAGATTTACTGCCCGGAGTGTGACAACTGTAGCAACCATTGTGCGCACTAATTCCCCCCGGAATCGCGAGCGCCGCGGCTCGCGCCGCGGTCCTGCCATGACACGTCTGGCAGCCGTTGGCTGGCCGCGCGGAACCGCTCATATGCTGCGCGTGATCAAATTTCACGTTGAAGTTTTCGTTAAAGCGCACCGGAAAAGTTTTGAGCGGCGCCGCTGCAGTCTTGACGTCGCTGTGGCAGATGACACACATCGGAACGTTCGGGGTTACAAACTGCGCGAGATGACATTTGGTGCAGGCGTCGTGGCCGGGAAACTTCGGTGTGGCTGAATTGTCGCTTCGCGTATGGCAGTCAGTGCAAGTCAACGAGGCATGGCGTTGACTGGTATGTATGAATCTCGAGTAGTCAATTCCCGGACCCCCAGCGGCACCTGCTGACAGCTCCACACCTTCATAATTCTCTCCTGTCTTTTTCGCTTTCCCGGCTTCGATCACAAACACTCCCAAGCCTGCCAGCAGCAGCGCTATCACAATTGAAGTTCGAAATGTGCGACGAGCAATACTCATTTGACGTCTTGCCGCTTGCGAGGCTCGCGACCGGCAATCAAGTAATGGCTTGGCGGCGGATCCCCCCGCCCTACATCTGAAGTGTGGCAATAGACGCAAACAAAGTCTCGATTGCGGTCTACAGCTTCGAGCTCATTGGCAACGTCCAGGCGTAAGCCATCCTTATTGTGGCACTCGGTGCAGGAAGTAATGGGAACATCCGGAGCAAGTCCTAGCAAGGTTGCGGCCTTTGTAATGTTGATGTGACAGGTCGTGCACTCGCCAACGTGCTGCTCGCGCGCATGACGAAATTTCATGGAGATTCGTTTGACGAGGTTCTCGACGGCGTGTGCCGTTTCTGCCTTATGACAGCCGCCGCAATCGCTGCGCACCGGCGCCTGGGATTTCCAGTGGCAGTTGAAACAGGAAGCATGACTTAACGGCACCGCTTTAAAACTCGCCGCGTCGGGAACAAAAGCATCAACCCAACCCGCGCGTGGCGGTGGGGGATTTTTCTTGAGCGGTGCGTGACAGATGGTGCAACTGTTGTAGAGCTTGCCCGGCTCGTCTGCACTTCGGTCGAAAGCGGAAAACGAGACGCGCTGGAAAACTGAACTCGCGGCAACTGTTTCCGATTCCCGATGCAGCTTTGCGATTACGTCCTGATGTTTGTCATGAGGAAATTCGATCGCAAATTGCCCAGGCGTCTTCGGATTGCGAAAGGCGAAGCGTTTGTCGTCGCGCGGCGCGGAGCGCAGATGGCAAACCGTGCAAATGGGAGGGCTTGCTCCGCGAAAGAATTGCCGCCGGTGACAGGAGACGCACGCCTCATGGTCAGGAAAATCAGCGACGTCGGGAAAGTCGCGCACGCGCTGCCAATTCTTTGTGGGCACCTTGTGACAGGTGACGCAGGCGCCGCGATGTTTTTCGGTCGCGTGCGAAAACCTGGAGTAATCAATTCGCGGTGTAGCAGCGGCTGCGGGTCTCCGTCGTTGGCGTCTCTGTGCCGCAGCAGGATTGAAGAAGTCTGAAGCGAGCAGGGAAGACAGACTGATCAACAGGCCGAGAATCAGCCACGCATGCCTGCGATTTTCCGTCACCGTTTCGGAGGTGTTGATTTCGCGTCGAGTCAAAGACGTAGTTGTTCGCACCCAATCAAGGCAGTCAAGGCAGGTTCGAATGCGCGCCAAGCGCAGAAACATCGCAAGCGGGCAGGGGTTTCTCAACGCCCAAACACTTCACCGCTCCTTCGCGAACGTTTGAAATTAGAAACGGTTTTTCCGTGGAGAGATCACCTGCCTTAACCTTAATTTCGCAATTCCAAAAAATGTTGGCGCTACCGTTTTCCGCAGGCAAGAGATTTGATATCACGTAGGTGCCGACAGGCAGCTCTGTAAAATACGCGGTGCCTTTCGTATCCGTCATTACCGAAAGGACTTTTCCGCCACTGCTTTGTTCTGCCTGCTTGATCAATTTTTGCAGCTCGATCTGCCGGGCCTTGTAAAAACCGTCCCGAATGTTTTCCGGCAGATTCACTGTTAGCCACTTGCGAGCTAGATCACGGTTCTTTAATTCCTGTTCGCCAGTTATGAAAGCTCGCTGAAACTCTGGCACGGCTTCGATATCTGCAGAATCTATCTCACGGCAATAAACCGACTCACAGTCGCCCTCTCGTAACCATTTCATAAGGGCCTCGCTGGCGCCCGTCGTCCGGTAATAGCAATCGCGCGACTTTATAGTCGAGTTCTCAATCGTTTGAATCAGGGCCTTGTTTTGTTGGAGCGTTCCCGGGAGGAGAAAGAACCGTTTGCGCGAAAGCCCCGTTGTTTTGTTGCCGGTCTTGACCCGCACTCGCAGTCGGATCACGCCGCGGGCGGCCTCGGGCGTTTGCGCTAATCCACCCATGGAGATTAGTAGAAGAGTGATTACTGGCAGTGTGAATAGAAGTTTGAAATTAAAGCGGGGGCAAGCCCGCCTTCCGGACTGAGCGTTTCCAAACTTGGCGTTTTTCACAAGGAAGCGCATAACGAGTCAAACCACAACCTGCTCGCCCGCGACTAAAGATTTGGACTGCGAGGGAACTTCAAAAATGGAAGCCGTATCGATCTAACGAAAACTTGATCAGCGCGAATTGCAGGAGCAGGAGAGAAGCCGTTTGCCCCAGCGGCGGAAATGATGTCGTCCTGATCGATGCCGTCTCCACTAATGCCAATTGCTCCCACCAGCACGTTGTTCTTGTACAAGGGAGTGCTCCCCGCAAAAATCTGTATCCCGTTCGGCAAATTCGGAATTGAAGAACAAGGAACAGCGGCGCCGCCCAGTGTGGCGATCAGGTTTGCCTGAATAAGATCCAGCTCGAGCCCGACGTTGAAAGGACTCCAGTGAGCTAGTGATGTGCTGAAGGTACCGGCCGCTGTGTTGTTGATACCGTCCGGGAACAACGGGCGATGCAGAAACCCTATAGCGCGATCACTAAAAGCTACAGTTCCGTTTAGCTGAATTCCATCCGCGGCTGCCCTGTTCACATAGGAGATGAAACCGGCACCGCTAAGCAAAGCTCCCGCGTCAGAATGAGAAAAGAACGCCGCGGTTCGTGCTTTCTGGACGGACACATCAAAACCAAAGACCGGTGCATCCAATTGGCGGAATACTCCCAGCACTTTGCCAGCAGCATCGACGACAGCAATGGTTACGCGCCCGTTACTACCAAGCGGTTGCCGGATCGCCGCGCGGGTGATGTTCGCCTGCTGAACGGCGTGAGTCATGATCGTTTGCACTTCAGCAGCTGTTAAAGCGTTCGGGCCCGCAGGAGCGCTACCGCCAATGAACGGGAAAAATCGGGGATCAACTTCGCCGGCAATGCCGGCTACGAGGGCGGGAACAAATGCCGAGGTTTGCGCGGGAAGGATAGGAAAGCCAACTACGAGTGCACCCGGCAGACTGCCGAAAGCAATCGTTGCCGGCGCCGGCGGAGTTGCGACGTTGCTGTAGGGCAGCCGTATTCCATCTACCAGAATGTTATCGCCGCGTATCAGCGCCGGTGCTTCGAAGCCTCGCACTGCAGATGCAGCAATCAATTCTTCAGCAGGCTGATCAAAGTCGGCAGGATTACGATCGACGGTGTAGAGAGTGTCTCCCTCGATTCCCACGCCGCCAACCGCGAGACCATCTTTATAAATTGGCAGACCACCCGGATCGGCTGAAAGACCTAACGGCAGTCCCGGGATTTTGATATCTGAGCAAGGCAGCGACGAGAACTGCACGCCGTAGAGCGGACCGCCGGGCCGAAAATCTATGCCCGGCGGAAAGTGCTCTTGAATAATGAATCCAGCGGTGCGAGTGGTGAAGGCATTGCCGCCGGTACTAAAAAGTGCGCCTGTTCCAGCTTTTGAAATCGCCGCCAATGAAGAGGGGACGATGCTGTCCTCGAGACCCATCCCTAAGGTCCCAACACTTCTGATCGTTGTAGTTGCAGGAGCACCGGTCATGCTGAATACGCCAAGTGGGTTACCTTCGCGATCAGTAACGGCTACTGTGATCGTACGATTGAGCGAGACCGCCGCAGACACTGCCTGGCTAATAATTGTTTGCACTTCAGAGGTGCTGAGGTTTCCGGCTGTTGCCGCCGGCGGCGCTTGAATGCCTCCGGGCGTTGGTACCGAGCCCGGATCGTCGGGCGGGCCGCCGCCGATGTGTCCGATCCCGACGCGCACGCGATTGCTGGAAATGCCGCGATAGGTGATGCCGACGAGCACATCGCCGAGGTCGTTCATCGTCGGATCAAGCCTAACTATGATTGAGGTGGCCCACGGTTGTCCTGGCGTTGGTCCTACATGCTCAACAGGCAATAAGTAACCCCTGTGTGAGGCGTCTTCGGCGCGAGCGACTACTGCGCTCGGCAATTCACCTGGTTGCAGTTGCAAGTGCATGGCAAAGAGCATCAGCCTGCGCCTCGCATCGACGCCAAAAGGCACTTGCGAGTAAGCATTGAAAGGTTCGCGCTCTCTCGTGGTTGAATCAAAAACGAGGGCGCGAGTCGAAGTCTCTTCAGAAATTAGAACTGGAGTTGAAGCTTGCGCTCGGGCGTGTGGGAAACGAATAACAGCGACGAAGACTAGCGACGTTAACAGCAGGCCGATAAGAAAGGCGGGCGGCCTGTGCGCAGCAACGTTAAGTTTACCAGTCATCCTCCGCTCCATCGTTTTTAAGCTTAAGATTGATTCTGGTCTCGTGGCTTCAATGCGAAACAAAGACAGTGACAATGTAACACAGGTCGATTGGCGACTGAGGCGGCTTGCCGCTTTCCGTGCGGTAAGGCTTGCCTTACCGAGAATGGGATTTTAATTATCTTGCGCGAGGCTGAGCCTCGCGCTGAAAGGGAGGAGCGTCGGCCGGTAAGGTAAACCTTACCGCACGGAAAGCGGAAAAGCCGACTCCTCAATCATCCATCGTTACGTCGGTGCTGCGCTGAGAATTTAATTGCCTGAACATTCCTCGTATGCTACAAGGCAAACAACTACGCGACAGCTCGCGATAGCACAGTTTATCGATTCCTTCGCACGCAGCCCGCGAAAAAATGGGAGCTACAAAAGAATTGGCCGCCAGCATTTGCTTCTCGTTTGGGGCCGTGATGTGCGTTGCGGGCCAGGGCGATGGCTCTTTGAGTGGCGTCGCGCGCGACGTCAGCGGGGCGAATGTGCCGGGGGTGGTGATCGTGTTCACTAATCAGGTCACGAGCGACGCGAAGCTGATCAAGACCGGAGCGAGTGGGACTTATTCGGTTAAGCTCACGCCAGGCGCCTATCGAGTCACGGTCCAGTCTCCTTACATGGCGATGTTTGATAAGGATAAGAACTACGGTGAATTTGCCATTCCGCGTGATCAGGCGTTGGAAAATCTGATTGTCGAACCTGGAAAATCGGCGACGCTTGATGTGGTTGTAGAAAAGCAAAAGCTGGAGCCGGTTATTTCCGTTCCAGTTGAGAAACCTCCCGGTAATGCCGGGAAAGACAGCATAGCTTCCCTCCCGCAGACTCAGCCGGACCGGCGCGAGGCGCGCGATCGCTGGCGTTTGGGTTTTCCCGAATACGATCGTTACGGCGATCGCGGCGGGCGCGGCCGCGATATTCCTTTCACCAAAGGTCGTTGGTGGGACCCCTACAATCAGAGCGTCCTCAAAGGCGACTATCCGATTCATGGCAACAACTTGTTCATGGTGCTCTCAGCGACCAGCGCCACGACTGTAGAGCAGCGGCGCGCGCCCACGCCTTCCGACGTCAGTACCGACGAGCCGGGGAGTGCCGAATTTTTCGGCCAGCCGGAACAGCTCGCGGCCAGCGAGACCATTCAGCTGTCATTCGAACTATTTCACGGCGACACGGTCTTCAAACCGCGGAACTGGGCAATCAAAATTTCGCCCACCTTCAGCGTTCCCAATTATCTCAATGCGCGGGAAAACGGAGTGGTCAATATCGACGTGCGCCGCGGCACGAATCGCACGGACACTCATGTCTCGCTTGAAGAAGCATTCGCTGAGGTAAAGCTCGCGGACTTAAGCCGTAACTACGACTTCATTTCGTTGCGCGCGGGAATCCAGCCGTTTGTTTCCGATTTTCGCGGCTTTATCTTTTCCGATAACAACCTGGCCGCCCGCCTCTTCGGATCTTTTGACAGTAATCGCTATCAGTTCAATGCCGCCTATTTCTCGATGCTGGAGAAAGACACGAACAGCGGCCTTAATACCTTCGATACGCGTCATCAGAATGTCTACATCGCTAACATCTTCCGCCAGGACTTTATTCGCAAGGGCTACACGATTCAGGCAAGCTTTCATTTCAACGACGACCGGCGCAGCATTGAATTCGATCAGAACGATTTCCTTGTGCGTCCTGCCCTAGTTGGGGACGTACGGCCTCACGCAGTAAAAGTCGCCTTCATAGGTGTCAGCGGCGATGGCCATCTCGGCCGTTTAAATCTAACCAACTCTTATTACTTTGCATTTGGGCGCGACGATCGAAATCCAATCGCAGGTCGCAGGCTGAGTATTAGATCCCACATGGCAGCAGTCGAGGCGTCGGTAGACAAAGACTACCTTCGCTTTCGCGGTTCAATGTTTTGGGCGCAGGGTGATGGGAATCCTACCGACGAAAGAGGGACAGGCTTTGACGCAATCTTCGACGACCCAAATTTTGTCGGTGGTCAGTTTTCGTTCTGGAATCGCAACGGCATTCGCTTAACGCAAACCGGTCTTGGGTTAGTTCAGCCCAATAGCATCTTGCCGAGCTTGCGTAGCAGCAAGATTCAAGGACAGGCCAACTTTGTAAATCCCGGCATCTTTATCTACAACGCCGGGCTCGACGTCGAGATCACACAGCGACTGAAAGCGGTGTTGAATGCGAACTACCTGCGGTTTCATCGCACCGAGCCGCTCGAATACATTCTCTTTCAAAATCGCATTCGCCACGACATAGGCTTCGACTACAGTCTGGGCGTGGCCTATCGACCGTTTCTGATTAACAACGTGACCCTTACGTTTGGAGCTGCGACGTTGCAAACCGGCCGCGGCTTTCGCGACATCTTTACCGATCGATCGCGCAATTGTCCTGCTAACGTTAGTGACTTTTGCGAACCGGATGTAATCAGTCCGCGCAAGATGCTTTACAACCTATTTGCTCAGCTGAAGTTGATTTTTTAGATCTGAGAAATCTTGGAGTACGGTGGCAATCCCGACGACAATCGGGAGATACCGCTTTGGTTTCAGTTTGGTTATGCAACGGATTCTTATTTGTTTGCTGCTGGTCGGCGTGGCGTTGAGTGTTGTGAACTATTCGGCGCTCACCAAAGAAAACACGTTCGTTATGGAGCGGCAGACTGTGGTTGCAGCTACCGGAATGGGTGGTCACGCGGCTCAAACCGCAAGTACCGAGGGTTGCATCACTTGCCATGGTCAGATCGAGCCGATGCATAAATATGGGCCAACTGAAGTCTATGAGACGCTGAAAGATGGGAAGGATGCTGTTGGTTTGACTTGCACCGGTTGTCACGGCGGCAATCCCGCTGCGCGCAAAACCGGAAACGACGCAGGAGAAATTGAACGGGCCAAAAAAGCTGCGCATGTTCAGCCCCGCTTTCCCAACGAGTGGCGAAGAGACGGAAAATATACAGGCGCTAATCCTGAGCGCACCAACACATTGCTTGCGCGCGAGAGTTGGGAGTTTGTGCGCTTCGTTAACCCTGGAGATTTGCGCGTGGCCGCGCAAACATGTGGCAACTCCGGCTGTCATGCGGTCGAGTCAAGAAATGTGGCTCGCAGCATGATGACGCACGGCGCGATGCTTTGGGGCGCTGCGCTCTATAACAACGGGGGATTTCCTTTAAAGGATGCGCGCTTTGGCGAAAGCTACAACGAAAGCGGCGCGCCGCAACGTTTGCTGCAAACTCCGCAACCGTCGAATGAAGATCAGCGAACCAAGGGCCTGCTGAGTTTCCTCGATCCGTTGCCGCGCTGGCAGATTTCTCAACCGGGAAATGTGTTGCGTGTTTTTGAGCGTGGCGGTAAGCGCCGTTTGGAAGTTGGTCTGCCGGATCGCGAAGAGGAACCGGGCAAGCCTGACAAAGGTCTAAGCCCGCGCGGCTTTGGCACCAACAATCGCACAGATCCTGTCTATCTGGGTTTACAAAAAACCCGTCTCCTCGACCCGACGCTGAACTTCCTCGGCACGAACGATCATCCTGGCGACTATCGCTCGTCCGGTTGCTCGGCGTGCCATGTCGTTTACGCGAACGATCGCGACCCGTTGCATTCGGCCGCATATCATCAAGCCGGTAACGCCGGTCGCTCGCAAACGGGGGACAGCAACATTCCGAAGAATGAATCCGGCCATCCCATCAAGCACCAGTTCACAAACCAGATTCCTACGTCGCAATGCATGGTCTGTCACATGCACCCGGGCACGAACATGGTCGCCAGCTATCTAGGAATGACCTGGTGGGACAACGAGAGCGATGGCGATAAGATGTATCCGCAGCAGCAGCGCAATCCCTCAGCAGGAGAAGAGTATGAAATGCTGGACCGCAATCCGGAAGGCGCCCACACGCGTGGTCTGTGGTCCGAGCTTTCGTTCCTCTCAGAGTCGGGCACTTCGCAATTCAACAGCCTTTTGAAGAACACTCAATTTGGCGATTCACACGGTCACGGTTGGATGTTTCGCAAAGTCTTCAAACGTGATCGTAAAGGGAATCTGCTTGACGCCGCTGGCAACCTCGTCGACGCAAACGATCCGGAGAAATTTCGAAAAGCAGTGCATCTGAACGACATCCATCTGGAAAAGGGGATGCACTGTGTTGATTGCCACTTCCGCCAGGACTCGCATGGCGATGGCAACCTCTATAACGAACCACGCGCGGCAATCGAAATCAGCTGTGTCGATTGTCATGGCTCCATCCGGCAGAAGGCCACGTTGCTGACGTCCGGCCCCGCCGCTCCTCTTCCGGCGGCACAAGCTGGAAGAACACCCGTGGCGGGACGCAACCTCACTCGCGGATTCACAGTTCGGGATGAGGCGGGGTCCAAGATTCCTGTTTTTCAACGCATCACGCGTGATCGTAAAAAGAAAGACGAAAGCGGAAAAGATATTGAACTGAAGACCGGCGACATCGTCCAGAATTCGCTCGTCGTTCCCGGCCGTTGGTGGCGTGTGCCGCAGACTGCCGACACAGTGACGCCCGGTAGCCGCGATTACAACGAGCAGTCGCGCTATGCGAAAACGATGCGCAAAGACAATCGCACCTGGGGCGACGTTCCCGCTGACGAAAATGCTCTTGCTCATCGCGACGACAACATGACTTGTTTTGCTTGCCATTCGTCATGGGTGACGAGCTGTTTCGGATGTCACCTATCGATGCAGGCAAACGCAAAGATGCCGAATCGTCATAACGAAGGCGGCGACTCGCGCAACTTCACGCAATACAATTTCCAGGTACTGCGCGATGACATCTTCATGCTGGGCCGTGACGGGACAGTTACCGGCAATCGCATCGCGCCCGTCAGATCATCCTCGGCCGTGCTGGTCAGCTCACAGAACCAGAATCGCGAATGGATCTACTCACAGCAGCAAACCACTTCGGCAGAAGGTTTCGCAGGTCAGGCTTTCAATACTCATGTGCCGCACACAGTGCGTTCCAGGGAGACCAAAGCCTGCAGCGATTGCCACGTCTCGAATCGAAATGACAACAATGCCTGGCTGGCCCAACTGCTGTTGCAAGGCACTAATTTCGTGAATTTCATGGGCCGCTACGTTTACGTCGCCGCTGATGATGCTCTCGAAGTAGTGGTGGCGACGGAGCGTAGCGAGCCGCAAGCTGTTTTCGGCAGTACCTTGCACCGCGTCGCTTATCCCGACAATTACCAGAAGTTCACGCAAGACAAGCGCGAGCTCAGCACCTACTACGAGCACACCGGCAATCCGCGCGTGCTCCAGGTTCAGTTGCGCGGCGAATACGCTTACGTGGCCGCGGGCGAGGGTGGTTTGCGTGTTTACGATGTGGCACAAATCGATCAGAAAGGCTTTTCCGAGCGGATCGTGACCGCGCCCGTTTCTCGCTTTGGGCAGAAGTTTTGGGTCAAGACAAGGTACGCCGCCGCTGTGGCCGCGCCGACTACCCTCGCAGTGGATCCGGCGCGCTGGCGCCTGACGACTGACGGCAAGACGATCGACCCGGAAACAGCTGCGAGCTTCACGGGTGAGGCGCGCAAGCAGCTGGCAAACGAAGAGCAGCCGATTCATCCGCTCTTTGCCTACCTTTACGTCGTAGACAAGTACGAGGGTTTGATTCTGGTCAATGCCGCCACGCTTCTGGACGGCGATCCACTAAACAACTATTTAAAGCGCGCACTGGATCCGGTGAGATATCCGAAAGGTGCTTTCAATCCTGAGGGCGCGCTTACAGACGCCAATTACATTACGATTGCGGGGAATTATGCTTACGTTACGACAGCGAAGTCGTTGCTTGTTATCAGCATCGACCAGCCGCTCCAGCCTCGGATTGTCCAAACAATCGCTCTCAAGAACCCACGAGCGATCGCGATTCAGTTTCGCTACGGGTTCGTCGTGGACGATGAAGGCCTGAAAGTTGTCAACGTCACTGAGCCGGGAAAGAGTCACCTGGTTGAGGGCGCAACAGTCTCTCTTGCTGATGCTCACGATGTTTACGTAGCGCGGACTTATGCCTATGTGGCGAACGGGAAAGAGGGAATTGCGATTGTTGACGTCGAGGAACCCGAGCGGCCTAGGCTTGATCAGGCCTTTACAGCCGATGGGCAGCTCAACGATGTTCATCAGGTGAAGATTGCGATGACGAATGCGAGTCTGTTTGCGTACGTTGCCGATGGGCACAATGGCCTGCGAATTCTGCAACTCACCTCGCCGGAAACGATGCCGGAATATGCGGGCTTCAGTCCGCGACCGAGGCCAGTTCTGATCGCTACGTTTAAAACGAAGGGCGAGGCGTTAGGCGTTTCGAAGGGGCTCGATCGCGATCGAGCGGCTGATGAGAGTGGTAATCAAATTTCCGTGTTCGGAAGGCGCGGCGCTCGACCTTTTACCTTCAATGAGTTGTTGCGGATGTTGAGAACGGACGACGGCAAAGGCGATTGGTTCAAGGTGAGTGATACGCCGGCACTGCCGCCCGTAAGTGGCAGCGAATGATTGGAGTTTCAGTTCAGAGGTCGGTAATAAATCGATTCTAAAAACATTTTCCATTTGTCATTTTCCATTAGAGTAAAACCGCCAAGTCGCCAAGTGGGCCAAGGACGCCAAGCAAGAATAAAACGTGCTTTGATCTTGGTTCTTTGAACTTTGAACTGGTTTTTATCTTTTCTTGGCGTTCTTGTGTTGCTTGGCGACTTGGCGGTTTCATTTGTTTCCCAATGACAATGGGAAATGAAAAATGGTAAATGTTTCTCACATGGCCCGCTTCCTCAGCTCAGCTAAGAGCTCCTTGGCTTCCTCCGCAGACAACGCTTCCGGGTCGACATTTTTGAGGTCATCCACAATTTTTTGATTGGCTAAATCAAAAAGAGAGGTTTGTGCGGCCAGCTTCCGGCGACCCGCTCGGGTGGTCACGGCCGAAAGTGCGGCTTCTGATTCTGTCGTGCTCCCCATCACAGCGTCGCTCGAGCTGGCTACGCCGGCAGTCGCAGCGGCGGCAACTGGAGGAGTTTCGACGTAGGCTGGCTGACGCAAGGACGCAATCTCATCTTCTTCCGCAAACACCTCCAGTTCGTAGCGTTCTAAACGCGCCAGAACTTCGCGCGCATTAGCGACTACAACGGCAGGCAAGCCAGCCAGCCGCGCCACTTCAATTCCATAAGACTTTGACGCTCGACCTCGCTCGAGCCGGTGAAGAAAGACCACCTCGCCCTCACGTTCCGTTGCGGTAATCTGATAGTTCTGCGCGCCTGGCAGTCGCTCCGCTAATTCCGTGAGCTCGTGATAATGAGTGGCGAACAGAGTCTTTGCCGCGTGTTCAGCTGAATCGTGCAAATACTCCGCCACCGCCCAGGCGATTGAAAGACCATCGAACGTTGCGGTGCCTCTGCCTATCTCATCGAGGAGCACGAGCGAGCGTGGCGTTGCACTACGCAGGATCGCGGCCGTCTCGGTCATCTCTACCATGAACGTTGAGCGGCCTCGTGTCAGGTCATCAGAGGCGCCGACGCGAGTCCAAACTCGATCAAGCAATGGCAGTCGTGCTTTCTCAGCGGGAACGAACCCGCCCATCTGCGCCAGAATGCAGATGATCGCAGTCTGCCGCAGGATCGTACTTTTGCCGCCCATGTTCGGACCGGTAATGATCAGTAGTCGATCAGTCGAGTTGTTCAGGTAGAGGTTGTTGGGGACAAAAGGTTCATCATTGAAAATCTCGACTACCGGATGGCGGCCCTGAATGATCTCGATCTCATCGCCATCGTGAATTATTGGTCTGACAAAGCGGCGTCGGACCGCAGTCTCAGCCATTGAAGCTATTGCATCCATCGTCGCGAGGGCTCGAGCGGTGGCCTGAATGCGGCGTGTTTCCAGCGCGACTTCACGGCAGACCTCGAGGAACAATTCAGTTTCCAGCTGCACGATCCGCTCTTCGGCGCCAAGAACCTTCTTTTCCCACTCTTTCAGCTCCGGAGTTGTATAGCGCTCCGCATTGGCAAGTGTTTGCCGCCTTTCATAATCAGCCGGGACACGACTGACATGCGATTTTGAAATTTCAATGTAGTAGCCAAAGACGCCGTTGTAACGAATGCGCAGGTTGCCAATCCCACTGCGATGGCGTTCGGTCGCTTCCAAAGTGGCGATGGTTTGCTTCGCGTTGCGGCTCAGGGAGCGCAGCTCATCGAGCTCTGCCGAGTAGCCCGCCCGGATGGTGTCGCCCTCGCTAACCTTTACCGGCGGCTCGTCAGCGATGGCGCGAGTGATCAGGGAGCGCACCTCCGGGAGCTCATCGGTGCCTTCACTGAGCACCTGCAACAACGACGACTGGGCGTCAAAGAGCAACTGACGAATACGAGGCACTTGATCAAGCGAGCGCTTGATTGCATTCACGTCGCGTGGCGTTACCGAGTTGAGGTTCATCCGACCGGTCAGGCGTTCAAGATCCGAAACCTCTTTGAGGAGAGTGCGCAAACTGTCGCGCTTGCGTTGAGACGAATGTAATTCATCCACCGCACCCAAACGGGCCTCTACTTCACCGCGCCGCACGCAAGGGCGCAACAGCCATGAACGCAGAAGTCGCGCTCCCATCCCCGTGACCGTTTCGTCAATGACGTCGAGCAGGGAACGACCACCGGTCTTGCTAAGGCACTCAACAAGTTCCAGATTGCGCACCGTGACCAGGTCAAGAATCAGGTTGTCTTGCGGTTCGAAGTAGACAAGATCTGTGACGTGGGCGGCCGCGGCGCGCTGTGTCTCCTGCGCGTAACGAAGACAACCGCCCGCAGCGCGTAGAGCTTCCGGCTTTCGTTCGATGCCGAAGCCCTCAAGCGAACGGACACCAAACTGTTTGCGCAGGAGGGCTTCGCAGTCTTCCTTTTGCCAGAGCCAGTCGTCGACGGGAGTAAGCGTAGCGCCGAATTGTTGTTCGTTTATAGAAGCACTGGATTGGGACTGATCAACTGCAGAGCCTGCCTGGGAATCGGGTTCGGCTTGGGGCGCAAGTGGCAGACGCGCTGTTTGAGGCTTACCAGATAGACCACTGTGGATTAGAGGCGCGAGCGAGGTCGGACACAGCAACTCGCGGGGAGCGTAAGACTCGATATCAGCGCAGATTTTTTCCCAGGCGTTAGGACCCGTTTCCTGGGTAGCAAGAAATTCGCCCGTTGAAATATCGAGAAACGCTACACCCATCGTTTCACCCGCACCACAGACCGCTGCGAGGAATACGGACTCGCGCGCTTCAAGCAATTGCGGATCGATTGGCGTGCCGGGTGTGACGATGCGCACAACTTCGCGCCGCACCAGTTTTTTAGTTTTCGACGCCGCCTCGGTTTGTTCGCAGATAGCGACGCGGAATCCCCGCCGCACGAGTCGAGCGATGTAGTTGGCGGCGGCATGATGCGGCACGCCGCACATCGGAATCGGATCGCCGTGTTCCTTGTGGCGCGCAGTTAAGGTGATTTGTAATTCGCGAGCACCGATAACGGCGTCGTCGAAGAACAGCTCGTAGAAATCGCCGAGGCGAAAAAAGAGCAGCGTTCCTGGATGTTGTTGTTTCAGCTCCTGATACTGACGGAGCATCGGCGTCTTGTTGTTAATCATCGGTGAGTTGAAAGCTGCACCCTAAACTGTGAGGAACTATTTGGTCAATCGTAAAACCAAACGAGAGCAAACCTACTGCGAGCAAGAATGATGGCAAGTAGTCAGTAGTCAGTAGCCACAGGCGAAGGTAAGAGGCGGCTGCCGCTTAGACTTACAGCCTGCTGACTACCGACTACTGACTACCGACTACCGACTACTGACCCATCAAGTTCTCCAATTAGGACAATATATGGTAATTTTCCAGTCCGAACTTCTCGCACCGCCAGGAGAGCATTAATTTTGATCCAGCGCTGATTCGCAGACTGTATCCTATTTGGCGGAGTGAAACTTCAACGTGGATAACTCGCCGAGATCAGAGAGCTTGACCGCTACCAGCCTGCTTCAGCGCTCACTCGAAGAACATCTGCAGGTAGTTCAGGCCACACTTGAATCGCAGCTTGGTGCGATTGAGCGCGCGGGCGCCCTCCTTCGCAACACCTTGCAACAAGGACACAAAGTACTGATTTGTGGCAACGGCGGCAGCGCCGCGGACGCGCAACACATTGCTGCCGAGCTCGTTGGGAGATACGAACGACAGAGACGAGGCTGGCCTGCCATCGCTCTCACCACTGATACTTCGGCCTTAACGGCAATAAGCAACGATTACGGCTACGAAGAAGTATTCGCCCGTCAGGTTGAAGCGCTGGCTATCGCGGAAGATGTGCTACTTGCGTTAAGTACCAGTGGAACGTCGGCAAATATTTTGAAAGCCGTGGATAAAGCCCGCGAAGTAGGTTGCAAGACAATAGCGTTGACAGGAGCCGGCGGTGAGCCGCTCGCCTCCTTGTGCGATCTTGCGGTGGTTGTGCCCGCGGCGCGGACAGCGCGGGTTCAGGAATGTCACATTACCATCGGTCATCTTTGGTGTGAGTTGATTGACGCCGAACTTTGATAATATCTCCCCGGATGGCGGTTCGTTTGACACGCACTGTCTGTACAGTTAGGACCGCAACTGTAGCCGGATATCTTTCATTCTCATCGCGCTTGAGCGCGGTGTCGTAGTGCTAACTAAAACAGAAACCGTTTCAACGGTTTCCAGTAACAATCAATCATCAACTCCGGGCTGAAACCCGTGAGAATGAGAACAACGCTGAATTAACTGACTTGTTCACGAGGTCAGGAGAGAGTGCCGGCGCCGCGAATGACTAAGCAGAAGAAAGCTCTTATAACTGGAATTACAGGACAAGATGGCAGCTATCTGACGGAAGAGCTGCTGTCGCTGGGCTATGAAGTTCATGGTTTAGTAAGACGGGTGGCGTTGGAAGCTCCTGAGCGACGCACCGATCGCATTTCGCATTTGCTCGACAAAATCACGCTTCATCCCGCCAGCCTCGAAAGTTATCCCAGCCTCTTCCACATCGTCAGCCGGCACGATTTTGATGAGTGCTATCACCTTGCAGCCCAGAGTTTCGTCGCGGAGAGTTTTGCAGACGGCTTCTCAACGATGAATACAAACATTAACGGCACGCATTACATGCTGGCCGCGTTGCGAGAACTGCGACCAAAGTGCCGATTCTACTTCGCCGGATCGAGCGAGATGTTTGGCAAGGTGCACGAGGTGCCGCAAACAGAAGCCACGATGTTTCACCCGCGCAGTCCTTATGGCATCAGCAAGGTCGCCGGCTTCGATCTCACGCGCAATTATCGTGAGGCCTACGAGATGTTTTGCGTAAACGGAATTTTGTTCAATCACGAGGGACCGCGGCGGGGCTTCGAGTTCGTGACACGCAAGATCAGCAACACGGTGGCTCGGATCAAGCTGGGACTCGCAACTGAACTAAGACTCGGCAATCTGGAAGCGCGCCGCGACTGGGGCCACGCCAAAGACTATGTACACGCGATGTACCTGATGTTGCAGCAGCCCGAGCCCGACGACTACGTGGTAGCCACCGGCACGGCGCACAGTGTTGCGGAATTTTGCGAGCGCGCTTTTGCCGAGGTGAATTTGGATTATCGCAAATACGTTGTCACGGATGAGCGTTTTCGCCGTCCTGCCGAAGTGGATCAATTGATCGGCGACGCCAGCAAAGCACGGAAGGTGTTAGGCTGGGCTCCGCGGTACACGTTTGAAGAGTTAGTTCGCGAGATGGTGCAATCTGACCTCGAGGCCGAAGCACGAACGATGGGAAGAGACAGACCGCAACTTGTCGAGTACGTCTGACGGGCAAACCTGCCGAGTCCAATTGGTGATCACAAAAACTTTATGAGAATCCTCGTAACCGGCGGTGCCGGCTTTATCGGTTCACACCTTTGCGAACGGCTGGTAAGCGAAGGCCACGACGTCATCTGTCTAGATAACTTCTTTACAGGGCGGCGCGAAAACATTTTTCATTTGCTTGAGGATCGTCGCTTCGAGTTGGTGCGTCACGACGTCATCGAGCCCGTTCTGCTCGAGGTAGATCAGATCTATAACCTCGCATGTCCCGCCTCCCCGATTCACTATCAATACAATCCTGTGAAGACAGTGAAGACCAGCGTGATGGGCATGATCAACATGCTGGGATTGGCGAAACGCGTGCGCGCGCGGATCCTGCAAGCGTCGACCAGCGAAGTCTACGGCGATCCACTCATTCACCCGCAAACAGAAAGTTACTGGGGCAATGTGAACCCCATCGGTCTCCGTTCCTGTTACGACGAGGGCAAGCGCATTGCCGAGACCTTGATGATGGATTATCACCGGCAGAATAGGGTCGATACTCGGATTGCGCGCATCTTCAATACTTACGGTCCTCGCATGCTCGAAAACGACGGGCGAGTAGTCTCGAATTTTGTGGTGCAGGCATTGCGCGGCGAACCGTTGACCTTGTATGGCGCGGGCGACCAGACGCGCTCTTTTTGTTACGTTGACGATCTGGTGGAAGCTTTAACGAGGCTAATGAATGCCGAGGACTTGCATGAACCCGTCAATCTCGGCAACCCCACAGAGTTCACGATCAAAGAGCTGGCTGCGGAAGTGATTGCTACGTGCGGTTCTAAGTCGGAGTTGAAGTATCTACCGTTGCCTGAAGACGATCCGCGTCAGCGCAAGCCCAACATCGAACGGGCGCAAACCCTACTCGGCTGGAATCCAACAATCCAGTTGCGGCAGGGTTTGGAAAAGACTGTTGCCTACTTTAGTTCCCGGCAGAAACAATAGATTCCGTTCCCGTTCCTCAAACTGAGTTTCGTCCGGACTTCATTCTTGGTTCCGCCTGCCCATCATGCAATTTGCACTGCGACACACGGTGAGAGGCGCTGACGAGAGACCGAACAGCATCCGCATCTCCAATCAGCACTCCGCAGCGGCAGCGCTTGAAAATCGGGATACCTCGGCAAGGTCGAGAGTTGCACGGCTTCTGAATCGCAGCCTTTTTGTCTCTCTCTTAGCGTTGATCTTTGTAGCGGCAGTTCCTTACGGCACCGTCGAACCCTGGTGGAAAGCAGCGTTTGTTTGCTTCGTGTTTGTACTTTGGATTCTAGGAACGATTGAGGAGGTTCTGAGTCCAACTCGCAGAGTGCTGGACAAGCACTTGTTCCTGCCTCTCTTTGCGCTCGTAGGTTTTGCTTTGCTGCAGAGTGTCCCGCTCGGAACTCGTTCGCACCCGGCCATACCGCACCAAATCTGGAATGCCATTAGTGCGGATCCCTATCAAACCCAATTTTTTGCCGCGCAGCTATTGGCGATCCTTTTTGCGGGGGCGCTTCTGTCGCGCTACAGCTCCACGGACCGACGAGTCCTCGCCCTCGTTAGCGTAGTCATTGCTGTGGCAGTCGCGAGTGCAGTCTTTGGCATAGTGCGACAGACGAATCAGCTGGGGATGGGCTTTGGCCTGCCGCTCTTAAGTGCGGGACGCGGCTATGGGCAATTCATCAATCCCAATCATTTTGCTTTGCTAATGGAGATGGCGCTGGGATTAATTCTTGGCATCATCCTCGGCGGCAATACCAGACGAGAAGGCTTGCTCGTCTATGGCGCGGCACTCGTGCTCGTTTGGACCGCTCTCGTACTGGCAAACTCACGGGGCGGGCTCCTGGCAATGATTACTCAAATTGTCGCGGCTGTTTTGCTATACACGGTCATCGTTCCGGCATCAAAGACGTCGGGAGCGCAGACAAAGTTACTGGCAGTTTGGCGATCACTGCCGGCAAGAATTCTGCTGCTGGTCGTTCTGCTTGCGGGTGTGGTGGTAGGCACGCTCTGGATCGGCGGAGATCGTCTCGCGACCAGGTTCGAAGATTTAAGTGGCAGCGCTAATTCCGCCGAAACCAGAACTGGCGGAAGCCGTAACGAAATCTGGCGCGCCACGTGGCAGATGTTTAAAGCGAACCCAGTTTCCGGCGTGGGATTGGGCGGTTATTGGGCGGCGATTACCGCCTATCACGATGCCTCCGGCAGTCTAACTCCCCAGGAAGCGCATAACGATTATCTTGAACTGCTCGGGAGTGGAGGGATTGTCGGCGCCGCTTTGGGTTGCTGGTTTCTTATCGTGTTGGCGAAGCGAATCAAACGTAATCTTCGCTCGCCAAATCCCTTTAGGCGTGGCGTCCGCTATGGAGCCGTTTTGGGAATCATTGGTGTGCTGGTTCACAGTCTATTTGATTTCGGATTACACATGCTGGTTAACGCGTTAGTATTCGCCGCGTTGATTGTGGTCGCGACGCAGAGTCAGGGTGAATACAAGTCCCGGAGAAGCAATGCCTGAGAGACCTGCTATGTTGAGTTCGATAACGCGCAACCGATTGCTTGCAGTCGTCGTGCTGGGAATGGCCTTGATCTCCCAGTCGCTGATCTTCGGTTTCGCTTTCGCGTTCCTGCCTCAGGACCTTGCCGCAGTTGCACTTCGTGGACAGGACATCATGGGCGGAGCAGCCATCGTTTTTAAACGGCCGCAACGGCTGCGCGACATCGTCGGTGGTGCGTCAATGCTGGTGGTAAAACGTCAGTCGAAACCGGTGCGGACGACGGAAGTTGCACGGACAACGCCGTCCGATCGTCGAACCGAAGTTGCCCGCACAACTCCTGCTGGTCGCCGGACCGAAGTTGCGCGGACAACTCCTGGCGCTCGCCGTCGTCCGCCTGCTGTTGCGGCCACGCCGACAGTTAGCGAAGAAGACAAGGGCGAAGCATTTAAGAATCAGGGAAACACCTACTACGACCTGGGCCAGTTCCAGCAAGCGATTGAAGCCTACCAAAACGCTCTAAAGCACACGCCGAAGGATCCGTTTATTTACAACAACCTGGGCGCGGCTTATTTCAGTGTGGGCAGGAGTAAAGAAGCTGCAGATGCCTTTAACAAGGCTCTTGCGCTCAAGCCAAATGATCCCGACGCGTATTTCAATTTGGGAATTGCGTATGTTGCTCTCGAGAAACAGCCAGAAGCCCTGACCGCCTTCAAACATGCGGTGCGGCTGAAGCCCGATTGGCCAGAGGCGCTTAACGCTCTAGGCGACACGCATCTGGGCCTTGGTCATTACCAGGAAGCGGCCGCGGCTTACGAAGCGACTGTGCGCCTGCAGAAAGATAATGCCACCGCGTATAGCAACCTTGGCTTTACTTACGACAAGTTAGGCAAGTTATCCGAAGCGATCGCGGCATTGCAGAACGCAGTTCGTCTTAAGCCGGATGATGCGGTCGCTTTCAATAATCTCGGTGCTAGTTTCTATAAAGCGGGACGTTACGACGAGGCGATTGAGGCTTTCACGAAAGCGGTGCGGCTCAACCCGAACGACCCTGAAGCATTAAACAATCTCGGTGCGGTCTACTACATCAACAAGAGATATCGCGAGGCACTCGAAAACTTCTTAAAGGCTGCCACCGCCAAACCGGACTACGCAGATGCGCAATACAATCTCGGCAATGCCTATTACATGTTGGAGAAGAACACGGAAGCGGTGAATGCTTACCGGGCTGCAACGCGGTTGCGTCCAAACTATTTTGAGGCGCGAACAAATCTCGGAAGCCTGCTGATAGCGCTGGGAAAGAACGAGGAAGCGATTTCCGAATTGCTTGAAGCAATCAGACTGAAGGCAGACAACCCTGTGTCGCACAATAATCTCGGCTACGCTTACGTGAAACTCGCGGAGAGCAACAGTGCTGCACCGGCAAAGGAATTGCTACTTAAAGCAGTGCCGGAATACAAGGAGGCGTTGCGACTGAAACCAGACTACGCCAAAGCGATGAACAATCTTGGTTCGGTCTACAACAAGCTCGGTCAGTATCGCGACGCCGTCGAGATCCTCAGAAAGGCAACCCAGGAAGAGAAGGGGTTTCCCGAGGCGCATTACAACCTGGGAACGGCCTACTACCGTCAAAATCAATTTGTCGAAGCCGTCGCGGCCTTACAGATGGCGGTTCAATTGAATAGCAAGTACGTGGAAGCTTACAACACCCTTGGAACGGCCCTTTTCCGTCTCGATCGCCTAGACGAGGCGGTCGTCGCTTACAAGAAAGTACTCACGCTGACGCCTAACGATGCTGAGACTCATCACAATCTCGGCGCGGTTTACTTGAAAGGTAAGCGCTACTCCGAGGCGGCATCGTCGTTCAAAGCGGCAACTCGCCTTATGCCGGATTACGTGGACGCGCATTTCAACCTCGCTGTTACTTATGTGCTGTTGAAGGATCGGAAGGGCGTGCAAGATGAATACAATATTTTGAAACGACTGGATCCCGGCCGCGCAGACGATTTCGCCAAACGATTTCTGAAGTAAGGAATTCAATGCGATTGGCTGTTGACGATGCGCCAGTAGTGATAGCTGGTCGCAATCGGCAATCGTCATTTGGCAATCAAGGTTTGCTAATATAGTTATTGACGAGGTCGGGGAAGGGCAGTAGACTCACGGCCACAAGCCCGGACGTACCAGTCGTATCTTACTCCGTCAAAGGAAAACGAAATGAGATTCAAACAAAGTAAGCGTGTTAAAGCTCTTGCCGCTTTTGTCATGTTTGCCGTGGCGCAGATCTCAGTACAGCTCGGGTTTGCAGAAGCGGGACCGAACGCCGTTCTCCCCGTGCCGCAACAGTACATCGCTCGTCTTAGAACCAGCGGCAACCGACCCATTACGGTGAATAACAACGCTGCCGCGACTGGTGCTTCCCTGGTTACCGGAGCAATGATCGAAACCGGCGCCGATCAGTCGGCGACCATCGATATCGGCGACTTCACGCTTGATATCGCACCGAACACGCGGCTTCGTCTCGACTATGACGATCAGGGTCGAGTGAAAGTCTTCTTGATCTCGGGCTGCGCCATCGCGCGTTCGAAGGGAAAGACTGAGGCTGAGGTTCAAACCGCTGACAACGTCACGCAGGGCCAAACGGCTAAGAAGCGTGGCGGAGTTGTCGATATTTGTTTCATCAATGGCCAGGCCACGGTTAACCAAAATGCCGCGGCCAATGCCGGAGCTGGAGCTGGAGCCGGGACAGCGGCTGCTACCGGTGGAGGCGGTCTTAGCACTGGAGCCATAGCCGCGATTGTTTTGGCGGGAGTTGGTGGCGCTATTGTGACGATCGTTGCCGTATCCGGCGATGACGATGAGACGAATCCGAGTCCGTCCTCGCCATCGAGGTAAAGTTTCCAAACACAATGTGAGGCTTTCGAGAACGTGCCCTTAACAGACAAGGGCACGTTTTGTTTTTTGAAAAACTGAGCTTTGAACTTGGTACTTTGAACTTTGTTGGTGGTGAAGTTTGAACTGAAGATGCGACTGCTGATGCTGCTAAATCAAAGTACTAAGCACAAATCAGTAAGTTCGTTTTATCTCTTTAACGAAATCTGCAGTCCTTGGCGGTTTCATTCCGCCGATGAAAAGTTATGAAACATGGAAAATGATTTGCGTTCCATCTTTCGACGTCTGCCAGGCGCGCTCCTCGGAATAGCTGTCTGCGTCGTCGGTATTTGGTTTACTTCGCAGCTTGGCTACGCGCGCTTGCTGGCGAGATATGCATCGCTGACCGGAAACGCGGAGGCAGCCGAGAAGGCTCTGCAACGCTCGCCCCTTGATGCGCAGGTCCATAGCGCGCGGGCGACGGCGTTTTATCACGCTAACCTCGCTTCAGAAGCTGCCAGTCAGCTCGAACTTGCAGTGAGCCTGCGCCCGCGTGACGATACTCTGTGGCTGCGGCTCGGCGTCTTACGCGATGAGCTGCATCACCCCGAAGCTTTGCCTGCCTTTAATGAAGCCGTAAGACTTGCGCCTTATTACGGCCACCCTAAATGGCAACGAGGAAACTACCTGTTGCGCGGCGGCCGTTACAATGAGGCTTTCGCGGATATGCGGATCGCAGCGGCAAGCAATCAACATCTGGTTCCCAGTTTGATCGACCTTGCCTGGGGCGTTTCAAGAGAGAATGCAGAACAGACGGAGCAGTGGGCGGGAATCACCGACGATCAAAAGCGAGTTGCTTTTGCGCGCTTCCTGGCTAGCAAGGGAAAAGCACGCGAGGCAATCGAACAGTTTCACTCGAGCCGCATCGTCTCGCTCGAGGCCCGCCGCGAGCTGATGTCCGAATTGATCGGCGCACACGCCTTTCGTGAAGCATTTGAAATCTGGCGCGGCATGGAACGAGCCGACGATCGGCTGACGGCGATCCACGATGGAGGTTTTGAAGCATCAAATGCGTTCGATGATAGTGGCTTCGGCTGGCGCTTTGCTCAAGGTACCCAGGGAGTGCGGATGGCGTTTGACACCAATCAGCCGCACACGGGCAAGCAAAGTTTGCTGGTTACTTTTATCGGATACTCGGAACCAGACACGGTGATCTTGTCGCAGTTGTTGTTAGTCGAACCGCACAAAGATTACCAGGTCAAGTTCGACGTGCTGAGCGAAAACCTGCTGACGGGCGGTCTCCCGGTGATCGCCGTTTACAGTGCAACCGGGAAGAAGAACGTCCTGGGGCAATCGGCCCCAATCGGGTTTGAGAGCTCGGCTTGGCAGTCGCTTAAGTTTGATTTTCGCACCAACGATGAAGACGCCGCAGAGTTACGATTGCAGCGCAAGCCTTGTAACAACGCGCCGTGTCCGATTTTCGGTTCGTTATGGCTGGACAACTTCGTGATCGAGGAAGTGAAGTGAGAGAATCGACTCGCTGATGAATCCGCTGATCCTGAGTATTGAAACCGCGACTTTGGGAGGCGGCGTTTGCGTCTCAGCAGGAGATATCGTCCTGGCAATGGTTGCGGGCGATCCAGCGCTTTCACACTCAAACACTCTCCTGAGCGATATCAATCAATGCCTGCTCGAAGCAAACGTCACGATTCAAGATGTGCAGCTTTTTGCAGCTACCTCCGGCCCAGGAAGTTTCACCGGACTTAGAATCGGTTTAGCAACAATCAAAGCCCTCGCAGCGACCCTGAAACGGCCCTGCGTTGGTGTACCCACCCTGCAAGTGATCGCACACACAGCCGGAGTCTCTAACGCTACTGTGTCGGTCTTGCCGGCAGGACGTGGAGAAGTTTTTGTTCAACTATTTTCCGTCGACAGCACTGTGACCGAGCATGACGCCGCTGCCCATCTACCGCCGGCACTCGCTATCGCAGGGTATGGAGCTTTGCCGACCTTGAAGTGGGTGGGTCCGGGCGCAGTTATACATCGGGACTTGATTGAGTCGAAAGCTCGAGAGCGAGGCTTTGCATTTATTGTTGCTGGAGTGAATGATAGCGAAACGAGTGGCGACGGATGGCTGATAGTGTCGCGCGAAGCAAACCTGGCGAAACATGTAGCGTCCATCGCCTGGCAAAGATTCCAGGCGCGGGAACTGGAACAAGCGGAGAGTCTGACTGCAATCTATGTGCGTCCTTCGGATGCTGAATTGAAATGCAATCCGGTGTAGCAAATATCGAGAGCTCTCGGGAGCACATCACGATCTCGAATATGACCGAACATGATCTGCTCGAGGTTGTGGAAATAGAAGAGCAGTCGCAGCTCAGCCGTTGGGGCTGGGCGGCATACTACGCGGAGCTTCAGGGCCTTAATCGATCGCTGATGCTGGTAGCACGAATCGGCAATAGTACTGCGGGTCTTCATCGAAACCGCATTGCCGGCTACATCGTGGCCCGTTTCTCGGCAGGGGAACTGCACATAAATAATGTGGCCGTTCGCACCGAATTTCGCGGACGCGGCATTGGCAAAGCGCTACTTTCAAGAATCCTGAGGCAGGGCAAAAAATTGGATGCCGCCGCCGCTTTTCTCGAATTACGCGCAGGAAACTCCATTGCTCAGTCGCTTTACGAGAAGGCTGGCTTCGTTCCGGTAGGCAAGCGCCGGAATTACTATTCTGACCCGGTAGAAGATGCGGTCACGATGTCCGCTCAACTCAAAGGCAGTGCTTGATTCGCCGTATGAATTGGGCTACCATTTTTTCGTGGCCAAACATCTGAGGAGGTTTGAAGTTAGCGCCTCCATCAACCTGATTCTTACCAGTTCTTCATTCTGAAAGGAGATATTCACGCACATGGACATGACAACGACGGATACGATCAAAGAAGAGTTGATGAACCACGATCCCGAGTTCCGCGAAATGGCTCGCGAACATACCCGCTACGAAGAGCGACTCAGTGAACTTTCAGCCCTGACCTATCCGAGCGACGAAGAACAATTGGAAGAGATTACTTTAAAGAAGAAGAAACTCGCACTTAAAGATCAAATGTATTCGTTAATGTTGCAGTATCAAAAGAATCAAGCCTTGAGCCATTAATTCGGGCTAAACAACTTCTGTGGGTTGAGATCATTGGGGACGTGGACCTCCGAGTACGCGTCCCCTTTTTCTAGAAGAAATCCAGCGGGACTTAAACTACAACTGAGGACACTCCGTTTTGAGCATTGCGCGCGACGGGCTTCCATACATTCTGATACCAGCAGTGATCTCGTTATTTTTGCTGGCGTTGGGATATTGGTATGGAGTGGTTTATTGGTATGCGGCAATTCCTTTCGTCCTTGTCACCGCGTTTATGGCCTATTTTTTCCGCGACCCCACGCGCGAGCCGCCGCAAGATCACACAGCAGTAGTGGCGCCGGCCGACGGCAAGGTCACGCGCGTAAGCGCAATCGCTGACACTCCGGATTCGCCCACACTCGTAAGTATTTTTCTTTCGCCCCTTGATGTTCATATCAATCGCGCACCGATAGCGGGGACCGTCACAAACGTTTCCTACACGCGCGGAAAGTTTTTGATGGCTACTGATAAGAACGCCAGTCTGGTGAATGAGCAAAACGCGCTGACGATTCAGGGCGAGAAGATCACAGTCGTGTGCAAGCAGATCGCGGGCATTCTCGCTCGCCGCATCATCTGCTGGAAACATGCGGGTGAACAGGTCAAGCTCGGCGAGCGCTTTGGTCTGATTAAATTTAGTTCTCGTACTGATGTTTTATTGCCGGCCGGAGTGGAGGTATTGGTAACTGAAGGTATGCGCGTCCGCGGCGGAACCACAGTGATCGGGAGAATCAAGTGATGAGCACTCCAGCGCTTCATCCCCAGGGTCATTCCCAGAATCCCGAACGCCGTGGCGTCAAGAAGGGCCTGTATCTGTTTCCGTCGGTTTTTACTGCCGCGAATATCGGCATGGGCTTCTACGCGGTGATGGCAGCCGCGCGCGGCTTTCAGTTCATCGGCACCGGAGTCGATCAAGATCTCATTCGTGCAAGCACTTACCTCGATAACGCGGCCATGGCCATCGGCTGGGCAGTCCTGTTTGACATGCTTGACGGCCGCATCGCGCGGATGACGAAAACTACTACCGAGATCGGCGTGCAGCTCGATTCTATAGCCGACGTGGTGACGTTTGGCCTCGCCCCTGCGGTGCTCGCTTATGTTTGGGGTTATGGCGCCACGCTTCAGGAGGGAAGTGAACTGCATCGCCTCGCCTGGTTTCTCTCCTTCATGTACCTGATGTGCGGTGCGTTTCGCCTGGCACGTTTCAATGTGCAGTCTTCGCGGCCACGCATCCTGGCGGAAGGCACAATCAAAGTAGACAAAAAGAGTTTTGTCGGACTGCCGATTCCAGTTGCCGGCGGCTTGATTGCGGCCCTCATTCATTTCAAGCCATTGCCGTTGATTAGTTACGGAGCCGATCGAGCGCGCCTCTATTCAGTCTTACTGATGCTACTGGTGGGAGTTTTAAGCGTTCTGATGGTCAGCACCTTACGCTTCTCGAGTTTCAAGACGGTGGGAACGCGCCGGCGGAGTATGCGAACGAGCATGCTGGTGGTGGCGGTCGGAATGTTGATCTTTCTCTATTCCCGTTACGTGCTCTTGGGAATAGTTTCTCTTTACATCCTACTCGGCCTCGGTTCACGAGTAGTGGGAATGTTTCGAAAACGATCCGAGGCATCTGATTCTCTCGTTGAAGAAAAGCAGGCCTGACGCTGTTGAGACGATCTACCACCAAGACGCCAAGCAACATTGAAACGAACTTAGTACTTTGCTTCAGTAATACATCTAGCGCTCAAATTCCTCAGCGATCCTAAGTTCCAAGCACGAAGTTCAAAGCTCGTTTTCTAATCTTGTTTCTTGCTCGTTGATTTGTCTTCGTTTGGACGTGCGAACGCAAGCAGACCATGCTCAGTGGTAACTAAAACTGCGTCGCCGACTGCGATGGGTGCAGCTGAGGTTGTGATCTCTTCTCCAGTCGGCAGCGAATTGATTTGTTTGCCGTCGGGAAGGCCGAGGACTATGCCCGCGAGGCTTGAGAGGGGCGTGAAGAGCGCGCCATCCGCAGCAGTAAGGGGCTGAGCCGAAATGCGTCCTCCGAGCTGTTTTTTCCAAAGCCTCCTACCGCCAAGTGAAAAGCCGTAAACAAAATTATCCAGCGAGGCCACGAGCAATGTTTCCCCAGCTAGTGTTACAGACTCGACACTCGCGCCCGTGCGTCTGCGCCAGAAGAGCTTTCCTGACTCGGCCCTGACTGAGTAGAAGTAACCGTCACCGGATCCAAAATGAACCGCGCCATTCACCACGGCCACCGGCCCGCGGACCGGGCCTCGAGTGCGATAACGCCAGAGCAGCTTGCCACTCTCCCCGTCAATAGCCAGCAGGTTCCCATCATCACTGCCTAGATAGACGCGACCATCCACTCCCACCGGGTGACCACTAAAACGAGCGCCGTGCGTGTAGGACCAAATAATCTCCCCGGTCTTTCTGTTGAAGGCGTACACCCGACCATCCTGACCGCCGCCAATTAGCTTTCCCCCACTAATCGCCAAAGTGCCCCGGAGGGGCAAGGCAAGGGTCCGCATCCACTGAGTGACGCCGCCGTCGCGGCCCAGTGCCCGCAAAGTACCCATGGCGCGCCGCTGTCCGGGTGCCGGCTTTGTCACATCAGGTTTCATTTCCGAAGCCACATAGACGGATGCGTCATCCGCTACAGGAGAGGCGGAGAGTTCGCCTCCCATTTCCGACCGCCAGTAGAGCTGTCCGTCCTTCGCCCGCAGCGCGACGATGGTGCCGTTTGCCAGCGGCAAGTAGATCCGATCAACGTCCGAAGCAGGAGTCAGATTCAGTGTGAAGGGCGAATCGTAGCGCCAGCGAATCGTTAAGGGCTGTGAAAGCGTCACATCGCTGCTCGCCGTAGTTAAGCTCGCGACTGGTGCGGCAGTTATGAAATGCAGTACCAGGGCCGTTACTAACCAATGTTGAAGAAAAATCATTCTTAAATGAATCGCCCTACCTTGAGTTGGTGTAGGCGTGGCCCTCCGTTGTTCATATCATGACATCCACTGCAGTTTTACAGTGGGTTGGAAAGTCAGAACCGGGAGCGAAACGACCGGGTCCTTTAGATTGTCGATTGTCGATTTCTGAGTCGATTGATCCGTAACAAACGACACATCACGAATCGGCAATTGGCAATGGGCAATCGCCAATAAGGCGACCCGATCGCTATCACTCCCGGTTCTGATTTCGCCGACCCACGACTTAAAGGACCTGTAAAGGATGTAATGATAATGAACACCTCTCGGGGCCACCCCTGCCTAGGTTCTCATGATAGCGAACAAAATTGGGGTGGCCACGGAGGACCACCCTTACGCGAGAGTAACAGTTTGAGTTCTTTAGTTCGAAAAGTATAATCCAGCACTTCTTAATCCAGTCCGAAGTTATTAGACGCTACAACTTTAGAAGAGGTTACGATTTGCTTCCCAGCAATCATCACGAAACTATCATTATTCTCGATTTTGGATCGCAATATACGCAGTTGATAGCACGCCGAGTACGCGAAGCCGGTGTCTATTGCGAAATCCTTCCTTTCAATACGCCGACAGCAAAGATTGTTGCTCGCCAGCCGAAGGGCCTAATTCTTTCCGGCAGCCCATCTTCCGTTTATCAGGATCAGGCGCCGCGACCAGCACAGGATCTTACTGACGCTGGCAGCCCGATCCTGGGAATCTGCTACGGCCTGCAGGTACTGGCATTTGATATGGGAGGTGAGGTTAAGCCTTCACCCAGCCGCGAGTTTGGCTACGCCCGCTTAAAGGTGACACAGAACTCCAGCCCTTTGTTCCGTGGATTGCCTGGCGAGATGGATGTCTGGATGAGCCACGGTGACCACGTGACCGCCTTACCGGATGGCTTCACCGTGACCGCTGTAACCGAGGACGCCCTGAACGCGATGGAAGATTTGCGCCGCGGCATCTTCGGTGTTCAGTTTCATCCCGAGGTTGCGCACACTCCTCTTGGCGCGCAAGTGCTGCGAAACTTTCTCTTTAACGTTTGCGGTTGTCGTGGAGATTGGTCGCCGGCAGCCGTGATTGAAGATCAGGTGTCGCGCGTAAGGTCGGAAGTTGGCGCTGAAGGGTTGGTGGTATCAGGTCTTTCTGGCGGAGTGGACTCAACTGTAGCTTCAGCTTTGGTGCAGCGTGCTCTCGGCAACCGGCAGACGTGCATCTTCGTCGACAACGGCCTCCTTCGCGAAGGTGAGTTTGAAACCACATTGAGCCTGCTCAAACAATCGATGGACTTGAACGTTCGCGGCGTACGCGCGGGCCATTTGTTCCTTGATGCGTTGCGCGGCGTTATCGACCCGGAGCAGAAGCGAAAACAGATCGGAAAAGTGTTCATCGATGTTTTTGAAACTGAAGCAAAGAAACTGGGCGAAGTCGCTTATCTGGTTCAAGGAACCCTCTATCCCGACGTGATCGAGTCTGTTTCAGTGCGTGGGCCTTCGGCTGTTATCAAGAGCCACCATAACGTTGGCGGATTACCGGAACACATGCGCCTGCGTCTGATCGAGCCGCTGCGAGAATTGTTCAAAGATGAGGTTCGCTTGATCGGCAGGGAATTAGGCGTGCCTGAGGAGATTTTGACTCGGCATCCATTTCCGGGGCCGGGTTTGGCTGTTCGCATCATCGGCGAAGTGACAGAAGAAAGAATTCGTTTGCTCCAGGCAGCCGACCGGATTCTCGACGAAGAATTGCGATTAGCCGAGCTTTATCACTCGGTCTGGCAGGCGTTTCCCGTCCTCCTGCCAATTTCCACGGTTGGGGTTATGGGCGATGAAAGGACGTACGAGAAAGTAGTGGCAATTCGCGCTGTTACCAGCGTTGATGGAATGACCGCCGATTGGGCGCGCCTGCCCGCTGATGTATTAGCCCGTATTTCAGCAAGGATCGTCTCAGAAATTCGCGGAATTAATCGCGTGGTTTATGACATTAGTTCAAAACCACCTAGCACGATCGAGTGGGAGTAATCCAGTTTGCGATTTACCTGCGCCGGTTCCTCGTGTGCAGCATGATATAGTTGGCGCCGTTCGAATATCGATAACCCATTTCTGCTTGTCGCCAGACAAGCAACGCACTAATTCTTCTCTCAGACCATGGCTAATCAGGATTTTGTCCACCTTCATCTGCACACTGACTACAGTCTTCTCGACGGCGCCATTCAAATAAAACCACTCGCCAAACGTACCGAGGAACTCGGAATGAAGGCGTGTGCCATGACTGATCACGGCAATATGTTTGGGGCGATCTCGTTCTACAACGCGATGAAGAGTCGCGGTGTAAATCCAATCATCGGCTGCGAAACATACATCACGCGCGGGAGCCGGACCGATCGAGCTGCAGGCGCGCCTGGAGAGAAGGCCAATTTCCACCTGATCTTGCTGGCGCAGAATTACGAGGGTTACCAAAACCTGGTCAGACTAACGTCGAAGGCCTACACCGAAGGGTTCTATTACAAGCCACGCATCGACAAAGATCTGCTGGCGCAACACAGCAAGGGCTTGATAGCTCTGTCGGCATGCCTCTCAGGTGTCCCGTCGGCGATGCTCGTTCGCGAGAAGTGTGACGATGCTGCAGCTGCGGCAATTGAGTTTGAAGAAATAATGGGGAAGGGCAACTACTTCCTGGAGATCCAGGAACATGGGCTGGACGCTCAAGACAGAATTCGCAAACCCCTGGTCGAGCTTTCAAAGAGAACGGGAGTTCCTCTTGTAGCGACGAACGACGCTCACTACCTGATGCCGGACGATGCGCGCGCGCACGATGTGCTGCTTTGCATCGGCTCGGGAAAAACCGTCGCTGATACCAACCGTTTGCGCTACCCGAGTCCAAATTTCTACGTACGCTCACCTGAAGAGATGTGGCGAGTCTTTGGCGCTGAACTGCCAGATGCTCTAACGCGCACAGTGGAGATTGCCAACCGTTGCGAGCTTAAGCTTCCGGAAAATGTGAACTACCTGCCTAACTATCCCATTCCGGCGTCAGAGGCGGGGCTAAGCGCTGACGACTATTTTGAAAAGGTGGTTAGAGCGGGGTTCGAGCGCCGTCGGCAACAGGTTTGGGATCGACAACTGTCGCGCAATGAGCTGAAGCATCCGATCTCGGATTATCAGACCCGTTTGACAACTGAGATCGCGATGATTCGCCAGATGGGCTTTCCCGGCTACTTTCTGGTGGTCTGGGATTTTGTGCGCTACGCCAGGGAGCGATCGATTCCAGTTGGCCCGGGTCGTGGGTCCGCTGCCGGTTCTCTAGTGGCCTACTGCCTGGAGATCACGGATATCGATCCCCTGGAATACAACCTCATCTTTGAACGCTTTCTAAACCCCGGTCGCCAGTCGCTCCCAGACATTGATATCGACTTCTGCGTTAGGGGACGCGGCGAGGTCATTAACCACGTCGTCGACTTGTACGGGCGAGATTCGGTTTGCCAAATCATCACCTTCGGGACCCTCGCTTCGCGTGCCGCCATTAAGGACGTCGGCCGGGCGCTCGATATTCCTTACGCCGAGGTTGACCGCATCGCGAAGCTCATTCCTACGCCAGTTCGCGGACGAAATGTAAGCCTTGCTCAAGCCCTTGAACAAGTACCTGAACTCAAGAGAGAAGTTGAGACAAATCCTCAGGTTCATGAATTACTTGAGATTGCCCAGCGCTTGGAGGGATGCGCCCGCCACTCGTCAGTGCATGCTGCCGGAGTTGTCATTTCACCTGAACCTTTACAGGAGCTGATCCCGATTGCGGTTTCCGGCAAGGATGAAGTTACGACTCAATACGTCATGGCAGATCTCGAAAAGACCGGCATGCTTAAGATGGATTTCTTAGCGCTTACTGCTTTAACGGTTATAAATGACTGCTTAACGACCATTAAACAGTCGCTTGAGCAAGAGATTAACTGGCCCGATATAGCGCTTAACGACGACAAAGCAATGGCGGTTTTCGCGGAAGGGCGCACGGAGGCGGTGTTTCAGTTCGAGTCTTCGGGCATGCAAGAGATCTGTCGCAAGCTTAAGCCGAAAGGCGTCGAGGACCTTGCCGCCCTTAATGCGCTTTATCGCCCAGGTCCACTTGATGGGGGAATGGTTGACGAATTTATTCAGCGTCACCACGGAAAGAAAACTGTCCGTTATCAGACCCCGGAGATGAAAGAGATCTTAAGTAATACCTACGGCATCATCGTCTATCAGGAGCAGATCATGCAGCTGGCGCAGAAGCTTGCTGGGTACACGCTCAGTGAGGCCGACCTGATGCGTAGGGCGATGGGAAAGAAGAAGCGCGAGGAGATGGCGCTTCATGAGGAGAAATTTATCAATGGCGCGGTGGAGCGCGGCATCAAGCGCGAGAAGGCGGAGAAGATCTTTTCGCTGATGGCGCAGTTTTCTGACTATGGCTTTAATCGCAGTCACAGTGTCGCCTACGCATACCTCGCATTTCAGACCGCCTACCTGAAGGCACACTTTCCCGAACACTTTTATGCTGCGGTTTTGTCGAGTGAGGCACAAGACGCTGCGAAGGTCTTTAAGTATTCGAAGGAGCTAAAGGTACAGGGCATAAAGTTATTGCCTCCTGATGTGAATGAGAGCTACTCGGGCTTTACACCTCTCGTGGAAGCCATTCGCTATGGCCTGGCCGCGATTAAGGGTCTTGGTCAGTCAACGGTTAACGCAATTATCAATGCGCGCCAGTCTGGCCCGTTCACATCGTTCTTTGACTTTGTAGAGCGCATCGAGGCTGGCGCTCTCAATAAGAGATCCCTCGAGAGCCTTGTTACCGCCGGCGCCTTCGACTCGCTGAAACCGACAACGCGTCTCCTCAACGAATGGAGGGCTGCACTTCACGGCTGTATTGATCCGGCCCTCGCGCGGGCTCAGCGTGCTAAGCGCGAACGCTTGCAGGGACAGAACGGATTATTCGGCGCCGCCCAGGATTGCGCTCCGGAAGAGGTGCCTGCTGCAAAAGGGTGGACGGTCACCGAACTGCTGGCCGGGGAAAAGAATGCCCTTGGGTTCTACATCACGGGCCATCCTCTCGAGAATTATGTAGACCTATTGCAGAGTCTGAAGGCGTGCAAATCGATTGAACTTCCAAACCAGCGGAGTGGCGGCCGCGTCAGCATTGGCGGCATCATCAGCGACCTACAATCACGAACAACCAAAAAAGGCGATCGCTTCGCCCTCCTCCGTCTCGAGGATGAAAGCGGCGGAACAAAGTGTGTGCTTTGGCCCGAGACCTATCGCAAGCACTCTATGTTTGTGCAAAACGAAGCTGCCGTTCTGATCACCGGGCGCCTGGAATTGAGCGATGAGAATCCGCCCAACATCATCGCTGATCAGGTGCAAAGCCTCGACGATCTGCAGAAGAACAGGGAACTGATTGTCCTGCAGTTACCGGTGAGCAGTGAATCCGAGACTCTCTTCGATACGGTGCTTCATCTGATGAACACTAATCCAGGGAATTGCGATGTCGCCCTCGAGACTCAACTCGACGCGGATATTGTGGTGAGAGTTAAGGTGAACTCAACTCTTCGCATAGACCATTCACCGAGATTCGACGCAGCAGCGAAAGAGCTCGGTTGCGCGGTTCGAGTCGAAAGACCGACGCAGAGCGCTGGCCGCGTCCGATAATGGTCGGTAGACTGTGAGCATGGCAAAGAAAGCACCAGCGAAGAGCGAGCCCCGCAAGCCCGAACCGGAATCAAGAACCGCGTTTGAGCGTGTCCAGCTCGCCCGCCATCCCGACCGCCCGTACGCTTTGGATTTCATTGAGCGGCTGTTCGATGACTTCGTCGAGTTACACGGCGACCGGCGCTATGCTGACGATCCGGCAATCGTGTGCGGACTAGCTCGCTTCCATGGTCTGCCGATCGTGGTAGTCGGGCATCAGAAGGGAAGGGACACCAAGCAAAGGAGCTATCGAAATTTTGGTATGCCGAAGCCGGAAGGCTACCGCAAGGCTTTACGGGTGATGAAACTTGCTGAAAAATTTGGCCGCCCAATCTTTACTTTGATTGACACGCCCGGAGCCTATCCAGGGATCGATGCAGAGGAGCGGGGGCAGGCGGAAGCAATCGCATTTAATCTGCGCGAGATGGCAAAGCTGAAAGTTCCGGTAATCGTTACGGTGATTGGCGAAGGTGGATCGGGTGGGGCGCTCGCTATCGGTGTTGGCGATCAGGTCTTGATGTTAGAGAACGCGGTCTATTCAGTGATTTCACCCGAAGGCTGCGCTGCGATTCTTTGGAAAGATTCCGGTAAGGCGGACAAAGCTGCTGAAGGATTACGTTTGACTGCGCAAGAGCTCGCCGCGGAAAAAATCGTCGATCAGATCATCAGCGAGCCTTTGGGAGGCGCGCACTCGGACTATGATCAAGCGGCGCGTTTTCTTGATGCAGCCCTCACGGAACGGCTGGCGGAAGCAGCTAGCAGCACACAGGAAGACCGGCTCGCCCGGCGTCATCGCAAACTGAGGCAGTTTGGCCGTTGGGGAACTGACTAGTCTGAAATCTCAAATTTCAGATCTCAGATTTAAGATCTCTTGAGATTTGAGATCTTAAATCTCAAGATCTGAGATCTCCAATCCGGAATCCCAATAAGTAGATCCGATTTCTTAGACTTGTTAAAACGGAATATCGTCATCCGCCGGCTCTGACGGCCCCACGGCCGGGGGTTCACCTCCGCCGCCGCCGGCACGGGCCGCCATCGCGTCCTCACCACGCGCAGCGCCACCAATAAACTGCATATCGGTCGCGTGAACTTCAAGCGTGTGACGCGGCTTGCCATCGCGATCGGTCCACTCTTCAACTCGCAAGCGGCCTTCGATGTACACCGGTCGTCCTTTTGTGAGGTATTGAGAGGCAGTCTCGGCCTGACGTCCCCAAAGAGTTACACGAAACCACGTGGTTTGATCCTGCATCTCTCCGGATTTATCTTTGCGGCGCTCGTTCGTCGCCATGCTAAAGCTGCAAACCGGAGTGCCTTGCGGTGTGTAACGTAATTCGGGATCGCGCCCAAGGTTGCCGACCAAAATTATCTTGTTGAATGACATGATGAGGAACCTCTCAGTTGTCTTCTGGGAACTTTGAAAAGCTAGACCGCGATACTACTCGGTCAATAATCGGCGGTCAAGCAGCGTTGTTTTGTGATTCAGAAAAGTTTGCTGATCGCGTTTGCGCAAGGATTTCTGTTAGACTAACCGCACTCAGTCTCTCGCACTGGAACAGATGAAAACCAAGGTCTACATCGAAACTTTTGGCTGCCAGATGAACGTGGCAGATACCGAACGTGCCGCCACCGGATTGCGAACTGCCGGCTACGATCTCACTTCCTCCGCTGAACTTGCCGATGTCGTTTTATTCAACACCTGTTCCGTAAGAGAGCGCGCCGAGCGCAAGGTTTTCCGGCGAGTAAATGAAGTTCGCGCAAGGACTAAGAAATTGAAACCGATCATTGGAGTGATGGGTTGTGTAGCGCAACTTGAAGGCGAAGCTATCTTCGACAACGCCAAGGGCGTCAACATGATCGTAGGGACCCGCGCTACGGATCGGATCGCTTCATTGATCGATCGTGTACGAATCGGCGAAACCCAGGTTAGTGATTTAGGCGAACGTGCCGGGGGGGAATCCTGGGAGGTTTCACCGGTCGAACGGCACTCCCCATACGTGGCTTTCGTGCCGATCATTGAAGGCTGCAACAAGTTCTGCTCATTCTGTATCGTCCCCTATTCACGTGGCCGAGAGAAAAGTCGACCTGCCAGCGAAATTGTGGCCGAGGTTAAACGACTGCGCGATCTCGGATATAAGGAAGTGCATCTGATCGGACAAAACGTGAACAGCTACCGTCCGCGATCAGAGGCAGGTTTGGAAGGAATTCAGGGAGCCACCGCGTTTTGCCGCCTCCTGCGAGCCGTCGCTGAAACCGCCATGCCCCGCATCAAATTTACAACTTCATTTCCTCGCGACTTCCACCCTGATATAGTGGCGGCGCTTGAAGAGTTTCCTAATCTTTGTGATTGGATCCATTTGCCGGTGCAGTCCGGCAGTGACGAAATTCTGAAAGCGATGCGTCGCGGTCACAACTCGGCGGATTATCTGCGACGAGTTGATTCAATTAAGAGCTCGAGCCGAAGACTCGCGCTGACGAGCGATATCATCGTGGGTTTTCCCGGTGAAACCGATTCCGACTTTGAAGACACGTTGAAGCTCGTTGAGACATGCGAATTTGACGCTTTGTATATCTTTAAGTACTCGCAACGCCGCGGAACTCCTGCGGCAAAGTTGCCGGATAATGTTACTGAAGATCAAAAGAAGCAAAGATTTTTGGAATTGGAAGCAAAGCATCGTCAGCTACAGAAGGGAATTCACGAGAGTTACATCGGAAGGCAAGTAAGCGTTCTCGTAGAAGGTGAGAGCATGCGTTCAGCCCAGGACATGACCGGCCATTCAAGTTGCCATAAGGTGGTTAACTTCCATGGTGGCGATGCGAATCCGGGTGATTTAATAAATGTGCGAATCACTGCAGCCAAGTTGAATAGTCTTTATGGTGAGTACGTTAATTAACGTGCAGAGCGTCTGAATAAAAAGGGAACTAGCGTCATGGAAATTGAAGTAAAGATCAGAGCTCTGATGATGGATCCCAACAGCGGTACGCCAATTATCATTTTGAAAGACATTGAGAGTGATACGATGTTGCCGATCTGGGTTGGGGCCTACGAAGCTAATGCGATCGCTTTGGAGATTGAGAAAATCGCTCCGCCGCGACCGATGACCCACGACCTTCTCCGCAATTTGATTACCGAACTGGGAATGCAGGTTGAGCGTGTTGTGGTTACCAGCCTTCGCGATAACACTTTCTTCGCCGTCATCGAGATGCTAACCAGTGAGGGTAGTCGGATGGTTCTGGATTCACGACCTTCAGATGCGATTGCCCTCGCGCTGCGAGCCGACTGCCCGATCTATGTTGATATGGAAGTGATTAAGGCCTCTCGCAACTCTGTTCCGGTTGAAGAAGGTGAAGAACCCACGATGGGTGAAGAAGAATGGCCTGATGTAATTGGCGAGGCCGGCGATCTACCGATGTAAGCGGTAACAATGACCACTGATCCCAAGCTGAGCAATGCACCTCCGCACCAGATGGTAATTGCGATCGCAAATCAAAAGGGTGGCGTCGGCAAGACGACCACAGCAATTAATTTGGCGGCCGCCTTTGCCCGACAGAAAAAACGAGTTCTCCTCCTCGATCTCGATCCGCAGGGAAATAGTTCAATTTCTTTCCTGAATCCGCAGGGTGTCGAGCGCTCAGCCTATGAGCTGATGACCGATGGGCAGAGTCCGGTGGCAGAATCGGTCTATCGCACGCCTGTTGAAAACCTCGACATCATCCCGGCACGCATCAGCCTGGCAAAGCTCGAATCCAAACTTCTTGGAGACTTCGACGCACCGTTCCGCTTGAAGGACCGTTTGGAGCCTTTCCGTCGCGAGTACGAAGTAATTATTATTGATACGCCGCCCACCCTTGGCCTCATCACTGTAAATGCCCTTGTGGCCGCATCTCATGTTCTGGTTCCCATTCAATCGTCTTACTTCGCCCTCGAAGGCACCGATGACCTCTTAGAGACGATTGAAAAAGTTAAAGCTCGACCAAATCCTAATCTTGAGTTGCTCGGTGTCCTCGTCACGCTTCATGACAAACGAACTACCCTGGCGCGTGAAGTTCACGAACAGATTAAGAGCGTCTTTGGACCGAAGTTATTTGACACGGTGATTACGAAGAGCGTGAGGCTTGAAGAATCGCCGGCTTATAAGGAATCAATTTTTAGCTTTGCGCCAAATTCATCCGGCGCCATCGAATATGCAAAACTTTGCGAAGAGGTACTCAGCCGTGTCTAAAAGGGGACTGCCAGCCGGTTTGCAAATGCGTCACGACGCTCATTACGTAGAAGAACTAGTGCAACATCAACCCGCACCCGTGGGACGCATGATTTCGGTCGACAAGATCGATCCGAATCCCGAGCAACCGCGCACGGAATTTGGGGACTTGAGCGAACTTACCGCTTCGATCGCCGATAAAGGCGTGCTCGAGCCGCTGCTGGTCAAACCATCTCGGGTGACAGGTCGCTGGATGATCATCGCTGGGGAACGTCGCTGGCGAGCCGCACGCCAGGCGGGACTTAAAGAAGTTCCTTGCGTCGAGATGGAAGTTGACGAGGGCACGGTTGCCGAGATCGCGCTGATTGAAAACATGCAGCGCAAGGACCTGACCGTGTGGGAAGAAGCGGACGGACTGCAAAGTTTATGCGAGCGGTTCGGCTATACGCACGAAGACGTGGCGCGCAAAGTAGGGAAGAGCCGTAGCACCGTAACTGAAGCACTTTCAATTGCCGCGATTCCTCAGGATGTGCGAGAGATTTGCCGTGAGGCAGGTGTGTCGGCAAAGTCGATGTTGTTGCAGATCGTGCGGCAGCCAGACGAAGAGGGAATGCGCCGCCTGGCGAAAGACATTGCTTCGCGTGGCTTAACGCGAGACGACGCGAGGGAAGTGCGCCGGCAGGAAATGGGACCGCGTGTTACTGCCGAAGCAAAGCCTTATACGTTCAAGTATGTCTCCCCAGCGAAGGAGTTTACTTTGGAAGTGAAGTTCCGGCGCTCGTCAGTCGACACGCAGGATGTAGCTGATGCGTTGCGGGCGGCCGCGCGGAATATTGAAGCCGGCGCCCACGATTCTTAGATTGAATCATCGGGTCATCGAGTCATTGGGTGATTGCTTGTATTGAAAATCGCCCAATAGCTCAATCGCCCAAGACCCCTTCGCCAAACCTACCTCGCACTCGCGCTCTTCTTCTTTTCAGCTGCGGCCCGTTTCTGCAGACCTTTCGCCCAACGCTCGAGCGTCGGTTGAATTGGTTTGAAGAGCTTAGCCCTAAAGGTGTGCTTCTTCTCGTTCCAGGCTTTCAATTGTTTCTCTGTGTACAGCCGCACGGCGGGTTCCAGCTGAGTCTTCTTAAGCGAATGCCTAAGAGTAAGGTGGTAGTGCTGACCCACGAGGGAAAAAATGATAGCGGCGAGATTTCCTTTAAACGATATGCGCGGGACGATTCGTTTGTGAATCGGTTTGTTGCCGGGAAGTATCACTCCGACCGCCACTTCCAGCCAGGGACCTTTTGGACCTTGGCGCGGATGGTAAAGACCGGGCAACTCGGTTGCCTGCGGAATGCCTTTAAGGCGCGGATCGGAAATAAACTCTACTAATCGCACCCGCTCGAGTCCCCGAGTGTGTTCACGCGGAACGCTGTCAAGGGCGTTCTCGATATGAGTGATGGTGTCTGACGGCAGTTTTCTCTCAACCTGGTTCTCGATCTTGATGGCCACTATTAATTCCTTCGAAAAAAGATGGGACTAGGAAACGATTGTGCAATGGGAACGAGTTCGTAATGTAGGAGGAAGCGTGGCTACCGTCAAGTTGGGGCTAACTTGCGACCCACCCACCCAGCTTGTCATGGGACGTGGCGCACCTTAGCACCCGTTACCGACTTGACCATTACTGGGGCTCAGCAGACCCACCGAGCGCCTGCGCTCCGAGGGTGTAACGCGACCGTTCGAGCAGCAAAGAGACCCTTGATGAAGGAGCCTGGGACTCAAACCATTGGGCGCCCACGTGCAAGGGAACCCAACGATGAGGGAACCCAAGGCCCTTGAATCTAGCCGGGTCATTAATCTCCGGGGGTTGCTCTGCGTCTGATAATACATATTATGTTATCAGGGGGCTTGCCTCATAAAGGCTGATTCGGCCTCTTTTGCCTCAAAAAGCAGATTGACCGACCTAGCTTACGGGTCTGTCACTGACTCAGTTGCCGTGATATTCTCTCGTGTATTAACTCAATGTGATCTGCTCAAGAAGCATAAAGGAAATCATGGACGATCAAGAACCCTGTGCTCCGGCGTCTCAGCCCCCAGCGGATGCGCCATCGTCGCAACCCGCATCACAGCCCATAAGCCCCGAACCAGCCACAGACAGGCCGAATATGGGATCGCCAACTAAAGGGACAGAGCCCACGCCCCGACCAACACCGCCTCCAGAGCGAAAAGGATAGCAGCGACGGCAGCGAGAACCCCGTTTCGATTGATCAGGTTTTTATTGTGGCGAAAATTCTCGCCTGACCAAAAGATTGCGCGTCTCTTGAAGTCCCAAGGCTCGCAGTCCAAATAGGAGTCGTACATGGTTTTAGGATCAAGCAGATTAAGTGCGCCATGCAAACGCGCAACCGTTGCGACCGTTATTCCAGCAACGAACGACAGCGCCGCCAAAGCAAACCACTTTGAACGAAAGCTTAGACTGCTATTGTGTGCTATGACCGGAACAGCGAGGGACACGCTGACCGCGAAAGTGACGAACGTGTTGAGCTTCCCATCCAGAGCGTCAAATCGCTTTATCGCCGTATCATAGGCCGCGATTGCCAGCGGATATACTTCCTCGACCGATTGCAACATCTCTGGCGTATACTTAGTCTGACTCATCTCTAATAACTCCTTTTTGAGAGTCGGTCTCTATGCCGCCTCCGCTAACGAAAAGTCTGTTTCAATTCCTAACTCATGCTGTGACTGAATCACAACGCACAGATTGTGACAGAGCACCTTGCACAGAGCCTCATTGATCTGCGCCGTTAGTGTCTTGCTTCGCAACCTCTGACCGAACTTACTCTTGATCATGTGAAACGTGGTTTCCACGTTCGACCGCTTGTGATAATGCGTCAAAAATTCTTCCCGATTGTCGTTGTAGAAACTAAGCATCCGAGTCCAAAGCGTTGACTTCGGGCCGTAGTTAGTCTGCGCCTTTGAGTTACTCTTAAACGGTATGTAAGGGATCGCCTTGTGGCGCAACGTTGTTAATAGATTTTCTCCGCTTAAGTAG
>JBGSYG010000054.1:0-127433 GCA_041750995.1 Pyrinomonadaceae bacterium | reverse complement strand
AAGCGGAAACCAATCGCGCGTCGGTTCGGTAATGCCGACTTGTTTCTGAACGTCCAGCGCCAAATGCGAAAGAGTGTAGCGCTGCTGTAGGCGACGTTGTTCGGTAATATGCTCGTCACGTCCGGTAAACGAAACAGGTTGAAATGATACGAAAGAAACTTTTTTCGGATTTTCCAAAGCAAAGCGGACAATCGAACCGACTTGGTCATTATTTACGCCGTTGACCAGCGTCGTAACAAGAACGATGTCAACGCCGGCTTCGTGCAAGTTGTTGATGGCGCGGAGCTTTACATCAAAAAGATTGCCGACTTGACGATGCGAGTTGGCATCGTTGCCGACTCCGTCAAATTGCAGATAAACAAATCTTAAACCGGCTTCAGCGGCTTCGCGGCAAAATTCTTTCGATTTGGCAAACTCAATTCCGTTAGTTGCCGCCTGCACGCTGTTGTACCCAACCTTGCGTGCATAGCGAATCGATTCGAGGAAGTGCGGTGAAATAGATGGTTCGCCACCAGAGAACTGGACGGACATCTGCCGGCGCGGCTTAATCGTAATCGCGTTGTCTAGAATTTCTTTGATGTCGTCCATGCTCAGCTCGTGAACGAAACCAACCTGGTTAGCGTCCATGAAACAAGGATCGCACATCATGTTGCAGCGGTTAGTCAGGTCGACTGTAAGGACTGCACCGCGGCCGTACTTCACAGTACTTGATCCGTGGTTGTGCAGCTTTTCGTCGTTGTGCGCATCGATGTCGCGACCTGGGAACATCTTCTCGATGTGAGTCAGGAACTTGACGTCGATTGCCATCATGTCTTCAAAGTGACCATGAATCGGACAATCCTTGACCATCCAGATCTCACCGTTGCGCTCAATGATCTGCGCTTTGATTTCACCGACCTTCTCATTAATTAAAACGCTAACATCCTGCTTGCCACTAAGAATTGACTCACGGGCTTCAATTACGCAGTTGGGACAAAGCGAATCCGTCGTCCGCGGCCAACCGAGTGTCGGTTTACTTTTCTGCCACGACTTCAGCAACGGCTTGTCTGACCACTTGGGCGTAAAGGAGGGATTAGGCTTGTACTTATTTACTGATTGAATAACGTCATGAAGAGCTCCGGCAATTAAGGTCAAGCCCTTCTCCGCGTGTTTAACTGGTCGCATCTACTCTCGTTTTCCTTCTGGTGATTTTTTAATTAATTGCTTGCTAACCCTGGGGACTGCTAGCCAAACGGCTGCAAGACTAGCACGGAGTATCTGGCAATGACTATGCCGCCAAAGCCTACAATGAGCTAAGTAGTGCAATACTGAGGCTTAGACCGAAAATAACTGCGGAAGTTTTAGCGCTAAAGTGGACCAGAGTGTGTCGTGAGCGCACACGTCACCGTTAATGCAGGTAGTTGGGCCATTCTGGCCCTAGCGAATTCTTGGGCGTTCCCTTTTATCCGCAGTGACAGAAGGACGCTTTAAATATGAGCGGAAAAGTGAAGCGTCTCTGATTCTGGAAGGCTGTGGTGCTGGAAAAATCAATTCCTATTTTGGTGCGAAGTAGCCGATGCGGTGAGACACGCGAAGCGCCGGATTGCGAGTCTCGGCTTTAACGCGTCTGAAGGCGCCGTCACGCTTTCGATTCAGCGGCGAGTAATACAACGCGTACTGGTGTCGCAGCTCGTCAGCCACTTCCGCGTATATCTTTTCTAGATCACTAAAGGACTGAGGCTTGTAGAGCCGGCCGCCAGTGGCGCTCGTGAGCTGAGCCATGTTTCGCTCGCTCGCGGCCAACGCTTCAAGGCCGAGGCGCAAGTCGTTAATCTTGAGTTCATTGAAGCGCACCGCAGAGTCCGAACCGCGCAGCAATTCGGAGAGCTCTGCTTGTTTCTTCGACCGCTCGATTTCTGAGTTACTCACAATGTAGACGGTGGTTTGCGATTGTAGAGCCGCGCGCAACGCGGTCTCGAACGTCGCCCCACGGCCACTGTCGATGCCGTCAGTCAGGACAATGATCGCGTGCCGGGCGTTTCCGCGAGGCATCTGATCACGCGCAGCCAGCAACAAGGCGTCATTGAATCTGGTGAACATACCCGGCGAGACTCGCCGCAAAGCGCGTCGCAGCTGCACCAGGCTTTTTGTCCAGTCCTGCAGCAGGAGCACACGATCGTCAAACTGAATCAAGCTAATCCGGTCATCAACTGCCAGATGTGAGCCGAAGCCTTCGGCCGCGACGCGAAAGTCGTCGAGATTACTCGAAACCGACGATGAAGCATCCACCATCAGAACTGCATCGACGGGAACTTTGCGCAAACTAAAATCGCTTAGTGGCTGATCAAGTCCGTCTTCAAAGACGCGAAAGTCTGTTCGAGTCAGTCCCGAAACCAATTCTCCGTTGGCATCACGAACTGTAACGGGCAACAGTATCTCCGTCGTCTCAACGGAGATCACATCGTCGGGATCGATTTCCTGTTCAGCGGAGTTGGGGGTTGGCGTCGGAGTTGGTAGGACTTTGGATGTTTGAGCGGCTGAGGCAGCTGGTTTTGGTCTTTGTGCAAGTCCGGTCCTAACCACGCCGAGGGTAGCACCGAGACAAAGTGCTAAAAGCGAAACGCGAAGCGCAGCCACTGCCTTATAAGCGCCCGTTGCCATGACGCTATTTTTCTCCAGCAGAGCCGGGATTTGTGCTCTTGGGTTCGGATCCGTCCATGGCGCTGTTCATTGCCGCGATGATGGAATCTGTAACCCGTCGCCTGCGCAATTCCGTGAGCTTTGCGGGCGAGAGGTCAAAATCGCCCGGCGAGCTTTCAATTCGCTTGATGATAGTGCCTTCGGAAAAGCCCGCTTCGACAAGATCAATAATCGCCTCGTTGGTCAGTGTCGGCGTCTTTTCCAGCCGCAACTCCGCACCGCCGGCTTCGCTGGGCGGTCGAACGATGCGGACTGTGGCGCTGCCAGTTGTAGTTGTTTGCCCCGAATTTCCTGCGCTTTCACCTCTTGAGCGTGTTTCTCCGCTAGCACTCCCGCTCGATCCAAAAATGTCTGTTTCGTTACCCGAGGAGTTTCCCTTTGGCTTTCCGCTACTGCCGCCACTGAAGAACGGATCGTTTCCCCAACCATCTTCAGAAAAGATCGCGTCGTTTTGTGAAAGCATCGCGAGGATGATGTTCTCGCTCACGCCGTTTCGTTTCAGATCGATTAGTCGATCCGGCTCGAGATTAAAACGATTGGCTCGAGTGCGAATGATGGCGATTACAGTCTTTTCCTTGAACCCAGCTCGGACGAGCTTAACAACTGCGGAGTTGGTCAGAGGTAGATGTTGTTGCGCCGAAGCTGCGTGGCTGCTTGCGCTCACCAGCACTAATAGAAAGGCGAGTGCGGCTACCAAGAATCTGGAAGCATGAGATCTGGACAAGGGCGACTCCTATGCGCTGTTGGATCAGAATCCCCCAGCACTCACGGCGCTGCGAGAACTACTGACGGGAGACTTAACTTGTCGATAACGAAAACTGATCCGCTTCACGTAATTACGTGTTTCGCGGTAAGGCGGCACGCGGTGGCCGAATCTGACAACAGCGCCTTCGCCGGCGTTATAACTCGCCAGAACCAGGTCAACTCGACCGTTGAATTTGGCCATCAGTTGCTTGAGATAGCGTGTGCCACCCGAAATGTTTTGCGCTGGATCAGATGAATTCCGAACTCCAAAGCGAGCTGCTGTGCCCGGCATCAGCTGCATCAGTCCGCGCGCGCCCTTGGGTGACAGTGCGTGCACATTGAAGTGCGACTCTTGCTCCATCACACAGAAAATCAAATAAGGGTCGACGCCATACTTCGCGCCGTTTTGCCGGATCAAGGCGTCGATCTTGGGACGGCCTGTGCTCCAGCCGCGCGGTCTGCGCGTGTCTGCTTCCGCGAGAGTCCCCAAAGACTCGCGCTCGATGTGATCGATGCGGCTCCGCTCGATAAAGATTGAAAGTGAACCGCGCTTGTACCAGACTCCGGAGGCCGACTCGTTGGCGCTATCGGCTTCTACGCGCGCTCCCCCGATCAGATGAATCCAAACTGCTTCGTCGATCTTTGGTGCGGATTCTTTTACTTCCTTAACATCCGCGACCTGCTTCTCCACTTTAATTCGCGATTCACTTCCGCGCACGATATTTTTGACCCGCTCACGCGAAACCAAATGCGTCATGCCGCCTTGCCGGTACCAAAATCCCTGCTCACTTTCCCAGGCATCTTCGGCATTAATGCGCGTGCCGTCCTTAAGCTTTAGCTGCACTTGTGATCCAGTGAGCGCCTCATCGATTTGAGTTTCCTCGGCTGGTTTCTGTCTTGCCGTCCGCGACTTTTGAGCTTGGGCGTTTACCGTAAACACACTGGCAATTAACGTTAGACAAATCACGTAAGACGAACGTCTTCCGATGCGTTGGTTCATGAGCTCCCCTTTTTCACCGACCTACAGCTCGAGCGGATCAGCTAATGATTTTTCGGTCGCAGGAGCTTCCTGATTCGCAAACGAATGCGAGGTTCCGAAGTAATTTCGCCACGCCGTATCCAGGACTTTCGCAGTCAGTTCCAAAGCATGCCCTTCGAAGAGACAAATGTCCGTAGCCCGGTCCAGCAGGTCGCGCGGTTCGCAACCTTTCATCACTCGACGTTCCACGCGATATTTGGTTAGCAAGTGATCCAGCACTTGCTGATCGCAACGGATGCCACGGTTGTAAGCGGCGCGTTTGAATATTTCTGAGAACGCTGAAGGCGTCGGCGGCTCCACACGCGCGCGGTAGCCCATGCGCCGTAGGAATGCTTCGTCGGTCAGGTCCTTCTCATCGAGGTTTGTGGAGAACACAACGAGTTGCTCAAATGGCACTTCGATCTTCTTGCCCGTATAAAGCGCAAGGTAATCAATGCGCCGCTCGAGTGGAACGATCCAGCGATTGAGCAGGTCCTGAGGCGAAACACGCTGCCGGCCGAAGTCGTCGATCACGAGGGTTCCACCATTGGACTTCATCTGGAAGGGCGCCTCGTAAAACTTGGCTGATTCGCTCCAGGTTAAGTCCGCGTTTTCGAGCGTCAATTCACCACCGACGACCACGAGCGGACGCCGAATCAAAACCCAACGGTGATCATGATCGACCGGCGTTTCATCCTCTCCGGCGAGCCGGTGACAGTGAGAATCGAAGACGCGAATGATCTGACCGTCGATCTCCACTGCGTAAGGAATCCAAATCGCTCCTGGGAGTGCGCCGTTGATGCGCTCGGCAACGGCAGTCTTTCCCGTGCCGGGCAAACCGGTAAGAAAAAGTGAGCGGCGTGAATTAATCACGCAACCCAGGGTTTGCAGCAGCGATTCCGGCAAAACGAGATCGTGGAATGCCGCGCGCGCAGTTTCCATTGTCGCGGATTCAGAAGGAATGGATTGGAGCCGCATCATGTGCGAGTAGTCGCGCAATGAGACAGGGGCCGCTCCCGTATAACCACAGAGCGACAGCAAACGCGAAAGGCGGTCCCAGCCGTGATCGAGCATCGCATAACGAGTCGAGCCGACACTCGTCTGCAGGCGAACTTCAATCAGTTTTTCACGGTAGAGCTTTTGGAGGATCTCCTCAGTCAACGTGCGAGGAAGACAAAGTCGCTCTGCGACTGCCGTAGTCGTCGGCTCAGGCATCATGGCGACATGTTTTAGCGCCAGGTCGCAAAGAAAGCCTTCGGCGATACCAGTGTCTGCCAGTTCTTCCGGAACTGGCGGGCCCATCGATTCGACTTCGCTGCGCGTGAGTATTGTCGTTTGTGACATCGCGGTCCTCTTTTCTCGATCTCTTACTTACCGCTCAGGGCGATATTGGTCTCGGCGGAAATCGCGGCAAGCGCATTGCGCGCGTCTTTGGATTCTTCAGTCTTGCCCACTCGCTGATAAAGGTCAGCCAGGCGTTTTAAGGCAAACGTCGAGTGCGGATTAATGCGGCGCGCACCTTCGTAATACCTAATCGCATCGTCCTCGCGGCCAAACCGTTCAAGCATACGAGCCATATTCAAGTGGCCGGTTAACTCGCCGTTGGCGCGCGCGAAACTCTTGTAGGCGTCATCGAATTTACCAAGCCGGCAAAGTGCTAGACCTAGGTTGTTCAGAATTCGATCGTCGCGCGGCGCCAGCTTTAGTGCGCGCTTCAAGCGATCTACGGCTGCGCGATAGTTACCATTTTCATAAAGCGTGTAACCGAGGTTGTTGAGAACCTGGGCATCTTCCGGTTCCGCTTTGACCGCGCGTTCGTATGACTCCTTCGCGCGATCGGCGAGTCCCTTCTGTGCGAAAGCAACACCCAGCAGGTTATGAGCTTCGCCAAGTCGTGGATCGAGCGAGGTGGCAGTTGAAAGTTGCGAGATGGCTTCGTTAAGCCGTCCCCGATTTAAGTAATCGCGGCCCGCTTCCAGATGTTCGCGAGCTGTTTCGGCGCGGTTTGCCGTTGCCTCGCGGGTGCGCTCGTCGCTGACTCTCATCACACCGATGCTTTCAAATCTTTCGGCATCTTTCTCGCTGATCCGTTGCAGCTTGTTGTCATTCTTGCCGAACAGCTTGCCGAGAGCGCGAAAGGGTGCAGTGAAAATGCGGGCAACCTTATTGCCTTTCTTCTTCTCGGTGTTTGGCGCTTCCTCGGCCCCCACAGTACTACCTGAGTCTTCAAGGAAGTTGGCGTCTGTGTCGCCCTCGCGCACGATTGTGGACGCACTCCACATTGCGGTTGTAACCAGCGTCAACATCAGGGCGATTGCAATAGCGATAAGTCTTCGTTTATGCATGGCCAGCTCCTTTACATTTTGTTGAACGTATCTATCAACTGGAGGGCTGCGGGGCCAAGTATGGCAATGAACAAAGTCGGGAACAGAAAACACGAAAGCGGGAATAGCAACTTAACGGCTGCCTTTTGTGCTGCTTGCTCAGCACGCTGGCGGCGCTTGGTGCGCAATGAATCGGAAAATGCTCTGATGGCTTTGGCGATTGAAGTCCCGAACTTATCGGTTTGAATCAACATCGCAACGAGACTACAGAGATCATCTACTCCGGTTCGGTCCGCGAGATTGCGAAGCGACTCTTCACGATCGCGACCGACGCGCATTTCGAGATTCGCTAATTCAAACTCATCGCAAATGTCCGGATGAACGTCACGCAACTCCGTGCTCACCTTGACCATTGCCGCATTCAACCCCAGACCCGCTTCGATCGAGATCACCATCAGGTCGAGGGCATCCGCGAGTCCCCAGCGCACAAGTTGCTGGCGCGATTTGATCGCTCGCTTCAGTCCATAGCGCGGCAGAAAGAAGCCGATCACAAACGCGAAGAGTATGAAGAGCACTGCGCTATTCAGAGGTCTTGCCAACACGGCGCAGAGCAGCGCCACGAGCGCCGGAAATCCGGCCATGGTTGCAAACTGGATAGCGCGAAAAGTTGCCGGCGCGGCGGGAGAACGAAAGCCCGCCTGCATTAATTGCTTCTGAAGTTTTTTAACCTCCGCCGCGGAAGGTGGCAGCAACTTGTTGAGTGGCGACGCTAGCCTTTCCGCGAGCTCAGAAGAAGAAGTGCGGTTTTCTTCGATCGAGACCGAACCAGTAACCGGAGCTCCCGTCCTGTCGCCCAATCTTTTCAGCCGTTCAGTGGCTGCACTCTGCGGCCGGTAGAACAACCAGTACGCTCCCATCATAATCAGGGAGATGCAGATGAAGGTTGAGATTGTGATTATGAGTAACATGGCTTTCTTGGTCTGTGGTCTTGGTCTTTGGTCTTCGGATTAATTCGATAGCAACTGTCTGGGGGTTAGCAGTCGAAGGCCAAAGGCCTAAGACCAAAGGCCGTTTTTAGATCTTGATGTTGAGTATCTTCTTCACAATCAGCATTCCTGTGATTTGCAGAAACAGCGCGGCTGCGATCAGGTAATGACCTCGCTGATCTTTCCAAAGCACACTCATGTAATCGGGATTCATCGCCGTGATTATGAACGTCACGAAGATTGGTAATCCGCATAACAGCCACGCCGACATGCGCGAACTGGTTGTTAACGTTTTTAAGTCGCCCATAATGCGAAAGCGTTCGCGAATCGTAATTGCAACCTTTTCGAGAATTTCGGCCAGGTTGCCGCCGGTCTCGCGCTGAATCAGGACCGCCGTGACGCACATCTTTAAGTCCAGCAACGGCATGCGCTCCGTCATATTTTCGAGGGCCAACTTGAGCGAGAGACCCAGGTTTTGTTCCTCGTACGTCTTGCGAAACTCCGTGGCGATCGGCTCGGGCATCTCGCTCGCAACCATATGCAGCGATTCCGCGAAAGCATGACCAGCGCTCAGCCCGCGACTCATTAAGTCGAGCGCGTCTGGCAGGTGCTCAAGAAAGGCATTGAAGCGCTGCCGCCGTTTCCACCAAACGTGAACAAACGGAATCATCGCGGCCATCAGCCCTGACGCAGCAATAACCAAAATTGAAATTGTCAGCACCGAAGCCGCCAGCAAGCCCAACATGCCGGCCATCACAGAAAACATCCCAAGGCGCGACGGGGTGATGTGAATGTCGGCCTGGTCCAGCATGCGCTTCAAGTGGAGCGCTGCCTGAAGCTGCACCAGAAAACGATTCACGAATGGGATCTCGCTCATCAACTCGTTGCGAGCGAGGATCACTTCCACGTCCTCGGTGTTCGCCGAGTGGATCAGCGCCTCGGTGAGCCGTCTTTGCAGCCGCTTTCGTTTGGCGTCGGTGCCACGCGTAGCAATGAGGTATGCACCCAGGACCAGGAACAAGCCAAACAGAAATACTAGAAAGGAGATCAGCATTGGGTTTACATCTCCTCAAAGAAGACTCGGGGCAGTTGAAGTCCGCAGGCTTTGAGTTTTTCGGCGAAACGGGGACGGATGCCTGTCGGTTTGAATCTACCGATCACCTGGCCGGATGAATCGACCCCAGTGCGCTCAAATAAGAAAATCTCCTGCATCGTGATCGTCTCACCTTCCATTCCCGTGATTTCGGAAATTGAAGTGAGTCGCCGCGTGCCGTCTGAGAGGCGCGCTACCTGGACTACCAAATCGAGCGCCGACGCGACCTGCTGCCGCATGGCTCGATCTGAAAGTCGCATGCCCGTCATCTGAATCATTGTCTCAAGGCGGGCCAGCGCGTCACGCGGCGTGTTCGCGTGAATCGTGGTCAAACTGCCGTCGTGACCGGTGTTCATCGCTTGCAGCATGTCGATCGCTTCGCCGCCACGGACCTCGCCAATCACAATTCGATCTGGACGCATACGAAGTGAGTTACGCACCAGATCACGCTGCGTGACTTCGCCGCGCCCTTCAATATTCGGCGGCCTGGTTTCGAGACGCACCACGTGCGGTTGCTGCAACTGCAGCTCGGCGGAGTCTTCAATTGTGACGATGCGTTCGTCTTCCGGGATGTAGGCGGAGAGCGCGTTTAGCAAAGTAGTCTTACCAGCGCCGGTGCCTCCGGAAATTAAAACGTTTAGCCGCGCTGTAACGCACATCTGCAACATGTCCGCGATGTCTTTCGTTAAAGCCTTATGCTCGATGAGCATGTGCATGCGCAGCGGTTCGGCGCCGAAACGACGGATGGAAAGTACCGGACCGTCGATCGAGAGGGGTGGGATAATCGCGTTCACGCGTGAACCATCGCGAAGTCGAGCATCCACCATCGGCGACGACTCATCGATGCGCCGGCCAACTGAAGTGACGATGCGCTCGATTACGCGCATCAGGTGTTCGTCGTCCTTAAAAGCAACGTTCGTCACTTCCAACTTGCCGCGACGCTCAATGTAGATCTTGCCGTGGGCATTAACCAGAATGTCTGAGATGGTTGAGTCGGCAAGCAGTGTTTCCAGCGGGCCAAGTCCAAACAACTCGTGCTTGACGTCATTCACCAGGCGCTCGCGATCTGCTGCGGAAAGGGGCATCGCTTCCTGCGCCAGCAAAGTCTCGGCCAACCGGGACACCTCAGAATGTTGCTGCTCCGTGGAGAGGGTTCCCAGTTTCGTCAGGTCCATCCGATTGATCAGAGACCGGTGTAACTTCGACTTCATCTCCTGGAAGGAGTACTGGCCGTTTTCACCGGCGCCGGGAATACCCGGGGTTCCGACTGTCTCGCGAATTAATCTTTCCCTAAGTGCCATGGTTTAGCTCTCTGTAACGTAAATTTGATTTAGACCTTTTCCAACGTAGCATGCAGGTCGAATTGGTTTTGCACCGGTTCGCGCTTGAACAGCGAATTCCAGAGCGTGCGACGTTCGCCAGGCGCATCGGCGATCGGAACCGCGCCACCCGAAACGATCTTTGCGATTCGCTTGATCTCCAGAGCAATGCGCGAATTTCCTTCCGACTGAACGAGGGGCTGACCGAGGTTGATTGAGCTTACTGCTGTTTGGTAATCGCTGGGGACATAACCGATGACTGGTTCGCCCAAAAACTTCTCGACTTGTTGTAAGTCAAGATCGATTTGCTTGCTCCAGCGGTTAACCACAATCCGGATTTTCTTTCGTGGGTAACCCAGCCGGTCAAATATCTCGAGAGCGCGTTGCGTACTGCGGATCGCCGGAATGTCGAGCGTCAGCACCAGGAGAATCTCGTCCGACTGGTCGAGCGCAGCGAGCGTGATGGAGTCGAACGTGTGCTGTGGATCGAGGACCACGTAGTCGTAAGACTCGCGCAATCTCTGCAACACATCAAAAACATGTTCCGGCTCAATTTCATCGGCGGAGTCGGCTTCACGAGGAGCTGCGAGCAAAGAAAGATTTGTGGAATACGGTGTGACGAAACTTTTGATCAGCTCGTCGTCGAGCCGCTTGCGATTCTCCGCCATGTCGGCAAACGAGTATTTCGGATTGACGCCTAAGAACAGCGGCAAATCGCCTGCCTGCAGATTTAGGTCGACCAAAATCGTCGGCGCACCGGCGCAAGCTGCGATGTTGGTGGCCATAAATGAAGTGCCGCATCCGCCTTTGCTGGAAAAGACGGCGATCATGCGCCCTTTTTTCTTGGGAGCTTCAACATGTGAATCGCAAAACTCTGCGACTCGATCAATGACTGTTCCCAGTTCCGGCGGCGCGACCGGCAACTGCAAGAACTCTCGCGCACCAGCTCGCAAACTCTGTAACAGGAGATCTCTGGAAGCGTTATGCGCAGCCGAGATGATCGCGATCGTCGGAAACTCTGAATTGAGCCGCTTGATGAACCTGATTCCTTGTTCTGATTCGGTGCCGAGGGAAATGATCGCGGCCATTGGCTTAAGGCGCGTAATCTCGTCGTGCAGTTGATCCGCGTCGTCGCCACCGGCAAGAAGTTGAACGCGACTATCCGCTGAGAGCGCATTGCGAAGCTCTTTAAAGTTCTCCAAGCCAGTGCTGAGGATTACGACTGTTAATGGTTGTGTCATTTCGTTGCCCTATGCGTTGAAGTAAACCAGGTTGGTGACCGGAGGGCCTGGTTTAGGGGACTGTGGCGGGGACTGTGCCGGCGCTTTCGCCGGTGAGTGTGGTTTTGTAGTCAGGCATCGTGATTGAGGTACCGATGATGGGCACCACGAACGTATGCTGATAGTCCGTTATGGTTATCGCAACACTTCCCTGGCCCACGCCGAAGTTGTTGTATTGGACGTTAATATTCGCGGCGGTAAGGTTGTTGACCATCGCGGTCCCGGTACCAGCTGTGTTGCCATATACGCCAACATTTCGAATCGCCGCGACGCTTGGGCCAACGTTTAGGCCTGTAGTCGGAACGCCCGCTGGGCCACTTGCCGGCTCGTTCACTGCGTAGCGGGCCGCTCGGCGAGCAGCATCCGCAAGCGCGTTATGAACCCAGAGAGCGCGGCCAAATTCGATCACGGCAAACATCGCCAACAAGAAAACACTCGCGCCAATGGAGAACTCCACCAACGTAGCGCCTCTTTCTCGTGATTTTTTGGTTGTTCGGCGGACCATTTATTTGTCCTATCTAACAACTGGGTGACTGTGTTAGCAGATAACGCATCGTGACGCTGGGCTTGACCGCGATATTCATTGACAACGAATTCCCCATCAGCTGGCCCAGATTGAAGAGTGGTGAGTGGTTGAAGTTGACAATCTTGACCGTAACCGTCGTCGGGAAGCCCGTAGTAAGTGCTCCACTTGCACTGCGACGCTCAATGAGTACGTTCTCGACAGCTAAGCCATTGACGATCGGATTACCTGTTCCGGCCATGTTTCCGAAAACGACAAGATTCTTCGCGGCTGCATCGTCACCACCGTCCGCGCAGGCTGTTGCCAGGTATCGAGCCGCCACGCGATTGCCCTTCGCCAGCGTGGTGTATTCCTGAAAGTAACGTCCAAACTCTGCGGCCGCAGCAAACAACAACAGGATAACGGGCAAGGCGATTGCCAATTCCACGAGTTGCAAGCCGCGGTCGTCGCGTTTGAAGGAGGTGACTTTAGTGATAAGGATGTTTCTCATCGGAGTTTCCTTATCGATAAAGAACTGGTTTCGTAACCGTCGGGCCCGGATTTGTAGTGTCAGTCGGATCGTATTCACCATTACCAACCACAACTCCGACACCGATGTATTCAGCCTGCAGATCGCCACCGTTACCGCCAGACACCTTGCTGCGAAGGAAGAAGGCGCCAAAGTGATCAATCTGTATGGTGGTGCGCCCGCCGTCGAACTGGCTTTGTTTGACGATTGGGATTAAAACCACTCGCCGCCCGTGCACGCCGTCATGTTGCGGACTCTGGCTAGGTGAGCCGGCCAGGTACTGTGCATAGGTAATGCCTTCTTTAATGTTGGTGTCAGGAGGGTAGACGGCGGGATCCAGACCGGCTGCGTAGTCGTCGAACCGGGTATTGATTCCCTGTCTAACTGCGCCTGACGATACGCCGGGCTTCGTGTCCACATATCCACCTGGACCAACCACGTTTCTGACACCGCTCGCGAGACCGGTGCGATCGTCGCTTGCACCAGACCCGTCGATCGCCAGGATCTGATAATTACCTGGCGACACGGAGTCCTGGGGTGAGCCGCGAAATGTATACATTTGGCCTGGCAGAATCGTTGAGAGTAAATCGTCGTCAACAACTGACACCGGCAGATATCCGGCGAAACTAGTCAGAGGAACGGAAACTCCCGCGACGGCGTTTGCCGTCAGATCCAAACTGTTACCGGTGACCATCGAAACGAAGGCGATGTTTACTGGTGACTGCGGAGTAGTGACTTTTACAAACCGAATGGTTGGTGCATTGGTCGTACTGGAGGCCTGAATTGAGTCCATGCCAGTACCACCATTATCAAAGGCGGATAAGTTTGCGGCAAAACGGACGTTCGCGTCGGTAAAGCCTACGTCATCATTATCAAACTCATATTTGTTCATTTCTGCGACAGCGCGATTGGTCGCACGAGTGATGCCGAGGGGACTGAAATCCAGACCGGAAGCACCAGCTAATGCGGCCGCATCTGCGGCGTTTTGTAATTCATTTTTGGCAAGGTATAGGTGACTGATATCTACGCCTAACCCAACTGCGAGAAGTAAAGAGAGCATGCCCAGTGCGGAAGTGGCGAGGATGGAACCGCGCTCGGCGCGCCTGTTTCCTTTTTTGCCGAATATCCGATAACTCATCTAGCCCTCCTTCTCAGTTACTGCTTTTAAGTGGGCAGTGCTTGCGCACTGCCCACCGCGACTACGGCCTTACAGGTTCGTAGGTGTAATTGGCCGGAATGCTTCTCGCCACCGGCAAAGACTGGTTGACCACGCGACTGCTTGTGGTTGTGTTACCCGTCGTGTTGGTTTCGTTTGTTTTGGTTTTGGTGTCTACAGGTTCGACAGTGGGTGCTGCAGTTTTCGGCGCAACACTGGGAGTGGTTTCCGCGGCCTGACCCGTGGTTGAGTAACCCGTTCGTCCCTGAATCTCTTCGCCCTTCGGTTCAAGACCAAGCGGTGACGACTTCTTCAGACCATCGATGCCACGCATCTGCGGCAGGTCGTCGCGATTCACCGGCTTGACCAAATGCGCCGTGACGATAAACATCAACTCAGTTTCGTTTTTCTGGAACGACTTGGACCGGAAGAGCGAGCCCAGGATGGGAATGTCGCCAAGCACCGGAACTTTAGAAAGCGATTTGATTTCGCTGTTATCCAACAAACCAGCCAATGCGAACGACTGTCCATCGCGTAGCTCGACGCCCGTCTTAGCACGTCGGGTTTTTAAAGCCGGGATCAGGAAGCCGTCGAACTTGACGCCGTTTGCGAAATCGATTGTCGAAACTTCGGGTTCCAATTCGAGGCGGATATGGTCTTCGTCGATGATGGTGGGTTTGAAGTTCAAACGCACGCCATACTCTTTGAAGATAATTGAGACGGTGGTCTTTTCACTGCCGCCCTGCACCATCGGTACCGGGAATTCACCACCGGCGAGAAAACTAGCTTCCTGACCATCCATTGCGATCAGGTTGGGTTCGGCGAGCTGACGGAGCGAACCTTCGGTCTGTAGCATGCGCAACATTGCGAGCGAATTTCCTCCCATCACGAGCATGTTCAAAACACTGCTCGAGAGCGCTCCGGAAATGATCCCGGACATCGGGCTTGCCGGAGGATGGCTAAGTGAGCTGGGCCCACCACCACTGTTCAGGTAGGTGCCGCTACCAGGGCTGCCCTGATAGGTGTAGGAGGTACCCACATCTTTCAGACGGTTACGACTCACTTCAGCGACGCGTACTTGCAGCTGTACCTGGGTCGCGGACTTGACCGGCGACGAAAGCATGTTGACGGTTTTGAAACCGGCGGCCTCGACAACGCTCTGGGCCTGTGCTCCAGTCTTGACATCGCCGACGCTGCCAGACATCACGACTGAGCCGTTAGCCTGGCTCAATCGAATGTCGTCTTTCGGGAAGAGGACGCGCATCTGCGAGTCGATCAGCGAAAGGTTGGCGCGCACATAAACGTCGAATACAAGGTACTCGCCGCCTGATTGTTCCCAGGCGATGAAGTTCACCTGGCCGAAACCCTTGCCGTTGACCAAAACCTGATCAGGAGTGACGAGGACGGCCTCGGCGATCTCGGGATTCGAAACTGAGAAGCGGCCGACGGGTCTGTCGAAGTTGATTACCCGCGACTGTCCAACGAGCACGTTCACAGGAATAGATTCCTTGTTCTGCTTAAAGGAAGCGGTGTAGGAAGTCTCCTGGGCGTGGGCCATGGAATTGACAAGCAGAATAATCAACGACGCGAATACCAGGCTTACGCGGCGTTTCATTGAGGGACTTTGCATGGTCTGTTGCTCCTTAAAATTAGTGGAAGTCGTTTTGGGCTGACGGCCGTCATCAACTTGCAATCTCTTTTTGAGTCCCGACTCTCCTTACGGGAAGTCAACACTTCGCTTCTTGGCACCCTCAATCATCTCGACTGAGGATTTTGGCGCTGCCGGTTGCGCAGCCGGTGCCGGCTTTGCTTCTGCTTGCACCCGAACGCGACGCGGTGCAGTAGTTTTCTGTTCGGGTCGTTCACTCTTGAGCGAACCGGGTTCGGGCTGCGGAGCAGCGACGTCGCCGCCCAACAGAGTTCTCTTGTTGACACCGATAGTTTGTTGATCGCCCTGATCGATGGAATTGCGCATTACGAGCTGGAGCTTGCCTTCACTGGAAGCAAGGGCGAGCTTCTCGGCCTGTTCGGGCGTAACGAGCAAGGTGACTGCCTTGACGCTGTTGGCTTCACGTTCGCTTTCCGGCTTGTCAATGTTCTGACCGTTGGCCAGCACCTTGATGTTCTGCAGAACGATCTTGGAGATCGGGTCCTGGGCGACCGCGCCGTTACCGGTGGGGACGATCACGACCACAACGTCGACGAGAGTTCCCGGCATGATGAAGCCCGAGATACCAACGACGTCGTCAACCTTCACCGTCATCGCGCGGTAGCCTTCGGGAATGATCGCGGACAGGCCGCCTGCCGTTCCTTCGGGAGCGAGACGCGCTTCAGTGATGGGCTCTTTAGGAGCAATGTTCACGACTGCGACACGGCCCGCGAGTTTCTCAACGGAATCGAAGGCGCCGTCTGGAGTCGATTCTTGCGGAAACTGCACGAGGGTGATCTGTTCCGCAATGATTTTGGTACCAAGTGGAATCGCTACTTTGGCAACGGCCACGCCGCGTAGACTCTTGGTGTAAGCCTGTGCGCTCGACAAATAGCGACTGACAGAAACTGCTGCGAGTAGCCCAAACAAAAGGGCGCCGGCTAACACGACGAAAAAGCGTTTGTTGCGCATGATCTGAATCTCCGTGGTCAGTTGACCCGACTAAGGCTTTGCGCTCTAGGTGCGAAAAACCGCTGTTGAAATGATGCTGCCGATGGTGATGGCTACACCGTAGGGAATGGTGTGAGAACGGTCGGTGGGAATCGCGAACTTAGGCATTTCCCAACCAGGCAACATTCCCACGAGGATCTGCAAAACTCTGTGCATGGTGGTCACGAGCACGCCGGCTCGGATGACGCTGATCAGCGCGAGTACGCCGCCTGTCAGCACGACAATAAGAAAAGTTGGAAGGACAAGATGCGCGCCCGTGACTGCACCGATGGCCGCGAAGAGCTTCACGTCGCCGGCGCCCATTGCTCCAAACACGTGAAGCATGAACATCAGTCCGAAGGCGAGTGCACATCCACCTAAACTGGCGAGTAGTCCTGAGAAGCCTCCGAAGATGCCGTTAATCGCCACTCCGCCGACCAACGCAGCGAGCACGTAAGCATTCGGAATACGACGGTACCGCACGTCGTGATAAGTGATGATCACTGCGAGCGGTAAGAGGAGGGCGATCGTGACAATCGTTGCCGACATTTTGTTAGGGCACCTCGAGGACCGTTGGGGAAGAATTGTTCTCTAGCCGGCGATCGTTACGGCCAGCGAGTTCAGTCTGTCGCCGATGGCGACGCCGAGACTCTGGAAAGCGAATGCGCATGCAATCGCCACCAGGGCGGCGGCCACCGCATATTCAGACAGTTCAAGTCCAGTTTCATCTCGAAGAAAGTTCTTGATCATGGTTTCACCCCCGGGTGGGATTTTGGCTGCGAAAGAGCCGATAACGCGCTTTAACGGAGTTTGAATCTCAGCTAAAGCGCGCTCGGGCCCATTTCGCTAAGTGGGATTTAGCCGGTGATTGTCGCGGCCAGCGTGTTGATGCGTCCGCTGATGGCTCCGCCCAAGGCGGTGAAAGCGCCGACGACTGCGATCGCAACCAAGGCTGCGGCAACTGCGTACTCCGACAACTCAAGACCGGTTTCATCGCGAAAGAATCTCTTAATCATTTTGTTGCTCCTTCTAAGTTTGGTTTAGGGTTATCTGGCCCTTCGTTACCTGACGGATAACGAAGGCTTGAGAGTTAGCGCAAAGCCCTCAGGAAGGAAGGGCCACTCTTAACTGTGGCCCTTTGCGGCTCTGGTTCAGAGGGAGTCTTGGTCGTGCGGCGACCAAAACCGTTAAGCCCACTGACAACAGCGCCACACAGAGACAAGATCACCAGCAACATGTCGTAGTCGGCCACGGCCGCACGTCGTGCACTGACAAGAATTGCCAGAGCCAGAATTGGCGCGGTGACTGCGATCCCTGCTAGCGATATCAACTCTTTAGCTTTTAGTTCCTTCATGTGATGCCTTGGTGTGTATTTCTCTCTAGGTGATCTCGCGACGCATTGCTCGCGACGGTGAGGTCCATTACAAGGGCTGTGCCAGCGAGCCGATCATTGTGAAGCCCAACAGAATCGAGTTTCGCTGAACTTCAGACTGGTTTTTTTGTAGCCCGCAGTTGACAAGTCGAAGTCCTGGGCCTTGCCGGCCACCTTCGCTTTGTTGCTTCGAGTGTTGGGTTTCTCCTATGAACTCACGCTTGTCGCCCAGCGTTGACAGTGGCACTTGTAGTTTGACCGGCGGGGCTACAAGAATTCCGGCAATGCTGGAACCAAAAGAAAAAAGCACTCGAGATTCAATCTCGAGTGCTGAAATACGAGGTGAGTTAGCTATTCCGAGTGACTAATTTATTGGCGATCCGAACGAAGCTGTAGCCCGGGCTCGGTGTCCTCCTGGAGAAACTCGCCGATGTCGATTGCCAGCCGCTTTAGTTTCTTATAAAGCGTCTGTCTGGAGCCAAGCCCTAAAGCCTCGCTGGTGAGGGCCACATTGCAGTCGTGTCGCTTTAAAGCCTCGGTAATGACACGCCGCTCGTAATCTTCGAGTAGGTTTTCCAGGTTGTCATTCGAACGGTCAGTCGCCTCGCGATTGCGCAGCCTTTGCGGAAGTATATGTTCACTTATGTGCTCGGGAGTGATGAATCCATTTTCATCGGCGAAGAGCACCAGCCTCTCGATTTCCGCCGCCAGCTCTCTAATATTACCGGGCCAGGAATACTCCTCAAGGATTCGTATCGCTTCCCACGTGATTCCCTCGATTGCCCGATCATTACGACGCGCGTAGTGAGTGAGAAAATGCGAAATTAGTGTTGCGACGTCGTCCGGGCGTTCCCTCAGCGGTGGGACCTTAATCGTCAAGGCCGCGATTCGGTAATAGAGATCCTCGCGAAACGTCTTCTGCTGCACGAGCTGCTCGATGTTCTTATGACTCGCCGCGATTACCCGTACGTTTACCTTTCGCGGCATGCGTTCCCCAAGCGTGTGAATCTCGCCTTCCTGCAAAAACCTTAAAAGCTTTGGTTGGAGTGAAAGCGGTAAATCGCCGATCTCATCAAGAAACAATGTGCCGTTTTCCGCCGCGCGGATTAATCCCTCGTGATCGTTGAGGGCGCCCGTGAATGTTCCCTTGCGATGGCCAAAGAGCATGCTTTCGATCAGATCGGCCGGAACGGCGGAGCAGTTGAACGGAACGAATTCCTTTCCCGCTCTCCGGCTCAAACGGTGAATTGCGCGAGCAATTAGATCTTTACCCGTTCCTGATTCGCCACTGATCAGCACTGTGGAATCAGAGTCTTTGATCCGTTCAACCGACTTCGCAACTTCCGTCATCGCCCGACTGGTGAACACCATTCCGGGAAGCGTTGATGCGGCAACGCCCGCGGCGAGAATCTGCTCTCGATTCGCAGGTCTGATCGCAGACGCTTGCGAGTGTGCCAGTTGAGTGACGTCAAATAGCGCGCGCAGATTCTTCGCCTGCGCATCAGTTAAGGGTCGAACACAACAACCGTAGAATGCTGCTCCTTGCCGATCGAGGAGTGGCTTGGCGAGTACAAAACAAAACGACGAGTCCCCTGCTTTTATCTCCGGTAGAGAGGTCGGGGCGGCGAATGTGTCAGCTACGGTCTTCTCGGCGAGAGATAACTCGCCTTCATCCAGACCCTCGGCCCACTTTAGCTGCGCGCGTCCCGTAGTTTCGCTTGTCCAAATTGATAGCCCATACGTTGGCGCTGTCGCCTCAACCATCAAACTAAGTTTGATCATCACCTCATACAGCTGATCGGGACCATTGCCGGCGGCCTGGCAAACGGCGCGAACCATCGAACTAATTGGAAGATTGCTTTCTTCTGAAGCCACGTTACTGACGGCTTCAAAACTTGAATTTGGCGAGCTCGACATGTTCCTTCAGAGTCCTGTCAGTCGTGCACAGTGAGGGGCATCCCAAAGATCGTTGTTTGCAGAATGTTGAGTGATTGGTCGGCGAGCGCTTGTCTGCGACTTTGATGGTCGGCAATCCGACCGGGGTTTTGTGAGTCTAGTTGCGCGTGCCATTAGTGTCAACAGAATTTAACACTGCTCTGGTGGCGCCTCCGAAGCGTCCGGCTTTCTGTACGCCAACCGTTCGCCACTTTGGTCCATTAAGCGCCCTTAGTTCAAGTATACGTTGAACTTACGTTGCGAAACAGTTGCAAACAAAAATCTTTACTCGCTTAAGCACCGATGCTACATTCCGGCCACCTTGCCGCTAAATCTTTTACTGGCAACGGATTGGCAGTGGCAGAAGCCCATTCCCTTGGGTCAGGCTTTCAGGAAATACCAGCTATCTTGTGGTTGAGTTCACTGAAGTCGGTTAAGCAGGCTCTTAAAAAACACATGGCAATTCGATTCGGAACCTCCGGCTGGCGCGCTGTCATCGCAGACGAATTTACGTTTGCGGGCGTCCGGCAGGTGACTCAGGCGATTTGCACCCACTTCGAAACCAGTGACGAAGTCAAAAAGTCAGTAATCATCGGCCACGACACCCGTTTTCTCGGGGAGCGATTCGCAGCGGAATGCGCAGGCGTCGTTTCAGCTCATGGATTTCGCACTCTGTTGTGCAATCAGCCGACTCCCACGCCCACGATCTCCCACGCAATTCGCTCGGAAAAGGCGGTTTGCGGAATCAATTTCACGGCTTCTCACAATCCGCCCGAGTATAACGGGATAAAATTGTCGACTGGGGACGGAGCACCAGCGCTTCCAGAAATAACCAAACACGTTGAGGGTTTGATCGCTGAACGCGGCGTCGTTGATCCAGTAAGCGCCAAGAAACCGCAGACTTCAGACTTCGAAACCTACTCGCCGCGACAAGCTTACCTGGACGACTTAAAAGAGAAGATCCGCTTCGACGTCATTGCGAAAGCCGGCGGTCGTTATGCTTTCGATCCGCTTTGGGGAACCGGCCGCGGGTATCTCGACGAAGCACTGCGAATGCACGGGCTGGAAGTCGAAACAATCCACGATTGGCGCGACGTTTTGTTTGGCGGTCGCTCACCCGAACCCGAAGTTAGTCATCTGACTGAGCTTCGCGATCTGGTTGTCTCCACGAAGTGCACGTTGGGATTAGCAACTGATGGCGATGGCGATCGTTTCGGAGTAATCGATGCCAATGGCGAATTCATCACTCCCAACCAACTGATCGCTGTGCTCTTTGATTATCTGGCTGAGTCGAGAAATTGGACTGGTGGCGTGGCGCGCTCGGTAGCAACGTCGCACCTGGTAGATCGCGTCGCGGAAGCACGCGGTCTCCCCGTTTACGAAACGCCGGTCGGGTTCAAATTCATCGGAGAATTGATCAATGAAGACAAGATTATCCTTGGCGGTGAAGAGTCGGCCGGATTATCGATCAAAGGTCACTATCCGGAGAAAGATGGCATCCTTGCGTGCCTGTTGGCAGCGGAGGCAGTCGCTGCGCGCGGCGAGAGTCTGACGCAGCAGCTAAACAAACTGTACACACGCGTTGGCCGTCTCGAAGCTGGGCGCATTGGTGTGCGGCTCACTGATGAACTGATGAAGGCGTTGAATGGAAAATTAAATCAGGATCCAAAGGAAATCGGCGGGCGTCCGATCGCGCGCACGAATCGCATGGACGGTGTGAAGTTCATTTTTGGTGATGGCTCGTGGCTGCTGATGCGGCCCTCCGGCACAGAGCCAGTTGTTCGCATTTACGCGGAATCAGAATCAGCAACGGACTTGGAGGTGCTTCTTGAGCAGGGTCGTAAATTCTTATTGGGTTGATGAGCGAATTCGCTCACAGCGTGTAGCGTCGCGGGCGGTGTCTCCGTTTGCGCCGGTGCGTGATATTTCCGTTGAACTGCTCGGCTCTCGCGCTGAGATAAGGCGCCGGGGCGGGATCATTCCCTCGTGGGTGATCTTCGGCATGATTATGCTGGCCACGCTAGCAGTCTGCGCCACCGTAACAGTGCGCACGCGCACGAGGATGCATGCCGCCTCCGAGCAATACGTCAGGATGCAGACTGACGTGCAGACGTTACGCGAGAGCAACAGCTTGCTGCGCGTTGAAGTGGAGCAGTTGCGCGACAATCCACGTGCGATTGAGTCAGCAGCTAGGAAGCGACTCAACATGGTGCGTGATAACGAAATCCTGGTGCCTATCGAATAAGCCCAGAAGCTTGTCGGGAGGAAACAATGAAACGATTTCTTAACCTGCCAATCGCCGCCGCTAGTTTCCCTGCTTGAATCCACGCGTAACGGGTCCCTGCCCTGCTGGCGCGGCTATGACTGCCATCGTAGCCGCGCCCCTCTCTTTCTAAACCTCAACTAAATGCGGTTTGACACCCTCTATACCCTCCACTAATATCGAATTCCCCCGCAGGCAACTCATTTTCAACTGAAGAGGGTCATGGCTGAAACTAAAGAAGATATTTCTGCGAGTGAGGTGGAGGTCGACCGCTGGGAGCGTGAGACATTAAAACCGACGCTGAGCAAGACACCTGAAACCAAGCAGCGTTTTGAGACGGTTTCACTCGAAGAAGTAAACCGCCTCTACACTCCAGCCGACGTTGAAGCGATAGACTTTTCTCAAGACATCTCCTTCCCTGGCGAGTTTCCTTACACGCGAGGCATTCATCCGACAGGTTATCGCGGAAAACTCTGGACCATGCGGCAGTTCGCTGGGTTCAGCACTCCCGAAGAGACAAACGCGCGGTTCAAATATCTGCTCGCACAAGGTCAGAACGGTCTTTCGGTCGCCTATGATCTACCCACGTTGATGGGCTATGACGCTGATTCCCTGCTCTCGGAAGGTGAAGTAGGAAAATGTGGTGTCGCGGTTTCCTCGCTTGCCGATATGGAAGTTCTCTTCGACGAAATTCCACTCGAGCAAGTGACAGTCTCACAAACCATCAATGCGCCGGCATCGGTACTGCTAGCGATGTATCTCGTAGTTGCCGAGAAACAAGGTGCTGATTGGAAGCAAATCTCGGGAACCCTCCAGAACGATATCTTAAAGGAGTACATCGCCCAGAAAGAGTGGATCTATCCCATTCGGCCGGCGATGAAACTCGTAATCGACACGTTTGAGTTTTGTACCCAACACGTGCCGCGTTACAACCCCGTCTCGGTCAGCGGTTATCACATCCGGGAAGCAGGAGCCACTGCGATCCAGGAGTTGGCTTTCACTTTGCGCGATGGACTTGAGTACGTTGAATGGGGATTGAAGGCGGGGTTGGAGCTCGATATTTTTGTTCCGCGCATCTCCTTCTTCTTCAATGCTCACAATGATTTCTTCGAGGAGATCGCGAAGTATCGGGCGGCGCGCCGAATCTGGGCGCGAGAAATGCGCGATCGCTTTGGGTCTCGTAATGAGAGGACGCTCAAACTTCGGTTCCACACGCAAACGGCAGGTGTTTCTCTCACCGTGCAACAACCGCTCAATAATATTGTTCGCGTCGCGATTCAAGCCCTCGCAGGCGTTCTCGGTGGGACGCAAAGCTTACACACCGATGCTTATGACGAAGCCCTCGCTCTGCCAACCGATCGCGCTGCGCTGATTGCGTTGCGCACGCAACAGATCATCGCTGAAGAGACTGGCGTCGCGAATACCGTTGATCCCCTTGGCGGTTCCTACTTTATCGAATCACTAACAGACAAGATGGAGCGCGAGGCGCTGGACTACTTCCGCAAGATCGATTCACTGGGCGGCATGGTTCCAGCTATTGAGAAAGGTTTCCCGCAGCGCGAAATTCAGGATTCTGCTTACCAGTATCAGAAGGCAGTCGAGCGTGGCGAACAAGTAATTGTGGGCGTGAACAAGTATGCAATGGAGGAAGACGCTCCGATTCCTACGCTCGTGATCGATGAGTCAGTCCGCGATCATCAGGTTGAGCGCCTGCAGCGAGTCCGTGAGAAGCGGGATACCGGAGCCGTAGAAAACGCTCTCGAGAAACTAAGGCAGGCCGCGCATAAAGCAGAGAACACGATGCCCGCGACGATCGAAGCAGTGCGTGCCTACGCAACACTTGGTGAGATCTGTTCCGCCCTTCGTGATGTGTATGGCATTTACGAAGAACCTGCGTTCTAGCTAAGCGTCGGGCGCGTCTGAAACAATGTCCGGCTTAATACTGATCGCTTTCTCTCTCTTAAGCTCAGCCGTTTTATCGGTTCCTCCGCCGACAGCCACCAACAACAATCCTCAGGAGCATGCGACCATTCAGCGGCGCCGCACTGTCCTCGTCCGAAATGCGGAAGTCGCGAGGCTCTTTCCCAAGCGCAACACTGCCATCATTACTTATCCCGTTATCACCGGACTTAAGCCAAACGTCCTCAGCAAAGTTCGCGCGCACCTCACGTTCAAAAATATCTTCGACTATTCGCTCGCCGAATATCGCAACGACGCCTGGCTATCGGAGTATTTCTACGTCGTAAATCATAATGCTGATTCCCTGCTCGACATCACGTTTACCCAAAGCGGCGTGGCTGCGTATCCGGACGAGCAGAGCAGGCATTTTCTGATCGACTTACGCAGTGGAAAATTGGTCACGGCTGCTGATGCTTTTCAACTTGAGAAGCTGACTCTCTTGATTGCTCAAATTGATGCTCAATTGCAAAGGGAGATCGCGGAACTGCGAAAGGAGAACGCAGCGTCGACTGATCGAAATCAGGACGAGAAGACGTCGGTTAACGATGCCTACGAGATTCTCAAAATCGAGCTTAAGGACCTGGACAATTTCTCAGTCTCAAGAAGAGGAATCACATTTCTTTACGATGCCGGGTTCCCTCACGTTATCAAGGCACTTGAGCCTCACGGTCATTATTTCTTCAGTTACGATCGGCTCAAGCCCTACATCAGAAGCGACGGACCGTTGGGTCAATTCGTGCGCTAAGCTAGAATGCAACATATGAATGAAAAACGAATTCGGGTGCTAGTGGCCAAACCCGGACTTGATGGCCATGATCGCGGCGCCAAAATTATTGCGCGCGCCTTGCGCGACGCAGGAATGGAAGTCATCTACACCGGTCTTAGACAAACTCCGGAAATGATTGCGGCCGCGGCGCTCCAGGAAGATGTTGATGCGGTCGGCGTTTCAATATTGAGCGGCGCCCACAACACGCTCTGCCCACGTATCGTGCAGTTACTTCGCGAACAAGGCATGGACGATTGCCTCGTCTTGCTGGGTGGCATCGTTCCGCAGGAGGACATTGCAAAACTCAAGAGTGAAGGGGTGGCGGAAGTTTTCCTGCCGGGAACCTCTACCGAAGACATCGTTTCGTTTTTACGAAAGAACGTGAAAGCTCGCGAATAGGAACTTCGGCCTCAGCGAATGGACAAGCCAGCACTCCCCACTGAAGTTAACGCGACGTTTGAAATTTCTGAGGTCTCTCCTTCGATCGCACTGGTCCGATTTAATCGGCCTGCAGAACGAAATCCTCTCTCAATCTTAACCCTCTCGGATCTAAACAACTCCTTGCCAATTTGGTTTGGCTACGACCAGGTCGAAGCGATGATCTTTACTGGCGAAGGCGACGTCTTTGCGTCGGGGGCAAACATTCGTGAGTTGACGAACCTCGATCGGAACACTGCCAAGCAGTTTTCCGAACTGGGTCAGAACCTGATGAATACAATTTCGCGCGCGCGGCAAAGAACAATCGCTGCCATCAATGGTTACTGCATCGGCGGAGCGCTGGACCTGGCGCTCGCCTGCGAAGTCCGCATCGCCTCAGCAAAAGCGACATTTGCACATCCGGGAGCGCGGTTGGGAATCATTACCGGCTGGGGTGGAACACAGCGGCTGCCTCGTCTGATTGGCAAGACGCGCGCGCTCGAGCTCTTCGCCACCGCTCGGACTCTCGACGCCCAGAACGCTCTCCACATGGGGTTGATTGATCACGTTGGCGATCCAGTTCTGGAAGCAGCGCTACGACTTGCCATTCCTCAGGACTAGCGACTTTACTTACCAACAAGTGTGTGACCTTACCATTGCTCGCTTGGGAAGAAGCGAATCCCTTCTTTCAACATTCCTTGCATCGGAAAAATTTACGAAATCTCGTAGAGAACGAAATGTCGTTCTTGAAATTTCTGAACTCTCGCTAGCATTTTGGATTTTCTTTCCTGCCCTCTTCTGAAACGAACATAACTAAACACGCTAATAATCGCGCTTAGACCATAAGCTCGCGACGTGGGCACAGTGTTTGCGAAAACGGATTTGCAGGTTTCTCCCCACCTTTTCAATTAGTCTCCCGCTAGTGTCTGCCCGACTTCGTCTCCCTAAAACTGATCTCCCCGGACACGACTGCCGCAGTTGAAACTGCGCGGCATTCTCTGGCCTCAGAAAAAGGAGAGCAACATGAAGTACGCCTTAAGGTTGTTTATGGTCCTGTGCCTGGGCTTCGCATCAGCGACTGCCTTCGCTCAAGAGCCAATCGGCTCGATTGAAGGGACCGTAACCGATCCGCAGAATTCCCTTGTGCTAAACGCTTCGGTGACCGTGCGAAACATCGCGACGAATTTCAGCCGCTCAACCACGACAACTGAGAATGGTACCTATCGAATTTCCCAGCTCCCGCCGGGAACTTACGAGGTGAAGGTAAGCGGGCCCAATTTCAAGACGTCTTTGATTTCGGATGTAGTAATTGCGGTGGGACAAACGTTGCCACTCGACATTCATCTTGAGATCGGAGTGCCGGAAGAAACCGTTACCGTCATCGGCGGTGGTGATGCTCAGATCGACAGAACTGACAATACAGTTTCGGGCGTCGTCAACACTCGACAGATCCAGAACCTGCCTCTGAATGGCCGTAATTTTCTGGACCTGGCTCAGCTGCAACCGGGCGTCGAAACGGTCCAGGGTGGCAGCTTCGATCCGACAAAGGCTAACTACACCGGTATTTCGATCGCCGGCCAGGCCGGACGGTCAACTCAAATTGCGGTGGATGGTGGTTCAGTCGTCGACAATGTAGTCGGCACTACCGTCCAAAACTTCTCACAGGAGATTGTGCAGGAGTTTCAACTTGGCATCTCGAACTACGATCTCTCGACCGGTGCTTCTTCGACTGGTTCGGTAAATGTGATTTCGAAGTCAGGTACGAACGAGTTTCACGGTAACGCCTACATCTACGCCCGGCATAATAAGTGGGCAGCCTTTCCGTCACTAGCCAGACTGGATGCCGCCAATGGGATTCCACTCAATGCGCAAACTACTTCGATTCCCTTCGATCGGCAACAATACGGGGGCACGCTGGGCGGGCCCATCAAACGCGACAAGCTGTTCTTCTTCGTCAACTATGAAGGCAATAACCAGGACGGCTCAGCGCTACATAACCCGACAGAAGCTCCCTCTTTTGCGGGTTTCACCTCCAATCCTTTCGATGAGAAACTGCTGACTACGAAAATCGATTGGGCGGTTAGCAACAAAACCAACGTCAACACGCGCTATTCGTTCAATGACAATTTTCAGGATGTGCCCTTCGCGCCTGGCTCCGGGATACTGCCGCGCGAGTCTGCTTCTGGCATTTTCCGATCGAACAATCAATTGGTCTCAAACCGTTCGCATAACATTGTGTCAGGTATCACGCATACGTTCAGCCCGACCGTAACTAATAATTTCGTGTTCAACCTGAGCGACTTCTCAAACGTGATCGATCCGAAGGTCGAGGGTGTCCCCGAGATTCGTATTCTCGGTTCCCAAAGCTGGAGATCGGGAACGAATGCAATCGCGCCGCAGTCGACTTTTCAGGAGCGGTTGCAGTTCCGCAACGACTTGACCTGGGTGCGTGGCAATCACACCTTCCGCTTCGGAGGGAATTACGAGCGGACTTCAATCAACGGGCAGTTCGCATTCGCAAAGCCGTCACGTATCCGACTTTTCGATCCGGCTGGCCTGGTTCCTGCGCAGGAGCCGTACGTTACGGAAGCTGAATTCCTAAACGCTCCCGTTCGGGACATCTCAATGGGGATTGGCAGTGACATTCTGCCCTTCAACAGCGACCGCAGCGATACGCTCAACCACCGTATCTCGGTATACGGGAACGACTCGTGGAAGCTGAGCCCGCGCTTCACGATGAACTTTGGTCTTTCCTACCGCGTTGACTCGAACCTCTGGAACCATGATCTATCACGTCCGGAGATCGTTGCTCCTCTCTTTGGTAGGGGCACGGCGCCGAGCCCTAAAGACACGAACAACTTCGCGCCGCGCGTTGGCTTCGCCTGGGACGTGGCCGGAAATGGCCGCACGGTCATTCGCGGTGGCGTCGGCATCTACTACGACAACACGATCGACAACTTACGTCTCTTCGAACGTGCCGATCTGGGCCCGCCGGGAGCGGAGTTGTTTTTAGTTGGCGTTGACCTGCGAAGCCCGCTGTTTCCCGGGGCGGGTGGAGATGGTCGCTTTAACGCCGGTGAGTTAACGCTCGCTCAGGCGTTGGCACTAGTTGGGCCGGCACGCGCAGACATCGAGTCGCGCCAGTTTAACTGCCCGGCGGGACAGACCTCGCTCGAGTGCGCGGGAGCCATATCCGGTCCTCTGTTCTCGACCGAGTTCCAAGTGCCTTACTCAATTCAATATGCCGTCGGCCTGCAGCGAGAGCTGCCCTGGGGCTTAGTGTTCCAAGGCGACCTTAACTATCGCAAAGGGCTGCATGAAGTCCTCGTCTATGACATAAACAAGATCGACGACGACATCACTGGCCCACGCTCGGCTTTCGGCAATACGGTCCCTTATGCTGACTCGTCGGGTTTCTCTACTTACCTTGCGGGATTGTTCCGGCTCGATCGCCGCTTCTCGAATGGCTTCCAGATGACCGCGAGCTATTCGCTCTCACGATTCAAAGCCTTCGGTGGAGATGCTCTCGGACTCGGCGCCACAGTTACCAATCTCAACGACTTTACTCCTGAGTTTGGTCCAGCGGGCCTCGATCGCACTCATCGTTTTGTCGTGAGCGCGGTGTATGACCTGCCCTTCTTCCGCAACAGTAGCAGTGGTTTCAAGCGGAATGTACTGGGTGGCTGGCAGATGTCGTTGATCTCGACGGCATTCAGTGGCGGACCGCAGAGTGTCTTCCTGCCGCACTTCGTCGACCTCTCTCGAACCGGAACGTTCCAGAGTTACCTGCCTGGTACTCGCAACGGTTCGATCGGACGCGATGTCAGAAGTGTGAGCGAGCTGAACGGGCTCATTGACGCTTTCAACGCGAGTATTCCCACGCTTGGCGTTGACTGCGGCGGTGGTAGTCCAACCGGACGTTGCGACAGTAACAGTGGCGCTTTTGGCGATCCGATCGTCCGTCTGGCTCTGCTCCCGGAAGGGACTCAGATCGGTGGCGATTCTGTCATCTCGCAGGATCTGCGAGTCACCAAGACCTTCAGCTTCAATGAGCGTCTAAAGCTCGACTTGATCGGCGAGGTCTTCAATCTGTTCAACTTTGCAAACCTAACCCATCCGGCTGCAATCACTCTTGCAGATGAGGGTACGCCCCCGGATGAAATCAGAAACATTGCTCACGGCGCCACCGCACGTACTACCAGTGTGTTTGGCACCGGCGGGCCTCGGGCCTTCCAGTTCGCAGCGAAATTCCGCTTCTAGATATTTCGTTGTGAGGCCAGCAAAGGGTGGAGCCTGAAAATGGCTCCACCTTTTCTCATTCACTCAGTCGAACTTAAATCAGTCGCGTACAAGGCGCGGATTCATACTTGGAGGAGAGTTGCGATGAGCGTGCTAATTAAACGCCTGGTGTTCGTTGCTATGGCCGGACTGTTTTCTTGCGTGTCAATCTTCACTCAGGGACACACGATCAGAGGAAAGATCCGCAGTGCGGCCGGGGTAAACGTAGCAAGGACGTCGGTAATACTCGAACGAAATGGCGCAATGATTGAGCAAACAGTGACGAATAACGAAGGCGACTTCACTTTCAGCGGGCTCACCGATACGAGTTACAGCGTCGTGGTTTCCGCGGTCGACTATCAGCCCGCGACTGAGCACGTTGAGTTTGTCCGCGCTACATCATCTGATCAGCCCGGCGAACTTCGCTCCGTGGAAATCATTTTGAGCACTCGCGACGGGGTCAGACCGCCGCGAGCGGGAATTAACTTTGTCCAGGACATTCCGGCGCCGGCGTTATTGGCCTTTGAAGCTGGTCTCAAACTCGCTCGTGAGAACCGCATGGTCGAAGCGATAGCTTCATATGAAAACGCGGTGAAGCTGTTTCCCGGTTACTTCAACGCTCATTTGAATCTCGCGAATGAATACGCCAGACAGAGCAAGTTGCAGGAAGCAATTACAAACTTGGAAGCGGCGCGGGAAGTCAATCCGAAGGACGACCGTGTCTACGATCTCTTCGCGCGGGTGATGATGCAGCAGCGCAAATACTCGGTCGCGGCGCGCATCTACGCCGAAGCCACGCGCCTCAATCCGGCAGAAACTCAATATTTATTAGCCCGGGCCACGGCGCTGATCGAGCAGGTGGTTGTCATCGATGCCGCCCCCGCCAAAGCCGCCGATGAAGAGCGTTCATTTGCCCTCGCGGAAGCCGAGCGGGTGTTGGCGCAGGCGCTAAAGCAAAACGAAAGGCTCGCAGATGTTCACTTACAGCTGGCACGGGTGCACGAAAAGAGGGGCGAGCCTAAGCAAGCAGCAGAGCAACTAGAGCGTTACCTGCGCAAGGCGCCGAATGCGAAGAATGCGGAACAGATTAAGGGAGCTATTAAGACGCTGCGACAGTAGCGGGGCGGACGGCAGGAAACAAAATCATTTGCCATTTTTCATTTAAAGACAGAAGCAACCGCCAAGGCGCCAAGAACCGCTGAGTTCGCCAAGCAAAATAAATGAGCTTGGTACTTAGTTGTTGGGTATTTTGTTCAAGTAGCTTAGCGCCAAACCGACTCTCTCAAGTTCAAAGCACCAAGTTCAATGAATCAAAGTTCAAAGACTAAGTTCAAAGTTCATTTATTTTGCTTGGCGAACTCTGTGGATCTTGGCGGCTTGGCGGTTTCTGCTTCCAATGAAAAATGACAAATAATCTTTTGTCTCCTGCCTCCTACCTACTGTCTACTGCCTACTTCCTACTTCTCCAAAAACCTCGCAATTCCCTGCTGGCAATCCTTGCTCAGTCGGGCGATCACATTCACATCAGCTCCGGTCTCGATGGCTTCTCGAAAGGCTACACCATCAATCTGATAAAGCAATGCCTTGCTTAACGCCACCGCGGAGCTGCTCATTTTCTCAAACACGTTCACATATGACTGAACTTCAGTTTCGAAAGCTTCATCGCCAAACACCTGGTTTACTAAACCAACTTCGTAGGCACGGCGCGCCGAAATTTCCCCGCCTCGCGTTAACAACTCGAAAGCCTGCTTCTCAGAAACATTGCGCTTGAGAATCGCCATTACCATTGCCGGAACGAAGCCAATCTTCACTTCGGGATAACCGAACCGGGCCGATTCTGCAGCCAGCACCAGATCAGCGGCGCTCGCCAGCCCACATCCGCCGGCCAGGGCCCGGCCCTGTACCGCCGCTATTACAGGAATGGGCAACTCTCGCATCAACGTGAACAATTCCATCATCGAGCGCGCGTCCGCTGTGTTCTCGGTAATCGTCGCCTCAGAAATCTTTTGCAGGGCCGACAGGTCAGCGCCCGAACAGAAATCTTTGCCGGCGCCTGAGATCAGCACCGCGCGAACCGACGGCTCCACGGCCGCCGCGCGCAGGCCGCTTTTAATGCCGGCAATCAACTCGTCGTTAAGTGCGTTGCGCTTCTCAGGACGGTTGAGCGTAATCCGCGCTATCGATCCCTCGACAACATAGAGAGTCGCGTTCGTCTGATTTTCTTCAGGCATTCATTGCCTCCGCTGAGCATTCGACAGAGCTTCGAGCAGACCAACATAAGACCTTAGGTGCTTTCGGCTGTCAAATTTTGTCACCTTCGCTCCTAACTTTTTCGCGCGCGATCACGTTGAACGATGACATAATGATTACCGCCGCTGCGGCCGGCTCCTTACTCGGTGTTTTTAGCCTTATCCACTCACTGCGCTCATTTCGAGTGACGCCAAGTGTCGCCGCTGTAAAAGATCACCGAGTTCCCCAATAAGTAACTACGCCCCAGCAACTCGCTTTGGAGTGCGGCAACTTCCGTCGCTTCAAATAGCTGACTGACTTACCCACCAATACGACCCAACCATTGGAAACAATTACCGTGACCTCAAAGTATTTCACGCGCGCCAAGTTAATCGAGCTTACCAGTCGGGTAGTGCCATCGACATTTTTTCTCTTTGTCGTAATGTTGAAATTTGCGGACCTATACGCGCTACTCCTGGTTCATCAAACTGCTAATGAACCAACGACTTGGAAGTTCATTGTAGAAGTGTGTTCGCGCGCTTCGACCGTAACATTCATGGGTCTGATGACCATCCTGTTTCTGATCAGGCTCGAACCGGTGGAGAAGGCCAAGAGTCTCTTGCCTCGCGTAATGGCTATTGCCGGCACATTCTTAGTCGCCTTAATCACAATGTTCCCGCGCGCAGAGCTTACGCTCACCCAAAGTCTGATCACTGCTTCAATTAGCGTCGTGGGAACATTGCTGTCAATCATCGCCCTCGCGCACCTCGGTCGATCGTTTAGTCTGATGGCCGAAGCCCGGCGACTTGTTACGACCGGACCTTACCGCTTGGTCCGTCATCCTTTGTATCTTTTCGAAGAGCTGGCCTCGTTCGGAATCCTGCTGCAATTCTTTTCGGTGACAACGGCCGTAATTTTCGTAATTCATATTCTGATTCAGGTGCAGCGGATGAAGAATGAGGAGAAGGTATTAGAAAAGGCCTTTCCCGAATACGAATCCTACAAAGCGACTACTGCCCGTGTGATTCCCAAACTATATTAGCCTCTTAGCAGTACGCGACTAACCCAAATCGAGAAGACCATCTAGCTCCGTCTCGTCGGCGCTTTAAGCGAATGCCTCAAGCACACCCGATTAAATGGAAGTGGGGAATCCTCGCGGCCGTGGTAGTCACACTCATGGCGCTCATTCCTCAGTTCTTCATGTGGGGCACGCGCGGTTCCCAATGGAATGGAAGTTATGCTGAACAACATGGCGATGAATGGGTTTACTCAGCGTACGTTCAGGCACTAATCGACGGCCGTCCCCGCCGCAACGATCCTTATACCGGTCGAGATGAGCGCCCCGGGCAGCCGCAACCGGAATCACTCTTCTCTATTCAGTTCGTGCCCGCGTACCTGATCGCAGCGCCGGCGCGGGTGTTGGGATTATCTTCATCCACAGCATTCATTTTGCTGGGAATTATTGCCCCCTTTCTTTCCTGCCTTGCCATCTTCTGGCTACTCACAAATGTGACGGAAGATGAAAAGCTCGCGAGCGCGGGAGCGATCGTTGTGATTTCGTTCGGAGCGTTGGCGGCTGGTCAGGGCCTCGTTCACCTGTTCATTTCCGGATCAAACTACTCTTTCCTTCCCTTCCTTCGGCGGTATGAACCGCTGGCGCCGTTTCCGCTGTTCTTTGTTTTCTGTACGTTGACTTGGAAGTCTCTCAACGATCGCAACAACTCTCTCGCCTGGCCGGTATTGTCGGGTCTTTGCCTGGCGCTGTTAATTTTTTCCTACTTCTTCCTGTGGACGCCGGCGCTCGCCTGGCTGATCTGTCTCGCCTTTCTCTGGTTCATCAGTAAGCCCGACGACAGGCTCCGAGGAATTCAATCATTCGCAATCATCATCACCATGGCGGTGGCTGCGCTGATTCCTTACGCGATTCTGGTTTCCCGCCGTTCACACATGATGGACGCGGGACAAAAGTTGATTCTTTCTCATGCGCCCGACTTGTTGCGCGTCCCGGAGTTGCTCGGACTCGCAGTGCTCGCCCTCCTTGCTTTCGGCGTAAAGAGAGAACGCGTCGCCGCGCGAGCTCCCGCGACACTCTTTGCCGCCTCGTTCGCGCTCACGCCGCTCCTAATTTTTAATCAACAGCTAATCACCGGCCGTTCGCTTCAGCCTTTTCATTACGAATGGTTCATAGCAAATTATCTGGCACTAATAGGGCTCGTGATAACAGGCATTTTGCTTTGGCGAGGACATGAGCTAACCAGGCCCGTTCGTTATCGCGTAGCTGGACGTATTGCCTTCATAGCAGTCTGGTGGGCGGTCATCGAAGTCCTGGCGCCGGTGAAGGTGATTATCCGCGATAGCCAGTTCACGGATCGGGCGGCTATGGTGGGTCAACGACTCAAACAATTATCTACCACCGAAACGGGAACGACTTCAGAAGTGGATCCTCGCCCCCTTGTTCTAGCGACTGAAAACAAGGTTGCCATTATCCTTCCGACATTCACTTCGCACGCGGTCTTTTGGGCCCCGCATTTCGATTTCCTGCACCTCGCTCCCGGCGAAAGTCGCGCGCGCTTTTACCAATACCTTTACTACATGGGCGTCGATGGCCAGAAGTTCAAGCAGGAGCTGAGCAAACAGAGCAGCACTTATGCAGCCGCAACCTTTGGGCACGAGCGAGTGATTCCGGATCTGGCTGTCCACATAACTCCGATTTCCGCTGCTGAAATTGCTGAGAAGGTCGTTGAGTACGAGACCTATCGCAACACCTTCACGCGGGAGCTCGCAGCGCAACACGTCATCTCTTATCTAATCGTTCCGGTGGCAAAAGAACCGGATCTCTCGAATCTGGATCGTTGGTATGAGCGAGACGGTGGCGAGCTAGTCGGTGACTACCGACTGTATCGAGTGCGGTTGCGGCAATAGTCGAGCAGGTGGGAGGAAAACGAAACCGCCAAGCCGCCACGGATTGGAGAATTCGCCAAGAAGTAAAACGAGCTTTGAACTTTGTGCTTAGTGCTTGGTTCTTAGTATTTTGTTCTTTGGTACTTTGTTCAAGTAGCTCGCCCTTCAATGGCCTTTTAAGTTCAACGTTCAAAGAACTAGGTTCAAAGTTCGATTTAATCCTCGGCGCACTTTGCGATCTTTGACGGCTTGGCGGTTTCTTTTCCAATGAAAAATGGAAAATGTTTTAGTTCTGTCTACTTGCCCGTCAAAAAGTCCAAGAGCGCAGCATTGACTTCCTCAGCAGCCTCGTTCTGGATCCAGTGACCACTCCCGGGAATTCTCAGCTCGCGGTAAGGCGCAACAATGAACCGCGCAATACCCTCGACGGTTTGCGGCAAGATCGCAGAATCCTGTTCCCCAAAAATGAAAAGGGTGGGGACGCGGATGCGATTGTCCTTTCCCGCCTTAGGACCTTCAGCGGATGAGGACCGGCGCATCAATCTAACGACATTTGCGCGATAGTAATTAACGGCAGCCGTTAATGCGCCAGGTTTCTGAAGCGCCTCCCGGTAAGCTGCAATATCCGCATCGGTAAATGTGGCAGGCCGCGACACCTGCTTCTTGAAGATCCTAGCTAACGCCGCAAAGCCATTGCGGCTGATCAGCCACTCAGGAACCCGCGGAAGCTGGAAAAGGAACATGTACCAACTGCGCATCAATTGGCGGAGGCTCATGTTCGCACGCCAAGCCGCGGCCGGAGGCACTTGCATAACAGCGAGCTTCGAAATGCGGTCTGCATGTTTTTGCGCTACGGCCCAGGTAATGCCGGCGCCCCAGTCGTGTCCCACAAGCGCCGCTTTGGGTGCGCCAAAGTGATTAAGCAACCCGATCACATCTTCGGCTAGCACCTCGAGCCGGTAGTCTGCCACGTTGAGTGGCTTATCGCTTAGGTTGTAACCGCGGAGGTCGGGCGCAACTACGTGGAAATGAGGAGCGAGCGCTTTTAGCTGATGACGCCACGAGTACCAAAACTCAGGAAAGCCATGAAGAAGAATGACCAGCTCTCCGCTACCCGACTCAGCGTAGTGAAGGTTGACCCCGTTGACTCTGGCATACCCGTGAGTGATGGGGAAAATCATTGGGCATATAGGAGTAAGGAGTAAGGAGTCAGGAGTCGGGAGTCGGGAGTCAGGAGTCAGGAGTCGCCAGTGGTTAGTAGTCAGTTGTTTGATAAAAGTTCTTGATTAAATTCCGCAATCATCACGCTGCACAGACAACCACGCTCGACAACTGACTCCTGCCTCCTGACTCCTGCCTCGTGACTACTAACGTAACTCCAACTTGTGTGCCTCATCATCAGCGATATCAATCTTCATCCGCAGCAGAGCGGTGGAAAACGTTTTTCCTTGCGCGTCCGTCATCAACGAAAGCGTGCCGCCGCCTCCGAGACTTTCATGCAACAGAAAATTTAACGCGCCGAGATTTGGTAACTCGAACCTCTCTACGCTTCCTTTAACAATCTCTGCGAAGTGTTGCTTTACCCGGGCCGCTGTTACTTCACGAACCAGGATCGGATAAAACTCATCGCGCAGGGCGATCAGACCGACATTCGCAGTGTCGCCTTTGTCGCCCGAGCGGGCGTGGGCAAGTTCTGTTAATTGGATCTGCATATATCGTGGTCCAAGGGTCCAAAGTCCAATGTCCCAAGTGCGAAGTCCAATGTCCAATGTCCAATGTCAAAGCTCAGGATAGCTTCAGTTTAACGGAGGCTGCTCAGGTGGATTTCGCGGACGTTGGACATTGGACTTGGACTTTTGGACAAAGGTTACGCTTCGACAATCTCAACCCGCGGGGTGATCTCACTCTTCGGCATCAGCGCCGGCCAATAAGCAACAATCTCTTCCACCTTCGGGCGTCCGCCCGCAAAGCCGGTTACGCCTGGCGGCCCCGTCAATACGAGGGGCGCAATCTCCTTCGTGAACCGCTCGACAGCAACCCGGTCCTCACCGCGCACGCCGACGCGCAGTTGCACTTCGGATACGTCAGGCGATGGTCGTCCGGCGAGTGAACCGTGCGTCGCGTTGACGCCGACAAACTCTGTCAGAATTTGGTCGAACTTTAGCCCGAGCCGATCGAGACGCGCTCGCAGTATTCGGTCGGCAGCCTGTGCCTTGTCATAAGCCTCGGGCCATGAGTAAGCGAGGGTGCCGACAGCTTTATAGCCCGCTGAATAACTTATCGACACCTTGAATGTGTCTGTCGCGGGCCGTCCTTCGATTCCAAAGACGCGGACGCGATCACGGCCCTCGTATTCAAGCCGCACGGTGGTGAAATCGGCGACGCAGTCGGGCGTAATGTATGCGTGCGGATCTCCCATTTCATAAACCAGCTGTTCCTTAACGGAAGGAATAATTACCCACCCGCCTGTGCGTTCGTGTTTTGTAATAACGAAAGTGCCATCCGGCGAAGCTTCTACTATTGGAAAGCCGACGTCGGCAAGGTTTGGTACGCTGCGCCACTCGTACTGACAGTTTCCCCCAGAACACTGCGCGCCACATTCAATGATATGGCCCGCAATAGTGCCAGCCGCGATCTTGTTCCAATCGTTGGGAGCCCAGCCGAACTCGTGCATCAGGGGCGCGAGTGTCAGGCCCGTGTCGGTGGCGCGACCGGTGATTACAATCTGCGCGCCGCGATTAAGAGCTTCCAACATCGGCCCAGCGCCCAAATAAACGTTAGCGCTTTGAATTCGATCGCGGACCTGAGAAAGCGGTTCGTTCGTGTCCATGTTGCGCAACTCGATCCCTTTGTCCAGCAACTCATCGATGCGCGGCATGATGTCGTCACCGGTAACGATGCCAATCTTAACTTTGCCTGCCAAACCTAATTCACGCGCGACTTCCCGCACGGCGTTCGCACAACCCTCAACGTTCACTCCGCCGGCATTAGCCGTCACTCGAATGTTGCGCTCCACGCACGCCGGGAGGATCTGCTTCATCAATGGAATGAAATCCTTCGCGTAGCCCGCGGCAGGATCTCGCGAATGCTGCTTCTGCAGGATCGACATTGTTACCTCAGCGAGGTAGTCGAGCATCAGGTAATCAATGGGACCGCCTTCAACCTGACGCACGGGTGCGTCCAGTAAGTCGCCCCAAAAACCCTGGCCAGCAGCTATACGTACTTTCGACTTCATATTATTGCAAGGTGGTTTTTGAACTTCGTATTTGGTGCTTTGTACTTTGAGCTTTGTTTTTTCTCGGGACCTTGGAAGCTTCGCTTTACCCCTCAGGATTCAAAAGCCAGCAAAGTACAAAGCACCAAGTTCAAAGCTCGATCCAACACTAAGAACAATTCGTCAAAACAAACTGCCCGATGTGTGGTCCGCTATAATTTAAACCAACGCGTAAAGCCAATTCCAGCGCATCGCGAGTCGACTCAGGCGTAACCACTGCATCAACAAACCCTCGCGCAGCCGCATACTTCGCATCAAGCTCAGTTTCATAAGTCTCGCGTACGGCATCCATCTCCGCCATCAGTTGCTCGCTCGGTCCTAGATCGTTTCGTTTCAGCTTCTCTAGTTGACTGCCAAAGACAGCCTGGACCGCGGAGTCGCCTTCCATCACGCCCATGCGACCGGTGGGCCAGCTGAAAATAAAGTCCGGATCAAAACCCTGACCGGCCATCGCGTAGTAACCCGCGCCCGAAGCGTGATTCACAGTCAGCACAATCTTCGGGACTAACGCCGTGGCCATCGCTTCGACGAAGCGGGCGCCGGCGCGAATGATTCCTGAGTGTTCAGCTTCGGGTCCGACCATGAATCCGGAAACATCCTGAATGAACAACAGCGGCGTTTGGCGTCGATTACAGGTTTCAATGAAGAACGCTACTTTTTCGGCGGACTCGGTATAGACAATGCCGCCGAAGCGCGGCGGCCCGCCTCCCGGCGCGCGAATCATGCCGCGATTGTTAGCAATGATTCCCACCTGAATGCCCCGGATGCGCGCGTGCCCCGTGATCATTTCTTTTGCGTAGTCCGCCTGAAACTCATCCAGATGGCCGGCGTCGAGTAAACAATCGAGCAAATGACGAACATTGTAAGGCTGCTTATGATCTTCAGGAATTATTCCGTACAACTCCTCGGCGGGTCTCGCAGCCTCGCCGCTCGGAAGAATCACGACCGGGCTTGGAGGGTTCAATGCGAGCTCAGAAACGAACTCGCGAATTTTCGCAATGCATTCTTCATCGTTCTTTACGCGATAGTGCGCGACACCGGAAATTTCATTATGAGCACGAGCACCACCTAAGGTTTCGTTGTCGATCGTTTGGCCGGTAGCACCTTTAACGAGGTTCGCCCCGCCCAGACCCATGAATGATGTCCCGTCAACCATTACGATTACATCGGACAAAGCCGGCAAGTATGCGCCGCCCGCGATGCACGGTCCCATCACCGCCGAAATTTGCGGAATCTTGAGATAGCGGCGCATGAGGGAGTTGTAATAGAAAATACGCGACGCACCGTACTGACCCGGAAACACGCCGCCCTGGTAGGGAAGGTTCACGCCAGCTGAGTCGACGAGGTAAATGATTGGGACGTGAGAGCGCATGGCGATCTCTTGCGCCCGCAGAATCTTCTTGATCGTTTCCGGCCACCACGAACCTGCTTTCACCGTCGCATCATTGGCGACGACGACAACCTCCCTGTTCTCGACTCGGCCTACTGTGGTAACAACACCGGCGCCCGGAGCCGTGCCGTCATATTGATCATGAGCGACGAGCAAACCGATTTCCTGGGCAAAGGAACCTTTGTCGAGCAGGAGTGCAATGCGCTCGCGCGCGGTAAGTTTACCTTGCTGATGTTGCTTCTCAATCTTCTCACGACCACCACCTAGCCGCAGTCGCTCCTCGAGCTCAAGCAACTCTTTGGTTAACTCTTGGAGACGCTGATTGGATTGTTTGGGAGTAGGTGGCGGGGCGGAGCGCTTCATGATTTGAAAGAATAACCGGCGCAGTCAAAGTAACATGAGCAGAGAGAGAGTGACAATTTAACTGGTGGCAAGCGCCGGCTGGGGGTCGATGTCCAAAACATTTTCCATTTTCCATTCGTACCTGAGACGGATTAAGCACAGAGAGCCGCCAAGACGCACAGCCGCAAAGAGAAATTGACGTTAAACCCTCGCATAGCTGTTTTGCGATTCTCTGCGGCTTTGTGGCTCTGCGTTAACTCGGGCTGCGATTAACCATTAATGCCAAATGAAAAATGGTAAATCACAAATGGAAAATGTTTGGTCCTACATCTGACTGCACTTGCCGTCTGCTCCTCGCTCATGCCTTTTGCCTTCTGCCCGCTGCTTCCGCCGTTGCCGTTTCAGTACCGCTGTTTTACGATTCCTCCATGCGCCCGCAACCAAACGAAGCCGCTTCTTACTATTACGGCTACATCAATCAAGTCACTGAAGCCGATGTCGTCCCTGTCCTTCAGCGCCAGCTTGATGAAACCGTAGCGTTCCTCAGCGACATCTCTGAGGAGCAATCATTGCATCGTTATGCCACCGGCAAATGGTCGATGCGAGAGCTGCTTAATCACGTCAATGATAGCGAGCGCGTCTTTCTATTTCGCGCACTCTGGTTTGCCCGCGGCTTCCCCGAGGACCTCCCCGGTTACGATCAGGAAATCGGCGTCGCGGGAGCGCGAGCCGATGAGTTTGGTTGGGGAAATCATATCGCGGAATTTCGCGCTGTGCGTCAGGCAACTCTCGCCTTCTTCTATAACCTGCCGGCAGAAAATCTTGAAGCTGCGCAAGAGGTCTGGAATCGCACCGGCATCGCAAGCGGCAATCCCTTTACAGTGCGCGCGCTGGCCTACATTATCGCCGGCCATTCAGCACATCACATCGCGATTCTGAAAGAGCGCTACCTTTAACGAACGCATGCTCAACATCAGCCTCCGGATAAGAGCTTCTGTTTTTGCGCTTGTATTTGTCAGTCTATTAGCACCGCACTCCGCTTACGCGCAGCGACCCGCTGAAACAAAGTCTTCGCCCGCACGTCCTCGCCTGGTCCTGTTAATCGTTGCCGATCAGTTTCGTTACGACTATCTGGATCGCTTTGGCGATCTCTTTGGAGAAAGGGGTCTCAAACGATTAATGCGGGAAGGCGCGTCTTGGGTCGATGCGAACTACGATCATTTTCCGACCTACACTGCGCCCGGCCACGCGACAATGTTGACCGGGGCGTATCCCGCCGCCACCGGCATCGTGGGCAACGACTGGCCCGATCGCGAAACGGGGAAAAAAGTCAGCAGTGTTTCCGACGGTTCTACCGTGGTTCTTGGCGGATCTCAAACAGAAACTGGTGCGAGCCCCCGACGAATGTTGGCTTCTACGCTCGGCGACGAGTTGCGGCTAAGTACTAATGATCGCTCGAAGGTAATCGCCATTGCCCTCAAGGATCGGGCGGCGATTTTACTCGCCGGGCGGCACGCGAACGCCGCCTATTGGTATAGCCCCGAATCAGGTTGCATGGTTTCCTCGGATTACTATTTCAAACAATTGCCCGCCTGGGTGACAAAGTTCAACTCGCAACGCCCGGCCGATAAGTTTTTCAGAGCAAAGTGGGAACGCCTTTTACCTCTGCACGAATATGAAAAACGCGCAGGTGCAGATTCCCCCCTGTGGGAAGACATCGGCAAGGTTAGGGGCGAGACAAACACGTTCCCTCATACGATTACAGGAGGAGCTTCCCAGCCTGGGCCGGAATTTTATGATGAGGTCCAGTTTTCTCCCTTTGGCAACGAAATTGAACTCTCATTCGCCAGGCAGGCTATCGAAGCAGAGAGCCTCGGCAAAGATGAAGACACAGACGTGTTAAGCATCAGCTTTGACGCAAACGACTATGTCGGACACCGTTACGGCCCTTACAGTCAGGAGGTTATGGACATCACCTTACGATTTGATCAGCAGGTTGCGGAGTTGCTGGATTTTGTTAATTCACGCATCGGACTTAGTAATACCGTTGTAGTGTTCACCGCCGATCATGGAGTTGCGCCTGGGCCCAAACACGTTATTGCTTCGGGACTTGCGGCTGGACGACTTGACTACACAGAAGTCCTGCGTCGAGTCCGCACCGCTATCAGTGCTCGTTACAATACTGGAGCGAAGAAACCCGATCCGACGGCCGACTATCTTTATCGTTATGACGACGCGGGCAAACTCACTGACGCCATCATAAACAACAACATATATTTCAATCTGGACGCTCTGAAGCGTGACGGAGTTGCCGAGGAAGAGATTGAACGTGTTGCGGGTGAAGCGGCGCTGACGGTTCCCGGGGTGGCGCGCTACTTCACGCGCACGCAACTCTTGCGCGGCAGCGCTGTGGCGAGTAGCGCGAATGGTTCCTCACTGGATCCTGTCGCCCGACGGGTCCAACACGGATTCTTCGCCCGCCGCAGCGGAAACGTGGTGTTTTTGGCGGAGCCCTTTACCTATTCAACTACCGCAATACAGGCCACCCACGGCAGTCCTTATACTTACGACACGCATGTCCCCTTAATTATTAAAGGAGACGGCGTAGCTAGCGGGAGGTACTTTCAGCCCGCAACTCCCGCTGATATCGCCCCGACTCTGGCCGCAATCCTGAGAATTCAAGCTCCCAGCAGCGTCACCGGGAGGATTCTCCTGGAGGCATTGGGCGGGAAATAGCAGAAAAGGTTCGAATTAGCAGCCCGAAACTTTTTTGTTGTCTCGCCCCAGCCAAACGGTATATCCTCAAAACTGCGGTATTTCTCACACCACCGACCCCGACTTTATTACCGCGCCCCAACGACAAGCTATCCGGGAGACTGAAATGAAACGATGCCCGCAGTGTGAATTCATCTATGAGGACGAGCAGAGCCGTTGCGACATGGATGGAATTGATCTCGTTCTTGATAATCCGACGCCTTCCGTGACCTCGCTCAAACCGCCACCTCGCGCCAAACAAAACAATTCGCGACGCTCCGTGCTCTCGGTGTGTGGAGTGGTGCTGGGCGTGTTAATTTTCGCGATTGGTTTTGCATCGCTGGAGCGAGCCGTTACTGTCAGCTCAGAACAGGCTGCGCCTTCGCAAGCTGCTGTCAGTCAGACCGCGCCTCAGGAAGAGATCGCTAACCGTCCGCCAAAGACCGCGGTTGAGCCGGTTAGGCAGGATGGGCCGGTTGCTGAAGATCCAGCGGTTACGATGGCTAGCAATACGGCCAAGGCCTCTCACGTAGCTGCCCGCGAACCTGATCGAGAACTAGCGTCAAAACCTGCCGCCGAACCCCTGCAACAGAACTCCCTGGGAACACGCGGTGTGGTTCTGGGAAGCTTACCGAAACAAAATCGGATTGACGCAGGTCGACCTCAACCGGGAATGATCCGTCCCAACACCCCGCCACCTCCCGCCAGAAAAGATTCGAAAGTAGTCTCTATCGTAAAGAAGACAGGGCGCCTCTTTAAAAAAGCCTTCTAACTGTAGTTTCTTTCCCTGACATAAACAGATCAACCCTGGTGTTTACGATTTAGAAACACCTGGGATTAGATTCTGTTTGGCGCTTCGCGCACGCGAAGTAGGACCGGAACTAATAGGCCAGATGTTTTACGGTTGGTTAGGTCGGCCTTCCCTAGTCCTAAAGCCCTTCAGCGGGCTTTCGATTGTGAAATGCAAATGCCAACGGTCACACAATGGGCCGTTTACGGCCCAGAGCCATTCGGCTGAGCTCGATAACAAGAGCCGGTGCCGGGGCATTGGGGATCGGGTTTCGGGTAATGAATAATTGAGTTTTTGAACTGTTCTAGCCGCAGACACCGCCGCGTTTTGACAGCTGGTTCGCTTGAGGGTGACATTTTTGGAGGCCGCCTCAGCGGCCATTTTTCGTTGGCACCCGCCACCTGATACTTGACGCCCCGACTTCCGGCACCCGCCACCTGATACCCGCCACCCGGCCTCCTGCCTCCGGCACCCGATATGTTATTGGACTACGCTCTTATTCAGGCGTCCAAAATACCAAACATCGTTGCCGGCTGAACCGCTGCCGTCGGGCTTACCGTAGTACGCCATGATCGCGGCCCCGTCGCTGAGCTCCGCGAACATCTCCGGAGTGAGTGTCAGCGTCAAGGTTCGTCCCGTAAAATCTCCGGCCAACTCATCAACAAACAAGCGCCTCCCGACCTGAAGATGCAAAGCACTGTCGCGCGCCGGGAACGGCCGACTCGTTCTCAACTGCATCTGAACCAAAGGCTGCCGCCGCCCGCCAATCACTCGCGCCGAGTTCTTGATCGCTACAACTTCATTCCCTGCTTCGCTCAGCGCCAACTCGCCGCCTGAAGATCGCGACTGATAAACCAGACGCTCAGGAAATGATTGGAAACGGCCTGTCGCAAGATTAGATACGGCAACCTCGGCACCATTTCGCAAAACCGCTTCATCGAAAATCAAGGCACCCGACGTCGTTCCGCTGCTAAAGACGGGCACAGCAATGTCGTCGATCCAGATCAGATCAATCGGATTTCCAAATGCTGCGACTTTCTCGGGCGCTAACAGAATTCGAAACGCATTCCGCACTGTTTTCCGTTTTCCGGATAGCTCCAATTCTCTTGGTTCAGGCAGCGTTACTTCAGTAAGCGTGTACCCGCTTGTCGTCGATAACAATCTGCCGGTCGCAGTCTGCAGGCTCGTCGCCAATCTGCTGTCGATGCCGCGCAGTCTGCCTCGTGGCCGACGGTTGGCTCGCGTGATCGTGTAACTGAAAGCTGCCGGGGCGCCAAACGGGTAAGCGGTCTGGACGGTGACTAGGGCCGGCACGCTCTGAACGGACATAAGCCCATAACTCTGCTGTTCAACCGGCACAAGCGGAAACTCAAACACGCCCGTCATGAATGCCGAAACTTGCTTCGCGTAGAGTGGACGATCGTCACCATCTAAGAATGTCAGGTTGAGAAGCCCGCCGTTATTGCGTCCATTGGACCAACGCAGCGTTAGCGCAATCGCCTGGCAATCTCCAAGAGCAATAGGGATCTCAAAAGTTTCGCCCACATGGCGGAACAAATGCGAGCCCGAAGTTTGCGGCGCCGGGTCCGGGCACTCTTGAGCTTTCGCGATTTCAGCCACGGATTGTGACCATCCGAAAAAGACAACGAAGCAAAATGCGATGCGCATCTGGCGGTTACTTCTCGCGTTCATGTCGAAACCTCCTGACAACGAGACTAGCAAGCGTGTTCACGCTCGGAGTGAATGGGGCTGCCTGGTTGGAGTCTGTGAGGTTGTCGGCTAGGTGATACTAGCGGGGCAGTTTCATACTACCTACAGCGTCGGTCTGGGTGCAAGAGTTTCCTTCGCTAGAGTGCCGCAGCAGGGTCAGCACCATACCGCCTAAATCACTGATTGGTTACCAAGTCCAAAGCGCCGTCGACGCTTCATGCCGGCGGCGCACTCCAAAATGATGAAAAATCCGATGTAAGACACTGATCGCCGAGCCGGCATACGGAATCAATACAGCGAAGCCCCGCCCGGACCGAGGTTACCTTCGACTGCAAGAGGGATTCCATTCGGAATCTGGTCCTCGTGGCCCTCCGATTGCCAACAGCATGGCCAGCCAGTTCACCGTTCAGAACATTGAGAGGAATCAATCGATGCATCGTAAGTTATCGTTCGCCGTTCTATTCACTTGTCTGATTGCTTTAGTTGCATTGCCAACAACAGCTCAGAAAAAGACCAAAGAAGCGTGTTTCACGGCCGCGGAGCGCGCGAACGCCGAGCGCAGCGCGAAAGTTTGGCGCGAGCCAGATCCCGGGTACGATCCGGTCCTTGGATACAACCCAACCAACGGTCCGCGCGCCGGTGCGCCTCCCGTTAACACCGAAGGCCTGGCGTCACCAATCGTTTGCGTTGCGAACAAGGATGAAACGAAGGGAGCCGGTACCACACCCAAGTTTCATTGTTCGGTGCCGGGCGTTGTGGAGAAAGATGGCGACCTGGTGCGTTACAAAGTGAAGCCTCACTTCAAAGGACAAGAACCTGAAAAACGTAATGGCGAAGTATACGGCGAGTTTCTCTCGTCGCGTTTTTCTCAAGCGCTCGGTTTCTTCGCGGATGACGAATGGGTCGCCGATGTGACCTGTAATGATTGCCAGAAGAGTCTGACCAAAGATTTTCAGGGTGCGAGTTATACGCCCTTCCAACCGGCTGCTGGCATAGAGCTATCGCTTGGCGATGGCATCGATGTCGATTGCAACGGTAAAGACAGCGCTGCACTCCAGGGAACTCTTGAGAATCTCTTAAAGAATGGGGCGCCGCGGGCCGAGATTGATGCTTTCAAACTCTGGCTAGCATTTATTGATCACGGCGACACTAAAACCGACAACCAGAAGTTTGCCTGCCTCGACTCAAAGAAGAACGACGCTGGCTCGAAGACTTGTAAGCCAGGTCAGGCGGTCTATTACGTTGGTGACATGGGATCAACTTTTGGTTATTCAAGTGCTAGCGAAAAGAAAGCACGTTTGGAAGCCTGGCGCGGCAAGGATCCGATAAAAGTAAGCGGCGGGACGTGCAGGACAAATGCGAAGGGTGTGGGCAACGCGGAGATCAGCGAAGCGGGCCGCAAACTTCTCGCCGACGGTCTCGAGCGGTTGTTGGCTGCCGAGCAAAGTAACGGCTTGATCACGCGCGTGTTTCGCGCCTCGCGCAACTCGGAACGAGATGCGCCGCCAGAGGACTGGACCGCTGAGTTCATCCGTAAAGCAAACACAATCATCAAGGCCAAGTGCGGGCAGTAGCAGAAGCTTGAAATAGCCGGCAGGATTCACTAGTCTGCACGGGGGTCGTCTTTTGATTAACCGTGACTAGCCCTATCCAGGACAAAGAACCGGAGGTCTCGCGGGCGTTGGTGCGTGCAGCGTCAAGCGGGGATCTGGAAGCCATCAAGTCGCTGCTGGCGGCAGGAGCGGATGTGGATTGCGCCAACGAGAGCGGCCAAACTGCGCTGATTCTCGCGGCCGTGATGGGCCATAGGGAACTGGTGGCGCACCTGATCTCAGCCGGCGCCGATCCCCGTTTGCGGGATCGCCTCGGTCTCACAGCCCTTGAATGGTCCACGAGGCGCGGCTTCGCGGATGTCTCGCAATTTCTCACGAGGGTCTCGCCGCCGCTCCGAAAGCCCCAGGCTGAAAGAGAGGCAGATTCGAAAACGACTGTCAGCCACACGCAGCCCATCGCCTCGGTAACCCAGGACGCTGAACCGGCGCACTTAGGTGCACCTTCGGCGGCGATAGAGACGTTGACAGCCAGTAGTGAGAAACAAGTTGCGGCTGAACCGCAAACACATCCACTTCAACTCGAGGTTATTCAGACTGCAACAACAGAAGGCCCGAGCGAGTCAGACGCGATAATCACGAACTTCGTTATTCCTCAACCTGCTGTCGATGATTCTCTTGCGTTAACAGCAGATGAGATTGAATCGCCACCGGCGGCGGCCGAATTAGCGACCGAGTCTGCCACGCCTCCATCTGCTATCGACGATTCTCCTGCGGTAGTAGCAACTGAGCCTGAATCGCAACCAGCAGCGGCTGAATTAGAGACCGAGTCTGCCACGCCTCCATCTGCTATCGACGATTCTCCTGCGGTAGTATCAAATGAGCCTGAGTTGAAACCAGCATCGGCTAAATTAGCCACCGACTCGGCAGCGCAACCTCCTGCCGTCGAGGATTCTCCGGCAGTAGCAGATGAGCCTGAATCGCAACCGGCAGCGGCTGAATTAGCAACCGACTCGCCAGCGCAACCTCCTGCCCTCGAGGATTCTCCGGCAGTAGCAGATGAGCGTGAATCGCAATGGGCAGCGGCTGAATTAGCAACCGACTCGGCAGCGCAACTATCTGCTTTTGATGATTCTCCAGCAGTAGTACCAAATGAGCCTGAGTCGGAACCAGCGTCACCCCATTTAGAATTACAACCTATCTCTGTAATCGAACCGTCTTCCGAAATTAAGGATCCGGGTGTCACCGCCACACCAATTCTGAATCTGGAAAGCCCCGATTCGGATCCGGAAGCAGCTGCGATGATTTCGAGTGAGCCTCTCGTGCTACACGAAGAAGACGAAACACTTCCTCAGCGTAAGGCTTACCCTTCGGTGTTTGACTTTACCCTCCCGGACGAACCCGTGCCCGCAGCATCGTCAGAGACGCGCACGGACGCACCACCGGCCATCCAAGTTCCAGCACAAAGGAAACTCGCCGCCGCCTTTTCGGGATCGCCGCTCGCCTTAGCAAACACCACAGCAGAGGTGAAGGAAGCTGACGTTTCTAACTTGAAACGCTGCCCGCGTTGCGGCGCTGTCTACCAGAATTCGCCGCTGTCATTCTGCACTCGAGACAATGCGACGCTGATCTCCATCAACGAACTTCATCCATTAGCCACGCCCGCGCAAACCTCCGCGACTCCAATCGCAGTTTGGCTGCTCATCGCCTTTGTATTAGGAGCTAGCGGTTTCGCCGCTTACCGCTTGACCGAACGTTTTTATCGCCAACCGCAACCGACTCCTGTAGAGGTCAAACCGATCGAGGCGCCCCCGGTCCCGAAAAAGCCCGCCTTCAGGGTGGGCGGCGACCTTGCCGGAAGCGAGTTGAATGTTCCAGAGCCTGAATATCCCAGCCAGCTCGCAACGACTGGTATTACCGGCCCAATAACGGTGAGAATTCGTGTCAACAAGAACGGGCGCGTGATTTCGGCGGCGACATCCCAGGGCGATTCAAGGTTGCGGGCAGCTGCCGTGAAAGCTGCCAGATTGGCAACCTTCGCGCCGGACAAGCTGGCTGAGCTGAGTCCTCGCGGGCGAACGGTTGCGGGCAGTATCACTTATGATTTTGCGGCTCCGCAAACTAATGCCACACCATCGACTTCCAGCAATTCGCCAACAGCGAGTGCCTCACCGGGCGCTAGTCCCGTTCCTTCCACTTCGGCAACTGCGAACGCCGATCCCGATGCTCCGGTAGTGAGCAATGAACTGATGGGTGCTGCGAGTAACGTTCCCGCGGCCGACTATCCCACACGCGCTAAGCGCGCAGGGATCGGCGGAGCGATTACTGTCACGGTTCGCGTGAGCCGCGCGGGCAGGGTGATCTCCTGGCGCACTTCGACTGGCGACTCCCAACTTCGCGCCGCAGCAATCAAAGCGGTGAGAAGAGCTACCTTCTCTCGCGAGAAACTTCCGGGAAACGGCGACGTAGTGGGCACTATTACGTATAACTTCACGCCGTGAGCAGCAGCGGTACATCCTTCCGCTCAAATTTTATCAGCGAACAAAGTTCGAAGTACCAAGTTCAAAACTCGTTTTATTTTCAGGTTCAAAGCTCGTTTTATTTTCTTGGCGTACTCTCCAGTCTTGGCGCCCTTGGGCGTTTCGCTTTTTTTCCCCAATGAAAAATGACAAATGGAAAATGATTTCTTCCTGCCTCCTGCCTTCAACATCCTGCCTTCTGCTATCCTTCCCTCGGTGGATTCCAAAGAGACTCAAATTCTTCCCGAAGAACTTCGCGTTCATTCGCTAGTTCCCGGCGCCGTGCTGCGCGATCGCTACCGGCTCGACAGCGAATTGGGTCGCGGTGGCATGGGTATAGTTTTCCGCGCCACCGACCTCGATTTGATGCGCGAAGTGGCCGTCAAAGTTCTCCCCGCAACTCCTTCGTGGTCTGATGCGCGCGAGCGCTTGCTGCGCGAGGCGCGCGCCGCCGCCGCACTGAATCATCCACACATCGTCGCCGTACACGACATCGGCGACGCCCAGGGCATGCCATTCTTCGTGATGGAGCTGGTGAGTGGTCCGCGACTCTCCGCCGCCCGCTCGCTTTCGTTGCCGCGCATCGTAGAGATTGCCACTCAGGTTTGCGCGGCCCTCGAACACGCACATGCGAACAGCATCGTCCACCGCGATCTAAAACCTGACAACTTGCTCTTATCCAGTTATGAAGAAACAAGCAACGTGAAGCTTGCTGATTTAGGTTTGGCGTTACCGACATCGGTTGAGCGAATCTCTCGCGCCGGAATAATTCTGGGAACAGCTTCTTACATGGCTCCGGAACAAGCCCTCGGCCAAACAGTTGACGGACGCGCGGACCTCTACGCGCTCGGCGTCGTTCTCTACGAATTGACGACCGGGCGGCTTCCCTTCACCGGACACGATGCGTTGGAAGTCGTCTCGCAACACGTGCACGCCCCGGTCGTTCCCCCGCGAGCAATTCGTTCAGATTTGCCGCGCTCAATTGAGACATTGATCCTGCGCTTGCTCGCCAAAGATCCTGCAGCTCGATTTCAATCGGCCACGGAAGTCAAAGAAGCCCTGCGAATTTCCTTGATTGAACGGGATGGAACAACTGACGCTGACTCAGCACCTGCGGTAGCGATTCTCGATGCTTTGTCTCGCGGCCGAATGGTGGGGCGCGCGAACGAACTGGCTGAAGCTCGCGAGCTTTGGCGGCGCGCACGCGATGGGCATGGTCACGCGGTGTTATTAAGCGGCGAACCTGGCTCCGGCAAGACGAGGCTCGCGCGCGAGATGACGATCCAGGCCGCGGTGGAAGGCGCGGTTGTGCTCAGCGGTGGTTGCTACGAATATGAAGCAACTACACCCTACCTTCCGTTTGTCGAAGCGTTTCGACGCTGGGTTCGCGAGCATGACGACGTTGCCCTGCGCGAAACTCTGGGCGACGCCAGCGCACAGATCGCCAAGCTGGCTCCGGAAATTGAAACGCGTCTCGGCCCGTTGCCGCAACGTCATGAATTGTCTCCTCAGGAAGAGCGACTGATGTTTTTCGACGCTGTCGCGCAGGTGTTCGGAAATCTCGCCAAGCGCCAGGGACTGCTCTTCTACGCTGACGATCTGCATTGGGCCGATCGCGGAACACTTTGGCTGCTTGGACATTTGTTACGTCAACTGCGCGACGCCCGCGTTCTAATCGTTGGCGCTTACCGCGAGACAGAGCTCGATCGCGCGCACCCGCTGGCGAAATCTCTGGTCGACTGGAACCGCGAACGTCTCGTCACCCGCATCGCTTTGAAGCGCTTCAACAAGTCTGAAACAACAGCTCAGTTAGGCGCCTTACTTGGTGAAGATGTGAGCGCCGACTTCGGCGATGCCGTGCATACCGAAACCGAAGGCAATCCTTTCTTCGTCGAAGAAGTACTGAAGGCATTGATCGAGAAAGGATCCGTGCGGCGAGAAAGTGGCCGCTGGCAACGGTGCGATGTGAATGAGCTTGTGATTCCGCAAAGTGTCAAAGAAGCGATTGGCAATCGCTTAGATCGGGTCAGCTCGGAATGTAACGACGTGCTTCGGTCTGCTGCCGTACTCGGCAAGGTTTTCACGTTTGATGAGCTGACCGCGGCGGCGCAACAAGGTGAGGAAGTGCTGCTTGATGCCCTGGACGAGGGTGTCAACGCGCAACTTATTGCCCCGGTAAGTGGCGAGACCTTTACTTTCACGCACGATAAGATCCGTGAAGTGCTCTACGAAGAGCTGAACCCGATCCGTCGCCGGCGGCTGCATCGTAACGCTGCCGAGGGATTGGAGCGTCACCGCAGCAAATCTCATGTGGCGGTTGAAAAACTTGCTCATCACTACATTCAGGCTGGCGATCATGAACGCGGACTTGAATATGCAAAGCAGGCCGCCGCCGAAGCCGAACGCGTTTTTGCTTTCGACGAAGCGGTTGCCGCTTACGGCCGCGCCCGCGATTGCGCTGAAGCCCTGGGTTTGGTTGAGGAACAACTCGCGCAGGAAGAGGCGATTGGCAAAGCCTACTTGTTGCACGGCGAGATGATTCCTGCCGGCGAACATTTCGAACGTGCACTCAAACTCGCAACTGAGCCGGCGACGCGAGCACGTTTGCAGTGCCAGGCGGCAAGTTCGCTCGTCGCGACCGGTGATCAAAGAGGTGTCGAGTACATAACTGAGGCGCTGCGAAATCTCGATCCGGAAAAAAATCCACTTGAGACAGCCAACGCCTTGTCCATCGAAGGGCGCTTTCATCATCTGGCCGGTCGTCACAAGAAAGCGATCGAATTACTTTTGCGCGCCGCTGATCTGGTAGCGCCGACTGCCGCAGGTGACGAGGTGAGCACTTTCGCGGCTCCAATGATTTCACAGGTCTATGCCTACAACGCCGGTGCCAACCAACACTATGGCCGCTTTGCCGACGCCGACGTTTGGGCGCGACGCGCTCTCGAGTTCGGCACGAAACACAAGATCCCGTTCGCCCAGGCAATCGGTTATGAATTTTTGGGAGAGGATGCCGTGCATGCGGGAACGTTCGAAGCGGGGCTCGAATACGCCGCCCACGAGCGCGAGATTGCTACGCGGCTTCATTCTCGTGAGCGCCAGGCGTGGACGCACCTTGTCGTGGCGCAATGCTACTTGCTACTGGGCAGGACGGAGGAAGCGGAACGAGAATATGTTGACGGTGTTGCCCTCGCGGATTCAATTGGCGAACACCGGGTGAAGGTCCTGCTGAAAAGCAATCTGGCAATAGCGCAATCTGAACTCGGGCGTCACGACGAAGCGCTAAAAACAGCGGAGGAAAATTACGCTGCAGCGGCGCCTACCGGTTTGCTCTACTCGCAGTTTGAATCACTTCGCAGTCTAGCGGTGGTGCACTTCCGGCGGGCTACGGCAACGAGCGTGGCAGATACCGAGACGTCTCAGCGCGAATTAGACGAAGCTGAACGGCTTTGCGTGGCAGCGACAGATTTGGTGGCCCCGACGGAATCTCGCGTGAGCAGACTGTGGCTCGGCCCGCTATACATCCGCGTTTTGCTTGCCCAGAACAAACGGGCAGAAGCGGCTGAAAAACTTGCTGATTACCAAGCTCTTGTCGCGCAATGCCAATCACCGCGGTTCAGTCAGGAAGCGGCCCGTCTCGCTGAACTCGTATAGCGCACCCGTAGTTGCCTCGCTTAGCTGCGCTTCCCTCTTACAAAAAGATAGCCGACCCTCTTGAGAGGACCGGCTTCTTTTGTGTCAGGCGTGCCCGCCTAATTAATCGGCAGGTGCCAATTGGAAATATGCAATCCTTATTGGTTGTTATTCCGATTGGCGTTTTTGTTTCCATTGGCATTCGCGTTGCCATTGGTGCTTCTAACACCTGAGGTGTTGGAATTGCCGTTGTTGTTGGTGACCACTCCGGTGTTCGCAGGAACGGTGTTGCTGTTTGCGTTCTGTGGAATGTTCGCGTTCGTTTCGACAACACCTTGGCGCTGATTCGAATTCGCGTTGGCATTGTTGGCGTTATTAGTATTGGCTGCGCTGTTAGTGTTGTCGGTTGTCCCGCAGCCAGCCAAGGCTACGCTGGCAACCAACACTAATGCGAGTCCGAAGCTGGGTCGCATGGATCTCTCCTCCCTAGTTCGTCCGTTAGCGATAAAGCGACTCAGCGCGGTTAGTGCGCCATTCGTTTTCGAAGTAATCCGCATCTTCTGTATTGCGCGGATTGACGCCCATCACGATGCCACCGTCGCGAATACCCTGGTCGTATTTCTTGGCGGTTTCTTCAGGTATGCCATGACCCACCAGTGCACCGATCAAACCACCTGTCAGCGCGCCTGCGCCCCCACCGGCTAGCGCTGCGGCAATTGGACCGGCAATTAACAAACCGAGACCAGGAAGTGCCAGCGTGGTTCCGATCGCCGCGATTGCCGCGAGCGTCGCCCCGACTCCGCCGCCGATAGCGGCACCCTTACCCGCATCCTCCCAGGCTTTGGTTCCCAATTCCGAATCGTCGTCAGTGAAATATTTCTTACGCGTGTCGTCTGACATCATCAGGTTCACGTCATCCTTGCCATAACCGCGACTGCTCAACGAGCGATATGCGCCCTCGGCACCCTCACGGTCTTTGAATAGACCGGTCATCATCCGACTCTCGCGTTGTCGCGCTGTTCCTTCAGCTGTGTTGTCTAAGTCTGCCATTGATTTTCTCTCCTTTGAATTTAGGCCTGGTTATCTAAACCTTTGTATCTACACACACCACGACCTTAGACCCCCTGAAGTCAAGCTGTGCATATTCAGTTCTACCGACGTGTCGTAGAGGTTAGTAGCAATGACCATACCGCTGGGCGTGCGCCGGCTATAGATCGTATTTTATTGATCTTCAAGGGCGCAGATAAGCTCAGTTCGGAGTCGTACCCAATTATTTGTTTGGAATCAGACAGCTAAAAGATTCCCCTGTACGAGAGCCGGACGTTGGCTGGGATCGCGGGCGCTCGCCGCAACGCGCCGGGAGGCGCGCAAGTCTTTGATTTGTCTATCGGAGGTTTGTACGCACTTCCGCTCAGTGCGGGCGAGACGCCCGCGATCCGATAACCAGTTTCCTTTACACCACGGCCCGATCCGTGATTTCCAATCCCTTATCAATAATCGCAAACGCTTCCGCAAGCTCTGCTTCCGTTATGCACAAGGGCGGATTTGTGAAGAATGTGTTCCACCGCACGAACGTATACAAACCTTCTTGTCGGAAATGTTTTCCTAGCGCCTGCATCTCCGGCGACGTGCCGTTAAACTGCGCCATCGGCTCGCGTGTTTCGCGATTTCGCACCACTTCGACGATACCGAAGAGTCCGATATTGCGCGTCTCACCAACTGAAGGATGCCGGCTCTGCAAGTCAGCAAGCATTCCTTGCATCACCTCACCCATGCGCCGGGCGTTTTCCATCAAATCATCTTCCTCATAGACAGCGATCGTCGCCAGCGCGGCCGCGCAAGCGAGCGGATGACTGTTGTATGTCAGGCCACCATAGAAAACGTTCTTCTCAAAATGATCGGCGATATGTCGGCGCATCCCCACTGCCCCGAGTTGCACATACGCACTAGTTAATCCCTTGGCCATCGAAATTAGATCAGGCACGACGTTCCAATGATCAACCGAAAACCACTTTCCCGTGCGGCCGAACCCGGCCATCACCTCATCGGCAATCAGCAGAATCCCGTACTTGTCGCAGAGCGCTCTCAAGCCCTGCATGTAACCGTCTGGTGGTATCAGGATTCCATTAGTTCCCGTCACCGGTTCGACAATGAGCGCCGCTACCGTCTTTGGCCCTTCGAGTTCCAGGACTTCCTCAGTGCGCGCTAACACTTCCTCGGTTGTTTCCGACCCTCTCTGTATGCCGTGATAGAAATCGGGAATGCGAAAGACGCCGGGGATGCCGGGCTCGGCGGCCCAGCGCCGTGGATCTCCGGTAAGCGTCAAAGCGCCGGCGGTTCCTCCGTGGTACGAGCGATAGCGCGCGCCAATCTTATGACGGCCGCTAAACATGCGGGCGATGCGAATCGCATTCTCGTTTGCTTCCGCGCCGCCGTTCGTGAAAAAGAATGCATCGATATCACCCGGTGTCAGTTCCGCGAGTTTCACGCTCAAACGAGCGCGTACTTCAGTTGCCATGAATGGATTCGCATAGGCAAGCGTCGCCGCCTGTTGTTGAATCGCGCGAATCACACGCTCATCGCCATGCCCGATGTTCACGCACATCAACTGACTGTTGAAGTCGATGTAGCGCTTTCCTTCCGGTGTCCAGAAATAAATACCTTTAGACCGCGCTACGGGGATGGGATCAACGGCCGCTTGCGCTGACCACTCAAACAACGTGTGACGACGGCAAAGCTCGACAATTTCGTTGCCGGTCATCTTTTCGGAATCGCCTATCTTCGCTTCTGAGTGCACCGTCATGTTATCGCCCCTTCTTTGATGAGGACCTTAGACTTTCGTTTCTGATTTACGATTTCCAGGCTCTAGTGGCTACTACCGGGACGCCCGATAATAACCTCGAATTCTAATCCGCACTAATCCGCACACCACTCCGCTTCAGCCCCTGCTCACCCCGTTCTTCAAGCTGCGACTCGGCTGGCTTGCAAGTTCATCGGCACTCCGTCAGCAGATCTATCTCACCCGTGTTAGACATGGGCACGGGCGAATTAGGGGAAGATTGGTGGTGTCCTATTGATTGACAACAGATGTAGGGACGTCCCGCCGTGGGCGCCCTGTGGCTAACCAACTCTTGGTACTGGTGCAGTTTGAGTTAACGCTGAAAGGGTTCGCTAACTCAAGCCCCGGGTTGCGCTTGGGCAACCCTGGGAAGACGCGCCAGTTTTCAGCACCTCATCCCCAGGTTTCAAAGCAAACACTTCCACCCCACGCGGGCTGCCCGCGCGGGGACCCCGGTCTGGGCTGGGATTGGCCAACGCCTTCGGCGTTAAATTCAAACCCCACCAATAGCCATCTCGCCGCGTCCTTGCCGAGACTTGGCGACTTGTAGCTTTGCATCGCTAGCGAAACAAGCGGGGGCAACAACGCCTTCCTGACTGCAATTCGTGCCCCCGCTTGGGCATGGACGGGATCATTATTGGTCATCGCCAAGTGACCATGATAGTCTCCGCCCACTTCATCCCGGCATCAGTACTTGTTTTAGTCGAAAGGAGATCATATGAACAAGATCCGCCTAATTGTGTTCGCGTCCCTCACATCGCTTCTTCTCGTAGCGATTCCCTTCCCTTCGCCAGTCGTCAAGGTGGATGCAAAGATTGCCAGGGCCTTTAAGCACCAGGTCGCACAAGTCGGACCACTCGATCTCTCCGGAGAATTGCATGGCGCGCCCTATCGAATTCGCGTTCCCGCTGTTTGGAACGGAACGCTACTAGTCTTTGCGCACGGCTATCGCGACAAAGCAGACCATCCCGGTGAAGTTGATAATCGCAACGCCGATGTGGCGCCGAGCGCTGCGCTCGAAGCTCCGCTACTGGCGCAGGGGTTCGCACTCGCCGGTTCGGCCTACCGCGACAACGGCTGGGAAGTCGAAGGAGCAATTCAGGACACGAAAGACTTAACCGTGCTGTTCCGCTCCCTCGTGGGACAACCTGCTCGCACCATCCTCTATAGCGTATCGCTGGGATCGATTGTGGGACTCGAAAGCATGGAACGCTTCGGCGGTATCTACGATGGCGCCTTAGCCATGTGTGCACCTGCAGCGGGTTCAACTCGGGTCTGGGATTCCGGAGTTGCCCTCTACCTCGCCTACGATGTTCTGTTTGGAACTTTGCCAAGCTGGGGCACGGTTGGCGAAGTGCGAAATGATATTGATTTTGAAACTGAAGTGCTGCCGAAACTGATTCCCGAAGTGAGTAACCCGGCGAACTTCCCGCGATTTGAGTTCATTCGACTCGTTGCCGGAAATCCCGGCCGCGGCATTACGCCACCTCCACCTCCGAATTTCTTTCCTGGCTGGGTCTTCACTGACATGGCCTTCCTAACCGAGTTCCGCGCAGAGTTGCAGCGACGCGCTGGTGGTCCGTTTGTCCAGAACTTAAATCAGAGCTACAGCATCAGTGCTGCTGAGCGTGCCTACCTAAATGCGCTTGGTGTTCCTAACGCGATAATCGATGGTTGGTTGGGACAAATGAATGCGCGCAGAAACATTGACGCAGCCCCGGCGCCGCGAAACTATGTAGAGCACTACGCCACCTTTAAAGGAAAGATTAAGTCGCCCGTGCTAACAATGCACACAATCATCGATCCGCTCGTGGTGGTCGCGAACGAATCGGCTTATCTGGAAACTGTGCTTGCTGCCGGTAGAAGCGATCGCTTAGTTCAGACTTACACTACCGGCAACGGGCATTGCGCCTTTACCGGTCCGCAGATATTGACCGCAGTGGCAGCGATCGACAACTGGGTGCGCAACGGTATTAAACCTACCGCGGCCACTTTTCCTGCGGCGCTCGGCTTTGCTCCCGGCTTCGTGCCACCCGCGTTTCCGCAACCCTGAATATAAACGGTTGCGGGTGTCAGTTGGCGGGTACGGAGGATTGCCGATTGCAGATTTGCGATTCCAATTGGCCGTTAGCCAAAGGATCCAATCGGAAATCGGCAATTGGAAATCGCCAATCTTATCAGCCTGTCACTAGACACTCGGCGATGGACTCGGCGTCATCTCCGGTGAGGGACTCACCGTCGGACTAGGTACCGGCGATGGACTCTCCATCGGACTAGGTACCGGCGATGGACTCTCCATCGGGCTTGGTGCCGGCGATGGATTCACCGTTGGGCTTGGTATCGGTGTCGGACTCACGGTCGGATTTGGCTCCGGCGTCGGACTCACAGTGGGAACCGGTGACGGTACCACCTCTGGAGACGGACTCACTGTCGGTTCCGGCGACGGAGTCTCTTTGCAAGAAACCAGACACCCATCATATGCCTTCTTGCATTCAGCTATGTTCGCGCCTTGAACCTGTCGGCATGCATTGTGCGCCTTCCTGCATGCCTTCTCGCATTCAGTTCGTTGCTTTTCCTGGCCGCCGCTGACCGCGGGAAATACTAACGCGGTGGCGAACACCAGCAATAAAATTAAAAGGGCAAAAACACTAGTCGGTTTGTTCACTGCACACTCTCCCGATCGGCCGTACTTGCCCTAATCGGCAAGTACCCAATCTCTTCCTGGTCAAACATCGAGGGGGCTTATTTACATCACTGACGTTGCAAGTCTGTTAACAACAATATTCTACGCGCTCATGAGGAGGGCTTGGGACATTGCGTCTAAATATCGGTGTAATGTAAAGAACCTGCATTACGAGAATGGAAAATTATCCGCCCAAGCTTCATTGACTTAAGACATTCCCTACCGTAGGCTTCGCTCACTCAAACACAAGCTTGATTCGCAATCAGCGCCTCCTGCTTAAACTTATTTAACTGATTCCCTCCTGCACCTTCATCTACCCAGGCTGGCACGTCATGATCGCTAAGAGATCTATGTCTTTCCTTTCTCCATCAGCAAGCGCAACCTCTTTTCGTGATCACCGAGCTTACGCAAAGTCCGAAATGCCGTTGCCCAATTGGCGACGGCTATCATCATTAGTAATTTTGGTGGCCCTAGTCAGCGCTCCAATCTCAAGCATGGCCCAGTCGAAGGCGCAGGAGAAACGAGGAATCGAAGTTACGTCAGCACCTAAAGAAAAGCCCCCATCCGCAACATCCACCACTCCGAGCGATAAACCGGAGTTGATTCTGCAAACGGGACACACAAAATCGGCCAACGCAGTAGCTTTCAGCCCGGACAATCGCTGGCTCGCGTCGGGCGGCAAAGATGACGTTATTAAGATTTGGGACCTCGCGACGGGAAACGTATTACGAACGCTATACGGTCATACAAGCAACGTTAACGCCCTCGCCGTTAGCCCCGATGGAAAATTGTTAGCCTCGGGCAGCGGGAATATTAACGACAAGCGAGATTTAGGTGCTTTTACTCAGGGAGGTGTGGTCGGCGGCGCCGAAGATAATACTGTTCGGATCTGGAGTGTTCAGATGGGGCGACAGTTGCTGGTCTTGCGTGGACATGGACTGCCCGTCGGCGCGATCGCTTTCAGTGATGATGGTCACTCACTAACGAGCGTTAGCGGGGACGCCGTAAAAGTCTGGGACGTTTCGGCGGGCACCGAGCTGCGTTCACAGGGAACGAAGTATGGAAAAAGCGGTATGGAAAAGCTCAACACCCTAGACTCATTAGGTTGTTTTCTAGGTTGTGGGAACAAGCAAAGAAAACAAGAGGAGCAACGCTTAAAAAATTTCAAAATGTCGGCGGCGAGAATAGCCGTTAGTTCGAACGGGCAGATCGCAGCGGTCGGGCAACCTGACAAAGCAGTAAAGATCTATGACGCACAAGTGGGGCGCGAACTGCGCGAACTGCCCTTCAAAGCGATCGCTGACGCGGAAAACTCAAGTCTGGCTTTCAGCGCAGATGCGCGCCTCGTTGCCTTCGCCCTAACCAGCGAAACGGTTAGCGTTCAGGAGGCGGTGACGGGCCGCGAGATTCACAGTCTCAAGACAGGATTCAGCAAGACCCCCCAGCGTGTGAACTTCAGCGCCGATGGGCGATTCCTGGTTACGGCCACCGATAATAACGCGGGCGCTGGGATAAAATTGTGGGACGCTGCGACCGGACAATCAATCCGCGAGTTAAAAACCAGCGGAGAAGTGCTCATGGGCGCCCGAGTGATTAGCTTCAATCGCGACGGTAGTCTGATCGCAGCGATTGCTTCGGGCGCTAAAGCAATCAGAATCATTGAGTCTGCAACTGGGCGCGAATCCCGCGCTCTGCAAACGGGAACGACGGACGGCGTGTCGCGAGCGGAACAAGCGGCATTCATCAAGTCAATCGATCCTAAGACAATGGCCATGCTTCAGAAGCGCGAAATTACGACACCCGATGAAATCATTGAGGCCGTCGAATCAATGGCAACCATTTCCAGCGAAAGGCTTCAGGCTGGGGGCGCCGTAAGTTTCAGCCCCGACGGTCGCATCCTAATTTCCAGTCAGGTGCTTTTGAAAAATCTGGCGACGGAAGTGTGGGACGCCGCTGCGGGAACGCTCGTGCGGAGTAGCGGCGACGCTTCGCTTCGGGACCGTGGCAAGCCTTTCTTTAGTCCGGACGGACGCTTCAGGGCGGCCCCGTTTGTCGGAATGAAGGAGTTCTACACGACCGCCAACGCTGTGAATATCTTTAGCGATGTCTATAAAGACGTTTACAAACAGAAGATCGATCTTTACGACGGTACATCGGACAAGCGTTTGCGCGAGTTGGAGGGAGGTAAGGCGCCCGACATGGGCATCGTTCCGGCAGCTGGCTTTAGTTTCGACGGCAAGCTCATCGCGATGACCGGCTTCGAAAAGAAAGACCGTTCTGTCCTAATTTTCGAGACGGAAACAGGCCGCAAGGTAAACAGTTTCAAGATCAATGACGACGAGCAGAGCGGCGCGGTGACAACTCTCTGCGTGAGCGCCGACACGCGCCTGCTGGCAGCGGGATACGCCACAAAGATCGAAATTTTCGAGATCGCCTCAGGGAGAACTCTTCGCACCTTGCCCCACGCCGAACGCGCAGTCTCTCTCACCTTCAGCCCTGACGGTCGCTTTCTGGTGGCGCTTGGAGAAAACAACGATAAGTATGTTTGGAATGCTTCATCGGGCGAAAAGCTCGCTACTCTAGTAAGTCTCGGCGGCACCTTTAGCAACCGCGGTGGGGATTGGTTAGTTGTTACTCCCGACGGTTTATTCGATGGCTCACCGGCTGCCTGGAAACAGATCCTTTGGCAGTTTGGCGGTAACACATTCGATGTCAGCCCTGCAGAAACTTTCTTCAACGAGTTTTACTATCCAGGACTTCTTGCTGAGGTGATGGCCGGAAAACAGCCTCATGCTCCGAAAAATATTTCGCTACTTGACCGGCGCCAACCCGAAGTCAAATTAATGACTCAGCGCGGACAAGCCGGCGCCGAAAACACTTCCGAACGCAACCTCCTAGTCAAGATTGAAGTAAGTGAGCTGGCAGACAAAGATCACCAAACCGGGAGCGGTGCGCGCGACGTCCGCCTCTTCCGTAACGGTGCGCTCGTAAAGGTCTGGCGCGGCGATGTGCTAAATGGAAAAACAACGACAACGCTTGAAGCGAATGTCGCAATAGTCTCCGGAGAAAACCACTTGGCTGCCTACGCCTTCAATCGTGACAACGTAAAAAGCAAGGATGCGACTTTGATCGTCACGGGCGCGAGTAGCCTGAAGCGGTCCGGCACCGCTTACGTCCTGGCGATTGGTGTCAATGCCTATTCAAATCCCCATTACAATCTAAAGTACGCCGTCGCTGACGCAACAGCATTTGGCGAAGAGGTACAACGCGAGCAGGATCAGATCGCCAGCTACGAACATGTGCAAGTCATAACGCTCCTGGACGGACAAGCCACAAAGGAAAACATTTTGCGGGCCTTGAAACGGCTGGCGGGAGATCCGGACGCTTTGCCTGGGAATGTGCCTGCCACATTTGAAAAGCTGAAGGCGACCCAGCCGGAAGATGCTGTCTTCATCTACTTCGCTGGACACGGTACCGCTCAAGGGCAGCGTTTTTATTTACTCCCTCACGACCTTGGTTACGCTGGTGAGCGAACCAGGCTCGACATCGCCGGCTTGCAAAACATTCTGGAACATAGCATCTCAGATGAGGAGTTGGAGCGAGCGATTGAAGGAATTGATGCCGGGAAATTGTTGATGGTCATCGATGCCTGCAATTCCGGACAGGCTCTCGAAGCCGAAGAGAAGCGGCGCGGGCCGATGAACTCGAAGGGCATGGCGCAACTCGCTTATGAGAAAGGTATGTACATCCTTACCGCAGCCCAAAGTTACCAGGCGGCGCAGGAGACTTCGCAACTCGGGCACGGGCTGTTGACCTACGCACTCGTAGAGGAAGGACTAAAAGCGACTGCTGCAGATAGTGATCCCAAAGATGGAGAAGTAGGAGTGCGAGAGTGGTTCGACTACGCGAGTGCGCGCGTGCCGCACATGCAAATCGAGAAGATGAAGCAGGCGCGCGGTGTCGGCCTAAGTCTCTCCTTCGTTCAAGACGACGAACGCGTTCCCGAAGTACAACGCCGCGTTACCCAGACTCCGCGACTCTTTTACCGGCGCGAAGCGGAAGCACGACCGCTCATCGTGGCCAAGCGTTAACGCACTGTCAGGAGAACAGAATATGTGTAACTCTTCAATACTCCTCGAAGACTGAAACATTTCAACCCCAAGACGCAGAGTCGCGAAGACGCAAACAATAACTTGGCACAAACGATAAGTGCCCCTTCTTCACTTTTTCCAAGTCTAATGATGCAACCTAACTGGCACGCCCGTCTGTGGGCCTCTGCGTCTCTGCGCCTCTGCGGATCTGCGTGTAAATTTACCTACCGAAGTAGCCCGGGTCCATCAAGTACCAGTTGATTAGACCTGCGGCGAGTCCTATTGCCAGCACCAGCAAGACTGTGACTTTTTCGACAGTGGTGTTGGGCTTTCCGGCCCGCGCGGGAAATAAGAGCAGGAAGAGACGGCCTATTCCGACCACCGGTCCGAAAGCGGCGAGCTTCATCGAATAAGTGCCTTCAGTCCACAACTCTCTCCAGTTGAGATAGACGAGCGCAACGCCCAAAACAATTAGCACGACCCCGAAGAGACGGGCTTTGATGTGATTCATAAGGGTGAATGGCCGCCGATTGACTGGCGCTTGTGGTTTGAAAAGGCGATCACGAAGTAACACGAACGGGCGCGGAAAACAAACAAGAGTGGGGTTTCTTCTTTCCCAAAACAAAAGGCGCGGCCCTGTGACCGCACCCTTTATCGAGTTCCAATCAGCGAAACAATTAAAACTTATCGCTCTTATTTTCCGGATCCAGGGCCGAGCGGTCCGGCTGGTTCACCCCTTGCTGATTGGTAGTAGCCACCCGGCGTATGTTGGCCAGACTCGCCGATGTCCAGTGAACGCTCCTCAGTGTTGAGAGCGTCTGTCGCAGCGGGCTCTGATGGTTCCCAGTCTTGTCTGCAATTCTTTCTCGAGCAGTTCCTGATTTCTCATCGTTCATAAACGTGTCCTCCGTGCTACGGCTCCAGGAAAGTGGGTGCCGTAAAGGTTTCTACGATTGCGACGACACGTGGACGAGATCAGGGCAGCAAAGTGCGACAAGCACTATTCACAATTAGGTTCGACGTTCTCATAAGGCTGATTAGAAGGTGTTAGTTGGGCACCGCGGAGAGATGACCTGCCACCATCTTCCAATCGTCGCCTCGCTTCACGAAGACGACGGTGAACCGCACTTCCCGCTTCTCGCCAGCCTTCTGCACGCCACTAGCCCTTACCACGGCGGTGTCGCCAAAAACGCGAGCCTTCATTTCTGACGTAGTCATTGCCACACCACCCGAACTTCCCGCTCGGGGCATCACGTCGTCTTTGAAGACCGTGGTTCCCTTCGGCGCCGTACCTTCAAAATCATCGGCGATAATGCGTTGCAGCGTTGGCCGGTCATTCCCTTCTTCGGCAGCGAGCCAATCACGCGTTATCTGCAAAACGGCTTGTTCGGCAGTTTGAGCTGCTGCTTTGGTTTGGGCGGTAAGCGGGATGGCGCATGCGATCAAGAGACCGAGCACTAGGAAGAGTTTCTGCATGGTGGACTCCTTACAAGCGGTTTGGTATGTAGACCCCAATCGCGGGAGAAAGTTCCCTTCTTTGGAGTCTGTCGACTAGTCGGCGCTTATGCACCGAGGCGATGGATAGGTGATTCCGTTTACCGGCTTCGCCTTTTCCCGTTACGCCGCGGCCCTGGCAGGTTAGTTTGTTTGAGGATCCAATCGGAGATAGTTTGCAGCGCGGCAGGGGAGATGGTTTCTTCGATCACACCGTACTCACCCGGCAGTCCAGTCGTGGCAGTTTGAAACAAGTGATTTAAACCCGGCATGAGAAGCATCGTGTACTTCTTATTGCCGCCCTTCTTCAAACCCGCTTCGATCAACGCAAGGTTCTCTTTCGGCGGTACCTGCAAATCCTTTTCGCCGACTAAGGCGAGCACTGGAACACTCACTTTCTCGAGCACCGGAGCGGGATCGAAAAGCAGGAAATATCGAAACCAGTTGGACAGGTACATTTGCATCTGAGCATTGATGGTTTCCAAAACAGGAGCAAACTGTTTTTTCTGGCTTTCGTCCAAAGCGGCTACTTGAGTTGCCACTGCTTCCGGAATCTTTTTCTCGGCAGTCGCGTTGTCGGCCTCCGCCTTTAGTATGTCGAAGATTTGCTCATAAACTTTACGAACCAGCGCCGTCGTGGAAGCAGAGTTACCGCCCGCTTTGGTCAGTAGATCACCCTGCATCAGGATGGCATCCCTTCCGGTTTGACCCAGGCCTGCCATCATTACGATGAATGCGACATCTTTCGATTTCACGGCAGCGATGGGAGCAATCATTCCACCCTCGCTGTGACCAATTAAGCCGATTTGCTTTGGATTGATTTCTTTTCGTCCTTTTAAAAAATTTACTCCAGCCAGAACATCGTCTGCGTAGTTCGCGCTAGTAGCCTTAAGGGAGCCCGCTGCGGAGCCGCCTATGCCCCGGTCGTCCACGCGCAGTACCGCAACTCCTCGTCGCGTCAGATGATCGGCGAGGACAAGAAAAGGACGATGACCCAGAACCGTTTCGTTTCGATCCTGCGAGCCTGAGCCGGTGATTAAGACAACCGCAGGCACCGGCGTTTTCGACGCTGGTAGCGTAAGAGTGCCGGCTAGTTTGACCTTGTCGATTGTGTTTTCGTAGCTGACTTCTTCTTCAGTGTAGGGATATGGTTTTTTTGGATCTTGCGGACGACCGAGCGATGGCACTTTCTCAATTCGCTTAAAAGTTAAGGGGTAGGTGGCTGGACCTTGTTTTAGCTGTCCCGCGATCTCCGTGCCGTCGGCGCTGAGCTTTCCTTCGTAACTGAGACCAAGATTCGGTGCGTTGAAGCGCACCATCCCACTCTCGGAACTAATGGTCTGAATCGGCAAGTCATTAGCGCCCTGATCGAGGCTGTCGAGTTTGGCACTCAGCATACCCTCCGAATCAAGTGTGACTTTGAGTGCCATTCTTAGTTTGAAGCCACTCACTTCGAGGACGCCGAGCCAATTACCTACGACAGGATTACGAGGCGCAACCTCCTGCGGCAACGAGCCGCTGGTTAGTAAGGGGAAGCTGACGATCACAAACAGGGGGATGATAAGCGAACGGGTTCTGGCAATATTCATGTAAGGATATTAGAAAATTTAACGAAAAGAGCAAAGAGATTCACGCGAATCTAAACAGGCCACCAAGTCAGGCGGGCCACCGCCTATCGAATTTTCACATCGAAGGAAATGCATTACCCATTAGCAACCTCGTGAAGACATGACGAACCTGCGACTCTTTGCTCTGCTACTTCCTCTAGCGCTGCTTGGAAGTCTGTCGTGCGAACAGAGCAAGTCGGCTCGTGCGGAAGCAGATTCTGATTCAGGGATTACAGTACAAACGGAACCAGGCAATACCGATAATCCGGACAGCGCACGCCCAACTCCTCGGGATTCCTCGGGATTTACCGACGCGGATTTTAATCGTCACATCAGTGAGCTCAACGCTCACATGAAGCGAAAACTATCGTCAGGCGATTTTGCGATCGTCATTCAGAAACCATTTGTGGTAATCGGGGACGAACCTAAGAGCGCGGTACAGCAACATGCGGAAACTACTGTGAAGTGGGCCGTTGATCGGTTGAAGCAGGACTTTTTTACGAAGGATCCTAATGAGATCCTCGACATCTGGCTCTTCAAAAATGAAGCTTCCTACCGGAAGCACGCGCGACTTCTCTTTGGCGATGAACCCTCGACACCCTACGGTTATTACTCACCGGCTCACAAGTCAATTATCATGAACATAGGATCGGGTGGCGGCACATTAGTCCACGAGATTGTTCACCCGTTTATGGAAGCGAATTTTCCTGCCTGCCCGCCGTGGCTGAACGAAGGTCTGGGCTCGCTCTACGAACAATGCGGCGAACAAGATGGTCACATCTACGGATATACCAACTGGCGCTTGCCGGGGCTGCAAAAAGCGATTACCTCGAAGCGAGTAGTCCCGTTTAAAACTTTGCTGGCGATGGACACCTACGCTTTCTACGACGATGACCGCGGTACAAACTATGCGCAGTCGCGGTATCTTTGCTACTACCTTCAGGAGAAGGGCGTGCTCGTGAAGTTTTACCGCGAGTTTCTAGCGAAACAAAAAACGGATCCCACGGGGTTTGAGAGTTTGCGGAAGGTTTTGGCCGAGCCGGATATGGATCAATTTAAGAACAAGTGGGAGAAGTATGTGATGGGGCTGCGGCAAGGATATGACGTTAGAGTGGAATAGGATTGGCGATTGCTGATTGCCGATTGGGGATTAGTCGGAAAGAAAGAGCACTCCTTGTTGACCGCCGAATTGATTTCAAAATCAGCGTCATCGTTCAGCTTATGAAGAAGACTAAGCTTTTATCCGTCATATTCGGAGTTTTCTGCGTCGCGCAGTTCTCTTGTTCTGCGCCCAACCCACCAGCTGAGCCTGCGGCCACACAGTCTCCGGCCAATAAGGTCGCGGAAGTAGATCAAATTCTCGAACGCTACACTGAAGCAGTTGGAGGGAAAGCTGCCATTGACGGCGTTACGAGCTATAAAGCCCAGGGAAGGTTTTCCAGCTCTGTGTTGCGCGAGTCGGGCCAATTCAAAATCTGGGGAAAGGATCCGCGCAAGAGTTTAAGCGTGATCGAATTTCCGCGGATTGGCACGCTGAAGAAGGGGTTCGATGGAGAAAACCGGTGGGTTCAAACCCCTGCCGGAACTTTCACTGACGAGAGTCCCACGCAAATGGCCGAGCTGGAGCAGGATGCTGAAGTGTATCGAGCCGGGAAGATCAGGGACCTTTATCAGAGCATGACTTTGGAGGGAAAGGCGCGACTTAGCGGCCGCGATGTCTACATGCTCGAGGGGAAACCCGCAAAGGGTCCGGCCGAGAAGTTATTCTTCGACACAGAAAGCGGGCTGCTGATGCGCTGGGACATGGTGCGAAGGAACCCGCAGCGCGGGAATGTCTTTGTCAAAGTCCATCTCGACGACTATCGGGAGGTTGATGGCGTGAAAGTACCTTTCAAGGTGCGGTTCGCGTTTGAATCTTTCGAACTGATGCTCAACGTGGATGTGCTAGAGCATAACGTTCCGATCGATGATGCTTTGTTCGCGAAACCTCGATAGACAAGTTTGAGGTTCCGAGTTCCGAGTTCCGAGTTCCGAGTTTCTGATTCTACTTTGAAAGAGAAACTCGAAACTCGGAACTCCGAAACTCGGAACTCCGACAACTAATCAACAAATTCATTGCAGGCTACGCATCTGCTCTTCATCCCATTCTCGCTGGCTACTGCGTCGCTCGTGCTCGCGCTCAGCCCACTGGCGCTCGAATTCGCGATAGCTCTCCTCCCGTCGCTGATTCTCGAGTTCCCATTCTGCAAAAGTCTTGCACGAGGAAAAAGCAAACTCCTCTTCCATGTGCGAACCGTCGAGGTGCCAGAAACCTGGACCGAGTCCCTGGGCCGCGTCCTGCGCCATCATGCGGCAACATTCGCAATCTTCGTCGATGATTAATTGCTCGGGGCTCATCGCTTCAGGCAGTCGCTTTCGTTCGTTCTCGATGATGTTGACGGGCGTGCGGCCATCGTAATCGGGCAAAGGGTTCTCCAACCAATCAGTCTTCAGGTGTTCGAGTTGTTTGAGCGCTGTCTCTCTTTCCTGGCAGTCAAATTCGACTGCGCGCTTCAGCAAGTCCCGCACAAGGTCGTAGTAGACAACCCACTCGTGCGTGCCGAAACCCGCAAAGCGATAAGCGAATGAATCTCGAGCAAGACAGGGCGGACCTTCATTGAGAAAGCTCCATTGCAAAGAGCGGGTGTGCAGATCGAAGTCGATTAGATCCTGTTTCTCAAGCATTACATCGCGAGGCGAACGATCCAGCAGATCTGCTCGCGGCGTTTTGAGCCAGGTTGCGTGAAGTTTGCTGAGCGCATTCTCGTGACGGCAGTCGTCGTCGGTTTTGCCAGCCTCGCACTCTTTGTCTGCAGTGGTCTCAGGATTCGAGCTTGCTGCCCTCAGACACAAACGAAGCCCCGGACTCATCGCGTCCGCAATGAACTCCAGCAACGGTGTTCCATAGAGAACTGGGCGAGGGTCAAAAAACGGGGCCCGGCTTTCGCGGTGTCGTTCCCGCGCCCAACGGTAGGCGTCAATGGAATTAACAAACAACCAATCCGTTGGCATGCGGTAAGGAATCCGGACATCCGTCGCGTGAATGCCATTGTGATAATCCACTTCCCCTTCGGCTTGAGGGTTTGAGTAAGTCGACTCAGCGGCGATGACACGAGCAGCGAGATCGATGATGACGATACCCGCGTCGTAAGGCCGTTCGTCTATTTGAACTCTTGGATGAAACCAGGCGAAGGGACTTGTTTCACTCAGTTTGATGAACCGACCGAGCGCGGCGACGAGCTCGGGAATTGTTTCGGGCTCGGCAGAAAGCGCTGCAAAGCAAGAGTCGACAATGGAGCCGTGGATTGTCCCGGTGAGAAGGGTCGCAGAGTCGATGAGGTTGAGCTTTACTTCACTCATGGTGAGGTTCTCCTTATGGTTTAGAGTGAGGACGCCGGAGAGTATGTAAAGAGAGTTTGGGATTAGGCAATAGTCATCGAGAGGGTCGCGCTAACAATTGTGAGCAAGACTTTTTGCAGGGCGCACTTGTAGCGGCGTCCCTCTGTAAGCGCCCCCGTTCGTCAAAGCATTCTTCAGGCCGGCGCTCAAATTAAATTAACAGCGCGCCGTCGATTAGCACCAAATGAAAAAGGGCGCCCACGGAGGGCACCCTATTTCGTAAGACATCGTTCGGTTGTCGCGCTCAAATTGACTAAGAGCGCGCCTTCACTAACACCCTAAATGAAAAGGGGCGCCCACGGAGGGACGCCCGTTACATCACTGGCCCGTGATCTTAATAATCTGGCCGGTGAAGATTGACGTGATGTAAAGCGTACCCGTCTTCTCGTCACGCACCATGTTGCTCGGTCCGATCAAACAGTTCGAGATTGGCACACCCGGTCCAGCAGGTGTCGGGAACCTTTGCAGACGGCCCGGCAACCCAGCGAGGAAGTCGACGCTGATTTCAAGTGTGAGAAAACTTGTCACGCCCTTAGATTTGACGGGTAGCACATCGATTGCCGACGATAGACCATCAATGAAGGGCGTGATCGCTCCCGTCAAAGGATCCACCTGAACTACGTCCGAAGTACCCGCGACAAAAGGAAATCCCCGGAACAGAGTAACGAGTAGCTGTCCGTTATATTCACGAACGCTGGTTGGCACCGCTTCCATCACCGGCGGTCCAAAGGGCAGCGGGTTGGGGATAACCGGGAAGGTAGCGAGCACGGAAATGTTTCCGGTCTCGATGTCGACTTGCATCAGGTTATTGAGCCCGCCATCTACGACATAAAGCTGATCGCCCACTCCCACTAAGCCGAAGGGGTTCGAATGATCGACGTTCGCGGGGAACCCTGGGAGGGGATCGGGAACGTAATTGGGAAAGTCGGCGATCAATTTAACAGTGAGCTTGTCGCCCCCGCTCCCAAAGCGCAAAGTTGCTCCATCTTTTAGGGCCTGGTGATCGGCAAGCGTCAACGTGAAGCCGGTCGTATTTTTCTCCGCCGCCGCGCTGAAGTGAACGGCAAGAATTGAACTGATGATGGGAGAGGCCGGACTCAAGTTCGGAAGCTCGGCTCCGGGGAATGGTCCCGGAAGGGTGGCATCGCCTTCGCCATTCAGAACATACAGCGTGCGCCCCTGAAGAAAGACACCTTGAGTGCCAGAGAAGTCCCCGATGGAGTTTTCACCTGAGGGTAGTCCTGCCAAAAGCGTGCGGCGCGTGCCGTCGAGACTGACGATTGAAACGCGGCCGGAATTTTCCACCGCTGGTCCAGTTTCGGCAACTATCAAGTTGCCAAGGGGCGATTGAATTATTTTGCTGGGTCCCTGAAGTCCGCCTACCAAGGTAGTTCCGGGCCCGGGGCATTGAGCATTAACCGCCGGAGTGCCGCACAAAAAACCAACTCCGAGAAGTACGAGGACGCTAACTCTCTGAATATGTGAGAGTCCGAGTCGGGGCGTTGTCATTGAATTTCCTCCTTGATGTTTCCGCTGGAGCGGAGAGTGTGAATTGGTGAACGCGACCTACGCTCGACTTGATACTGGGCTGTCGACGCAAGTCCGTTTTCGAGGCTGAGTGCGAGTTTTTAAGCGATTAGCGAGCCGATGTCAAGACGGAGAGAGCAGGCGGTAGGAGCAGGAGTAGGCAAAACACCATTCTTCATTTGGGATTGGGGAAAAACCCAAGTCGCCAAGGATCGCGAAGCTCGCCAAGACAAAACGAGCTTTCAACTTGGTGCTTGGTTCTTTGTTTCAGTAGCTCTCGAGAAGTACTTCTCGCGGTCAGCTTTATCAGTGAACAAGGTTCGAAGCACAAGTTCAAAGGTCGTTTTCTTTTTGGCGAACTGTTCCTCGCTTGGCGACTTGGCGGTCTCGTTTTCCAATAAAGGACAAATGAAAATGCTTTTTTGTCCTCTCCTGCCTCCTGCCGCTCCCTCCCCGGCGCCTACCGTCCCCCGGGCTGGAGATTCTCGTTCAGATAGCGGGTAAGCAAACCATACAAATGCTTCGTCGTTCCCGGTCCTTCGAAGATGCCATGAGAACGATTGGGATAAGGCATGATCGTGAAAGGCTTGTTCGCGGCTACGAGCGCATTAACTAAAGCCTCGGTTCCCTGGTAATGAACATTGTCATCCCCGGTGCCATGCACGATCAGTAACTTCCCTTTGAGATTTCCGGCAAAGTTGATTGGCGAACTTTGTTTCCACTCTTCGGGATGGTCCTTAGGCAAGCCCCCATACCGCTCCTGATAGATCGTGTCGTAGTAATGCAGATCCGGAACTGGCGCCACTGACATTCCCACTTGATAGACATCGGGATGACGGAACATCGCATTTAAAGTTGCCGAGCCGCCCCCGCTCCAGCCCCAAACACCGATTCGAGTGGCATCAACATAAGGCCACTTGCTGATGGCTTTCACCGCGTTCGCCTGGTCCTGCGAGTTGACGATGCCTACCTTGCGATAAAAGATCTTGCGCCAGGCGCGACCGCGCGGCGCCGGTGTGCCGCGATTGTCGACGCTCATGATGACGTAGCCTTGCTGCGCCAGCATCATGTGCCAACGCAGATTCAAGCCGCCCCACGAATCAAGTACCGTCTGTCCCCACGGTTCGGTATAGACGTGAAACAACACCGGATAGCGCTTCTGTGGATCGAAATCCGGTGGTTTAATTACCCAGCCATCCAACTTCACTCCCTCGCCGATGTCGACTTTAAAGAATTCAAAAGGCGTTGCTTTCAACTTTGCGATGCGGTCCTGCACTTCCTTGTTATCAAAGAGTGTGCGCACGGGCGTGTGTTGCGGCAGGCGCACGATGTCAGTTACCACTGGCTTCATGAAAGACGAGGAAAAGTGCAGAGCCAGATCGGCACGCGGGGAAACATTGTAAGAATGAGTTCCCGGCAGGGAGGCCGGAGTGAGTCGCTCCAGCTTACCGCTGCCATCCAGGGGTTCGCGGTAGAGATAGCGTTGCGTCGCGTTTTCAGGCGACGCCTCGAAATAGATAAAGTCGTTGACGTCGTCAACGCGCTCTACGTTGATAACGTCGAATTCGCCGGGCGTAATGTTCTTCACGTCGCTTCCGTCTCGGGCGATCGAATAAATATGACGCCAGCCATCGCGCTCGCTTGCCCACAGGAAACGTTTGCCACCATCAATCCATTCCACATCGCCGCGCGCTAAACCAGTCTTGTTCCAGTCAAGATCTCCCCACGAAATGTCGACCCAGGCTTCATCCTTCTCGGTAAGAATGGTGCGCACTTTGCCGCTGCGGATATCCCCGAGCATCACGGTATTGGTGTTTTGCAGCCGGTTGAGTTGTTGAATCACGACTTCATCTGAACTTGCGGCCCATTCCATGCGCGGCAGGTAATTGTTGCGTGGGTCGCCGGGAACCTCAAACCAGCGCGTGTTCCCGCCGGTCGCTCGAACGACACCAACGCGAGCTGCGGAATTGGTCTCGCCCGCCTTCGGATAGGGAAACGAAGTGATGACCGGATAAAGACCCGCGGTGTTATTTACGAGCTGGAACTCCTTTACCCCTTCGCTGTTCAATTGCCAGTAAGCAATGTGCTGGCTGTCGGGACTCCAACGAAAGCCGTCGCGACAAAACAGTTCTTCTTCGTAAACCCAATCGAAAGTGCCATTGACGAGTTGACGCGAGCCATCGCTGGTAAGTGCGGTGATCCGCGAGGGGGCGTCGAGATCCTCAACGTAGATGTTGTTTTCGCGGACGTAACCAACTCTCTTTCCGTCGGGAGAGAACTTCGCGAACATCAGAGACGACGGCTTGGCAGTGCCACCGAGCTTTTGCAAAGCCCCGCTGTCCAAATTGAGTATCCAGTAGTCGCCGCGCGTGTTGCTGCGCCAAACGCGTTCGGATTTTGTGAAGAGCAAGAGTTTCTTTTCATCAGGACTGAGGACGAAATCCTCGATGGCGATGGGAGCGCTTCCTTGTGGAGTTAGTTTATCAACGCCAACTTTGATGGTGCGGTCACCGCTCACCGTATCGTAACGAATGATCTCGACAACCTCTGGTTTGGTAGCGGACGGTTCAAGCGCGAGATAACCGCTACCGTCTTTTTGCCACTGCACCGGACCAAGAGAACGAGTGCGAAAGGTAAAGATCGAATCAAGCGTTAAGAGTTCAGCAGCGGGCTGCGGCTGCTGCGCAAAGATCGCTAACGCTAGTAAGAGAACGATGAGTGGAGTTGAAAAGAGACGACGTTTCATTTAATGACTCCTGAGCGATGATCGCGAAGCAGGTCGATTGTAACAAGGATTAGTTAAGTTTCGAGGTTCGCGTTTTGATGTTCCGGAATTTCGGGGATTGATCCAAATTTTGATTCTTGCCCACGCGATTACCGCCAAGACGCTAAGGACGCGCCAAGGATCCTGCTGTTCCGGATTGAGCATTACCAATGAAATTACCGCCAAGCTGCCAAGACACGCCAAGAACGCCAAGTTTTAATAGCTTTAAAGTTGAATCATCAGACTTTCACTTTTGTATAGCTCGATTCAACCCTTTAACTCCATTTAACTCTACGACTTCAGATTTCTTGGCGTCCGTGGCGTCTTGGCGTCTTGGCGTTTTAGCGCCCTGGCGGTAATTCGCGTTGGTAACTCAACCACGCAGGAATCGAGGTTATTTACGCACTATTTTTTCGATGGCGGTGATTAAGTCTGCCGGTTCGAGAGGCTTAGCCAGATGCGCCTGATAACCAGCCGCGAAGGTGTCTGCCTTGTCCTTGGCACTGGCATATCCCGTGAGAGCAATTGCGGGGATCTGCCCGCCGCATTCGTGTGGCAGGCTCCTCACCTTGCGCAGTAGCGAATCGCCGTCCTCATCCGGCATCGCAATGTCGCTAACTAACACGTCCGGGATCGTCACCTTAAATGCCTTCAATGCCTCGGCAGCCGATGCAGCCGACGTAACTTTTGCGCCACGCAACTCAAGCAACATGTGAATCAAGTTACGCGCATCGACGTCATCTTCCACCAGGAGAACGCTGATCCCGCTCAGCGATACCTCGACATTGGGTTGTTCCTTTTGGAACTTGACTCCCCCTTTCTTAACTCGTCCCTCACTAGCAGCGACGGTTGCGGGCACAAGATCGTCTTCACGAGCAGGCAAAGCTTCGACATCCCGCCCGGCTGAAGCTTCTTCCTCTGGCACCAGTGGCAACTCGACCTTAAAAATCGCGCCTTTGCCCTTACCCTCGCTGGCCGCACTAACGCTGCCGCCGTGCAACTCCACCAGATGTCTAACCACCGCGAGGCCTAAGCCCAATCCGCCTTGTCGCCGTGAGATTGAACCTTCCGCTTGGCGAAAACGATCGAAGACGTGCGGCAGGAAGTCGGCATCAATTCCCTCACCCGTGTCGGCCACAGTCAGCATCACTGAGGCCTCATTGCAATGCAGCTCGGTGTAGACGCTACCGCCACGAGGCGTGAACTTGATCGCGTTCAGCAGCAGATTCCAAACTACTTGCCGCAGACGATTCGAATCTCCTTTTATCGAGCATGCGCTGGGCAGCAACGACGTTCGCATTTGAATGCCCTTGGCTTCAGCAGTAGGCCGCACTGCGTCATGCGCCGCTTCTACCACAGGGGACAAATCAATCGGAAGCAGTTCCAGATGCAAATTGCCAGTGATAATGCGCGAGACATCCAGCAGGTCGTCGATCAACTTCGCCTGCAGACGAGCGTTGCGCTCGATTGTTTCGAGAGCGATGGCGTAGTTAGCTTCGTCAATATCGCCCGAGCGAATCAGGGTGGCCCAACCGAGCACGGAAGTCAGCGGCGTGCGGAGTTCATGAGATAGGGTGGCAAGAAATTCATCTTTCAAGCGATCGGCTTTCTCCGCCTCCTCGCGTGCCTCGCGTTCTCTTAACAATGCCCCGGCGCGTTCCTGCGCCGCCAGCTCGCGGGCGGTGACATCGAGGACGAGCGAAAGCACGGAGACCAACTTACCCTCGTCGTCATTAAGTACCGAGTTGTACCACTCGCAGTGAACAATCGAACCGTCGCTCGTATAATTTCGGTTACGCAGCACGCCGCGCGTTTCCGCACCTTCGCGCTGTTTGCTGGTTAAGTGGACGACATCGTTCACGTCGTCGGCAAAAACAAATTTCCAGTCCGTGACGTGTTTGCCCAGCACCTCTTCTGCTTTCCAGCCAAAAAGTCGCTCCGCCGACTCCGACCAGCGCGAGACACAAAAGTCGCTGTCCCACTCGACGACTGCAAGGGGCGAATTCTCGACGTGAAACGTTAAGCGTTGGTGAGCCTCGTGTGCGAGCTCGTAGGCGTGACGTTGATCGGTAATATCGCGAACTACGCAAAGGCCGCCTATGACCGCGCCATCCTCGCCGTAGAGGGGATAGTAGTGCCCTTCAAAAAAACCTTTGTAACCTGTCTGCGGGACGGAGAAGCTGCGATTCCGTGAAACGCTACGTTTGCCCGCCAGCGTCTCATGCAAATATTTGTCTTCGCCGGTTTCAGTGAGGAAGGGAAAAATTTCAAAAGCAGGCTTGCCAATTACGTCTTCGCTCTTCACACCGGAAATGCATTCCATTTCACGATTCCAAACCGTGTAATGACACTCCCGATCAAACGCAAGGATGCCGTCCAAGCTGACATCCAGGAGTGAGCGAAGAAAGTTGAGGTTGTGTCTCAAAGGAAACTAGTTGGGACAAAAGTTAATCAGAATCGCCGCAGGTCGGGGATGTGGCTTTCTGAAACCGCAGCATCATACCTGTTTCCACCTTCAATTGCCGATTGCCAATTGGCAATTGCCAATTTGGTACTTAGGCGCAACCCGGCGATCAGCAACTACAAATCACCATTAGAAGAGGCGGCTTTTGCCCTGTCGTATGACTTCACCACCAAAATGACGCTGCAATCGCGCGCCTGACATTTCTAGATTATCGATTTCGTGTTTTCGGATGAGCTGGCCAATCGGCAATTGGCGTTCGGCAATCGCCTAGTTCTGTGCCAGGAATTCGCGGATGATTCTTTGTTCATCTTCCCTTTGGATGCGACTGAACAGCTTCTCTCTTAACTTCGTCACTGTCTCGGGTCGATCAAAAGGCAAACTTCCGTACATCTTTCCGCCGCTGAAGTGGCAAGGTTGACAGCACTCGAGAATCGGTCTGACTTGAGTAGTGAAATCTATCTTTGCAGGCGTGGAGTCGCTTGAGGATATTTCGCTGGGTGCGGGGGCGGCAGAGGAAGCCGGCGTGCGCAGCCGAACGAAGCCATAACCACCGCCCATGATGATCAATGCCAGAAATAAAATTCGCAGTCGCATCACGATTTCGATTGCCACCACCATCTTTGGTTGATCGTCGGAAAAATTGCGTCGTTTACGGCGCTAGCACGAAGGGAGAGTAGGCCAGCCGTTTTACGGCTGTTACCGCACCGAGGGCGGCAAGCCGCTTTTTTACCCCGTTGGCCTTAAAGTATCCTGCTCAAGGTCGGCTGTTGCCTCGCGGCGTCGCTAGACTTAACTTCGTGCGCATCCGCTGCTGCCATTCCTTACGTTCTTCATCGACTTCTTCAATCTGCGCCAAAGCATCGGTTAAGCGTTCGCCTCCCAGTTGCCGCATTTTCAGATATAGCAGCGCCGGCACGATCGACATCAAGGGAATAATTACGATGTTCATGAGGCCCAGCAGTTGTTGGTAGATTTGTTTTGCTGGCCCGGAGAAGTTAACGCCGCCGCCCCTCGGGCCGCTGCCTATCGAAATTCGGCCCACCGCCAGGCTGAACAGGATGGGAATTACAAACTGAAGAATCGAAACGATGATTACAGTCTTCCAGGAACGTGAGGCTAATTCCCGCGCGCGAAGCCGGGCTGCTTTCTTTTCCAGACCCTCAATCAACACGACAGGCCCATACAGCGCATACCGCACTTGCATCACAAGGCCCGGGATTACCAGTAAGACTAAGCCAATGACTATCCGGATCGTCACACCAATAGCAGTCTTAATGAACGGCTTCCAGCGTCGCTTGAGGACTTTGAAAGCTGAATGCAATTCGACGGGCCGTAAGGGAGCAACTGAAAGCTGTGTGACGATAATTGCAGTCATGCCTGAGATCACAGCCGCCGCAAGAAAGTAGGCGATTATTTGCGACAACCCTACGATGACGATCGCGGCAATAATCAGAATTTTGCCCGTTCCCCAACCCGGCGGTTGTGCCCGCTCTGCTAACTCCAATCCAATTAGCACAAAGGTGAGGATGATCACCGGAATATGAGCGACCACCGATAGTTTGACGAACTTGGGAAAGTGTTCCGTGTATAGCGTTAAGGCCCGGCGATAAAGCGAGCCGATTCCCTCTGCTTGCGCCCGGAGCGCGCTGGAAAAGGCCGCAGCTGTTTGTGGCCGATCCGTCGGATCTTTCGCTAGTGCAGACATCACGACGTTAGCGACTCGCTCTTTAATTTTTTTGTTTTGCGTTCGCAGGTACGGCGGCGAGCTTTCTATGTGTTCGCGCATCACACTGGGCATGTCACCCGTGAATGGCGTCTGCCCGGTCAGCATCTGGTAAGCGATCACCCCGAGGCTATAAACATCTGAACGCGCATCCAAACTCTTCGAAGCGCACTGCTCCGGCGACATATAGAGCGGCGTGCCCATAATTGCCCCCACGCGGGTCAACTCCGCGCCCTTGCTGGTGCCGACAGACATAGTCGTGCGCGGGCCAGAGCCAACGCGACGCGTCGCCTTCTCTAAAAGCAAAGTTCCGTCTTCAAGTTCAGGCGCTGAATCTTGTTGGGCTGAAGAAGCAGGCTGAGCAGCGGTCGATCCGGCAACAGCACCGTGAGGCGCAACTGTCGGCGTCGAAGAAGCAAAAGCTTGAGTACTAACGGTCTGGCGCGAGTAGAGCTGAGTCTCGCGCGCGCCATCTGCCTGAGCTGCGGCGGCGGCTCCCTCTGGCTGATCTTCAGGCGCGCTCGGTTCATTGCTACCCGAAATCAGCGCGGCTTCCGCGTCATCTGCATAAAGAAGTGTGTCGGTCTCCAGACTCGGGTCGACAGGCGCCTGCGTGAGCCGGGCGTTTGAGCCGCCGGCAAACGGGCGCAATTGATTTTGGGCAGTGTTATCGCCAACGCGAAATTCTGTCTCTGCAAGTTTCGCGATGCCAAAATCCAGCACCTTAACGCGATAACCGCCCAGCCGGTTTGGTTCAAGCCAGATGTTGTCCGGCTTAAGGTCACGGTGAATGATGCCCTGCTCATGGGCCTCGTGAACAGCCGAACAAACCTGTTCCAAAATATCGACAACCCACTCGAGCGGGAGCCGCTCCTCTTCAGTCAACACATCACCGAGGGTGCAGCCGTCGAGATACTCCATCACGAGGTAAGCCACCGGTTCATTAGTGACTTGGCCGAAACCAAAGTCAGTTACGTCAACGACATTCGGGTGACGCAAGCGACCGGCGGCGCGCGCCTCGCGTTTGAAGCGCTCGACAAATTCCTCGTTGGCCATGAACTGCGGCGTGATTAGCTTGACGGCAACATAGCGAGCAGTTCCCAGGTGGGTAGCTAGATAGACAGCGCCCATCCCGCCGCGCCCGAGCAGGCGCTCGAGGCGGTACTTCTCATCAATCACATGGCCTACGTAATGCTCAAGTCCGGTCATCGCACATCGCGGTTTCGAGTTTCCCGTTTCGAGTTCCGAGTTGAACCCTTAAAAATCAAGACGACTGGAAGCTCGCTTCAATTCCCGGTCGGCTTCAAAGAAAGGAACCATGGTCTTACGATGAATACCGCGTAAATAGTTTCCGTGTTCCTGGATTAGCTCTTGAAACTCGAAACTCGAAACTCGAAACTATTCTTTGGCTATTGGCAATTACTTCACTCGCTCAAGTTTGTAGATGGTTTCTTTCGCCGGCGTCGTACCCCTTGCGGGCAAGGTTAGGATTGCTGTCCAGGAATCTTTTGAATCGCTCTGGAAGCGAAACGAATTACGGCGCGGGTCTACCGGCGAAAACGTTACCGACGTATCGTCGAGAGCCGTAGCCACCGCGCTGTCTGTTCCAAATCGCCCGTCTTTCAATTCGTAACGAGTGGTGCTGTTAACCTTGCTGAGGGATTCATCAGCTATCTCTTCCATCACCAAACTCGAATCGTTTTCAAATTTGTATCGTTCGAGAAAAGGCCCCTGAACTACACCAGTGCCCCTCCAAGTTCCTTCAATCCAGCGGAGCTTTTTCAGATCGTTAATTGTTATGTTCAACGGCGACGGCGCTGGCGCTGGCGAGCTTTGCGTCTGACCGGATGAAGCTGATGGAGAAGTGCTGCAACCAAAAACACTGACCAATAAAAGCGTTAGTCCAAGCGATAGTAAAACGGTCTGCGCAGATCTCATCGAATGAGCTCCTTTTCAAGATTTGGTGGCGGCCTAGTTTAACACCCAAGGCTTTCCTTTTCATCGGGAGCGCTTGGGTGGTAGTGCCCTATTTGTAGCGCAAACTGTTAGTTTGCGCTTAATGAATGGCATTCAAGGCGCACGCACGCAAACTAACAGTTGCGTTACAAAGACCTAACCAGTGCACTACTCCTTGGATTGGCGATTGCCAGTTACTAATTTCCAATTGGCAAGGTATGCCTCTTCAACGAAAAAGGCTGCTGGAGGCAGCCTTTTAAACTAAGATGAAATTCAAGCGCCGCTCAATTACCCCTGGCTGCGCGCTGGGCCCAAAGACTTTTTAGCACAGCATCCTTATCAGCTTTCGCCGGCAGTCCCTCGACTATCACAACATCGCTCCCGCGAAGCTCTACGACCACATCACCTTCTTTGGTCTTCCAAAAAGCAGTTTCGTGTTGCTGATCAACCGAACTTCGATCACCATCGCCAGCGCTATCATAACGGCTTGCTGTTCGTTTCACGTAAGCCTCAAAAAATTCATGGGCATCTTTTTCAGTATCCCACGTCGTCCGTAGCACGAGGAGAGAGTCGCCTGCTTTCGGACCTTCGTAGAACGCATAACGATCTCCTGCCCAACCCGCAGCGGCGCGTTTCGATTCAGCCGGTGAGTTTAGGAATTGATCGAGAATCAAATAAAAACTCCATTCGCCATTAACGTCTGCGTCGATCCTCTTCCATCCCGGTCCCAGAACGCCGCGCAGCTCCGGCAACCCGATCTTGACCGGCGCTTCGTAAGCAAGATATTTCTCCGGATGCAGAATTTGCTCGGTCGATTGCGGCAGTTTGGTGAAACTTGCCGAAACCAACGACCAGCCGCCGCGTTTGTAAACACGCGACGCCCACTCGGATCCTTGTTCATAAGGAAATAAGAGCGTCTCACGCAGGGCGCGCGGGGCTTGTTTGAATTGCTCCGAGGTGGGATGCGTGGTGGAGATGGAGCGCACGAACGCGAGCGCGACCAGCGGATTCTTCGCCATGTAGAGAGTCATCGCCAGGGTCGCATCTCCTTCGATCAATGAATGAGCTGCCAGTTCCGCGTCCGAATCACCTTTCGGCCATTTCTCAAAACGCCGTAGATTGAAATGCTGGTCCTGCAAAGCGTGCGCAAGCTCGTGCGCGATCACCGGCTTTTGACCTTCCAGCTCGATCCAGTCGGCCAGATAAAAACGCTGCACGCGCGGATCGTAATAGCCCGCTACCTGTTCCGTCAGAAGTTTGACGATGAAGGGCGCGTACTGAAAGTCAGGCGGAACCAGACCAAGTTTCTTCAAAACCAGCTCGGTGGCATGCATCTCACCCGGCGTGGTCTGCTCGCGCTGGTTCTTGATGATCATGCGCTCAATTTCCGCGCGCGACTGGGCTCCGCTTTTTACAGGACGAAGAATCGCGAGCTCTCTAATCTCGCTGGTCTGTTCCAAAATCGCGGTTGTCGCCGCGACAATCGCTGCACTGCGTGAGCTCCGCGCTGCAATTGCGCCACCCTGGGGAGCAAACGCCGCGGAAGTTCCGACCAGGAGACTTGCCACGATGAGACAGCAACAAAACGCCTGGAGGCCGCGGTTGATTTGTTTTGACATCCTTGTGGTTTCGCTCATATAGTCCGTCAACGCCCAACGAAAACTAAGTTTCAGTTTCAAGGAATCTCTTTTCATAAAGAGACTGGAGGCATTCTCTCATATGACCAGCCCTGCCCCTGAAAATATTCTCGGCGAGCGCCATGAAACCCTCGTGCGGGTGCGCTACGCCGAAACTGACAAGATGGGCATTGTTTATTATGCCAACTACCTCATCTGGTTCGAAATCGGACGCGCCGAATTTTGCCGGGCCCGTGGTTTTTCGTACAGCGAGATGGAAGAAAACGACGACGCCTTCCTGGTGGTGGCCGAAAGCTACTGCCGCTACAAGGCTCCCGCCTATTACGATGACGAGCTCTTAATTCGCACCAACATTACCGAGCTGCGCAAGAGGTCGCTGCGATTTGGCTATGAGGTTGTTCGCTTAGCTGACGGTCAGATTATTGCGGAGGGTGAAACGGGCCATGTCATTACCGACTCGAAAGGTCGCGTCCGTTCCTTCCCCGAAGGCTTCGCACAACGGCTGCAGTCGCCGCCAATTGTGAAGGTCTCGCAACCGACGGGGGAAGTGGTGCCGAATGAGAGGGGACCGGAATAGGAGATGGGGAGATTGGGGGGATAGGGTGATGGACGATGAAGAATGAAATGAAACCGAACTTGAGATTGGTCAATTGAATTCTTAACAAAGTCCCGAAAAACAAATCGAAGGAAGGAGCCTCACTCCGGTGCCTCACATATCAAGTTACAAAGAACTGCGCGTGTATCAAGCTGCTTTGGATGCCGCCCAGCGAATCTTCGAAATTACAAAATCGTTTCCTCTTGAAGAACGGTACTCGATGACCGATCAGATGCGGCGCGCTTCACGGTCAGTCTGTGCAAACCTCGGTGAAGCTTGGCGCCGCCGCCGGTACAAACGGCACTTCATTAGCAAAATCAAGGAATGTGAAAGTGAAGCGGAAGAGACGCGAGTCTGGCTGGAACTATCTTGTCGCTGCGGCTACATCTCGCAAGAGCAAGCTTTAGTCTTGGACCAAGATTACGATCGAATTATTGGACAACTTGTTCGGATGAACGATAGCACCTCGATGTGGGTCATCCCACCGTCTAAAAAGTAACCGGAAGAGGGTCTGGAATGCAGAGAGTTCTTCACATCGCATCCCCCGTCTCCCCATCTCCCCGTCTCCCTTCTCCCCGTCCCTAGGCTTCATGCGGCAGATTGAATCGCTCAATCGAACGTGCTTTGCCTGTGTCATCGTCAATATCGATGATCGCACCGCAGATCCGAGCTTCGCCCTTTGCATGTTCGGCGCGCTTGCCGATCACGGTAATGAAACGAGCAATTACATCAGCCTTTTCCATCCCAATCACCCCAGCGTAACTTCCGGTCATTCCCAGATCAGTCAGGTAAGCCGTTCCTTGCGGCAGGATTCTTTCATCTGCGGTCTGCACATGCGTGTGCGTTCCGAGCACCGCGGAAACTTTGCCATCTAGATACCACCCCATCGCAACTTTTTCAGAAGTGGCCTCCGCATGCATATCCACAATTCGTACTTTCGTGGCGGCCGGCACCGAGTCCAACACGGCGTTGGCGATCCGAAACGGATCATCTGAGGGCGGCATAAAGACCCTGCCCATCAGGTTCAAGACTGCGACCTTCACGCCTTTGACTTCACCCGTCCAGAGTCCACTCCCAGGAGTTCCAGGGGGATAATTTGCCGGTCGCAAGAGCCGCGGCTGCTTAGCGATGTAATCGACTGCTTCGCGCTTGTCGAAAATATGATTGCCGGAAGTCATCACATCTATCCCCGCTTCAAACAACTGCTCGGCTAGTGACGGCGTGATAGAAAATCCGCCCGCAACGTTTTCGGCGTTCATTAAAGCCAAATCGATCTGGTGCTGCTCGCGAAGATCCTGCAAGCGTTCCAGAACCGCCATCCGGCCTGGCTTTGCGACGACGTCGCCAATCATTAGAACTTTCATGGGTGTGAACTCGGGAAGCCAATCGTGAATCGTGAAATCGTGAGTCGTAAATCGTGAATCGTAAATCGTAAATCGTGAATTTCCCGACACCTTGAAACTCAAAAGCCGTAAATCAAGATCGTTACCGCTGGAAGCTACATCCATTCACGATTAACGATTTACGATTTACGACTAACGATTTACGACTGACGATTTACGACTATTTTGGCGGGAGGGAAATCCGCGTGAGCCGCTCCGAAGCCGTAATTGAACCTGCATGTACAGGTGGGTGACCTATGTCTGCCTCAGCCTCTGGCAGTTCTTAACGATGAAGACCTGCACTGGCAAAAGGCGTCGGTCTCCCTTCTCAACCGGCGTTGGCTCAATCATCGTAACTCGGTGACGAACCCCGCAGAATCACTTCCCTCCGCCGCAGCGATACTAGCATAGGAGCTAAATCCGAGCCACAGATTTACACCGATATTACAAATAAGAAATTTGCTTGCATCAGTGCTGATCTGCGTTGATCTTTGGTTGAAATTTCTGGCGCCGCGATGAACAGGCTGTTAGGTAGGGTGCGAAGTAAACTACGATCAACCCAACGACATTTTGCCGGGGCCGCCTTGATTTTGCTCGACGGTAGTGCGAGCTTTCAGCAAACGATCAAGCATCTCGGCGCACTCGGCACTACGAGTTGCCAGTTGCGCATCAGCTTGCTCGTGCAGATTTTTTAAGCGATGCAGCTCATCGGCTACATGCAGAGCGGCCAGGATGGCAACCTTAAGAGAATCTACCGTGAGAGTGCCGGAAGAGATTTCGCGCATCCGACTGTCGACAAATTCTGCGAGCTGAATAATGTACTCAGTATCGCCGTCAGACCGAATATTGTACGTTTGATTATAAATCTCGACGCGGATGGTTGGGGTGTGGGAGCTGCTTTCCATACTGCTTTGTCCGAGGGATTGACCGATTCCAGTGCTCATCTGAGTTCCTCCGCCATCTCAGGATCAAGAGCAGCGACGGCGTCGAGCATGGCTTCAACTTTCATGCGGATCATGTCTCGCTCGGCCAGAAGTTGTTCCACCTGTCGCTCGAGTCGTTCCGTCTCGCCGTTTACGGGAGTGCCCTTTCCGCGCCGCATCAGCGAAAGCTCTTTTTCCAGGCTTTCCTTTTCCTGACGAAGCGTCTTCGTCAGCTCGATAGTGCGATAGATCTTATCTTCGAGATGCGAGAACTTTTCTAATCCGGATAAGCCGACCATCAATCTCTCCCAACGATGCGAAGCCCAAGCGCGTCCGATTATGCGGCTTCGCGCTCACAAGCGCAAGACTCAATTCATACTCACAGACGATTTATTTCTCAATGTAGTTGCGCACTATACTTTTGCAACAGCGAATCGATCAAGCTGCGTTGGCGCTCCTCAACTTCTTCGTCGCGCAACGTCCGATCATCGGCTCGATACTCAACGCGGAGTGTCACGGTTCGCTTTCCGGCTGGAATGTTTTTTCCTTCATAAGTGCCAACGAAACTGGCTCCGCGGCACTCTACAACATTCTCGGAGGCGATCGTCTTCAGGATCTCTGCTACAGAAACTTTACGACCGAGCAGTAGCGTCACGTCGCGTACGACCGAGGGATAACGCGGCAGCGGGCGGTAATGTACTGCCAGCTCCGCGGAAGCCAGCAACTGCGATAGATCGAGTTCGGCAACGTAGACCGGCTGGCGAAACTTAAAGGTCCCGGCCAGAGACTCCACTAGTTTGCCAATGGACCCGATCACGCCGATCTCATCCAGACTAATCAACGCTGCCTGCCCCGGCTGTAAATGTTTTACCGTGCCCGGTTCGAATCGCAGCGGGCCAAGATTCATCGCGCCGACGGTGGCTTCCAAAGCTCCCTTTAACTCAAAAAAATCAGTTTCAGCAACCGCTGCCGCGCGCCCCGATTGAATCACGCCACCGGTCGCCAGCAGGGCCAGGGCTTCGCGCTCACCCGGCAACACGCCTTCCATGGATTTCGCAAAGATTCGCCCAATTTCACAGAGGCGCACGTCTCGGACGCCATGATTAAGATTGTGTCGCAAGTCGGTAAGCAGACCTGCAAGCAGGGTCGGCCGCATCCGCACCGCCTCTTCAATAATCGGGTTCTTAAGCGTCACAAAACCAGCAGCGGTATTCGCGAAAGCCGGAATCAAATCGAACGCATCATCGTACGTGGCGTCGATGAAACTAAAATTGATTGCTTCGTGAAAGCCCAGGCCTTTCAGAGCGCAGCGCAAAGATCGCAACTTCTTTTCATGTTGCGTGTATTCGCCTGACAGATTCGTTGGGGGCAGGACCGATCCGATTTTGTCAAAGCCCCAGTGACGCGCAATCTCTTCAACCAAATCTTCCTCGAGCTCAACATCGACGCGCCAACTCGGCCGTTTGAATCGTCTTGCCTCTCCAGATGCACTGGTACTCTCAAATCCCAGACCAGTCAGGATCCGATCCATATCGGCTTCCGGAACTTGCAGAGACGTAAGCGCCTCTACGCGCTCCGGATGAAAATCAATGATTACCTCCGGCTCTTTGGCAGGATAAACGTCGATTACGTCCTCGGTGGCTACTCCTCCGGCGATCTCGCAGATCAACTCAACACACCTCGTTTGCGCGCGTAACAAGTTCTCGCGGTCAGCGCCACGCTCGAAACGTCTCGATGCTTCGGTGTCCATTCCTAACTTACGGGCAGTTTGCCGCACTGAGTCCGGATTGAAGTACGCGCTTTCAATCAGGACGTCGGTGGTCTGTTGCGAAATCTCGGAGTCTTCACCACCCATAATGCCCGCCAACGCTACTGGGCGCTCAGCGTCCGCAATCACGAGCATGGTGTCGTCAAGCTTACGTTCCACCCCGTCAAGAGTTTTTAACTGCTCACCTTTGGCAGCGCGCCTTACCACGATGCGCCGTCCCGTCAGCTTCGCGAAATCGAACGCGTGCAAAGGCTGGCCGGTTTCGTGAAGCACATAGTTAGTAATGTCGGCGACGTTGTTGATTGGTCGTTGGCCGATTTCTTCGAGTCTACGCTTCAGCCAATCTGGCGACGGGGCAATCTTGACGCCCCGGATTACTCGAGCGGCGTAACGCGGGCACAACACTGAATCGACAATTTCAACTGAAGTAAGGTCTGCTGCCCGGCCGTTTACGTTTGCCGGCTTACCTTCGGGAAGGCGAATAGATCCAGATTCGATAACTACTACTTCGCGCGCAATGCCGATATGAGAGAGGCAATCGGGACGGTTTGAGGGAACTTCTACATCGAGGACTGAGTCGCCGTCCTTCTCTTCCACCGCGTCAATGGCGAGCCCCACCATAGTCAGCCGCTCCCTCAGTTCATCAGGACTAAGGGTCGTGCCGCTAAGCTCGCGTAGCCAGTTATGACTAATTAACATTATCTAGTTTGGTCTTGGGACTTTGGTTTTTGGTCTTCGATGCAGGCTTCGATTGTTGGTCTTGAAATTTAACAAAGACCTAAGACCTAAGACCAAAGACCGTTTTCCTTAATCAAACTGTTCCAGAAACCTGATATCGTTTTCGAAAAGCAAACGAATGTCGTCGAGGCTGTACATCAAGGCACACATGCGATCGATGCCTAAACCGAAAGCGAATCCGGAAAACTCATTCGGATCAACTCCCACCGCACGCAGGACATTCGGATGCACCATGCCTGAACCACCTAATTCGATCCATCCGGAGTTTTTGCAAATGCGACAACCAGTGCCGCCGCACTTGAAGCAGCTGAAATCAAACTCCGCACTTGGTTCCGTGAACGGAAAATAAGAAGCCCGAAAGCGTGTCACGGTTTTGGGTCCGAACATGCGGCGCAAAAACTCCGCGACTGTTCCCTGCAGATGAGCCATCGTGATCCCACGATCCACGCAAAGACCTTCCACTTGAAAGAACATCGGGTTGTGAGTGGGGTCAGGTGTGTCGCGGCGAAAAACCCGTCCCGGCGCGATCATGCGCAAGGGCGCGCCGCGTCGTTGCATCGCATGGATCTGCACCGTCGAAGTCTGCGAGCGCAGGGCAAAGCCGTCAGTCGTATAGAAAGTGTCCTGGGGCGCGCGCGCCGGATGGGTTTGCGGAATGTTTAGCGCGTCGAAGTTGTAGAAGTCGGTCTCGATTTCCCGATCGTCCTCAATCGCATAACCGAGGGCGACGAAGATGTCTTCAATCTTTTCGCGCAAGAGTGTGATGGGATGCAGGTGACCCTGGCGGGGTCTTCTGCCCGGAATCGTGACATCGATGCTTTCCTGGTCAACACGCGCCTCGTCGATATGTTTTTTCAGAGCCAGTTCCGCAGTCTCAAGAGCGCTGACTATGCGAGCCTCGCTCGCTTGCACTACTTGACCAAAAACCGCGCGGTTCTCAGAAGCAATACGGCCAATGCTTTTCTTACAGCTAGCCAGCACACTTTTCTTGCCGAGGTGACGCGTGCGCAACTCCGCAAGGGTTCGCTGCTCAGCCTCCGCTTCAGCGAGCGAAAGCTCATGAAGTGAGGCAGCAGAACCAGTAAAGCGTGCAAAGCGCTCGAACTCTCGCTCGAACGCTTTGCTGGCTGATTTAACCTGGTCCTGAGGATCTTCTGGTGTTTGGGTCTCCAGCATCAGATCAATTACGCAGCCGCCTTTTCACGTTGCTCACTGTCCAGGGCCGTCTTTGCTTGTGCGGCGACTTCTTTGAAAGCGTCAGGCTGATTCGCGGCCAGGTCGGCAACCACTTTGCGATCGAGCTCGATACCGGCCAGTTTCAACCCGTGCATGAATTGCGAATAGTTCAACCCATTGACGCGCGCAGCCGCGCCGATGCGCACAATCCAGAGGCTGCGAAAATCACGTTTCTTAAGTTTTCGTCCGGTGTAGGCGAAGTTTAGTCCGCGCTCCACCGATTCTTTGGCCGAACGATAAAGTTTCGACTTGGTGCCGCGATAACCTTTCGCAAGCTTCAATATCTTCTTGCGTCTTTCGAGACGCTTGTTTCCACGTTTTGCTCTTGGCATTTTTCAATTCCTCACAATTAGATTGCGACTAACTCTCTCAGAGCGGAATCTTCCACTCGCCTGTCGCCCCTCGGTACTAGTCTCTGCCGTAAGGCAACATCGCCTCGACGCGTTTCAGATCCGACTTGGACACGAGAGCGTCAATATCAAGCAGGCGTTTCCGTTTGTTCGTTTTCTTCGTCAAAATGTGCCGCGCATGCGAATGACCGCGCTTAATCTTTCCCGTCGCCGTCGTACGAAAACGCTTTGCGGCACCCTTGTGTGTTTTTAATTTAGGCATAAGCTCTCCAATTCATAATTTTTTCATTGAATCATCGGGTCATCGGGTCATTGACCTGGGTCCAATCACGAATGATTCAATGACTCAATGACTCGATTTCTCACTGACCCGAAGTCTCACCTTCGGTAACTGCCGTTTCCACCGCAACCTCTGCAGGTCGTTCAGCGGATCGTTCAACGGGCCGTTCCACGGGTCGTTCCGCAGGTCGCTCAGACGGCGCCACAGCGGAACGGTCTGGCTTCACACTCCCCTTGTGACGCTTGGGTCCGAAGATGATGAACATCTGATTACCTTCCATGCGCGGTCGCGCTTCGACTTCACCGATGTCCTGTAAATCACCTTCGAGCTTCGCCAGGATGCGCGAGCCAAGTTCACGGTGCGTCATCTCCCGGCCGCGAAACCAGATGGTGGCCTTTACCTTGTCGCCTTCGGCCAGCCATTCACGCGCGTGCTTCATCCGGTAGTCGTAATCATGATCGTCAGTTCCGGGGCGAAACTTTACTTCCTTAACGACGATTACTGATTGCTTCTTCTTCGCCTCGTTCGCTTTCTTCTTGGCTTCGTATTGAAACTTTCCGAAGTCGATGATGCGGCAAACGGGCGGGTCGGCAGTAGCAGCGACCTCTACCAGATCCAAACCCTTTTCACGCGCAGTCCGGATGGCGTCACGAATATCCATCACGCCAAGCTGCTCTCCTTCATCACCAATTACGCGCACCTGGGGAACGCGAATTCTTTCGTTAATGCGCGCAACCGGCATCCTGCGATTGTCAGGACGCGGGCCGCGACCGCGAAAGCCTGTAGCTATTTCTGCACCTCCTGCGTTAGCGGTTTCGAGTTACGAGTTTCGGGTTCCGAGTCGCATTTCTCGAAACTTGAAACTCGAAACTCGAAACTATGTATTAACCAGAGCCCGCGTCTGAACCAGCCCACGTGCCATTTCAATGAATTGAGGCAACGGCATCACACCGATGTCGCCGCTTACTCTTTCGCGAACTGCGACCTGACCTTGTTCCTGCTCGCGATCGCCCAGCACCAGCATAAAAGGCACCTTCTGCATTTGGGCGTCGCGAATCTTCGCTCCTATCTTCTCGCTGCGCAAATTTGTTTCGACGCGGAAACCGCTGCTTCGTAACTCGCTTGCTACCTGCCCGGCATATTCATTTACGCGATCGGTAATCGGCAACACAGCGATCTGCACTGGCGCCAGCCACAGTGGAAATGCGCCGGCATAGTGCTCAATCAGCACTCCAAAGAACCGCTCCATCGAACCAAATAAGGCACGATGAATCATGATCGGCTGATGCGGCTTATTGTCTTCGCCAATGTATTCAAGGTCGAAACGCCGCGGAAAGTTGAAGTCGAACTGGATAGTACTCAACTGCCACAAACGTCCAATTGCATCCTCAACTTTTATATCGATCTTCGGTCCATAAAATGCTGCCTCGCCTTCAATCCGTTCGTAAGCCAACTGCTGCTGGTCTAAAGCGTCAACGAGAGCCGCCTCAGCCCGTTCCCAGTCCTCATCGCTGCCGATGTACTTCTTGGTGGTGTCTTCGCCTTTAACTGAAAGCTCAACTTTGAATTTCTCAAAGCCGAACGTTTTCAGCAGATCAAACGCGAATCGGATACAGTCGACAATTTCCCCTCGGACCGTTTCCGGCGTACAGAAAAGGTGCGCATCATCTTGCGTGAAACCGCGAACACGCATTAGCCCGTGCAAAGTGCCCGAGAGCTCCGCGCGGTAACAGGTACCCAACTCGGCATAGCGCAATGGCAGATCGCGATAAGAATGCTGCGCCGACTTATAAATCCCAATGTGGAAGGGACAGTTCATCGGCTTCAGCCGAAACTGAATCTCTTCCAGTTCAGTCGGGGCAAACATTGCGTCGGCATAGTTTTCTTCATGACCACTTATCTGCCAAAGCTCGCGCTTAGCGATGTGCGGAGTGAACACCAGGCCGTAACCGCGCTGGTTCAGCTCGCTGCGCAAATAATCTTCCATCTCCTTGCGAATCGCGCCACCCTTCGGATGCCAGAAGATCAAGCCCTGTCCATAGGTTTCCTGAATTGAAAAGAGATCGAGTTCGCGTCCGATGCGCCGGTGATCTCGTTTCTCCGCTTCCTCGCGCTGCTTCAGCCAGGCCTCGAGTTCGTCTGGTGTAAAGAACGCGGTGCCGTAGATGCGCTGCATCTGTGGCTGCGTCGCATCGCCCATCCAATATGCTCCCGCGAGCGACAGAAGTTTGAATGCGCGCAACTTGTTCGTGTTAGGGACGTGCGGGCCAAGACAAAAATCGATGAAAGGCGAGCCGTCTATATAATAGACACTGACAAGATCCCCGCCCTTGTCGGAGATCAACTGACACTTCAAGGGCTCAGCGCGCTCCGAGAACAACTGCAATGCAGTAGCTTTAGAAATCTCATCACGGCGGTACGAAAGGTTTCGCTTGGCGATGTCGCGCATCCTCTTCTCGATAACCGGCAAGTCCGCTTCGGTTAGTGCGCGCGGCGCGATCACGTCGTAGAAGAATCCATAACGCGGGTCGTCGAGGAGTGCGGGACCAATCCCCAATTGCGTGCCGGGAAACAGATCCAAGACGGCGGCGGCGAGCAGATGAGCGGTCGAGTGACGCAGGATGTCGAGGCCATCAAGCGTCTGCGGCAGCACCGGCTCGATCTGCAGCGGTTCTCCGTTTTGCGCTTCGAGTTTGAAAGCCAAGTCAACTTCGCGGCCATTCACGCGCGCAGCTAGCGCCTGTTTAGCTGCATCGCGGTCTAAACGTTTCAACGCTTCCGCCACCGTTACCGGTGCTGGAATTAACGCTGACTCGCCGCCTTTAAGTTGTACGTTGACCTCGCTCATGAATCGTAAATCGTAAATCGTGAATCGTCAGTCCTCACTCACTAGTCGTAAATCGTAAAATCGATCGGCGAATGGCAAGCGTGGGCTAATCGGCAAATCGGCAATTACACCTACACATCTTGCGACGCGAAGGGATCGCTCACGTAATCTCAATTTTGATTCACTACTTTCAGATCGGATTCGATAGGAGCGCCTTCGCGAAGCCGCCACAAGGTGGCTGGCATTAAAAGCTAAAGAATCGAGTGTATGTTCGATTCATAACGAAGGACTTCCGGAGCTTCCTATCAAAAGTTTGACCTACAAATGCTGCGGCGACATTAAGCCACCGCAATTTCTACCGATTACGAAGGCAGATTCTAACAAACGCTATCTAAAAGGCGCAAGCGGCCACGGAATTGCCAGGGGCCTGGTGCAGTGTGAATAGAACGCCGAAGGCGTTGGCCAACTCCAGCCCAGGGTTTGCTTTGAAACCCTGGGGATGACGTGCATGTTTGTTTTGTCGCAACTCTGACGGAGTAGTTCAAACTGCACCAGTACCGACTGCCAGAGGCGAAGAGACCCATAAGCGGAAAGAAAAATAACCCAATTGCTGCTAGGTTCTTTTCTTTTCCCACTTCATTTGGAAAAGTTGGCTGCCATGCGCCTAAGGTCGTCCATGGCGCTGCCGTCTTTATTCTGATCCAACATTGAGCCAAGCATGCCCATCAAGTCCGGCGCATTTGTCTCAGCTTGCTGCTGTTCACGGCCGAGCAGGTTCGAAAGGTCAGCGGCGTCAAGTTTTTTCTCCTGCTGCTCTTTTCCCACTGCGCCCATGACAATGGGGGCCAGCGTTTCCAGTAGACCACCTGCTGAATTTTGATCCATCCCCGTTGCTTGCGCCAGGTTGTTTTGAAGTGTCGGCTGTTGACTTCCGAAAACGTGTCCAAGAATCCCAGCGCCGTTAGCGCTTTGCGGATCTCGCAGGTATCCCATCACGTTGTCCAGGATGCTGCCATCGTGATCTTGACTGATAGCCTGATGGAGACTTTCCGCGCCCTGAGGTTGCGAAGCATTGCGCGCAAGTGCGCTTAAAATCAGTGGCACCGCTATTTGCACGGCCGTATTAGCCGCCGTCTCACTGATTCCCAGGCGTTGCGAGATCGTGCGCACCGCACCACCCGCTAACTGTTGCGTGATCATTTGCGTTAAAGCGTTCATAATTTTTCCTTCCGAGTCATATTTTTCTAACCCACACCCTTCATAACCATCTAAATAGATCAGCTCCTTCTGAAAGCCAAACGGCAGGCCTCAGTAACGATATGCAGTAACGCAGTTAAGTGGAGCGTAGATCAGCCCAGATGGTTTCGTCGGGTCGGCGGGGGAATTGTTTTGCTTACAGGCTAGATATCTTCCTCTTCATTTGTTGTTTTGGCAATGATCATTGAAATGGCAGCGTTCCCAACTTGCTCACTAAAAACAAAAAAGCCCAGGTCTTCGCGAAATTACACCGATAGAAATAATGCAGACGCCTTAACGACTGCAAATATTTTCTAAACTGTGTAACCGCGAAAATCTGCGGCTTGTAATTTCTTTTGCCGGTGACGACTATGCTACGGACCGGTTCCTCTCCCCAATGCTGATTTGGTGAATAGCTTCCATCACGGCCGACCGCACTTCAGCGGGCAGAGAGCCTCGAACTGCCAGTCGCCTGAAAGAGGCAACAGTCTCTGGCTGGCCACTTAGAGCCAGCAGCCTGACGACAGCTAATCGAACTTCCAGATCTTTGTGGCTTTCGATCGCAGCGGTCAAAGGTTGAGTCTCGCCGGCTTTAGCCATCAAGAACAGCAGCGAGAATGCTTCATACGTTTTCTCGCGGCTGCCGTTGGTGAGACTGTCAATTGCCTGAGTAGCGAGACCGGAGCTCGCGATAGCAGCTCCAATCTTGCGCCGCCGTTCCGGAGTTCCTTCACGCAACGCGGTAGTAAAGCTCTGCGCGCGATCGCTCTCCGCTTCGCTTAGTGCATGTGCAGCTGCGTTACGCACTTCAACTGCGTGATCATCAAAAGCCTGACCGATCAGGCGGACAGCTTCCTCACCGCCAACTTGAGCAAGATCTGTTAAAGCCTTAATACGGTCACTAGCGCGCGCACTCTTCAGTTTGTGTAGGATCTCCAGGGGAATCCCGTTGTCGCCGTCTCCGAGCTCAATTCCTTTGTCGGCTTTAACGAGATCGATTCCCGCCTCTGGTTCTACCTGAGCGTGCGAAAGTTCTATTTCAGATGAATGACTAGCAGTGTCTACCGTGGACCAATCATCTGTGTTCAAGACAATCTCGCCGTCCACGACAACGCCGCTGGTCTCTTCTGTGTAACTAAGTATCGAAGCGTCGTGGATCTCAGCTTCTTGCACCTCGGCCCTATATGTCGTCATTTCTGATTCGGAAGCGCCGAGGTCAAACTGTGCCTGCTCGACCTGTGTGGCATCCGCTAACACAAATCCTACTTCGGGCTCGGCCGCCCAGCCGGCTTCGGGGCTCGTTGCAACGCGAGTCGACTCCCCCTGTTCTAGTTGCCGCGGCTGCAACCCGAGACGTTGGCGAGCTTTGGCCTCGGTCTCCAAACGACGCGCTTCGAGTTTTTCAATCTGCTTAAGACTCCTGGCGTCTGCTTTACGCAAAGCTTCAATGTCTTTTTGCAGCCGGATGATTGTCTTCGTTCGCTGTTTCTCCTCGGCACTATTTCTTTCGTGAAATTCCTCCAGCTCGGCGCGCAACCCTTGCTCTTGAATGACGCGATTGCGAGCTTCGGCTTCCAACCGCTGCCGTTCTTCGTGACTGGCAAGGAGCTTAGCTTCTGCTTCCGCAATGCGCGCAGCTTCTGCGGCTGCGGAGCTGCTGAGCGATGCAATCTCGGCTCGCAGGCCCTCCTCACGCTTTTGCCTTTGCTCAGACTCCGCCGAAGCTTGATTGCGCAGCGACTGAAGTGTCGCGATCCGTTCTTCTTCTTCAGCTGCCAGACGATTTGCTTCAGCTTCACTTTGCAGCCAAGCCTGGCGCGTGGCTTCCTGCACAGCTCTCTGCCGTGCTTCAATCTCCGTTAACCGGCTCGTTTCTATTTCCTGACTTAAACGAGCCTCTTCTTGAGCTTGCCGTTGTGCCTCTGCTGCGGCTTCCGCACGAAGAACTCTTAGCTTCTCAATTTGGTTCTCTCGTTCGGCCTCGTCCCTCCGCAAGTTATCGACTTCAGCTCTAAGTTCCTCAACTGTCTGGGCCTTGAGTTGCAACTGAGATCTAATTTCCGCCCTGGTGCTCTCAAGCTCAATCACGAGTTGCTGCTCAGCATCCGCCAAAGTAAGCGCTTCTGCAGTAGCTCTTTCACGTGCTTCGTCCTGAGCGGCAAGAGCCGCCGTGGCCTTTTCGATTCGCTCGAGTTGTTCAGCCTCGAGGCTGGCCAACGCCACAATCTCGTTTTGCAGTTTCTGTTCTCTCTCGAGCCGGCGCTGCGATTCGCTTGCCATCCGACTGCGAACTGATTCGAGGTCCGCGAGTAGCTTGCCTTCTTCCTCGGCAAAACGAAGTGCCTCGGCATCCAACATGTCGCAAGTCTCTCGAGTAGCCTGCCGACGGCGTTCGGCGTCCGCGGTCAGCTGATTCGCTTCCTCCGCCTTTAAGCGCGCCTCTTCTTCAGCCCGATGATTCGCTGCGGATTGCAGCTCCTGTAACCGCTGTTTCGCCTCGTCGATGCGGCGGGTCTGGCCTGCAATGGTCTCCTCCAGCGTTTCAATCTCAGAGCGAAGCCCGTTCATTATTTCTGCGCGCTCGTTGCCATCCGCCTCGACTGTTTGACGTATTGATTGCAGTTGAGCAATCAGTCGCTCCTCTTCTTCGGCTTTGTGTTTCGCCCTTGCCTCAAGCCGACGCTGCTCTTCCGCTGCGGCTTGACGACGAGATTCGATCGCGGCCTGATGACGAGCCTCCTCTTCGGCTTGGAGACGAGATTGCTCCTGCGCCAGGGCCATGTTTACCGCTTCGGCTTCCTCCAAGCGTTTGAGCTGAATGACCTGGGCCTTTCGCAGCACAGCGATTCCTGCAGCCAATTCTCGCTCAGCCTCGGCGCGCTGCTGAGCTTCTGCTTCCACCTGGCTGCGAATGGCTTCCAGCTCAGCAAATCGTCGCTCGTCTTCTGCGGCACGACGCTGCGCCTCTGCCTCCGCCTGTTGCCGCGCTTCGAGCGCAGCCTGGCGGCGTGCATCGGCTTCAGCCGCTGCCTTAACCTCGGCTTCGTTCCTCAGACGCAATTCAGTCTCCGCCAGCAGCCGCGCTTCTTCTTCGGCCAAACGCAGTTGCTCTTCTGCTTGCGCAATGCTTTCGAGCTGCTCTTCCTTCGCCTTTCTTAGAATCTCAAGAGCAGCATTGAGCTTCTTCGCCGCCTCAGCTCGTGACTCTGATTCCGCTTGCGCTTGTTTCCTGCGCGCTTCCAAATCGGCGAGGGCGTTTTCTTCCTCTTCGGCGCGCCGGGCCATTTGTGCTTCCGCAAGTTCGCGCGCCTTCTGCGCGACCCGCCTCCGCTCTTCGGTCTCTGCCTGGAACCGCGCTTCTTCTTCGGCTTGCAGTCGCGCTTGTTGCTCAGCGAGTGCGCGGCCTTCGGCTCGGGCTGCGGCAATCCGCTTGTTCTGCTCCACCTTCGCAAGTCGCAACGTCTGCAACTCGCCCGTGAGCCGCGCTTCCACTTCCGTCTTATGTCTCGACTTTGCTTGGGCTCGTCGTAGAGCTTCTTCCTGGTCGGCTAAGCGAGCTTCGACTTCCCTGATCTGTTTCTCTTGTTCAGCATCTAATTCGCGTAACGTTTCGAGCTGAATTCTGAGCTGCCCTTCTTGTTCGGCGCGATCATGTAGCTCGGTTTCCGCGTGCGACACCGCCCCTGATAATTCGGCAATGCTCCTAAGCTGTTCTAAAGCCTCGCCCTGTAATGTCTCGAGTCCTACTTCGAGTTGAGATATTGTTTCGGCACGCTTCTTCGCTTCAACCTTAGCGTTGGTTATCGTCGTTTCAAGTTCAGCGATGTGCTCTCTTTCTTCCTGCGCGCGAACGCGAGCTTCGGCCTCGGTTCGAATGAGGCGAGCCCGTGCGGCTTCGAGCTGAGCAGCTTCTTGAAGCTGCTGTTCGGCCTTAACTTCAGCCTTGCGAAGATTCGCTTCCGATTCTTGAATCCGTTTGAATTGTTCTCCCTCGGTCTTTCGCATCGCCTGCAGCTCTGAGCTGAGGCGCTGCTCTTGCTCTGCTCGCTGCTTCTCTTCTGCTTCCGCTTTGCCGCGAATGTTTTCCAGAACCTTAAGTCTCTGCTCGTCCTCGGCCGCGCGCCGCTGCACTTCAGCTTCCGCTTGCGCTCGCTGGTTTTCCGCGTTCTGAGCGCGCGCCTGGGCCTGAGCTTTACGCTGCGCCTCCGCTGCCTCGCGTAAGCGATTCTCTTCCTCGGTCAAACGTTGCGCTTCGGCTTCGGCTTTGGCCAACTCCTGTTTCTGGGCTGAGAGTGAAGCCTCGACCATCTCGATGCGCCGGAGTTGTTCTGCCGTGGCAGTGTGTAGGGGACCGATCTCACTATTTAGGTTTCGTTCCAGCTCCACTAACTGCTCTGCTTTCGCCTTGGCTCTTTGCAGATGGGATTCTGCATCTTGAATTCGCGTGAGTTGTTCCGCTTCAGCTTGACGCAGAGCCTCGAGCGCACTACTCAGACGCTGCTCTCTTTCAGCTTGCAGTTGCGCATCACCTTCTGCTTTGAGGCGAAGTGCTTGCAGAACTTTCAATCGCTCTTCTTCCTCGACGGCGCGACGAGCAGCGGTTTCTTCGGCGTGCTGGCGCAACTCTTCCGCTGCCTGAGCCCGAGCCGTCGCCTCCGTTCGTCGCTTCAGCTCCTCAGCTTTCAGGCGCTCCACTTGTTCCATCAGCTGTTGGGTTTCTTTCCCAACCTCGGCAACGCGACTCTGCTGTTCGCTTTTGCGCTGACGGATAGCGTCCAATTCGCTTTTAATCCGGCGCTCTTCTGCGTCATGGACCTGAACTTCTGCTGTGGAAGCACTGCGAATGGTTTCGAGCTGGGCCAGCTCCGCCGCTCGCGCTTCGGCGCAGCGACAGGATTCCACTTCAGCCTGAGCCACCGCTTCCTTTAATGCGGTAAGCGCGACTTTCGCTGCTTGTATTTCGCCAAGCTGCTCCGCCTCGGTCTTCCGTAGAGCCTCGATCTCCGAGTTTAGGCGCTGTTTTATCTCGGCGCGCTGCAGAGCGTCTTGTTGGGCTTTGTCTCTGATCGCTTGGAGCTCACCAAAGAGTCGCTGGGGTTGTTCACTGAGATAGTCAGCTCGCATGCGCGCTTGTCGCAAGGCTTCTTCCTGCGCGGCTAGCATTCCCCCAACTTCCTTGATCCGTTTCAACTGATCAGATTCGGCTTTGCGTTTGGCCTCAAGAGCCGTTCTCAGGTCCTGTTCTATGTCAACGACCATATGTTCCTCTTCAAGATTATTTTGCGAGACTGAGGACGTGAGTAAGGTGTGCCTCTCTGCCTTAAGCTTTTGTTCGGCTTCGGGGCGATAGGGTTGTTGCGCTGCAGCTAGCCGGCGCGCCAGATCTTGTTCGGCAAGCCGGTGTGCTTCCTGCTCCAGACTTGAATCCGCAACCGGAACTTCACTGGCAGGATTCATTTCGAAAGATACACTGACATCCGAGGCCAACGGCGAGTGCGTAGTTCCACGTAGGGCAATGGCTGAGATTGCCTGGGAGATCGTGTCTCGCAGTTCGAAATCAGTGTCGTGTCTGAGTAGCTCGTTGAGGGGTCCGATTGCCGTTGCATCACCAGCTCGGCCCAGCGCAGTGGCGGCAGCTCTTCGCACTTCGAGTGAAGGATCGTGAAGTGCGGTGATCAGCGAACTCGTCGGGGAGGATGAGGCAGCTGGGTCTGACTGCTCTGAGCCATCTGTGAGTAGGACGGCATGATCAGTCGTGATCGATTGATCTGTTAGTGAAGAATATTCTTCCATGATCTTAATCCATGGGGCGTGGGCAGCGGGAGTGGAACGGATGAGAACCCGGAGCGCGAATTCTTAGTGTGCTAAAGGGTTACGCCTGCTTCAACGAAGCTTTAGTTGTGGAAAATTCAACTCGGGGTCTTGGGTAGTACGTCGAAGGTTGGCGCTTAGAACAACTGCAGTTCGGCGGAATAATGTGGGATCCGCAAAAACCGTTTTGATTCTCGTTGATTTTAATGCAAGCGTCAATAGCGATTTTTTCGACGGTTTGGAAATGACAGTAAATGTCAGGGACACGCGGAGACGAGGTTTTTTTGAGAATTCCACCCTACAAATTTTCATTTAATAGCCGAAATAGTCCGCGGCAAATCGAGTTTCCGGTGAAGAGCCACGCGACCCTGCGAAATTACTGCAATCGCCTGGGTGCCAGTGCTTCTCGCCGGCTTAATCTGAAGGCGCTGCGCCCTAATTTGTAACGCAAACTGTTAGTTTGCGCTGAAGGATTGGCATTCAAGGCGCAAGCAACTGTTAGTTTGCGCGGAATGATTGGCATTCAAGGCGCACGCAAACTAACAGTTTGCGTTACAAAGCCTACCAAACCCGAAACTGCCTTGACATGCGCCGTGACTTAGCATAACTTGCGCTCGCAACTTTAGTTAAATCGTACGCTCCCCACATCGATTTATCCCAGTCCAGTGATCGTTCTCCTTCGATTACTGCTCTGTCGGCAACTCCTAACTCACAACACGTGCGGCTGGCAGTGAGTCTCACTGTCCAATCAACAACCTAACCATGGAGGAATAAAAAATGGCCGGATTACGTCCCCGTAGCAGACTTTCGAAGGTTTTCCCTCGAATGATAATCGCTATTTTAGTCGGAGCAGTTGCGATCGCCGCGATCGCCGTTCTTTCGCTGGGTATGACCAGCTCATCGAATAAGGCTCAAGCATCGACAAAAACACCTAATCAGAAACGATTCAAGGGCACCCGCCCAATCGTAGTTGATAAGCAAACAGGTCAACAGCGTCTTCCGAACCAGGAAGAAGTTGACGAAGTGGTTGCGTCTCTCAGCGTACTGGCTAACCGCCCTGAGAACTTGCCGCAGGCTCCCGCCGCCGCCGGAGGCATCACCGTCGACCTCGAAGGAGGATTTGGCGGAGTGATGCTGGGCCGTCCCAACCCGGATGGTACCTGGGAAACAAAGTGCGTCTTCACCTTTTCAGAAGGCGCTGAGTTCTTAGGCTTGGTCAAAGACGATTCCACCGAATAAGGAGGTCGATGCACAAATGAGAAAAAAACAATCGCTTATGAAACTCTTTGTTATGTTCGTCGCGTTAGCGTTCATCGGCCTTTCGGCTGGCAACACATTAGCCGCCGAGGCGCAATTCGTTATCGTCAACATTAATACTCCTGGTGTGGGATTCAACGACCCAACTCCGGCAGCGCCCGTGGGTGGAAATACCGGAACGACCCTCGGCGAACAGCGCTTAATCGCTTTCCAACATGCGGCAGCGATTTGGAGTGCGCGGCTCGATAGCGATGTGCCCATTCGCATTCGGGCGCAGTTCGTAGCCCTCGGCCCGGGCGTACTTGGAAGCGCAGGACCTGTCAGTGTGGCGCGCGACTTTCCCAATGCTCCCATTGCCGGCACTTGGTATCACGTTGCGCTCGCAAATAAGTTGGCCGGAGTTGACCTGCTTCCCGCGAATGACGATATCAACGCAAACTTCAGCACTAACTTCAACTTCTATCTGGGCCTCGACAACAATCACGGCGCCCTAAACGATTTGGTGGCGGTGTTGTTACACGAGTTCGCGCACGGACTCGGATTTAGTCAGTTCGCCAGTCTAGCCAACGGTAGTCTCTTCAGTGGTTTTCCCGATGTTTACAACACTAAGCTGTTGGACTTGAACACTGGACTAACGTGGCCGCAGATGACAGCCGCCCAGCGCGTTGCTTCGGCGACGAGCTTCGGAAGAGTGGTGTGGAACGGTGCATTTGTTACAGCCGGCGTTCCCATCGTCCTATCTCTTGGAAGTCCGGAAGTGCGCGTTCTAAATCCCGGTGCAATTGCGGGGACTTATCAATTCGGCACTGCGGGATTTGGACCGGCCATTGGAAACCCGAACGTGCTCGCTGATGTGGTGGCCGCCGTAGATATAGCGGAGCTCGGAGGAACTACAACAGACGGCTGTTCTTCATTCTCAAATGCCGGGGCGGTTGCCGGTAAGATTGCGCTCGTCGAAAGAGGCTTCTGTGGCTTTGCTGTAAAGGCCAGGAACGCGTCGGAAGCCGGCGCGGCGGCAGTAATAATCTACAACCAGCTGGCCAACGTGAATGCAGCACCCCCGGGAATGGCCGGTGATGGAATTAACGACGCCTTCGTTACCATCCCTGCAGTTAGTCTGAGACGAGCTGACGGGCTGGCAATTCTTGCTCAACTTGGCGGGACGGTCACGGCGAGCATTGGCAACGACCCGTTGATCCGAGCCGGTGCAGATGCATTAGGTAGAGCTCGCGTCTACGCACCTTTCCCGGTTGTAGGGGGTTCTTCAATTTCCCACTACGACACGGTGGCACGCCGCAACCTGCTAATGGAGCCAGCGATTAATGCGGACCTGACTCATAACGTTAAGGCTCCGGATGATCTGACGTTTGAACTATTAAGAGATGAAGGCTGGACTTTCCCGGATGCTGACAGCGACAGCGTACCGAATGATGAGGATTGCAATCCCAATTCGGATCTGAGTCCGACGATCATTATTGGCAGCATCAACACGGGCGTGCCCAACACGCTGTTCGCAAATGGATGCACGATGGCGGACCTTCTTGCGCAATTAGCTGCGGAGCACGCGGGCGATCATGGCGCTTTCATGGAGGCAGTTGCTGCTTTGACTAATCAGTGGGTCGCCGACGGCCTGATTAGTGGAAGGCAAAAAGGCAAGATTCAAAATGCTGCCGCGAAACTCTTTAGATAAAACACCAACAAGCTCGCGGCTAAACCTTTAGCCGTTGGCACAGGAGTAAAAAGGGTTGACGGCAGCGTCAACCCTTTTGCTTTGTGTTTTCGAGCGACCACGCGACACTTCACTCAGACCATCCAGGAAAGCGCATCGCTCCCAGGGTGCATGCGAATACTTTTCGCAGACTCCACTCGACATGAGTAACAGTGAGGAAATGTGGTGAAACCGGAAAGCTTGGGCTAAAGTAGAACCCCAAGATCCTTACTCGCCTATGGATGTAAACTTACTACCCTTGGTTTCTGGCGTGGACTTACCGACAGCAGCGCCTGCCGTCGCCCGCTCAGAGATTCCGCCTGGTTACGGCGTACAAGAACAATGTTTGCCCTTCACGGCAGCGACCGCGTTGGGATTTCTAATTAAGTCACCAATCACATTTGGGTTTTGTTTACCCGATGATGCGCCGGCGGGGGTTCGCCCTTTCAGTTCACCGTTTGATGCCAAGCGTCAGCAGCTTCCGGATTATTCTCCCGACGGAGAACGAGTCTTTTATGTGAAGGACGATCTCACTTGCCGTTTTCTAAAGAATGCCTTCACGGTCGATCCGATCGAGATCGCCGGCAACCAGTTGTTAACTCCTGTGCTGCCGGGGATAAGTTTTTTCGACCGTGAGGATCAACGGGATCTCTTCAAAATCCACTTGCCTTACATCTGGCGCACACCGCCTGACGTTGACACGTTATTTCTGCCTGGAATCAATCGACCGAATCGAGTGCTCGAGGTTTTAGTTGGCCTAGTCGAAACTGATTGGTATGCCCACCCGGTAAACCTGGTGATTCGAAGACCGCCGGTCGGAGGGTCAATTCACATCGTCGCAGGTGAAATTATTGCGCAAGCGGTATTCATATCACGCTCGCATCGACGTCCCTCATTAAAAGTACTTGCGTCCCATGCACGACTCACTCGTGACCTCCGTTCGGAATTGGTCGAATGGTACAAAGCTCACGACAAAGACAGTAGCGCCTACAAGAAGATTGCCCGCAGCCAGCATGGTCAGGTCACTAAAGAGAAATCCCAAGAATGACTCAGGCTGTTACTAAGACTGCTCCCAGCACTTCTTCAGACACAGCCGGCGCCTTCAGCTGTCGATCTTCATGATGACCCTCACAGAAAACTGACAACCAAGCACATCAACCTTAGGACAATGCTACTGGATAGGTGCGTCCGGCGGTCCGATGTCGACTTGCTCGTCCGGCGAGACATCTGTGACCCCCGCAACTTTTCTTACACGCTCGACATCGTCGTCACTGGATGTGCCGGTAATGATTCCTATCTCGTCCAGCACTTGATCGACTGAGAACCCAGACTCAGTCAGTTTCTTCTTAATATCTTTCAGCGACTTCTTGCCCGATGTGGTAACAATCCATTTTTTCTTGCCTTTGGCCATAGCAACCTCCCCCACGTAAGCGTACCCACCCGAAGATTTCTACTCCGGGTGGGTACAAGTTAACGCACTAGGGCGCGGTTATGTTAGAGCCCTCGAGCTTTATGGTGCCTGGACGAGTCCCCTGCCGACCTGTGTCGCGGGGAAAGGCAAAGGCCTCGCCGTAGCCATCAGTCTGTTCCTAAGCGCCAGCCCTCGCAGAGTCGGAGAGGTCTCCGCCCAAAGCGCGCCGCAACCGGTTACATGGGGACAGGCCATGCTGGTCCCGCTTATGGTCCTATAGCGCGTCGGTCTGGGCCAGGAAGAGAAGATGTCCCGGCCTGGAGCGGCGATCTCGATCTTTCCGCGAGCCGAGAACGACGACGGGATAAGGGTTCGATCAAGCGACGCCACCGCCATGATGGTGGGGGAGTTCGCAGGATTGATCGTTGGACCAGGTCCGTTATTACCCGCAGCGGCGATAATCAGGCAGCCATTGTTTAGCGCAGACTGCCCTGCAGCCGTATACGCAGGCTGCACTCCGCCCACCGCGCCGAGGGACACGTTGATCACCGCACAGCGATTAGCGATGGCCCAGTTCATCCCCGCGAGGATTCCGGCCATGCTGCCGGTACCCGAGTTGGCTAGTACCTTGCCGACATGGATTAGTGATCGGTAAGCGATGCCGTAGCGAGGAGTGGTGCCCGCCGGGGCCCTGGGTCCCGCAGCTGTGCCAGTGACGTGAGTGCCGTGCCCATGGAGATCCTGCACCGGCTGGCCTACGAACGTCTGACTAACGATCGGGCGGCCCACGAAATCTGGGTGGCCGAGGTCAAACCCTGTGTCGAGTACTGCCAGCTTAATGCCCACGCCGCTTCGCGTGCTGGGTGGAACCCGACATGCGATCAGCCCCCAGGTGGCGCCGAGAACCTGCGCCTCGACGTCTGTTTCTGGTTGCGCCTTAAGACCCAACCCCAGATCTTTGGAGATAGTTTCAGCCGCCCGGATGAAGCCGCGCAGGTACTCGCCCGGATTGCTGCTCTCACCTTCCTCACCTTGGCTGCGGAAGTACTCGTCGCCGGTACCCTCAACGAAGGCAAAATATTCTGGATCGACGGATTCGATGGGACTATCGGACGCAATTTCCGCGAAGGCACTCATGCCGCGCGCTTGAGCGGGCTCAGCGCCGAGAAGCGCTACCCCAATTTCCGGAAAGACGACCGCGTCAGCGTCGCCGACATCCGCAAGCGTGGCGGCCTGATCTTTAAAATCTCGAGCACTTGCTACACGCATTCCCTGGGTTCCCAGGGATTGCATGCCTTCCTCGGCGGCTCCCTCCTTGAATGTGACCAGGTACCGGCCCGTCTCAAAGCTGTCGTCCCCGCGTTCGAGCGCGGCAAGCAGTAATTCTTCGACTGAGGACGACGCTAGCGCGGCGGACGTGCTGGCTTTTGTTTTCTTACTACTACGACGTGATTTTGTTGCCATGATATTCCTCCAATTCTTAGTCATTCTCGCGAGGCCAGGGACACACCCGCCCGGTAAGGCGAAGGGTTTACTGACTACAGGGATTCGAAAAGAAACTGTGTCGGGGGTGAGGAGTCGGTTCCCGATTTGAAAGGCGTCGACAACCTGCACCAATCATAGGAAAAGCCCCCGCGTTTACCTGGCGCGGGTACTAAGGTGTAGCTTGCCGGGTGAGGTAATTGACTGAATCTCATTTCGCCTGCCTAACTGATATGTCGACAAGCAAAATCTATTTCAAGGCACAACCATCCGCCGCCGCTGTTGATCTGTACTTCGGGTAAATGCGGCATGACAAAGGAATGGTTTAAGCCCGCTTAGCCAAACTCCTGAGGTATCAAAGAAAAAGGTAGGCGCTGGGATTTGAACCTGGATGGTGACAATAAAAGTGCAAGGCAGGAGCTTCGCGATATGGTTTACTCAGCGCGCTGGCGCGGAGCGGGGTTACGGTGCTCGCTAATGACTTCTCGTTGCAGGAGCGCGGCATAGCAAAGTTGGCCGAGGGTGTAGCCGCAGCTCACATCGACGTGGTGGATCACCTCGCTGCCGGCCACAAGACCCTCTGGCACTAGGAGACGAAGCATGTCCAAAAGACATTGGTGAATTCAACTTGGAAGTGCAACGCTGGCCCGAAGGGCCGAAAGTTAATAGCCACGCCCGTGAGGGCGTGGAACAAGCGATTAAATCGATCCCAGGTCCGAAGGACCGACAGTCGATCGACGGGCTAAATCACTGTCGCACCTTCGGCGCTTTTGTCTTATTGCGACCGATGTCCACGCCCTCACGGGCGTGGCTATCAACTGCCGGCCCTAGGGGCCTGTGTGCTGCACTTCTAACTTGAATCCACCATTTACCGTTTCAGCCATGAACCGCGAATTGATTCTGCCACGGTCTCAGCGAGATACCACGCCATCCAGTGTTCCGCTTCAGGAATGATTTGCAAACTTGACCCTGGGATTGCTTCATGAAGCCGCCTTGCGTGCTCCGGCGGGAAATGCTGATCGTGTTCTCCCCACAACACAAGCGCAGGGCAAGTGATTGTCTTGTACAACTCAGGTAACCGCTCCAATGTTCCCTGATAGCCCGCGCAAAGACGGGCAATAAAGGAACGAACTTTAGGCTGCGAAAAACTCCTCCAGAGATCAGCACGCAAGTCGAAAGGAAGTTTCATACCGCGTGGGAGAAAGGTCATCTCGGCGCGCTTGAATACCAGACGGGGAAAATTGCGTATGATGAAACGATTCCAACCGTATTTGCGCAACAGGCTAATCTCCCACGAGGTTTTCTCGTCCCACAAGACCAACGAGTTCATCACCACCAGATTACGCATTCTCTCGGGATGTTGTGCGGCAAAAACGAGTGCAGGTTGCCCGCCCATGTCCATCCCTACCAGGCTGGCACGTTCGATCGCGAGCTCATCGAGAATCTTGAGTAGACGGTCGGCCATATGAAAGGGCGTGGTACCCCCAGACCATGCGTCGCTGTAGCCCATTCCTGGCCAGTCGAACGCTATCACTTCAAAGTGATCTGCCAGGCCATTTGCCAGCTCAGACCAAATCTGTAAGTTGTCGGGATAGCCGTGAAGGAAAATCACCGGTTGCCCACTACCGAGGCGAGCGATCCGCAGGCGGTGCCCTGATGTGAGCAGCTCAAGCTTTACTGGCAACATCACCCAAGGTCCTCGAGCAAATCGCCTGCTGCCAAAATTCCTGAAATAGCGCAAAAACTGACCCACTGTCCGGGATGCGTTGAACTACCCGCCAGGTAAAGTCCACGGGCGTACGGACTCTTGTGAGCTAAACGTCCTGCACGCATGAAGCCTGCGGTCATAACGGGATTCATGCTGTCTCGATATAGATTGTACTCGCTGCCCCATTCCGACGGTACGCGCGTATCAACGACGCGATAATCATCAACACCCTCGCGCCACCAACTCTCTTCAATGAGCCGATTAAGGTAGTTGCGTTGCCCTTCAACCCCAAGACGCTCGGCTTCTTCATGTCGCATTGGGCTAATAAGGCGTGCAGGAAACCAACCATTCTTCTTCAACTCGGGGGCAACGACTACAGGCATGACAAGCAGACGACATAGTTCTCCCGCGCCCGACGTTTTAAATCGAAGATAGGGTTGCCTCGCCTCACCGCGAATCGCAAGATAGGCACAAGCGCCGGGTGATTGCAGTGGAAGCTTATTGAGGCGTTGGCGAGTCCGTGCCGGAGTTTCCTCTAACATCTCAATGTATGTACCGATGCCGCTATAGTTGGAGACGATTACGTCGGCGCCCACAACCTCGCCCTCGTCGGTTTCGACTCCGCTTACCTGGCCGCGTTCACACACAATCCTCCGGACTCTTGTGCTGTATTGGAATTCGACTCCGGCTTCTGTCGCCACTCGTTCCAACGTGCGCGGGATCATCCCAATCCCGTCAACCGGATAGAAAGCGCCGACGGAATGAATCAACGCGGGCACAAAAGCCATTGGACTTGGCGCCTCGTCCATTCGCTGTCCCGCGATTTGCGTCCATATTGCGATTGCTTCGACTAGTGGCCGCGGCATTTTAGTGTCAGTCAGGACCGACTCTAATGACTGCAGCAAAAACGGGATGCGTGTGAAGCGTTGTTTGGCTAGAAGATGAGAAGGTCTGGGTCGTGAGACATGAAGTAGAGGGCTTAGGAGTTTATGAGTTTTCCCCGTCGCTGCTACAAAATCCTCATATAGCTGTCCGCTCCCAGGCCACTGGGCATCAAAACCTTCGGCTGTTCTTTTCAGATCCCCATGGAAACGAACCGTGACGCCCGCACTCGATAACACCTCGTAAACATCATCGACTCTCCGGAGACTGATATGCTCGGCTAGTTCGAGACCGAGGGCACGAAAGGCCCATTCAAGCCCGGGACGATCAAGCAGCACATATGGGCCGGCATCAAATCTAAAACCATCCTTTTCAAACCCTGACGCAAGCCCTCCAGTTTCTGTCCGAGCTTCGATCACTCGGACGCTCAACCCGCTCTGCGCTAGTCGGACTGCCGCAGTTAACCCGCCCATACCTGCACCAATGATGACAACGCGACAAGTCATTCTTTATGGCGCAGTCCTATGAGACTTTGTATAACCCGGCGCCCGGCCCGCAATGTCCAACCCTGGCTGCCTAGCGGTGGAAATGCATCATTGTCCATTTGCGGGACGAAGAGTGCACCTCGCGCGCTGCCGAGCACATAAACGGGCAAGGCGACAAAACTGAGCATGGTTGATATGTCACTGTAGTAGGGAGTGCGCCAGTTAGGGAGCGGCTCATCTGGGCCATCAATTTTGATGTTGTTGAGCGGGTCACCGAACCAGTGGCACGCCGCACGCAATGTACTCGACTCGCGAGGATCATTGATGCCCATGTGACGCATCGCTACCATATCAACCGCAAGCGCGTCAGTGCCCGCATAGAACCGCAGTGGTGTTGCGGGCCGCGGGCAGCCCATCACGCCGACCAGACCATCAGCAGCCAGTTCATAGGCATCAATCATTGAAAAGTGCGGAGGAAACTCATCCAGCAACATCATCGTTGCGGTTTCACGATCCGCCTGACGCTCGGCGAATAGAAATTGATCGCATCGCGCGCCGATACCCTCGAGATTTCCGATTGTAAGGTGGACTAGTTCAACCGGATGGCTCTTCATTTTTGCGAAGGAGATGCGGAAGTCAGCGTCTTTCCAGGTATGTCCCACAGTGTATTGTCCCATGCCGCGGAAATAAGCATGCGGTATTTGTTCCTCAGAAAGATCTACAACTCGAAAGTGCGGAGACGAGATGTCGAAATATCGAGCTACCTCTTTGACTGAGCGGTTGCCATAAAACTGATCGTAAATATTCCGGCCTTCGACAACTGCTACATCCTCGCAGCCGCAGGACCGCACATAACGAGCTAGCTCTTCCAACAGTTGCCTATCCGTGATCATTGACCGGTCTCGCAGGTGATAGCCGAGCATGAAGGCCGGCTTGATAGCCACTCGCAATTCAGTCAGAGGTTTGTTTAGAGTTCGCGCTCGTTCCTCAAGCTGCTCCTTGAGATGTGTCTCTTCGAGGAGACTACGGAAAAGCGACAGCTTCTCGTCCACTGTTCTCCCTTGCACAACCCTCACCCGCCCGCCGCTGCCGAGGACGTTCTCAGCAACTCGTCCGCCGCGGAGCGCACGGGGTACGAAATACTCTCCTACCGCGCGGATCTTTTGCGCGAGGGCATCAACGGTTTCTCCTTCTACGAGTTGATCGTTCTGATCCAGGGCTGCTGCCAAAATCTCAAAGATCCTCCGGTGCCGATCTTCATCATCCATGATGCGGCGAAAATCATCTATCAAAGAGGGCAGCATGAATGGCTGCTCGCTGGTTAATTCGATCAAACGCTTCCAGCACAGCCACGCAGTCTTTTCAGCGTCGACGTTGAAGAGACAGAAATCCCGGAATGAACGATAGCGAACATGTTGCCTAACACCCTGCGGAACCTTTCCGGTAATGAATCCAGCCCAGGAAATTAGTGTGGCTGTCGCTCTCGAGAGTGGGGCATCCGACCAACGCACGTGCTGGCGAACCGAGGTAGACCAGCCTCCAACTGCACCCGCGACCTGAGTAAAGAGCGCACGTGTACGGAGCGGAAGGTTTCCGACCTTGAAGATCGCACCACGAATGTAGATCGCGTGCATCTCCTCATCTTTCCACGTCCAAAGCAAAGCGTGACGAATGATCTCGCGCTCACTTTCGGAAATGGGCATCGCCCTTAGGTGGACCGCGATCAAATCTTCGCGGTATCCAATAGAGACAATTTCCTCGCGCTCGAGTGCCAGCAGAAAAAGCCGAAGCATGAGGCGGCGGGGACGTTCGGCGTACTTGGTGCTCCAGCCGGCAAGTTCAGCTTCAAATTGTTCGTAGACGCTTCCCATGTCAGAGTGAATCGGACGCGCTGTGAGCCCGTAGCGCGCTATCTACATTGACACTGAGTGAGGTGTCTGATCAACAACTATTGGTCGAGTTGGATAGTTGAAAAACTTCCGCGCTAAAAGAGGCGACTTGGATGCCGTATTAGAGATGTCAGAAGACCGGTTGAATATTGCGATAGCGCTCAGCAAGAGCCTCGCGGCTCACATAGGCATTGTGAGCGATCTGAATATCCTCGAGGAATTGCGGTAACTCGCTGAGCAGGAGTGCTTGTGGCCCATCAACGAGGGCAGAGGCGGGCTCGGGATGAAAATCGACCAGCACCATGTTGGCTCCCGCAATCACGCCCTGGGCAGTCGCGTGCATTATGTCCAGAATTCCCTCCGGCCCCGCGCTGCGTGAACCAATTGCATGTGAAGGATCAATACAGACGGGCATCCGAGTTAGACGCTTCACTACGGGCACGTGCGCGAAGTCCGAAAAGTTGCGATGCGGGTCTGCGATGTTGGTTTTGACGCCGCGGAGTCCAAAGACAACTCTGCGATTGCCCTCGCTTGCGAGATATTCGGCGGCATGAAGAGATTCAGTCAACGTTATTCCAAAGCCCCGCTTAAGCAAGACGGGGAAATCCTGCTGACGCCCGACAATTTTCAGAAGCTCAAAATTCTGAGTATTGCGCGTGCCGATCTGTAGCATGATTCCGGTGGAGTTGCCGGTCACGCGGAGGCCTTCGCTGATCTCGTCAATATGAGATTCATGCGTGATCTCCATAGCAATAACCTTGATCCCATACTTTCCCGCCAGATCAAAAACGTAAGGCAAACAATTCTTACCGTGCCCCTGAAAAGAATAGGGACTGGTGCGTGGCTTGTAGGCGCCCATCCGCGTACACACCTGCCCGTTATCCCTGAGTGCCTTCATCATTACTTCGACATTGCTCGGCGTATCCACGGCGCATAACCCGGCGAACACGTGCAACGTGTCCTGACCGAACCGCAAACCCTGGTAATCAAAATGTGCCGCGCGGTAATCGTCGCGATGGCGGCCGAGCACCCGATATTCCTCGGAGACACGCACGACACGCTCAACCGCCGGCAGGCTTTTCATGTCGTCAATTGAAATCGCGGCGGTATTGCCAATCAAATAGATTTCAGTCAACGTCTGCTCGGTTCCCTCTTCATGATGGACGCGCCACTGAATGTTTTGCAGGCGGGCAAGGTGCGCAACCAACTGCTCATATGCGTCGCTTTCCGGTTTGATGTTTGGAGTTAGAACAAGAATCATGATTAGGTGGTGCTTCTAGCTTGGATACTAAACTTAATGGCGAATACAGTCCCGCGGAGCGGGACGACTGATAGTAGCCCAGCACTTCAGTGCGGGGATTACAAGGTACGATAGAGCGAGTCCGCGAAGCGGACGACTGAAACTCTCCGTAATTCAGCCGTCCGTTTCACGGACTGGCGGCATTTTGGGCTCGGTATCTCCCAGCACTGGAGTGCCGGGCTATTATCAGTTGTCGGCTTCGCCGACTTAAGAGCAAACTTTTGTGTGCAAATCCCGTGGTGATCATGGACGCTTTGGGATTCCGCTTTTAACTTACCGGACGCGCGCTGAGCGATAGGCCCCTAGAATTCGCGCCTCGACTCGCAGCGCACGAAGCTCGCTCAATGCACTTGTGACTTCGTCGTCGTTCGGAGAACCTCGAAGATCAAGATAAAAGCAGTATTCCCAGGGTCGGCCCTTAACAGGCCGGCCTTCAATCTTTAATAAGTCGATCCCTCTCCTAGCGAAGGGCTCGAGCGCCTGGTGCAGAGCTCCTGGTTGGTGCGGGAGTTCAATGACCAAGGAGATTTTGTCGGCGTCGTCCGAAAAATCCGCGGCAGGTCCGAGCAAAAGAAAGCGCGTGCAGTTTTCACTGCTGTCCTCCAAATGTTCGCGAAGAATGACTCCTCCATGTTGCTCTGCCGCACGTTTTCCCGCGATAGCAGCACGAGATCTTTCCCCCTGTTCCAAAATTCGCTCCACACTGCCGGCGGTGTCTTCGGCAGCAACCCGCTTCAAGTGCGGATTAGCCGCTAGGAAACCCCGACATTGATCGAGGGCGACGGGATGCGACTCGACCGTAGTAATTTCGTCAAAGGTCGAGCCCGGACAGCCGATCAAACACTGATTGATGGGAATAATGACCTCGCCGACTATGAACAACTTGCTATCCAGAAGCAGGTCGAAGCAGGCATGTACGAAACCGGCGAGACTATTCTCAATGGGAGCGAGGACGTAGTCTGCAGCTTTGTCACTGATGGCGCCGAAGAGCGACTCGAAAGTTGGCCGAGGCACCAGCATGATGCCATCGCCGAGCAGCCTCACAGCGGCCTCTTCACTGAACGCCCCTCGTGCGCCTTGAAACGCGACCCGCGAGCGACCTTCCTCACGCTTGAAATTCGCAACTTCTTCCTTGTCGCCTGAATTGTCGAGGGTGCGACTCTGAATGCGACGAGATTCATGAATGACGGCGCGGAAGAGTTCGACTATCGCGCGCTCGTCCAGGGGTCCCTCATTCTGTGCACACATCCGCTCGATAACCTCGCGCTCGCGCGTGTGGTCGCATAAGGAAAGACCTGAAGCTGTCTTCGATTCGCCAACTTGAAGGGCTAGCCGCGCTCGCTTGTTGAGCAGGCGCAGTAATTCACCATCGAGGGTGTTGATCTCCACTCGCCGATCTTCGATGGTCATCGTTAGAAACCCTCCGAAATGGATAGTTCACCAAACCACAAACAAGAAACGCTTTAGCGACAAGCTTAGGGTGCAGGACTCAGCAGTAAGAAACAAGCCAGCCGCAACTCGTTGTCTAGAGTTGTCAACTGGCCGAACTTCTTTCACCGTAGCCTTTTCTAATTCAGCAACACCTAACTAGGGCGGGGCCTTCCACCCGTCCGAAAAAAGAAAAGCGGTGTCTAGGTATGCACTCCTCGAATCCAACCTGGCCGCCGCCGTTCAAAAGCTTCGATGTCAGCCTCGTACTGCAATGTTGAGCCTACCTCATCAAGACCAGACATGAGACAGTCGCGCTGGAAATCATCTATGGCAAAGCGTGCGGAGAAGTCTCCAGCATCAGTGACAACTCTTTGCTCAAGGTCGACAGTCAATTTGTAATTCTCGACTTCCCGCCCTCGCTGAAGAATGGTGGCTACTTCCGGCTCTTTCAACTCAACCGGCAGCAGACCATTCTTGAGACAGTTGTTCGCGAAGATATCGGCGAACGAGGGTGCGATAATGGTTCTAAAGCCATAATCCGCGAGTGCCCAAGGCGCGTGCTCCCGCGATGAGCCGCAGCCAAAGTTCTTCCCGGTAACCAGAATCGATGCGCCTTGATACTTCGGCTCGTTCAAGGGAAATGCGGGATCAGCTTCCCCGTTGGTCAATCGCCGCCAGTCGTAAAACAAGAAATCCCCGAAGCCCGTGCGCTCGATGCGCTTAAGAAACTGCTTGGGAATAATCTGGTCCGTATCGATGTTAGCTCGGTCAAGCGGCGCAATCAGGCCGGTGTGGACGCGGAAAGGAATCATAATCAGTAGTCAGAGGACAGTAGTCAGAAGACAGTAGTCAGAAGACAGTAGTCAGTAGTCAGTGGTCAGTAGTCAGTGGTCAGTAGTCAGTGGTCAGTAGTCAGTAGTCAGTGGTCAGTGGTCAGTAGTTAGTGGTCAGTAGTTAGTGGTCAGTGGTCAGTGGTCTGTGCTGCGAGGACATGATTTGCGGGACCTTAATAGAACCCTTGCTACTGACTACTGTCTACTACTACTGTCTCCTGACTCCTCGTTCACTTGAATTGCCATTCTCGAACGTCTGTAAAGTGTCCCGTTATTGCCGCCGCGGCGGCCATGGCCGGGCTGACAAGATGTGTGCGTCCGCCACGACCTTGCCTTCCTTCAAAGTTCCGATTGCTGGTGGAAGCGCAACGCTCACCAGGTCGTAGTATGTCCGGGTTCATGCCCAGGCACATCGAACAACCTGCTTCCCGCCATTCAAACCCGGCTTCGCGGAAGACGTGATCTAACCCTTCGCGTTCCGCCGCACATTTTACGGTCTGGGATCCGGGCACAACCATCGCGCGCACGGAATCGCCGACTCGATATCCTTTAACCACACGAGCTGCGGCCCGCAAGTCCTCAAGTCGAGCATTAGTGCAAGAACCGATGAAGACTCGATCGATGTGGATGTCCTCGATGCGGGTACGGGGCGCGAGAGCCATATATTCCAGTGCCCGCTCGGCCGCGTAGCGATCGGCATCGCTTTCGGTTTCCCCGGGATCGGGAACCACACCGGTCACCGGCACAACCATGCCCGGGTTAGTTCCCCAGGTTACATGCGGTTCCATCTCGCCCGCATCTATTTGAATTATGCGATCGAATCTGGCCTCCGGATCGCTGGCGAGCGTCTGCCAGTATCCCAACGCTTCTTCCCACTGCGCGCCCTCCGGCGCAAATGGGCGTCCCTTCACATAGGCAAACGTTGTTTCGTCCGGAGCAATCATTCCCGCTCGCGCACCCGATTCGATGCTCATATTGCAGAGCGTCATCCGGCTTTCCATCGACAACGCCCGCACAGCTTCGCCCGCGTATTCGATGACGTGCCCAGTTGCGCCATCCGTGCCGATAGCGCCAATGATCCCGAGGGCAAGGTCTTTCGCAGTCACGCCTTCCGGCAGCGCGCCACCTACTGCAACAAGCATTGTTCTCGGTTTGTTTTGCGACAAACACTGAGTGGCTAAAACATGTTCGACCTCGCTTGTACCAATACCAAATGCGAGGGCTCCAAATGCTCCGTGGGTACTTGTATGACTGTCGCCACACACAATTGTCATTCCCGGTTGGGTCAGTCCCAGCTCCGGCCCGATGATGTGCACGATTCCTTGTTCCGCGGAATTGATATCAAACAGGCGAATGTCGAACTCTTTGCAGTTCCGGCGGAGGGCCTCAATCTGCTTGGCAGCTACCGGATCCTGGATGGGCAGGGTGCGGTCAGTGGTCGGTATATTGTGATCGACTGTTGCCACAGTACGCTCCGGCCGACGCACACGTTGGCGATTAGCGCGTAACCCATCAAACGCTTGCGGTGAGGTCACCTCATGAACAAGGTGTAAATCGATGTAGAGAAGCGAGGGCTGGCCAGTGGATTTGCGCACCACGTGCGCGTCCCACAGCTTTTCAAAAAGAGTTCTCAGTTCTGACATCCTTTATACCGCATGGTAGGCGTGCTGCCGGTCGGCAATCTCCGCCAGAGCATCGGTCACCAACTCTCCTATTTCGGAGGTTGATGCCGCATACCCGTCGCCTTTTGGATCGATGTCGGGCGTGCGATATCCAGCTCTTAACACAAGGCGAATGGCCTCGTCGATATTGTTAGCTTGATGCTCAAGCTTTCCACTGAAACGCAACAACATCGCGGCCGAAGCGATCGCCCCAAAGGGGTTTGCAATCCCCTGTCCCGCAATGTCGGGAGCCGAGCCGTGCACCGGCTCGTACAATCCAACTTCGCCACCTATGCTTGCTGAGCCAAGCATACCAAGCGATCCGGTAATGACCGCGGCTTCGTCGGAAAGAATGTCGCCGAAAAGATTCTCTGTCAGTAGCACGTCAAACTGTTTCGGGTTTCTCATCAAGTGCATGGCACACGCATCAACGTATAAGTGATCGAGCTTTACTTCCGGATAATCAGATGACACCCGCGATACCACTCGTCTCCAAAGACTTGATGTTTCCAAAACATTTGCCTTATCGACTGAAGTGACCTTCTTTTGTCGCCGTGAAGCAGCTTCAAAAGCAACCCGGGCAACACGTTCGATTTCCTTCCCCGAGTAAGTCATCGTGTTGGTCGCCACGGTGTTTCCGTTCTCACCGCAAATTCCGCGCGGCTCGCCAAAATAAAGCCCGCCAAGTAACTCGCGAACAATCAAGATATCGGCGCCAGCGGCGACCTCAGATCGCAGGGGAGACGCTGAGGCAATTGATTCGTACCAGATCGCCGGGCGCAGATTTGCATAATTGCCAAGCGCGCGACGCAAAAGCAGCAAGCCCGCTTCGGGACGCTGGTGCGCAGGCAAATTGTCAAACTCCGGATCTCCAACGGCGCCTAGCAGCACGGCGTCAGCGGTCAAACAGGCGTCTAAAGTTGCGGTCGGCAAAGGAGAGCCGGTTTGCTTGATCGCGGCGCCTCCAATCGGTCTATGAGCAAATCTAAATGTGTGGTTGTGCATCGCTGCGATAGCGCGTAAGACGCGTACTGCTTCGCGAGTCACTTCAGGACCGATGCCATCCCCTTCCAGAACCGCTATAGTTAATTGCATGTTGAGTTTTAATTTAAGTCCTGAGGCAATGTGTTGTTGATCCTCACGGTTCCCTATTTATAAATCAGTATTAGCCCACCTTAACTGTAGCTGGAAGCGTGCCTCCATTGACTAACCTTAACCCCAGCCTCGCTCGGCGACTGTTCGCTGGTTCGTGAGCCCGCTGAGAGCAAAGCGATCAGATCCTGATCGTAGATGCACTTTTTGCGGTCAGCCAATTCGCTAAAACGACCATACGCTGCGCTCACCTCGTCCGCGGCCAATGAATAGCCCAGCTCCTGGTAGCGTAAAGCCAATGCATGTCGTCCGGAATGCTTGCCCAACACGAGACTGCTCGTCGGCACACCGACAGACTCCGGCGTCATGATTTCATAGCAGAGCGGATTGCTCATCACTCCATGCTGATGGATGCCGGCCTCATGTGCGAAAGCGTTACGTCCGACTATCGCCTTATTGGGTTGCACTGAACAACTGATGATCGCCGAAAGCAGCTGGCTGCTCGGATAAATCTGCCGGGTGTCGATTGCCGTCTCATACGGAAGCTGATCAGAGCGTACCTTCATCGCCATGACGATCTCTTCAAGCGACGCGTTCCCGGCGCGTTCACCAATACCATTAATCGTGCATTCAACCTGGCGCGCCCCGGCAGCCACAGCGGCGAGACTATTGGCAACCGCCAATCCAAGATCGTTGTGACAGTGCACACTAATCTGAACGTTGCGATCCCCGACTACGCGATCGCGAATAGTTTCTACCAAGTTGGAAAATTCCGCGGGCATGGTGTACCCGACCGTGTCCGGAACATTTATCACTGTAGCGCCTTCCGCAACGGCGACAGCCAGGACTTCACAGAGGTAATCAACGTCGCTACGCGTCGCGTCCTCGGCGGAAAATTCAACTTCCTCAGCGTAATCGCGCGCCAGCGAGACAGCGCGACGCGTCATCTCCAGCACCTCGGCGCGAGTCTTTTTCAGTTTGTATTCGAGATGAAGGTCCGAGGTAGCTACAAACGTGTGGATGCGCGGGTGCGCCGCCCCTTCCAACGCGGCGGCGGCCTTCAACACGTCCGGATCAGACGTACGGCAAAGTGCCGCGACTACCACCTCGCGGCATTCCCTGGCCACTGCCCTGACGGCCGCGTAGTCGCCTTCTGAAGCAATGGGAAATCCCGCTTCAATGACGTCCACCCCCAAACTCTCGAGTTGGCGCGCCATGCTCACCTTTTCGTCGAGGTCCATCGAGCAGCCAGGTGACTGTTCGCCATCGCGCAGGGTCGTGTCGAATATGGATATCCTCTGAGCTGCCATGCTTCTCCTACTCCAGAAAAGCCCGGATGGTAGGCACGCGATCGCCCTAAAGTCAAAGTTATAATTTTTATAAGAACATAAGGTGGTGTGATATTATTGGCTGCGGTTTTAGAGGGATAACGTCGTGGCACAATTTCAGATGGTTCTTTGAACGCCGCTGAAAGCCCGAGAATTGGTCAGAACAACTGTGGATATAAACCAACTTGAAGTCTTGGTAGCGGTGGCACAGGAGAAGAGTTTTTCGCGCGCCGCTGAGACCCTGCACCGGACGCAGCCTGCCGTAAGTCAGGCAATTGGCCGCCTTGAGACCGAGATTGGTGAACTTCTCTTCGATCGCTCTTCTAAGGATGGAACCCTCACCCCCGCCGGCCGGGTGCTTTTTGATCTGGCACAGCAAGTATTGAACATGCGCCAAAACGCGCACACGGCTATCCGCGAGCTAAAGGATGTGCATCGAGGCAAACTGAGTCTAAGCGCAAACGAGTACACAGTGATGTATCTACTTTCTGTACTGCCAGCCTTCCGTTCCCGCTATCCCCACATCAAGGTTGAAGTCAAACGAAGTTTAGCGAGCCGCATACCCTCGGAGATTTTGGGTCGAGATGCTGAGATTGGAATTGTATCTTTTAAGCCAGGCGATAAGGCCATTGCCGCAATACCGGTCTTGACGGATGAACTGGCGCTGATCGTCGTTCCTGATCACCCTTTGGCTCAGAAGCAGGTTATCTCGGTGCGCGAACTGGGCGCCGAATCGTTCATCGCGCACAATGTCTCGTCACCATATCGTGAGCGCGTGGTTCGCACGTTTGAGAAGTATAAGACGCCGCTGAATATTTCAATGGAGCTCCCGACTCTGGAGTCAATCAAAAGATTCGTGGAACTGGGGATGGGTGTGGCCCTCGTGCCTCGCTTAACCGCCCAAATTGAAATCGCTCGCGGTCAGGTTGCGGCTTTGACGGTACGCGAAATGAAATCGGAACGGCGCCTGCACCTGGTCTATCGCAAGGGCGCAACCCTTTCGCACGCCGCCCGTGCCTTCCTACAGCTAACGCGTGAGGTGCAAAAGAAAGTCGAAGCGGGAAGTAGGACTCAGGAAAATAAAAATGGTAGGCGCGGGGGGATTTGAACTTGATGACTGGTCCCACGCTCTGTGCTAGTGTCCCACTATCCCAAGCCAGGAGGAACCGTAGATGGCTCAGTACCTGCTCATCGAGTCGCGCGATCCGTTTGAATCCAACGATGTCGGCTACTACTACGACTTGGCCAAAGGGCTGGTCGAAGGCGGCAACCAGGTAACCCTGTTTCTTGTTCAAAACGGAGTACTCTCGGCGCGCCCGTCGGCGCATTCGGGTGCGCTCGGGGCGCTGGCGCGGAGCGGTGTGACAGTGCTCGCCGATGACTTCTCGTTGCAGGAGCGCGGCATCGCCAAGTTGGCCGAGGGTGTTGCCTCAGCTCCCATCGACGTGGTGGTGGACCACCTCGCGGCCGGCCACAAGACCCTCTGGCACTAGGAGACGAAGCATGTCCAAAAAGACATTGACCATCGCGCTCATGGATCCTCCCTACGAGTCGGAAAACTTGACGACGGCGTTTCGCATCCTCGACGTCGCCGCCCGACGCGGTTACCACATCAACGTCTTTGCCTATGAGGGGGCCTCGGGCCTTGCGTTCGTGCGCCAGTCGCCGCACCCGAACCCCGTACACGGCAAGGACGTGGCTGAGGAGAACCACCCAACGACGAAGGACCAAGTCGCCGCCCTGCTGAACGAAGCCGAGACGAACGGTGGCAAGGTGGACTGGGTGAATTGTGGCATGTGCGTCGACGAGCGCGGCGTCAACGAGTTCGTACCGGGCACGCGGCGGGGGTCGCCGGCCGACTTCCACGCCTTCATCGAGGCCTCGAATAACGTTCTCGTCATCCCGACCAAATGAGGTGAAGCCATGGCCAAGAAAACATTGAACATTGTGGAGTCGGCCTATCGCGCCGTGATGGAAGAGCAGGATGACACCATCCTCTGGCTACTGGCCGCGATGCAGGGCGCGGGTGCGGAACATACCGTCGTGCTGCGCGGCAACGCAGTAAACTACGCGGTCGCCGGTCAGGGAGTCCCTGGCTTCACGATCGGCGAATGGAAGCAAACCCAGGCTCCGAAGATGGATCGCGACGTCCTGGACTTAATCGAGAAGCGGAAGATCCCCGTGTATGTCGTCACTGAGGATCTGGCCGACCGCGGAATCGAGCGCGGCGAACTGGTGGCGGGCGTGCAGCTGCTGTCACGGACGGCGCTGCCCGAGCTCTTCGCCGGGTACGCGCTGGTCGCCCACTGGTAGCTCGGGGTAACAAGTCGAAAATCGGCTGGAACCTTACACACTGCACCAGGGGCTAATTCAATCGACAAGAGGTTACGTCACAACTTACGACACAAAAGGGGCCAACAGTGGCCCCTTCTCTTATTAAGTGCTTGATCCTATTGGTAGGCGCGTGGGGACTTGAACCCCAGACCTCTGCCGTGTCGAGGCAGCCGTCTACCCATGCATACCTTAATTATAATGGGCTTTTCATCATTTTTGTAGCCATACCCGACCAATTACCCGACCAATTCATTTCCGTCGTGTGCTATAGTCAATTTAGCACCCCTCCACTCATCCGCGTGGAGACAAATCCTCAATCACTCTGCACGTTCACTACGGACCTCCGATGAAATACTCAATAGGCGTAGCCCCCAAAAGACGCAACGGCAAACTTGTCGGTTATGACGGTTACCTTCATTACTACGATGAAAACGGTAACCGCAAAAGTATTCACCGCGAGCGTAAAAAGAAGAGCGTCGCACGCGACGCCATAGAAATCGAACTCGATAAGCTTCGAAACAGCGGCCCCAAAGCCCTGAAGACCACCGTAACAACCTTCGCTGAATTAGCTGACTACTGTGAAAAGGAAATTTACGTTGAAGCGGAATACAACGAGGCCGGAGAAAAACTATCAGGCGTTCGAGACGTAAGCACCTACAAAGCGCATCTCAAACACTCCAGAGCATTTTTTGGCACCAAAAAACTCGAAAACATTTCCGTTGCCGATCTCAAGCGTTATCGCTCCCATCGGCTGCGTTCTACACGCCGAGGCCCAAGCGGAACTGAAATCAATATTAGCCCTGGGACAGTTGCTCGCGAGCTAACCACACTACGGGCCATGTTCTATGAGGCCAAACGAAATCAGTGGATTAAACAGAACCCTTTTGAGTTTGCCCGAAAGAACGAAATCATCAAATCCAGTGATCGCAAGATGCGGAACCTTTTCCTGACCTTCGACCAGGAAATCAAACTACTCAAGGCGTGTGAAACAGAAGATCGCCGGCACCTTCGCGCACTCATCATAGTAGCCGTTGACACTGGCGCCCGCTTCGGCGAATTAATCAACCTAACCAAGTCTCAAATAGATTTTCGCGCTGGGAAAATACACGGACTACTTAACTATAAAGACCTAGGCGGAGATAAGCAGCTCCGCAACGCTTCAATGACGGTACGAGTCCGCGAAGCACTCTTAGACATAATCAACAATCCAGGCAAAAAAGCCTTTCGTCAAAACCGAGCCGGGAAAAAGCCTTCCGATCAATTAGTCTTTGGCGTCTCCGATAACGTGCGCACAGCATGGGCCGGAGCACTAGAAGACGCAGGCCTTAGTGGCGTCGGACTACACTTTCACGACTTGAGACACACGCCCGGCACCAGAGTACAAAAACTGATCAGCATGGGAAACATCGCCAACGCCTTGGGCCACAAAGATCCCAAAACAACTGCCCAAGTTTATGTCAATCACACCGAACAAGATTTGGTCGATTTTGCAAAAGCCGTGGAACAAGCAGTAGAAGCAGGATACAAACAAGCAATGTCAGACGACCCAACGCCCGATCAAGAGTCGATTCTAATCAGCTAATACGATGAACAACAGTCCAACTATTACGATTGCGCTACCTCCTATCCAGACAGATCGAATGCGTGAGACGCATTGAATTCCGGCTCGCCGTGATCTTCCTTACCATATCATCGACATCCTTCCTCAGATTGGTGAGGCAGCCCAAGTTTAGATTTACCATCGATGATCTAAGAAAATTGGGCGACGCATGCACCTTTGTCGCGAAAAAACTCTCAGGACTGTTATAAACGAAGCGTAAAATCTTAGAGTTAACTTCAGCGCCGAAATACTGCTAACTTCTTCCCGCGCTGTAAACTTTCAAGTTTGAGTAAAAATCGCGGGATCTTTGGGCACACGGCCAACTATGTCTATACTTTTACGCGAGATTGGGTTGGGAAATTAAGCTTGCGGAAACACAGTCACAGACGACATTGTCCCAGTTGCCGGGAACGGCTTTTTCAATTTCATCTTCGTTGTCCGAGGTGTAGAAGCCTAATTCCATCCTGGCGACTAGCGGGATACTCGGCGGCGCCGCACGCGCTATCCTCATCTTGCTGAAGTTCCTTTAATTTTACTGAGAGACTGAAATGGACCGAAGCTTCGTTTTGAAGCGAGGTGATAATTGCAATTACTCTAGTCCTAAACGAGAATTTTTTTGTGGTCTTGACAGTTTTTGACAACCATTTCTTACTTTGATCTCAAGACCCGCAAAACTGTTTTTATTTGCCCCATGATCGCGTCGGTATAAGACACGGCACCCTGCCGATTCGGGTGCCCCAACGCGGCAAAATAACAAAGCAACTGCTGGTTGTTTCTTTCCTTTTTTTGGCTCTCGGATTCCGTTGCAACGGCCTTCCAGTATTCCCTGCAGCTTGTGTTTCTTTGTCTCCGTACCTGGTCGTTAGGTCTCAGTTAGGCACACTCCCAGTCGAAAGTGTTAGAAAGCTCAAAAGCCCTAGAGTTGAGGAAAATGGTTCCTTGGAAAGCCAAGCGGGATGTGTTGGCAACGAAGTTGGTCCCCCGGATGACGCTAAGATGACGACTTTATGTCGCAAGACGTAACCGGACGAAGCATGACTTTGACGGCCGCAAGTCCGGTAAATATTGGTTCATCTCGTTTCGTGAGAACGGGTAAGATGCGTTCGAACGGACTTAAAATCCGTTGTCCGTAAGGGCGTGCGGGTTCGACTCCCGCCCTCGGCACCAATTTCCTCACACTTTTTAATTATCTACAACCGTCTGGTCCATCGGATGCTGACGATGCTGTCCAATGCTGACCATTAAGACATTCGAACCGCTCTCAGCAGATATACAGCTCGTCGGTCAGGTCCAGAACCTCGCTGACGGGCGGTCGTAAGCTGTTGACCGCTCTTTGCGCGGCCGCCGGCGTCTGATGTGCGTACTTTTTGACCATCGCTTGCGATGAATGGCCCATCAGATCCATTATCTCGAGCTGATGGATTCCCTGTTCACGAAGTCGTGTTGCAAATGTGTGACGCAGGTCATGCCAAATGATGCCGCCTGTTTGCTTCGTTCCGTAGGTAACGCCGGCAATGTCGCAGGCTTTTGTGAAACCAGACCTGAGAGTGCTGGGACTCACTCCATTTCTAGCGAACGAAAAAACGAGATCGTCACCTCCGGCGCCCTCGACCAACTCTTGCAGAGTAGAACGCACGGCCTCGTTCATCGGAATGATCCGCGGTTTCGCGTTCTTGCTTTTCTCAACCAGAATGCAATTTGGCGGGATTGGCACATCTCTATTGTCGACGCGATAAGAGACGTCCAAGCTGCTGAAATTGACGTGCTCAAACTTCAGGCGCGTCAATTCTGATTTCCTCATCCCAGTACCCAGAGCCAGGATGATTGCCGGGCGAAGGAATGCAAGATTGCCGACAAGCGCGCTCAGCAGCCGGCCCTCCTGATCGTCCTTCAAGTATTGCTCCCGGTTCCCTGCTTCCTTCTCCTTCGCGACTCCCTTACAGGCGTTGCTGCTCACGTAGCCATCCTTGAGCGCCCGATGAAGAATTGCCGAAAGCAGGTGCACGTAGCGGTTCACCGTCGCGCCTGTGCGCGGCGTAAGCCGACTGGTTTCCTTTCCCAGGAGCGCCACCTTCAGCCGTTCCACGTGCGTCGACTTGATCTGCCGCAATAGCATTCCCGAAAACTCTCGCTTCAATACCTCCGCTCTGCCTTTGTCATCGCGGTACGATTTCTTTTTCAGCTTCGACAACGGCAGATAGTGGTTATCCACGAACTCGCCGAACGTAAGCCGCGCGTTCTTGCGAAGACCGGGTTGCTTGTCAAACTCAACCTTGAGTTGTTTCTCCTCACTCTCGGCCTCGCCTTCGGTATCTGCTGCTGACCTTTGGAAGACATGGTGCTCACCGCTCTTGAACTCGATCCACCATGCCGCGTTCTTCCACTGCTTATGCTTGGAAGTAATTCTCTTACCTTTGTAACGCTTAAAAACCGCCATGGTTTGCTCCCTCCTTTGGTTAAGGAGTTAGGCGGCTGTCAGAGTAAGCAGAGTCTACGCGCTGTAACGACGCGTTGTCATGCCCGTTCCGACCGCGCCGCGCGCCCTTTGTCGTACAGATCTGCCTTCACCCTTTTCCTAACGACCCTTCGCGAAGCCTCTTCGACGGCCCAACGGTCTGCTTCCTCGGGCCTGAATCGAGTCATGTCACCCATGCGCGCATGAGGAAGCGGAAATTGATCGGCCGACCTTCGCGCCCATTTCATAATGCCGGCTGTTGCTGGTTCCCCGTCGATATAGAGTTGCCAATACTCCGCAAGTTGTCGCGCGGTCATCCATTCGGGAAGCGCTATCGACTCTTTCGCGGCTGCCGGTACCGAAAGGAAAAGGGCAACAATATCGTGCCTGGTCCGATCGCAGATTTGCTTTACTTGGTCTTCAATCTCGTTGCTCATTCCCAAGACCTCCACAAACTGGCCGCTGAATCGGTCCTAAAATGCGGCACCAATACTGGGCGCACTGACCAATTGTCCGGAGTTCTCTTGCTGCCTCTCTAAGGGCGCACGCGTCCTGTTCTACGCAGAATCCCAAGCGCAGCATCGCTCAGCGCACTCAGTACTGTGTAATCGCAGCCGGTCAGACTACCAGTACCTGCTTTTCGTTGAGGAAGGGTTGACGGATCTAAACCCAGCATCCCGTCAGCTTTCAACAATGGGATCAACGTCTCATCGTCATTCATTAATTTCATTGTCAAGCTTCAAGAACACTCTTCAGTCCCTTCCCTCGAGTGCCTTGGTGGGTAGCCTTAATCTCTTGCTTGGACCACTTTGGCGAAAGAAAGAATGCGGCCCCAGGGTCGCGGCTCGGTTTAAGAATCATCTCTCTTTAGTTCCTTGCATACTATGAAATGTCTAAAATCAGCACGACAATACTCGTTGATCCAAGTCGGAGTGACATCCCGTTGAATCTCACCGGAGCATTTTGGGCATATTGGCGTTTTCTCCACGTCTCCTCTGGGGCTGGTGACAAAACTGCCAAAACTCATATCTGGAGTGGCTTCGCTCGGTTTCGTCAGTTTTGGCAGCTCCTCATTGGTCTCGTCTCCAAAATCATTAGCAGCTGGAACGGATTCTCCGTATTCAGTCTCCTTAAGATAAGTTGCTAGGTAATCCTTCAAGACAACTCTTTCTCACTCAACAGTGATCTATGTGCCAAGTAAAGGAAGGTCGATCGGCCTCCCGATTCGCCCGGTGTTAAGGTGACTTGTCGCAGCCACCGGTACTCGACAAGAAATTGCAGCGCCTCTCGCACCTCTTCACTCTTGGTGAGTTCGGCCCACTGCCTCCGGTAAATATCGCGCGCGGTGAAATGTTCGGGGAGGTCTCCTCGGCGAATGTGTTTGAGGATTGACTTCGCCCGCCCGATGTGACCACTAGTGGCCAGCGCATAGACCCGTCGAGCGTGCGCTTGGAGGAAGCTGCACCACGCAGCCGCTCGTTTGGCGGCATCTAGCGTGACCCCGTTAACGGAAGTGTCTCCACCGTGATCGAGTAGATGGAAAATTAGCGCCAAGCTAGGCATTAGGGACCTATATTTCGCCATGTGCGCTTCAAAGGACGGATTTTCAAATGTTCCCGAGCGCAGAGATATCTCCAGGTCTGTGTGCCAACCATCGAAGAATTCTTGTGCTTTTTCCTCGAAGTGAAAGTAGTAGTAGTTTGAACCTTCTGGGCTCAGGTAAAGGGAGGCACCGATTTCGTCAGCGTCAAATGAGTCCAGCCAGGCAAAGCGTCTATGGGCCAAGCCAGAGGCCAAAGGATCCGGAGGACGATCGATGTTGCGCCAAATCCGGGAGATGTCCGGATAGACTAGCATCTGGAGGCGCTGAATCAGACCATCGTCGTTCCCTGTTCCTCCGAGCGCGTCGCTTACATAACGCCGAATCCTCGCCGGCTGAATTCCACCGAGGATTGAGACAGTCATCGACTCTATGCGCAGAGTGCCTCGACCGATCCTATCGTAGGTATATTTGCCCGTGCCGTTCCAACTCTCAAGATAGAAGGAACGATCCTGTTCGCGTCCGTCCCGATCGAGGGACCGGAGCCAGCCCGTCAACTCATCTCTGAACAGTAGCAGCCCGCGTGGATTCTTATTAAGCAATTCACCCAGTTTCTCTGTCGTTGGGTCGTTCGTCACGTATCTTCGTTCCAGCGGTTCATCGATCGTGGCTTCCTCGTAGTGTCGCCGAAAGTCCATCTTATTGGCACCGGCCTTCTCCATCTGTTTGCGCAAACTCTTTAGTTTCGCTTCCGAGAATTGCTTATCGAACTGATACTGCTCGAGGGCTGACGCAAACTCTTCACGAGCAAGACGCTCGCGCGCACGCAAAGGGCCAAGCGCCTCTGCCAGTGCAGGCGACTTGTGCACACCTGGAGGACCTACGATGGCTCCCCAAAGATTAGGAACCACCGACCAAGAGTCCAGTGCCTTGGGACGAATTTGGAGGCGGTTGCCGATGATCATGCCGGCGGCCACGAGCGCACCTACGGTCGGATAATCTAGGGGGCACTGCATTCGTTCGGCGATATCAACAAGAAAATTGCGAAGCGTCGTTGGCAATAGTTGGGGGCAGAGAACAGGAACCGGCAGTAGTTCGTTCGGCAGCGGTTGAGGCTCCGGCCAAGCCTTCTCGGAAGGACTCGACTGATTGTTGCCCCTCGGGTCAGGGAACGCTTCAGTTGCGTTGTTTATTAATTCCAAACCAGCGTTGGGGCCGGCAAGTCCCAGGAAATCATCTATTCCGTTGACTCCTTGAACGTCAGGTAAGTCGACGAATCGCACAATTGCTCCGCGTCGCCGCAGTTCTTTGGCAAGAGCGTATCTTGCAGCCCTTACACTGCCGTTAGTTCGAACGTTGACATCGTAAATGATGTAAACGGGCCGTCCTTGCCAGTTTATTCGGTCCAAGTCTGGTATTGGACCTTTGACATCGGTGCGTGTACCATTCTGGTCTTCGACCTTGCCAATGACGCCCTTCCAATTCCAAATGCCCGAAATACCGATCGGAAGAAATCTTGGTAATCTTTCATTAGTGCCGTGGAATGAAAGGCTATAAAGACTTACAGCTTTCTTCTCACCTTCGGTAATAGCTACCGGCAAATTCACGTTGTTCAGCCACTCCGGTTTTGTTCCAGGCATGAAATAGAGAAGATTGCGGCCACTTGGAGGTGACAAGTATTTGGCCTTTTCTTTGATTGTCCCGTCCGGTCTTTGCTCAAGATCGGGCTTATCGCGTCGCAGCCGATACTCACGGATAAAATCATCTCCAGGCCAGATGTTGGAGAAGACAATGCCTGAATAATCACCGCGCCCGTTACGTCCCACCAATAACGCACCCTCACTCGAACTTACTCGAAAGAGGCGCGCCTGCGCTGCTAGTTCAGCCGAAATGAAACACCTTTCAAGTGCGGCCAGATCTTGCGGCGTTAGCGACGCTGTTTTATCCAGCATCGATGACCTTGCCTTCTCGAGGGTCAACAGAGCCACCTCGGTCAATCCATTGCCTGATTGCTTTCGCCTCGAAGCGGTACTGGCGTTCACCAATACGAATCACCGGAATCGCATTTTGGCGAACGAGTGCATAAATACGCTGCCGGTCAACCTCAACATCGCTGCAACTTCCGCAGCAAATAAAATATCAGGGGCCATCGCTATCCCTCCCTAAAAACAAAAGTTCGCTGATGTTACTCAGCGAACCCGAAATTGACAGACGCACAAAATGGCGTCAACACGATTTTTGGCTGTCAGAAATTATCCGTCGGTAATCTGACTTTCAAGGTCTGTTTTGAATATCAAGAGCCAGCTTTCGCCCAACATAATAATGAGTCTGCAGGGTTGAAAATTTGAATTTATCGGGATATTCAAGCAGAAACAACGCATGACGGAATTCAAATGACTGCGGTTTGTCCCCTTTTTTCATTGCCTCCCAATTCTCTTGGTGAAGATACCGCCGCCATACTTTAACTGCGTCTCTAAATAGTGTCTCCAAGTTTCCAAAAGCTGAATTGTCCATTAGCCAAGCAATAGTTTCCGAAGCAAACTGTTTTTCTATCAATACATCCAGCGCAAACTCCCAACAGGATCGCCCTAGTATTTTGGGTAGTGATTGCACCCGATTATAGAAGGTCATCTTCCTCTGACTGTTCCAGGAAAACCCTTTCTTCTCTCTTTTGCCGCCGTGCAGTCTGCCTATTCGCTTATTCGTGTTCTTTCCCATTGCCCTATATTGGTCTTTAACTATGTCCCTTAAATCTTTCGGTGAAGCCGCTCCGGTCCATAGCTGAATTTCGGGGCTAATGTCGTTTAAGGATTTTGCAAACGCCTCCGCTGCCAGCCGCCTAAAGGACTCATCCATAAGATTGTAGCAATTCTCCCTTATGTATTTATCAACAGCCTCTTTGTAACCCTCCCCAAATTAGGACCACTCATAAGTAGAGACTGCGGGGTTTTGGGTTAAGAGATATTCCCTGGGAGTCATGTCTCCCAGAGAGTCATGGGGCCGTTCCTCGTTGTATTCATTGAGCCACGTTTCTGTTTGCTCTCGCACTTCGTTCAAAGTCTGAAAGACGAACATGTCGAGCACCGCTTCGCGGTAGCTGCGATTGAATCTTTCGATAAAGCCATTCTGCATCGGCTTGCCTGGTTTGATGAACTCCAACATCACGTTATGCTGCTCGGCCCAGTCAGCCAGCGCTAGAGCGATGAACTCGGGACCGTTGTCTGATCTCAGCTTGAGTGGATAGCCGCGGACAGCGGCTATGCGCTCAAGCACGCGCACCACTCGCTCGGCCGTCAGGCTGAAGTCAACTTCGATCGCCAG
>JBGSYG010000053.1:0-16576 GCA_041750995.1 Pyrinomonadaceae bacterium | reverse complement strand
GTTTCGTCCATAAAAGCTTCGCTTTTGATCTTTGAACTTCGTTCTTTGAACTTTGTTACATCAACCAGATCTTGGAGGTGAAAACTCTCGTTCAAAGCACAAAGCTCAAAGTACAAAGTTCAGTCTTTACCTAAACTCACTCCGCGACGCACCTTTGCGTTTCTCACCCAGAATCGGCAGTTGTCTCGAGTGAATCTTCTCGATTCGTGCGGCGCAAGCCTTGAACTCAGGAATCTTTGAGATTGGATCAAGCGCCGGATTCGTCAGTTGATTCACAGCCAATTCTTCACCCCAATGATAGGGAATGAAGATTGTATCTTTCCGTATCGTCTTCACCACGAGCGCCGGAAAGATGCCGGCTCCTCGGCGCGATACGACCTTCACACGTTCGCCATCATTGATTTTCAGCTTCATCGCTGTTTCCGGATGAATCTCAACATAGGGTTCGGGACACTGCTCCACAAGAAAACCAATGCGTCGTGTTTGATTGCCGGAGAGATACTGGTAGACCACGCGTCCACTAGTCAAAATTAAGGGGAACTCTTCGTCAGGCACTTCCTGTGGCGGCGCGTACTCAACTGCATGAAACTTTGCCTTTCCGTCAGGATGATAAAAGCGCTCTTCAAACAAACGTGGCGTGCCCGGATGATCTTCAGTAGGACAGGGCCAAAACACCCCATTTTGCGCTTCGATCTTCTCCCAGGTAATTCCGTAGTAGTCAGCGTTGCCGCCGCGAGAGGCGACGCGCATTTCATCAAAGATCGCGCGTGGACTATCAAACTGGAAATACTTCTCGCGACCCAGGCGCCGCGCGATCTCCTGGATGATCCACCAGTCAGCGCGAGCTTCGCCCGGTGGGTCGGCGGCTTTGTTGATCTTCAGGACCCGCCCTTCACTGTTCGCGGTGACACCTTCATCCTCACTCCAGGTACTACCAGGCAGAACCACGTCGGCATAACGCGAGCCCTCGGACATAAAAAAATCGATACAGACGTAAAAGTCCAGGCCTTCGAGTGAGCGACGCACTTCGTTCGTATCGGGTAAGCTCACCATCACGTTGTTACAGATCGAAAGCAGGCCGCGAATCTCGCCTTCGCGCATCTTCTGAAACATCTCGACGACCGACACTCCGGCTGGTGGCAACTCTGCTTCAGGCAGCCCCCAAACTTCACAGACATGTTTGCGGTGCTCGGGATTCGAAATTGAACGCTGACCCGGAAGCTGATCCGCTTTCTGACCATGCTCACGTCCGCCTTGTCCATTACCTTGTCCCGTGATCGTGCCGTAGCCACGTCCTGGTGCCCCAATGCTTCCGGTTGCCAGTACGAGATTGATGTAGGAAAGGACGTTGTTCACGCCGTGAGAGTGGTGTTCGATACCACGTGCATGTAGCACCATCGATGTCTTTGCGCGACCGTAGAGTCGCGCCGCCTTGACGATCTGTTCTGCCGGGACGCCTGTAATGTCGGCTGCTATTTGTGGCGTATAACGAGCCACCAATGCTTTCGTTTCCTGCCAGTCACTCGTGCGCCGATCGATGAAGCTTTGGTCGACCAGCCCTTCTTTAATCAAAACGTGCAGCATGCCATTCGCGAGCGCAACGTCAGTACCGGGCTTCAGTTGCAGATGCAAATCACCCTGCCGGGCGGTGGGCGTCTCGCGCGGGTCAATTATGATCCAACTGCCGCCATTGTCACGTTGCTGCCAGAGAAATTTGTTCAAGACCGGAAACGTCTCGGCGCAATTCGATCCGGCAATTAAGAGAACTTCCGCCAGGGGAATGTCGTCCCACGGATTGGCGGCGCGATCGATGCCGAATGCCTTATTGTTTCCTGCCGCAGCGGAGACCATGCAGAGCCGCCCATTGTAATCGATATAGCGCGTGCCCAATCCGGCACGGGCAAACTTACCCATAAGGTAAGTTTTTTCCGTCGTAAGGGATGAGCCCGAATAGACACCAATCGAATCTTTGCCGTACTTCGATTGCAATTCTTCGAATTTCGAGACCACGAGATTGAGGGCTTCGTCCCACGTGGCGCGCTCGAACATGCCATTACGTTTTATGAGCGGGTGCAACAGGCGGTCGGGATGATGGATCTGCAAGTAGGCCGTTACACCTTTAGGACATAGCCGGCCTTCATTGACAGGAAAATCGTAGCGCGGCTCGAAACCAACGACATGATTGTTTTCAACCAGGAGATTCATTCCGCATTGCACCGCGCAGTAAGGGCAGTGTGTCGGCACGATTTTGTCTATCACGCGGTCCGCACGCCAGCCGTCGTACGGCGCATCATGCAGATGTGGGCCGAAGACTTCGACTATCTTTTCTAGATGCTCGACTTTGCTCATAAGTTAATTAGCCGCAGATGAAGATTTTGTATTAGCTTTTCACCTTCATTCTCTTACTTTCATCCGTGGCTTATTTCCGTTCTTCTTCAACTTGAACCCGCGAGCCGCGGAATACTTCTGCATCGCGCTGCGGCAGATTTGCATACGCCAGTCCGCGTATAACCCGCTTGCAACGCGGGCAGTAGTCCTGCCAGACGCGGCCATCGTCCATCCTGTAATCAAAACCAAGTTTATCCACGACGGTTTTCAAATCTCCTAACCACATCTCTGCTACAAACTCGACTCCACAGCGCGGACAGGCAGCCTGCGGCATTTCGCGCGCGCGCCTTTGATAGAGTTCGACGCCGATTGACGCCGGACGCTGAATCACATGAAAGAGTTTGCCGAACGGCAGGTAGAACAAGGTCATGATTACTACCGCCTGATGCGACAGCGCGATGAACGAATACATGTAACCGTGCAGCCAAAGACTTGAGGCGGTGAGCATCAAGCCCGTGATGCATATCGCAATCAGCAACAGGTGCGGAACAAAATCCAGGAGAAATTGCTGCAAAGCGATTGCCCCTCGATCGTGCAGGCGCCGGTGAATAGCAATGCCACAGCCAATCAGCACCATGACCGCGGTGAAGTCGAGGGCGTGAAATGTAACCCAGGCGATCACACTGCGGCCGTCCATTACATTTAGGGGAAAACCAAACACATAAGTGCGGTAACCTCGATCACCCTCCAGCTCAAAGTGCACCCAGCCAAATACGAGTGGGAAAGTAATCAGCGCCGAGATAATGCAGCCCCACATGATCAGTTGATGCATTAGCCAGCGCGAGAACCCGCGACGAAAGATAAACTTCTGCACCGCCATCCCGCCGACTATGGTCTTCGCTGCACTACTTGTGTTGGCGAGCAAATTCTTGCGGTCTCGAAACAGCTTCCAGCCGCGGCGCCAATAAACCCGCGTCGCCGGACGCTGCAGCCAAATCGCATAGCGAAACACAACAGCGCCGAGTGCGACTACGCTCGCCACCGTGTAACCGAATAGCGCCGCATCGTAATGTTCAAGATTCCGCGACCCGATAATTATCAGGACCGTCAATCCTGCTGACGCGGCGAGGGCCATCAGCACGGCGGGACGATGGTTCGTCTTAGTCGGCATTCAGTCAGCCTTAGGAAACAACTGGCGATTAGGCAGCAAAGGTCAACGTACAGCACCACGAGCTGGAAATGTTAGCGATTTCCCGGGTGATACCGACTGAACTGGTTAACATGACTGTTAAATGTTGGTGACTTCAAGTGGCTGAATCAGCCTCGGACCAGGCAGCAAGTGTTTTGCCGCCTTGATTTTCCAGGCAACATCCACTTCGCCACCACCGGGGTCGCTCTTCCCAAATTTGGCGAATCGAGGTTTCCCCCAGATTGCCGATCGGTTTCATACGGGAGCAGGTTAGCACGTCTCCACCGGGCCGGATCTCCAAACCCGTAAGCGCCCCGCACAAACTTCGACGCTCATGCGCAGAGTGATTCTGAGTTACAAGACGTAGGTCATCGGGGTGAAGAAAATAGGGCTCCATCGCTTCCAACTGTGCATAGCTGTTGGCTATTGGCAGCCCTTCTTGCTTCAGTCTAATCAAACGGTGCACAACCGCTGCCGCCCGTGCCGGCGAGTCGGGCCAGTTATCACTGCTTTGATACCATTTTGGGTCATCGGCTCGGGCGTAATTCTGTTCGATCGGCTGATAGAAGACTTCGAAGCCGGGTCTACCGGCTGCATAATGAGCCACTTCACAAACTTCTTCTAGATTCTGACGCATCACGACTGTTTTCAATCTGATCTTAAAACGAAGCTTGCGCTGACACCTCAGTCGCTCGAGCGTCAGGAGTGATTTATTCGTCTTTTCGAAAAAATCGTTGCGTCCACGGATCAAGCTGTGTGTCGCGCCGATACCATCCAGCGAAACGGTGATCCGCCAGGGGTCAGTAGCGGCGAGCTTTTCAATCCGCTCTTGATTGCTCCAGTAACCGTTAGTTAAGACTTCCACGAACAATCCGATTGTTACCGCATGGCGTACTAATTCGATCGTGAAAGGCCGCATTAGTGCTTCACCACCGGTAAAAGTGACTTGCACTGGCCCGAGCCAACGTCGTAGATCTGTTAGCAACGTCTTCCACTGCTCCACCTTGAGCGTTTCCTCAGGACCGTGGTTTTCCCAGATGTCACAATGTACGCACCGCGCGTTACAGCGCTCGGTCATCGACAGCGCAATCGAGACCGGCCGGCAATGGTCGGCCCAACGGTCCGTTGCAAGCGTCCGCAACCGATAGTTGAGACCTTCATAGAGCCGTTTGTAGGCAAAGGTAAGAGTATTCATTGACTAGCTGGTTTCACTCGAAAAAAACAAATTCTCGACTAATACCTTACATTGTGTAAAAGACGACCTCAGAGTCGGTGCTCTTCTGACAGATCATGCACAAAGCCGCTGCGGGGTCAGCCGCTAATCGGCGGCGGTCGATCTCCGCAGCACACTTGCGGCAGCGACCATAGACGCCATCCCTCAGGCGATCCTCTGCTTCACAGAGGTCGCGGAGCCGCGCTCTTAAGTGTTCCCGCTGTTGCCATTCAAGCTCACGAACATATTCTTCCGAAGCTTGCGATTCCTGCATTCCATCCAGATCACGGTGACATAGCGGGCGCGCCGCCATGATTTCGCGTGCCACGCACTCCTTCTCGGCTTCCAAGGATTCCCAAATATCACACGCCGTAGGCGCTTGCGGCCGCTCCCCGAGACCTTCCACAGTTTGAAGTAACAAGCCGTCCATCATTGCCACCTCACAATCAGTTTGTCCCAGGCCTGGCTGGGTTCGTAATGACAACCAGCAAGACCTATTCCCAACTACACGCGACGCGAATCTCGAGACTTGGGCTGAACCTGCCGTTAGTTAGTGCGGTCTTTCCCCCGCGAGTTGGGAAACTTTTCGCAACAGACAAACGTAGTTCGAATAGGTTTTCGAAAAAATGCAGAGTTCTAGAAAGCGTTCAGTCGGCACATGCATTGCCCTTCCAGCTTCAGAGACCTTTCTGAAGGTCCACAGCTAAAAGGAGACTAATTATGAGGAGTCTACTGTTATTCATCGCATTTCTCGGCGCCCTAACTCTAAGCAACACCATGGTGCCGTCTGTCGGCAACGCTGCTAACGCTGCGAAAAAGGAACGGGCGGTAATGAAATTTAGCGAGCCGGTCCAACTTATGGGCGCCACGCTGAAGGGGGAGTACCTGTTCGTCCATAATGAGGAGGCCATGGCGCGCGGAGAGGCGTGCACATACGTCTACAAAGACCAGGCAGAGAACGTCAATAATCTGATCGTCTCGTTTCACTGTATGCCAGTGGCAGCGGCGAGAGCTCCTTATTTTAGAGTGCGAGCTAGCCTGAATTCATTCGGGCAGTACGAGATAAGCGAGTTTCAATTTGCCGGCAGCACAGAAGTGCATCTGGTACCGTTGCATCACCACACGGCCTACGTGATGATATCGAATTAATAAATGGGGCGATCTTGGATGGCCCGGACGTGATGACCGTTCTGCTTGGTTCGTCGTCGCCTGCGGTTTTCTGAGCAGGCCAGCCTGGAAGATGACAAACGCGAAAGTTTGAGACGGGTCGTTTGCAGTAACGCTTACTGGCCAGCGATTAGTGGGCGATTACTCGACGATCCGTTAGTGAATAAGAGCACCGCCTGCCCCGAATCAGAGCGACGCGAGTTGCGGCTGGGCTGCCCTCGTCGCACTTTTCCACCATCGTCGAGCAGCTAGCGCGTGTTTACGAGAACTTTCGATTAAGATACGCGCTAATATGCGCGACAAGCTAATTGCGGAGTATCACAAAACACTCGCCGCTGACGAGACCATCACACCTGAGTTCTTACTCAGCTTGAAAAAGGCGATGCGCGCCCGCCGGTTACTCTACGGCGACCGGGAAATTGGCGTCGCGCTCCGCCCCCACCTGCTTACCCGCGCCCAATACGACATCCTCAGTCACTCCTCCGAGGTCCTGGCCCGGGCATTCACAAAGATCGGCGCTATGCTTCTCGCCGACCCATACCGACTGGAAGACGTAGGACTGACGGAGCGCGAGACCAAGCTGGCGCTTGTGAACCCCAAGTATGCGGCCCTCGCGGTGACAACGCGCCTCGATGCTTTCATTCATGGCGACGAAATCAAGTTCGTAGAGTACAACGCCGAGAATCCTTCCAGCCTTTCAGACCAGTCCGAGCTAAACGGGGTGCTGGGCGAAGTTGGCGCCATGAGGTCCATGGCGGCGCGCTACCAACTAAGTCAGTTTTATCCGGTTGGGTTTCTGCTCCGGGCGCTCTTAGACACTTTCCGCGAGTGGGGTGGCACAGGTGCTCCCCATATTGCCATCCTTGATTGGGAGGGACTTCCGACTGCGGACGAGTTCGTTCTGTTGCAAGAGTTCTTCATTGCGCACGGGGTCCCCACATTAATTTGCACACCGGGAGAGCTCGAATACGAAAAAGGAAAGTTGCGCGCGGGCGCTTTTCCGATAGATTTGGTTTACAAGCGTGTCATCATCCATGAATTACTGGACCGCTGCGATGATTCCCACCCACTCATTCGCGCTTACCTTCGCGGCGACGTCTGCCTCGTAAACTCGTTCCGGTGCAAGATGCTTCACAAAAAAGCAGTGTTCGAATTGTTGACTGACGAAGCCAACGCGAGCTGGTTCACGCCCACCGAACAAGAAGTCATCAAACGCACCGTGCCCTGGACCAGGCGCGTCCGGGAGAGGAAAACGCGCTATCAGGGTTACGAGGTCGACCTCGTAACTTACGTGCGACAGAACCGCCAGATGTTCGTCCTGAAGCCCAACGACGACTACGGCGGGCATTACCTCTCGATCGGAGATCGAACAAGCGAATCTGAATGGGACACCGCCCTTGCGGAAGCCATCGCGGGCGACTATGTGGTGCAGGAGAAGATCAAGCTCCAAACGGAGATCTTCCCGATCTTCGGCGAAAGCGATTGGGCCTTCCAGCCAATGTACGTCGATACTAACCCATTCCTTTTCGGCGACCACGTTGAAGGCGTCCTAGTGCGCTTGTCAGATTCGCCGATCGTCAATGTCACTTCAGGCGGAGGCGAGACTGGGTTCTTTGTGATTGAATGTGAAGCTCCTCCGTGAGGTGTTCACGGAAGTTCGCCCTTCAGCCGTAGCCCGGGACACCACGAATTGCATTGCACCGCCACCAAGGTCTGCAATTCGCGCAGGGTTGACTGGAAACAACACGAACGACGGTGTAGTGAGGTTCGTGTCATTTCGTGGATCATTTTTAGTGGAACGATGGAGCGGTCGACAATTCCACAAACCGACACCAAATAATAGTTAGTATGAAGTGACGCATCGATGAAGGCACATTTCATCCTCTACGTGTCTGACCAACAACGCAGCACGACCTTCTACTCTGCAGTTCTTGCTGAACCGCCAACTCTCAATGTGCCCGGAATGAGCGAATTCACATTGTCCGATTCATCTATTCTCGGACTCATGCCTGAAAGCGGAATTATGAAACTTTTGGGAAAAGCAATTATCCATCCATCGTTGGCTCGGAGCGCTCCACGTTCAGAACTCTATCTGATTGTTGACAACGCCGCTGCCTTTCACGCGCGCGCAATAGAATCTGGCGCTCGCGAGGTTAGTCCCTTAGCTCTGCGAGAGTGGGGACATTCCGTAGCATATTCCCTCGATCCCGATGGCCATGTTCTGGCGTTCGCAACACCAGCGGACGCGGCACATAAGATGGAGATTTGGAGCACATGAACCGTCCCACTCCGCCTGATTCTGGCATCCGGTATATTTCCCATCTCAGCGAATTTTAGTGCGGTTGCCCTGGCTGAACTGGACCGATTCGATAAGGCCGCATCATCTCGTTGTCCTCGTGCTCGACGATGTGGCAGTGCCAGACGAATTGTCCGGGTGTGTCAAACTTTGCTCGTATGCGTGTAACCTCGCCCGGGTACGCGACAACTGTGTCCTTGTAACCAGACTCCCAAGCCTCCGGCGGCCGCACATCACCGGAGAGTTGCACAGGCTGCACTGGCTCTTCCAACTCCTCATCAAGAACGAGGCGCTCTCGGTTCACTACTTCAAAGGTCACCTCGTGAACGTGCATTGGGTGAGCGTCAGCAGTGAAGTTAAAGAACTCCCAAACCTCCGTAACGCCCACACCAGGGTTCTCACTCACCTCGTCGGCCCATTTCTTATGTACTGCGATTCCATTCGCATCCACATTGCCGAGTGTGGCTTCAATCGGCCCATCGAATCCGAGTTCCGGAAGCACCTCTCCACGTTCCAGAAGGGCGAGCGGTCGCGTAAACGATTCAGTCGGAAGTGCCGCTATGGGAGGCAGGGCAAGGAACTGCGGAGGTGTTGTGGGATCCGGCCCAAGTGCCGGCCCGACACGGAATTCCAGCACCTGCCCCGTGGAGTTCGGGTCTGCGGCCTCGAAGTCTATGTTTGGAGTGCCGCCGCCAAATGGTTCATCGGGTCCGAGATTGCCCAGCACATAGTTGCCTTGCGGCACGTTGGTGAAATCCACAATAAGATCAGCACGCTCTGCCAAAGCCAACAGGAGCTTGTTGCCATGATTGGCCGTGATGTTTATCGGCGCAGCCAAAAAGCCGCCATCGTTGCCGGTCTGCCAAACTTCTGCACCGAATATGTTACGGAAGTCCAAGATCAAAAAGCGCGATTGGCATCCATTCAGAAACCGTAAACGGTAGCGGCGCTGCTCAACGTCTAGAAACGGCCATGTGTTGCCATTGACCATAATCATGTTACCGAAGAATTCCGGGTTCCAGATTGGCGAGACCTCGGTTTCGGGAATGAAGGGTTGCAGGAACCCGTCGAAAAATGCGCGCGAGTCCGGGTAGAACAGCGAGCCGTCCGCGTTGAACGAGCGATCCTGGATGGCTATCGGAATCTCGTAGTATTTCTTGTTGGATGGAAACTTGTCATTCTCCTTCGGAGCGGGTCCTGGCAGCACGGCCGGCGTGCCGAATCGCGTATCGAGCACGGCTTCATCCCCCGCCGGGCCACCGCGGATCAGATAGAAGCCGGCCGGGCCGGCGTAAACGTTAAGGCGAGTCATGCCGAGCGCGTGGTCGTGGTACCAGATGGTCGAGGCGCGGTTGCGATTAGGATACTGGAAGGTCGCGAAGCCGGGTCCCCACGCGGCGCCATAAGTTGCTGCAGCTTTGTCTCTGAAGAAGTTGTACCAGGTACCTTCTTTGGCGAAACCAGACGGGATGTCACGCGAAGCTGCGAGATACCACGCTTCGGCATAACCGTCTGATTCATCGCCGACGCCTACTGCTCCATGGACGTGCGTAACGATCGGAACTGGGCCGGTGTATTGCGTGTACTGTGTATTCGGATCAGTGAAGTCGGCAAGAGGCACGTAGGTTCTCCCCGTGAAATCCGGGCGCATGTCGCGACCAGTCATGCCTTCAAGTGGGTTGGCCCAATGTAGGGTCGGATCGACCGGCAGCAGGTGAGGCCGATAGTTGCCGTTCGCATCCATAAGATCGTTAATCCACTTCACGCGCACGGGCGTGTTCCACCTGGCCTCTATGGTAAGCGACGGTGCATTGTGTATTAGCAATCCCTTTTTGTTTTCCGATGACACTGCGCCGTAGCCCCAAACAGTTGTGACCGGCAAGCCAATGGGCAGAGTTTGCTGCGAGATCTGCTTCATCGAGATTTCGTAGTAGTCAACGTTCTTGCCTCCACGCTGGACAATGGTTCCGGCCTTCGGCATCGCAGGCGGGATCAGTAAGGGCGTCTGAAACTTTGTTACGACTGCAGGGTCGAGTGTGCCACCAGGGATTTGTGCGATCGTCTTAAGAACTCCGAACTTGTTAACCGCATACCACGTCAATGTTGCAGCTCCGGTGTACTTCAAAAAAGTGCGTCGAGTAATCATGAGTTCAGACCCCCCTTGACTGCATAGTAGTCAGTTGATTGGACGATATGAGGCTAGCGTCTTCATGTAGTTTGCGCGTTCAAAGGCAGCCGGTTCCGCGCAGTGTTGCTGACTCATACTCCCAATCATCTGTGCGACGGATTCGTACTCATGCTCATCCATCCAGCGTCGCATTTCGTCAAGAATGATACTTATGCGCCGGATGCCGTTCTGTAATAACTCCGATGCCATCATCGTCGCTTTTGCCCCGGCCATTAACGCCTTTAAGACGTCTTGCGAGGTGTGGATACCAGTGGTGATTGCCAGGTCGGCCAGTATTCGGCCGTACAGAATCGCCACCCAACGCAAGGGTAGTCGCAGTTCACTGGAGTTACTAAGAACCAGTCTAGGCTCGACCTTGAGAGTTTCGAGATCTATGTCAGGTTGATAGAAACGATTGAACAACACCAGCCCGTCTGCGCCTTCGCCGACGAGGCGTTTCGCAATGTTCGCGGTGGAGCTAAAGTAGGGACTGAGTTTCATGGCAACCGGAATCGACACTGAAGCTTTCACTTCACGCAAGATCTCCAGGTAAATATTTTCTACTTGGCTTCCTTTAAGATCTCCGTTTGTGGGGATGTAGTACACATTGAGCTCTACGGCATCCGCTCCAGCTTCTTCCATCAGCGCTGCGTAATCTGTCCAGCCGCCTGATGAAACTCCGTTAAGACTTCCAATGATTGGAATGTCAACAGCTTCCTTGGCCCGCCGGATCAGATTCATATAATCATCGGGCCAGGCGTTGTAGCCTTGCATCTCGGGAAAGTAGCTTAGCGACTCCGCGTAGCTGTTAATGCCGCTCGTCAGATAGTAGTCGATATAGAAACTGTCGAAGGTTATTTGCTCTTCAAACAGGGAGTACATCACAACCGCCGACGCTCCGACGTCTTCAAGGCGGCGTATGCTGTCAACATTGTGGGAAAGCGGCGACGAAGAGGCCACAAGGGGATTCTTGAGTGTCATTCCGAGGTAGCTGGTTGTTAGAGTCATGATCGTATACCTCTTGGACTCGAGCTGTAGTCAACCCTGTACTCGCAAACGGAATACTCGAAGATCTGTAGGGGCGTTCCTCAGTGGGCGTCGCAGGCGAAGTGCCCGAAAGGGCACCGGGCTTGGGAAGGTGTGGCCACGAAGGGCCACCCCTACAATGTTTGGGCGGCCAATTGCTTGTACTGTTGCCAGCGACGCTGAACCGCCTGCTCTGCTTGACCCAACAGAACTTTTGCCACTTCCGGATTGCTCTGCTGCAACATTCGGTAGCGCCCTTCAGTGTAGATGTAATCCTTCAACGGAATCTTCGGATCTCCAGAATCAAGTTGGAACGGGTTCTTGTTTTCAGCAGCTAGCTCAGGCACGTAACGATAAAGTGGCCAATGACCTGATTCGACAGCAAGCTTCTGCTGCTGCATGCCCTTAGCCATGTCGATTCCATGCGCGATGCACTGGCTGTAAGCGATAATTAACGATGGCCCGTCATGAGACTCCGCCTCCAGAAATGCCTTCACCGTGTGCGTGTCGTTCGCGCCCATTGCGACCTGGGCCACATACACGTTGCCGTAGCGGATCGCGCCCATTCCCAGATCTTTCTTCGCGGTCGGCTTACCACCCGCCGCGAACTTCGCAACGGCTCCGAGCGGTGTCGACTTAGAGGCCTGGCCGCCAGTGTTCGAGTAGACCTCCGTGTCCAGCACGAGAACATTCACATTTAGGCCGCTCGCCAACACGTGGTCCAGCCCCCCATAACCGATGTCATATGCCCAACCATCACCACCCACGATCCACACGCTCTTTTTCACGAGCGCGTCAGCTACGCTCACTAGATCGCGAGCCTCGTTGGGCGATGTGCCTCCTCCGAATCCCTCCAGCTTCGCCTTCAAGGCTGCGACTAACTCTCGCTGGTCGTTAATACCGGAATCGGTGGATTGATTACTTTTGAGAAGACTGTTGGCCAGCGCTTCACCAACCTCCTCGCGCAGGCGGTTAACTAAATCTCTGGCGTAGGCAGACTGGTGGTCCAGCGCCAGCCTCATCCCGAGTCCAAACTCGGCATTGTCCTCAAAGAGTGAATTGCTCCAAGCGGGGCCGCGCCCCTCCCGGTTTGTTGTGTAAGGCGTCGTCGGCAAGTTGCCGCCGTAGATACTCGAACAACCGGTCGCGTTGGCGATGACGGCGCGATCGCCAAACAATTGAGTTAAGAGTTTGATGTAGGGAGTTTCACCGCAGCCGGCGCAGGCTCCGGAAAACTCAAACAATGGTTGTAGCAGTTGGACGTTCTTGACCGAAGTAAAGTTAAGCGCGCCGTTTTTGGAAACTTCGGGCAACTTTAAAAAGAAGTCCCAATTCGCTCGCCCCTGCTCGCGCAGTGGCAACTGGGGCTGCATATTCAGCGCCTTGCGCGAGACGTTACTCTTGTCTTTCGCTGGGCAAACCTCAACACAAAGCCGGCAACCTGTGCAGTCTTCTACCGCTACCTGGATTGTGTAGAGCTTGTCCGGCAGTTCGCGCCACTTTGCCGGCATGTGTTTAAAACCTTCCGGCGCCAATGCCAGTTCGCTTTGGTCAAAAACCTTGGCGCGAATCGTTGCGTGCGGACAGACGAGCATGCACTTTCCACATTCGATGCACAGTTCCTGCTCCCAGACGGGAACGTCCTGAGCGATATTGCGTTTCTCCCACTGCGATGTGCCTAGCGGGTATGTTCCGTCAACAGGAAACGCGCTGACTGGCAACTGATCACCGCGTCCGGCGATGATCTCGGCCGTCACATCTCGCACAAATTGCGGTGCCTCGTCTAAAACAATCGAGTGGCGCACAACTTTGCCACTGGGCTGTGGCGGCACAGGAACTTCGTGCAGTTGAGCGAGCGCCGCATCGACAGCCGCGAAGTTTTGCCTGACTACCGGCTCGCCACGTTTTCCATAAGTCTTACGAATCGATTCCTTGATCTTCGCAATCGCAGCGTTAGGCTGAAGCACACCACTAATCGCAAAGAAACATGTCTGCATGATTGTATTGACGCGATTGCCAAGCTGCTTCTCTTTAGCCACAGCATAAGCATCAATGGAAAATACCCTGATCTTTTTGTTGATGATCTGTTCCTGCACCGAAGGTGGCAGGTGGGCCCAAACCTCTTCGGCTGGAAAGGGACTGTTCAACAACAGGGTTGCTCCCTCGACTGCGGCCTGCAGCACGTCGTAAGAAGTGAGGAAGTTGAATTGATGGACGGCAATGAAATTTGCCCGTTCAATCAAGTAGGTGCTGTGAATTGGACGGTTGCCAAACCGCAAATGCGATACCGTAATTGCCCCTGCCTTTTTTGAGTCGTAAACAAAGTAGCCTTGAGCGTAATTCGGGGTTTCCTCGCCAATGATCTTGATGGAATTCTTGTTCGCGCTGACCGTACCATCGGCTCCCAGCCCCCAAAATAACGCGCGTACCTGGTCGTCCGGTTCAGTACTAAAGCTCGGATCAAAGTCCAGGCTGGTAAATGTCACATCATCGTTGATTCCGACAGTGAAATGGTTTTTGGGTTGCGGTTTCTTCAATTCGTCAAATACTGCTTTGCACATCGCCGGCGTGAACTCTTTCGACGATAAGCCATAACGCCCGCCTATCACGCGAGGAATCGTGAACGACGTGCCATTCATAGCGGTTTCGCACAGTCCAGTGACAATGTCCTGGTAGAGCGGTTCACCGGTGCTGCCAGGCTCTTTGGTTCGATCGAGAACTGCGAGCGCTTTCACAGAACGCGGCAGTGTCTTTATGAAATCGTCAACTGAGAAAGGCCGGTAAAGCCGGACCTTCAGCAAGCCAACCTTTTCGCCTCGAGCGCAAAGAGCCTCTACAGTTTCCTCTGCCGCTTCGCAGCCCGACCCCATCATCACCACCACACGCTCTGCGTCGGGCGCTCCTGCATACTCGAAAAGTCGATACTGCCGTCCCGTTACTTCAGCAAACCTGTTCATCGTTGTCTGCACGATCTCAGGAGTTTGTTGGTAGAAAGGATTCGCACGCTCTCTCGACTGGAAGAAGACATCGGGATTTTGTGCGGTGCCACGCATCACGGGATGGTCGGGCGTCAGGGCTCGCGCACGATGAGCCTGCACGAGTCGATCGTCAATAAGCTCGCGGATTTGTTCATCCGCAAGCTTTTCGATTTTCATTACCTCATGAGAAGTGCGAAAGCCGTCGAATATGTGCAGAAAGGGTACCCTGGATTTCAGAGTGCTTGCCTGGGCGATCAAAGCAAAGTCCATTGCTTCCTGGACCGAGTTGGCAAACAACATCGCCCAACCGGTCGAACGCGTTGCCATCACATCGCTGTGGTCGCCGAAGATTGAGAGCGCATGAGTAGCAATCGAGCGCGCCGCGATGTGAAACACCGTGGACGTCTGCTCGCCGGCTATCTTGAACATGTTGGGAATCATCAGGAGCAAACCCTGGCTCGAGGTGAAGGTTGTCGTGAGCGAGCCGGATTGGAGGGTGCCATGAACAGCGCCGGCCGCTCCACCTTCAGATTGCATTTCCCGCACAATCGGCGTCATCCCCCAAATGTTCTTCTCGTGGGATGCTGACCAGGCGTCAGAAAACTCTCCCATTGGAGACGAGGGGGTGATCGGATATATGGCGATCACGTCGTTGGTCTTATAGGCCACGTGGGCAGCGGCTTCATTCCCGTCAATCGTTACTTGGTGTTTGGTCATGCTGCGTAATTTCACTCAGACCCAACGGCCCGGGTTGTGGAATGTCACTTAGAAAACTGCTCAACCCAGTGATATCAAATAAATCACGGGGCTTAATAGGCGTGCAGCAAATCTCAGGCCTCGAAGGGATGTCGCCGATACAATGAACTCAGATCGCCTCGTTCAGAAACCTCTCAGCAACGTATTCGGTGACACAAAAAATGCCCGCCTTGCGAGCGCGGTTTCGGGTCTTTGCGACTCAAAAATCGGGACCCTGAACTCGAAACTTGAAACTTCGGTCTGGAGGATTAAGCTGAACTTGTTTGTTGACGTGGACCCGATAAGAGCGAGGCGACGAGAAACAAAATGCCAGGTGCGGCAACCAAAATAAAATAAGGTCCTCTCGGAAACGTGCCGCGCTCCAGCAAATCCCAAACATAAAATCCGACAAGAGAACCTGTCGCGATAGCACCGCCGAGCCGGATTCGGAACCATGCGATGATGAGGCCGAGACAAATACCAGTGGGCCAGAAAGCCAGTCCCATCCAATCTGCTCCCGTGGGCTTCCCGCCCTGACTATTCAGACCCTCGCCCACAAGAAAAAGGAGGACAAACCCGACGGCCGCGAGGCTCCAGATCCGGGCAACAGAAATGATTGCTCTTGATGCCGAACTTTCACCCATCGCTTTGTCCTCCCCTGTTCTCCCAAGGACCACGAATCGGTTAGCCAGCTTCGATGAGCGTCCGCGAGAGCTCAAGTTTGATTTTTACATCACCTTCACTTCAATCTGCCTGGGTATCGCAGCAGCGTTCTTAGGTAGCGTTATCGTGAGCATTCCCTCCTTGAATTCGGCAAGGACTTTGGTGCCCTCGACGAACGTCGGCAGGGTGAAGTTCCTCGTGAACTCACCGTACTCCCGCTCGATGCGGTGATAGTTCTCGCGGTTGACCGCCTCTTCAAATTTGCGTTCACCGCGAACAGTGAGCACATTGTTTTCAAGCGTCACGTGCACGTCTTCCTTACGCATTTCCGGTAGCTCCATCTTGAGCACGATCTCCTTGTCGGCCTCATAGATGTCACACGGCGGTGTCCAGGCCGTGAACGGCCAATGCTTATCGAACATTGGACCAAACGAGCGAAAAACGTCGAATGGCAAAACGCCAGTGTGTGGATTCAAAAGGGTTCCGGGTATCATGACTAGCCTCCTGTCTCAGCGAATCTCAAAAATATGTTTGCCCATCCGAGCAACTACTGCCCCTTAGAGATGACGTGACGCAGACAAGCCGTCTACGCCTCCGGGAATGCCATTCCGCCAAGGCCGGAAGACGGCCAGGTCGGGATGGTCACGTTGGAAAGATTGCGCTATGTAACAGTTCCAACAAACCGGCAGGTGTGTTTCCAACACCATCGAGAGGTTCTCGACAAGAACTGCACTCCAACGCACCAGTGAACCCTCGGGGCTTTGGAGCGTTGGTTTGTGATCTATCCAGTGAAGTCCTTCAAACGGCTTGCTAC
>JBGSYG010000052.1:0-15519 GCA_041750995.1 Pyrinomonadaceae bacterium | reverse complement strand
CCCCATGGCGGTATTAATAAATAGTATTACAGCACCAATGCGACGATGGGGGCGCCCACGGAGGGACGCCCCTACAGATTTAAGACCGTAACACTTATTCATCAGTTCAATCTGGAGACAACATGGAAATATTCGTTTACCGGGACGGCGCAGACAAAGTTGAGGAAGGGTTCGGCGTCGAACAATTACCGGAGCTGCTGAAAGACGAGAAGGCAGTGATCTGGATCGACATGCCGGAGCCCTCCGCTGAGGACGAACACGTATTACTTAACGTCTTCCATTTCCATCCGCTCACTGTCGAAGATTGCCGCGAGAACCGGCACTATCCGAAGATTGAAGAGTTTCCCGGTTATGTCTATTTGATTGTTCACGGCGTGCGTGCTGACACGAGCTCAGATCGTTTCAACACTATCGAGCTCGACGGTTTCTTAGGGCCGAACTACGTGATCACCTTTCATCATGACGAATTTCGCAGCATCAACGCCGTGAAGCAATTACTTCGCACTAGTCCGGTCGTTTGCCGTCGCGGTGCTGGTTACCTGCTGCACCAGATTCTCGATCGCATCGTGGACTACTACTCACCAGTACTCGACGACTTCGATAATCGGATTTATGAGTTAGAAGCGAAGATTTTTGCAGGTCAAAGTTCTAACAACCAAATGCTCTCCGATATCATGAATATCAAGCGGAGTGTTTTAAGGCTGCGCCGCATTTCGGTTAAACAGTTAGACGTTCTGCTGCGAATCAGTCGCGGCGAGTTTGAACTCGTTCCCCACCCTCTGCTTCCCTTCTACCGAGATATTTACGACCACCTCGTCAGAGTTACTGACCTCGCCGAAAGTTATCGCGATCTGATCACAGGTCTGCTCGACGCCCATCTCTCAGTCGTCTCCAACCGGCTCAATGAAGTAATGAAGGTGTTGACGATCTTCTCGGCGATCATGCTGCCGTTAACGTTTATCGTCGGTGTGTACGGAATGAACTTCGAACACATGCCGGAGCTGCAATCGCGTTACGGATATTTCGTGGTGTGGGGCGTGATGATTACGGTCGCACTCGGAATGCTAGCCTTTTTCCGCAAGCGCGGCTGGCTGGGAGCGAAGGAAGAATGATGAATGATGAACGATGAATGCGGAATCCTTAACTATCGTTCCGCATTCAGCATTCCGCATTCATCATTCGTTACATCGGTCCCGCCTTATCCCTTTCCTGGTTCTCATCGAAAGCGCCATCCGGTGATGGGGCTCGTCCCTCGCCTTTGGATTCGGAACTACCTCCACTCTCATCGCCTTTCAGCACCTCGTCGTCAGTTGCATCCGACTGACGCTCGGCTTTCAGTTGTTCAGTGCTCTTCTCTGATTCAGCTTTTTCTTGTTTCGATTCAAGCATGCCGGTCCCTCAAAATAAACTGTTGGTTGCTAAGTCGGGGGTTCGGACTAAACGAGATCACTGATTGCGAGCGCTACCATTAAAACAACCGCTGCGTACCCACCTGCAACCAGATCGTCGGCTATTACTCCCGCGCCTCCATGCATCGCTTCAAATCTACGCGCCGGATATGGCTTAACAATGTCAAAGAAGCGAAAAAGTCCAAATCCCAAGAGGATCCATTTTGCTGCCATGGGTTTAGGCGCAAGGCAAAACGTCAATAGTTGCCCGGCGACTTCGTCGATCACAACTATGCCAGGATCTTTGCGCTTGCTCAGTTTCTCAACACGCGTTGCGGCCCGAGCCCCAATGATGGAAATCACCACTACCGTCGCCAGCAAAAACACTACGAACAAGGGGATACGAATAAGGTCGATAGGAAATCCGAGAACCGACCCGGATTGGAGCGGCAACAGTCGATATACAAAAAAGCTGAGCGCCAAATAGACCCCAACGCCCACTAAAGATCCCCACGTGCCGGGAGCGAGCGGCAGGTAACCAACGCCGCAGGTAGCTATTGCCAGCGCCAACTTATCTTCCCGGGAATGCGCTGCTTGAGGTTGTGGCAACGCAACGTCGCTAACAACAACTGGCGGGTTCAACTCATCGCTGGATTCTTTAATAGACACAACAGGTGTCAGGTGTCAGGTCTTAATTTTTGGATTTTGACAAGCGGCTTGCCGCATACCTAGGTGACGGGCTTCGGGTGTCGGGTGTCGGCTGGGGTGTCAATTCCCAGTCGCCTGACACCCGATCCCCGACACCCTTAAAGAATCCTGCCCACGAGATCGTATTCCTGGGCTTCGGTTATCAGAACATTTACCAACTGACCCGGCGTGGGAACAAAGCCTTCAGGCGCATCATTGATGAGGACACACCCATCAATGTCCGGGGCCTGCGTTTCCATTCGCCCCTGCCAGAGCAGCTCGCTCTCATTGGCTTCCCCTTCAAACATCACCGGCACGGTTTGACCAACCATGAGCTTGTGACGCCGGCGCGAGATTCGCGACTGCTCTTTCATCAACCGACGGCGCCGCTGCCTTGCAACCTTGGGGTCGACTTTATCAGACAGGTCATACGCCACTGTTCCTTCTTCATCGGAATACGTGAATACGCCCACGCGATCAAACTCAACGTTCTGCACAAAGCGGAGCAACTCCGCAAAGTCTTCCTCTGTTTCCCCGGGAAACCCAGTGATGAAAGTGGTGCGGACACCGATTCCCGGCACCCGCTCACGGACGCGTTTAATCAGTCTTTCCAAACTTTCACGATTACCGCCGCGCTTCATCAAGCGCAGGACATTCTGCGAAGCATGCTGCAAAGGCATGTCGAGATACTTCACTGCCTTTGCTTCTTCGGCCATCACGTCGAGAAACGCATCGCTAATGTGCGTAGGATAGGTGTACATTACGCGCACCCACTCGATGCCTTCCGTGCGCGCAAGTTTTTTCAGAAGAGCGGCCAGGGCGTCCGCCTTCCCAAGATCTTCGCCGTAGCGGGATGAATCCTGGGCGACCAGTATCAGTTCCTTAACCCCTTCTTCGGCTAGCTGGTGCGCTTCGGCCACAATTGAGCCGAAGCGCCGGCTGCGAAAGTGTCCGCGCATTTGCGGGATGAAGCAGAACGCGCAAGGACGATCGCAGCCTTCGGCTATCTTGATGAACGCGTAATGCTGCGGCGTTGCGAGCACGCGAGGTGTTGATTCATCGTAAAGATAAGTTGCGCTCTGGTTGCCGAGCGGCAGCACCGGAAGGGCGCGCGTGTTTATTTGTGGATCACAGACAGCGAGGATGTCATTGATTTGATTGGTGCCAATGAAGGCATCCACCTCTGGCATCTCAGCTTTCAACTCATCGCGATAACGTTCCACCAGACATCCGGCGACCACCAACCGCGTTGCGCCACCTGCGGTCTTAAGTTTTGCAGCTTCCAAAATGGCTTCGATTGATTCTTGTTTAGCGGAATCGATAAAGCCACAGGTATTTACTACCACCGTGTCCGCCGCCGCCGCATCGGCTGTGATCTCGTATCCACTCGCTTTTAGTCGGCCCATCATCACTTCGCTATCGACGAGATTCTTGGGACAACCCAAACTAATAAAACCAACCTTGTTCATTTACTATTCTCTTCCCGTTCGGCCCGCGCCAATATCGCTTCGATCTTGCTCAACTCGGATGAGGAAAGCTGCTCAGCGCCAAAGCGCACCCGATTGTAGGCCCCAGTAATAATCATGGCTTCGCTTAGTCCGGCACTCGTAGCAAACTCGAGTGGCGTTTGATCCGGCGCGCGCTTGAAACCTCTCTTAACCAGTAGCCGTGTCAGGCGCTCGTAGAATTCAATGGCTGATCGCTCGGAATCAACAGGCCGAGTCTTGATCCTCAAGCCACGCCAGCCGACACGCTTAAATCGAAGTAACAAAAACCCAATCCCCGCGAGCAAGGCCAGCAACAGAAGCGCCCAGACCGGCTGTCGCCACAAGGGAGCCGAAAGACGTTGCAGCCGGTCGATTGCTTTCGCAATTGTGTATTGGTAACGCGTAGCTTGATTGTGAATTGAAGTCGCAAGGCTACGCTGCTCCTGGCGGTCGTACCCAACGACGTACTGAAACCACAACAATTCAAATGCTTCAGCGTATTTACCCAACGCCGCAGTAAAACCGGCATGCTGTGGCTCCACTCGCCCCGCAGCAGGCGTTGGATCAAAAGTGACCCAGGCATTGCTTTCGGGAAAATAAACTTCGACCCACGAATGGGCATCGCTTTGCCGCACAGTAAAGACGTCTGCTGTCTCGTTGTACTCCCCGGGCAGGAAGCCATTGACCACGCGTGTAGCAATGCCCTCGCTGCGCAACATCACGGCCATAGCAGTCGAGAAGTATTCGCAATGCCCGGCTCTGACGCGAAACAGGAAGTCTGCCAGAGGATCCGCGCCACCCGCCGTCATCTGCAGCGTGTAGCCAAAGGCTTCACGGAAGTGCGCCTCGAAGGCTTTGGCAATGTCATAACGGTTGCGAGCGTCGGCACCGCGAACAATCGTTCGCGCATAGGCGCGCACCCGCGGGTCAAGCGTTTGCGGCAACTTCAAGTAGCGGAGGTGTGCTGGAGAGTACGGCTGCAAATCCAGCCGCAACACTTCCGCATCTGGTTCTCTGACATCAGAGAAGGCCTTATAGATCAGTCGATCGAAATCATGATGACGCGTCTGCAGCGAGCCTTCACCATCCACGCGCACGTAAGGCATGTCTCCCTGAGTCGCCTGCACTCCGAGCGCGCGCGGCGCGGCAAAGAGCACGGGCGAATCCATAGGCTCGAGAAAAATCATTTGCGTGGTAAGCGCGTGCATCGCGTCGGTAGTGCCTAACCGGAAGAAGCCGCGTTCACTCACCTTCTCCTGAAAACGTCGCGCCTCCGGCGACTTCCGCCAGCTCCGGCCGCTGAAATCATCGAGAGCCACGCCACGCCATTTGAGCTCAGCGGTATTGACCGCTCCCCGATCCTCGAGCCGAACTCGCATGACGACATCGTCATTTCTTTTCAGTTCGCCAATGGCTCCCAGGGAAACGCTCTCCGAGAAGCCAATCAGATTTGAGAGCCCGCCACCGCTCCTAGTGATTCCCGGCGAGCCGGCGCGCGGGGCGACCAGGAAGAGAGGCAAAGCAAGAATGATGATCAGCACAATCAATCCGCACGCGACTACGGGAAGGCGCCGCACCGCGACATTTCTTTTGCCGGCGAGACTTGTTAACCGGCGAAACATCCGCGTGTCAGGTGGCACCAGTAATCGCGTCTCCACCAAGGGCACACTGCGCCGCGCTTTGCGGATTTCAAATGCGATCACCGTCGAGATGGCACAGGGCAAGTAGAGACCCAAGCTAGCCAGGAAGATCGGACTCAAACTCAAACCTGCTGCCAGCAGAACTTCAAAGAAGGAAATCAGGTAAAGGAACACCCAATCGCGGTTGGACTTCACCTGTAGGAGTTTTACTGCCGAAAGAAACGTGATCAGGTGCGCCAGAGCGTTAACGCCGAATCGTTCGCGGACTTCTCCGATGGAACGCTGGTACTGCCAGTCCAGAAAGAAGAGTGGGATCGAAATGAGAACAATGACTAAACCGACACGCTCAGATAATTGCCAACGGGTGCCTTCCGCCTTCCAAGCCAGGATTACTACGACCACGAAGGCGATGCCAAGACCAACGTGCAATCCTCCGGCCAACATCAGCGCAAGCATCGCGCAGCTGATCATGGCGTAGGAAGAGGCTTTGAAATAGGTCTCGAAACTCATGTACTGATCTTCGTTAATTCTGCTTCACGCGAATCTCAAATAGTTTTGGCCACAGTTTGCCGGTAACAAAAAGCCGGTCGGCGGCAGCATCGTACGCAATTCCATTCAGCACGCCTTCTTCGTCGGTTGCCCCGCTCGCCTCTCGCAGTCCCGCAAGGTTGATCCACCCGTTGACGCGCCCAGTATTCGGATCGATGCGCGCGATGCGCTCGTCATGCCAGATGTTCGCGAGGATTTCGCCTTTGATAAATTCCAATTCATTCAGACTATCGATCACGCGACCGTTGTCGAGGACATTGATGGTTTTCCTGGTCGCAAAAGTTTCCGGGTCAAGAAAACGAAGGCGATGGCTGCCATCGCTGAGAATCAATGAACTGCCGTCGGTCGTTAAGCCCCACCCCTCGCCCGAATAATTAAACTCGCCCAGCTTGTTAAAACTCGCAGCGTCATAAATAAATCCGACTCCGTGTTGCCAGGTCAGCTGGTAAAGCTTCCCATTTAGTAATGCCAACCCTTCGGCAAAGTACGGCCGGGGAACATTTACCTGATTAAGAACTTTCCCTGTTTGCACTTCGACTCGCCGCAGCGACGACTGGCCCTCTCGCCCGGTGCTCTCCAACAACACCCCATCCGTAAACACCAGGCCCTGGGTGTACGCGTCAGCGTCATGCGGAAACACGTTCACGATTTGATACCCAGCCTTCGCATTTGCGTTCGCCGGCGGCTGGTTTGCGGGAAGATTCGCATCGGCCCCGGTCTGGCAGCCGACATTTAGAGTTGCCAAAACAAGCAGGAGGGCTAGTTCTCCCCAGCGCATCGCACCATTCAGTCCCACGGTCTTAAGTCTTCTGAACTGAGTCATGTAAGTCATTGTGCGGGACAGGTCGAGAAAAGACAAAAGCCGGTAGTGCCCTAATTTGTTGCGCAAACTGTTAGTTTGCGCTGAATGGCATTCAAGGCGCACGCAAACAAACAGTTTGCGTTACAAGGCCTACCGAGGCGTGACGGCTGCGATTGTCTTGGCTATGGAAATCACCAGCTGAATATTAAGACTACTCGACGGGCTCGCGGCTTCACGTCACCGGCTAAGCTGCTTTCACCCGCTACACGCGACCCGCAGATTAGTTACAAACGTCGAAAGCCCGCTGGGCTAACAACTCCAGCCGGCTTCTTATATAATCCAGGCGGTTCGACTCCCCACATAATTTCCACTAGTACCATAGGCTGCTTTCCGCGGCTGTCATTGCAATTATCTAAATATCGACTATAGGTAGCGGAGCAGTTTATCCAAGGTAGCAAAGCACCAAATATGACGAGACTCTCTTTTTTTCGCACACACCGATTAATTCAATTCACGCAATTCAGGCTCAGCTTTCTTACCGCGTGTCTGGTTTGCTTCTTTGCTTTAGCTGACAACGTGGTCGCCCAGGTTCCAACTTTCGCAGGCAACGCGCAACACACCTCTAACTACGCCACTCCAGCGCAGGCCTTAAACAAGATCAAGTGGTCAACGAGCATTGATTTTAACAACACTACTCCCGCGCATTACGGTTCACCGCTGATCACTGCAGGCAATACCGTGCTCGTGCCCGTCAAAACCGCGAACGATGGTTTCAGGGTGGATGCTTTCGACGGCAATAACAACGGCGCACTGAAATATATAATTGGCACGGACTACATCCTTCCGCTGCACAACTGGGTCCCCGTTTATAACCCCGTCATCACAACGGGAGCATTTGGCACGCGCATGTATTACGCAGGGGCTGGGGGCACGATCTGGCATATCGATAATCCGGATTCCAACTCGCCGGGCGCGCCAGTGAGAGAAGTGTTTTATACCTCGCTTGCGAACTACGACGCGAATGCGAATGCTTACAACAGCACCGTCTTTGTTAACACTCCACTTACGGCGGACACGAACGGGAATATCTATTTTGGTTTTCGCGTTCAGGGAACCGCTCCGAATCCATTGAACACGAGCCAGAGTGGTATTGCCCGCATCGACAGCAACGGCAATGGAGTCTACGTTCTTGCGAGTACGGCGGCTAATGATGTCGCCATTAGTCGTGTCAGTCACAACGTGGCGCCGGCTTTGAGCAACGATGAAACAACGCTTTACGTGGTCGTGAAGTGGTCGACAAACTCCAGCTACGCTTATCTGCTGGGGTTAAATCCAACAACTTTGGCGACAAAGTATTCTGTGTTTCTCAGAGATCCCCGCAACGGCAACCCGGCATCGATTTCAGACGAAGGAACAGCGTCTCCGATGGTCGCTCCGGATGGAGATGTCTATTTCGGCGTGCTGGTTCCTAACAACGGTTCTCGGGGCTTTCTCTTGCGCTTCAGTGGAGATTTATCGGTCACTAAGACTCCGGGCGCATTTGGTTGGGACTATACGCCAGGGATCGTGCCGGCTTCGATGGTGCCTTCCTATACGGGACCGTCTCCTTACCTATTGTTTTCCAAGTATAACGACTATCCCTTCGCCGACGGAAACGGTGTTAATCGAGTCGCTCTGCTTGACCCCAACGCTACGCAGATAGATCCACACTCATCAGCCTCCGGATTGATCGAGATGAGAGAGGTGATGACTGTGATCGGACCTACCCCGGATGCGGACGTGAATCGCACAACCTTTCCCTTTGCGGTAAAGGAATGGTGCATCAACGCTCCGGCAGTGAACCCTCCTACCAACAGTGTGTACTTCACGAGTGAAGACGGACGCAGTTATCGCTGGAACCTCGTGACGAATACGTTGGACCAAACGGTTGTGTTAACCCCCGGACTCCTGGAGCCTTATGTTCCGACTGTGATCGGTCCTGACGGCACCGTATACACCCTCAACGGAGGGACTCTTTTTGCCCTCGGACAAACTCCGGGCGTCAACGTCACAATCAGCTCTTCGTCGCCGGATATGCGAAGTGTGGTCGTGGGAAGCTCAATTACTTTCACAGCCATTGTTTCCGGCGCCGCCCCACCAACCGGAACCGTGACGTTCACCGGTCTGACATACAACGGAATCACGCCGGTGAATACCACGCTGGCATTTAACGTCCCGCTCAATGCCTCTGGACAAGCGGCGTTTACAACATCGTCGCTTGTGGCAGGCGGGGCTTTTCATGGCAGCCACTTCATCACGGCGACCTACAACGGCGATGCCAGTCACCCGGCGGCAGCGGTAACAATGGTCCAAAAAATTCATGCGAGTGCGTCGACCCTTGGGCTCGTCTCGTCGCCTAACCCGTCGAATTTTGGCCAGACCGTGGTATTCACCGCGACTGTGTCCTCGCTACCCGCTGGTGGCGGAACGCCGACCGGGATGATCACCTTCCAGAATGGCGCAACGGTTATTGGACAAGCGCCGCTTGATCCCTCCGGTGTCGCCTTCATCACTAGACCTACCCTCGCTCCCGGTAGCCACAACATCGTCGCCACCTACGCTTCGGATACGTTGTTTGCCGCCAGCTCTGGAGGTCTTACCCAAGTCGTTCAGGTCCCAACCGCAACCACCCTGAGCTCTTCGTCGAGTCCATTGAGCTTCGGACAACTGGTGACGTTTACCGCGACGGTGGCGCCACCGAATGGAGTACCGGGAACGCCGACCGGTTCGGTAAGTTTCAAAGAGGGCGCGACCGTGCTAGCAACGGTTCCGCTTGACCCGACCGGGCACGCGTCATTCAGCACGTCCACTTTGAGCATTGGCAACCACACCATCACTGCCGACTTCACCGGCACAAACGGCTGGCTGAACAGTAGTGGAATGATTGTGCAAGTTGTACAGGACGCGCCGCTGTTGTTGACAGAGGAAAATACTGAGCGCGCAGTGGCGCTCGATCTTGCGATCCAGACGCGCGATCCGTTTACCCTTACTAACCCATTCAATATGAGCCCGGACCTACGTCGTCGCATCTCACTTTTTGTGTGGCGCCTGGGACTCTTGCCAGGCGACACAGCGTCTAACGTTATTGTGATGGCGGAAGACAGCGACGGACGAATCTACAACCTGCCGGTGGAATTTATTGGGCCGTTACCTGGTGTCGCTGAAACAACGCAGGTTGTAGTGAGGTTGCCGGACAGTATTGTCGGCGCGCCTCGCGATCTGTGGGTGAAGGTTAGCGTGCACGGACCGGGCAGTAATCGTGGACTCATCGCGATCGCTGGCCCGTGATGAGCGAGCGCCTCCGCGTTACCTCCTCTAATGACAAAACAAAAGCCCGCAAGATTCGCTCTCTCGCGGGCTTGATAGTCATAAGGGCAAGGTTGGCGCGCAGTTCGATGACCTGAGTTGTAACTCAATCAGTCTGGGGCTTATCCACTTTCGTGATCCGTCCGATGACGAATCCGGCGCCGAACGTGAGCGTGAAAAGAACGAACAGGGGAACTAACAACACGATCGAGTTCCACAGCTCACTTAACATCGACCTTTCTCCTTTCTGAGGTTTGGTTGATCGGGGCGCGATGAGGGAAATTGGGACTGAAACCAATCTAGTCCAAAGCTAACTGGGAGTGCAAGAGAGTTCGTTACGAGCAGTCAGCTTGACTGAGTGTAGGCCTAACCCTACTGCGCAGACTTGTCCTTGACTGTTACCATCGGCCGTCATATGTTCCCGAAGACATGAAGTTGGTTCTGACCATCTGTTTGCTTCTGCTTGCGACGACCTCAATCGCGTTTGGGCAGGAGCGCGCGAAGCACGCGTCACTGAGCCGAACCCAGGTATTAGAGGCTGAACGTAAACTCTCAGACCTTGGTTACTGGACAGGCGCGATTGACGGACGACTTGATCCGGCGACACGATCCGCAGTAATCGCGTTCCAGAAATGGCAGAGCCGCCCAATCACCGGCCGGCTTACTCCTGATGAGTTGGCGGCAATTCGCGCCGGCTCAGCGCCGACAGCTAAAGAATCTGGATACGACCACGTGGAAGTGGATTTAGATCGCCAGGTGCTGATGTGGGTCAAGGAAGACGGCGGAGTTCGCGTGCTTCCTATTTCATCGGGTAATGACAAGCCCTTCATTGATGGAGGTCAAACCAGCATTGCCTATACAGCCCGCGGCAGGTTTCTTGTTTATGACAAAGAAGTAGGTTGGGGAAACGGTCCGCTCGGTTCGGTTTATTACGCCAACTTCATTAGCGGCGGCGTCGCAATTCACGGTAGCCCTTCAGTTCCGGATCAACCTGCGAGTCATGGCTGTATCCGAATACCAATGTTCGCCGCTCGTGACCTAAGCAAGCTGCTGCCGGTAGGAACAATCGTCCTCGTGTACGATAAAGTCTCGTTCGTTTCGGCTAAGCCCTGGGTCGAAAACCCGCTCCTCAAGCAAGCCGCTTTACTCAACGCATCAACCGAGTGGATCGATTACGTAGTCGTGGTTAAACCGGGCGCCAAGCCTTCTGCAAACAAGAAAGGACGCTCCAGAATCATCCGCTCCTGAAACCTATTTCGGATTCGGATTTCGGACTGCGCATAGCGGATTAAGGTGACCAATCGGCAATCGTCAATTGGCAATTGGCAATTTGCTTGACTCTGGGTCACCTCATGCGATAGAACCCGCCGCGTTCGAGCTCGCACATTATTTCTCTCCAAAGGAGTTCCGAAAATGCCCAGAATCTTAGTAGCAGCTCTGTTTGTGTTTGTCCTATCAGCCGCGGCCCTGGCCCAGGACCCTGTTAAGGTTGATGGAAATCATTACAAAGTTGAGTTCGAGAATGATCAGGTACGCGTACTGCGCGTTAAGGTTGGCCCAGGCGAAAAATCGATCATGCACCGACACCCGGATGCGGTCGCTATATTTGTGACAGACACCAATGGGAAGTTCACGTTTCCGGATGGCACAACTCAGGACGCCATTCGAAAGGCTGGCGATATACTCTGGACGCCCGCGGTTACGCACATGCCTGAAAACGTTGGTAGCCAAGGGTTCGAAGTAATCCTCGTCGAACTGAAAAGCAAAGCTCCCGCTAAGAAGGCCAACCACGCAGTACGCACGCGGCGATAACAACACGTTCAACTCTCATCTTCACAGAAGGAAGTCCCGCTCGCGAATAACGGGCGGGCTTCTTCTGATAAATCCGGGCTGAACTTAATGTGATCTGACCTATGACCGGCGCCGACCATAACAAAATTCTGGCTATCGGCTTTGCAGCCTTTGCGGCCATCCTCTTCTTTACCTTCTTATTGCTAGCACTCGTCAGCGTTGGTGTATTCGTAGCTCTCGGATTCACTTTTTCCAATGAGTCCGGTGACCCAAATCAAGCTGGGTTGGGAATTCTGGGCGCCATCTTGACGGTGATCTTTTATGGTGGGCTGGGTTTGATTTGTGTTTTACCTCTAGCCATGGCGAGTTGGAAGATGTTGAAGCGAAGGCCTCGGGCCCGAGTTTGGGGAATCATCGCAACGATCGTCTTGCTGCCCATCATTCCGCTGGGAACGATGCTGGGCGTTTATGGTTTGTGGTTTTTCTTAGGTGCACAAGGCCGCAACTACAGTTGGGCCTAGTGCGATCTACTGGATAACCGTAAAGTTCGTGACCGGATGAATTTCCCACGCGGTAGCCCGCCAGTTCTCCGGATTACGCGGCGCAGTATTTTCCGCTTCTTGGGCATGCCCCACGTCAAAATACAACCACCCTTCGAATTCAACCCAATGACCAAGCAATTGGGATTTTAGCGCAGCTTCCGACCAATCCCGTCCTCGTTCGGCAGCCCACTCACGGAGGTTCGGTGTCACCTCAAGAATTATCTGCTCGTTCTGAGGAGCGCCTTTTCGATTCGCCACGACGATGTGGATGTCGCGGCGACAGGGAATAAAACAATTAGTTGCTTCGGGTCGCGCGTAAGCAATATCGATCACATAACCCTCGATTCGTGCCGCCTGCTGCGTTGACCAACGCGAACTATCATCTCCCGGTTTTAACAACTCACTCAGCGAAACTTGCCGATTGAAATCAGAGGGCTCGGGTAGCGCAGTTCGGTTCTTCAGCTGGTGAAGCGCGCGAGCTTTTGTCGTGAGTGCTAGACCCACACTGGGGCAATTTCGTGAGAGAACCAGCACTCCGATTACGAGAAGAGCCGTGCCAACTGCCAGAAGCAATAGTTTTCGCGAACGCATTAAGCTCAAATACTATCGTGCCCACTCAAACACGCAAAAAGCATTCGCTCAACCGGATTAACTTTTATTGCCGAGCGTAGCCCTCAGCTCTTACGGCGAGGTTGACGATGGTGCTTGTCTGTTCGTGATGTCACTGCGTTATCACTATTCCTTTTCTTGCTTCCGTCGCGCCTTTACCCACGAGCCATAATCCTTGGGTATGTCCATAGTCTTGAGTTCTGCCCAGGCGGCAATCGCATCGGAACGCGTGCCGCCCCCCTCTGCTGCGAGAAACTCGGCCACGAAGTTGATGTAGCGACCGTGCGGCACCTTTTCGAATCGTTCCATCCGGTTTAGCGAAAGGTACTGCTTAACGAGATCACCATACGTCGGACGATTGCCGTTGGTTATTTGGTCTTCTCGCCAGCGATTTAGGCGATACCAAACTCCCGACTTCTCGCGAACTTCGGGGGCCACCCTTCTGGCCTCCCGTACGATAAAGTCTTTCGTCTCTCGATTGCTGGTGTAGTGCTCGATGTTTAGATTCACGCTCAAGCCGCGTTCGAGGTCCTTCGCACCCGTCTTACGCAACGCGCGTTTGGTGAGAAGGTTCACGGTGCCAGTGCGCAGGAAGGTCTTAACCGCCTGTTCGAGCTCATCCTTTCGTAGCTTTATGGCCTCAGGAATACCGATTTGCCTGGCGAAATCTCTCAGTTCTCCGACGTACCAATAGCCGTTCTCGAACTCGCTAACGCTCATTGTTGGAGAGAGTCTATTAGGCATTGCGACATCAACGCTGTGCCGCCCTGTACTGTTTGAAAGCTTGCCTCGCCTCTCTGGTGAATGGCATCAAGCTAGTTTCAGGTACACGGACAACATCAATTCCTTGCCGTTCCGCTTCTTGAGGTATGTTAGTGGAAACTGCGCAGTTGGAACGAACAGCTTAGCTGCGTATTCTTGCTTTTGGGCCCAAGCAGGCTTCGTTGACTTGAAATTGATTTGGATGGAGCACTAGCGTCCTTCGTCTTTCGAGGTTACCAACGACGCGACTCTATCAACACCTTAAATAGTAGTTCGTCAAGAAAGAATCTGGCGAGGCTTCTGGCCCTCTTGGAGCGGCATTCTCAAAAAGCACACGCCGTGGTGAGCGCTGGCGATCCATCGAAATCGAAAGGTTATGCTCCTGAGCGCTTTAGCGATCTCAAATCTAAGATTTGAAATCTTCTAAAAATTAAAAAGCCCGCTCGAATTTAATCAAGCGGGCTTTCGTTAAATAATCCGGTTACTTCCTAATCTCTCATCCCGACGCGTCGGGATTTCCCGCGCAGTACCATCGGCTCCAACAGGCTTAACTCCGTGTTCGGGAAAGGAACGGGGGTAGCGAGCGGGGCAGTTGCTGACCGGTCAGGGGAAGGCGTATACGGGTAGGTCCGGTACTCGATTGTATTGCGCTTTACCTCCGGAACAGTGTCCTAACCATTTCAATTTTTGCTAATGGTAATCGTAGGTCCGTACAGAGTTGACGAGATTCCCGACAAGGCTTCAGGATACGGATCCGGCTCTCCAAAACCGATTTTTGTTTTTCTTTCTCGCGTTTCAGGCTTCTTTGGAGCTGTTTGAGTATTGTGTAAGCGAGTCAGAAGTCTGAATCGAGCATGTGCAAAGTGGTGTCACATTCGAATCTCTTTCAGGAGGAAACATGACGAAAATGAGCACAGCAGGCGATGGAGACAAGGGCGCGAATCTGGAAGGGACGCGTTGGGTGGACCGCGCGCTCAATACGATTGAGCGCGTGGGCAACAAGCTGCCTGATCCCGCCGCACTATTTTTGATTCTACTTGTCGTAGTCTGGGTCTTGTCAGCATTGCTGGCGCCAGTCTCCTTCACCGAGATAGACCCTCGCAACGGCCAACCCATCAAAATCAACAACCAACTAACAGGTGCTTCTATCGCGTCGTTCCTCGCGAATATGGTTACCACGTTCACCAGTTTCCATCCTTTGGGAGTAGTGCTCGTGGCCTTACTGGGCGTGGGGGTGGCCGAACACACCGGGTTCATTAACGCGTCTCTGAAAGGGCTACTGAGTTTTACATCGGTGAAATTGCTTACGCCGATGCTGATTCTCGTAGCCATCGTCAGCCATACCGCCGCAGACGCTGGGTACGTTCTCGTGATTCCGCTTGGTGGAGTCATCTTTTATACAGCCGGACGTCATCCGCTCGCCGGCATCGCCGCAGCTTTTGCGGGAGTGTCCGGAGGTTTCAGCGCTAATTTCGTTCCGTCCAGTCTCGATCCATTGTTGGCCGGTCTCACACAGGCCGCGGCTGGAATCGTGGATCCCAGTCGCGCAGTAAATCCGCTTTCCAATTGGTTTTTTACCTCCATTTCAAGTCTCTTGATAATCGGGGTCGGTTGGTTTCTCACTGACCGTGTGATAGAGCCACGGCTGCGGAATGTAGAGGTGGATGGAGACGTCAACGACATGCCGAAGATGGAATTGCTGGGCCAAAAAGAACGGCGAGGCTTGATCGGCGGAATCTTAACTCTGATCATCCTGCTTGGCGTGCTGGCCCTCGTTTCGCTCCCCCAGACTTCACCGATGCGCTCTCCTTCGGGGTTTAGGTTGACGCCACAATCGATCGAACGGCTGCGAGCTGCCGGCGTTCCAGAAGACGCCGTGAAAAAGGCAGAGGGCATGAAGCAGGAGTTTCCGGGCCA
>JBGSYG010000051.1:0-143817 GCA_041750995.1 Pyrinomonadaceae bacterium | reverse complement strand
TCATGATGCGGATCGGATGAGTACGGCCGCCACGGTAGTTTCGCCAGTAGCTGGCCTCGTGCCACGCGGGTATGAACGCGGTTGAAAATTCTTCATGAGCTATGCGGAGGCCATCTGGGGAATAGGCGCCGCTGAACGCACGAGGCATCGGCAACGATTCCGGCAGTCCGCCATCCAGACCGATAGTCCAGAGCCTGAAGTATGGCTGAGGCGCGCCGACCCGCCCCGAAGCGAAAAGCACCCGACTACCATTGGGTGTCCAGCCCCGCACTCGGTCAGGACCGGGATGATAGGTCAACCGCTTAGCGTCGCCACCTGTAGTCGGCACCAGGTAAACGTCGGTGTTCCCGGCAACGGTGGCACTGAAAGCGATCTGGGATCCATCTGGCGAGAAGTAAGGATCAACCTCGGCTCCCTGAGTCGAGGTTAGGCGACGGGCGTCTCCGCCGCTCCGCGGTACGACCCACAGGTCGCCGGCGTATGCGAAAGCCACAAGATCGCGGCTCACGGATGGGTGACGGAGCATTCGCGTCTCTTGTGCAAAGCCAGTGGCCGAGATGGCAAGACATAACACTAAACCCAAAGTCATTTGTCGTGTGTTCATAGGAGCCTCACAAAGAAGTTCATTTATCAAAAGGAACAGAACGTTAAGGTGGACCAAACCGGCTCAAGCACCGCTTGTTCGCAGGTGAGGGAGGGTGGTTCACCCCCGCCTAACCCTCGTGAAAGACAAGCGGGGTAAACCACCTTCCTAACTTGCGAATTAGCGGCGCCTGAATAGGACATGCCCACATTCATTTGATCTTGTCGAACGTTACGTTCCCAATCGGATACTTCTGCCAATCCTTGTAATCAAAATGCCACCACTCGGCTTCATAGACGTTGAAGCCCTTAGCTTCCATCGCGGCGCGAAGAAGGTCGCGGTGCCAGCGCTGCCGTGACGTTCCGCCGGGATAATCTGGGTATGAGCGATCAGTGGTCTCGTCATAAGTGCCAACCATCTCAACCGGTTTTCCCGTGTTCAGATCATAAAGCGTTAGATCAACTGCAGCACCGCGATTGTGTCGCGAACCCTTTGACGGATCGGCCACAAAGAGCTTCTTGTCTTCCGGCGTGGCGTCCCAGAAAACTTTGGTTACATACCATGGCCGGTACGCATCGTGGATAAGCAATCCGTAGCCTTTCTCTTTCAGCTTCTGATGCGCGCGGACAAGCGCTTCAGCGGCAGGACGTTGCAAGAAAGCCCGCGGCTCGGAGTAAAAGACGCTGCTAAGAAAGTTGTTGGTCGTCGCATAGCGAACCTCCAGCTTGATTGTGGGATCAAGACGAGTAAGTTCAACCAGATCCGGATCGCGAAATTCAGCCGCTTCTTTCGGCGGCTGGGCCGCAAGCGCCTCTTTCAGCAGTTCGCTGATTGGCCTTAAGGGCTTGATGCGTAGTTGCGCGGCTCCTTCCTCAGGTCCCACGTTGCGACGCTTGAACAAAACGCTGGCAGCCTCGACTTGAGTCGCGCGTCCAGTTTGGTCACGAGTGAAGATTAGTCGCTCACCGTCGTAGAGCCCTCGGTCCGGAAACTTAAATACGTTCTCCGACACTTGCTCAAGCGGGTCGAATTCGAACCATTCAATCAAGGCCCAGAGCTTCCCGTCCTTCTCGAAGATGTAGAGGACGTCGTGATCCCAACCGTATTCACCTATGAGTCCGCGCCAGCGAACCGGTGCAGGTTGAGGTTTAGGAACCTCGACCCGCTTGAAGGTTTTATTACCGATGATAACGGCATCGTCGCGAACCAATATCTTCTCGCCGTGAGCGAGCTTGTCGTCAACGATCAGTGCTTCGCCGAGTGACCTCAACCGAACTTGCTCTCCGCCCAGGCTACTAAGCTTAGAAAGTTTGCCGGCGCTCTCGATCAACTCAACGCTGTTGGACCCGTTTACATAGCGACCGGCAATTCGGCACGCAAGCTGAGGATCGACTGGCCCGGATGTTTTCGGCTGGGGGATCGGTTTGCCCTGGCGGACGGCAAGCATGGTTGTCAAAGCGTAGTCGGCCACGCGATTCGTTACCCCATTCGCAGAGTCCTTGGTCGTCACCACGACCACGCCGAGCTTGTCATCAGGCAAGGCCTTCAGCGAAGTAGCAAAACCGTAGATAGCGCCGCCATGACCGACCGTGCGACGGCCTTCAAATTCGCTAACGCCAAAGCCGATCCCGTAACCCGTTTTTTGTCCCGGGGGTGCGAACTGCGGAGTCCACATCTCTTCAATCGTCGGGGGCTTCAGCATCTGTCCTTTCGCCCCACGTCCACCGGCAAACAGCACGCTCATGAACCGTCCCATGTCTTTTACCGTCGTATACATGCTGCCGGCGGGGCTCATGCCGAGTTCAAAGGTGGGCGCTTCAAAGACGCGGCCGTCGACAGTCCACATATAGGCCTTCGCCAAGTCCTTTTTGCTCTCCGGTGTAGGCTCAAAGCTGCTTCGCTCAAGGCCGAGCGGATCGAGCACAGCGCGCTTCAAATATTTCGCGAATGGCTCGCCCTGAACTCGCTCAAGCACATAGCCAACAGTCGCTATAGCAGCGTTCGAATACTTAATTCGGGATTCAGGCGCGTAGACGAGTTCGGTATTGTTAAGACTTGCAATGGTGCGGGCGAGTGAGGGCTCAGTGGTCTCGAAGTAATTGCCAACCGGCGGCTCACGCACGAGACCTGAGCGATGCGACATGAGTTGCCTGAGGGTGATTGGCTTGCCGAATGGGTTACGCGGACGGAAATCTCGAAGGTAGCGTGTTACCGGTGCGTCCAGATCGAGCTTTCGCTGCTCGACAAGTTGCATGATCGCGATGTCGGTGAAGAGCTTCGACACCGAGCCGACGCGGTAGATAGTTTCTTCAGTAACGGGTGTTTTATCTTTCGGGTTGGCAAAGCCGAATCCTTTTGACCAAACGATTTCCTGATCGTCCACCAAAGCGATTGAGAGCGCGGGCAAATCCTTATCCGCCATCTCGTGCCTGATGAACCGCTCGAGCACCTCAACAGCGGCGGCGTAGTTTGTACGCGGAGCGATGTTGGCTTGATGCTCTGGTTGGGCCAATACGCTGGCAGAGCTTTGCGGAACTGCAGGGTAATCAGCAAACAGGCATAGGCAGAAAGTGATTGCCAGAAGTACGGCACAGGTTTTCCCAAAGCTGCTGACTGTCTGCATATTTCTACACCGAAAAGATACGAACTTCCTCACTCCTACAGGCACAGCAAGGGCGTAGCCCAAAATGTAAAAGGCGCCTTGACGGCAGGGCATAGCCACCGCCGCACATCAGGCGGCAAACCCGAAATCAAACTGGCCCAATGACCTTGAGACAAAGCTATTGATTCTCATTTTCGTGTGACCGCTTTTTCCGCGCTGTACTTCTTAACCAGATCTATCGCTCGATCGCCCAGCTTAAAGAGATGGGGGTGCGCGCGATTGCCGTTGGTCAAGATAGCGAAGCCAACCTTGCGATCCCGATTGCCCAGCAGGAATGCCGTATAGCCTTGCACGCTGCCGCTGTGCGCGATATAGCGATCGCCGTCACGCACCTGTGTCCACCATGTCAGTCCGAACCCGGCGGTTTCATTTCCCCAAATGCCTTCTATCCCTCCCTTGAATTGATCGTGTTGACGCGTGAACATCTGCTCCAGGGTCTGCTCGCTGATGATCCGTTTTTCTTTGAAGGTCCCGCCGTTCAGATTGGCGATCAACCAATTGGCTTGATTGAGGACGGTGCCATAGACGATGCCCGCCGGCCAGACGGTGGCTCTAACTCGGACGGCTGCTACCTGGCTTCCACTCTTTTCTTCAACTCTATAAGGAACCGAAAGACGCTCATCCATATCCGGTCGCGGTTCAAACGCAGTGCTTGTCATCTCCAACGGCGTGAAGATGTGCTCCTGAATGTATTGTTTGTACGGTACGCCCGAGAACTTCTGGACCAGATAACCGATCAAGGTGTAGGCCATATTCGAATAGACGACACCAGTCATGGGCGGTTTGGCGACCTTGAGTGACTTCCGGAGATATTCATCCATGCTTGGCGGCAGAGCGTCGCCCCATACCGGAAATCCGCCGAAGTCGCCGGGCAGGCCTGAAGTATGTGTGAGCAGGTGCCGGAAGGTTACCGGGTTTTTAGGATCTTCACCCTGAATCTTGAAGTCAGTCAGGTAGTCATTGACGCGGTCATCGAGCTTGAATTTGCCCTGCTCCATCTGCTGGAGCAACGCGATGGTGGACATGGCTTTGAAAGTTGAGCCGATCAGGTAGACCGTGCTCGGCGTGGCGGGAGTGCGCGCCCACAGATTCGAGTGACCGTACCCGCCAGTCCAGATCACCCGATCACCGGCGATTATCGCGATTGAGGCCGAAGGGATATTTCCCGCGATCAAGGTTCGCTGAATCTCAGGTTCGAGCTCAGCAACAACGCGATCGATATCAACGGTTTGGGCGTCGGCAAATGCAGTAGCCGTCAGAAGTATCGTCAACACACTGATGGTGCCGTACAACCACTCACGCAACCGCTCGCTCGACCTGGTGTGTCTCCGAATCCTGGGTACGAAATTATTCATATGGTTTTTGAGTTTTTTTTAAGAAGTCCTTGTCTGGAAAGTCGTTTTCGAAGCGGTCCTATTTGATCTTACCTGGCCCCCATAGAGCTCTCCCTGGTTTAGCGTCCGTGTGTTCGCCATCCTTGAGCACCTGGATGCCATTGACGAATACGTGCTTCACGCCGACCGAATACTGGTGTGGGTTTTCAAACGTTGCGCGGTCGGCGATCGTTGCGGGGTCAAACACAACCACGTCAGCAAACATTCCCGTTCTAAGAAAGCCTCGACGATCAAGTCCGAGGTTCGTCGCCGGCAGCCCGGTTAGGCGCCGCACAGCTTCTGTGAGCGAGATCACCTTCTCCTCGCGAACGTACTTGCCTAAAAGTCGCGCGAAGTTGCCGTAGGCTCTCGGATGTGTGGAGGATTTAAGGAAGACTCCCTCGGGTGCCATCGATGCAGCATCGGAGCCGAGGGAAACCCATGGCTGACGCAATTCTTTCTTGATGTTCTCCTCCGACATCAGGAAGTAGACCGTGCCGACTCTGGAACGGTCTTCAAGTATCAAATCCATGATCGTCTCTATTGGATCCTTGCCACGCATTTTCGCAACTTCGCCGAGAGTTTTGCCCGTTAGTGGTTTCAGCTTTTCTGACTTGAAACCAACTAGCAGCAAGCGATCCGGAGAACCGGCAGCCAGGTATAGGTTCTCCCACTTGTTACTCGGCGTGCGCACTTCCGCCGCGATCTTCTGGCGGGTGGCCGGATCTTCGAGGCGTTTGAAGAGCGCTTCGTAACCGCCGTCGAGCGCCCATGGCGGCAGACTGGCATTAAGTCCGGTAGCGCCGGCTGGGTACATGTACATGTCTGCGGTGATCTTCAATCCTGTTCGGCGCGCCGCGTTGATAAGCGCAAGTACCCGATCCACCTTGTCCCAGTTCTGCTGGCCGGCGGCTTTGATGTGGTAAATCTCCGCAGGAAGGTCAGCCTCGCGACTGATGCGAATCAACTCTTCCACGGCTTGAACCCACTCATTCCCTTCACTGCGAAGATGCGAGATGTATTTGCCTTTGTAACGGGCCGCAACCTTACACAGCTCAATCAACTCTTCTGTTTTGGCGTAAAACGCCGGCGCATATATTAAGGAAGAGCCAACCCCGAGCGCCCCCTCCTCCATCGCCTGGCGCACGAGTTCGCGCATCTCCTGAAGCTGCGCGGGTGTTGGCTGCACGTCTCCTTCTCCGAGGACGTACTGCCTGACCGTGGTCGCACCTACATATGAGGCCACGTTCTGCGAGACGCCCCGCTTCTCCAGATACTTCAGGTACTCGGCGAGCGTAGTCCACTCAACGTCGAACTTGATGTCGTCTTGTTCGGCCACTACTTGCTTCTTCATCCGGTCGTTAAGGGGCCCCATAGACCAACCTTCGCCCATGATCTGCGAGGTCACGCCCTGTCGAATCTCGCCTTGCGAGCGCCCATCAACAATCAGAGACTCTGTGGACCACGAAAGCATATTGATAAAGCCGGGTGCGACTGCGAGACCACTTGCGTCCAGTACACTGCGCGCTTGTGCCCGGCGCAAGTTGCCGACGGCGACGATGCGATCGCCTTTAATCGCTACGTCGACACGCTTGGGAGCGCGTCCAGTCCCGTCATAAACCATGCCGCCTTTTATAAGGACATCAAAGTCTCCGCTCCGAGGTGCTTGTCCGGCGGCTGCGAAAGGCAACGCCAAGGTTAATAACAAAGCGAGATATTTGTGCCGGCGCATCTTCGCGGTCTCCTTATGACTCATGTTGATTGCTTCTGCTCTGTGGAACGGCCGCCAACTTTTTGTTCTGCGCGAGATATCATGTGTAACGGCGTGCCTCCCGATGTGAGGCGGTGGCTTTGCCCCGCCGTTTAATCGGCTTTTTAATCAGGGGCTATGCCCACCGGGAGCGCAGCCCAATTTTAGAGAACAGCTTTGACGGAAGGGCGTAGCCGCTTCCTCACATCGGGCGGCAAAGCCGTTACGACGCGGTTACGGGTTAACGGTCCCGTCATGACTGTGTCCTTCATCGTTCTGTCATTCATCCGTCTAATTCCCGCTGACCATTTTGCGCGAACGCCAGATCAAGTAAGCAGGCGCGCCGAGAAGGACAATGCCCAGACCGACCGCTGCCCGAACGGGTTGAGTCGCAATCGTGTTCACGACGAGCACGGCGGCTGCGAGAATGAATAGCAGCGGCGTCCACGGGTAACCTGGCACGCGATACGGGCTCGTTACTTCAGGTGATCGTCTGCGATAGATAAAGATGCTGGCCGCACCCAAGGCGTAAAAAATCCAGCCGCTGAAAACCACATAGGTGAACAACTGCTCGAATGTGCCTGTGACGGCCAAAGCGGCGGCCCACACAGAACCCGCAAGCACGGCGAACGCCGGGGTATGGAAGCGCGGATGCACCTCAGCCAAACGATGAAAATAAAGTCCGTCGCGGGCCATCGGGTAGTAGACGCGCGGTGCGGTTAAGGCGACGCCGTTCGCAGCACTGAAGATCGAGATCAGAATCGCGACCGCAACCAACTTCGCTGCGCCGGGGCCAATAACCGCAGTCACGGCAGTAGCGGCGATGCTGTCAGTCTGCGCTGCTTTTGTTGGGCCGAGTGCAGCGATGTATGCCACGTTGGCCAACAGGTAGATGCCAATCAGAGCTGCGGAACCAATTATTAGGGCTCTCGGAAAGTTGCGCTGGACGTTACGTGTTTCGCCCGCGCTAAAGGTTACATACTGCCACCCTTCATAGGCCCAGAGGACTCCGATCATCGCGAGCCCGAAGCCGGAGGCAAGCGAAGCACTTGCCTCAGCAGTCCACAAGGTTGCGCCATTCCCGCTGAAACCGCGCCCAAGCAAAAGTAGTGTCGCGCTCATGATTAAAATGGCGGCCACTTTGATCGCTGTCGTCCAGTTCTGTAAGTCGGAGCTCTTTCGGGTGCCGAGTACGTTCACGATGGTAACGATCCCGATCATCCCGACGGCGATCAGTTTTCTCAACGCGGGTGTCAGCGGAACGATCTCACCCAGGTAGGCGCTGAACGCCACGGCAAGCGTGGCCATGGCACCGGTGCTGATGACGAAGAAGAGTGTCCACCCGTACAAGAAGGCGAGTAAGGGGCTGAAACCGTCACGAATGTAGATGTAGATCCCGCCTGCCTTGGGGCTTCGAGCTGCTAGTTCCCCGTAGGTCAGCGCCCCAAGTAGCGAGAGAATTCCGCCCACGAGCCAAACCAGCATGGCTACACCTACGCCGCCCTGGACTTGTCGCAGCACGGCGCCCGGCACGATGAAGATCCCTGAGCCAATCACCGTCCCGATGATTAGCAGGATGAGATCGCGCAGACCGAGCGTGCGCTCCAAGGCGGCCGATTGATGAGAATGCGCTTCGTTAGCCATAAGGTGCTTTTCCGTCACCTAAGAAGCCGCCGTTAGAAGCGAAATGTTCCGAAACGTCACCACACTTTCTGTGCGATGTTCACGCTCCAAAAGGAGCTCGTTAGTTTCGAGGATCTCGCAACTGTAGACATCGGGCCCCTATGGGGGCCCAAGGCAGACCGCCGTACCAAACTTATACTGATTGCTCAACCGACAAATCTTTTGCTCACTGGGCCAACGCCCTTCGTAAATCTGCTTCACCGAAATTTAACGCCCTTAGCTACTCCAGTCGAAGAGTTTCCCGCCTCAATGTTAAGGCCTCGATGCGATTCTCATTAACTTCATAACCGATGCCGTTCCCCGTTGGCGCTTTGATCGTACCTTTTGAGCTCACCGTCACGGGTGGCTCGATTATGTCCTCTTTCCAGTAACGCCCCGAAGCTGAGACGTCGCCAGGCAGCGTGAAACCGGGCAGCGTCGACAGAGCAATGTTATGCGCCCGCCCTATCCCTGCTTCGAGCATGCCGCCGCACCATACAGGTATATCGTGCTCAACCGCGTAAGCTTGGATCAGTTGAACTTCTGTGTGTCCACCGACGCGCCCCAGCTTGATGTTTATGATCCGGCATGAGCCTAACTCGAGAGCATGTCGCGCGTCAGAAACGCTGCAGATGGACTCGTCGAGACAGATGGGCGTCTTAATTTCTCGCTGCAGTTTTGCATGGTCAACGAGATCCCCCGGCGCCAGCGGTTGCTCAATCATCAGCAAGTTGTGCTGATCGAGTTGCTTAACAAGACTCAAGTCCCCATTAAGAGAGTAGGCAGAATTTGCGTCAACCGAGAGTGTGATGGAGGGGAATCGCGAGCGAATTGCTTCGACCAACTGAATATCTTTCCCCGGTTTGATTTTGATTTTGATTCGCTGATAACCGCAATCGAGTTCATAACCGACTTTTTCAATCAATGTCTCCGTGGTTTCCTGCAAGCCGATAGAAACCCCGCAGTTGATCTCATCCCGCACGCCACCGAGGTGCTCCCAGAGTGGACGGCCCGCCATCTTCGCTTCAAGATCCCAAACAGCCGCCTCGACTCCAGCCTTGGCCATCTGATTACCGCGAATTGGTGCGAGGGCCTTGTTGACTTCCCTCGCTGTTTCGACGCGGGCTCGGGTCAAAAGCGGTCCGATGTACTTCGCCGTGATCAGCCACGCCGTGTCGACGGTTTCGTGATTGTAGAAGGGGCCTTCGGGTGCGACGCATTCGCCATAACCTGAAGCGCCGGTTTTGTCGAACGCTCGAACGAGCAGAATGCGACGACGGGTCGTGCGGCCGAAGCTGGTCTCAAACGGGTGGAGGAGCGGAAGTTCGATCGCCCTAAGTTCGAGTCTTTCCAAGTGCAAGTTTGGCATCGGCATCAATTCTCTTCACCGGCCACTGCCTGCCCCTAGTTGCATGACAAGCAGGAACAACACTACTCAGACAGCTCTTCACTAGGGGACGAACATTCGCTGTTCATGATTGAGTCCTTCGATCGACTCTCTCACTACCGCAGCTACGATTAACGCCGCCCCATTCATATTTTTTGCGCCGGAATTTCGCTTCCGCCCTGACGAAACACCAATCCGGTGACTACGCCCTGCGCGTTTACAACGAACGTGACTTGCGCGTTAACCGTTTTGAAGAAAAATGCGGTTTCCGATTCGGCGAAGAGTTCGAGTTTCGGCTGTGTAGAAACTTGCGCCAGCAGTTTGCCGTTTTCTAGTGTGACGCTTAAAACCAACTGCGGCGTTAGCTGATAGTTACCAACGTACTTTTCCAATGTCTTGACTGAGACAGGGATTTCCTTGCGTTCCGTTGGAACTTCATACGGCGCGCCGAAAGCTATTGCCGCCAGGCTGTTGGCGATCTCTCCCGAAGGTGCGCCCTCTACGTTGCTCAAAACGATCACTGTCACGCGGTCGGCGGGGTAACGCGCGATGTATGCCGAAAAGCCAAATATGCCGCCGCCGTGGGCGATGACCTGCCGGTCGAAACGTTTGCCGATGCTCCAGCCGTACCCGTAATTGCTCTTGAACGGCGTGAATGCTTCGTCGAGCGACTTGCGCGAGACAAGTTTTTCCGTGTAGAGCGCCTGGTCCCACAAGAGTAAATCCCCGACGGTTGAATAGAGCGCGCCCGCCGCATACGCTGTTGACATCGAAATTGGCGCAGCGTTGATGAACCCGTCGCTCGTGCGCGCGTAGCCCGCCGCACGGTTTTTGATGATGCGGACGGGATCGTCGTATCCCGTCTGCTTCATTCCGAGCGGCGCGAAAATGTTTTCCTGCAAAAAGTCGGCATAAGGTTTGCCGGACGCACGTTCGATAATCGTGCCGAGCAGGTAGTAACCGGAGTTGCTGTAAGCGTATTTTTCGCCGAGCGCGAATTGGAGCGGCTTATCTCTGAACCGATTCGTCAATTCGGCGGACGTCGTCTCCGCCGCCGCGGTCTTGGTGAAATCAGGAAATTCCGTGTAGTTAGGAATGCCGGCAGTGTGCGTGAGCAGGTTTTTGATTGTGATTGGCTGCCATGCCGGTGGGCAGTCCGACAGATACTTGCAGATCGAGTCGTTCACGCTCAGCTTACCGCGTTCTTGCAGCAGCACGATCGCCATCCCTGTAAACTGCTTGGTCACCGAACCGAGGCGAAAAACGGTCTCCGGCGAGTTAGGCACCCCGAGCTCAATGTTCGCCATCCCGTAACCCCGGCTTTCAATCGGCCGCCCATCGCGGGCCAGGAGAACCGCGCCGCTGAAGCGGTTCACGCGCATCGCAGCGGCCATGTAGTCGTCAACTTTCCGAGTAATCTCCTGCGCCGACGGCGACGGCAACGCGACAGCTGTTTGCGCTGAAACCTTCGCTACGAGCAGCAGACATGCCGCGAGAAGCGCAGTTGTCTGATTCACCCGCTTGAAATTTTTAGACATGAAAACTCTCTCCAAAGCTCAACGAAGAACGTCCGCCAGTCCCAACGGCAATATGAAAGATGTTAATGCCCAATTCCTTAAATCTCTGGAGGTCGGCTGCGGTGAAGCTGTCGGGATTTGAAAACCATTTCGCACCCAGCGACGGGCTAATTATGAATGGGCTAAGCATGTCTATTACCGTGCCCGATTCATCAAGTCGACCGCTCGGGCAAAGTAGGTGGTGGGAGAGTAGGCGAACACGCGAAAGCGCCGGCGAGTGATCATCGGAGCCGCAAGCGTCCCGGCGCTTGCGAATGCTGCTCGCTTGAGTAGCTCGCTCCGGGTCAACAGATTTCTATCAGGCATAGTATGTAGGCAAGCGCTCCCAAGCTTATTGGTGATTTGGGGACTGCGTGACAGAAAAAGCAGGTAAGCAGTAAGTAGTCTCTGGATTTCCACTATTCACTGCTTACCTTCACTCTTATCAGCCGAGTTAGAACGAGATTCTCAATCCAACCTGACCTTCCCTCCCTGGCAGCACCTGATCCGCCGTTCCGAAAGGTCTTAGAGTCGGACGCAGCGGACTGTCCTCACGATTTTGGACAGCGGCCGGGTTCTGACGATTAAACACATTAAAGAGTTCGAACAGCAGCTGCACCTGCACGCGTTCGCCGATGTCAAAACGCTTGGAAAAACGTAGGTCGAGATTGACGAAGGGCGGAGCCGTAAACGCATTTCGCCCCGCGGTAAAATCGATGCTGTTGAAGTTTCCGCTGCCGTCCGGATCTCTCGACAACTCATCGAAGCGGCTGAAATGAAAACCGCTCTGCGCTCGGAATATCGCGCCGATCTGAAATTGCCATGGAAGATCTACCAGACCGTTGACTTGGAATATATGATCGAGTGCCAAGGCAGACGGCCCTTTGTCAAGATCAGGGCCATTAACAAATGTTCCAGCAGCCGCTACAAAATTGCCGCGGCACGAAATAAATGGACCGTTTTGATTGTTTTGACTAAGACAGGCCGGAACAGTGGGGGTCGCAGCTCGTCCAGGATCGGTAACCAAAGGAGCTACCCCGATGAAGTGGTCCGTAGGGGGGGTGTTTATGCCGAGCGAGTTGTCAGTCGACTTGGACCAGGTATAGCTTGCGCCGATCTGGTACCGGTTACTGAGACGTTTATTGAAGCTGGCTACCAGGGCATCGTATTGTCCCTCAAAAAAGGGCCCGAAAGTTGGCAATTCAGGACCCGGGGGTTCAAACCTGCGCCCGACCACACGTGATATGAAGGCAAGGTTACTGAGCCTGAGGCCCAAAAGGTTATTCATTTTGCGGTGGTGGTAGTCCACCTCGAACATCATGTCCTTTGTTAATTCGCGCTGTACGCCGATGCTGAAGCCGAGCGTGTGAGGCGTCTCAAACGTACTATCGACCGCGGTCGGCGATGCCGATTCGGGAATTATTCGATTGTTCAGTACCCCGAAACGGCCCCATACAAAATATCCATTGGGCACGCCGACGGCAGCCGCCGCCTGCGTCAGGTATTGATCCGGAGTAAGTCCCGTGAGAGCCTGGATGTTGCTGATATTTATCACCGCGTTGGCAGGTATCGCAGCATGACCTGGCGCGACAACATTATTCAGCCTGTCCACACCGACAATGGCCCCCCCTCCTGTTGGACATGTCACGCCCCCCGCGGCAATCTGCGCATCCGTCAGGTGATTAGAAATACACGGGTGGCCCGGGAGGCCGAGGGCACGGCCAGCCATGGAAATGGCACTAGGTGAGCCATAAAACCCTCTTGGGAAATACAGAAACTGCAAAATACCTCGATTAGAGCCGCCGAACGCCGGAACCTGGCTCACAAGGCCCAAGCGGAACTGATCGTAAAACTTGCCAAATTGGCCCCGAATAATTGTTTTGGGGTTAATGGCCCAGGCAGCACCAAGACGCGGAGAAAAGTTTGTTTTAGAAGTGAATTCAGAATCGTGTTCCCAACGAATTCCAAGATTTAGCGTGAGATTATGCAGCAGTCTCCAATCGTCCTGAACGTACAGCGCATTGTAATTGTTACGTAAATGGATCTCGCGGGCTTCCGGCGTCGCCCCGCCGTTCTCGAGAAGCAGGAAAATGCCGCTGCTTGTAGGGCCGAGATTCACGTAATCGTTAACCGTGGCGAAGACCTGGTTGGTTAAGGTGCTGGAGTCGACGCCCTCAACCCTTGTCTGCAGAAACTGCGATCCAACCTTCAGATCGTGATCGCCAATACGCTTGTTCGCACTGGCCGATAGCGACGCATATTCCTGGTTAAGATTCGATGCTGAGGTTGGATTGCCGAACGTAAACGCAGGGAGATCGCCGAACAAATTAGCGGTAGTGCATGTCGGCGGACAAAGCCGAGGGACTGAGAACGGGTTTAATCTAGTAGAGCCCAGGATTTCCGACACTGTCGGTCGGGTATCGGACGGTTCGTCGCGATAGCCTCCGCGGAGGGTCACTATCCACGGATTACCCTGATCACCAAGCACCATCGTATCGCCGAACCCGATCATTAGATGGCGGGCGCCGGAGTTGCTTCGGGTTGACGGCAGTCCCAAGCCGGACCCTCTGATATTTCCATTGGTGTAGTTCACCTCCTGCACAAGTTGATGACGCCCAAAATTTTGGTTGAGTTTTAGAAAACCCCTCGTTTCACGAGCTCGCCGCGGAGCATCGAACGGGTCCTCCTGGTCACGAAGCAGTTGGTTGAGCGCCGGCGGAAGGGCCGGATAAGTGAAATCTATGCCCCGATCCTCGGTGATCCTCTCAGCCGAGGCGAAAAAGAAGACCTTGTCTTTCCAGATCGGACCGCCCAACGCGAGGCTGTAATCGAACCTGCGCAGGTGCGGGGCTTCCGTTTGTGTCGCATCCAGGGAGTTCGACGAATCGAAAGCCTCGTTCCGATGAAACAGTGAACCGACGCCGTGAAATTCATTCCCACCGCTTTTGGTTATGACATTGACTATCGCTCCCGAAGCTTGTCCGAACTCGGCCTTATAACCGGTCGTCAGAACTTGAAACTCCGCAATTGTCTCCTGGTTAAACTGCGCGGCCGGACCGCCGTTCACCGTGTCCTTGTTCGGCTGTCCATCAATTAAAAAATTATTATTGCCGCTTCGCTCGCCCAACACCGGATTGCTGTTGTCGCCAGTGGATTGCCGGTTGATGGCGACTCCGGGCACGAGCTGCAAGAGGTCGAGGTAGTTACGCCCGTTGACGGGCAGGTCTTGGATCTGCTGCGGAGTGACGGTTGAACCGGTGGAAGATGCGTTCGGCTCCAGGAGCGGCAGCGCATCTGAAGTAACGTTGGCCACACCCCCAACTATGTCCCCGACTCGAAGTTGGATATTGAGAGTCACGACGCGATTAAGCGGTAACTCGATGTTGGAGGAGCTTGTGGCGAAGCCTGTATGTGAAACCGTCAAGGTGTAGGTTCCCGCGGGTAATGCCGTGAGTCGGAAGAAACCCTCCGCGTTGGCTGTAACACTGCGCTCGGATGCCAGCGGTGTCCCGATCGCCTTGACCTCAGCACCGGCGATCAGACCGCCACTAGGGTCCGTCACGGTTCCTTCAATGCTTGAAGTGGTAGTCTGAGCCATGGCAGGCAGACTAAAAAGCAGACAAAAGACGCTAACGCCAACGATGATTCGCATGCTTCTCATTGCTTTCTTACCTCCACATTTACGGTCGGTCACGTGATGCCTTTTGCGCTTTCTAAAGCGCCGTCGTTACGACGATTGAATGCAGAAAACCCAACCCGTCAGTTGGGCGTCGGTTGCTTACTATTGCTTCGGCAGTAAGACGAGGCTTGGCCCTGAGCCCTGGACTAGCGTCAAGCTGATGACCTTGCCTTCTGCTATCTCGAATTGTATGAAGAACCCCGCGGGTGCTCCGTCAATACTGAAACGATTCGCGGCTACAGGCACGAGCGTGTAAACGGGCTGGCCCGGCACACTTGCCTTGAGCTTTCCCCCTACGATCTCGACACTCACCTCGACCGGCGGAGTTTTCAACTCATACTTGCCGGCAAACTTTTTGAGATCCGCTTCGCTCAGAGAAACTGCTGCGGTAGTGGCTGGCGTTTCCGCTGTGCGTTTGAATGGATATTCCGCGATTCCCGGCAGATTCAATGTGAGGTTCTCTATCTTGCCCTGTGCGTTTAGCGCGAAGGTGATGTAAGCGGTTGTAGCGCCGGCGCCTACAAACTTGGCCCGAAAAGTGTCGTAATGCCAATGCTCCAGACCGCCGGTGAAAGCCGGACCAAAGCGCACACTCAGTTTGCCGTTCTCGTTAGTGACTTTCACTTCTCCGTAAAGATCATTCTTGTAGCCTCCGGCATACTCTGCCAACGCCAGCGAGTGGCGGGTGTCTTTGACTCGATCTGCCTCAGCTTTCGTCCGCGCCGCCTTCCCTTGCTCCTCCAGGCCCTTCATCGTCTTCAACATCTCCGCGCTCCAGTCACGCTGCGGCGCGCCCAAGTATGCGTCGAAGATCTTGTACATGAGAGGAAGTGGGAGGGTGCTGCCGCCCATGTTAGTGAGGATCACCAAGCCGAGTTTTTCTTCTGGAATCATTGCCACTTGGGCTCTCATTCCGTCGATGGCGCCGCCGTGTTCAACTACCTTTCGGCCGCGGTAGTCGTGAAGGAACCAACCGAGTCCGTAATTCAAAAAATGAGCTTCAGGATAAAGAAGTGAAGAGGGAGGCTCAACGCGCATCACGGTTTGGGACGTGTGCATCTCCTTAATTGCACCAGAGCTTATTAGGCGCTGCTTCTGATATTCCCCCTGCGCAAGTTGCAGTCGGAGCCACTGGGCCATGTCTACAACACTTGAATTGATAGAGCCTGCGGGCGCAATGTTATCGATGTTGCGCCAGGGAATCACTTCGATTCTTTCTTCAACCTTGGCGTGAGGCGAAGACACGTTGTCGACGTTTTTTAGATCTTTGATGCTGGTACTGCTCGCGGTCATGCTCAAGGGGACGAAAAAGCGTTGTCGGATGAACTCATCCCAGCTCTTTCCGCTCACCTTGGCGATGAGTTGTCCGGCTGCCAGGAACATGAGGTTCTGGTAGCCGAATGTACTTCGTAGGCTCCAGGTCGGCTTCAAGTAGCGAGTGCGGCGCAGAATTTCGTCGCGGTCGTATTCGCTGCCATACCAAAGAAAGTCGCCGCGTTCGAGTCCGCTGCGGTGACACAGCAGATCGCGCACTGTCAGTTCCCTTGTAACGTATGGATCGTAGAGCTCGAACTCCGGCAGAAACTTCGTGACCCGGTCGTCCCACTTTAGCTTGCCTTCATCCACAAGCATCTCAATCGATGCGGCGGTGAATGCTTTCGATGATGAGCCAATCGCGAAAAGCGTTCGCTCGTTGACCTGAGGGGGGTCGCCGAGCTTTCTTACCCCGTAACCTTTTGCCATCACGATCCGATCGTCTTTCACAATCGCAATCGCAAGCCCAGGCACTTCCCATTCTCGGAGCGCCTTGTTGACGTAGTCATCAAATCCATTGAGCGGCGCATCCTGAGCGTAGGCTGGCAGTAAGGTGACCGACACAAAAAGCAGAACGGTAATTAAACGAAAGCATCGTTGTTGGTGCGGCATAGATTTTCTCGATTTAACGGGGAGCGCTGCTTTGGCCGAAACCCATATACCGCAAGTGCTGCACAATGTCAATAATGCTACAGATGCTGCATAGCATTTGTCTGCTGAACAGTGATTTGCTATCTTCCTCCCACCTCACGAGTCAAATAAGGCGGACGTTAATGACGCGGCGGCGGAGCCAAGACTGAACTTTTCGATTGGCGCCTAGCGTGTCTTGCTTCCAAAACAAACAAGTAAACACACGCCCAGGTTGGGAGAGCCGAAGATGAACAGTTCAAACTCACGCAAGAAAAACCTGAACCTTCCCCATAGTTCTAGTGAACCTGATGCGAAGCCTTCATTACTTGAGAAGCGTTTTGCCAAGGCGCAAGCAGAGTTAAACCCACGTCGCCAACGCTTGGTTAAAGCGATCCTCGACTCGGCGGAAGAAACTTGTTTCCTGTCGTCTCGTGAACTAGCTAAACGCTATCTCGTGGATGCAACCACGATACTTCGGACCACCCAAGTGCTTGGTTACCAGAGTTACGCAGACTTCTCAGCTGATCTGCGACAGCACTTTGTGGCCCGCATCACTCCTTATACAGCCTTGAAGGCCGCCACTCGGGAGAAGCGAAGTGTCGCTGATCACATCGATCACTCTCTAGAAAAATCGTTAGACAACATAAATGCCTTGATTTCGGATTTGGATAGACAGCGCATTATAGAATTGGCCAAGTTGATCAAGCGTTCACGTCGCATTCTCGTTGTTGGCGTGGACTTCGCCGCTTCGCTGGCCAATTGCCTGGCTTACGGGTTACTGGGACTCGGGTTCGATGCCGGAGCTCCGATTGGCGGCACTGGGAATCTGCAACATAAGGTCGAAGTCTTAACACCGAAAGATGTGCTCGTGGCTATCAGCTTCGGTCAATGTCTTAGGGACACAGTCGAGGCGGTACGACAGGCTAAGAAGCAAGGCGTGCCGACTTTCGGGATTACCGACAGCGATACGACACCGATTGCACGCTACAGTGACGCTCATGTAGTTGCTTCTGTCGTGAGCCCATCGTTTCTCAATTCCTATGTAGCTCCCACGGCTGTGATAAATGCTATTCACGTAGCTTGCGCTCATATCGATCCCAAGCGGGCGCTCACCCGCTTAAGGCCGACGGATAGAGAATACGCTGCTGGCCCACGCTGGTACCGCGAGCCCAAAGGGTCTAACGGTGATTTGTCCTAAGATTATTATTGTGTCCAGCGCAAGTGAAAAATCCACAATCGTTATCCGCGACATCGAACTTATCTCGGAGATGCGAGAGGTCGAATCGCTGCAGAAAGAAGTTTGGGGATGTGACGATCGCGACGTCGTTCCTCTTACGATCCTTGCTGCAACGCGGGAGATTGGTGCAATTCTGGTCGGTGCCTTTGACGGGTCGTCACTGATCGGCTTCGCTTACAGTTTCATCGGGCGGGAAAACGAGCGAATCGTCCACCATTCTCACATGCTTGCGGTCAGGGCGAGCTATCGCAACTTCAATCTCGGTTACAGACTCAAGTTAGCGCAGCGGGATCGAGTTCTCGCGCAAGGAATCAACCGAATGACATGGACCTTCGACCCACTTCAAAGTCTGAACGCACATTTCAACTTCACAAAGCTCGGGGTCGTCGCGGACGCTTACAAGATCAACTTCTACGGTGAAGCGACATCAAGCTTTTTGCATCAGATTGGTATCGGTACCGATCGGCTCTGGGTAACCTGGCTACTTGACAGCGGCCGCGTGCACGAAAGACTACAAACTAAAGGCCAGAGCAGAACTTCTCACCCTGACCTCGCGTCACTCGCATGTCTCGTCCAAGTTGGCCCAAACAACGTGCCTCAACGAGCACTTAAATTTATCGCCGGGGAGCAGGATATCTCGATAGAGATCCCGGCGGATATTAATGCGTTGCAGCGTGAGAATCCCGAACTGGCGATTAGATGGCGGGAAGCAACGCGCTGGGCCTTCAGCGAGGCGATGGCTTCCGGTTACTTGATCGAAGACTTTTGCGGAGCATCCAGACACGACGAGTCGGTTGGCGTCTACCTCCTGAGCTACGATAAGAATGACAAAGGTTTCGCCTAAAAAGTTCGTTGACGATCGATATCCTTCAAGTATGGAGCTCTGAGCCGAGCAGATCATGAACGATCTTGGTGCCACTCAATTGTCAGCGACACGTGCGTTTCTCGCGCGCCGACAAGACGAGATCCGGGACTCGATTTGCAAGCTAGTCGAAACTGAGTCGCCCTCAGGAGACTTTGAAGGCAGCCGGGCCGTCGTTGACCTTCTTGTCGATATTGCCCGCACAATCCCGGGAATCACTTCCATCGAAAGGATCCCGGTTCCTGGCTACGGCGAACACTTGAGGGTGCGCGCTTTCGATGGCCAGGCTGGCGATACGCGTACAACATTGGTGCTGGGACACACTGACACGGTTCACCCGCGCGGCACCTTGCCGGCGCAGGGTGTTCGTGCGGAAGCAGGGCGACTATATGGTCCAGGTATCTTCGACATGAAAGCCTCCTGTGTGCTCGCATTGGAAGCCTTGCGCACTTTGATAACTCTACACTTCATTCCAAAACGTCCTGTGGTTTTGCTTCTGACCTGTGATGAAGAGACAGGAAGCCAAACCGGTCGGCTGCTTGTTGAGGAAGAGGCACGCGGCGCGGCGCAGGTGCTGGTACTTGAGCCGTCCGCGCCTGGGGGTCACGTGAAAACTCTCCGCAAAGGTGTGGGCATGTGGAAAGTGACGGCACACGGAATTGCGTCGCACGCCGGCTTGAATCCCGAAGCGGGGGCGAGTGCTATTCTGGAACTCGCCCGTCAAACCGATCGGCTTCACGCGATGAGCGACCCCGCGAGCGGCACAAATTTCAATGTTGGCGTTGTGCGTGGCGGTACGCGGAGCAACGTGGTCGCCGCCGAGGCGGAGATAGAAATCGACGTCCGCTTCACTTGCACGAAAGAAGCTCGGCGGGTCGATGAATTGATGAGCAGCTTGCAAACATTTGACGACCGCGTGCAACTCACAGTTAAGGGAGGCATCAATCGCGGCCCACTTGAGCGCACTGAAGGTGTCGTGAAACTTTACCAGCACGCGCGGGAGATAGCTGCTTGTCTCGGCTTTGATCTGGGAGAGCAATCGGTCGGTGGGGCGTCGGACGGCAACTTTGTAGCTGCGCTTGGTGTGCCTGTCCTAGACGGACTTGGAGTAGATGGCGGCGGTGCACATGCTGCAAACGAGCACATCTTTATCTCCGATATTGCACTGCGCGGTGCTCTCTTGGCGGGGCTGATAGCGACGCTTTAAAAAACGAGAAAAGCTCAAAGTTGAGAGACAGAAAAAGCAGAACCGGCTTGCGCTGATGAAACCAATGAAGACAAGGTCCCGACCTGATATTCGAGCGCTTACTCGACTCGTGCCTGCCAGCGGCAATCTCGTGCAAGGCCAGTCGGAACTCGCTATTAATGAGGCTCTGGCCGAGGCGGCTAGTCGTGTCATTGAAGCTAGCCAGAACCACTACGGACCAGCAGAGGGTCTCACTGAACTTCGTCGAGCGGTCGCGGAAAAGATCACCAGGCTTAACGGTATCTTGATCGACCCAGGAAACGATCCTCTGCAGCTTCTAATTACACCTGGTGCGACCGCAGCACTGATAGCCATCGCGCAAACTTACCTGCAAGGAGGTGCAGCCCTGGTTTTCGAGCCTTATTATCCTTACCACCGGCACATTCTTACTGAGCTGGGAGGAAACACGGAAGTGCTAAACCTTCATGGTGAGAAGCTCGAACTTGACATCGAGGAGGTCCGCGCTCTTTGCCGAGAGTCAAAGAACCGCAAGGCATTCCCTCTGCGCGCCATCATCCTGTGTACGCCGGCAAATCCGACTGGCAAGGTATTCAGCCGAAGTGAGATAGAAGCTATTGCGGCTGTGTGTCATGAGTTTGATCTCCTCTGCATTTCGGACGAGGTCTATGAACATTACGTCGTGGGTGATCAGCTGCACATTTCTATTGCGACGTTGCCGGGAATGTGGGAGCGAACCATCACGGTCAACTCCTTCTCCAAATCATGGAATATCTCTGGCTGGCGACTCGGCTACGTTTATGGTGACGCCCGTCTCGTGTCTCCTCTCAACAAGGCTAATAACGTTTTCTATGTATGCTCTCCGACGCCGCTACAGCGTGCACTGTCCGAAGTGCTAATGACTGATCCGCAGTACTACACGCAGTTACGCGAGACTTTTGCTGCCAAGAGAAAATTTGCCGTTCAAGCATTAGAGCATGTGGGATTCGAGATCTACGATTCGGGCTCATCATTCTATGTGTGGGCGCGTATCCCTGAGGAGTTCGACGATGCGATGCAGCTCAATGAGATGTTAATCGACCGCGCACAAGTGGCAGGGGTGCCAGGGAGCGCCTTTGCCGAGAGCAATGACTGGAACAACTACATGCGTTTGTGCATTGCGCGTGAAGATGGAGTGTTACAGGGCGCGTTCGCCAAAATGCAAGGCGCCTTCGTGTAAACATCTCCCTTAGAGACAAAGTATAGTTCTGAAACTTGCGAATGAAACCGATTCTTCGGTAATGCGAGGCATTAAGGCGACTAATTCGTTCTGTTAGTTACGTTCGATCTACAAGAAGGAGCGATGAAGATGAAATCCCGGGCGATTTGTTTGGCGCTTTTGCTAGTGAGCTTTGAGATTCTCGTCAACGCGCAGGAACGGAAGATGAAAATATACATATCCGCGGACATGGAAGGCGTTGTCGGTGTGGTGACGAACGAGCAATTAGGTCCCCAAGGTTTTGAATATGCCCGGTTCCGGGAATTTATGACGCAAGAGGTCAATGCCGCCATTGAGGCAGCATTTGAAGCCGGCGCCACCGAAGTAGTCGTCAGCGACTCGCACGGCAACGGTCAGAACCTGCTGATTGAAAAGCTACCGAAGAATATCTTGCTCGTCCGCTCCTGGCCCCGACCTCTCATGATGATGCAAGGCATTGATGAGACCTTCGCCGGCGTAATCTTTCTCGGCTATCACACTGGCACGACTAACCCTCAAGGTGTGCGAGCGCACACAATGTCGAGCGCGCGGCTCGCTGATGTTCGACTGAAAGGCGTCTCTGTTTCCGAGGCAGGCATTAACGCCGCCATCGCCGGTCATTTCAACGTGCCGGTGATAATGGTCTCCGGTGATGATGCATTGGTGAAGGAGACAACTCAGTTGCTGGGCGATGTCGAAGGGGCGACCGTGAAATGGGCCTCAGGCTTTCACTCGGCGAAGACTTTGATGCCGGAAGCCGCTTACCAATTGATTCGTGAGAAGGTAAAAAAGGCGATTGGGCGAATCAAAGATTTCAAGCCACACAAACTCGCGCCACCGATTCAGCTAGACGTGCGCTTCAAGAACTATCGTCCCTCGGAGGTGCTCAGCTACCTGTCGATTGTCGAGCGTACTGATGCGCATAGCATCAGATTCACCGGCAAGGACATCATTGAGGTGTCGAAATTTTTGGAATTTATTATGACTTACGAACCATCGCTGGAGCCTTAGTAATGGTGATTAACGACTCATGTCGAGGCGAGGAAATTCGGTGAGGATCTTATTTACCGAATGGTGCGGTGCCCTCGGCGTCAAGCGATGAGAATTATGAAAGTGAGATCTGAATTTGAAACCTAAAATCTGAGATTTGAGATCTGAAATTTGAAATTTGAAATTTGAGATCTGAGAGTCAACAATCTTCAGCGCGTCGCCACAATCAAACCTTGATAAAGATCTTCCGCCGAAAAAGCACCCACATAAGTCCCAACCAAACCAAAACGAAAACAATGGCAAAAGCCAACGAAGCGTTTACCGGTGAGGCCCACGAGGCGAACAGATTGTCGTAAATCCAAGATCCTAAAGAGATCTTCGTGCCATCCGCTCCCGTTACTTTGATCAGCCCCAGCAACGCGGCCATTAGTCCCGCACCTACGTACAGCGAAATTGCATTGACGCCAAAAATCTCAAAGGGCTTCGCCCAGCGGCGATAACCCTTGATGTCGATAACCCAATAACACACGCCCAACAGCTGCAGAGCCAAACCGCCGGTGAAAAGGACATATGAACTGGTCCATAACGCTTTGTTTATCGGAAACACAGAATTCCACGCCCAGCCGAGCGCGACACAAACGGCTCCCGCAACAAACAAGCCGGCCACTTTTTCGTAAGACGACTTTTTTGTTCGCAACCAATGTCCCGTTAGTACTCCAATCAACGTTGTGGCTAAAGCAGGAATAGTGCTCAAGAGACCTTCCGGATCGTAAACCTTCGCCTCGGCCCAAACGTGTTTGCCGAAGACCATGCGGTCGATAAATGAGGGAAGACTTCCCTCTTTTGTAAGATCGCCGGCAGCGAATCCTGGCGCAGCGATGAATTTCACCAGAAACCAGTAAATGAGTAGCAAGGCAATTGTAATAACTACCTGAGTTCTGTTCCTCGTTTCTAAAAATATGATCGAAGCAAAGAGATAACAGACGGCGATTCGTTGCAGGACTCCCGGGATCCTTAGCTCAGGGAGATTAAAGTATGGGAAGGCATTCAAGAACAGACCGATGGCAAAAATGAGTAGGCTTCGCTTAATAACCTTCAGGTAGAGATCACGTTTGTCCCGGCCACTCTCAACGCGACTCCCAAAGGCCAACGTGATCGCTACACCGACTATAAAAAGAAAGAAAGGGAAGACTAAATCCGTCGGCGTCCAACCGTGCCAGCTGGCATGTGCAAGCGGCCAATAGATATGTTCCCAGCTGCCAGGGTTGTTCACCAGCACCATGCCGGCGATGGTGATTCCGCGAAAGACATCGAGCGACACTAAGCGTTTTGTTGCTAATCCCATTGGACTGTTTGGCATTTGAGATTAAGTGTGGACCAGGGGCCTCCATCATGAGATTGTGTGCTTCTCGTGTGTGCAGGAGAGACATTTAACCGAAATTAATCTCGAAGACAATGATCTTAAGGCCACTGGGAAAGAATAGTTAGGCCCTGGGCCTAAATTTAACCCTTATGCCCGAGACGTTGTGTGAATTGGGTTCCGGCAACCAAGAAGCGGACTAAAGCGGTGTCGCGCTGAGTTTGCCACCGCAGTCCAATTAAGCACTGGCCCAAGACATCTATCCCTTGATGTTTTCTCCTTGAGGTCTTAAAAAGGAACATTAAAACCCTGATGAAGAAAATCCTCTCGTTATTATTTCTGGCTCTTGGATTGGTGACTGCTGCAGTTGTCACTACCACAGGGCAAACCCTGCCTTTACCCGTGTATGAACTGTCAAAGACCGCAACACCGATTAAGGTGGATGGAAACCTGAACGATGCGGTTTGGGCCAAGGCGCCCCGGTTTAGCGACTTTCGTTTAAATCTCGATGGCGCTCCCAGTCCTTACGAAACCGAAGCCAGAGCACTATACGACGATACTTTTCTTTACTTTTCCTTTCGCTGCCGCGACGACAATATTTGGGCCACCTTCAAGACCCGTGACCAACATCTCTGGGAGGAAGAGGTAGTAGAAGTTTTCCTGCAAGCCGATCCTAACGGGACTACTTATATCGAGTTGGAGGTAAATCCTCTGGGGACGATGCTCGATATTTTTCTGCTCGATGTGCGCAAGCCGCTGCATTACGAGAGCTGGAATAGTCAAAAGCTTAAGTGGGGCGTACAGGTCTTCGGAACAGTGGATGGAAAGAGCGGCGACAAGGAATGGTCTTGCGAGATAGCCCTGCCACTTGAGGATATTGTGACTGCGAAGAATCTTACGCCTCAAGCCGGGGATCGTTGGCGTCTAAATTTATATAGAGTGGAGCAGGTGCCGAGACCGGCATTATTGGCGTGGTCTCCAACTTTCAAAGATGACTTTCATCTCCCCGCAAAGTTCGGCGAGATTGTCATTACTAACCGTCTTGTCCGGTAATGAAGGCAGCCTACCATGCCGGTGCCGATCGAATTAATGCGCCGACCAAATTTTTTTCACTTCCTTAGTGTTGCCTTTTTAGTGGGGTCAAGCGGGATTGGGATTGCGCTCGCGCTCGATTCGCGGCGAGACCTCTCCGAGTTTAGCCATGAGGTATGGCTCACGGAGAACGGTTTGCCTCAAAACACCGTTCACGCGATAGCTCAAACCCAGGATGGCTATGTCTGGATTGGAACCGAGGAGGGCTTGGCGCGCTTCGACGGCGTTAGATTTACGGTTCTCGATAAACAGAACACTCCGCAACTTAAAAGCAATTACATTCGCACCCTGCTGGTCGATCGCGCGGGCGGGCTTTGGATTGGCACCGCGGAAGGCCTGGTCCATATGCTCGACGGCAAATTCACCCTGTTCACAACTAATGAAGGGCTTCCCAGCAACACAATCCAAGCCGTTTATGAAGGCCGCGATGGCAATCTCTGGGTCGCCACTGCTAATGGGTTAGGTGTTTTCAAGAGCGGCGGCCTTACCAGGTTCACGACGAAGGAGAGGTTGGTCGGTGGCAGCATTCAAGCGTTGTTCGAAGATGCCGAAGGTGCACTCTGGATTGCAACGCCTTACGGTGTGGGACGACTTAAGGACGGTAAGTTTGCCAACTACACAGTCCGCGACGGACTTGCTAGCAACAGCGTGAGGGCAATCCAACAGGATCGGGAGGGGCGTTTATGGTTCGGCTCTCTGGGTGGCCTTACCTCATTCAGCGATGGTCGCTTCACTACGTATACGACACGAGATGGTTTGCCAAACGACAGAATCATCGCCTTGCTTGCAGGCCGAGAGGGAGCTCTTCTAGTCGGAACGGCCGGCGGTCTTTGTCGCTTAACTGACAGCGGCTTTACCGGTTTTACTCCCCGAGATGCACTCTCAACCAGCACAATCCTCTCCCTGTTTGAAGATCTTGAAGGCAACCTCTGGATTGGCACTGAGTCCGGAGGCGTCAACCTTCTGAAGGATACAAAATTCACGACTTACACTGTAAGAAACGGACTCTCAAACGATCTCGTCAAGTCGCTCTACGAGGATCGGCAGGGCAATACATGGATCGGAACTGACGGCGGCGGTTTGAATCTGCTGAAAGATGGGAAGCTCAGCGTTTACACCACACGCGACGGACTATCCAGCAATGTGGTTCTGGCTTTATTCGGTGATGATGAAGGAACCCTTTGGGTCGGAACGCCTGACGGATTGAATCGTTTTAGCCTGGGGAAATTCACTACCTACACCGCGGCTGACGGCTTGGCAAACAATGATGTCAGGTCGATCCACGGAGACCATCGCGGCAATCTCTGGATTGGAACGCGCGGGGGCTTGACCAGAATCAAAGACGGAGTCTTTAAAACCTTCACTGAGGTTGACGGCCTCCCCAACGATCTAATCGCCACCCTTTATGAAGACTCCAAAGGAAACTTGTGGATTGGCACGTTTGGCGGCTTAGCTAAACTCATGAATGAAGAGTTCACCACCTTCACGACCAAAGACGGACTTTCGAGCGATGCCGTTATCTCGCTCCATGAAGACGCGGACGGCACGCTGTGGATTGGTACTAATGGCGGCGGGTTGAATCGCATGAAGGACGGACAGCTTACCTCCTACACCACCCGCAATGGCCTGCTTGACGATGTCGTATACCGAATTCTTGAAGACAGCCAAAATAACCTGTGGTTGAGTTGCCGAAAAGGCATCTTTCAAATCGGCAAGAAAGCGCTCGATGATTTTGCCAACGGCCGGATCGCCGCTATCGCACCAGTTGCTTACGGAACTGCCGATGGCATGATGACGCGCGAGTGCAGTGGTGGCGGTGATCCGGCGGGATGGCGCGGTAGTGACGGAAAGCTTTGGTTCCCGACGATCAAAGGCGTAGCGATGATCGACCCGGGAAGAATGAAAACAAACGCTCAGGCGCCGCCGGTGGTGATCGAGCAGCTACGTGTCGATGATCAATCGATCACCCTGGGCAATCGCGTCGAGTTGCCACCCGGCACCACCCACCTTGACTTGTACTATACAGCGCCGAGCTTCGTGGCTCCGGAGAAAGTCAGGTTTAAGTACCAGCTGGAAGGCTTCGACAAGGATTGGATCGATAGTGGTACGCGCCGCATCGCTTACTACACTAATCTGCGCCCAGGGGCTTACACGTTTCGCGTAATCGCCTGTAACAACGATGGCGTTTGGAATGAAACCGGCGCTGCTTTCAGTCTCTACCTGAAACCTTACTTCTATCAAACCTATTGGTTCTATGCCCTCTGCTTACTTGTCCTGGGTTTATTGGCGTGGTTGCTCTTTCGGCTGCGCGTGCGCGCGATGCAGGCGCAATTCGGCGCCGTATTGGGAGAGCGAACTCGTATTGCGCGGGAAATTCATGACAACCTTGCGCAGGAGCTGACTGGGATCTCCGTGCAATTGGAAGTGGTAGCACGCACCATGCCTTCTGAAGCGGAAGCCGCCATGACTTCTTTGGATCGCGCTCGCCGGCAAGTTCGGCATGGTATCGCTGAAGCTCGTCGCTACGTTTGGGATTTGCGCTCGCCAACTCTCGAAAGCAATGATTTGCCCGGTGCATTGAGCGAGACTGCGCGGCGCTTGACGAATGAGACGGCGATTCAAGCTCAGGTTGAAGTCAATGGCACCTTCAGGCCGTTGCCGCGCTTGGTTGAGGACAATCTGTTACGCATCGGACAAGAGGCTGTAAACAATGCAGTGCGACACGCGCACCCGCAACGAATCTTTGTCAATTTAGTATTTGATGGCGCGCGAGTGCGGCTCAGCGTCCAAGACGATGGACAAGGGTTTGACAATCAATTGGCGAGCAATGGCCGGACTGGTCATTTCGGGTTGATTGGCATGCGTGAGCGCGCCGAACAGAGTGGTGGTACCTTGTCGATTCACAGCAGCGAAGGCTCCGGGACTGAAGTTGTAGCGGATGTACCGATTAGCAGCTAAGAATCCGCTCTGGGCCACTTATCGACCGAAGCTATGAACTTGACGAGAGTCAGTGTCGTATTCGCAACCGGAACCTTTCAGTAGGAGCGTTTTATGTTCTGTCCACAGTGTGGCTCTTCTCAGAGCGAAGATCTGAAGTTCTGTAAAGCCTGTGGTGTGAACCTTCATGCCGTTGTTCAGGCAGTCACCGCGCGAGCACCGGAAGAGAAATTCGATTGGAGCAAGACGTGGGTCCAGGAGATGTTCCTCTCCGCCGAGGAAAAGAAAAGACGCAAGGTAGAGCTCGAACGACAGCTTGGAATTACACCCGAGATGAAGCGTTACAGCGAAATCAAAGCGGGCATTATTGTCGGTAGCCTTGGAATTGCATTAGGGATTCTTTTGTTTGTATTAATGGGAGGCGTCATTGCCAGCGGGCAAGTTTCGCAGCAAGACTCCGAGATCCTGAGTCGCCTTTGGGTAATAGGTGTAGTGCCTCTGTTTATCGGATTAGCACTCATAACAAACGGCATCGTCGTCAGCAAGAGACTCGTGGAAACTGCTAGAAGAGGTTCGCAGACTGGACAGGAGGGTTTGGAGGAACCCGCGAATTCCCCGTTACTCCGCGCCGCTGACACTAGTGAATTTTCTCGTCAGCCCTTCAGCGTCACGGAACAGACGACGAAACACCTAAGCGGTTCGGTTAAGAAATAGTAGCAAGGAATGTCCTTACAGCAATTGTGAACAACAAGATCAGGATCATGGTAATCGACGACCAGGCGGTCGTGCGACAAGGGTTTGCCGCTCTCATTAACACAGTTGCGGAGATGGAAGTAATTGCCGAAGGACTCAACGGACAGCAGGCGATTGATCTGTATCGCCAACACAAACCAGACGTGACCCTCATTGATCTACGTATGCCAGCCCTTGGTGGGGTGGAAGCAATTACGGCTATTCGGCGGGAATTTCCGGATGCGCGTCTTATAGTCCTCACTACCTATGATGGTGACGAAGATATTTACCGATCTCTGCAAGCAGGAGCGAAGGGCTATCTGTTAAAGGACGTCTTCTTCGAGGAACTCGAGGCGGCGATCAGGACCGTGCACGCCGGCTCGCGGCATATCCCCGCCGTTATCGCTGAGCGGCTTGCCGAACGAATGGCGAGCTCTGATTTGACCAGCAGAGAGATGGAAGTACTGGAGCTGATCGTTCGAGGTCAAAGCAATAAAGAAATAGCCGCCACCCTGAAGATCAGCGAAGCGACCGTCAAGAGTCACATCAATAACATTCTCAGCAAGCTCGGAGTGACCGACCGAACCCAAGCCGCCACCACGGCGCTGCAACGTGGGCTTGTACACCTGCGTTAGTTTGCCAGTTCACTCTGCGGGCGCCCGAAACACATTTTCCATATTTTAGTTTTGGAACCAACCGTTGCCGCATGAACATTGGCTCGTGTCGTATGTTCAGCAATTAACTCAGGCACACTCACTGAACATTCCTCCGCCGGCCGCGCCCGTTTTAAGATTTTCGTAGAATCCCTAATGGGATCTCACCGGGGACTTTGACCTCCGGTGCGCGGCAAGTCTCTGACTTGCCGTCAAGCATGCATCTTACTGGGGGTCTTTGACCCAATAACTGAGGTCAGAGACCTCCGCCTATTACGAAGCGCGGGTCGGCAGTCAGAGACTTGCCGCCCACCGGAGGTCACAGACCCCGAAGATCTCACTTGCCTGAACCCGGATGTCTTTAAATGGAAAATGAAAAATGACAGGGATAAATGTTTTTTGCTCCTGCCTCTCGGAAAACCATTCACCCCATCTCCAACTAAAGATTGATCCCCAGCCCCACCGTATGGGCCATGACACAGCTCTCGCGCGCTGTTAGTCTGCGCCGCGTTAGTCACCAATTTCCCAGTCCCGAGTTCTTTGATTCAGTGGTCGTGCTGTTCCTTCCTAAGGTGTTGCACAGTCTAAACAACGATCGCTGTTTCAATAGATTTTGAGCCCGGGGCTGGGCTCACCACCAGAAGACGAACCAGTACAGAGCTTGGCCTCCAAGTCACTCGCTAAAGGAAATGAGCGTCTCGAAGACTCCGCTAACCTTCCGGCATGTCCACAACATTAAATTCGCTTCACTCGAAAGACCAGGTGAGGACTTTATGATGCTGATTTGCAAAAGAGTTTTCCTGCTCTTCGTCTGCCTGGCGATCCTCGGTAGCTTTGTTACGAGCGCGTCAGCACAGCAAGGCGCAACGGCAACACTTAGCGGCACTGTCAAAGACCCAAATGGCGCCCTCGTGGCCGCAGCTCAAGTGATCGTCACGCAGAAAGCGACTGGGATAAAGCGTCAGACCGTGACTAACGACGCCGGATTCTTCGTAATAACTAATCTCGCCGCCGGCGTTTATGAATTGAAGGTAGGATCCAAAGGGTTTGCTGACAATGTGATTCCCAGCGTGACGCTTCAAGTCGGACAAACTTTCGATCTCGATGTGCCGCTTGCACTCACGGTCCAGGAAACGGTGACGTTGAATGACAGATCTAATTATGAGCTCATCAACACGACCAGCCCGGTGATTGATGGTGTGATACGCAATTTCGAGATTGAAAACCTGCCGCTGAACGGCCGCAACTTCCTTGAGCTAGCACTGCTGATACCCGGCAACTCGCCGGCGCCGAATTTTGATCCAACGAAAACCAATACTGTCGTGATCTCTTCCGCGGGCCAGCTGGGCCGGGGTGGCAATGTTACGGTTGACGGCGCCGCCGATAATGACGACGTCGTGGGCGGACAAGTACAGAACATTTCGCAGGAGGCGGTGCAGGAATTTCAGATTGCTACCAACCGTTTCTCGGCCCAGTTGGGTCGATCTGGTTCGTCAGTCATCAATATCGTGACCAAGTCCGGGTCAAACGAATTCCACGGTTCTGGCTCATTTTACTTTCGCAACAAGTCGCTCCAGGGACTTCCTGCCACCTTCAATCGCGGTTTGGGAACTCCGCCATTTGACCGGCAACAATATGCTTTCACTCTTGGTGGCCCGATTCAAAAAGATCGAGCGTGGTTCTTTGGCTCAGTTGAATACCGTAACCAGGACGGTGCCACGCTTGTGGGCGTCAGAGATCTCGCGACTCGGACAATCCAGCGGACTTTTGCCGCTGCACCACTTAATGATCTGTTAAGTACAGAGCGGATTGACTGGCAACCAAGCGATCAAGATCATTTATTCTTTCGCTACTCGCTGCAACGAGAAGACGATGTAGGGCCAAGCACCCTGGATCGAGCTATCGGTTCAGCTTCTCAACGGCAGGCGAGCACCAATGACACACATTCGTTCCTGATGAACTACACGCGCATTCTCAGTGCGCGCGTCGTGAACAGCTTTAACTTCAGTTTCAGCACGTTCTTAAATGACATTGAGCCCGTCAGTCCCGGACCGCAGCTTACCTTTCCCAGCATTCAAGACGGGGCGTCCTTCCGGGTTCCGCAGAGTACAAAACAACGCCGCCTCCAGGTTAATGACACGTTTTCTATCGTTCGCGGCAATCACACCCTGAGCGTTGGCGGCGAGATCCAACGCGTAGACGCGGATTTTGATCTGCGAGTGTTCCAAACGGGTCGCATTGAAATGATCGAAGATTTTCCAGACTTCGATCGAAATGGGGACGGCCGAGTCGATGACAACGATCTGCTTTTCGCAGTCACGCTCCGCAGCGGTAAGCCAACCGAGCCACTGCTGATTCCAAACGCTGATAGCACTTATCTGGCGGCGTTCGTTCAGGACGACTGGCGAGTTCATCCGCAACTCACCTTAAATCTTGGTTTAAGGTACGAATTGGATACCGACGTTAAAAACGTCAGCCGCACCAATCAACTCAACCCGATAATCCTGCCGTTCCTCACAGGTACGCGTGGCAGGGATACCAATAATTTTGGCCCGCGCTTCGGGTTCAATTATTCGGCGAAGGATGGGCGCACGAGCATTCGCGGCGGTTATGGAATCTATTACGATCGAATCACGCTCGAGATTCAATCGCTAGAACGCGGCTTAGATGGGCGTGCCCTGCCGGTTGAAGTTAGGGCTGGACCAGTGTTTTTTATTCCACCGCAGTTTTTGTTCGATCCTGTTAACGGCACTTTCCCGCCGGGAGCGCCAACTTTAGCGAATCCGTTTACCGGCTTCATCCTCCCCGGCGCTGGCGCCGCAGGAATTAACATCATCGACAACACCATGCAGAACCCCATGGTGCAGCAGATGAACATCGGCATTCAACGCGAGTTTGGACAAGACTATGTTTTGCGCGCCGACTATCTGCATAACTTCGGCACCCACTTCATAATTGGCCGCAATATCGGCAGTGTCTTCAATCCGGTAGTGGGCGGCCCGGACTCCGTGATAAATCTGGAATCCAGCGTTAAGACTAAGTATGACGGGCTGCTCGTTAGCGTTGAGAAACGCTTCTCGGGTCGTTATCAATTCCGCGCCGGCTACACCTTATCAAGGGCCTTCAATTACGCTAACGACGATCAGATTCCCTTCTCCAACGGTCCACTCAATCCCAACAACCTGCAGTTGGAGTACGGCCCAACACCAAACGATCAACGGCACCGCTTCACGTTCTCAGGCCTTTTTGATTTACCTGGCGAAATCCGTGTGGCGCCGATCTTGACGATAGCGTCAGGCGTGCCGATGGATATTCTTGTCCCAGGCGGCGGTCAAAGAATTCCGCAACTCCAGCGCAACGCCGGCGGCAGACTGTTTCACACTGCCAGAGAGTTGAACGATTTCATCAATCAGCTTAACGAAGCGGGAGGTTTTGGCGGCCAGCCGTTGCCGTTAGTCTCTGATAACGCTCGCTTCAATGACAGCTTCAGTTCGTTCGACATGCGCTTCTCTAAAATTTTTAAGATCGGAGAGCGCGTGAAGATCGAACCAATAGTTGAAGCTTTCAATCTATTCAATGTCACCAATGTGCTGGGTTTTTCGAAATCAAACTATTCCGGGTTCGCCAATGTGCTCGTGCGCGACAGCAACGACCCGACCAGCCCCGGCTTTCTACGATCCTCCAGTTTTGGTCAACCCGTCACTACGGCAGGCGGCGTGTTTGGGTCAGGTGGTCCCCGCGCTTTTCAATTTGCGGTGCGCGTGACGTTCTGACGATTGAAGGTCAGCTACAAAAACTTTTACGGGAGTGTTTTCGGATCTGTTGAGTAAAGCCGCCTTATCGCGGTGTAGATTGCGGCGTCGGACTAGGTGTGGGAGCTGGTTTCGCAAAAACGATCGGTGCCGAAGAGATAACTCCCTTGCCTTGCTCAACAATGATCGATTGGTTTGCTTTTAGCTCATTGATCGTATCTTTCTGTCCGCCGGGCCAGACGATTTCCAAACTCAAAGTCCTGCGATCCTCGGGAGCACCCAGGCCAAACACGAGTGGCAACTCGCTCTGCGAACAGTAACTCGATCCGGTCTTCACCATATTGAAGACTTTCGCGCCTTTATTAGTTTTTAGGGTGAGCTTGGCGCCAATGCCATCACGATTTGATCTCGTGCCTACGGTCGTAACGCGAAGCAGATCATTTTGATTGGCATTCTCGTTTCGCAGCAGTCGGGCCGGACCGTTGTTGGAAGTAATCAACAGATCAAGATCGCCGTCGTTATCAAAATCGCCATAAGCCGCGCCCCGACCAACAATCGCTCGTTGCACTGCCCGACCCAGCTTTCCGGTCATCTCTTCGAATTTCTTGTTGCCTTTGTTGCGAAAGAGATGGGGCGGCTGTGCGTACTTAACGTTAGGTTGAACCACGCTGATGTCATCCGACACGTGTCCGTTCGCCGCAAATACATCGAGCAGCCCATCAAGGTCGTAATCGAAGAAAAAGACCGCGAACGTCAACGATTGTGCCGACATTTTTCCGATTCCTGATTTGGGCGCCTCGTCTGTGAAGAGGCCGCTGCCATCATTGGAATAAAGGGCCATGCTTTCGTTGGTGAAATTTCCGACGACGATCCCCGGACGTCCGGATCCATCAAAATCAGCGGCGTCGACCCCCATTCCGGCGCGGGCTGTGCCGGCTTCACTAAAGGCCACACCTGCAGTGACGGCTTCATCAATGAAGGTACCGTTGCCGTTGTTCTTGTAGAGTCTATTTGGCTCAGTATCGTTGGCGACGAAAAGATCCAGCCAGCCGTCACCGTTGTAGTCGAGCAATGCGACGCCCAGCGACTTACAGGTGGGATCCTTAAGCCCTGCCTGCTGCGTGACATTTTCAAAAGTGCCGTTACCTCGGTTGTGATAGAGCGTGGGACTTTGGCCCTGGTAAGATTGCGGCGTGCAATAGGATTTGTTCTTTCCGTCGAGCGAGCAGAGCTGATCGTTTTCAACGGACCAGTCAACATAATTCGCGATAAACAGATCGAGCTTGCCGTCGTTGTCGTAGTCAAACCAGGCGGCGCTGGTCGAGAAGCCAGGATCGCCAACGCCTGCCCGTGAAGTAACGTCAGCAAACTTGCCATTTCCCAAGTTGCGGAAGAGATGATTTGCGCCGACGCAGGTTATATAGATGTCTTCATTTCCATCGTTATCATAGTCGGCCACCGCCACGCCAATGCCATACATTCCTACCGCGAGTCCTGCCTGGCGCGTGACATCAGTGAAAGTGCCGTCCTGATTATTATGGTAGAGCGCGAGAAGCGTCTTTGGAGTTTTGCGTTCGGGCCACGCAGTTGAATTAACAATCAAGATGTCCTGCCAACCATCGTTGTCATAATCAAGAAAGGCACACCCGGTACCGATTGTTTCCGGCAGATACTTTTTTCCGAAGGCGCCGCTGTTATGTTTGAAGTGTATTCCCGATTGAGCTGACACATCTGTAAATTCGATCGGGCCTGAAGGTCGAGGCGGTGTCGGGCTTGGAGACGGTGAAGGCGCCTGGTTTGCAACTTCAGTTGGAGCGGCACCCGGCGTAGTTGCGACCGGCTGTTTGCAGGCTGATAGCAGCAGCAACAAAATTAGCAGCGAGCAACAGATGATTGAGTGGTGTCGCATCAGTAATGAGCCCTTCCTGGTCCAGCCCGCGGAGCGGGCGCAAGCATAAAGCCTGGGGTGGAGCGCAGCGGAACCCCAGGTAGCAGACGGTGATCAGGCTAGAGCCCGTGGAACGGGCGCCAGAGGTGACGGCCTAAACGTTTCGATACCGAACATTTGTGGACACTCTTTGCTCATAATTCGGCTGCGCAGGTTTCACGCGGTAACGATTTCGCTTCGCTTCCCACGCCGCGAATTCCACCAGATCTCGATTAAATTCGCTGCCGGCCCCACCAGGAACAGCGCGTAAATGGGAGCGTAGACAACCTGATTGAGCCTCAGAAGAAATTCAACAAACGCGACAAAGAATGCCACTACACATTGGGCCACCCGGGATCGAACAGTCGTTTTCGGATCGGTAATCATGAAGAACACGAAGAGCTGATACATGGGCCCGGTGATCGGCGCCACTTCTGCCTGCCAGGGATGGCCGGTAATCCAACTGCGTAGGAAAGCGAACAAGAAGAACGAGACTACATATGTAGCGCTAATGTGAAAACGGCGCGCGCGCCAAATTATGATCGAGCCCAGAGCCCAGATCACTAGAATCGGCAAGAGGTTGTTGCCCCATTGAATACTCAGAATGGCCATTGTCTCTGGGGCCAGAAACAATAGCACTGCGATGCCGAAGTTTGACGGATTCCAAATGTGGCGGCCCTTCACGCGCAACACATACTTCGACATGATCGAGATCACGCTGCATAACAGAAAAGGCCAGTAGGCCGGCGAGCGGACCAGAATTCCTACGCTGATTCCGGTGATGTAAGCGCTCGCAAGATTAAGCCACTTCCCGAAAAAGATGCGACCGAGAATCAACTCGGTAACGATGGCCGCGGCGATTGCCAGCACGGTTTTGTCGTAGCTTTCGAGGATGCCGTAGGAGAGATGACCGACTAACAAGATGAAGGTAATAAAAAGAGGAGCGACGTACCGAGGGTCGAGAGAGAACCGTCGTGGCTTCTCCGCTTCGAGCGGCGGGGTGATGGCAGTCTCGCCGGAGAACTGACTCATGCAGCCTCCTTAATCTTATTGACTTGGCTCATCACCGGATTTTCAATGGTTTGGGTTTTTCCCGACGGCCAGCGAATCACCGCCTTTTCAATTTGCGCACTCTTGCCCAAGCCGAAATGCAGGCGCCTTTGATTTTGCGCGCAGAATCCGCTGCCACCAGAAACTGTCTGGACTTGCTGTCGTCCGCTCCAGAATAGTTTAACTTCGGCGCCCAGCGCACTGCGGTTACTGGCCGTCCCTTCCAGATCAAAGCCGATCCAGTTGTTCTCGGATATGACGGTGTTCTTGTAAATCAGCAGAGGTCCACGCTGGTTAGTCACAATTACATCGAGCACACCGCGATTCCATAGATCGGCAAGGGCAACGGAGCGTCCATCGTAAGTGTCTGTCGCGCCCACGGCCTGCGCTACCTCATTGAACTTGCCCGCGCCGTCATTCAACCAAACCCGCTTCTGCTGGTAACCAGACAAACTGCGCCCTTCCATCGGCGGCCAGTTTGCGGCATCGCTGATGATCGTGCTGTTACCACCAGCAACTTTTGAAAAGTCGTACCAATAACTCTTGTTTCGATCCGCCGAAACGTAACCGTTGGTCAGGTAAACATCCAACGTGCCGTCGTTGTTGAGGTCGCCAAATTGCATTCCCCAGCTCCAGCCGCCCATTTCCACGCCCAGGGCACGGGCCAAATTCTCATATCGCAGGCCGTCGCCGGACGTGCCGTCCTGAGGTACCCAAAGGTTATTCCCCTGAATCAGCACACCGTCTTCAGAAATGTTCGAGACATAGATGGCATACCTGCCCTGGTTGAGAACGTCACCAAGCGCGGCTGTCATACCGCTCTTGGGAGCAAAGCCGACACCGGTTTGTTCGCCTACGTTGCGGAATTGTTTTCCATCGTTGAAGTACAACTCCGATACTCCATAGTCGTTCGCGATAAACAAATCCTGATGACCGGTGCCTCTCAAGTCGCCGGCTGTAGCCGCCAGGGCCCAGCGCCGACTCTCAATGCCGACTTTGGCACTCACCTCTTCAAACCTTCCCGCTCCGAGATTACGAAAGAGATACTTTCGTCCACCGTTCTTCGCATACTCGAAACTCTCCGGCATCATTTTCGTCGTTTGCAAATGCCAGAGATCGACGGCCTCGGAATAGTAGCCACCAATAAATAAATCCACGAGTCCATCGCTGTCATAGTCGAACCAGATCGCCGTGTTGGCATTGACCCAAGCCGGCAACCCCGCTTGCTCGGTGGCACTCGTAAAGGAGCGGCCACTATCATTGTGAAAGAGTTCAGGGCGTCCCCATTTGTACAGGAAAAGATCTTCGAAGCCGTCGTTGTCGTAGTCTGCCCACACCGCGCCCATCGAAACACCGGTCCCCACTTGATTGACATCTGCGATGCCCAGTTCTCCGGCCACATCTTTAAACCCGCCGTCGCCCAGGTTCCGATACAAACAATTCTTGCTGCCTTCGCCGCTGTTGGTGAGATAGATGTCCTGCCAACCGTCGCGATCAAAGTCGACAACTGAGACGCCAGCTCCCATCGAGGCAACCTGCGGCATGATGTGATCAAGTTTGTGGTCCAGGGTGGGAGCTCGATGGACAAAGTTTATGCCCGACGCTTGCGCCACCTCCTGCAGATGAAACCCATAGCGTGACAGTGCCTGGCTCGCTTCCAATTTTGACTTGCCCTCTTCCCGCCGCGCGGCGAGACGTTTGCGCACAATCGGCGTGGCGATCAGCGCCACGAAGAGAACCGCAAGCACGATTTTGGCAAGACGGCCTGAGTTCATCGTTCTTTCCCACTCAACTTTGTCCGCAAAGCATTTTGGAAAACCGCAGGCGTAACATAACGAGTGTGGTATTTCTGCCAGTCTTCAGGATATTTTTTGTACACCAACTCGTCCTCGAGCTTGCCGGGGGGCGTCGTGTATGCCTGCTTCGCGTGATACGGCAAAGGCAACACAGTCTTGGAGAAAGTCGAGTTATAGTCGCCATCCTTGATCCAGCCGTCGCCGATGAACACATAATCGCGAACCCAGCCGGCGGGTGGCGGCGGTTGCTCGGGGAAAAGGAGCGACATCTCGTCACCGGCGTTCATGATTACGTAGCGGTCATCAACCTTCCCTAGCAGCTCGCGCACATCGCCAAAGCGTGTGTAATAGCCGATCAGATCACGCCAGATCTGTTTCGAGGCCGAGAACTGATCATAGTTTGGCACCTCCGGCGAAGAATCATTAGGCTTGTCGATTACTGAGTAGCCACGATAGTGCAGATCAACCGTCGCCGGATTTACGCGGGTCGTTTTCAACTGCGTATCGGGAAGCCCCGTCGCCCACTCGATCGAGTCCCAAAAGATTTCAAGATTGGTACGCAGACGCAGGCGTCGTGGTGTGTTCGGCCGGAACAGGTCTGTCAGATCAAAGAGGCAGATCTTTTTGCGGCCTGCTGGAAAGCCCAGGTTTGGTCGGACGACAACCCAGCCACCTTTGCCGTCGGGAACTTCCATGCTCAACGGCTGCGCGCGAACTTCCTGACCCTGACTGATTGCCACGTTTATTGAAGAATCGGTCGGGTGCATCCAGCCTTTGGCAATCACCCACAGCGGACCACTTCGCGGCGCGTCTTCGCCGAGGTCGACTTCGACGTAATGGTCGCGACTGACACCTTGATAACGACCGCGCCCAAAGTTATCGAGGTACTTCTCGTCAAGAGCGCTGACAATGTCCGTCACGTCGTTGCCGCTGTCATCCACGGCGTGCGCTATTTTGCGTGGCTTCTCAACAGTGGTGATGGCGAGCTTCGCCGGCGGAATAACAAAACGTTCATCGACGAAGATATCTGTCTCCGCCGGATGATCCACCGTCATCAGCGCCAATTGATCGTAATAGTAGGTCTCCCAAAGCTCCGCTGTGATGCGCAGATCATAGAATCCATCACGAGGCACAAGTTCATCACCGCCGATCTTGTACCACTCTTCCGTAGCTTCGACTCTCGCGGTGCCAATAGTATTGATCCGTAAACCGATCGCCGAACCCCAGGGCACGGCATCTTTTACAAACTTCATCTCTTTGCCGTTGTAGGCGAAAAGAAACGGACATGAGCCTTTCAAACGCTGCTTGGCAAGAACGGTTTGATCCGCTTTTGTTTCAAACTCCGCTCGCACTGCTCCATTAGGCCAGACGATGCGCACTACATCAGCACCGCTTTGATCTCCCAGACCAAAATGAACAATTGGTCCGGTGATTAATTGTTTTTGCACGAGCAGCCCGGCGCGGATTTCCATCTCGCCACCGATGCCGAAGCTGTTAATGCGCTGATCGCCGGTCGTCTGGGCCGCGCGTGGACGAATTGCCTGCCAATGGTAGTTCTTCGTTCCGTGATTGATTGCCTGAATCGGCCGGCCATCATTCGTTAGACCCAGAAGATCGAGTCTCCCGTCTGCGTTGAGGTCAGCGGCATCAAATCCCAGTGCGGGCGCAAGTGGGATTTCTATTGGCCGATCAATTGGGTGAGCGAAACTACCGTTCTGATTGCTCAGCCAAACCAACGCTCCCGGTGTAAAGCCCCCGATTGGTGCAGTCGTGGACACCAACAGCAAATCTAATCCGCCATTGTTATCCAGATCCGCGACGAATAGCCGCGCGCCGCCTTCCAGGAACTTGAGATCATTCGTGATTCGCACCAGCTCGCCTGTCTCCCACGTTTGTTCATCGCTCTTGTCAGAAACCCGAACGATAGTTCCGTCTGTGCCCAGTACTAAAAGATCGAGCACACCATCGCTGTTAATGTCACCGACGCTGACGGTCCTTGCTAATGCCAGATTCCCCGGCATGTCACGTTCCTCAAATTGTCCGCTGCGCTCATTGGCAAAGAAACGCAGTTTACTCTGGTCGTCAATCAGTGCCGCGTCGGGATCGCCGTCCGCATCAATATCTGCCCAGACAAACCCATGCAACCCTGAGACTCCGGCGAACGGATGACTTTCGGCAAGTGAGCCGTCACCATTGTTTCTCAAAACACCTGGCAGCACCTGCTTCGCGCCGAGTACGACATCGAGGTCACCATCTAGATCGATATCAGCAGCCCACGCGGCAGTGAAGCTTCCGTTTAAGATCGTCGCCGGCAACTTTGTTTGTGCCGTAACGTCGGAAAACTTTTCCGGGCTTTCTTGTTTCAGCAAACGAACGCCGCCGGCTCCTGCCAGGATCAGATCGGTCTTGAAATCGTAATTGAAATCGAGCCCAACAACGCCTTCTGCTCCTGGCGGAATGGCTTTTGACCCGGCCGGGAACGGATGGCCCTCATTGCCAATGCGCACTTCTTTTTCGTTCGCTAGCACCACCGCCGGTGAGCCTTCTCCGTTCAGCGAAATCGCTCCGATCCAACTCCACTTGCCGGCTGGTGCATTTGGCACTGGTTCAGACGAGAAACTGATTGCGGTATCCGCAGGCGCTGGTGAGAAGGTCGGCGACTCCATCTTCAGGAAGTGAGTGAATGGTTGTGCCTCTTCACCTGGCGGTGGCTTGATGATCAGTAGATCGTTGCGATATTCGGGGACGCGCAGCAGCACATTTCGCAGAAACGTGATCTGCGTCGCTGCCTGACGCGCGTCGGGGCCGGTAGCCGCCACCTGCACCGCGCTAAGTTGTTTTTGGACTTCTGCAGGCCACGACGATCCGCGTTCGGAGATCCTCGTCACCACGCGCCGCAGAGTTTCGGCCTCGCCCCGCTTGGCCGCGATGCGCCCCAGTTCCAGTAAGACGGCCAGATTGTCAGGTTGGACCTCCAACATTTTTTGTATGAGGGCCTGATATTCCGCTTCGCTATTCGCATCGCCCTGGCGCTCGACCTCTTCGGCAAGTTTGTAAGTGGCTAAGAGGTTTTTAGGATTGATCTCGATCGCCTTTCGCAGTGCAGCGATAGCTTCAGCGGATCGACCTCGGCTGCTCTCCAACAAACCCAGCAGGTATTGGATCTGATCGTTGTCCGGAGCGAGGGTACGCGCGCGTTCCAATCTCTCTGCCGCGGCGTCGAAATTTCGTTGGCGCAAGGCGAGCAGCCCCCAGTTGGCCCAACCAGCGGGTTCAGGAGGAACTAATTGCGTCACTTGCGCGAGCTTGCTGTCGGCGCGCACGTCATCGCCAACTTGCAGCGCCGCCAGGCCAACGAAAAATGCCCGGACCACCTCGTTATACTCGTTGGAGGGCTTGGCTGGCAGTTTGACGCCGGGCTGGCACGCCGCCGTCAGCAACAGAAGTCCGGTCAGCAACGCAGCAGCCGTTTGATGATGGAGCGGGAGTTTGATTCTCACCTCAGCAGGACTACGGAAAGATGCAGGGATTTTCTAATAAGAAAAGCGACAACTCTGATTTTTGGAGCGCCAAGATAACACATTGCCAGTTGATAGCTTCTACATCCTTTGGCTTATGAGAGTCTCCAACTAAAGTATGACTTCCTGATTGATTAGAAGAGCTACGATCGCGAGCCGGTGGAATGAAGTCAGTATCCCTGACATGTCGGGATAGCGGTGGGTCGCGTCGCGCAACTTATGAGATCGCAGTAAGAACGAACGTCAATTGAACGAGGAGAAGCAAATGCCCAGTGACGAAGTGTTGGCTAACCAGCAGACGATCATCGCAAATCAAAACACAATTCTTGAAAACCAGGAACAGATTAAAGCCAACCAGGCAAAACTGGACGAGGCCCTGTCTAACCAGGGAACAATAATCTCTAACCAGCAGGCCATCCTTTCGAATCAAAAAAAGCTCGATACAATAATTGCGAATCAGGAGCACATCTTAGCCAATCAGGAACAGATACTGGGCCGGTAAAAACACAACAAATCTAGCTGGAAGAGATTTTCACCACTCACACCGGCCTCTTAGCCTGCGAAGCAGGCGATAGCGTAAAGCCTGGGGTGAAGCGAAGCGGAACCCCAGGTTCAGTTGCCAACGGGCGCTGTAGCCCACGGAGTGGGCCACAGCATCTGATTTCCGATGTGACTGGCGCCCGCTCCCGCGGGCTCTGGTCTTCTCAATTTCACGATCCTGGGGTTCCGCTTCGCTCCACCCCAGGCTTTATGCTCTCGCCTGCTTCGCAGGCGAGATTAGATTGATTCAGTTCGTCTCCTTCTCTATGACTGAAAAGTCACTTCCTTCGAAATCAGTTCTCCTTCCTTTGACCGTGCTCACCGGGGCCATTGCGATCTGGTCGACGCTCTGGCTGTTAAAAGTTTTTCCTCCGTCAGTCTTCCCCTCCCCGTTGGCGGTGGCGCAGGGTATCGGAGAGGAAATCCGCACCGGCCGTTTGCTCGCAGATCTTGTGGCTTCACTGTTCCGCGTTACAACCGGCTTCATGCTCGCCGTCCTGCTCGGCATCCCGGTAGGTTTGTGGCTTGGTAATCATGTTCGTTCACGTTTGGCGTTCCTGCCCGCGCTCAATTTTTTCCGCAGTCTGTCGCCCCTTGCCTGGATACCGTTCGCCATTCTTTGGTTTGGAATTGGCGACCTACCCGCAATCTTTCTGATCTTTATGGCCTGTTTTTTTCCGGTTGTAGTGGCGACACTGTCCGCCGTGGCGAGCATCCCGTCCGTTTATTTTCGAGTAGCCCGCGATTACAGGTTCAGCGGCCTGGAGCTCTTAACCAAAGTGACATTGCCGGCCATCGCGCCCGAAGTGATCACCTCGCTTCGCGTCACAGCGGGGCTTGCTTGGCTGGTGGTGGTAGCTGCAGAGATGATCGCGGGGCGCGATGGCCTCGGCTTCGCAATCTGGGACGCGCGCAATGGCCTGCGAATGGATCTACTGGTGGCTGGCATGATCGTCATCGGTGTGATCGGGATGGTAATCGACCGCGTTCTAATGCGGCTCACAAAGATTCGCAGCGTCAGATGGGGTTATGAGAGATAAACCGCTGCGCATCGACGACTGCTCGGTAAGCTTCGGCTCAGTCGAGGTGTTTCGTAATCTCTCGTTAGAGATCGTTCGTGGAAAATTCGTAGCCGTGGTTGGCCCATCCGGCTGTGGCAAGACCACCTTGCTCAATCTGTTTTCAGGATTTCTAAAGCCATCCTCGGGCACCGTGATCTGCTCGGGTCGGGTGCGAACGGTTTACCAGCACGACAGTCTCTTTCCCTGGCAAACAGCGGCGGAAAATATTGCCATGGGACTACGCGATCTCAGCAGCGATGGTGAACGGTCTAGGCAACTCAAAGAGATGCTGCGCCTGATCCATCTGGAAGAGTTTGCGGGACATTATCCACATCAACTTTCGGGCGGCATGCGTCAGCGTGTAGAACTGGCTCGAGCACTCGCAGGAGCCACGGACATACTGCTTCTCGATGAACCATTTTCATCGCTCGACTACCTAACGCGGCTGCGATTGCGGCGGGAGCTCGCGCGGATGCTGGAGGAATTGCCGCGCACGGTGGTGCTTGTCACGCATGATATCGAGGAGGCCGCTCAACTTGCGGATCGGATTGTGGTGCTATCAGATCGACCCGCCCGCATCTGCCGAGAGTTCCGAGTCTCTATCCCGCGTCCGCGCGAGTTGACGCATCCAGAAGTTGTAGAAACAGTGCATGCAATTCTGGCTGAATTCGGACTTGAACAGAAATGACTGCTTTGGTCTTTGGTCTTTGGTTTTTGGTTTTTGGTCTTTGGGCTTCGTACTTAGTTCTTTGAGCTTTGAAGTTGGAAGCTCTGGGCAGCCAACCTCGAACGCTCACTTACAAAGTTCAAAGCTCAAAGTTCAAAGACCTAAGACCCAAGACCCAAGACCTAAGACCAACACCGCAATTTGCCTTACCACCGTCGTTTTAATAGTCTCTGGAGAAACATCTATGCTTCGCTCGCCTATCACACGCTGGCTGATCGGAATCATCGCTTTCATCGCCGTGCTTGGCGTACTTAGATTTAAGCCCTGGCAGTCCGGCTCAATTAAAGAAACCTTCCGAGGACAAACGGAATCCGCTCGACAGGAACTGAAGGTCGGATTCTTACCTGTTACTTGTCACCTGACTTGTCCCGTAACCGATTTCGCCACGCGGACTAGCACTTCCAATCGGTTTGAGTCGCAACGCTTTACTGACTTTCCCACGGTCGTCGAGTCAGTCAAAGGTGGACGCCTGGACGCAACCTTCATGATTGCGCCCCTGGCCATGAAGCTCCGTGAACAGGGAGTACCGCTGAAGATCGTTTATCTGGGCCACCGTGACGGCTCGACAGTTATCGTTCGCAAAGATCTTCCGGCCCAGAGTCTGGTTGACCTGCGTGGTAAGACTTTTGCCATCCCCAGTAAGTACAGCAACCAATACCTGGTCATTCGCAAGCTGATGGAGGACCAGGGTGTAAAGCTTGAAGAAATTCGATTCGTCGAACTGCCACCGCCCGACATGCCCGGAGCGTTGGCCGCCCGGGCCATCGACGCTTATTTCGTCGGTGAACCGCATGCGGCCAAAGCTGAACTCGACGGTAGCGGTCGCGTTCTTTACCATGCGAAAGATATCTGGCCGCAGTTCATCTCCTGCGTTCTCGTAGTGACGGAAAAATTGATTCGCGAACGACCTGAAGTAGTAAGGGATCTTGTGCGTGGCATTGCTGAGAGTGGTGAGTGGGCCGAGGGTCACCGCCTGGAAGCGGCAAAAGTAGTCGCGCCATATTTCCGTCAGGACGAGAAAGTCATCCGCTACGTGCTGACGCAACCGCCGAATCGGGTGAGCTATCGAATGCTGACGCCAACCGATGAAGACCTGCAGCGTATCAATGACATGGCGGTAAAGGCGGGAATCCTGCAAGGACCAATTGCGATGAAGGACTTGATTGATCGTCAGTTCATACCGCTCGATATCAAACCGGCCAACATTGATGCAGGGCAGTAGGGCGGCTGAGAACGTGCCGAAGAAGTCTTTGTATTGAGCCCGCGAAGCGCGGCGATAGCATAAAGCCTGGGGTGGAGCGAAGCGGAACCCCAGGAAGACGAAGAGAAGAAAACGGAGCGCGCGAAGCGTGCGATAGCACAACCGTTGCCATTCACTTATTGCTGAGCGGCTCTCGCCCACTTCGTGGGCTCTTTCTCTGATAAATAAGTGGTCCTGGGGTTCCGCTTCGCTGCACCCCAGGCTTTACGCTTCTACCCGCTCCGCGGGTCCATGACGCAGTCTGAATGCAATTCATGAAAACCAGTCGTAACTATGCTGTCCTTCTCCTCTTATCCATCCTGCTCGCGTCCGGTTTCTTCCTGCCCGGCGGCTCGTCCGCACATCGGCAAACGCGACCTGCTTCAGCCTCTCGCGAAGACGCATACCGCGCCAACAACATTGGGGTTGCCCTGCTCGAGCAGTTCAAACATAAAGAAGGCGCGGAGGCTTTCAAGAATGCGCTGAAGATCGATCCGAAGCTGAACTTAGCTCGCATCAACCTCAGCATCGCGCTCTTCAATGTGCCGGATCTGCCGGCAGCCCAACGCGAGGCACAAAACGCCACGGCTGTGGCGCCGGATGTTCCGCAGCCTTATTACATCCTCGGCCTGATTGCGAAACTACAAAATAAACCCGACGAAGCCGTCGCCGCATTTCAACGGGTGCTGAAGATTGATCCTGGTGATGTCGCTACGAATATCAATGTGGGCCAGATCTACTCGCAGCAGCGCAAGTACCCCGAAGCAATCGCGGCCTTTCGGCTCGCGCTCGCCGCCGAGCCTTACAACGCTACCGCACTCTACAATCTTGGTCAGGCTTTGATGCGTGCCGGCCAGCGTGACGAGGGACTAAAGGCAACCGAACGCTTTAGACAGTTACGCGAGCGTGGCAGCGCCACCACCATCGGCCAGAATTACCTGGAGCAGGGCCGTTATGCCGAAGCTATCGCTTCCACCGGCGCCGAACCTGATTTGGTTGATCGAACCATTCCGGCCGTTTCTTTTACAGATGCCACCGCTGCCCTTTTACCGACTGCGCCAGCTCCGGGCCTCGCGCCGACAACCACCTCTTTATCGATTTTTGGGCGCCAGCTAAATACAGGAAATTGGAATGAAGCGAGCCGGCACGAAGTTGCTGCCGCTCTCGGCGGGAACGTAACCCTCTTCGATATGGACGGTGACGGTGGGCTGGATCTGTTTAAGGTTACTGATACCGCGCAGCAATTGTTTCACAGCGCTGGAGGCAAACTCATTGATGTCACGCAACAGTCTGGCGCCCTGGCTGCGAAATTCAGCGGCACACCTATTGGAGCTGTTGCCGGAGATTTTGATAACGATGGCAAGGCCGATCTCTTCGTCATTCGAGCGGGCAGCCTTTCGCTTTATCACAACGATGGTGCCGGGAAGTTTTCGGATGTGACGGCCACCGCCAGCATTCCCGCATATCCTTTTTTGCCGTCATCGGTGGCATTTGTTGATGTGGATCATGACGGCGATCTGGATCTCTTCATAACCGGATTGGCCGATCTTTCCCAAGCCCCAAAAGGCGGATCAGCGGCTGTTTTCCCCACGGAGTTCGCTGGCGCCCCTAACTTACTCTTGCGGAATGACGGCAATGGAAAGTTCAGCGATCTCACTGTCGCAGCGAAGTTGAACACGGTCGGGCGCGCGGTCGCGGTCATACCGACTGACTTCAACAACCGGCGGGATATGGATATGCTCGTCGTCAGTTACGGCAAGGCGCTGGAACTTTTTAGCAACCAGCGGGACGGGACGTTCCGCAACGTCGCGAAAGATGTTGGTCTGGAAATCGACGGTAACTGGATTTCCGCGGCGGCCGCGGACGTAAATAAGGATGGCTACACAGACTTCGTCCTCGGGCGAGCCGACGGTCCGGCGCTGCTTGCGATCAGCGATGGCCAGGAAAAGTTTAAGACAAAACCTTTGCCTGCGGGCTCGGAAGCCGCGCGAGCTATCCAGTTCCTCGATTACGACAATGATGGATTGCTTGATTGCGTCATGGTCACCGACAAAGGTCTGCGCGTTTGGCGTAACGTCGGAAACGACTGGGTGAATACCAGCGAACGCGCCGTAGCCGCTGATTTGGGTGTTGGCACTTCCGCATTTGGAGCGGGACGCGCTCTGGCCGCGGGCGATATCGATAGCGATGGAGACACAGACATCCTTTTCAATTCAGCATCGGGCTTGTTGAGGCTCGGGCGTAACGATGGTGGAAATAGTCAGCCTTCATTGCGCGTAAAACTTATCGGCAAGGTCAGTAACCGCAGCAGCGTCGGTACGAAGATTGAAGTTCGGGCAGGAAGCCTGCTGCAAAAACTCGAAACCTCGTCGACGAGTCCCGCAGCCGCACCAGCAGACATTTTATTCGGTCTGGGAAAGCGTTTGAGAGCAGATGCTGTTCGCGTAATCTGGCCAGCTGGCATCGTTCAAGCAGAGACGCAGATTGCCGGGACGGGGAATGCCAAAACGGCGTCTTTCATGACGCTTGACGTAACGGAGCTCGATCGAAAGCCTTCCTCATGTCCCTACCTCTACGCATGGAATGGCGAGCGCTTCGAGTTTGTCACTGACTTTCTGGGCGGCGGAGAAATGGGCCATCTGGAAGAGCCCGGCCGTTTCAACAAGCCCGACGCGGATGAGTACGTACGAATCCGCGCTGACCAGTTGCAGGAACGGAATGGCCGTTACGAACTGCGCGTGACCAACGAATTGGAAGAAGCGGTCTTTGCCGATCAATTTCAACTAATCGCTGTGGACCATCCGCAAGGTGTTGAGGTATATCCAAACGAGGGACTTACTGACCCGCCTCGCTCTTTCAAACTCTACGCGACACGCGACGCACACCCACCGCTCACGGCCATCGATGATCACGGAAACGATGTGCTCTCGCGCATCTCACGCATGGACCGTCAGTACCCCGATGATTTCCGCCGCGATCGCATTCGCGGCTATGCCGACGAACACACGCTGACAATGAAGCTGGCGGAGGCGATAACGCAACCGGTTAGTTTGCGGGTCAGGGCAAATAAGACCGTTCGGACGCAAACTAACAGTTTGCGTTACGAGCGCGTGATCTTGCTGCTGACCGGATGGACTGATTACGCCTGGTCGAGTGACAACGTGGCGGCTTCACAGGGGCGCAAAAGCATGATGCTGCCGGCGCTTCAGGTAAAGGACGCGCATGGTGAATGGCGCACGGTAATCGACGACATCGGCATTCCGGTTGGGCGACCGCAAACCGTCACAGTGGATCTCACCGGAAAGTTTCTGAGCGCGAGTCGTGAAGTGCGCATAGTCACCAATATGCGGATTCTTTGGGATCAGATTCTGGTGGCCACGTCACGCGAGCAGACTCTGCCAATTATGCGGCTCGATCCAGCTGCCGCGAATCTAGGTTGGCGCGGCTTCTCACGCGAAATCACTCCCGATGGCCGCGAGCCGTTTGGTTACAACTACGAACAGATCACATTTACTTCTCCCTGGAAAGTTATGCCGGGACGTTACACGCGTGAGGGGGACGTGCGCGAGTTACTGCTTAACTCAGACGATATGTTTGTGATTTCGCGGCCAGGTGACGAAATCAGTCTCTCGTTCGACGCCAGTAAGCTGCCGCCAGTTCGGCCTGGCTGGAATCGCACATTCCTGTTCTACGCCGATGGGTACAGCAAGGAGATGGATATTAATTCGGCGAGCCCGGATCAGGTGTTGCCGCTGCCCTTCCATGGGATGACTAGATATCCCTATGCGGATCCTGAAAAGTATCCGATGACAGCAGCACGGCGCGCATATATGGATAAATACAACACGCGTGTGGTCACCGCTGAGATACCTTCGATTGATACCGTGCTGACGAATACGATGACTGGAGGGGCGTCCCTTCTTGGGCGCCCTTAGTCGCCTAACTGGGGGCGCCCACGGAGGGACGCCCCTACAATTTCCTTCAAGCGAGGACGCGCGCGAAAGTTATCATGGACCAGATCCGATATTCAGTAGCTGCCTGTCAGACAGACTTACCAAATCCAGTTGAGCGTCTCGCGATGCGCGCGAACACTGACCGGATGTTGTCGATGATTGATTCGGCAGTAGTGGGCAGCGCCCCATTTCTTCCTGTCCGTCTGGTGGTGTTCCCGGAATTCGCGCATGCCGCGCCAGTCTTCGAAACCGCGGCTGAGTTGCTTCAGAAACTCGCCGTGCCAATCCCAAACGAGCACACTGAACGACTGGCACAAAAGGCACGCGAACATGACATCTATATCCAGAGCGGTACGATGTTGGAGAGTGATTCGAGGTGGGCAGGCGTTGTCTTCAATACGACCTGTTTGGTCGGACCGGAAGGAATTCTTTACAAGTATCGCAAGGTGAATCCCTGGATTCCCTTCGAAGTTCACGCCAGCCCTCATGATATCGAGGGCTACGACGAACCATTGTTTCCCGTGGCCGACACGCCGATTGGACGTATCGGCTGCGCAATCTGTTACGACTGGGTGTTTCCCGAAGCAATCCGCCAACTAGCTGCCAACGGAGCGGAGGTGTTGGTCCGCGTTTCTGCTTATATGGATCCATGGGGAGCAACAGAGCCGATGGATTGGTGGACGATCGTGAACCGCTGTCGCGCCCTGGAGAATACCGCTTACGTGGTAGCAGCAAATCAGGGTGCGAGCCTTAAACACTATCCACCTTATTCCTGGCCCGGCGGTAGTCAGGTGATCGATTACGACGGCCGCATTCTCGCGCAGGCCAGTCCCGGTCCAGGCGAACGTATCGTCGTCGCGCCGGTAGATATTTCAGCGTTGCGACATGAGCGCGATGTCCGACGCGGCCATTCCATGCTCGCGCACCTACGCACTGAGGCCTACCCAGTTTACGGCGAGCATCGTTATCCACCACGAGACGGTAGTGAAACTAATAACCCGCCTGAGCTTTCCTATGAAGAAAACAATCGTCTGATCGATGAAGCGAAGCGACAGCTGAACCAGACTACGAGCCAGCAAAGCTGGCGGAAAGAGTATTAGCCCCAGGTGAGGCGCAGCCGAGCCTGGGGTCAATTGGCTAAACTGAATCGAGCCTGCGAAGCTGGCGAAAGAACGCTATGTCCACAAGTATTTCCCATCGAACTCTACTTGATTAGCTTTAAGCAATGCTTCGAATTCCTCTTCGAAGGACATAGATCGATGGTGTTTCTCCTGGTGTCGAATATATTTCCTGACTTTCCCCACTTGCGATTCACTAACAGTAAAGGCTCCATACTTGGCTTGCCACGCGAAACGTCCCTTGGTTTGCCTTTTGGCCCACAGAGAAGAACCAGATTTTAACTTGCTCAAGAACTCGGACACGGAAATGATGGGCCGAAGCCTCACCAAAAGATGAACGTGTTCCGACATTCCATTGATCTCTATGGGCACGCCACCCAAGCCACGCACAATACCGCCCAGATAGCCATGTAGGCGAGTCTTCAAATCTAATGTAATCAATGGTGAGCGACTCTTTGTCGCATAGACAATGTGATACAGAAGGTTTGTGTAAGACATTTACACTCCGTTATGAGAGGAGGTTCGCGGAGGCAGCATGTAAAGAATTCCGGTTACAAGTCAACTGATTGTCGCAGATTCGTCTAGCTCGTCTTAAGCCAACTCTCTTGCATAGATATCTTTCGCCCACTTCATGGGCTCGGTGAGTCTTTGTCGATGCTGACCCCAGGCTCGGCTGCGCCTCACCTGGGGCTACCGCTCGGTCCGCCAGCTTCGCTGGCTCGGTGAGTGATTCATCCGACTCTGTGCGCTCGGTGAATGTTGTTGACTGTGACCCATGGCTCGGCTGCGCCTCGCGTGGGGCTATCACTCCTTACACCAGCTTCGCTGGCTCGGTGGGTGATTCACCTTTCGCCTACTCCGTGCTCTCCGCTTCTCATCCGTTGTTGCTTCCGGCTTCCCCTCCACCTAGGCTTTATGCTCCGCTCGCGGGTTGGGTTTTGATCACCACCTAAAACGCATCTGCCAATGATCGAACCTTGAGGTTACTTTGAAAGGCGCTGAGGGCGAGGGAGGCCCCCGTTCGAAACTCAACTTCGACTTTCTCCCCCGGGATCAAATCGAAATAGTTATCCGCAAAGGAACCAATCGAATTCGGCGCCGACAAATAAACCGCCCGCGCCAACCTGTCGGTAGACAAGGAGACTTTAAAGCCACCGCGCACTCGTGCTACGGAACTCTTGATTTGCGGGCCGGGCAGAGCGAGGTCCTTGTACGGTTTGAAAAAGTGTTCATTGCTCGACACGCGCTTACCGCCCACCAATACTTCCGCATAAAGAAACACTCCTTTTGGATCTTTACCTGCCACCAGCCTGTCGACCGGAACCGTAAAATAAGCCTTGCTGGTAAGCGGGGCCACTTGAATGTCTTGCTGTTGGACCCACAATTTATTGCCTTCGAAGTCGAGCAGGCTCAGGCTCAATTGCGCAGGAACCGGCTGTACCCGATCAGAGACGACAAAGACGTTGATGTTGCCACTCTCCTCCTGCAGGCTTACGAGAATTTCGCTGTAGAAGCGCCGGGCGTAGTGGTGCAGCGCCTTCCAGCGTCCGGTGTAGTCGAGACTGGACCACGAAGCGACGGGCCAACAGTCGTTGATTTGCCAGTAGAGTGACCCCATGTTGTGCGGCATGATGCGCCGCAGGTGCTCGGCCCCGATCTTGATTCCTTCGGCTTGCAACACCTGGCTGACATAAAGAAACGATTCGAAGTCCTTCGGCTCCGGATACTCCCGCAGCATGTATTCACGTATGAGCTGGTTGCCTCGCGGATGCCGTTGATGGGCCATCATCACTGGGGAGTTGATGTCATGGTCCGCGGGCAAAGTATAAGTATTGACTGTCTCGATCTGCGGAAAGGACTGAAAGCCGTATTCACTCATGAAACGCGGGTGCTGCTTTTCATACTCGCTAAACGGCAGCGCGGCGTGCCAAACCTGCCAGTAGTGAAGATCTCCCATCTTCTGCGACTCATTGTCGTCTTCAAGATTGGAACTGGGCGAACTGGGCCAATAAGGCCGCGACGGATCCAGCGCACTACAAACTTCGGGCAGCACGCCATAGAAGAGTTTCAGATAATCATCCCAAAGTCTCGCAGGAAACTGATCCTTCCAGCCCCAGTGAAACCAGCCGGACTCGATTTCGTTGTTGCCCGCCCAAATTACGATGCTGGGATGATTCCGCAACCGCTTCACGTTATCCCCAGCTTCCTGTCGCACGTTGTCAAGAAACGCCTGATCCCCGGGATACAAACTGCAGCCAAACATGAAGTCCTGCCAGACGAGAATTCCCATTTCGTCGCAAAGTTCATAGAAATCATTGCGTTCGTAAATGCCTCCGCCCCAGACCCGCAGCATGTTCATGTTTGTGTCGCGCACCGCTTCCAACAATTGGCGATATTTGTCTTTGCTGATGCGCGTGGGAAAACTGTCCGCGGGAATCCAGTTTCCGCCTTTGGCGAAAACGGGCACGCCATTGATGACAAAAGTGAAACTCTTGCCGGATTTGTCAGGCTGTTGCCGGAGTTCTAATGAGCGCAGACCCGTGCGTGTCGTAGTCGCATCAATCGGCTTGCCGTTGATCAGCAGGCGGGCCTTGAAAGTATAGAGCGGATGAGCGCCGAGCCCGTTGGGCCACCACAGCGCGGGATTCCTAATAACGAAATCGAGTGGCACTCTATTGCTGCCACGCGTTAAGTTCACCTGACGTTTCGCCGCCAGGGTTTTGTCCCTGAGGTTATCAACGACGATGGTACCCGCAGTGTCGTTCTCGGCAACGACTTCAACATAGGCTGTCAGGTTTGCTGCGCTACGAGTTACCTGCAGTTGCAAGATATGTAAGTCTTCCACGCGCGCCTTATTCCACGCCTCCAGCGTCACGGGCCGCCAAATACCACTCGTGACGAAACGTGGGCCCCAATCCCAGCCGTATTGATAAGGCGCCTTGCGCGTGTGCGGGCTTGTTTTCTCGCCCTGATCGTTGCCGGCAGGCAGCTGGTAGCTCATCCCTGCCATGCGAGGCAAGACTTCGATGATGGGCGAACGAAAGCGAATGCGTAGAGTGTTGGCGCCGGGCTTGAGTAGCCGTTTACAGTCCACCCGCCACGTGCGAAACATGTTGTCCACATTGAGTAAGGATTCATCATTGAGAAAAACGTTGGCGTAAGTATCCAGGCCCTCGAAGACCAGTTCAATATTGTTGCGAGCGAGAATTTCAGGAGTGACATTGAAGGTGGTTTGATACTCCCAATCAGTCTTGCCAATCCATTGCAGCCGCTGTTCATTGTCGCGATAGAAGGGATCTTCAATCAGTTTGTTGTTCAGCAGATCGGTGTGCACACAACCGGGCACGGTGGCCGAGTGCCAAGTGTCTTTGCCAGCCTCGCGAAACTGCCAGCCAGTGTGCACGGGAATTTTGATCTTTGAGATTTCCTTCGATCCAAAGTTGGTTTGAGCTTCAGAGGTACTGCCGCCGAGAGCTACTAAGGCCAGAATCATCGACAAGAGTTTAGCGAGCTTCATTTTCTTTTAACTTGAACCTATGAACCCAGCGATACCAGAAGTGCTCTCAAGCTCCGCTAGCTTGCAGGTTAGGAATGGTGGCTTTCTCCCGCTCGAGAGTCAACGTTGCTTCAATCTTTAAGTTCCAGCAGAACGAGATTGTTACAGCGCAGAAGAGTCCTCCTTCGTGATGATATCCCGTCGAGATGATAGTGAACCAATTCGCGCAAGTTGGCGCTCGAGCGAGGGCAAGCCACCGTTCCCAACTGCAAATTGGCGTAAAGCAACCATGTGTTTTGACGCAGCCTCTACTGCGAATGGTTCTGTAGCCGTGTGGCCTTTGTCCTCTCAGATACGCGCTCACAGGCGAAACTTTCGTGTTACTATCCGCGCCATTCTTTTGACTAACGCTGCCCCAACTAGTCTTTCCCGCTTCAGTGATGGCCTCGAGCTGATCCTGATAAGTTTGCTAATTCTATTTCTCGAGCTGGCTTGCATTCGCTGGTTGCCGGCTCATGTTCTTTACCTTACGTTTTTTACCAACGTAATACTCCTCGCATCTTTCCTGGGCATGTCGGTGGGCTGCCTGGCAACCAGTCACCGGCAAACTTACCTGAAGTGGACGCCGCTACTGCTTGTCGTGGCGCTCGCTGCTGCGCATGCCGTTGAAATCAGCAGTGGTTCTTTCATCAAGTTTGTGGACGTCGGCAATCAGGCTTCACCTCAGCAAGTTTACTTCGGAACGGAATACCACAGTCAGGATCTATCACGTTATGCGATACCGGTTGAAGTTCTCGGTGGCTTCTTCTTTATCGTCATCGCGCTGGCGTTCGTTGGCCCGGGGCAGGAACTCGGTCGAGCGCTTAAACGATGGACCAACCGGGTGCAAGCTTACACCTTGAACATTGTCGGCAGCATCGCGGGAATTGTTCTCTTCGCCTTGTGTTCCTGGCTCGAGACGCAGGCATTCTGGTGGTTCTTATTGGTAGCGATCGGGTTGGGTTATCTGTATTACTTCTCGCCACGCCGCCGCTTTGACAGACGGTTAGTAAGCTGGGCACCGGTCACTGCATTGTTGCTTTTGCTCGTGGTCGGGCTAGCAGCCTTTACTCCTGTTCATGACCAGTATGAACGCCAGCGCGAAGCCCAGCAATTCTGGTCTCCCTATTACAGAATTGATTTTAAGCAGGCTGACCTATCTCTTTCAGTAAATCTGATCTATCACCAGCAGATGGTTTCTCGAAACGAGAAGTTTCCAGCATACGCTCTGCCGCACCTGCTCAATCGAGATGCGGGCCAGCCGACGTTCGCAGACGTCTTAATCATCGGCGCCGGTTCAGGTAATGATGTAAGTAGGGCTTTGCAGTGGGATGCGAAACACGTTGACGCTGTGGAAATTGATCCCGCGATCTACCGTCTGGGGCAAACGTATCATCCCGATCATCCTTACTGGGACGAGCGCGTCCAGATTCATCTCGATGACGGCCGCAACTTTCTTCGTTCGACTGATCGGAAGTACGACTTGATCGTATATGCCCTGGTCGACTCCCTTGTGTTGCACAGCGGCTACAGCAACATTCGCCTCGAAAGTTTTCTGTTCACGCGCCAGACTTTCGAAGACATCCGCCGCCACCTCAAACCGAACGGCACCTTCGTAATCTACAACTATTTCCGTCAAGGCTGGCTCGCCGCGCGCTTGCAAAAAGGACTGGACGAAGTTTTCGGCTCCGGCAATTCATTGGTGCTGACTTTGCCGTACCGCAAAGTGATTGAACCGGAGAAAGCAACCTTCGGCGACTTCACGATCTTCTTTGCTGGAGCCACCGACGAGCTGCGGAACGCATTTGCCAGGCAGCCTGATTACTGGCTGCGCGACGACGAACCGCCTGGGCCATCATCACCAAACGGCTTCCAGCTGCCGACAGGATTAGTGGCTCCGCGATCCGGCGCAGAGACACTCGAGTCCAGTCAACCAAAGGATTCTCCGTGGCAGCATTTTGGGTTGGCGAGTGTGTTGCCGCCCCAAGGCGGTCTCCGAACCGCCACCGACGATTGGCCTTTCCTGTATTTGCGTGAGCCGATGATTCCGACCCTCAGCTTGCGCGGAATGCTGATCATGGGTGGATTGGGCCTGCTATTGATTTTTTTGTTTCTGCCACGAGACCGACAGGGTGCCAGCGCCGTGACTGAAGGCCGTACGGAGGCTTCACTGTTCGGCGCACTCAACGTTCAGCTTTTCTTCTTGGGCGCCGGATTCATGCTGATTGAGACGAAAGCCGTTGTGACGATGGCTTTGCTGTTTGGCAGTACCTGGGTGGTGAACTCAGTCGTGTTTCTAGCCGTGCTGGCGATGATTCTCCTCGCCAATCTCTGGACGCTACGATTCAAGCCTGCGCGCGTGTGGGCCTATTACGCGGGTCTGCTGATTACTCTGACGCTGAACGCCATTGTCCCTCTCGATTTTTTTCTGGGGATGACCCGCAGCATCCAGGTGCTTGGCTCGTCCGTCCTCGTGTTTTCCCCAGTTCTGTTTGCCGCTGTCATTTTTGCGGCATCCTTCAAGCGGACAACGGAGCCTGATCGTGCGTTCGGCATGAACATCGCCGGCGCTATGGTTGGCGGACTAGCCGAATATAGCTCGATGCTGCTCGGCTTTCAGTATTTAGTGCTGGTTGCCGTTCTGTTCTACGCCCTCTCGGCTGTGGGGTTGAGGAGAGCGAATGACACCGCCCTTGACTCGGCATGGATAGAACCATTCAACGAGCCTGCGGCGTAGCAGGCGGCAGCATAAAGCCCAGGGTGGAGGCAGCGGAACCCTGGGTACAGAAGGCAAAATTATTTAAGCCCGTGAAACGGGCGATAGAGACTGGGATTCTTCCGTCCGCTCAGCGGGCTGCTAGCGCAGGCTCATTGAAAGTTTTTCACTCAGATCGCCCCCAGGATTGGAAGTAATGTTCCGCTTTGTCACAACGTCCCCACCCAGCAACCCAAAGTTCACGCAAACCTGGTGGTGAATTTCAAACAAACTGGAGACGGGACTTCTGCTACATGCCCCGTTGCACTAACCCTGCCTGTATTTCTGTCACGCCGAAAAACGACGATGTTGTCAGACTTTTGATTGGCCACCAGTAGAAACGCTCCTGTCGGATCAATTGCAAAATTTCGTGGCGCCTTTCCTCCAGTTGACTCGTGCGCGATGAAGGTCAGCTTTCCATTTCGCGAATCCACTTTGAAGGCCGCAATACTGTCATGACCGCGATTGGAACAGTAAAGAAACCGACCGTCAGGAGAAATGTGGATATCGGCACTCGTGTTGGGAGCAGTAAAATCGGGGGGCAAAGTGGGTACGGTTTGAACCTCGACCAAATTGCCGCTTGTACGATCATGAGCGAAAGCGGTTACTGTCGCGTGCAGCTCATTAATGACGTAGGCGAACTTACCGCCGGGGTGAAAGGTTAAATGCCGCGGCCCCGCTCCCGGCTTGAGTTGCACCCAGGGCGTCGTGTTCGGAGTCAATTTTCCAAGTCGACTATCGAAGCGGAAAATCATGATCTTGTCGGTGCCTAAATCACACGAGTAAGCAAACCGGTTAGCCTCGTCCAGCACGATGCAATGGGCATGTGGGCCCTCCTGCCGCTCGGCATTTATGCTTGAGCCTGCACCCTGCTTCATGTCAGTAGCTTCGCCCAAACTTCCGTCACTGAGCACGGGAAGAACAGCAACGTTGCCTCCGACATAATTAGCCACCAAAACAAATCTACCGGTCTTGTCCACCACGACGTAGCATGGCGCGCCACCCATCGAAGGCTTTTGATTGAGCAGCTTCAGCTCACCCGTTTTTTGATCGATTGCAAAGGCACTGAGCGCTCCACTTTTCTTATTCTCGAACTCCTCGAGCTCGTTGACTGCATAAAGAAAGCGACGGTTGGGCGAAAGCGTTAGAAACGATGGATCTTTTACCCCTCTGATTGTCGTGACATGCTTTAACTCACCTGCAGCCAGGTTCAAGCGATAAAGATAGATTCCCTCGCTTTTGCCCGAGGTGTAGGTTCCTACATACAGCAGCAGTTCCTCAGAGCGCCTCGCACTCCATTCCCGAGCAAAGGAAAGCTCGGGCAACATCAATCCCACGGCACCCAGACCCGCAGATCTTAAAAACTTGCGCCGCGCGGGCGCGCTATCAGTTTTAGGAATCACGCTTTGCTTTGTACCTCGGTAAGAGTTTTCGTTGGACGATCCAACGGCTGTAATTTACTTCTGCTTCGGATGATTTCAAGGCCTTCTGTAGGCTTCCGTTGGTCGCGGCAAATTTATTTCTCGAAAGCGATGTTATCGACCACAACGGTCCCTTTATCCATTGCGCATTTGTCGCAGTGCACGCCGATTGTGACTGACGTCAACTTCTTGAGAACGTCTCGCTTGAGATCAAGCGGCATTGCCCAATCGGGTTGGTTAAAAGAATCAAGTTTGAGTTTGTAAGTATTGAAGCCCGGCGACAGTCGAAAGCTCGCCATGGGATACCCCGACTCGAGATTGGCCCCATGGCCGCGCGAGATAAGTTCGAGCCGGATGTAGCGGGCGTCTCCTTTGACAAAGACCCGCAGGGTGATGAACTTATAGCCGCTCACATCATCAGGCACGGGCTTGCCGTCCTTCTCCGGCTGTCCGAACACCTCCATATTGACTCCAGCCCATTCATTTGGGATACGCAGTTCATAATCGAAAGCGGCAGCAACATCTTCCCCCGTCACCCGCGCAAAAGCCGGAGCCGGTGGATCTGCTTTTTCTAAACCACGAAAGTGCGGAGGGTTTGCAGCGTTCTGGGAATAGGGATTCAAGCGAACCATTCCGCCCTGCTTGCTGACCGGTCTACCGGTTTGTATGTTCTGAAAGTCGGCGTAGACGAGCTTAGATAATTCTGACTCGGGCGGCTTTGCGCCGTCCTGGCCAAAAGCTGACCAGCCAATCAAAACGATCAACGTCGCCAAAATCTCCGCGCGAAAAAGGATCATTCTCTTCATAATGTTCACCAAAGTTTCAGAATTAGCCTCATAAGCCCGAAGACTCATTTGCTTCGCCGCTGATTTCACTACAGCACCGATCCACGCGGACGGCTTTGCACAAAAAAGTCATCCAGAATACGTTACCCGTCTTGGATCAAACGCTGAAAGCGTTACTGCCAAATCAACTTTTTGTGCAAAGTCCGTACGATGACTGCCAGAATCCGATTAGCTTGGAACTAATCGCGTGGGATCAGTCAAAGAATCGTGGACTCGCGAATAGACGTCAGCCATGATCGCCCGTGCTGCCGCCTCAGACTTTGCTTCCGCGAGCACCCGAATGATCGGTTCCGTATTTGAGCCCCTTACGAGAAACCAGCCCGAAGGCACTACCACTTTCACGCCATCACGCAGATCCAGGGGATAAGCTGCATACTCGCGACGCAGCATTCTAAGTACAACAGGAATCTTATCGGAGGGACATGCAAGCTTCTCTTTGATCATGCTGAACCGGGAAAAAGTATTTACCAACTCGCTGATCGTCTGACCGGTTTCAGCCAGGAGGTGCAGAACTAAAGCCATGCCGGTCAAACTATCGCGCGCAAAGTTGATCTGAGGATAGATAACTCCGCCGTTCCCTTCTCCACCAATAACAGCATCTTCCTGCTGCATCTTTTCGGTTACATTGACCTCACCTATCTTCGTTAGAAAGAGCGGACAGTTAAATCGGTTTGCGACCTCTTGCAGCAGCAACGTTGACGATAGGTTAGCCACAACCGGCCCCAGCTGCTTACCAAGAACATACAGAGTCGCTAACACGAGCGTGTAATCCTCCCCGATAGGTATTCCCTGTTCGGAAACGATTGCCAGCCGGTCCGCGTCCATATCTTGGGCAAATCCAATATCGGCGCGATGCTCTTTGACTGCCGTGCAAAGGTCTCCAAGATTCTCCGCCAATGGTTCTGCCGGACGTGGAAATAGTCCGTTCGGTGTTGAGTTAATCGGAATGACGTCAGCACCCAAAGCTGCCAGCAGCTTCGGACCAACTAGTGAACCCGCGCCATTACAGGCGTCGAGCACTACACGCAAGGGCTTTTTGCTTTGCGGTAGTGGTCCAAGTACCTCAAGGATTTTTTGGATGTGGAGATCAGTCGCTCCTGAAATCTCTTCCACTGCCCGCATTTCCACGCCCGCCACCTTCGTGTACTCACCTTGATGATAAATATCGAGCATCTCACGCGCCTTACCGCTATTTAGAAAAAGTCCGTCAGCGCCGATAAACTTCAGGGCATTCCATTCCGCTGGGTTATGGCTGGCGGTAATTGCAATGCCTCCATGGGCGCGATGGTGACGGACGAGTAATTGAACTGTCGGCACGGGGCACATTCCGATATCGATGACGTGACATCCGCTGGACAACAACCCGGCGATGACGGCTTGCTTGACCATCTCGCCCGAGGTCCGCGGATCGTGCCCAATGACAATTGTGGCAGAGCCGACGTAAGTGCCGAAGGCCTGGGCAAAACGTGTCAGGAGCGTTGGCGTAAGTGACTCGCCGATCACTCCGCGCACACCGGAAATGCTGATCTTGAGAGTTGGGATAGCTCGCATGGTTAGCGCCGGCTTTGGTTCAGCTCACACGAAAAGTTCGAAAACGACTGCATTCCTCATTCACATCGGCTTCAGCCAAATGTCGCTGGCGCTGATTGCGTTTGACTGACCAACACGCTCTCGCCGCAGGGAACGTTCATGGTCTCGACTGACGCCCATCAGCGAGGACGTCCGAAAAACAATAGATAGCCGTCGGCGTCCTTCAGCTCGAATCCACGCAACCCGTCATGAGTGTCTTTGAGTGGCTCGAAAAACTCGACATTGCGCGAAGCAAATTCGGCCGCCATTGCGTCAGGGTCTGTGACGCTAACGAATGCATCCCAGCGGGCGATACCTTTCTTGATGTCTCGCGTGTAGTTCGGCACTGGAGCTACGCCAATGTCTTTGAGCAGGATCTGCGCACCGCCCCTGCGAACGATGCCAAAGAAGATGTCGTCAGGTTCTGGCCCCTGGAAGGTGATCTCAAATCCAAGCCGGTCCCGGTAGAAGGAGAGTGATGACGGTACGTGGCTCACGATAAAAAAGGGAGAGATTCCGGAAATCTCTGCTTGTGTCATGTGGACTCCTCCGTTCTTTACGCCCAACTTGAAGTAGACACGACGAGTGGCGCAAAAGACTGCTCAACTTCTCGTGTCTGATTCTAAATTCCCTGTTAAAGCGACCGTCCGTTTTTACTCTGCGGCGTTCTTGCGCTGCTACGCGGCCTCTCGCTTGTCTAGTTCGCTTTTCGAAACTGCGAGCAATATTACTCAACTATTTTAATCTGTCGCGCACCCAATCAAGCAGCCTTTGTGCGCTCCTCGCTTCCTGAGCTTCTACAATGACGCGAATCATGGATTCGGTATTCGAGGCCCGCACGTGTATCCAGCCTTCTGGCAGCACTACTCTAATGCCGTCCGTCAAATCACAAGTGAGCTGCTCCCGCTCAATCGTCACGCGGAAATTCTGCAACACCGAATAAAGCCGGTTCGGTGCAACAGGAAGGTTGTGCTTCAGCATTATTAACCGGGGAAGCTCCTGAATAAGTTCAGAAACAGGTTTGCCGCCACGTGCAAGCCCTTCGAGAATTAGGCCCACTGCAGCGGCGCTATCATGAGTTGAATGAAGTTCCGGAACGGTTACACCGCCGCTGCCTTCGCCGCCGAGAACGCCGTTATGTTCGATCATGCTCTCAGAGATGTAGGCTTGTCCGACTTGAGTTCGCACCACCGTGCCCCCATAAACTTCGGCAATCTGTTCGATCGCGCCGGTAGTTGACACATTAGTAACTACGGTCCCCGACCTTTGCTCCAGACGAATCCGAGTCGCCAGGGCGAGCGTTAACTCTTCTGAAAGTGGTTCGCCCGACTCGGTAACAATTCCCAGTCGCTCGCCGTCGGCATCATGAGCGAAACCGATGTCGGCATTTCCAGCTCTAACAACCGCACTGAGCTGAGCCATGGTCTCTGGCTTTGGTTCCGGAGGATGGGGAAACGGTGCCGTGGGATCGTCGTTGATCGCAAGCACCTCGCAACCGATTTCCCGTAGCCAAATAGGAATCAGTCGCGAGCACGCACCGTTGCAGCAATCGACTGCGACTTTCAGCCGCCGGTTTTTGATCACCTCAACATCAAAAGCACTCGTCAGCAATTCCATGTGGTGCTGGATTGGGTCCTGATGCTGGATCGCAGGTTTGATTTGGTCCCAGGTTGCCTTGGCAAACTCTCCTTGATGAAATATGTCGAGGAGCTCTTCGGCTTGCGTGGAATTTAGATAGAGCCCATCGCCGCGCACAAATTTCAGGGCGTTCCATTGCGAGGGATTGTGACCCGCGGTGATGGCGATGCCCCCATCCGCCTCGAGCCAGGTAACTGCTAACTGCAAGCTTGGAGTCGGCGAAATCCCAAGATCGATTACCTCGCAACCTGCGGCGAGGAGGCCCGCAAGGACTGCCGCGCGGACCATCGGACCGGAGGCCCGCGTATCGCGGCAAACAAGAATTCGTCCGCCATCAAGATAAGTCCCAACCGCCTGCGAGAAGCCGACCGCTACTTCGGGCGTAAAGGTCTCACCGACAATTCCGCGGACACCTGTGATACCAATTTTGAGCGACTTCACAACTGTTTAAAAGTAGGTACTGCCCTTGTTAGGTCTTGAAACGCAAATTGTTAGTTTGCGTGCGCCTTGAACGCCGTTCATTCAGCGCAAACTAACAGTTTGCGCTACAAAATTAGGGCACTACCTGAAACTAAACAGGATTGACCATTCATATGCAGCATCATACAATTTTCCGAATCCGCAAAGTTCTTTTTTCCACCCAAGGCGGAGAGCCGGTTGGCCCAACTGACTTGCGCTACAAACCAACGACGGCAACTCATATGAAATCAACAGCGTCTCTTGCCATTCTTGCTTGCCTGCTTTTCGCAACGTCCACTGGCACGGCCCAACAGGCACAAACTTCTCGCTCGGCATCACAAACAGATACGAAAACTTTGTTGGAACGACTCGGTTACCCGTCGGATGCAAAGCTGCTGATCGTGCACGCTGACGACTTGGGGATGGCCCACTCTATCAACAGAGCTTCGATCAAGGGACTGGAGAGTGGGCTGGTAAGTTCAGCCAGCATCATGATTCCCTGTCCCTGGCTACCGGAGATAGCTGAGTACGCGCGAAAACATCCCGAAGCCGATTTGGGCCTGCATTTAACTCTTACGAGCGAGTGGAGTCTTTATCGCTGGGGACCGATCCTGCCAAAAGAGCGGGTCCCTTCCCTTTTGGACCGAAACGGCTACCTTTATCCGACGGAAACAGAAGCCGCTGCGCACATCGACCCCAAAGAAGCTGAAGCCGAGATTCGCGCGCAAATCGCGCGCGCCAAATTACTCGGCATTCAACCCACCCACCTCGACTCGCACATGGGCACGCTTTACCAGACTCAGGCTTTGTTAGAGACCTTCTTCCGAGTATCACGTGACAACAAGCTACTAATCAGGGTTTCGAAGGAGTGGTTTGCGACCGCTCCCTTCCTGCCTGCGCTGCTTGGCCCCGACGATGTTGTGATGAATACCATCATTAGCATTGAGCCCAGTGTCACCGCGGAGGGCTGGTCTAAGTTTTATGCCGACGCCATCAAAAACCTGCAGCCGGGTATCACGGAGATGATCGTACATCTGGCATACGACGACGAGGAGATGAGAGGCGTGGCGTTTAATCATCCCGATTGGGGATCAGAATGGCGACAGCGAGACTTCCACTTTGTTACGAGTGAAGCTTTCCGCAAGCTGCTTCAGGACAATAACGTTAAGCTCGTTACCTGGCGCGAAGTCAGTCAGCGGATACAGAGGCGAGCGCGATAGTGCCACCTTCAAGGTTGCCGATTGCTCATCGCCGATTGACGATTGACAGCCGGGACAACATGCCAATCGGAAATCGGCAATTGGCAATCGATTTGCTCCCGCGCTACCGCAGGGGGTACTGACTTCACAGCAAGAACTTGTCTGATCCTACCGTTACCTTTGTGGCTTCCTTTCATAATCGTCCAATGAGACCTTTTTCTGCTGGCCGATAACTCACGTATGACACGGTAACTTACGCCGTATCAGCAAGAGATAGGCGAAACTCCACATCCAACGCTATTCGAACCGCATTCACCCGCTTGTCGAGGAATGCACGACCAGTGAAGCTTGTCAGGCGCTCAAATTTCTCAACGCTTTTTTGACGAGATGGCGAACTTTCCCCCCGCCGTTTACCTGCATATGAGAACGATTCCCCAAGGAACAAAGAACATGAAAAAGACTGCGCTCGCTCTAGTGGTTGTTACTCTTTCAATCTGCTTTGCCTTGCCATTATCACAAGCTGACACATCCAACCGCGCCGAAGCGGAGCAAATGAGTATGAAAACCTTAGCCGGTCCAGCCCGAACGGCAGATGATCGCGGCCCAGTTGCCGCCGACATCAATGATAGTGACGAGTTTTTCCAGAGTGCCGTGAAGAGCGGACCGGAGCGTGACAATTCGCAGAAGATCGAGGCCCTCCTCAAGCGCATGACACTCGAAGAGAAGGTTGGGCAGATGACTCAGCTGACCCTCGGCATGATTGTCACTGGGCAAGATCAGAACATTCAAATAGATCCGGCGAAACTGGAAAAGGCTATCGTCCGCTACGGAGTCGGATCGATTCTTAACGTTTCAGATCAAGCACTGACACCCGACAAATGGCACGACACCATCAAACAGATTCAGGAAGCAGCGACTAAGAAAACACGCCTCGGAATCCCTGTTATCTACGGCATCGATTCGATTCACGGCGCAACGTATGTCCAGGGCGCCACTCTTTTCCCCCAGGAGATCGGCATGGCCGCAACCTGGAATCCTGAGTTGATGAAACGAGGCTCGGAAATCGCTGCCATGGAAACGCGCGCAGCCGGGATCCCCTGGAGCTTTTCACCAGTGCTCGATTTAGGTCGTAATCCCCTTTGGCCACGTTTCTGGGAAACGTTCGGCGAAGACCCGTACCTTGCCAAGGTTATGGGCGTTGCTTTTGTGCGCGGCTTGGAAGGCTCGGACGTCGCTTCTCAAGACCGGGTCGCTTCCAGTCTAAAACACTACATGGGCTACAGCTTCCCACTGACCGGAAGAGACAGAACTCCCGCGTGGATTCCCGAAAACCATTTACGCGAATACTTCCTGCCGCCCTTCGCCGCGGCAGTTCAGGCGGGAGCGCGCACCATCATGGTCAACTCAGGAGAGATAAACGGCGTTCCAGGACACATCAACCATCATCTCTTGACCGGCATTCTGCGCGACGAACTGGGCTTCAAGGGATTTGTCGTTACTGATTGGGAAGACATCAAAAAACTGGTAACAATCTGGCGCGTTGCGGCCAATGAGAAAGAAGCCACGCGCATGGCGGTGATGGCCGGCAACGACATGAGCATGGTGCCGCTAGATTACAGCTTCGCCGATCATCTCGTGGCATTGGTAAAAGAAGGCGCAGTACCGCAGACGCGAATCGATGAAGCCGTGGGGCGTATCTTAAGAGTAAAGTTTGAGTTGGGACTTTTCGAGAAGCCCACACCGGATCCTGCTCTCAAGTCAAAAATCGGAATGCCGGAATCGCGACAGGCCGCGCTACAGGCCGCGCGTGAATCGATGACGCTCTTGAAGAATACGGACAACCTGTTACCGCTCGCCAAAGGTCGAAAAGTGCTCGTGACCGGTCCGACGGCGGACTCAATGATTTCCCTCAATAACGGTTGGTCGTACGTTTGGCAAGGTTCGGAAGAATCGCTTTATCCGAAGGATCGTCCCACCGTTCGACGCGCAATCGAAGCCCAAGCGGGAGCGGCGAACGTAACCTACGTTCCCGGCACGAAGATCACGCGCGCTCCAGGGTCTCCTTCAAATAGTTCCCCAACTGACATCGAAGCCGAGGTTGATATTCCAGCTGCCGTGCGCGCCGCTCAAGCTGCTGATGTAGTGGTGCTGTGTCTTGGCGAAGGGTCTTACTGCGAAACTCCCGGCAACATTACCGATCTAACTCTGGGCGAACCGCAATTACAACTTGCGCAAGCCATCTTAGCGACCGGAAAGCCGGTGGTGCTGGTGCTGGTTGAAGGAAGGCCGAGAGTCATTAACCGCATTGTCGACAAAGCCGGCGCTGTTCTGCTGGCATACAACCCCGGCAACGAGGGTGGGCAGGCAGTGGCCGACGTGCTCTTCGGCGACGTTAATCCATCGGGAAAACTTCCCTTCACTTACCCACGCACTCCTAACGGATTGATTACTTACGATCATAAACCCTTCGAAACGGAGAACACCGCTTTCGGCAACATGGCGTTCAAGCCACAGTTCGAATTCGGACAAGGACTGAGCTATACAACCTTCGCTTATAGCGATCTGCGTCTGGGACAAAAAACGATAACCGGAAACGGTGATCTCTCCGTAAGCGTTACCGTAACGAACAGCGGTCGTCGCGCCGGCAAGGAAGTGATCCAGCTCTATGTAAGCGATCTGGTGGCATCTCTGTCGCCCGCTGGAAAAAGACTAAAACGTTTTGCCAAGATCTATCTGGAACCAAGCCAAAGTCGCACCCTAACCTTTAAACTGCGCCGGGATGATCTTTCATTTATCGGGGCCAACAATAAACCGGTTACGGAACCCGGTGAGTTCGAGGTAACGATTGGCGGACTGAAGGATAAGTTTGAATTGAAGTAAGGCAGCGACCTTGCCGATTCGCGAGTGGCGTCTTTCGGGACGGGCGAATTGGGAGTCGTCAATCGACCATTGGCATCTTCCGTCCTCATTTCTGTCGCAGCTCTCTGCCTCAACGGTAATGCTCCATGGTTCTCTCCGTGTCGCGCGTCTCCACGTCTCCCCCTCGCAGCATCCCCGCATCTCCCGCGTCTCCGCATCGTAGCTATCCATCTATTTCGACGTGTCTTAACGGAGGGTGAGTTTCTGCGAATATTCAAATCAGTAACCTCAAAGTATGACACGGTAACTTACGCCGTATCAGTAAGATGATAGACGAAACTGCAACACTCAAACGCTCCTGAAACCGCATCCGCCCGCTTTGTCGAGGACCGCATGAAAGCAAGAACTTATCTGCCACTTATTCTGTCTTTGTTCTGCGTATCCAGCGTTTACGCTCAGACTGGCGCCACAACCGTCCCCGCTGTTACTCACAGCCTGATGCCGGTGCCGCTCTCAGTGCGTTTCAACGCAGGAAGACTTCCTATCAGCAAGTCTTTCACGGTTGCCGTTAAAGGTGAGGCTGACCCTCGCCTGCAAGCCGGAATCGAGCGCGCCGTACGCCGCCTCGAAGCTCGCACCGTAATGGAGCTCGCGCGTGGTTTGACGGCTGACACAGCCACAGCAACCCTAGTGGTGGAATCCAGCGGGCCGGGTAAGGCGGTAGCTGCGGTCGAGGAAGACGAATCCTACTCGCTCGAAGTGTCTGGCACGCAGGCGCTTCTGAAGGCCCCAACTAGCGTAGGTATACTGCGTGGCCTCGAGACTCTCCTTCAACTCCTCGATAGTGATCGCGACGGCTATTTCATCCCCGCCGTTCAGATTCAGGATCGCCCACGCTTCCCATGGCGTGGTCTGCTGATCGATGTTGCGCGCCATTTTCAACCGATGGAGGTTTTGAAGCGCAATCTCGATGCGATGGCCGCGGTGAAACTCAACGTCTTTCACTGGCACCTGACTGAAGACCAGGGCTTCCGTATCGAAAGCAAGAAATTCCCGCGCCTCCACCAGCTTGGCTCCGACGGCCACTTCTACACACAGGATCAGGTGCGAGAGATCATCGCCTACGCACGTGACCGCGGCATTCGCGTCGTCCCTGAGTTTGACCTTCCCGGCCATGCTACGAGTTGGCTCGTGGCGCATCCCGAGCTCGGCAGCGCGCCGGGTCCGTATACGATTGAACGCAGGCCGGGAATCTTCGAGCCGGCGCTCGATCCCACGCGGGAAGAAGTCTACAAATTTCTCGATACGTTTTTTGGGGAGATGGCTGGGCTTTTCCCCGACGCCTATCTACATATCGGTGGCGATGAAAACGAAGGCAAGCAGTGGGACCGCAATCCGCAAATTCAGGCGTTCATGAAGGCAAACGGCATCAAGGATAATCATGCCCTCCAAACCTACTTCAACAAGCGTATGCTGCAAATTCTCAAGAAGCACGGCAAGATCATGATGGGGTGGGACGAAATCTTTCAGCCCGAGTTGCCGCAGGAGGTCGTGATTCACTCGTGGCGCGGGCCGGCCGCACTCGCGGAGGCAGCGAAGAAGGGCTACAAGGGTGTTCTCTCGGCCGGCTACTACATTGATCTGATCTTCCCCACCTCGCAGCACTATGTTGTGGATCCCATTCCAGCAGACAGCACATTAACTGCAACCGAAGCCGCCCGCGTTCTCGGCGGCGAGGCGACGATGTGGAGTGAGTGGGTTACGCCTGACACGATAGATTCTCGTATCTGGCCGCGCACCGCGGCGATCGCCGAGCGCCTCTGGTCGCCGCGCACAGTAACGGACGTAGACGACATGTACCGGCGTCTCGCCGTAACGAGCTTGCGGCTGGAAGAAGTTGGTTTGACACACGAAAAGAACCAGGCGATGTTGCTCAGACGGTTGGCCCAGGGCCGAGACATCGGCCCGCTTCAGACGTTGGTGTCTGTTGTTGAACCGGTCAAGGAATACAGGCGCTACCAGCAGAGACCGCAAACTATGCTCAGCCCGCTAACCGGCCTCATCGATGCGGCCCGCCCGGATAGCGACGCAGCAAGACGCTTCGCCGCGACTGTTGATGGTCTGCTCTCTGACGCTCCCCGTTTCGAGGCTCACTCGCAACAAGTGCGAACTACACTCACGCAGTGGCGCAACGCGGGCCCTGAGTTGGAAGCGATGATCGACCGGTCGCCGGCATTGCACGAAGCAAAGCCGCTGGCTAAAGATCTGAATGAGATGGGAACGATCGGACTGGAAGCACTGTCTTATATTTCTCGGGGCATAACTCCCACCGCTGAGTGGCGCAGCGCACGGCTTACTGCTCTCGATCAGGCCGCCAATCCCAAAGGCGGGCTGGAATTCCCAATCATTCCAGGCGTGCGCCAACTCGTGATTGCCGCCTCCGAATTACACCAGCTTCAACATATGACTCCAGCGGCATGGAAAGCGCAGGTGAAGGCGCTAGCGGTGCCGCAGAAGCAAGCTGCTAATTAGCGCCAATGGCTAATTCTTGACAACACCGCGGCCCTCGACCACTTTTAGGTAGGTGTTCACCGGCAGGCGCGAGAGCTTATCAACTACACCGCTTGGCCAGCGAATCTCGACACTGTCAACGGTCGGTGAGGATCTCAAGCCAAGCACCTCGCGGGGATCGTGCGAGGCGAGATAGCTTCCGCCACTTGTCTTCACGCGACTACGTCTAACGCCGCCAGCCTGCCAGGTAATTACAGCGCCAACAGCGGAAGGATTGCTCTTCGTTGAGACCAGTTGGAGACCGACCCAGTTGTTGCGATTTCCGCCCTCGTTGCGAAGCAGCAATGGTGCTTCGCCATTATTTGACACGAGCACGTCCAAATCTCCGTCGTTGTCGAAGTCTCCCACGGCCATACCACGCGCCGAAAAACTCTTAGCGAACACCGCACCTGAAACTGAGCTTACGTCTCGGTAACCCTTCCCTATGTTTTCAAACAACACCAATGGTTCTTTGTACTTCACCCGAGCCGACTTGGTCTCGACCATATCGTCCGGGTGGCCGTTGGCGAGTAAGAGATCGGGGTCCCCGTCGTTGTCGTAATCAAAGAACTTCAGTCCCCAGCCACTAAGCAATTGTGTGCTCGGCGCGATCTCGCCGGGCTCATCCGTAAAGGTAAGGTCCATTTGGTTGTGATAGAGGCTGAAGAATTCATGATCGATGTTAGCGACGAAAAGATCCTGCCACCCGTCGCCATCATAGTCTCCCGCGTCCACACCCATGCCCGACCGCGGCGTTCCCGCTTCGCCATAAGCAACCCCTGCAGCAAGCCCCCACTCTTCGAACTTGCCTTTCCCTTTGTTGATGAAAAGGAAGTTAGGCATCGTGTCATTAGCGACGAAAAGATCCATTAGGCCATCGTTGTTGATGTCGGTAGCAACCGCGCCAAACGACTTGCCGGGCGAGCCGGCGATTCCGGAGTCTCGGCTCACGTCAGTGAACGTGCCGTTGCCGTTGTTGTGGAAGAGATGACTGGGACGCGGTTTGAAGATGCGCGGGATGCAGTAGTAGTTTTGCGTCGCGGTCTTATCGACGCACAGGCGGTGTTGCGACCTGTCAAACTCAATGAAGCTTGAGACGAAGAGGTCGAGCTTGCCATCGGAGTCATAGTCAAACCAGACAGCGCAGGTGGACCAACCGGTAACGCCGACGCCCGCTTTTTCTGTGACGTCGCTAAAAGTCCCATTGCCATTGTTGCGATAAAGGATGTCTGGGCCATAGTTGGTGACGAAAAGGTCCTGCCAACCATCGCCGTCGTAGTCACTGGCCGCCACGCCCATCCCGAATCTGCCGCCGGCCACTCCCGCTTTATCCGTAACATCAGTGAAAGTGCCGTCGCGGTTATTACGAAAAAGCACGTTCTTGAGCGGACTGATTGGCTTGTAGAAATCCGCTGGGCCGCTGTTAACCAAATAGATGTCCATCCAACCGTCGTTGTCGAAATCCAGAAAAGCACCTCCGGCCCCGACTGTCTCAGGCAGAAAGCGTTCGGGTGAGTGCCCGTTAGTATGGACCCAACCGATCCCGCTCGCCTTAGCCGGCACCTCCACGAAAGTAATCCCTGGTTTCACTCCCTCGTTCGGACGCTGACCGTGTGAGTCAAACGGCACGGTAAGCACCAGGATGGTAACCAATATTGCGCTGAGAATCTCATAACGCGTTGCCGGATAAGAGGAGGCAGCGATCCATGAGACCCGACGAAACGGCGCGCGATGACTTGCTCTGGTCATGTGATTTCGTTTGGCTTCCTAGAGCTTCATACAAGTGATAACAGGAGGTCGCCCGCGAATTGGCAGACTAGCGCGGGGCAGGTGGCGCGAGCGCTCCGCTCTCGTCCTCTGCTTGCTTGCCCTGACTCTTTAGTCGCTCCAATATGCGCATCTCTTCCTGTGCTTTCTCCGTATTTTTAAGCCGGGCGTAAAGCATAGCGAGATTGTAGTGCGCCTTTGAATCGTCAGGCCTCAACTTCACACCAGCCTCTAGCGCCTGCTGGGCGCGCACGTAATCTTTCAGCTTGAGGTAGCTTGAGCCTAGTGCGACGTGGGCGTTCGCAAGTGAAGGCGCCAGCTGAACCGACTTCTGAAACAGTCCTATGGCTTCGGCGTCATTGTTCTCAGCCTGAGCGATCAGCCCCAGGTAATAGAAAGCTTCGGGCGTGCCCACGCCTTTCCGAACACTCTTTAAGAGCCAGGCCCGTGATTCAGCCTGCTTCTTCTGTTTGAGCAGCACGTAGCCGAGGTGCAGCTGGCCTTGCACGTCGTCGGGTTTGAACTTTAAGAATTGACGAAAAGATTGTTCGGCTGCCTGAAGATCGGGTGGTTGCCTGAGCCACAGGTTACCCAGGGCGAAGTGGTACGACGGTTCATCGGGCCGAAGTTGGACTGCCTGCTGCAGCGCAACCACTGCTCGCTCCTTCAGGTTCAGGTTGAGGGCAACGCGGGCAAGCTTGTAGAAGAGTTCAGGCGAGGTTGCGAGATTACTGGCGCGGTCGACATAGGCGACCGCCATTGCTGTGTCGCCTCGGGTCTGCGCTAATTGGGCCAAGCCAAGCAGCGCGTCAGCATTGGTGCTCTGCGCATCCAGCGCGAGAAGATAACTCTCTTCCGCCCTGCTTGCGTCACCTTTCCCTACGTACGCATCACCGAGCACTGCCAGCAGAGGAGCTGAAAGCGGCAGCGATTGCTTCACTCTATCGACAACGGCAATGCATTCGTCGAAGCGTTTCTGAGAAAACAGCACCCACGCGAGTCTGTACGCAGCCTCTGCGTTCGCCGGATCCAGACTCAGAACTTTCTCCAGCTGCGCCGCAGTCTTATCCAGCTCGCCCCTGAGCAGATAAAGATAGGCCAGGTTCATGCGCGCCCCGATCAGACTATTGTCGGCGCGAATAGCGCGTAAGAAAAAACTCTCCGCTTCCTTTAGCCTTCCTTGCTTAGCGCGGATTGTGCCGAAAAAGTTGAGCGCAGTCGCTTCAGTCGGCGCAACTGTGAGGATTCTGAGTAATTGCCGCTCGGCTTCGACAAGTTGGTTGCCACTGATGAGAGTGGCCACGCGCTCTAACTGTTCAGCGCGGGTCTTCACCTGTGTCCCCGCAACCGCAGGGGTGATAACCGTGTAGAAAAGCGCGATCACAATCGCCGATTGTTGGACTATTGATCTCATAGGTCCGGTGTGCACCGCCTCTACCCAGCGAGTTATTCTCTTAAGCCAAGGAAACATCATCCTAGCGTTGCCCTCAAAAAAGTCAGGGCTACGTCAGGTTCGGCCTTCGCCGCGGATGTGAGGCGGCAAAGCCGAGTATCTCGTCGCCCATGACTCTTGGGGCAAGGTTCATAAGTTTGTCGTAAGCACCGAAGCGCGTTCCTCTCCAACTCTTTCCCGAACAAACTACTTTCTCGGGCTGACTTTCGCTTTGAATTCTTTCTGCTCGACCGCGCCCTTACCCTCTTTAATTGTAATCATCATGTTCACCTTCAAATCGGTAACTTTATCAACCACGCCGCTGGGCCAGCGAACTTCTATAAGATCGATCTTTTTTCGCTGTCCAAGTCCGAAATGCAGTCTCAGATCACTCTGCGAAATGTAGCTGTCGCCGCTGCGGACTTCGTCCTTCTGCGTTAGATCGCCCGAGACGACCTTTACCCGGGCCCCAATACCGTCCCGGTTGCTCTTCTCGCCAACGGTCTTGATGAGCACCGAATTGTTGGCGTTGCCGCCATCGTTGCGGAGGAGTTGCGCGGCCCCGTCGAGGTTATTGATGACGATATCAATGTCACCGTCGTTATCAATGTCGCCGAAGGCTGCGCCTCGCGCGGCTCGCTTCTCCGCGAATGGCGCGCCGAGTTGCTCAGCAACCTCAATGAATGTGCCGTCCCGGTTGTTTCGGTGCACGAAGTTGCGCTGATGAAAGTTTTTTATCTGCGGGTAGACATGGCCGTTGGCGACGAACAGGTCGACCCATCCGTCGCTGTCGTAGTCAAAAAACTTAGTCCCCCAGCCAACGTAAGGGAAACTTACCGCGGCGACTTTGGCAGCGTAAGAGGCATCTGAGAAAGAGTTGCGACCGTCGTTGCGGTAGAGAACGTTGTAATCGTCGTCGAAATTAGTGATGAATAGATCCAACTTCCCGTCGTGGTTGTAGTCAGCCACGGTCACTCCCATGCATCCTTGCGCAGCGCCGTTTTCGTTCAGCGCGGTGCCGGAGATAAAGGCAATCTCCTTGAACGTGCCGTTCCCGTTGTTCCTGTAAAGGAAGTTAGGCGTTGAGTCGTTGGCGACAAAAATGTCAATCAAGCCGTCCTCGTCGAAGTCGCTACTGATGACACCCATTCCGTAATAACCGTTCGGATCTGCGACCCCAGCCTTTTTCGTAACGTCGGTGAAAGTCCCGTCGCCATTGTTGTGGTAAAGCGAGTCGCCCTCGCCCGGCATTCCTCTGGGACCACATTGGACGGCGACGCCCTTAAACTGGCAAGTCTTGTCCTTGCCGAACTCCGGGAGGTTGTTAAAGTCGAAGGCGACGTAATTGGAAACGAAGAGGTCAAGGTAACCGTCCGCGTCGTAATCCATGAACGATGCGCCGGTGGACCAGCGCGGGTCGCCCACTCCCGCTTTCTCCGTCACGTCCGCGAACGTGCCGTCACCGTTGTTCTTGAGCAGACGGTTCGGTCCAACGCAGGTTACGTACAGATCCTGGAAGCCGTCGTTGTTGTAATCGGCCACCGCCGCGCCCATGCCCCAGCCTATGTCACCCACTCCCGCCTTGTCCGTCACATTCGTAAATGTGCCATCGCCGCGATTACGGTATAGCGCACTCTTTGTCTTCCCTTTTGCTTTCACCAGATCGACGGTTAGAGAGTTAACGAAGTAGATGTCCGGCAGTCCGTCATTGTCATAGTCGATAAGCGCTACGCCTCCGCTCATCGACTCGACGATGTACCTCTTCTCCGGCGTGGAGACGTGCTTGAAAGTGATGCCCGCCCGCTCCGTAACATCCGTAAAGCGGAGCCCTGTGGGTTGATTGCCGCGCGCACGCGGAGATGTTGAAAGAGGCAAGACGAATAAAGCCACAATCAGAAACGATCTTGTTATTTTTGAACTCAAGTTGGAAGTGCAACTCAGCAGCTCTCGCTTGGTTGAGCGCTGCAGGCGCGAAATAAGGTAGCCAGGGGCGGGCGCGAAGCGCGTAGCCCCTGGTGCTGTTGGCAAATAAGGTTGAGCTCTGAAAGAGCGACATTAAATTCAGACGCTGCAGTTTTATGTCGCACTTTCAGTGCTCGACGTTCTGCTCGGGCAAGATCCAGGGGCAGCGTGCTTCGCGGCGCTGCTCCATCTGCCATTCTGATCACTTTGATCGATGGTTCAGTTGCACTTTCAATTTGAGTTGGCGATTTCTCTTTCTTCATTGATTCGTCTGGCGCAGCGCTTTCTCTTTTAACTGCCGGGCAATTTCGAGTTGGCCCTCGCCGTCCGCCTGACGACCCGCAGCGATGTAGGCGCGGCCTAGTTGATAATGAATGTGAGTCTCTCCGGGAGCAAGCTTGACCGCAGCCTCGAGGCTCTCAACGGCACCGCCAACGTCACCCCGCTTCAGCAAAGCATTACCCAGCTCGAAGCGCGCATTAGCAAAATCTGGCCGCTCACGGATAACCTCCTGCATTAATCTAATGCCACGCTCGGTGTCCTGGCGCGCGAGCGCAACGTAACCGAGATGATATCTTGCCTGAACGTCGCGCGGGTTGAGTTCCAGCTCCGCTTCGAACTCACGAGCGGCCTCGTCGAGTTTACCCGTCCTCACGTAGATCATGCCGGCATAGAAGTGTGCGAGTCGCACTTTGGCGTCGAGTGAGATCGCCTTGTGGAGTTCGTCCAGTGCTTTGGCGGCCTCGTTTTGTTCATAGTGGGCCATGCCAAGCAGGATATGAACCTGGGGACTGTCGCCACCTAAAGCTACCATTTGCCGTGTGACGCGGTCCGCGGCCTCTGTCTTACGTTCCTTTGAGAGCGAAAGCGCGAGCGGGTAGTAGAGGGTCACCTCATTTGGCTTCGCAGCCACAACCTCGGTCAACAGCGCTGACGCTTTGGCGTAGTCCTCTATCATGAAAAAACTCAGACCCAACAACTGCTTCACTTGGAGATCATTTGGACGCGAATTCAACTCTCTCTCGAGGGGCGCGACTGCCTCTTTGTAAGACTCAGACTTGTAGAGAGCGAGACCTAGATTGTAGTCGAGCCCTTCGTGCGTGGGGTTCCATTTCGCCGCTGTGCTGAAGTGATCAGCCGCGGCGCCAAAGTCCTGTCGCTCCGCCCGCAACAGGCCGATGTTGTTGTGAGCCGCCGCGATCACTTTCTCGTAAAAGGCCGCTTCCGCTTGCAACGCCTGGGACGTCCGCGTATCCGCCGCACTTGATAAGGCGATAACACCCTGCGAAGAAAGTTTATCCGGTGGTTTGTCCTGATCGTCATTGTCAGCGGTTCTGAGGTAGGCGTCCAGCTTGGCGGCATCTGTCTTGAAGGCTTTCGACTTAAGCTCGGAGGCGAGCTGCAGCTCCCGCTCCCCCTCCTGCGTTTGGCCCACCTTAATCAACGACTGGCCAAGCCGGTAGTGCGCATTAGTCACCTGATAGTCATTATGATCAAGACGAGGATTCAGGGCGATGGCTTTCCTGAGTGCCGCGATCGCCTGCCGGTATTTTTGCAAACTCTGATAAGCCTGACCGAGGAAGTAGTGTGGATCGGGGTTCTGCGGTTGCAGTCGGGAAGCCTTCTCCATCAGCGGCACTGCCGCAAGCCACCGGCCTTCTGTCATGTGTATGACACCTAGATAATAGTTGGCCAGGAACTCGTCAGGGTGAGCGGCCAACTCCAACTGCAACTCCTTTCTGGCGTCATCGAGTCGGACGGCTCCATCCTTAAGCAGGTAAGTGTGGCCGAGGTAGTAGTGGACGCGCGGGAATCGAGGACTAAGAGCGGCTGCCTTCTTAAACTCATCGATAGCCTCCGACAGAAAACCTGTTTCACGATACGCGCGACCGAGGAGCACGCGGAGCTGCGGTCCGTCTCGAAGTTGCGTAACCATGCGTTGGAAAATGCGTCGTGCTTCGGCGACCTTGCGCTGCTTGAGATAAGCGAGGCCCAGGGTGTAAGCCGCGTCTTGATCATTCGGCGTCAACGCGATCGCCGCTTCGAGTTCGCGCGCCGCTTCCTCGTACGCACCCATCATGAAGTGCGTCTTACCCATCATGTGGTGCGCGGGCGCACTACGAGGATCGCGTTCGAGCGCACGACGCAAGGGCTCTGCGGCCTTCTCATATTGCTCGGCATTGAAATATGCGATGGCCAACTCGACGAGCGACTGCTTGGAATCAGTCCCGTGCGCACCCGCAGCTTCAAGTACGGCGAGTGCCCCACCGTAGTTGGATTGTGCCGTGTAAACTTTCCCCAGCGCCGGATATGCCAGATTCAGTATCGCTTTGTACTCCGCCTCCGCCGCCGCCAAATTGCCGGCTCGGCGATGCGACTCGGCTACTTCGTAGTGCTTTCGAAATGAATCGCCGGGAGTTTGGAAGGGGGAAAGCAGCAGCAGGAGCGGCAGGAAAATCGCGGGGAAATGCATTGCTAACGATACGACGTCATTGGATTCAGTAAAAGGTGAACGGAGGGTTGAATGATTTATTCAACCCTCCGTTCTGCTTGGTTGGACTGAACTATATCAGAAAGTGAATTTCAGGCCGAACTGAATTTCGCGAGGCCCGCGCGTGGACCCAGCTCTACCAAAACCGCCGTTGGACAGAGTGTTGTCAATGCCGCCGCCGGCGACGCTAAGGTTATGTCCTCTAAAGTTTACGAAGTTGAAGACGTTGAACATCTCAGCCCGGAACTGTAGACCATAGCGCTCCTTCATCCTCCAGTTCTTGGCGAACGAGAAATCGATGTTCTTGATGCTCGGTGCCCTCACATCACCACGCTCTAGGTTGCCAAACGTGCCTGCAGCTGGTGTCGCGAACGCCGCCCTGTTAAGAAGCAAGGAGCGATCGCTGGGATTGTTGATATAAATTTGAGCGCCCGAAACAAGATCGGGACGCTGCACGGTCGCGTTGCCCAGACCAGCTCTGTCTGTGCCCAGTATGACGTTCACAGGCGTACCACTATAGTAAGAGGCAATGGTATTGAGCTGCCAGTCACCGAAAATGTTGCTAAACAGGGCGCCGCGCTCCTTGAAGCTAGGCAGGGAGTAGACGGCGTTGAAGACGAGGCCGTGCCGTCGGTCAAGGTCGGCGTAGCCTTTGTCGAGGTCGTAGTTGAACACATCAGTGGTAGCGCTGATGTAAGACTGAGTCGGGACGTTGCTGATTGTACGGGACAAGGTGTACGCAGTCTGGAAAGCCAGCCTGTTACTGAAGCGGCGGTCAACCCAGACTTGCAACGCGTGATAATTGGAATCACCCGTGGACTCATCTCTCGTCACGCCATTGGCGAAACCGAACCTTCGCCATTCCGGATGCGCGGCTAAGTCGGCGCCAGCGGCCACCTGGGCGCGAAACTGCGGCAGCACCGCATTGTAACTGCCGTTAAGTAGCCGCCAGATGTGCAGTCCGTGGTTCCCAACGTATGAGACTTCCGCAACCGTGTTCTTCATCACCTCGTGGGAGACGGTCACGTTCCACTGCCAACTCTCAGGCGGACGGAAATTCGGATCAACCGAATTGAGTCCCCCTACATTCGCCGCTCGATTCGCCAGCACTGCAGAGTTGGCGTTATCCATTGTGCGGCAGGTGGGGCAGTCAGTCAGACTCACAGCGCCGGAGTTCCAACCCGTATCAACCTGTGTGGTCCACGGCGGATTAAGGGCTAATCTGAGCACCGAGGCGATCACATTCGAGCGGCTCATGTAGCGTCCGCCCCCCAGCCGCAAAGCGGTCTTGCCCTTACCCGAAATATCCCAAGCCAAACCCACACGTGGTTGCAAGCCCCACTTGTACGGGTTCACAAGGGCGCGAGGCAAACCAGCCGCTTCCGCCTGATCAGCTCTGACATATCCGGAATTGATGTCGACACCGTTAAAGCGTTCGGGGATCCAGTTGGTCAGGCGATCATCCTTGGCAAAAGCCGGCGGGTAATACGAATAGCGCAAGCCCAGCGTGAGCGTGAGATTTGGACGGACCTTCCACGTATCGTTCGCATAGAGTTCAAAGTCGTGCCAGCGACCGAAAGTGGTGTCCTGACGCTGCAATTCGGTGTACTGCAGGAGGACCAGATCCCTAAGCAACAAATCTGTAATCAAGCTACCAGTGCGAACACCGTCCGTCTGAATCGTGTAGACGCCGCTGCCGCCGCTCGGTTGCTCGTCTTTGATGTTGTGACTGAAAAGAACACCGAACTTCGCGGCGTGGGAACCGATCACCTTCGAGAAGTCATCCTTCCAAATGAACAGGTCCTGATGATTGGTCCACGGCGCCTGGTGCCACAGATTTCCATAACCGCCCGCTCCCCAGCCGACAGTCGGGACTCCAGTGCCCTCGACCCGCGGAAAAACTGTAGGGAAGGCGGTGGCAACAGCCGAGTTGACCGCCTGACCAGGTTCACTCGTAGTGACAAAGATGTCGTTGCCGGCTCGTGAGAACTGAAACTCGTTGACCGCCGTCGAACTCAGCGTGTTCGTTAGCTTGACCGCGAAGCTCCGGCTCGGCTGCTCCCAGTCCGAGGAGAGCGTCGGGAACGGAGTATCGCCCCAGAAGTTGCCCGCCGCCTCACCGTGAACCCACGTTTCATTGATGTAGCGGGCCATCAGGTTCATCTTGTCGGTAATCGCTACATCGCCGCGGATAAGATCCTGACGAGTGTCGACCGGCTGCAGCGGGGTTGATATCCAGTTGGCTCCGGTCTCACGCCCGGTCGGGTCTGCCGCGTTGTTAGGAAGTGGGAAAATGCCCATTAACGCAAGACCGGCTGGGCTTAGGCGCCCCGTCGGGATTATGTTGCCAGGAAATCTCTGACAGGTGGCAGGGCCAAATTGTATGTTGCCACCCGCGTCCCTCGTACAGGTGAACGGATCGAACGGCAGACCGCCGGTGAGAGGGCCACTGAAGTTTCCGGCTCTCTCTTGTGCGGTCGGGACCAGAGCGCGAAGTGGTCCAGTGCCGCGCCGCTCGCGGCGCCACTCTTCTGACCAGAAGAAGAACGCTCTGTCCTTAACGATAGGCCCGCTAAAGTTGCCACCGAAGTTGTGATATTTCAGCGGCGCTCTTTTTATGCCCGCCTGATTGGAGAACCAATCGTTGGCGTTCAGTTTGTTGTGACGCATGAATTCAAACAGAGTGCCGTGGAACTGATTGCCGCCTCCCTTGGTGACGAGGTTGATCACGGCTCCCTGTGCCTGTCCGTACTCCGCGCTGAAACTATTGCGCTCGACGCGGAACTCCGCGATGGAGTCGATGGAAGGAAAGACAAGTAGGGTGGCGTTTGAACCAACGTCCATATTATTGACGCCGTCAACCGTCCACATGTTCGCGTTCGATTGGTTGCCGTTAACCGACACGTCGACGTGGGAGTCAAGCCCGGTGCCGCGCGTGCCGAAAGCGCCGCCCTCATTGGGCGTGGACAGACCCGGTACGAGCGTGACCAACGCGGCGTAGTTACGTCCGTTCAACGGAAGCTCAGTTACCTGCTTCTCCGAGACGAGACTACTCACCCTGCCGCTCTCCGTCTCGACAAGTTGAGCCAGCCCGGTCACCGTCACCGTCTCACTGACCTGGCCGATTTCAAGGTTCAGGTCTACGACCACTCTGTCACTTACGTGAACCTCTATCCCGGTGGCTACAGTGTTCTTGAAGCCCGTCGGGGCTACGCTCACGCTATATCGGCCGACCGGTATACTCTGAGCAGTGTAAGCCCCATCTTCGCCGGTTCTCACCGTGCGCGTCTGGCCTGTCGTCTCCTCCGTGATAAGGACCTCAGCCTTGGGAACGGCCGCACCCTGCGGGTCGCGCACAGTGCCGCTGATGCTCCCGACCGTGCTCGTCTGGGCATTGACAATCCCTGACAAACCCACCACGAACATAATCAGTACGACGTAAAGACCAAACATCTTTTTCATGATTTGATTCTCCTGACGCATTCGAGCTCTCGTCCCAACGATTCGCTGACCTGACGTCAGCCCCTACGAAATGCGCAAAGCAATTACTGGTCAGAGCTTGGTAAGTCTATTGCTTTGAGGTTCGCGATCCACCAAAGGTCAAAAGTAAGAAGCTAAGAGCGGTCCGAGTTCTCACCTTCACTTTGTTGGCCAGCCGCACAAACAATTTAAAATTTCTCGACTTCGGATAGACTAGTTCTTAAATATACTCTATGCGTGATTATCCCTTTGGAGAAGTTACTACGAGTAAGATACGGTGATAAGCGTCATCAAGAGCAAGTTCAGGCTCATAATCCGTGAGAATATCGAGCGTTACAGTAGAGATGTAACCTGTTACACGCCGATTCCTTTTGGGTTGTTGAAAAAAGCGAGCGAGCCTATAATTCGAGCCAACCGCTAATTGCGATTGCAGCCCATTTGCTAAACCGAACAGTTTTGAGAAGCGTCCGTCCCTTGGACATCCGTGACGGGCTATGTCGAGCCTGAAAGATCAAAAGGCTCTGTCGCAACGGCGGGCTAGTTTGCGACCCTCGGTCGCAGAGACACGATAGTAGTTTGCAAATTCCAGGTGTGGCACTACTTACAGTTTAAGAAGTCGAACGGATGAATATGATTGGTAAGCAACATTAATTTCATCGCAAGCCTTCTCTGATCGCGTCTCCTCCTAACTTTCGACTAGTACGTAATGCTCTGCCAAAGCGTGCTCAGTTGATGCTACGTCCTAAAATCAAATTCTCGACCGTGCTCTTTCAGATTTACTGAGGGGAAGATGGAACTGGGTAGGGAACAAAAGATCGAGCAGTTGGAGAGGGTACTTCATAGTCGCACTCTGCAAAACTCTGAGAACCTCAAGGCTTTTCTCCGCTTCGTCGTGGAGAAGACTTTGGCCGACGATGATGTACAGCTCAAGGAGTACACAATCGCTACTGAGGTCTTTGCCCGCAGGAGTGATTATGATCCGCGCATCGATTCCGTGGTCCGCGTTCAAGCCGGAAGGCTGCGAACTAAACTACAGGAGTATTACACCGCGGAAGGAAAGAACGACCCGATCATAATCGAGTTGCCGAAGGGCCATTACCATCCGGTTTTTAGCTGCCCTCAGGTGGAACCGGCAAAAGAGATTCCTGCATCCCGCACCCTCACGACCGACGAGCTCAACGCTAACGGCCATCCGACACCAACAACACTAGAAGGTCAGTCTCATGTTGAGAGTATTGCGCGAGTGTCTCGAGCCGGAGTGGTCGCATTCGCGTTGGGTGGGCTAGTAATACTGCTAATCGTCGCGGTCGTGGCGCTGTACTCCTCTAACCGACAACTGCGAAGCCAGGCTCGCACTATCGACCCCGCCCTCAACAGCGAAGACTTCAAGGCTGTCTGGGGTCCCTTCGTAGATGACGCGGAGTCGCCGTTGCTCGTTTTAAGTAACCCGACCGTCTATCGCTTTTTAAATGACGCTGACCCCACTTCCCTGGAACGCCGCGCGATTCAACTGACTCCAGAGCAAACACGCTTACTTCTTGACGCGCCTGAGTTCAAAGGTCAGTACACTGGCGGCGAATCGCCGCAGCTTATTCCATCGCTCGGGATGTACACCGGAATGGGTGAAGCCGTCGGCGTGTACCGCCTCACAGACCTGCTGCGCGCATCGGATAAAAGCATACTCCTAAGACAAAGTCGTCAAGTTAGTGCTGCCGATCTGAAGTACCGCAACGTGATCCTGCTCGGCAGTATCTACGTAAACGAATGGTCGCGCAGACTCCCGACGGTCGAGAACTTCGTTTACACATTCTCCGCTACCATCCAGAATCGCAATCCGCTTCCCGGCGAGGAGCGCGAGTACAAGCCAGAGTTTAATGAACAGACAGGAGCGATGTCGATTGACTATGCGCTCATCACAGTGAAGCCGAATGTCTCAGGGGAGCACGCGGTGATGACGCTGGCGGGCATTTTTAGCGAAGGGACTGAAGCGGCGGCCGAATTCGTGACCACGCGGAATCATTTAAATCTGCTGGGGCAACGCTTGCGTCAGCTCGGCGGACAGAATGCGCCTCCCAAATATTATCAGGCGCTTCTCAAGGTCCACGTTGAGAACGGCACGCCCACGACCATTACTCTTCTTTCTCTCCGGGCACTGCCGGAGGCGGGTAAATCTTGAATCCGTAATCGAGGCACTCAATTCCCTCTTTTTGATTTTGATTTACGGCCTTACAGCGAAGCTGAGATTCTTCAGCAACCGACACTCATTTCGATCCCCCGCGTCCGACCAACCGAAAGTTTCGACGCCTTAATTATGCGGCGGCTTGTTCAGCTTCTCAGCTAGCTTCACAATGCCGCCACTCAGCATGATGATATCGCGCAAGTCACTCCTCGCTTTTGCGGATTGCGGCGCATCAACAACCTCGGGTAGCTTGAAGACAGGATTTTCGGTGAAGCTGTCGATCCGCTTACACATTGCCACGAGTGCGCCCTTCATTTGACTGTCGCCAAGCTCTAAAGCTTTGCTCTCTTCCTTCTTTTCGCCTTCGACGGGCTCGATGGTCATGAATGCTCTTAGCCGATTGGCACGCTTATTAATAGCGTCGGTCTCCGCGGTGATAAATTTATAATCCAGCGGCTTCTCTGACAGCAGGTGGCGCGCGATTTTGTTACGCATAACCTGGATGGCCTTAAAGTCCTCCCGCATCTGTTTGTCCCCAGCCTCAAGGTCCCTCGTCTCCCCTTTTCTAGAACCCATCATCTCGGCGCTGCGCAGTTGCGCCTCACGCTGTTGCCTTTCGCGTATTTCGCCGAACGGGTCCTTTACCGCTGGAGCAGTGGGAACGGTTTGCTGGCCGCTCACCGCGTGGGGGGAAAGGGTGAGCAAGCCAACCACAGTCGCAAATCCTAGGTGACTTATGGCTGAAAGCGCTCGATGGTTCTTCATAGCCGATCTCCTTTTACTATGAGGACGCAGTATAAGACACTAATTTAGTAGGGGGAATGGGCAGGCGATCTTACTCGAGGAGTTTCCGTATCAAGCAGCGGCAGCACCGGCAAATTTGGTTGTCAGGACCAGACTCAAAGCGCCCATTAACGTCGGATCCCCATTTAATGTGGAGCGCAGGATTCGCGCCGAAGGCACTCCGCGCCGAACACTGCGTTCTATTTTTTCCGTGAGATCTTTTTCAATCAAGGACCACGCTCGAGTTATCGCGCCGCCAACTACTACTGCTTCCGGGCTGAAGCCAACTACCAGGTTGGAGATGCCGATCCCTAGGTAACGACCCGTTTCCCTGAGAGCAATCTCAGCTTCCTGCTCACCGGCGAGCGCACGATCAATCAAAGTTCCAAAATCGGGCGCCGTAATTGCGCGCTTCAACTTCGTGTAGCGGGCGATTGCCGCGCGCTCTGAAGCAAAGGACTCCCAGCAATCGTCGTTTCCGCAAGAACAGAGAACGGGTGCATTGCTGCCCACAATCATGTGACCAAACTCGCCTGCCGCCCCGCGTACGCCGCGATAGACCTGGCCGTCAAAAATAATTCCGGTTCCTACGCCATCAGCAACCAGGACGAAGATGAAATCTCGCGCGTCCCTGACTTCGGGTCGGCCGAACCACAATTCAGCGAGAGCAACCGCATTGGCGTCGTTGTCAATGGTAACCGGCAGTCCAGTCGACTGAGAGATCATTTCGCCGATTGGTAAGTCGCGCCACTTAAAATACGGCACGAAGATCACATTACCGGTAGCCGGAGTAACCAGTCCGGGAATGCTGATGCCGACTCCTTCTATTGATCCCTGCTCAGAGAATTTGCGGATGATTTCGATGATTCGCGTCACCGTTCGTTCGGCAACCGGATCAGTTGGAAAACTTTCTTGCTGCACCACGACGCCAGCTAGATCACTGCTCGCGATGATCGTGCGAGTGGGAGTGATATTTACGCCAATGGCAATAGCGCCACTTGTGCGCAGTCGCAACAGAGTCGGTCGCCGGCCACCTGTTGATTTACCTTCACCGATCTCTTCAACCAAACCCTCTCCCGTGAGCGCCTCTACAATCTCCGAGATTGTCGAGCGTTGCAGGGCGGTCTCCCGCGCGATCGCGGCGCGCGAGATTGGCTCCCGTTCGCGAACGTAGTTGAGAACTATCTGCCGATTAATATCACGGATGGTGTGCGGGTTGGCCGTTTGAACTTTTCGCAGATCGATTCGTCGCACTTATTTGACCTTTATCCTAACTGCGTCTGAGCTTCATAGATTAAGCAGCCAGTCGGCGCTTAAAAGGAATGAGCAGCGATCAATATTATAAAGGGTCGCCGAAGTCAACGATTTCTCCCCGAAAAAGCTCGTGTCCAAAGTCCAATGTCCAAGGTCTGCGTTTACATCGAGGAAAGGACGTTGGACATTGGGCGTTGGACTACTAACAGTTGGCCTTACATCCCGCTCACATGCCGATTCCTTTTAGATGATAGCGATCGGTATCGTAATATTGCGCGACGTCCACCGTATCGATCTTTCCCAGGACCGTAGAAATATCCACCAGCGATAAATCGCATGCCGGTGCAATGCCACGCGATGACACCATCATCCCGAAGTCGCCGTCGGCGACTGCGTCCGCCGCTCGTGCGCCGAATAACAAACCCATGATGCGGTCGACAGGCGAAGGTGGGCCGCCGCGCTGTGGGTGACCAAGAATTACCGAACGCGCTTCGTAAGACGTATCACTTAAAATTCTCCGGGCCAGAACTTCAGCAATGCCCCCTAGCCGCGCGTGTCCGAAGGCATCATGGCGATCGTCCATAATTATTAACTCGCCGTCTTCCGCGTATGCTCCTTCAGCCACGACGATCACCGAGTAACGCGGACGCTGCGGATCGCGGGGATGCGAAGTTGAATCTCCGAGTTTATTTTTCAAGAGCCGATAGACCCTCTCGTAGCGAAATGGGTGTTCGGGGAGTAGAATAATGTCGGCCTGACCTGCAACTCCCGACCAGAGAGCGAGGTGGCCGGAATGCCGTCCCATCACTTCGATCACCTGGACCCAACCATGCGAACCAGCGGGCGTGCGGGATCGTTCGATGACCTCAGTTACATTTCTTAAGGCAGTGTCAAACCCCAACGTGTAGTCTGTTCCCGACAGGTCTTTGTCGATTGTCTTCGGAATACCAACGATCGCCACGCCCATTTGCGAGAAGCGTGCGGCAACGCCCAATGTGTCTTCACCGCCGCAAGCTACAACGGCATCAAGTCCGAGTTTCTCGATGTTGGCGATCACCTCAGATGACCTGTCGATCCGCTCTCCCATCTCATTGGGTGTTTGGAAGGGATTGGTGCGCGAGGAGCCGAGGTTGGTGCCGCCATCGCGATCCCAGCGTCGCACTGTTGACCGCTCCAGCGGGACCACATCGAAAGCAGGGTTTAGCAAACTCAGCCAACCATCGCCGAGGCCAACTGTTTCAATCCCCCGCTCAGAAGACTGATAAACCAAACCCTTGATAGCGGGGTTAAGGCCGGGCGCATCACCTCCCCCGGTCAGCACGCCGATACGTTTTACTTTTGTCATAGAAAACGAAGCTGCTTCTCAAGAGCAGTTTAAATAAAAGTTTGCCTCAGTCGCACAGAAGCGCCGACCTTGCTCGTTCGTTCCATTCGTGAACGAGACACCCTAACCCGGTATGGGCGAAATGAAAATAAAAAACCTGCTCTCAACTTAGAGATTGGTTTGAGAATCCAATTTTCTCAGGTGCTGCTTGGCTGGAGTTATAGTGGCCAACAAAAATGAGTAGGAAGGTTCTGTTAAGTAGATTGCTTTCCGCAGGCGTTGTTCGATGAGACTGGAGTAACGAAAGTGCCGTAAGAGAGGTTTATTGTGCCTCTAATGATTGCAACACCTTAGTTCGCTGTTGCATCGCATGCAGGGTTACGAACCCTACTCTACCGGGATCAAATGGGGAGTTTGCCCTTTCTGTTCTCACCGATGAAAGAGCCAGCATCTGTAGGAGGCACAGTCAATCTTTGCTCGGGAATGTCATATTCGAAGTTGAAATTATCGCCAGATAAGCCTGCCTTAAAGAAGAAAGTGTGACCATTGGTCCATTTTTCGAAATCATGCCACAACCCCGTTCCATTTGTTGCCTGAACCTTGATAAAGTCGGCACATCGATTTGTTTGCAAGCTTTCCATTGCAACGCTGGATTTGATGATGCAGAAACACTCGAAACGGCCCTGCGGTAAAACCAAACTTTCCTCATCGGGTGACTGACGCTGGTGAAATATGCTTGCGAGGTGGTAACAGAAGCCTCATCAGGGGGAACGTACCTTAACTCCTTTCCGGTCGCATTGTCCCGCAAGGTTACATAACGTATGGCCTCTATTTTTTCCCCCGTCCCCGTAGCTATTTCTTCGCTATGAAACAGACAAGACAGATTATACTTCCGATTCTCACTCCGGTTGACGAATGTGTTTTCGGAAATCTTAGTCTGCGGTGTCGGCCCAGCCGTAGAGCAAGAGAAGAAGTTAAGAAGTAGACTGACAAGCAGTATGCATTGAAACTTTCATTTTGGACTTTTTTGGCAAGCGTAAGGTGTTGTTGCGGAATCAAGCTGACATGATAGCGCCTCGCCATCTAATCTAACCCGCCCAGACTGATGTCACAACCCATTAGCCTGCCACACCCGCCGTCACCTGAACGCCAGCGGCGTCACACCAAATCAATTACTGTTTCCACTCGTTTCTTGGGCTAATGTTGCTGAGTTGGCATCAGAAGTAAACGACGAATCCGGGGGCGTCAATATCAATCCGGATCTAAAGGCGTAACCGTATAGGGGGCTACGTTCGTACAGATCATTACCTTCGGCTCTCCAGTGAACTTCGAAGACCATGACATACCGTTTCGTTAGCAATCGTCGCTGGAGGCAGGGCACCCTCAATTCCTCGACCAAGCGTCAATGGTGAGCTTTCCTACAGGTACTGACTGGAGATCCGGCGTTTGACCTTTTTTGCAAAAATACGCCAAAAATTGCTGATTAATCGGGACATTGCTCGATTACTGTGATATATGAGTGTCGCAGAGCTTTTCAATTCTAACGTCCTATTGGAGGTGTCACACCAGACTATGGCGACCAAAGCGGCAGGCAAGAAGCGCATGACTCAATCCGAGGTTTTCAATCACTTTGCTGAGAAAACCGGGATGAAGCGAGGTCAGGTGAAGGAGTTTTTCGACGAACTCTACAACCTAGCTTCGGGTCAGGTTAAATCCAACGGAGAGTTTGTCCTCCCGGGATTCGGCAAACTGGTCAAATCCGAACGTAAGGCGCGCGAGGGCCGAAATCCTGCGACCGGCGAAACGATTCAGATTCCAGCAAAAACTACCCTCAAGTTCCGCGTTGGAAAAGCGATGAAAGACACCGTGTTACCGAAGAAATAACACGACTTCCGGCTTTTCAAAGAACTCTATAGCGCCGCCCAGGCCCTTTGTTGCTGACCTGGAGCGGCGCTTAGTTTTTACCGGCCCACACCCCCTCACCCTTCTCAAAAACACACCATCAAGAAAAAGGTCTAGAAATTTTCAGAACCTTCCCCTATAATGCCTAGTTTCGCTGAACACTAAATTGCTTGCTGAGAGACAAGTATTCGCAACTTGTTGGTAAATCGCTGCGAATTGTAAGGAGATTGCATCCTGCACGTTCAACGAAGCATCTAAAGTTCGCCAATAAAATTGACCCCGAAACTGGGCTAAGGAGCAAAAGGAAAAGTGACTTTCGATCGACATTTACCGCTAGAGGAGCGGATTCAGAGAATTGATCATATTCAGGCGCGTCGCTACTCGAAGTTGATGGGCGTCGCCGCCGAAATTGCGACCGAGGGAATCATCCGGCACTTACGTGCTTGTGATCGTATGGATGTGAATCCGGATACTTCGGCTGTTCGCGAAATTATCGACGATGCCTTAAACGGCCGTCGTGTGTATGCGGAAAGCACCGAACACCCGCGGGCAGCGTAACAAGTTTTCACACGGCATTTGTAAATGAGAGACCGCCCTTAGGGGACGGTCTCTTTAATTTTGCATATCACAAAAGTGTTGCGGTAGAACCGTTGACCTAAACAACCGAGGCCATGCTAACATCGCGCCTCGTCCAAATTTGCGCCCCTGTAGCTCAGTGGATAGAGCATCTGCCTTGTAGGAGCCTTAATGGGGAAGGTCTTTTAGAACTCATTAAGTGGACGACCCCATATGCGGGGACGCCCTGAGAGCCTCTGGTACTCAACGATGAGTAACAATCCAGAGGATTGGGTAATCCGCAGGAAACCACTAATGCCTTGTTGTGGGATCCTCAGAGACTATACGGGTCGGGACTGCGATGTCCAAGATATAGTCCAGCCAGCAAACTCCTCTTGAGGGGCGGTCAGGGAAAGCCTGATGCTGGAAGCTAAGCAGAGGGCCGCAGGTTCGAGTCCTGCCGGGGGCAATGCTTTCGATCTTGTGGCGGCTATAGTTCAGTAGGTTAGAACGCTTGATTGTGGATCAAGAGGTCGTGGGTTCGAGCCCCACTAGCCGCCCCATTCCTGATACTCATCTCACCTTGGGCTTGGTTGGAAATCACCATTTACGATTGCGCCTTCTTCCACTGTCAGCAGCGGCGTCGAGACTTTGCCCGTAACTTCCGCTGTTGGACCCAGCACAATTTCCTGCCTGGCGTTAATGTCTCCCTCAACCGTCCCATTTATTTTGGCGACCGCTACATTTATCACTGCTTGTTTGAGGTGTGCCCCGTGACTGACGATTAAAGTTCCTTCCTTCGAATCGACGTGCCCGGAAAAGTTTCCGTCAATTCGCAGCATGGATCTGAATTGGACTTCACCGGAGAAGCTCAAAACATCACCGACGAATCCCAGCCAGTTGTCTTGGGGTGTTTTTAATCGCTGCGACGTCACAGCGGTTCTTGCAACGGCTCCACTACTCACCGCTTTATCCTTTCAGTTGCGTTTGACTTTGGTTTAGATCCGAACTGGGTCAGGGATCCGCTGCATTGGCTATTCGAATCTCACGATCGGGAGACGTCCGCAAACGAGAAGCAACCATAGCACCCGTGGCGTTACTCAACTGTTGTGATTAGGTTGCCTTTCGGAGGCACAGGGCGGACTTGCGAAGGATCGAATTTAGCGTGATAGATACGACTCACGCGCTGAGTACCAAGAGAGTCGAGCGACTGCAATGACAGGCTAGGGACAAAACGCTATTATTGCTTGCACTAACACTAAAGTGCGCAGCTTAACGAAGCTCTGACTAAATTCATTCAACGATAGGAGTCTTTAATTGCCTGACGAACAGCGAGTCGCTAATAACTCCCAAACCTTTGTGGTCGATGCAGACGAATTCATCTTCGAAACCCTGGAACAGGAAAACGGACAGGCGACAGTAGTACGTTTTGCCCTAAACGATCCGCGTTATCACGCAGGAGATGTGTTGCTGGTTCTTTCAGGAAGTGAAATTCACTTTCACGGTATGATCGGATCACTCGCTGAAGGTTGGGCAACTGCCACCGATCGCCGAGGATCGCTGCTGGCGGCAACAGTTCAATAACTCTTTCTAATCTATTCCCCGTCTCAACGTAGGTACCCTGCCGGGTGCTCTAACTCAACTCCAGGTGAAGCAGACCGAATCTTGATCCGGTGAAATCCTTTGTCGAGATGAGTCGACAGATAGGTGAGTGCGATCTGCGTTTCCAGCGATGAGGTGAGATTTTTTAAGAAGGGATCAAAGCTGACCGGTGCTCCTGTCCCTTGAAAGAAAGCGCGACCACCAGTTTCATCCGCCAACCGTTGCAACGAGCTTTGCGCGTTGGCAGTTAAGATCGCACTCTGCGCTGCAACTGAAGGCGAGTAGAAAGCATAGACTGCAATTCCGCGCCGTTGCGCGTCATTGATCGCCCGCTGCAAGTCAATGCTTTGAGTCGCGGAACTCGAATCAATCCCCCGTGAAATATCCAAACCATCCGACACTAAGAGAATTGCGCGCCGCCCTGACGGTTGCGCATCAAAGCGCTTAATCGCATCGATTACCTCGATGTAGGGACTACTTGGCCCAGCACTCGCCACGCCTAGCGGCGAACGCAGAGACTTCGCCGCCTTTTCCAAATCCGTCGTAAACTTTTGCCGAACTTGCAGAGAACCAGTCCTCAAGTATCCCACCAAAACACGAGAATTCTTTGGCAGGCGACGAATGAATTCGCCAATCGGCTTCACTTCGTTAGCGACTGACTGGACTAGATCATCCTGGATAAGCACTGCGAGTGTTAAAGGCGAGTTGTTTCCAATGGCACGCACGGAAAGTATCGTTTGGGGATCGCCGTCTTCGCTAACGGACAGATCAACCAACTGTAATTCAGGTTCCGGCTTCTGTCCCTTGACCCTTATGCCTACTGGAATCGTCACGGGCCTGGCGCCATTGGGCGTCTCATCTGCCGGCAGGATCCTCGTCTGCGATTGCGCAGAACCACCACCTTCGTATCCCAAACCAAGAGTAATAATCAGAGCCGCAAACGCGACTGCTTTTTGACGAATCCTCATCGGTACTCCTCACGTGCCAAACCTGCACGGCATTATACAGTCAGAGAGCCGGATTGTTGACTTGCCCGAGCTGGGAACCGAGCTAGCGAAACGCACCAGTTAGCAGCTAACATCGCCAGGCACTCGTTCAGGACGGTTAAGGTAAGTTTGGTTCCAATATTATGTCTCTCAATACCCAAGGTAAACTCGAGCCCAAAGATCTAAGACTCGCACAACTTCTCAAGTGGGCTCCCTGGCTGTCCTTCTTTCTGCTTTCGCTCGGAGCTCCACTTCCCTTCTTGTTCTTTTACCTAGGATCAGATTCAACTGAAACCTCAGCGATTTCCCTACTGCTGGCCCTAGGTGCCCTGGGGGTCGGGGTCTTGATTGGCGCCCTAGTCTTGATCCTATTCATGGTTTATCGCCGGCGTTGGTATCACCGGCTCCGGGATCGCCTCGCCTCGGATGGCATTACTGCCTCAGAGGTTACCTGGTTTACCTCGGAATTGACTTCGGAAGAACGGCTGAACTTAAGTGAGATTCAAAAAACCAACCCGCTGTTGGCCGACGCCTATCAGGAAACTCTTGCCTCAAGGCTCACGGCCACCCGACTTATTGTGCGGTCCAAGCGTGAGCTACTGCGCGTCACCCGCCGCATTAATAACGCCCGCGCCTTGGTCGACGCCGATACCTCGGGCTTAATTACCGATCTGGAGGCTGATCGCCTGCAGTTGGAGAGTTTGCGGGAAGAGTCAACCGCCAGGCTCGCCGAGGCAAAAGCGCGCCTACAAACGATTGAGGCAGCGGCGAGCCGGAGTTTGAGTCAGACCGAGACCGACCTCATGTTAACCCGTTTGAGCGCGGCACAATCACAACTGCCCCTGACAATTGAAATGGCAAAACTTGAGCGGCAAGCTGCGAAAGAGCTCAATTCGCCACTCGATCGATAAGGCTTGATCAACCCGCAGCCTTGCTGAGTGCTGTTTCAGCCAACGGCGCCAGTTCAGCGAGGCAGTACACTCCGGGCGCACAACGCTTCGCGAATCCTTCATCAACCAGCGCCCAGTTTCCCAAGCCAGCATCAACTCGCGATAAGCCGGTCGCGCGTGCTAATTCACCGGCGAAAGTCAGCCCCGCCCCTGCCAGGTACGCGCGGGCGATTTCCCGCAATGCGACTTCCCTGCTGACTAGCTTCTTTAACTCACTGGGAAACCGTCCCTCCGCGAGTGACCAGATATAGGTGAAGCCCGGTTCATAGACCACTTCAGAAGGAATTACTTTGAAGGTTCTTTGAAGTTCGTCGATAGCTTTGTTGAAGTGGGGCCGACTTGTAATCCCGCTGGCTTCGCGCAGGTCACGAGTGCCCATCTCCCACTCACGCCGCAGGACTCTTAGTACTGCCCGCGCGCCGTCAGAAAGCACACTAGCTTCGCGGTTTTTGGGCACGCCCCAGACTGCGTTGAAGTTGCAGATGAGCCGCGGGGCTACAAACGTCGTACGCGCCCGGGCCAGCTTCGCGTAATAGATCTTTCCTCTACGAATCACCTCGTCCTTTATCGTCCAAGCCAACCTACATTCAGGATCCTTTTGCACATTGCGTGGCAGGTAAGCATCGCGTCGTCCGCAAACAGCGATAAAGAGAGAGGGGCCGGGGTGACGGCGATCAGTGAGAGCGTTACAAAATCCCACCTCTTCAATAAACGATTCCGCGACCGATCGATCCTCGATCCGGCGCTCCGCGTCACGCCGCCAAGCGTGGTCGCGAAGTGTTTCTATTGATTCAGGAAGAGACATAAGGGTCGCCACCAATCCTTCACATTGACGTAGTTCGGTCTTCACTCTGACCGAACCGGTCAGCCCGGAGTGAGCGCGCAGCTAATTCGAAATCGCCATAAATCCTAACAAAACTGAGGCTATTAAGCGAAAAGGTTTATTGGCATAACCGTTGCCAAAACGGGGTTGCCGCAGGCGTGTCATCGCGTCGGGCAAGTCGCATTGATGAAGCTGAAGGAACACTCGATATGAAGCCAACAACAAGATCGCCGCTGACCTGGATCACCAGCCTCGCACTGGTCGTCTCACTCAGCTGCGGCATCATGATAATTGACAATGCTCACGCGGCCGCGAAAGGTAATGGGCCGGGCGAAGGCAACCAGCCTGAGAAGCATCAGAAGCTGGCGCAGGACCTTCGGGAAAAAGCGCGCGGCAATGAAACGCTCAAAATTATCTTGCAGTTAAACGGCACGATGAGCGGCGAGCTGAACGCGCTTCTTAACAGCAATGGCGTTAAGATCAAGAAGCGGTTTGCCGCTCTCAACACATTGGCCCTCGAGCTTCCTTCCAGCGTTGTTGAATCACTTAATCAGTTTGAAGAGATTGAGTTTGTCTCAGTTGATAGCGAAATTCGTTCATTCGGTGGCCACGTAGCCCACACATCAGGCGCCGACAACGTTCGCACCATGGCAACCACCGGCTCCCTCGATGGCAGCGGTATTGGGATCGCGATCATCGACTCTGGCATTTATCCTTCGCATGTCGCCTTTCTCGAAGCCGGCACCACGCGCTCGCGCATCGTCAAGAGCGTGGACTTCACCGGTGAAAATCGCACCGATGACCCTTATGGTCATGGAACTCACGTGGCATCCGCCGCAGCCGGCAATGGCTTAGTTTCTGGCGCCAAGTACATAGGTATTGCTCCGAAAGCGAATCTGGTGAACCTTCGTGTTTTGAACTCTCAGGGCGTCGGAAATGTCTCAGCGCTGTTAGGTGCGCTCGATTGGTTGCTGACCAATCGCACCACCTACAACGTTCGCGTTGCGAATCTCAGCCTCGGGATGCCGGCGGTGAACTCCTACCGCAATGATCCGGTTTGCGTTGCCGTGCGGCGCCTCGTCGATACCGGCGTGGTCGTCCTGGCCGCCGCCGGAAACAACGGTAAGAACAACGCGGGTCAGAAAATCTACGGACAAATTCACTCCCCGGGTAATGAACCATCGGCAATTACAATTGGCGCTGCTGACACGAAAGGTACCGACAATCGTGCTGACGACAGCATCGCCACCTACAGCTCGCGTGGTCCGACGCGAAGTTATTGGACAGACGTCTTCGGACGCAAACGATACGACAATCTGGTCAAGCCCGACTTGGCAGCTCCCGGAAACAAGTTGGTCTATGCGCAGTCGCCCAACTGCCTGCTGATCCGGCAGGATCCTTCTCTGGATGCGGGAGTGAGCTCGAGTCCCTATCGTGACCAGATGAAACTGAGCGGCACTTCAATGGCCACGCCAGTAGCGGCTGGAGCCGCGGCCCTCATGATTCAGGCAAATCCTAAACTGACGCCAAACATGACGAAGATGATTCTCATGTATACGGCGCAGCAACTCGCTGGATTCAACATGCTCGAGCAAGGCGCGGGCGAGTTGAACATCGACGGCGCCGTGAGAGTTGCAAAACTGGTCCGCCAGGATCTACCTGCCAGCCCGGCACTGGGTACGACGTTGCTCACCAGTCTCGCCCCGGCAGCCAATTCGACGATCACCTACGGCTCGTCCAGTTTTACTTTCACCTGGGCGCAGGGCATCACGCTCGGCAGCGGTTATGCCACCGGCATCAGTCTTATCACCAAGTATCAAAAGGTGTATGCGCAGGGCGTGCTAATAGGCGATGGCGTTCTCATTGGCGACGGTGTGTTGATAGCTGATCTCACGAAGCTCACCGGAGTCTTGATTGGCGACAGCATCCTTAGAAGTAATGGCACCACGCTGGCGGCCGGCAGTCTTTTCCTAAGCAGCGGCGTGCTGCTTGGAGACGGCGTCTTGCTGAGCGATGGAGTTTTGCTAAGCGATGGCGTTCTGATGAGCGATGGGGTTTTGCTAAGCGATGGCGTTCTGATGAGCGACGCGCTGATTCAAGCAAACTCGGCACTGATTGGCGGGGATCCGACGACTGGTATGTCCCTGTCGTTGGACAATGGAGTTGATTACACGGGGTACTGAGTGCGGCTTACGCGAACTCAATTACAACGACTAAGACGAGGATAAAGACGTGTATCAACAATCCCCCACAATGAGATTCGACACCGGCGATTTCGTACCGCAAGCGACAACTCAAAAGGTGTTTAGCCTAAAGAGTGAAGCAGAGACGGAAGTCTTGAACTTTCTCGCAGAGCGACCGCTGCACACGGTGATCATGACGGGCGTTGTTCGCGACAATGGCTTGGTTTCCACCGCGAATCGCGGAGCTTTCTACGGGGTTCGCAACGAAGTAGGCGAACTCGAAGGTGTCGCTTTGATCGGTCACGCGACTTTGATGGAAACCCGAGCGGCACGCACGGTTTGCGCCTTTGCCGAAATTGCCCAGCAATGCTCGTCGGCCCACATGATTCTGGGCGAACAGGAACGTATTGAAGAGTTTTGGTCTCAGTATCAAGCAGGCGGCCAACCGATGCGCCTCGCTTGCCGGGAGTCGCTCTTTGAATTGCGCCATCAGACTGGGCTCGGGCAGAAAGTAGAAGACCTGCGCCTCGCGACACTCGCGGAGCTAGAACTGATCATTCCGATACAGGCAAAGATGGCGCAAGACGAGAGTGGCATTAATCCTCTCGAACGCGACGCGGAAGGCTTTCGTCAACGTTGCCGCCGCCGAATTGAACAAGGCCGCAGCTGGGTCGTGGTCCGAGACGGTGAGCTTCTCTTCAAAGCCGACATTATCTCGGACACGGAGGAGGTAATTTATCTTGAAGGTGTTTGGACAAACCAGAAGCTGCGCGGATCGGGACTTGGAATCGATTGCATGTCGCAACTCGCAAAGGAACTGCTGCAAAGCACCAAAGCGATCAGCCTCCTTGTTGATCAAAGGAACAAGCGAGCCCAGGCATTCTTCGGTAAATGCGGATTCAGACTTGTCACAACCTATGACACGATTTTTCTGGAACAGGAAGTTGAAGTAAACAATAACTAGCCTCGTAAGATTCTGCCCCAATTACCCGGCTCTCCCGCCCTCAGCAACGGTCTCTCCTCCGAGACTACGATTGACGTGGCAGACAAACCTACATCAAGTCGATCAATCAGGTTATTTTTCTGGGCCACAGTGGCTGCGGGGACGTTGATCTCTGCGTTCTGCATTTATCGACTCCAGTTCCAGCTTTTGGATCTGCGCTTCGCCATCATCGTGGCGATCACCCTCCTGATCAGCTCGCGAATCATCATCCCAATTCCGAGGTTCAGCTCACACATCTCGGTTTCCGACACCTTCATCTTTCTGCTCATGCTGCTCTACGGCTTAGAGCCTGCTGTCCTCGTGGCGGGCGTCGAGGCCTTCCTATCATCACGGCGCTTTAGCAAAAAAGGGATCACGATATTTTTCAATTGGGGTTGTGCCGTGTGTTCCGCTTTTATCACAGCCTACGCGCTGCAATCCTGGTTTGGTGAAATCACCCTCATCCGAAGCCTGCCGCTGTCGGCGATGCTAATCGGAGCAACCTGTGCGATGGCACTGGTGCAATATGGTGCTAATTCGGGATTAGTCGCCTGGTTTGCCGCTATCAAAACCAATCAGCAATTTTGGCCGACGTGGAGCAAGCACTTTCTCTGGACGTCGATCACCTACTTTGCCGGCGCCTCCGCCTCCATGATTACGGCGAAGTCAGCTGACCACATGGGCTTCTACGCATTGATTCTGACGGCACCCACCGTCGCTATCCTGTATTTCACCTATCGAACTTATCTAAAGAATGTTGAATCGGCTGCTGCACAGGCCGACCAGGCGAAGCAGCACGTTGACGAACTCTCTCACTACATCGCCGAACAGGAACGCATTCGCGAACAGTTCTCGCAAATAGAAAAGTTGTCTGCCCTCGGTGAACTCGCTTCGGGAGTGGCCCACGACTTTAACAACACCCTGGCAGGCATCCTTGGCCGTGCGCAGTTGCTGACACGCACAAGCGACCCGGAAAAAATGAAGCGCGGGTTGGAGATAATTATCAAGGCAGCCGAGGACGGAGCCAACACGGTAAAGCGAATTCAGGACTTCGCACGTCAACGCAAGGACCAGGATTTTCAGCTGGTGCCTATTGATCAAATTCTATTTGATGTGAGCGAGATTACCCGGCCACGATGGAAAGACAGTGCCGAAGCCTCAAACATTCACATCGGACTAGCGCTCGAAATTAGATCGAAGGCCCACGTAATGGGAGACGAGTCGGAGTTGCGAGATGTCCTCGTAAACATGGTCTTCAATGCAATCGATGCGATGCCCGCTGGAGGTCAGTTGACACTCCGCGTCGAAGCGTTGGGCGATAAAGTCGAGATCGTCGTTTCGGATTCCGGGACAGGAATGTCGCCGGATGTGCGCTCCAGGATCTTTGATCCCTTCTTTACGACCAAGGGAAAAACAGGAATGGGATTGGGTCTCGCGGTGAGCTTTGGAATTATCCGGCGTCACGAGGGAACAATCCACGTCGAATCGGAAGTGAACAAGGGAACGACTTTCCGGATAGTGCTGCCGACTGTTGCGGCAAGCGGCGCTGAAAAACAAATCGAGATCAATGCCGGTTCAATTGCCGTCGAGAATCACGCAGACGCGACTAGTGCAACGGACTCTGATTCCTATCAACCGACAATTCTGGTAGTGGATGATGAAGAGCCAGTGCGCGAATTGTTGCGAGACATTCTCGAAACGCAGGGTTGCAGGGTTTATCTCGCTCCGGGTGGGCGGGAGGCGCTGGCCCTTTTCGAAACCCGAGAGTTTAATGGCATCTTCACGGACGTGGGGATGCCGGGAATGAGCGGTTGGGAACTAGCTCAAGCAATCCGGGGACGGAATCAACTGATTCCTATCGCCGTGGTCACCGGCTGGGGCGGAGCGGTTGGTTCAAACAAGCAGAAGGAAGCAGCAGTTGATTGGGTCGTGACCAAACCATTCACGAACGAGCGAATTTGCGAACTGGCTGCAGAGATTCGAAGAATGAGTGTCGCCCACAAGAAACGCGGCGACCTCGCCGTCGCCGCCGCGTGAGACCTTCCGTTATTTTCCGTCCCGAATAATCTTCCAGTCCGTGGCATCCTCTTTCGTTTCATCTGCACGGCGAGGCGCTTTCAACAAGTGACGCCTGCGGTCGAGCGCGCGTTTCACACTTTTCTCAACCACTTCAAGACGAAAAGGTTTAAGAAGGTACTCGAAAGCTCCTAACCGGATCAGGCCTTGTGCGTGATCCTGATCGCTAATGCCTGAAATAATAATGACAGGAGTATCGGGATACTTCTGGCGCACATGTCCCAGCAGCTCGAGCCCGCTGAGCCCCGGCATTGAAATATCTGTCAACACCAGGTCGTAGGAGTCTACTTCCAATCTCGCTAGAGCTTGCTCCGCAGTTTCCGCAGTTTGGCAAGCGTGCTCTTCCGAGAGCAGTTCGTAGAGGGTGTCACGAATAATTTCATCATCGTCGACCACAAGAATCAAAGACATACGGCTCCTCCGGCGTTATCTAGCTCAAGTTCTGGGTCAACGCTTAAGCACTACCGATTAAATTTTTCTAGCAGGTGAGGAAGTCTGGGTTGGACCGAATGATAGCACAACAAAAAAAGAAGGCCGGTAACTTTCGCTACCGGCCTAATTACGCTGGACGAATTGCTAATTTCCTTGTGGTCCAGACGCCCGAATCGTTAGTTCGCTTCCTCGCATTAGGTCCAAGTCATCACGACCCTGGACATACACTGAACCCGCGCCACCGCCGGCGCCAAGAATGGCTCCGATAGCAGCACCCTTTCCGCCTCCAGCTATGGCTCCGATAATGGCACCAACCGCGGTACCAATCGCCGTACGCTGAACCGTCTTGGTGGTCTGGTTGTCATCCTGGACCGCGCCTTCGTTGTCGACCTTCACTACTTCGCCATTCTGCAGGCGAACACTTTCCAAAATACCGGCGAAGCGGTAGGTGCGTCCGTCGCGCATGCGAATGTTGTCAAACGTAAGTGTTAATTCAGATCTGCCCGTCACTCGGCCGCCGCGTTGGAGATGGGTAACCCGTCCCTCAACAATGGCGCCTTCATAACGTGAAGGCTGTCTTACTGTGGCCGTGAAAGTCTGACCATCCCGCGCGTTTCTGGTTGAAAGGTCTTCATTCAATTCAGCAACCATTGACTCGCCATTAGGAATGATGAACTCGCCAGTGGCCGTGGGAACTGAAGTGTTGTAGCCGCCGCCTTGAATGTCAAAGCGGGCAACATCAGCCGTCTTATCGTAGGTGCTCTGCACTACGACGGGTTGAGGTAGACCATTAACATAAACACGACGAGTAACGCTTAACCGCCGGCCGTTGTCTATGGGATCAAAGGTGACGGTGAAGTCGGTCAGGCGATCGCCGTTAGAGCTCACGATTAGCTGGTCGCCCGATAGCGTCGCGCGGGCACGAATGTTACGGCCGTCCCGGGTCTGCTCAACGCGCTCGCTGCCATCCGCGTCAAAAGAAATCTGCGGAGCTCGCGAAGAAGCAATTGTTACGCGCCGTCCCTGCACTTCGATGGCTATTTGATCAGGCGACTCAAGTCGCGCCGTCACCTCGTCACTGACTCTCTGTCGATCGCGGTAGGGCAGACTTCGCGTCGCACGACTCGCCGCTTCTCGCGGATCATCACTTCGCGAAGCGTCCAAACGATAGGTTCCGGTCAACACATTATTGCCAGCTGACGGGAATGGTGTCGTTTGTCGTCCGCCGCGAACAACCGTTGGCCAAGTTACTCCATACACCGTGGCCAATTGGTTCAATTGCAAACGTACGGCTGACCAGTCTTGCTGAACCCGGGCGTCAAGCCGCCGACGGTTAACGAACCGATCGATCAAGGCCGCGTGCTGCAAAACCTCTTGCACATCCGCGGCGGTTGATTGGCGACTCTCGAACCTTTCTCGCAGGCGATCTATGGCGTCATCAAAGTCACGAACGAAGAGGTTGATATTGTCCTCCGCGTTAGTTCCATCGAGCCGACTCTGATCCAGCGCCGTGTCGAGAGTGTTTCTGAAAGTGGTTGCTCGGCTGTCTATACGATTAATTAAATTTCGGACCGACTGATAGGTTCCGCGATATACCCGCTGCTGCGGGTAACCCTGCTGCGGGTAGCGCTGCTGCGCCATTGTGGGGATTCCCGAGAGTAGGACTCCCAGTGCGAAAATTATCGCAATGATTCTTCTAGAACTGCTCATGTGATTTCTCCTCCGATGTAGCCGTTGATCTAAAATTGTCCCAGGATCGTTCTTGGCCGGGAGAACAGCCGTAATACTAACCAAGTACTAGACAAGGATTGTGCCAACGAAATTCCGTACGACCTGGTCCATTAGATGGGCCGACTTATCGCGCCCTTTCTCCAGTCCCGTTCCGAGAAACAGCCAAAACAGTACATGTGTTAAACGATTTGCATCACAAAGTTACGGTTAGAAGCATTCTTTTTCGTGTCCCCATTTCACGGTTTTGCGACGGTAAAGCGAGCCAGCGCTACTATCCGCTCATGCTATTCTGCGGGCGGGGGGACGAACGCATGAGCCTTGCCGAACCAAAAGCTGTGATCCACTTTGCTCAGGACGACCTGTTTATAGGTATCACTCCATCTCACCACGCCCTCACCCTTGATACCGATCATGAGCGTGGCTCTGCGCCGACTCCGATGGAACTTTTATTGGTAGCCCTGGGAAGCTGCACGGCAGTGGACGTAATCAGCATTCTAAAAAAGAAACGAGAACAGGTGAGCGCGTACCGGGTCGAAGTTCGCGGTGAGCGCCGGTCGGAGCACCCGCGGAGCTACTCTCGGATGGAAGTGCACCACGTAGTAACCGGCCGTGAGATCTCGGAAAAGGCGGTCTCTCAGGCAATCGAGCTCTCGGAAACTAAGTACTGCAGCGTCGCCGCAACTTTGCGGCCGACCGCGGAAATCGTTTCAACGTTTGAAATCATCGAAGCGTAGTTGGGGGGAAACACATCGTGAGTTTTTCAAAAGTTTTTGCCGCGACCGTCTTAGTTGCCGGAAGTGTCCTGTCGCTGTCGCACGGGTTGGTGGGTCAGTCAGCAAAAGACGGCACACTAGCCACGGTCAGACGAACCGACACTCGGGACGGCAACAACAAGTTAATCCGTCTCTCTCCGGAGGAACATCTGCGCCGGGCCAAGGTTTACCTGTCAAATCGCGCGTTTGAAGAAGCGCGAGAACATTGGCACGCCCTGATCTCTTTCTACCCCAGCGATTCCGCGGTCGCGGAAGCCTTGTTAGGAATTGGCCGGTCTTACCAGCAGTCGCGACGCTATGCCGAAGCAGCGACGACCTACGATGAGCTATTCAGAAGATTCAGTTCCACCAAAGAAGGCCGCGAGGGACTCAACTTCAACGCCGCGGCATTAACACGCCTGGGTAAGCCGGGGGAAGCTGTGGAAAAGTACGCGGAGTACATTCGGCTTTTTCCGAATGGCGAGCGAATCGACACAGCCCATCTGAACATCATTGACACGTTGCGTGAGGCAGGTCGCCCGGACGAAGCAATCACTTGGGTCGCTCTAACCAGGCAGCGATTCGCCGGCAGCGTTACAGAAACGAATGCAGTTTTCGCTAGACTGCGGTTGGACGTCGCGGAAAGTAATTGGAAGCAGGCAGTGGCTACAGCCGATGAGTTAAGCCGGTTAACTTTCACCAAAGGAGTTCTGACGAGTCGGGCCGAGGTCAATTATCTAAAGGCTTATAGTCTGGAGCGACTCGGAAACAGGCGCGGGGCGTTCAATACTTACGCCGCGATTTCCGACTCGCCTGAGTCTTACTACGGCGGTCTGGCCCTCGAGCGGCTTGCAAATCTGAGCAGAGCGGAAACGCAGGAACTCGTTACGGAGCGATCGGAACGCTTCCATACCCAGGTGAGTGGGCTGGCTGATGACTATCCAGCCCCTTACCGGGCGGCGATCGTTAAAGCCGCCAAAGCAAGAAAGCTCGATCCGCGGTTCATCCTCGCCATCATCAAGCAGGAAAGCGTCTTCAAACCCCTCGCGAAATCTCCGGCCGGCGCTCGCGGTTTATTGCAGCTGACCATCGATGCAGCTCAAAAGTATGCGGTGACGGCGCGGCTAAACCAGTTGCGCGAAAGCGATCTCTATCGCCCTGAAACTTCAATTGTCCTCGGCAGTGAATACCTGGCCGAGTTGGTAAGAATGTTTCCCAACAATCTCGAGCCGGTCGCCGCCTCGTATAACGGCGGTGAAGACAACGTAGCGCGCTGGGTGAAGCGAGCGCGCCACAAGGATCCGGGAGTGTTTACCGCTGAGATCGGTTTTGATGAAACCAAAACGTATGTGCAAAAGGTAATGAGCAACTACCGGATCTATCGCGAGCTCTACACCACGGATCTCGTCGCCAAGTGATTTTGAATTGGCGAGCCGATTGGCAATTGTTATTCTCGGTGATTCCTATCGTCGGACCGGAAGGGCATTCAGTCCATCGCCACTCGAATTGGCAATCGCCAATCGGCAATCAGCAATCGATTATGGCTCAGGGCTAAAGCGTCGATCCTCGAAACCTGTGGCGCCTTCTCGTCTGCGCAGCGGATCAACTCGCGGATACTTCTGCGGAAGAATTCCCAAACGCACCAAAGCCCCGTAGTACTCGTAGCGAATGTTGACTTCATTAAAAGGTCGCGAATCGAGATCCATGTTGACGAACCTCACGTCGTTTCTGACTGAGCGGCCAATCCCGGTAGCTGCGTATTCGTCATCACTCTGCATCGGCGCCTGCACCCTTCCCTGCGCCTGGGTCCCGGGGGACGCTGACGGCGCTTTCGACTTGTCCGAATGACGATCGCGACTACCGTCCTCCTCATAAGTAGGACGCGGCGGCGTAATTGGAACCGGTATCGGTCTGCGCTCGCGGAAAAACACGGCTGAGATGGCGCCCAGGTTTGCCGGCTGTCCCAATTTAGCCGCATACGAATCGCGCTCTGTGGTGAAGTAGAAGTGGCGCGCGCGTTCAGAACTCATCTGCCACCCCGAAACATTAATGGTGCTGTACGGAGCGATCACCCACTTACTGGCATTCCAGGCACTCGTCCGGCGTGCGTCAATCGAGTTAAGGCCGTCAACCGACAAAGCAACGGCTACACGAAACGGATAGGGGTTGCGGATTCTGATTTCGTATTCGGCCCCTTCATGCGCCTCGACATACCGTCGGCCTCGAGCTGCGTATTCGTAAAGCGGCTGCCCTCGGACCAGAATTGCAACGTCGAACCCCCGCTCGGGGGCAATATTTCGTCCCTGAGCTCCGCTTTCGAGAGGTGCTCCCGCGGCAACCGCGGTGTCCGTTCTCCCTCCCATCATAAATACGCCACAAACAACGGCGGCTAATCCGAATGCGCTAAATATCGCAAAAATCTTTTTCATGGTTTGTCTCCCCACAAGAATTACACCCCGTACCGTAGGAGGAACGACCGGAGGCAGCCAGGCTTGCGCCAGTAGGCAGGTTTTTCGAGATTGTTTCGGCGGTTGAGTAAAGACCCCTTGCCAGCTACAATACCCCGCCAGATTACCCCCGAAGTAAATTTCTTGCGGCAACCCAGCGACTGAAGAGCAGGATAGGATTTGGAGAGGCCGATGGAGTATGTACTGACCGCAACTAAGACCGAAGCTCGCGCGGGGTCTTATTACGACAAGATCGCCGGTCTTTATGAGTTAACTTTTAAACTAAATGGGTACGGCCGGTCGCTCGACGAATACTTCGCTAATCATCCATTACCAATTTCGCGAGGCGCGAAAATCCTGGACGCGGGTTGCGGCACCGGCTTGTTAACCTTAGCGCTCCTGCGTGCGATTCACTTCCCTGTAAAGATTACCGCGCTCGATTTGTCGGCCACCTCAATTGAGGCCGCAAGGAGGGCTGTGTGCGATAGCCCGGTGCGGACGCGAGACGCAAGCTTTACTCAGGGGAATCTTTTATCGCTTCCCTTTGCTGACGAAACTTTCGACCTCGTGGTCACGAGCGGAGCCCTCGAGTATGTGCCTCTTTCAGACGGCATGAACGAACTGGCCCGCGTGATCAACCCGGGTGGTCATTTACTGCACATACCTTGCCGGCCATCGCCAGCCAGCACCTTGCTGGAAATCCTGTTTCGCTTTAAACACCATCCGCCGCGTGAAGTGATGCGACAGACCGATCGTCATTTTCAGATGGTGCATCACTATCGTTTCCCACCGTTGCAAATCATCGGATGGAGTAAAAGCGCAATACTCGCTCAGAGAACCGAAGGTTAGCGCAACGGCACTAAGCGAATGATGCGATCGTCGTCTGCTGCCGGTGATCCGCGACCATCCCGATTCGACGTCGAAAAGTAGATCGAGCCGTCTGGCCCTTCAGCGACTTCGCGAATCCGCCCATACTTTTCTGCCAACAGATTTTCCTGACTAACAACGCGCCGTCCATCGAGTACCACGCGAATAATTCTTTCACCTCGCAGGCAGCCGAAGAAGAAGTTGTTTTGAAACTCCGGAAAAAGTTTGCTGTGGTAAAACATCGCGCTTCCCGGAGCACACGCAGGCGTGTATTCCAGCAAGGGCGATTCAAGGCCTGGACGCGATTGCGTGTGATGAATGAGCGGCCAGCCATAATTCTTTCCGCGTTCGACGATATTCACTTCGTCACCGCCGCCGGGCCCGTCAAAACCAGAAGGTCCGTGCTCGGTTTGAAACATCAAGCTACTACGCGGCTGCCAGTCCATTCCCTGAGCATTGCGATGACCCAAGGACCAGATTTCCGGTCGCGCATTCTTCTGATTGACGAACGGATTGTCGGACGGAACGCTGCCGTCGTCGTTGAGTCGTAAAGTTTTACCGGCCAGAGAGTCCATGGCCTGGGCGAGTCCGCGTTCGGTTGCGTCTCCGGTGGTGATGTACAGCTTTTGATCCGGACCAAATCGTAAACGACAACCAGCATGAAATTGTGCTGCAGGAATACCTTCGATAATTACCCTCGGCTCGGTCAGACCGGTGGGACTTTCGCGATAGCGAACTACTTTAACTTGTTGACCATCGCCTTTATACGCATAGGCAAAATAGAGCAAATGGTTCGCGCTGAACTGCGGATGCAGTTCAAGACTCATCAATCCGCTTTCGCCGGAGGGCTCTACGTCGGGCACGACAAAGAGAGGCTGAGCTCGAAGTTGTCCTTTTTCGTAAACGCGAACTCGACCGGGCCGTTCAGTGAAAAACATGCGTCCGTCAGGCGCCCACACGATCGACCATGGCACTTCGAGATTAGCTACCACTGTCTCAACGCGAAACTTCGTTTGCGAACTAGCCGCTGCTTCTGTTTCTCCGCTTCCCCGGCCAGGTGGGGGTTTATTACACGCAGACTCCAGACTCAACGTGAATAGCGCGAAGAGAAGTATTAACGATCTGAGCTTCATAGCTTTAGGATCGCGGGCGTCCCGCAATGCGCGACCAGGCGCGGAGTTCTTTGCCTAGCTTGAAAACGACGAGCCGCGAGCTCACGCTTTCAAACCTCGGTCCGGATCAAAAACTAGAATTGTCTGGGGGCTTAATGCTGAATGTATTCGTGCAGCAACTTGATCTCGTCGCCTTGCTCGCTTAACTCGACCCGCATCAGATCTCGCATCGAAAGCATCCCGACCCAACGCTCGCCATCGACTACCGGCAAATGACGCGTCCCAATCAGCTCCATTCGCTCCAGGGCCTGATGCGGAGTTTCGTCGCAGCGGATCACTGCGCGCAGCTCGCTGGTAACATCACCCACCTGCAACGAAGCCGGATCGCGCTTCTGCAAAACTACGCGATTAACCACATCACGTTCGGAAAAGACACCGAGCAACTTGCCAGCGTCATCCATCACGCAGACTGCGCCGATGTTTCGTGACGCCATAAACTCCGCGGCATCCCGGACACTCGCAGATGACTTCATCGAGTAAGGCTCACGGTTGCGAATCACATCCCTGATTAGCATCATGGCGCAGCTCCTGATTGGTTTGTTCGGGTACGACGACATTATAGGCGCGCCGAAGAGTTATGTCTCTATGAAAAACAGGGGAAGGAGTCAGGAGTCAGGAGACAGGTGGCAGTAGGCAGGAGGCAGGAGGCAGGAGGCAGTTGGCAGTAGGCAGTAGGCAGTAGGCAGTACGCAGGCGCATCCGGCAGTAAAGATCTGGGGTCAATAGAACTAGTCTACTTAACGACTCCTGACCCGTGACTTCCGACTCCTGCCCGCCTACTGCCTACTACCTCCTGCCTCCTGCCTCCTCCCTCCTGTCGTCTCGTGATTTCAGAACAAGGATTGTTGAGAGGTCGGTCTGACAAAAGTAGTACTTGATTCCGCAGCGCGCGGGGTTTTCTTGTTAAAGCCGAGCCTTTCGCAATGAATCTTAAACAGGCGCTCGGTTGCTTCCCAATACTGTCCCTTGCCGCGCATGCGCTCGCCGAAGACGCTCGAATTCACCTTTCCTTCGCGCGCCTCTTTGATGCGATTCAGAATGCGGTTCGCCTTGGTCGGAAGGCGCTCGTGCAAGCGTTCCTGAAAATAGGGAGCGACACTACCAGGGAGCCGCAACATGTTAATGAAGGCGTGAGTTGCGCCGGCCTCTTTGGCTCGTTTCAATAGCTCGGGAATATCTGTCGTCAAACCAGGAATCACGGGAGCGATTCCTATTCCAACCTTGATACCCGCTGCGGCAAGATCTCTCATCGCGTGAAAGCGCGCCTCCGGAAGTGGCGCGTACGGTTCCACCGCGCGCGCCGACTCCCGATCCGTAAACGGAATCGTGAAGAAGACTCCCAGACGGGCATCGCGAGACAGCTGCTGCAAGACATCTATGTCGCGTCGTATCAACGCCGACTTTGTAATCACACCAACCGGATTGCGGAACTCCGCACACACTTCCAAACATTGCCGTGTCAATCGGTAGTGGGCCTCGAGTGGGATATACGGATCCGAGGTGAACGAAAAAACGATCTCGTCGCCTTTCCACGAAGGCTTCATCAGTTCTTTTCGCAACAGTGCCGGAGCATTCACCTTTACAACGATTTTGCGATCGAAATCCGTTCCGGCGCCGTAGCCGAGATATTCGTGAGTCGGTCGACTAAAACAATAAGTGCAACCATGAATGCAACCTCGATAGCAGTTGAGCGAATAGTCGAAGCTGACGTCGGGGCTGTCGTTATGGCTGATGATTGTGCGGGTGTCGATCTCTTCAAAGACTTCGAGCTTGGTTTCCGGTGGTTCGCCCAGCCATTCAACCGAATGCGTGAGCCAGGGATTGGGAGGATTTGCTACGTACTGCATGGATGCAAGCCTGTTTTACAGATGCAACGCAGTGTAGCAGATGGCGCGAGGGTTCTGCCAGTGGCAGTCAGTGAATTGTTTTTCAGATCCACGACCGCAAAGGCGCCAAGTCGCAGAGACGCAGAGGACGATTTACTCAGCGACGTGGATTGATTAGGACAACATTTTCTACGCAGCAAGCGCGCTAACAAAGGTGTTGGAAACTGCCAGTCATCCTCCGCGTCTCTGCGACTTGGCGCCTTTGCAATTAAGCGCCCCCTTGATGCGAAGGTGGGGCGCACACAGAGGGACGCCCCTACAACCAGGTGACAAAGAAGAAGCGGTACTTATCGGGATCCTGAACTGTGATGAAACGGCCGCCCCAGCCTTCCTCGATTGGTGGTTTCACTTCCATATCCTTGCTGAGCAAGTGCTCGTAATACTCATCAACGTCTGCTACTCCAAGGAAGAAGTGTGCGCCGCGTCCCCGGCGCAGCATAGTTTCCAGATTTTGTGCAAGGGTGATCTTTAAGTCGCCCGCTCGCAAGGTCGCCATCGGTGGCTCGTTGGAAGGATTGTTGGACTCGATCTCCAGACCTAGTTGGTCGTGGTAAAAATGCAACGACTCCTCAAGGTTGTTTACCTCGAGAAATAACAAATCCATTCCTTTAATCTTGATTTGCACCTCGACTCTCTATCCCACAATAGACAACAACAGATAAACGCCGTAGCCGCCCGCCGCCACGGCGATCCAGAACATCGCCTCCTGCGCTGATCGGTGTCGCTTCACCGGATTGCTCATTGGCAGCGAAGCGTTGGCCGCCAGCATTGCGCTGTGCGCCATTACCACACCAAACAAAATTACGAAGACGGCGAGAATTACCAAGGGCCACAGAAACCAAATCCACTGCACGCGCACCAACAACAGAAGAAACAGACCGATGAGCAGACAGAGAAAAGCACTCAAGAAGTGGCCAAAGAGACCCACATCTTTGGCTGCAGGCGCTGATGCGACCGTACTACTTCTGGCTCTCGGCTGGTGCCGTTGCTGATCGTATTCGCGCCGCGTCGTCTCATCTTTGAGAACATGATAAGCCTCGTTGAGCGTCTTCATCCCCTCTTCGCTGCCGCCACGGTCGGGATGCATCAGAGCGGCGCGGCGCTTGTAGAGTCGCTCGAGATCCCGGCTAGTTGTTTCTTCTTCCGCGCCGACGATCGCGTAGTAGTCTTTGCTGAGATCGAATTGGCTCATGACTGCAGGCCAATTCTAAGTTCACGTTTTTGGTTTTGCAATTTGCGCCTGCGAGCACACCCTGAGCAGCACGATACCTTATGCTAGACTGCCTTCATGTCTCAGTCTCTGGTGCCGGGCGATGATCTGCTGTTTCAACTGGAAAGCGGTTTTGGTTTGCTGCGCATCCTGGCTGTCGAAGGAAGCGGGCGGGAAACGGTTTGGCATCTGATGGCTTACGAGGAATTTTTTCCCTCCGTGGAAGCTGCGGAAGCGGCGCTTGCTGAAGCCGACACTCTCCATGTGCGGGCGCCTCATTTGGCCCTGACAGACCGAGCCTTTGAACGAACACCGGCCGCGCGTCTTGGCAATCGACGCTTAACAGACGCGGAGCTGCTTCCCTTTCGTGAGTGGCAGAAATTAGAAGAGAGATTCGTGTCCGACCGCTCGGCACTCTTAATGCTCGGGATTCGCTGACCGACACACACTTACCGCCAAGACGCCGAACGATTGCCGATTGGCGATTACCAATTGCCGATTAGTACAAACTCGGAACCACCGCGCAGCCGAGTGGGCTCTGGAAATGTCGATCTGCAAGAACCTAGCAAATTAGCCTATCTCCAATTTCCAATCGCCGATCGCCAATCGGCAATCGGCAATCGCAATCTCTTACGGTCCGAAACGGAAGCGATACTCAAGCGAGTTCATGAAGCCGTTGATCATGTTCCGGGCGTTCCCGCTTGTTTCCAATTCCTGAATCCAGAAGAGATAAAGCGCGTCCGGATCGCGGCGCAGGTAGCCGAAGTACTGCATCACGACGAAAGCCTCGTTGTAGTACTTGGTGTAGACCTCAGGACTCTCAGAAATGTCGCGCAGCACCGTGGCTCTCGTCCGCGTGCCGTTGCCGAGCGCGGCGATCCAGAAATCGCGGTGGGGCGACGTAACTCCCGCTGTCGCCAGCAAAGTGTCTACATACTGCGTATTGGTCAGACCGTTGTAAGTCGAAGCAAATGCCGGACGCGCCATGAAGTCGTTAATGAACGCAACCTTTGCCGCTTCCAATTGCGCGTCACTTAGAAAGCCGCTAACGCGCGCCAGATCGGGTATGAACTCCGCGTAGTCCGGTTTGCGACCGAAGCTAACCGGGTAGAACCGGTAGACAAAGTAGCCACGCTGCTGAAACTCAGGTGACTGGAAAAAGTTTCCTGAGACGTGAATCCGATCGCAGGTGATAATTCCAGGGGGACAGTTGTTAATCGTGTTCTGCCAGCCGAGGAATCCCGCCGGGTCGGGTTCGCGCCCAAGAAAATCGATGTAGTGCTGCCGGACAAAGAAGGCAGTCTGTTCGATCGGATTGGGCCCATTGATAGTGTCGTTATCGTTGATGGTGATTGTCGCCGTCGTTGGGGGGCCGAGCACGACACCGTTGGGATTGTTCAGGCTGATCGTAAACGTCTCAGGTCCTTCCGCATAAGCATCATCAATGATGGGTATCGAAATCGTCTTGAAACTCTCACCAGCGCCAAAACTAATCGTTCCCACTGACGCCGCATAATCACAGCGCGAAGAAGCGATGCCGTTGACGACATTGCAGTTCGTGAGGCCGGCGATGTCACTGGTTGCATAGTTCACAGTTGCCGCACTCGCCGTGTTGCCCATTCTTGTGAACGTGACCGTCGCTCCGCCCTGGCCTTCGTTAACAGCGAAATTCGTCGCACCCGAAACTGCGACACTCGTGGCTGCCGACGCTCCAAACTGTCCGCGAATCTCGCCGCTCATAAAGTTGCTCGTATGAACGTTGACGTAATGAAGTCCCGCCTTCAGATCAGCAACCTGTTCCGGCGTCAGGGTTATCTCAAAATCGTTCAGCTGGCCCAACGGCAGCGGGAACAACACTCCGGCATTATTACCGGCAGCCGCGGGCCCATGAATGTGAGCGTCGGTTTGCGAGCTTGTTAGTCCACTGAAACTCAGCGATAGGCGGGCAGTCAGTTCATCCGGACTTAGGATTAAGGTGGCGCTTCCCGTCGCCGCTGAATTTGTCGGCGGTACTTGCTGCGCGCCGTTAAGGGTCGCTGAAAAGATTAGGCCGGGCTTTGATTTGATCTCGTAGACTGCACCGTTTGACAACGAAACAACAAAGACGTTGCCGTTCGGCCCCGTCTGAATATCAGTTGTGATGCCGAAGTCTCGTCCTACCAAAAGGCTATGGCTTTCGGCGAGATCAAACTTATCGAAGTTGTCCGCCACTAAATCCGCTAGGAGGGGATCACTAAACGCAAAGTGTTGCCGGTCCGCTGACATGTTGAACCGAAACAAATACCCGTTCTGGAGTGTCACCCTCGAGGCGCCCACCAGCAGGTCGCCTTCATATTCCGAGCCCAATCCCCTGCCGCGCACGAAGCCTATCGGGGACGGCGCCACGGCGTACTTCCAACTGAATTCGGGATCGACGTATTGCGCGCCGGGGAGCATGTAGAGCCGAGCGAGCGCTGATTGGGGCGTATCCGCAATGTTGCTGGGCGCCCAGCGCAGCTGTTGCAGATTGCCGGCGCCGTAGGTGCTTTCGATTGCTTTGTATTCGGCAACGCGGTTGATGGGACCGATGGCCTGGATCCAACCACCATTAAAACCAGGTCGAACGCGATTGATCTCATCAAACGAGTCGTCGCCGTTTTCCTGTGTCCAGAGGTTTCCGGTAAGCGGATCGACGGCCATGCCGAAGCTGTTGCGCACGCCGTACGCGTAGATCTTTTTCACATTGGCAGCCGCTTCACCGTTGAGGCCGGTGCTCGCGTTAACGAAAGGATTGTCGGACGGCGTAGTGCCGTCGTCGTTGAGACGCAGAATCACTCCGGTCAGGTGTGCATCATCGGGTTCTGGCCCGCCAAACTGATCATCGGGAACCGGGCCGCCGCTCGTTATGTTCTGCAGCAAGCCCCGCCGCCCGTTATCGCCAAAAATAATGTAGAGCTTGCCGTCGTGCCCGAAACGCAGGACCCCGCCGTTGTGATTTCCGCGCGAAGGTTGGCCGCTATCCTGCTGCAAGGATCGCAGGCTGATTAGCTTGCGATCGAAGGTGAGTGTGGTGCCGTTCCAGATGTAACGGTCAACACGATTACCAAGCAACGGCGAGGCATCGACGTTAGTTGTATCTGTTCCCGTCGTGCTTTCTGACCAGAAGAGATAGACGTACCCATTGAGCGCGAAGCCTGGATGAAGGGCGATTCCCAGCAGTCCTCTTTCGGACGCGGAATTAACGGCGAGATCCAGAACCGTGCTGTGCAGCGATCCATTCTGGATTCGCTGTACTTTGCCAGTGGCCTTCTCCAGAACGAAGAAATCATTCGCTCCAATGAACGCGAGGCTCGTCGGCTGATCCAAGCCTGACAAGACTGTGCTTACCGTTAGGTTGGAATCCAGCATCACCGGCGATGGCGCCGGCGCTTGAACAATTGTCAATGAGGTTATCGAGTTGTTGGTCAGATCAAAATCTGTTTCGTTTGCTGTGACTGTTGACGAGCTGTTCAGCACTACTTCAGCAGTCGGAGTGAAAACAATCGTAACGATCGCGGAAGCCCCGGCGTTCAAAGTCCCTAAAAAGCAGTTCACGGTTGTCGTGACGTTGCAGGTTCCCTGAGTCGTACTTGCGGAAACAGACGCCGGGCCAGCAGACAGCTCGTGACTCAGGTTCACATTCGTCGCTGCCGCCGGACCATTGTTAGTGGCAACGATTCGAAACGTAAGCGGCGTGCCCACTTGTCCGGGGTTTGGTGAAGCTGACTGCGTAAGCGCCAGATCAACGCTGCCAGGACTAACGACACGCAAAGTTACTGGTGCCGAATGATTCAAAGCGCCGGACTGTCCGGTGATATTGAGCTGATGACTTCCGAGTGGAGTTCCCGCAGTCGAGCTCAGGGTCAGCGTACTTGTCTTCGGGTTAGCATCGGTGATGTTGATTACAGCAGGAACAAAATTGGCGGAAACGCCGCTCGGCAAAGTACCGGTGCCAAGAATCACATTTCCGGTGAATCCAGCCAAAGGCGTTACCGTAACCGTGTAATCCGCGGTTGCGCCCGGTGTGATTGTCCTCGTCTGCGGCGTGACATGAATTGCGAAGTCAGGAGTTGCTGAAATCGGAGAAGAGATGACAAACGTTTTGTAGATGTAATCGCCGGAGGTGTTGTTGTCGTTATTCGCCTGGTTGCCGGCCGCGTAGAAGTAGATCGTTCCCACATCAGTCGAAGGCGCAGTCCAATTGAAACTCCAACTCGCCGTGTGTTGTTGACCAACAAAAGTGCCAATCGAAGTGTGTTCGATGTATTGGCGACTGCTTCCCGGACCCTGATTGTCGAGAATTTGAGTGAATACGTCGGTGCTCTGCAAATTTCCCGCCTTCTCATCGCCCGTGTCTAGAGCTGTCAGTTGAAATCCCCAACGCAGTCGCGTCGCATCTGCCGGATTGTTATGAGTAACAGTGATCGCGTAAGTCTGACCGGGAACGTAGTTCTGGGGTGCGTTAATTGAAATATTTCCTGTGCCCGCATCGGCAGGGACGTGACATTCGGCACAGGCTTCGGGTTCTTCATTCGGTGCCCCGGTGTAACCTGCAGGCGGCCCGGAGGAGAACGCGTGGACTGGAATGTTTGTTTTGTTATTTGAGAGCAGCAGTCCCAGCAATGCCGCTAGTAACGACGGGAAGATTATCAGTCGGGCCTTTTCGTATTTCGGTTTGCAGGCGCTAGGCATAGAACTAACTCAGATTGCGAAGACACTTCCTTGAAAAATAGCCTAGCGAACTTCGCCAGGCTATTTCACTTTAACAGATCAGACTCGGCGCCAGTTACATCAGGAAACCGAGATTAGCTGTCGGAAAGCGACCAATCAAAGGGAACACCGCCGGCAGATCGCTCGTCGATAATCCATACCAGGTTGCGAGTGTCGCCGCGTATTGCTCCACGGAAGTCGTGGGGATCCAGCGACCGCGCGGTGTCGCGCCACCATCAGTATCATCGGGCCCGCCCAGCTGCAGCGTGGGATAAGTTCCGTAGAGTCGGTTGCCGCGAACCGCACCGCCCATGATCAAGTGGTGATTGCCCCAGGCGTGATCGCTACCAACCTGGGCAGCGCCAGAACCCGCCGGTTGCAAAGTTCTACCAAAGTCAGAAAGCGTAAACGTGGTGATGCTGTCCTGCAGTCCGAGTTCGACCGTGGCGTTATAGAAAGCGTTCATGGCCTGACTCACTTGCTGAAGCAAAGCCGCCTGGCCATTCACCTGCGCTGAATGCGTATCAAAGGCGCCAATCTGGCAAAAGAAAATCTGCCGCTTCATGTTGATCCCGGCTGTGGGATCAGTGCTGGCCTTGATCAAGCGCGCCACTTGCAAGAGCTGACGGCTCAACGAAGTGCTGGGGACGGGGAATGGCGTATTAAGAACCGGATTCACCGTGCTGAGTGCAATGTCAGTTTGAATCGCGCTGCTGCGAGTATCGCTGGCTGCCTTAATCAGCTTGTAGCTGTTATCGAGCGACCGCAGCTCATTGAAAGATGCGGAGCGGGAAGAAATGTCTCCGGCCGGTGCACTAGGAGCGTTGTTGAGCTGCAGCACATTCGCGAGAGTCGTATTTGAATCGCTGACTGCCAATTGCCTGGTGTCGACTCCTGTCAAAAACAAATTGACACCGGCGATAGAAACATTTGAAGGAAAGGTTGCCGGGCTATTCAAGCCGCTGGTTTTGTCGGCGATCCGTCCTCCCCAACCTGTCTGGCTGACGTTGTCGGCAATTGCTGTGGCAAACAGTCCCACCTGATCGGAGTGTGAGAACAGTTGCAACGGTTTCTTGCCAGTGCCGTTCTGATAAGTGGTGCGCGTGAGCGGCTCAACCAGCGGTCCGTTATTAACGAGCGCGGCAATGCGACCTTGGTTGAACAACGCCTGTATCTCCGGCATGCTCGGGTGTAGACCATACGAGCCGCCAGTGAGGGGAGATATGGGGAGCAATGGCGTAGCCCCGCTATTTAGCAGGGCCAGGCCGGATGCGCTGCGAGCGGCGGAATAAGACGCATATTGATCCAACGAGACCAGCATGTTGTTGCCATCGTTGCCGCCATTCAGAAAAATACATACGAGGGCTTTGTAGCCGGTTCCCGCCTGAGGCGTCAACGCCTGAACGAGGCCGAGGCTGTCCATCGTTGATGCCATCGCCATCCCACCCAGGGCGCAGGCGCTCGTCTTGAGAAAGTTTCTGCGTGATGTAGCCATGTTTTTATCTCTGTATGTCGTACTGCGATGAGGTAGCCACAAGGTAAGTGGCAACCTGCGCTCGTCTACGCGCGAAGTTCGAATCAGAGCCAGGGATCGCGTTCATCGCTGTGATGATCGAATTGCGAAACTGCGTAGACATTGTTCCGTGAAGCATCAGGGCATTGAGATAGTCGGCAACTTGCCCGGGATTGCTCGCCATCGCTTCAATGTTTGCCAGGTCCACTGAAGTGCCGCGCGGCCGATCCGGACTTTGGCTGGGAGTGGTGTTTGCCTGAACGCCGGTGTAAATCAGGGTGTTGATGTTATTTGCTCGCTTCAGCGTTGTGGAAGTCGAAAGGATGCCGAACGCGGGGCCGAGTAATTTAGCTCCCGGAACTTCATATTCCGGCTGGTAATAGCTGAATACGGTTGCCGGCTGGAAAATAATCTGGTCCAGAGAACCGGTCATGTCCACGGTTGATCTATTACCCAAAACGCCATCGCTGGTAGAGCTCTTATCAAACGATTTCACGTTCAAAGTGCGCAGTACACCGATGATGTATTGTGCCGGCTCGCGCAGCTTGCCGTAGTTAGGATCCGTCTTCACATCACCGCGAGCTTCCGGATCGAGCAGAACCGCCTGAACAACTGAGCGCATGTTTCCGCGCGCGCCACTGCAACCCTGCGGGTACAACGCGTCGCAGTCGTTATTGAAGACTCTCGCAACCCGTTCAACGTAGGCGCGACTCGGGTTGCTCGTGACCAGATGCTGAATTAGCTGCTTGCCAATAAAAGGACCGACATTGGGATGCGCAAAGATGTTGTCGAGTCCCGCTACCAGATCCGATTGGGCACACGCCTGGCTGCCGGCGGCGCAGGCAGGAATGGTCACGCCGTTCAGCAAAGCTTTTGCCGTAACGTCATGATTATTTCCAGCGCGCGGGACCATCGGATCGCGCCAGTTATTGATTCCCGCTCCAATCGCGGGCGCAAGGTTCCAGCCCGTGAACAGTTTCGTAAACTCATTAACCGTCGTCTGCGAGTACGAGGGGATGTTTGCGCCCTGGGCATCGACCTTCGGTGAGCCATCAAGATTTAGTTCGTTGACTCCAATGGAAAACAGTTGCAATACCTCACGGGCCCAATTTTCGTTGGGACTGGTCCGCGTGCTGATGCGCATGTCGAGATACTCACCCATCGACGGGTTGAGAGTGATCTCTCCCAGCAATGTGCGGTAGTTACCAAAGGCGCCGCGGTCCAGCGACTGCAAATAGATCGTCATCCAGCTAGCGCGATTTAGAGGATTAGCGCCGGAGACAACAAGAATCTGGTGAAGGGCAAAAGCGACGCGCTGCCGCAGCTGATCCTGCCCATAGAGAGCATTAGAGAAGAAGGTTCGTTGAATCGGGTAAAGCGAAAAGTTGTCGCGGTTGCAAACGGCCTGGTTGTAATTCGGATCGCCCGTGCTGGTGGGACACGCTGTCCCTTGATCGTCGACTACATTGAAAAACAGATCCGGATAGTTAGAACCCTTGACCGCGTTCGTCGGCGTAAGCGCAAACTGTTCGTCTAAGTATGCGCGGAAACCCATTGCCTTAACGCGATTGACTTCGGCTTGACTGGGAACTCCCCAGGTTGCTTGCTCGAGGAAACGAACGGTGTCCGCGTCAGTGGCTGGGCCAGTGAAAGGGTCGGGAGTGGCGATCGGGTCCGGAGGCGGCGGCGTTAGAGGCGCCGGCGACGAATACTCTGTCGAAGGATCAACCGCGGGTCCCCCGCCAATAGTTCCCATAGCGACGCGAACGCGGTTGCTCGCCATGCCATGCAGGCCAACCCGGATTAAGACATCACCAACGTTGCCGAGGTCATCGGGAAGCCTCACGATGATCATCGTGATGCCTTCAAAACCCGGCACGCGACCTACGTATTCAACTCGCAGCAAATACTTCTTGCCGGTTCCGTCTTCGGCGTCGGCGGAAAATGCATTGGCGCCCTCACCCGCGTAAAGCTCCAGGTCGCGAGCGAAGATCACGATTCGCGTGCGCGTGTCGCCCGCAAACTGCACGGTCGAGAGCGGCTGGAACGGTTCGGGCTTCATCGTCACGGACTCGAAAGCGACGGCCCTGGTTGACGGTGCTGCCTCGGTTATCAGAATTGGCGGTTTGGCAGCGTGAATCGAAGTTACGGCGCCCGCTGCGGCGATCAGAAGAGCAACTTGAAGGGTATTGAAAACGGATTGGGAAAAGGGCCTCGGTCGCCGCAGGAGACTGGTCATAAGTGGGCTCTCCGTCACAAGGTCAATGAAACGAAAATTTTGTGAGGTATTACTTCACTTACTTGGCGGGGCACCCGGCCAAAACCCGGTTGATCGCGAATATACCATGGCTTGCAGGACCCGGGTCAATCAATTAGACGGGGAGGTTAGTGATAAGGTCGAAATTATTCGAAGCTCACTGAAGGTCGCCCGCAAGACGGTCCAGAGCGGCAAAATTTTCGCAGCAAAGGTAATTCTAAATCAGGCTATTTTGGCTAGCTAGGCCGCTGAAGTCTTGGACTTGGCGCACTTGGCCTTTTTTGGTGGCTCGACGGTGATTTGGCCGTTGGAGCTTAGGTTGGGGCTAAAACGGTTCAGCAGATCACAGGCCTTAAAGAAGCATCCGGTTTTTTCATCCTTAATCTAGCCTAGGGTCCCGGAAGGGTTCTCTTCTCCGCTTGGCATTCTCTTCGCTGATCTTTTGGTTGATGGTTCTGGGTCGTTCGAACTTTGCTTGGATCGACCTTGGGAGATGCGATTGGTGGAATACCGTTTTCCTCTCCAATGAACAGCGAAACAACTGCTTCCTCCTGATACCCGCCATCAACGGTGATGATCCGACGTTCGTCGATTCCATGCTTCTTGATTAGATAATTCTTTGCGCAGGCAGCCCTGTCTTTTGCCTCCCCTGACCAAGTCTGCATGCCGCCATAGGCAATTATGTATGCTCTGGCACTGGGCCGGGCTTTCATTTGAGGCGCGAACTGATCCAAACGCCCCTCTTCCTCCTTGATGCTAATGGGACCATACATCAATTTTCCAATATCCCGGATCGCCACTAAGTTCCTCTTGATCCAGTGATTCTCGCGGGCAGCGTAGATATTCGTCTTTCGCGGAAGGCCCATAGGATAGAGAGCTTACCATTCCGTTTGCTAGCACAACGATGCTAAGACCCTCATGGTAATTCTTGTAGTAAACGATCTTCGGATCGAGTTGGTCGATTACCTTACTGAACTTTCTTTCGTCAAGACGCAAGTCGACGAATCTGACAGCAGGCTTAGGACGAACATCAAAACTTAGAATTGTCCCGGGGATTACTTTCCATTCCGAGAGGCACGTCCCATCGGAAAACTTCAAATAAACTTCAACTCGTAAGTCTTGTTCTCGCACTCCGAAATCCCTAATGCGCGCTGTACGTCTGCACAGCTCGAGTGAAGTGGCAGAATTCCTTGCCGACCTTGTGAATGTGCAAATTCAAAGGCCACAAACACGAGACAAATGGAACCTATTGTTCTGAACACGCCAGTCACCTCTTCTTTTGATTGGGACTGCAAGCCCTAAATTGGACTTGCACTACGTTACGATAAGCAAGCGGAGCTAGTGCTCCACTTCGCTGCAACAACATTACGGCGCCCTTGTCTTGATTGCCAGGAGTGAAATCTGGCAAACCGAAACCAACTCACGTTTGATGCAAAAACTGGTAACGCCCTGCGGCTGTGCTATTGAGGTTTCCCCGTACATTAACCTTTATGTTTGGATGGGAGGAAGGAAAGGTAAGACTTAATCGGCCGCTAGGTAAAGCCCCAATCCCGATTTAAGAGCTTCGTCGCAGGTGTAGATCAGCTTGTCTAAGCCCTGCAAAGCCATCGCGTTGGAGGTGCTGGCTTTTACCTTGAGGCATTCGTTTTTAAGTCCGGTGATCTCTTCGGCCTGGTAGCTGACGTTTATATATGTATCCCATATTCTGCCGAGCATTGGGTAGTGGGGTATGGCTCGCTGGAATTCTCGTCGATGTCTTTCCGTCCACTCATTGATGTCATCACCGGCGACAAATGGCTCCCCACCCGTACAACCGAGTACAGTGTAGAAGATGGCCGACCACTCAGGACCTGCTAAAAAAATCTCCAGCCTTCGATCGTGATTACTATCGAAAGGAGCTTTTGGATCCAGCTTTAGTACAAAGTCCTGTCTTCCGCTTTCTATTCCTGCAGCCGAGTCCGTTTGATTCTTGTTAGCTTGGCTTTTCAACTCCTCGTGCAGCAGTAAAGCAAGATTTTCTGGCTCACATCTCCAGAAATCCGAAAAGATTGCGAGCCGAAATAGTGACTCGAGGTTGTTGTTGAGCTTGATCGAAGGAGCTGGGAACCTAACGCGGAACCGATTTTGGCTTGGATAGCCTTGGGCACCGCAAATTCTCATCCTTCGTTGAAGGCCCGTAAGTAATGCTGGTTACCGTTTCGCCCTCTTCTCGCGATCTCGTTTGCATCATAATGCCATCCTCTAAGTTCAAGTAGTGGAAGACATCTGCCGGGTGCGTGCTTTCTGCTTTATTGTATTTCTCAAGGTCGAGATTGAGTTCGTCGAGGCACACTGTAGTCATCGGCGTAACATGGATTTCGGTAACAGTGTCGATAGGTACATTCCAAACGCCACCCGAGCTGCAATTCTGTTTTACAAATCTGACGATTATTTCTTCATTCTGTGTCTTGTAACCGCCGTCTGACAGATCAGTAAAGGTGGCGCTTCCCAGCAATCGATCTACGGCTGCCTTGGTCGAATGGAGCGGCACCAAGCCGCGCCATGAATTCTGCTTTTGACTTCTTGCATTCGAAGCGTCTTGACAATCTTTCGCCGACACGAAGTAATCAACCGTAATAATCTTGTCGCGCCTCTCGTCGACCGTGAACCTAATCCCTTCTACTGAACTGTTGTAAACATACTCCGGAAAACCCGGACGGATGTTCCGCGTAAATGTGGACGACCAATTAGGATGGAGTGTGGAGAACTTCTTATATACTCGTGGGACGACGTGAATTGAAAGCACCGTATCTTTCGGTACTAAGCATTCGCAATAGTTCTGTCGAAGCGGTGAATAAGGGCCTGCACACGGACCTTCGGAATACTTGATCGAGGCCCTTTCGTCCGGCAATTCGTAACTGCCCTCTATTTCTTTTCCCAAAAGGCGCTCGACGTCCGCACGCGTCGATTTCAATGGGATGATTCCACGCCACTCTTTCGCCTCGAGGTCGATATAAAACAAACACAGGAACGCCGCTGCGACTGCAAGCTTGAGCATTTTCTCAACGAGAGAACTTACACAGGTTCTGCTCAAACTTGTGGAAGTAGGTGCTATAGCCATATTCATCCCCGTCTTTTTGGTTTTTATATTGCTTACTGAAGATGTTTTCTGCCGGCTTAATAAGCGCATCTTCTCGAGCTGAATATTTGGCATTGTTATGAATGAATTTCGCTAAGACCTCATCAGTATAAACGCCTTTCGAGCCGGAGACATGCATCAATTCTCCCACTGTGAAGAACGCGTCCCAGAAAGTCTCAGGGGCTGCATCGCCTCGCTGACGTAGATTCCAGCTCCCCACCCGTTAGCGTTGGCAGGTCCGCTGGCATTCGCGGGTTGTACGCGGGTATAACCTCCCCTCTTCTGCGCCGTGAAGTTCCCAAAGATACCCAGCAGGTTTACTGTGTATATAATTCTTTCTTTATCATTTTGAGTAAATTGCCACATTGGGATCGTCCGGGCTGACGAATTTCTCATACTTCTTCTTGTCGATATTTCCTACCGAGCGAGTCTCTTGGTAGTCGAAGCTTGCTGACGAAGGTCGGTAATCTTTGTGAGTTGGCCGGCAAGATTGTAGAGATACCTAATCGTCTAGCTCCGGTTCAGGGAATTGAGCATGCCTCTTTCCTGTTTGTGCTGACAACGGATCGCCTTCGTCTCCATGGTTCTCTGTTACGCGGCTTTCCACTCAAGGCTGAGGCGCATCGCCACAATACAGATTGTCATACCTTTTCGGCGGGTCATACCTAACTGCTTCAACCTTTCCTTCCTGGATTTCGTATGAAACGCCATCCTCATCGTTAACGTAGTAGATAACTCCGAGCACATGTTGATCCACTACCCTTCTAAATTTCTTTAGGTCTAGTTTGAGGTTTGTCAGCCTCCTCTTGTGTTTTGGCGAAAAGTTAATTCTCACAACCACGTTCTCATTGACGTTCCAGCCCCCCTTTCGATCTTGTCGGCAAGGACCGCTTGAGTACTCGATAAATAAGTTGCCCTCCTTGATATCGTATTGCGCGAAATAATCGCCTGAGGCTTGGCCAAGGACGGCCTCTACATCTGCTCGAGTTGATTTTAAGAGCTCAATTTTTTTCCAATCTTGTGCCCCGACTTGAAAGCAGTCAGCAGCTATCAGTGAAAGCAACAACAAGACTGTTTGAATGCTTCTCATTACTACTCTCCTGTGGGCGAAGGACAACGTTTTTTAAAGAGAGGATGCCAATATCGGCTGTTCACGTATTGTCTTTGGATTTTGGTAAAGGGTTATCACGACGTTCCTGTTCGGTGAGCAATGGGAAGAGTGCTTCTGCCAATGATGTGTCAGTGTAAAGGCCCGAATTCCTAGCGTGATGCATTAGTTCATTCAATATAGTCACGGCATAAGCGTTTTTCGGATGCTCAATCGACCGAGGATCATTGGAAGTTGCGACCGGTTTGATGTAGACAAGGCGAGTCACTTGTGGGTTTGGGGCTTCGCAATTTTCGCCTGACGGACAGATTCACTTCGGTGGGCTTTTGGCATGATTCGATTCTGAGTTTGCGCGGTACTTGTCGCCATGACACCCGACGACCAATACTTTCGCCACGCGGAGGCACACCCGCCAGTGACACTTCAAGACTCCACATCCCCTGAGGAAGGGCGAGATTAATGAGAGAGTTTTTCAAATCGACTGACCGCTCAATGTCGGTCATCGACAAGCCAGCTTCATGAACCACGACGCCTTTTTCGTCACGTACCCTTAGCCATACTGGCGACCATTCGCTGGCACCTTTTAATAACGGACTAAGCCGCTCATCAAGAATTCTCAAAGTGACATGTCCGTAGATAATCTGGACGTCGACGTTGCCGACGGTAGTGCGGGCACCAGGTCCGATGACAACGTTTTCACCAGAGTACATATTACGTCGCCTTAGATATGGCCAGAACGGAGCCTCGACAAGCGTTACGTCATCGAGACGACAAAATGAGGATGCATACAGACGAGCTGCTGTCTTATCAGCCAGATCATTGACATGATCTTCAACGCAAAATGTACCGTCCTCTTCTGTAACTGCTCCGGGCAATAATGACTCATTACCGAAGGACAACATGACAACAGTTCGAGCAAAGGCGAGGGTGGGATTCAAAACTACTTTGCCGCATACCAAACGCGTGTGGACCTGAGCACTTGATCCGCTAGCAAAAGAAATCAATAGCGTGAAAAGAAGAAGGCAGAGTGCATATTTTCTCAGCTTCAGCATGGATTACACCTCGTAATACTTGAGGGCTTGCTTCAGTTCTTACTTCGTCGACCTCTTTTTGGCAATTCTTTAAGCTGATCTTTGTATTATCCTCACTCTTTTGTCCCTGATCACCGTCATTCGCGATCAAAGGATACTCGTCGCGGCCACGTAGTACCATTCCACAGTTGTCCAAAGATCCGGTTGATACAACGATCAATCTGGCCCTATGCTTCTTGTAGAGTCGCGCACCCAATCGGGAAGATGTGGTCGAGGTCCGGTATTCTGCGGTTCGCCAAATATAAAACCTAGCTCCGCCGTCGTAGTTGCGTCAATCAAATGCTTCCAGCGTACTTCCAGAAGCTAGAGAACAAGAACGCCAACCAAACCAATAGCCATATAATCGCAAATGCCCAGTCTATGAGCAGAGCTTTTCTTTGCGAGGGTGCCGCACGTCGCATCCAGAACGTTTCAATTGCGCAGTACAGCGGTAAAAGCAACGAAGAGATCATGAGCCAATCAAGATCGGCTCTTCGGACGAGGCTTTTTGTTGCCCGGAAGTATGGGTGATACGAACTGAGAGTCAAGTGAGCGAGGTTGATGATCACGATCAAGCGTATTGCGAGATGTGAAAGCAAATATTTTAAGGAAGATGCTTTCGCTGGGTTCACAGTCACAGAGTCAGTTGTATAAGGCTTTCACTTTAGGCTCCCCCGCCGGCATCAGTTGCAGTTGTGGGATATGCGAATGTGTTGCGGTTTATATTGTCGGAGAATGAGTCTGAATAGCTGACTGTCGCCTCGTGGCCGAGAGCATCGCACGTAAATACTGCTGCACCTGTCGAATTGTAGCCGGTGCGTTTGACGGTGATAGCTTTCAGACTGTTGTTGATGTCTGTTACATCCCAGCGAGTTACCGCCGTTACATTACCTCGGCCGGCTACGAAGCCTGCCCCATAGTTAGCCGTGTCGTGCCGAGTTGCTGACTGCGGAGTTCCGGTCAGGTATTCCCCGCCCCAGTCGTAGTCAAAGGTTGTTTTCGACGCGAAGGTCATCGTCGTAACATCGAGGACGTGGACGGCTCTTACCAGACCGATGATCCTCCGGTCAATGTATGTGCTGCTGAGATTGTAGTCGGTGTAGGTGACCCGCAACATGTTTGCGCCGTCTGCAGCGTACTCAATCACACGCGAAGCTGAAGTGTCTAAAAGGTAAACAACCGGAATCGTTGTGATGCGAAACACAAACTAAGACCAACCACTGGCGCAGCCGCCGCAGCGTTCGCAATTGATCGGTAAAGGACCGTTCTGTTTCCGCCCAACCTCGGAAAAACGGGGCCCTATGCCTGAACCCGTTTCAGCAAACCGGGGGCGCTTTAACTAACCTCGAGGTCCTCAGAATACGGTATTGGCCCAGGTCCTGGGACAAAGGCCTGACTGATTGACTCGAGGGTTGGCCAAAAAGAATGTATTGGTCGTAACGCGGCATCATCTCCACTGCCAACACGCCCAGCCGCGTGTCAGGAGAAAGATTGAATTGGGACAGCATGTTTTGAATCTGTACTTCGGTCCACCCCTGGATTCCGGTCGCGGGCGCATCCAAATTCACTATCAGCGAATTGGCTACCAGCAACTTCGACCATTTCTTATCAATAACTCTTGGCACCTTATCCGGATCGACGTAATCCAATCTCCGTTCAGCGAGCAGGATGTTCCTGGTGTCGCCCCCGTCCGCCTGTCGCAATTGCGCATAAAGCATGAACCAGATCTCAGTCTTTGGTGGCTTGCTCGTCACGTTCTTGCCGTTGAAGACTGAAGTCGCGTAATGCGCTGTCACCGAAATTCCTTTTGGTGTGCGATCGACCAGACATTTCAGCGGCGGCGCCGGATGCTGGACGCCGTTCACGCGAATCGGGTGACCAAAACGGCCCTGAGCGGTAGACCAAATCTTGTTTGAATGGCCGACGCGCAGCTCATAAACAAAGAAGCCGAAGAGCTCGGGGGACTCGTTATGTAATCCCGGCGGTAGCGGCAATAGATAATGAACTGGCGATACCGGAACCAGCGCCTGCGGTTCGCCGGTCTCCGCCGTCATCTCCTGCATCGCATCGATGCCCGCATTGTCATTCCCGTGATCGTGCGTGATCACACGAATCAGCTCGGGATCGATTGCAAGTGGCGGATCTTCCTGCTTCACGAACAGCTGATCCACATTGCGAAAAGTCAGCAACGGGTCAGGTGCGTACGAAAGCACCCGGGCGAAATAAGTATCGTTCGGATCGGCGATTGGTTGTTCAAATTCAAACCAGAGATAGCGCTGCCGCACGGCAGTCTCTGAATAGTCGTCGCTGCGTACATAAGGTGAAAGCGCTACGCCCGCCGAGACGACCTTCGGTACCTGGGCCGGCTTGGTTGTTACCGGCAACGTAATATCTCGAACTTCAGTTTGTTCGATTTCATCTGGAGCGTTAACGCTCGGGATGAAATCCGGACGCAACGAATAGCTGACGTCGATCGTGTTGGGAAACGGAGCAGCGGCGGTGCTCGGCTTCGTCAAATCCTTCTTTGGTTCAACGGCATCGATGAAAACCAGGCGAGTGTAACTGCGATCCGGATCTTCAGTCGCAATGCGATTCACGGTTTTCTTCAATTCCAGATGACCAACAACTGCGGTTTCTGTCGTACCGTTTTCCCCGGTGAATCGCTTCGTCCTACGAACTTCGATTCCTGGATCGCTCAATCCATCCCAGGTCCAATCGCGACCGATCTCAAACGACAGCACACACAGCCAGTGGTTCATTAAGTCCCCGGTAGTTGCGAAAGTGATGGAAGCGTTATCAGGCGCAAGCGTATGGCGAATGCGGTTGCTACAGCCAAACTGTACGCGCTCGCCCTTCCTTCCAATCAAACTCATTCCATTCACACCGAGATCAAGTTGCGCCGCCAGCCTTTGGATCAAAGGACTCTGTTGCAATTCCTTGCCTGCGACCACTTCCTTAAAAAAAGTAACCGGGTTGTTAACCCGGGGCGGGTCGGGTTGCAGATACAGTCCCTGGAGTTGTCGCGATTCAAGGTCCGTTCGGAAGAACTCGGCTTCTTCTTCAGCGTCTTGCCGTACAAAAAATTGTGTCGGCTCGCCGCAGCGAACCAGCTCATCGCGGAATCTGGTCTTCGCAAATCCAAAGTATGCAGGCAGGCCAGGCTTGTCGGAACAGACTGGGAGCAGTGTGATGCGAATATCTCTCGACGTCGGCAGCACCAGAACATCATTTCCATCGATATCGACTTTAGAAAGATTCAAGTCGCCCAGATCGATCTCGTTGCCAAAGTTGATTACGTTCGCGTTTCGATATTCCAATTCGAGAGTGAACGGCGTTTCCGGGTCGGGATCGAAAGTGCGGAAGGTTGTGTATAACGTTATGTAAGCCTCGCGCTGGTTCGTCGACTCAGCATTGTCCATCGCCAAAGATTTAATTTCGACCCGCACCATGAATTTATCCACGTCCGGATCGAAGTAGCTGACTTCGCGCTGCTCCTTGATCGTCTCCAATTCTCCAAGGTCGACCGGATGCAGAAAATCTCTGTCCGCCTCCAGCTCGGCGAACGCAGCGGCTGTGTTCATTTCCGTAAACAACAGCGCCGGGTAACCCAATCGCGGCCGGGAAATCTCAAAAGAGTCGGTTGGGTAAAACACGTTGGTGCGCGACGCGGGATCCGGAACAAAACCTACTGGATCAACCGTCAGCTGCTTAGGAGCAACAAACCTCTTGAAGGTTATTAAGGAGTGAGTTGCCGGCGCGTCGTTCAACTCGCGCTCGTCGAGACGAGGCCCACCGCCTGTCAAATCCGCCAGCCGCACCCGAAATTCGTATTGCTTTCCATACTTCAGCTCCGGATTGTTAGGCAGGACGGCTTCGTAGAGTCCGCTCTTTTGTTTTGGCTGTTTGTCGATGTGCTTATCAAAATAATCTTCAGGCTTTTCGAGCGCGCCAGAGACGTCGAGTTTGGCTGCCTGGGCGTCTGGCAAAACGAGGGACGCGCCATACCACTGCGTAAAGAAACTTGGCAACCAGAAATGTGTTTTCGGATCAGCATTGATCTGCGACGGGAAAACCTGGACGCCCGTTTCCAAACGCGTTTGCGCTGCCGCGATAACTTCACCAGCAAGCCGCAAATCAGCTTTGCTCCGCACCTCAACCAACGAAGCCCAGTCTGAAGCAGGTGTGGTCTTCTCACGCACATCAACTCGATAAGAAAAGACTCCCAGCGGCGCCTCGATGCGCTGATTCGGCGTATTCGGATCGGCAAGCAGCTGGCGATTCTGCCAAATCAAAATCTGCTCGTCGTCCCAGCCGAGTCGTATACCGGAGTCTCGCTGCACATGAATACCATCCGGCTCTTCCGCTAACAGGTTCGCGCTTACTGGTTGAAAGGCGTGGACTATCTTCGCAAAGCCGTCGTCGTAGTCTGACGCTTCGATCTTCAATGTGTCGTACTCGCCATTAGGCTGAAACTTACCCTTGACCACGGGGAATAATAAGGCGCCAAACAATTGCCGCGGCCGGTCAATCGCGGGGATGCGTGCGGCATAGTGCCTTAGCTCGAGCTCAAGGTTCGCTGGAGTAATGTCAAAAGAGAGTGGCGAGATCAACTGAAAGTAAACCCAACCACCATCAGCGAAATAGTTCGCGGATGGTAGTTCGAGGTTGTAGCGATGCAGCAACCCTATTTTCTCTGCCAACAGCGGCTGGCGCAGACAGAAGCCAATGACGCGACCCCAGGGAATCTTACTTGGGGAATTCTCAAAATTGATATCAGGCTTGGGCGGACACTTAATCGCACATTGGTAGCTGTCGTCAGTTTTGGCGAACTCCGTACGAGGAGTCGTGAAGTTGAAAGCTGCACGGTATGACTGCGGTAGGTACTTGCGAATCCCATCTGCGTCAGCCTTGGGATCCTCGAGCCCCGCGCCCGAGGGCAAAATATCAAACTGGCTCGCCAGGCCTTCATACAGGCGCGGCAGGTTGTCAGGAAAGGCAATATCCGTGGGAAAGGTGTCTGCCTTTGTGCCCTCGTCTTCGAGGACGTCATCTTCCGAAAACGGATAAGTACTCAGACCGCGGATCGTTTTCACCTGAAGCTGCAAATCGGCGGCAATGAACTTTGGTAGCTCAATGTCGCTGCCAGGATTGAGTTGGCTCTCAAAAGGTATCCGGTCGTTCAGCAACCTTTGCGTCGGCAGTACCAACACGTTCAATTCAAGGTTACGGCCGGCAATCCGCTGCGGGAATGTCAGGATGCGAAGTTTTTGTTTGGCTAATGGCATGGTTCAACCTGCGCTGAATTCGTTTGCTATGAAATTTGCCGCGACTCGCTCCAGGTCTCGCTGAAATTAATATCAATGACCCAGAGGATGCAGATATCAATCGAGAACGTTACCTGGGCGAGGCAGTCGGTACTATTGTCGGGGTGCGTTGTGATCGACCCACCCGCTTCGATCTGAATACAAACCCCAACCAGCCCGCCGCAGATTTCTGCCTGACCGCGAAAGAGCATGAATGCGCCGACGGTGACTGAGTCTGAGCCGATCTCTACCAGGATCGACATCATGTAAAGCACGGAAACGTTGCCGACCACTGGGAGGCCGACGACTATCTCCACGCCAAAACCGAATTTCATTCGTAACGTAATTCCGGCTTTGCTGTCGGCTGCTATTCCCAGATTTACCTGGCCGACTGCGTACACGCTGGCGGCCGCCAACGTGAAGCACATCACTTGAATACGCGCATAGAAATCGACATAAGCGCCGCAAGCTGGAACCAGCTGTTTTAGATCGGTGGGAACCGAAATCATCTCGTTGAAATAGAAACCGACTTTCAGTCCTGCTTCCAGCTTCAATGGTGGATTCGGATTAGCGAGCAACAACTCTGCGGAGGGGAATCTAATAACAGGAATTTCCTGCGAGCAATTGAACTTGTATTCCCAACTGCCCGGCGAATTGCTCATGCTGACCTTCATGCCGTCGTCAAAGTCGTCACCCGAAAGCGCGGCTAGCACCTTCAAAATATCTTTGACAGTCTGAAGTTTTTCACCGAATTCAAGGTTGGGCTTGTCGTATTTGGGACTCGTACCACTCGCAGCGTTGAAGTTTCCGTTTACCCACATCAACTCCGGAAACGGACCGAGGTCAACGACGAGGCGGATGTTGGAGACCGCGGCTTGCCACTTCTCTTTTATGTCGTTTACGGCCGAATCGATTCCCAGAACGAGATCGCCACGCTGGCCCTTAATTTCTTTGTAGTCGACATAGATTTTTAGAATCCCGGGCTCGTTGACAATCGTGTACTCGTAGTTCGGCGGAAGCAGATCGTTAAAGAGGAGCGTCCGTTTCGCCATCTTCATCATCCCTTCTCCGATGATGTCGATCTCCTTCTCCGCATTGCTCAGGGCCATAGCGTTCTTAATATTGGGAAAGACGCTCTTGGCGTTTAGCAGTTTGTAAGGGTCGGCGAAATAGGTTTGCGCACTCTTGAGTTTTTCGACATTCGGCTCGAACTGCGGCGTATCAAAAAGCAGTTTCTGTGTGCCGGTTGATTGCAGCACTCCGAAAGCCACCTTCGAAGCATTGACTACAACATCGCCGGGATCGCTGATCTTAAATGTCGTCGCATTGTTCTGTTGGATTAGCGGAACGCTTTGACCCTCTTCTACTGGTTGCACATCTCCGGTATCCGTATTGCGCTTCACCATCGACCAGGAACCATCTTTTGGCAGAATCAACGAACCGCGCGCCGCTGAGACGAAGATTTGTTTGCCCGCGGCGTCGCGCGCCGGATTTAGATCAGACCGAACCAAGCGCATGCGCTGTTTTGACCGCGCCACATCGATGATGCAATTGATTGCACCGCCGAGTGATCCCTTTTGAAAATTGAGTAGTTCTGCCAGGACTCGCGGAGGAATCAGTACCGCGGAAGGAGCCAACTGAACATAACCGAGCATCTTTCGCGATTGAACTTTGAACTCGTCGGGCTTGCCGGCGGGAACGCCCCCACTAGTGACGCTCTTGAAGTGCACGTCCCCGTCGAAGACCACTGCTTGCAGCTCAACAGGTATCTGTTCGTCGAGACTTCCTAATGAGTTGAAGACGGGATGCCAGTGGGCAGGGGTTGGCTTGGTAAGCGCAACGTCCAACCCGGTTTCTCGAATGGTGAACGAAGAAGTAAACCGACCGGCATCCGGATAGTCTTTGATTTCGCGTACATTCGAAACACCCAGAACGGCGCCCGGATGAAACTCATAAGTCTGAAGAACCTCTCTTTGGTCGCTGCCGCCAAAATCAATCTTGTAATCATGCTGGTAAAAGGCATCGCTCTCGGCCTTCCATCCAGAGTCTGAACGAAAAACGTAACCGTTCGGGGAACGCATCAAGGTAATCGTGCGCACGACATGCACAATTCCTGTCTTCATATACATCACACTGCGGACTTGAACGACTTCGTGCGCTGTACGTCCGACCAGCACATTAAACTTTGCCTGACTTACGTCGGCCACCGTCGCACCCGTGTTGCGCCAGTCGCTGAACATGCTCGCTCCATAACCGGAGAATTCGATCTTCTCAACTGGAACTTTCTTTTTTTGGATACCCATCACCTTGTTGAAGATATCCTTCACGTTTAATCCCAACGTGCTACCTGTGATCGGCAATCCCATCAGGAACCACTTCATGTTGTTGTCTAACTGACCTGTGATTCCCGGAAAGGAGTTGCTTTCCTTATCGGAGTAAGTTGATAAGGCCTCAGTTTTGATTTGCAGTCCGCCCCGAATCTGATCAAATCGCGGCCGGTGCATTGAGAGTTTTGATTTATTGGCTCCTTCTTTTTCAAAGCTGGCCAGCGCTACCATCGCAAATGGGAGGGTGAAGATTGAACCGAGATTGCGCGGATTGTCTTCATCATCAAATTCTTTGAGGAAGTGTTTTGTAACTGATTTGGGAGTTATCGGAACGAAGTAAGGACTTTGGGAAAAGATGCGAGTCGGCTCGCCATCGTTATCGTAAACAAGAATCCCCGGCGTCACAGTAATCGTGTCGAGCGGATCTGGTGAGCCTTCAATCTCCAAGGGGATGTTGAAGATCGGTTCCCAGGAAACCTGCGGCAGAGTTAAAGCCCGCAGGTAACTAGCGACCGCAACCACATCAAGATTTGAAATCTGCAGAGGTAACGCCGAACCAGCGCCGGCGGTATTCATCTCAACATTGACCGCGCGCAGGTTCGTATCGCCATGCGGATCCCTTTCCGCCCGGAAGGCTTGACCAAAACTTACGCCCATCTGGTCTGCATTGCTGGAAACATCGAGCAAGCGAAAAGCGTCGGGCAGGATTCGCAAGCCCCGGCTGCTGTTCAACGGGCTGCTTGACGGTGTGGCAGCCACAGCAAACGTGGTCGTATCGCCACGCTGCTCCGCCTCTTCTTTTCGCGCAACCACCTGGCGGCTGACTTTGAAGACCTCATCAAGGAGTTTCGACTTATCGCGAATATGACTGAGCAACGGGTTTGCCTGTAGCTCCTGGATCGCAGCAGTGATCTGATGGCTTTGCGTTCGCTCGCTGGTGATGCTGTCTCTGGTGATCCGCGCGTCCGCGACCGGACCCGCAGCCAGCGAAGGTGGAATAATTGAGTACGTCGCCTCGCTGAGTGACGTTTCGGCATTCAGGATTGGCAACCGGGCGCGACTGATCGAGACATCCGAGACAACATCACGATTGAAAGTGCGGACTCCGGTTTGGAAATTAACAGCAGGCGGCTGCGCGGGTTCTTCAGTTTCAAAATTAGCTGATTCCGCAGCTGCGGTTGCCAACAACAATGATTGATCGAGCGGAGAAAACTTGAAGTAGGTGTAGGCGTTTTCTTTGTTCTGGTTTTCCGCCGGATTGGGCCATTTAACAAACGACGACAATGCCAGGTTAAGGTTGCCAAAAGGCAAAGCAATAGTGTCGCGAACGAAAGTGGTATAGCTGGCGACGTAGGGATCGGGAAGCGTCGGCAGATACAGATAGATGCCAAACTGCATCGCGAGAGTGCCGTCGACAATTTTATTGTCGCCTTCAAGGTCGCCGGCCAGGTACAAACTATACGGCCGGGTGACAATGAAGAGCGCATTACGCAGAATTATCGTGCAACGCTTAGCCGCATCCTTCTTCTTCAGATCGCCGTCAAACAACAAATCATTGTCGAGCAGCATCGCGCGGAATGTTTTGCGGGTTTGCAGAATGATTGCCAGGGCAATAGTAGATTCGACGCGAAACGGTGAACCGTTGGCATCAATCGGGCGGTCAAACGAACCTTTGTGCCGGCAGAAATAATAAATTGCCTCGCTTCCCTTTGCCGTTGAGACGAAGACGAAGGGAAAGACCTTGGTAAAGCTGAGCGTGACTTCTGAATGATGCGTTGCGCTACTGTTTCGCCACAGACTCCACCTCTGCTTTCCATTGACGTTGCCGGCAAAAAAGTCTGCCACTGTAACTACACCGGGCTCCGCAATGATCGCGGGAAGATTGAGTTTTGTTTTACCTCCCTTCAGTCCTTTCCAATCAGCTTTAAGTCCTTCGAGGAGGGCGATACAGAGAGCACCGATTCCTGCTGCTTCACCGAGTTGCGCAGGATCTATTTTTGCGGCGGGGAGCAGCCAGCCGCTGCCGTCTTTAATTTTTGCCTTGCCTGAGAAGCGAGAGAGTTTTGACTTCGACGCATGAATGGCGAAGACGCTGGTAGTCTGTTCATGAGAAGTTACTTTATAAGGAACAAGAATTTGACCAATCACGCCGAACCACGTCGGAGTCCCGTTTGCGAATTGGAACTCGGTTCCGCAACCGAAGACTGTGCAAGCGGCATCGTCACTTTTTATCTTTCCTCCTGACGCACTGAATTTGAGACTACATTTCTTCGGCAACTCCACGTCCGCATCTGCCGCGTCAAAGCCCGCGTCAGGAGAAGTAGCGCCGGCTGCATTTGGCTTGAGGTCAAGATCGAGAATGGCACTCGCGCCCGTTTTGACTACGATCTGGTTATCGACGATTTCTGAGTCAGCTGAGAGCTCGAGTTTTCCACCAGAGATTTTCAAGCCCGTGTAATAACCATCAAGCGCAGTGTCAGCGGCTATTAGTCGCGAAGCGATCCAGACGCTTCCGGCCTGAATGGTATAAGTCTTCCTTGCTGAGAGAATGCCTGAGAGTGGAATCAACAGCGCGGGTGTGTTAACGCCCTTGAAACGAACACGCACGAGCCGTTTCGGTATGTAGAAATCAAACCAAACTTTGAGTCCGTTATCGTCGAGGAATGGGCCAAACGATTCCGACACTGCTAACCCCGAGGCCCATTGCGGAACTGAGTTGCCAAGGAAACTGCTGCGAAACTCGGTTTCCCTTTTGAATACGATTGGGGCCGGGGCACCTTCTGCCCGGCGCGGTTGCTCAAATAATTTATCAAGATGGCTGAACTCGCCACCCTCTTCATTTACTACCTCGAGATGTTGCGCGCCTTCGTGATGTAGACGATGCCCGAGGACATTGAAGTTTTCATTCGCGGAAAGCTCTGCCGCGAGGCTGCGCTGTAATCCTTTTAACTGTTCACTGCTGGTTCCCTTCGCCGGGCGCAGACCACTGGTTAGTTGCTGAAGACGAGTACGAATGTTTTGAATATTCATATGAATTTCTCGGTTATGACGTTATTTAAATGAGAGCACTAACCCGTAATCTGGAGCCGACTTCCAGAAAATAGTGATGCCGATACCAATGAAGCGAACTCCATCGGCAAAGTAATACTGTTTGTCGGGAGCTAGACCGAGAAGCTGCGTTTGCGGGATGCAGCCAGGTTCTGGTTCGGACTGGATCGCGCGAACTTTACGAAGACAAGCTCGTGGGATTTCAGCGTGTAGGGGAACGGACGGGAAGATATTCCCACGTTGAATAAAAGTCAACACTTTTTCCCGGCGAGTGCGATTACAACACTTAGCTTTGAGATGGTATTCGTTTGCTCCGACGCGTTGGAGTTGGTTTACCGAATATTCGGGCCGGGACAATGATTGGGAGTTCTCTAACCCATAGTGGCATCAACCAGTCGCTTTCAGATTTTGAGTGTGTCCCTGCCAGGCCTGTGTCAGCGTGTGATTGACGTCTCGAATTTTACATCTCCAGCTAGAAAGTCAGTTCCCAGCATCACATCTTTCGAAACGTTTCGGGGGTGCGACGCGGCGCTCGGCAGGCACGACAAGCGGTGACGGGCTTGTCGCGGCATTAGGAAGTAGAAGGGACTTTTCTTCCTGAGACGCGCAGGTGGAAGTCGAAAGCAATATCGCCAGAGCAGCGATGCAGGTGCCGCGTGGATTTCATTTGCATTGATCCATATGCTTGTCAATAACCTCGATCATTTCTTCGGTCCGTTGATTAGACAATCAAAGAAGCGATCAAAGCCTAATCGTAGTCGTCCACGCCGGCCAGCCCAATCCCTAAATTGTTTGGTCGGCTTTGCTTTTTCTTTAAGGTCGGCGATAGGGCTTCATTACCGAACCAACTGATATTGACGAGAAAAACCCAACTAAATTGTTATCCACAAAGGCAGTCGAATTTAGCGTTCTGCTGAACTGCATCCTATTTCTGTGTGCTCTGAGGGCCAAACTCTTCGCCGATGATCTTCTCTATCAAGACTATCCGCTTCGCTTCATCGCACTCGGCATGGAATGGATTGGTGTACCTGTATGTCCGATAGATTCTGTGCACATTCGTTTCTATCACAAAAGAGAAAGTATCGGCGCTTGGGGCGTTGCAGCTCAGCTCTGATGCATCTGGTAGTGTCAAAATGCCCGCGCCTACAAGCTTCTCCCATGCAGTCTCCCAACCTGATTTCGGGATTGCCAGGACTTCCAGTTTTACTTCAGAGGGCTGGCGATTACGTGTTTGGCGAACTCCAACCGCAGACCATCGATCAGCCGAACGACGGATGACAAAACCGTTAATGACGTCGGGCCGGCCATCGTACCAAAAGCGCACTTCCAAATCCTGCTCAGAAAGCACAACTGTCCTCAGCCTTGGCAGTTTGACTTTCTGAGTGCGTTCATCAAGGGCTGCGAAAAACGATGGCTCCCAACTACCATTAGTTATTTCGAGGCGCTGCGCCTGCTTATTCGGAACTAATTTCGCCGGACTAGCGTGTTGCGCTAGGTTTTTACTGTGAAGTAAGAATCCTATTGAGATACCCGCCCCAACAAGCAGTAGTACCAGGACAGATACCGCAGGCAAAGTAATCTTGCGCATCCCTCAACTCCTCAAACAAATGGTTATGATGCTCCACCTGCAAAATGATCTCTGACAATGCCGGAGCAACGGGCCGTGCCGCCGTTCGCGGATCTCGTGGCATCGAAGGGTCTTGGCTATTTAGAGCGCATCAGGTCCCAGATACAGTCATTGGCCTTAGGGTCATCGGGGCCGAATTCTTTTCCATGGATAACGAAGCCATACCCTTTACCACTCCTTATAATTCCCAGTGGATTGCCGAAATCTTTAAGCCACTCTTTGTCGTCGCGTGACGGCGTGGAGTTTCGTTTCTCGCCACCCAAGTAGTCAGGATGTGTGTGAAAAACCGCAAACAGTGTTACCTTGCGCCTCTCCACCTGAAAACCCGCGATCGCCTTACGGAGCTCACGCCTAGCTTCGGGCAGCTGTGGACCAGATGAATAATATCCGCTCCTTGACTCAAAGTGATATCCCTGTGAAAACTCTACTACGGGATACGTGTTGCTGGACGGCTCATAAAAGATCGCTCCCCCATTTTCTTCGCCTTCCTTTTTGCCTCTTATTCCCGACTTTACTGTTCGATCCCAGAGCGAATCAAATTTTGCCTTGAAAGTCTCCAGTGGGAGGGGCAGGAATCGATTTCGAGGTTGACTGTAGTGTCCAGGGGAGTTCGACTTAGGAGGGCGCAAGCGCAGACGCCAGCAAGCTACTCGGTTCAACAGCAACACTGCGAGAGGGCAACAGGTTTCTTCCCTGTGCTCCTCGCCGCCAGCAGTGGTTGCGTTGAAGGGATAGGCGGAGGAATTCTCGGCGCGCTCGCGCCATCTTGGCGAGCGTCATCAATATGACGACGCATTTCATCCATGTTTGGAAACACACCGTCAGGAGATCCCGGCCTCGGTTCATGACGTTGGCCCTGTAAAGAAGCGAGCGTGTTAAGGGGCCGTTGTTGATCGCCCACTGCCGATACTAGCGGAGTTGTCGAAACTAAGAGAGCGAAAACGGCTACCAGCGCCAGCGCCTTACTGAACGTTTGCGAAAATGACGAACGTGAGATTCGCGACATGGGACCTCCCGGGGTAAGCGAGACAATGTGGGATGCGCACGAACATACAGGCGCGCAAATGGATACCGCTTGCAGGAGCTATTGAAAGGCGAGGACTAACGGGGGGTTGGGTTAATAGTTAAGACGAAAACCGAGATGCGCGTGAATCTACGCCTGCCGACCGGGCATGTCAACAACTTTTCTTTAAGCCTCGCAATCGCCAGGGGCGCGCGAATCTGCCGTGTCAAAAAGCGAACAACTGAAGGTTACTGTGCCCAGCAAACTTCAGGAGATTAAGTTATGGCAAAAGTACTAGTGCTTTACTACAGCATGTATGGACACGTAGAGACGATGGCGAATGCGATTGCCGCCGGTGCGCGGGAAGTGACGGGCACTGAGGTAGACATCAAGCGAGTACCGGAACTCGTGCCGGAAGAAGTGGCTCGAAAAGCCGGCGCCAAACTGGAGCAGGAGGCCCCGATCGCGAAAGTCGACGAACTGCCAAACTACGATGCGATCATTTTTGGCACCCCTACGCGGTTTGGAAACATGTGTGCGCAGATGCGAAATTTTCTTGATCAGACCGGCGGGCTGTGGATGAACGGATCGCTCGTCGGCAAAGTGGGAAGTGTCTTCACTTCGACGGCGACGCAGCATGGTGGACAGGAAACTACAATCATTAGCTTCCATATCACGCTCTTGCATCAGGGCATGATCATTGTCGGGGTTCCGTATGCCGAGGCGCGGCTCATGAACATGACTGAAATTAGCGGTGGCTCACCTTATGGCGCTTCTACCCTGGCAGGCACTGATGGTTCACGGATGCCTAGTGAGAACGAGTTGGGGATTGCGCGCTATCAGGGGAAACATGTGGCCGAAATCGCCGGCAAGTTAACCGCGAGATAGCCCACTTCAGAAAAGCTTAATCAACTTCCGCAAAGGCGTCATCGGGATAACAATACAACCAACGTTCGCCTGGCTCTGCTGAGGCGATGACTGGATGCCGGATGGCGAGCGCGTGTTTGGTAGCATGACGATTCGGCGAACTGTCACAACAAAGCGTGGCGCCGCACGTCTGACAAGTGCGCAGGTGGACCCATTGTGCGCCCAGCTTGACGCACTCTTCGCACACTCGGCGGGTCGCGAGTTTAATCTCCGTAATTGCTTCGATGTGTAAGCAACTTTGCGCAGCCATCACCTTTCGCTACTTTCTGTCGCCGAATCAAGAAGAGTTGCCCCGAAGTATTGCAGCCGACGTAAAGCGATTGCTGTTCGCACCGACAAAATATCTCAGTCACCCTTAATGTTGATTATTTGTTTCAGCGTATGATCAACTTTCACTAGTTCCTTACTGTTTTCCATCACCTCATCGATATCTTTATAAGCCATCGGTATTTCGTCGATCAGAGACTTGGAATGCCTGAATGAAATGTCTCCCATGGCGACTTCCAGATCCGCCATCGTAAATCTGCGCTTTGCTTCTGAACGAGAAAAGCGCCGCCCGGCGCCGTGCGGTGCCGAATGGAAGCTGAAAGGATTTTCCAGTCCGGAAACAACATAGCTTTGGGTTCCCATCGATCCGGGAATGAGGCCTTTTTGATCTCTCATCATTTGGATGGCGCCCTTACGCGTAATCCATACCCTAGCTCCGAAGTGTTCTTCTTGTTGCGTAAAATTATGATGGCAGTTGATACGTTCGATCTCGATCTCTTCCTGATGTCCGTCCTCGCCGTAAAACGTATATGAAAGCTCCAGCATCACTCGATCCATCATCTCTTCGCGATTCAGTCGCGCGAAGTCCTGCGCCCAGAGCAGGTCGGTAATGTAGGCGTCAAACTCAAAGCTGTTTTCCGTCAGAAACGCCAGATCACGATCCTTAAGCGTTATCGCTTCCGCCTCCATCAGCTTCTGAGCAATCTTGATGTGCTTAGTTGCCAGCCTGTTCCCGATACCGCGCGAGCCCGAGTGTAGCGCCACCCAAACCTGTTCATTCTCATCAAGGCAGATCTCAATGAAGTGGTTGCCAGAGCCAAGCGACCCGAGGGCCCCGATCCAATTCTTGTCTACCTTTTCATAGTCCTGCCTGGCACTCGCTTTCAATTCCCCCACGCGCTGGATGGCCGTATCAGTCAGCTTCTTATTTCCAACGCCTGCGCCAAGCGGTATCCGACGTTCGATTCCAGTCCTTAACTTATCCAAATTGTCGGGTAAATCTTTTGCGAAGAATTTTGTCTTTACGCCTACCATCCCGCAACCGACATCCACCCCAACCGCGGCGGGAATGATCGCTCCCTTAGTGGCGATCACCGAACCCACGGTGGCGCCTTTACCCAGGTGACAGTCAGGCATCACCGCAAGGTGATGAAAGATGAACGGCATTTCCGAAAGGTTGACGATCTGCTCTCTTGCCTGCGGCTCAATTGATTCGGGAGGAAGAAAAGTAATTATCTTGTCGCTTACCTGGTACATGCGAATGGCGCTCAGACTTCGGTAATAGGAGTCACAGTTGGATTTAAGTATTGGTTACTCTACTTCAGCGCCCCAGCCTGAGTGAGCGCCCTGACGGTCTCATCATGTCCGCCTTCAGATGCCAGCATTAGAGCTGTCTTGCCCTCATCGTTTTTAGCATTAACGTCTGCTTTAGCGATCAGTAACGCGCTGACTACCTCATCGTGGCCAAACCTGGCGGCTTCAATTAGCGGAGTGTTGCCGTGCTCATCAATGCCGTTAACATCCGCGTTCTGAGACTGGAGCAAGGTTTTAACGGTGTCAGCATTTCCTGCCCTTGCGGCGCGCAACAGCGCATCAGTTTCCGGGCTGCGAATAGTTTGTTTAGCGACGCCGCAGGCCGCCACTGCACAAAGCACAGCCAAGGCGATGGCAAACAACGCATGATCCTGCGTTGGACATATCGATCTCAAGCGAAAATTCGAAGATTGCAAGCTCAGCATTACTCTTTTCTCCATTCTATTTAATGCGGACTCTTGTCAACACTTTCGGTACTTCTTGTTTCCAGCGGAGTCGTAAGTGGCACTATCCAACCCGCGGGCAACAAAGGCACATGTTCTTTAGCCAAATCTACGTTGGGATCGACTAACAGCTGCGGTTGGCGGCCGTTAAGAGAAACCATTACGCGAGCTCGCACTTCCACATTCTCGTAGCCTTCGCGCCTCTTCTCTTCCGCAAGATAGTGGGCGAAGAGCACGATCAGGTCCGGCTTCGTAATCATCTTCATCAACTGATGAGATTTTAGATAATCCTCCGGCTTGATGATCCAGGTTTGTCCACTTCGGGGATTTGTAACATTAAAGACTGCCTCGCCCTCCTTTGTTCGCAACTTCATATGCCACGAAAAATTATGTCCTTCTTCCGTCCAACTTACGTTGCCAGGATAAAGGTAATGGCGAAGCGGGAAAAAAAGCTGGACAGCAAGGTAGGCTGCCAAAAGTCCAGCAACTAATTTTTGCGAGTTCGATAAGGACGGGCAACTGCTTCCTTCCGCAATTGTCTGAGGTGTTACGGAAGCTTGCGTCCGTTCCGCTTGGGCACCCGGCTTTGCTGGCGGCATGAACGCTCGGGCGAAGCGTCGCATTAAATCAGGCGGAAAGAAAATTAAGAGAGCGCCCAGCATCAACCACGGAAAAATGCCGATATCGAATATCACGGCGTTGATGAGATTGAAAACTACTGCCGCCGCGAACGCGAAGGGCCGCGTGCGTCGCCACAGGAGCAGCGGCATCACGAGTAGATCGAGCATTAAACCGCCGATCACGAAACTGTAAACCAACCAGTCGGCCGCGAAGGCACGGCCAAGCCCTGGCATTGCGGTCAAAGGTCGTAACCATGTGCGCATCGGCTCGCCGCCATGTATCCAATCGCTGTTAAGTTTGGCAATTCCGCCGTAAAAATATGGTATGCCGACTTGTACTCGCAACAGCCACCACGTCCACGCTGGAACTACGGCTGAGCGGATTTTCCGACGCAGCAACGCATCAATGGAAAATGCCCGTTCTGCCGGGAGGAAACACATCAGAAAACTGATCAGGCAGACTAGATAGAAGTGATTCAGATAACGCGCTTGGTCCAGCAGAAAAAAGTATGTGAAAGCAACAAACAAGACCGGCGCGGCAATGCGGTAAAGAAAACCAACCATCACACAAGCAGCCGCCAGACCGAGTACATAAAAGTGAATGTACATCCCGCGTCCCGGCCAGGGCTTCACCCAACTGAACCCGTAGTAAGTAAAATTGACCGCAGGTTCAACGAAGTAACGCCCGATCCAGCCGTAGGTGAAGTAGCGATAGACTTCCCATATCAAGATGCCGCCGAAGAGGAAGCGGAAGAAAACCAGGAAGGAGATATCGACTGGTACGAAGAGAGCTGCGCACAGCCGTTGTAAGAAAGTTGCTTTTACGCCGCCGGCAGCCACCACAAACGGAGCAGCGACCTGTGCTTCTTGTGTTGGAACTGTTTGCATTGCTTGTTGCGAGCCTACTTGCCACAAAACAAGAACGGCCACCGTTGACGGTAGCCGTAGGTTCTTGATTTAAGTGGTCGGGGCGAGAGGATTCGAACCTCCGACCTCACGGTCCCGAACCGTGCGCTCTACCAGGCTGAGCCACGCCCCGACGAGGAAAGGATTCTAGGTGCTGGGCCTATTTAAGTCAAACCACGACTTTTTTCAAATCAGAGTATTCATAACGCGGAGGCGCAAAGACGCAGAGGCGCCGAGAACCAAATCCATTAGCAGGCGTGTTCTCTCCAATCGTGTTATTTGAGACTTTGTGATCAAGCTCGCTTTTGGCCCATTTGAACTCTGCGACTCTGCGCCTTGGCGACGCTGCGCTAATCAGTAGACCAACTTCAGCCTTCTGCATTGCGCGCCTCGTTCGCAGCGCGCGCCTTCTCGCGTCGTGATTTAAGATATTCAACCACCGGCGGGATCAGGGAAAGCGCAACGACTACGATCACGACCCATTCGATGTGTTCATCCAGATCGATTCCAAACTTCGACTTGAGCACACTGCCAAGGAAGTATCCGCCCAGCACCATCGTTGTGACCCAAAGGAAACCCCCGGCAACATTAAAGAGGACGAAACGCCGGTAAGGCATCTCCGCCGCGCCCGCTACAATCGGCGCGAACGTACGCACGATCGGCACAAAGCGAGCGATGACTATGGTTTTGCCGCCGTACTTTTCGTAGAACGAGTGGGCCTTCTGCAAGTGACTCGGCCGAAAAAGCAATGACTTTTTCTTCTTGAAAAGACGCGGCCCGAGTCGCGCACCGGTGTAGTAACCAACCGCATCGCCAACAACGGCGGCAACAAACAACAGGCCGATTAACAAAGCAACATTCAGTTTGCCCGTAGCCGCAACCAAGCCCGCCACCACCAGGAGTGAATCACCGGGAAGAAAAAACCCCAAAGCCAAACCAGTCTCGGCAAAAACGATAGCGAACAGTCCTACATACACAAACAAACCGCCCTTAGCGAGCAGCGTGTCTATAATTATTTTCGGATTAAGTAGATCGCGGAGCTGGTGAATCAGCTCATAAATTGAATCCATAAGTTAGTTTGACCACCCGTGTTGTCCAATCAAAGGAACAAAGGCGCATGCGCCGTGGTCCTCTTCGCGCGAGCCACGCTCGGTTTTGATGACACGAATAAGACGTTGCGACTCGCGTGTCGGTCCTACGGGAACTACCAATCGCCCGCCAATCTTCAATTGCGCCACGAGTGGTTCCGGGATGTTGGGACCGCCGGCAGCAACGAGAACACCATCGTAGGGAGCGTTTGCGGCCCAGCCGAGCGTGCCGTCGAAACACTTCACCGTCGCATTGTAGATTCCCAGCTCACGGATCTTCGCTTGTGCTTGCCGTGCCAAATTTCCGATTCGCTCGATTGAATAAACCTGACCGGCAACCTTTGCCAACACCGCGGTTTGGTAGCCTGAACCGGCGCCGATCTCGAGCACCCGTGATTCCTTGTCGACTTCCAACAACTCGGTCATGCGCGCGACGATGTAGGGCTGGGAGATGGTTTGATTCGCGCTGATTGGTAAAGCGTGATCGCCGTACGCTCGACCCTGCAGCGCTTCAGGAACAAACAAGTGACGCGGGACGGCGCGCATCGCGTCCAGCACTTTGAGGTTTTGAATGTTGTAGTGATCGCGCAGACGCGCCACCATCCGGTCACGTGGAATCGCGTAGTCCTGAGTTCGTTCGGAAGACTGTTGACCGGGAGCTGCCACTGCGTTTGAGTTTAGAGCTTGGGCTGGAAAATAGAAAGCAAGAGAAATAATGTAGGGGCGTCACTCCGTGGGCGCCCCAAAAGAATTCGTTCGCTGGGGGCGTCCACGGAGTGGCCCCTACAAATCATCGCAGCTAACTTTTCAATAACTCGGCGGCGTCAACATAGTTCCAGTTATCGAGTCCCATTAGTGCCTGATGATCAGTCATGTCACTGCGCAGAGGCGTCACTGAGATGCAGCCTTGTTCGATCGCCTGATAGTCAGTGCCTTCAGCCGAACCCTTCTTGAAATACTCTTCACCGATCCAGAAGTACGGCTTTCCCCGAGGATCGATGTGCTCACTGATCACTGGGCGCGCATTCTTGATTCCCTGCCGCGTCACTCGCACTCCCTTAATCTCTCCCCGTGGAAAGTTAATATTCAGTAGCGTGCCTTCGGGCAAACCTTCTGTGAGAGCCTTACGCACCGCCGTAATAGCAAAACGCGCCGGCTCAGAGAAGTTGAAGTTTTCGCGAGCGACTAAACTAAACGCCAGTCCCGGCACGCCCAGGATTGTTGCTTCGAGTGCACCAGCTACTGTGCCGGAATACGTTGCATCATCACCAAGATTGCCGCCGTGGTTAATTCCCGAAGCACAAATGTGAGGTAGTTCTTCCGCCGGTAAAATACGATTAAGGGCGAGCGTGACGCAGTCTGTGGGCGTGCCGTCTACAGTCCAATGTCGTTCGTCGATTTGCCGAATGCGCAGCGGTCGCGCGAGTGTCAGGCTGTGAGCCGCACCACTCATTTCTGACTCCGGCGCAACAACGTATACGTCGCCCACTTCCTTCAAGGCCTCTTCGAGCTTGATCAAGCCGTCGGAGTGAATCCCATCGTCATTGGTAAGCAGGATGCGGGTCATCAGAGTCTTAAGGAGTTAAAGCTTGCGCATAGCTGCGCCGCCCGGGGTGTCCGAGGGAGTCCGCCTCATAAGCAAGTCTCAAGGAGGAACTGCAGGGAGGTAAGTACGACTGCTGCTCGCCGCAAGAAGCGGTGGCAGAAATCTCGTTAGTCACGAGGAGGGGCGCTGCGCATGCGGCCTTTCTTCTTGTTTCGCTTGCGCGCGAGTGCCGATTTCAACTTGGCCTTTTGGCCAGGCGGGATGAAGAACGCGTGCTTCTTTGCGTCCTTAATTATCTCTTCCGTCATTACCTTGCGCTTGAAGCGCCGCAATGCGCTCTCGATCGATTCACCCTGGTTAACAGTAACTATCGCCATTCTATCTCCGTCTCTTTAATTGACTTTAATTAGTTTAACGCCTGTTCAGCGCACTTATTTAACACGGCAGCGACGCTTGCGGTCAAGTTGAGAGCCTTAACTCGGTTCCCGCTTGATTAAGGTCCCAGGCTCTCGCGGGCCACTCGCGTTTACACTGAAATGGGGCGTCCACTATGGACGCCCCTGCAAAACTCCGAAGGATGTTGAGGCTAGACCGCAACTACTTCTGCGTTTGCGGGCTCTGCCTTCTTGCGAGTCAGTCCCTGGATCTGGACTGGTTTGTCCGCTTCCTTAGTATCAAGCTGCTGCTTCAGCACCAGCTCCTGATAAAGTTTGCGCATCATTACAGCTTCTTCATGCGCTGTCTTCGGACCTTCCATCTCCGGCTTGTTGGGCCGAGTCAGGTCAATCGGATTTAGCACCATCGCATGTGTCTTGTCCGCGAGTTCAACTTCTTTACCGCGGGCAAAGATCTCATGACGGCCGTGCTCTTCATACCACTTCGCGACGGTCGCATTCTGGTGCATGTTCTCGATGATGTTCCGCCAGCCAATGCCCGTGTTGTAGGCACAGAAGGAAATCTCACCTTCCTGTGTGCCGTAGGGAATGATGCACATTTCGGTGCGGCGGAAGTCGTAGTTGAAAAGATCCTGGAACCACATGCCGGCAATGAAGAGGAAGTTCCAACGATCGGAACGACGGACCTCAATGTCCTGCGTAGTGCGGTCGCTACTCACCTTTCCATAATCCTTACCCGTCAGGCCGAACGACTTGTCGAACTTTTTGAACAACTCATAAAGAGTAAATTGCGAAGGCGAGCTGTAGGGATTGTAGTGTTTTAAGAGTGCCAATCCCATCATCATGTTCGACATCCACTTGCCGCGAGCCGCGTCAGTAATCTTCTGCATGTCTTTAACCAGCCCGGGGATGTTAAGAAACTCCGGTACCGGCCTCATCTCACGCGTTTCCTTGTCGACCATAACCGCGGTGCCTACACCACAGTTGGGATGGCAACCGCACGAAACCTGTCCCCATTCGGCTTGCGGACCGTGAACCAGATCAGCGAAGTCAGCGAAAGCTCCCATGAGCGAGAGCGGGAACCAGTCGCGCGTCGGCTCAGTGATACCCACCTGGTTTTTGACGTCGTGCGCAAGATGCGAAAGCGTGTAGCGCTGTTGCAAGCGGCGCTGCTCAGTAATTTCTTCGTCGCGGCCTGTGAACGAAACGGGCTGGAAGGAGAGGAATGCGATCTTCTTCGGATTGTCTAAAGCAAACCGTACGATCGAACCAACCTGGTCGTTGTTAATGCCGTTGACGAGGGTCGTCACAAGAACGATTTCAACTCCGGCCTCGTGCAGGTTGTTGATCGCACGCATCTTCACATCGAAGAGATTCCCTACCTGGCGGTGACTGTTGGCATCGTTGCCGATACCGTCGAACTGCAAGTAGACATAACGCAGTCCCGCGGCAGCCGCTTCCCGGCAAAACTCTTTGCTCTTGGCAAACTCAATTCCGTTCGTCGCCGCCTGGACGCTGTTGTAACCAACCTTGCGAGCATACTTAATTGATTCGATGAAATGCGGCGAA